>NZ_OBQD01000019.1 GCF_900220975.1 Rhizobium subbaraonis | reverse complement strand
CCTCTTTCACATCCCGCGCCACGACATCTCCTCCAGCCATCATCGCGAACTGCGTTCAGAGGCGATGAACCTCTGGGTAAAAATCGCTCGGGCATAAATAACAGTGGTGCGAGCATTCCTACGACTGCCTCGCGTCCATTAAGTTTACGATGCCATCCTGACCCTTGAGCAGTTTGCGCATCAGCCGCAGAGCTGCCCGCTTGTTTCTCCGGCTTTGCAGCAGGGCATCGAGCACATAGCCGTTGGCATCGACAGCGGGCCACAGCCAGTATTTCTTTCCCCTGATCGTCACCACCATTTCATCGAGCTGCCACTTGTCGGCAAAGTGGCCTCGCGAACGCCGCCGCAACTGATGAGCGAATTTGAGGCCAAACTTCGCAGCCCATTCCGAAACGGTCTGAAACGAGACCTCAATGCCGCGCTCGGCCAGCAGATCTTCGACGTCTCGAAAGCTGAGCGGAAAACGATAGTAGAGCCACACCGCATGGGCGATGATGTCGGCGGGGAAGCGGTGGCGTCTGAAGTGAGCAGGCAGGACTTCGGTCATTGCCAACAAATACCAACCCGTTCACGACAGACTCGTTAACCCGACGCTGCCCTCTTGCCGGTTCTCTCGCTTTGCAAGGTCACTGGATCGAAGCCTGTTGCCTCACTCCCCTCCCCTCGTAAACGGGCCATCAGCACCTCGATCCGCACCGCAGTCACATGGCCAAACCGGCTCCGTCGGTGGAATGAACCCGCCAAATAGTAACACGTTGAATTTATGGTAAATGAAACATTATATGAAAGCAAATGAACCGATAAGGTTCATTACATGGATTACGTTCAGAGCGAGCGACCTCGCCTCAATTCGCCATCACCCGTGGCGAAGCCCTACCTAGAGAGCAACGAAAATAGCACCGTCCCTCCGCATGCGGAAGACCCGTCACGCGGTTTGATGCATCGAACCAACTTGAACCGTTCGCGTCCTGTCAGACGACTTCCGACCGACTGACGTGCTTTCCGGCAGGATCCGGCGGGCAGAATTGTCGCTGTCGGTCACCTGATTGCGAGGACCCGGCGGCGCCATCGCCTCGGATGCTCATGCAGCTGCCACGCCGTTAGGACCCACTCACCGGCTTTCTCGAGTAGCAATGCGCCGACGAGATGGACCTGGCTCTGTCCTTGGGGCGATGTCAACGACCCTGGTGCGCCGCATGATTTCGCCATTGCGGCGCTCGATCGGGCGTGCCGCAGGCAGCATGCCCAGGCGCTCCTTCCGGAGGGTCGTCCGCGCCGCCCCCCCTCCTCCGCATCCTCCACGACGAAGGTAGGCGCTTCCGTCCGATCTCGTCTGCGTTGCGCCCCCTTGTTCGCCACCGCCGACGTAGCGGGAGCAAAGGCGGTGTTGGTGCAGAGATGAGGCACCTGCCCGTGCTCCGAGATGCGCCAGCCCGTTCCTCCTGAAGTGGGCCCGGTTCTCCGTCTGGTGGCTATGGCGCAAGTGTGAGGCAGGCCTTGAAGGCGGCATGGGTAACGCACACCTCGAACTTCTCACCGCCCCGAAGCACCGTTTTCCATGCGCGGAACTGTCCGCCTGCCAGCGGAGCTGGTGCTGGCGCTTGCGTGATGATGGCGACAAGGATGCGACGCGGCCGCCGAGCTGAACCTCCACATGATTGGGCATCGACGCAGTGATGCGGCCATTCGCCCTCACCGCGTTCTCGCGGACCGACTGCTCACGACCGTCATGCCGACATCGATCGATTTACACAGGTGGCTTCCGGAGACACAGCTCGCAGCGATCGCTTTGGCGCGATCGGATTCGGATAGCGTTGAAATGCCCTGGATGGCAGCGTATCGGATAACAGCCGGCAGGGCCTTCAACGCGAAGCAGGACAAACCGGGATGCCCGCCCTTGTTGAAACAGGAGCATGGACCTCACACGACACGCCTGCGCTATGATGCAATCGGCTATTGGCATATGGCGGCCTGGGCAGTGGAAACGAAATCCAGACGGCACCCGCATCGCACCCGAACTGCAAAAGTTGCCGGCCGGCAACTTTTAGACATCAGCATCAATCGAACATGCATGCTAAGGGCCAACGGCATCCGAAGCGATCGACCGCATCAACGGGCACCTCTAGATAACGCATCATGCCGGGTTCTGACAGACGCCAAACCTGCATCACACAGCTATTTCTGCCAATCTATAACTCATAAAATCGCAAGCCGCGCGCGCCAATGAAGCGACCTGAGCATAGCTTCTGTCCAAGCACCGCTCCGCGAACCAACATTCACGTAGAAATCGTGCAACACGGAGCGTCGCCAGGTCTCGGTCGGATCGTCATTCAGGTTTTCCAAATTGCTTGATCGCTGATTCATAGGAGACCGTTTTGAAGCACGGAGGTGTCATGGCCGTTAAGCGGTACGATCTGAGCGATGGCAGTGGGCGAAGATTGCGCTTTTGTTGCCGGGCAAGATCGGCGATGCGGGGCATACAGGCTCAGATAATCGCCTGTTTATCAATGGTTGCCTTTGGATTTTACGGTGCGACCTGCCGGCGCGCTATGGCAAGTGGAAGACCGTGCATAAGCGCTTCAGCCGCTGGCGCCGCGGGAGCAGGTGCTCGAAACGCTGACGGATGATCGAGACAATCAGTATCTGAAGAACGAAAGCAAGATCGTTCGCGCCCATCAGCAGGTGGCGTCCGGGGGCCAAGGATCAGGCGCTGGGGCGTTCACGACGCGGACTGACCACCAAGATCCGCTTACGGGCCGATGCGCTCGGCCGACCGCTGCGCTTCATCGTGACCGCCGGCCATGTTGGCGACATGACACAGGCACCGGCTTTTCTAGAGGGCCAGCGCGGGGCCGCCGTTCTGGCCGACAAAGCCTATGACAGCAATGCCTTGCGGGAAACGATCGTCGAGATGGGAGCCGAGGCGGCGACACCATCAAACCGCTCGCGCAAGCTCATCATCCCGCACGATGACGTCGCCTACACACATCGCAACCGTATCGAGCGATGCTTCAACCGAATGAAACATTTCAGACGCTTCGGCACGCCATACGATCGCAGAACCGCTCACTTCGAAGGCTTCGCCTATCTCGTCGCTGCAATGATCTGGCTACTATGAATGTCAATTCCTCCTGGGGCTGCCCCTCCAAGGGCACCCGCCGAACAACTTCTATGGATGATCTCTATCCGTCACGGCACCCGAGACACAGTTCAGGATAACAGCCATGGAGGTTGTGAGAGGGCGAGGGGAGGGGGGCTTGCCTCCGCGCTCAACGCCGCCAAGCGCGTCAGCCAACAGCCCTGAGCCGATCGCTCCGGCCTCGGCAAGGGGGCCGCGGGTACATATGGTGCAGAGTCCGGCCACCGCCGGAACCGGCTGCGACGTCGCCGGCATGACCGTCCTGACCCGGATGGAACAATAAGGTGTGTTATCGCATCGAAGTCATGCCGATTCTGCCCTCCCTGAGGCCGAGCTTACCGTCGACCTGACGCCATCCAGACGGCGCCAACCGGTACCGATGCAATGGTCAACGCGATTGAGACCGATACCGGCCGTCACAGGAAGAAGCCGCCCCCGATGTCTTCATGCGCGAGCCTTATCGGCGTCTGGCTAAGATCCTTGCTCGAACCCGCAAGAACGGCACTGACGGCGCGACGCGGGAAGGCATGCCAATCGGCGTTAACTTCGCGTGTCAGGCCTTCTCCAACAACCCGGTCACAGCGGTCCAGCATGACGGCCGCAGCCCCACTACGCGCCGAACTGGCCGATGGGATTACCGGCCGTTCTCATGCGCGTATCCACGCGCGGACGGCCGCTTTCATCAGTTTCATGGACGACGACCTCATGAGTCCCCCAGATACGCAGGCCACCCACGCGAGGTAGACGTTCCTGAAGAAAATCTGGCGATGCTGCCGGGTGCGCTAAAAACAGCCCGACGACGGGCCGATAAGGAAGCCCTTGTCGCTGATCCACGCCGGGACGGCGATTTCATGACGTCGAACCTCAGCGTCCTCGGAGGCCTCACGGCCAAGGGCCACGTGGTGACGACGACGAGGTTCGAATTCTACCGGGCAACCTCAAATGAAGGTGGGCAAACGGTCTTCGGCATCCCACCGGAGGGCGACGTTGTCTGCATTACCGTGTGTACCACTGTGACGGACAGCCAATCACGCACACATACATTTCCGTTCCCGGCCACAAGCTTCCTGGCATGGAAAAACTCGACATCGACAATAGTTCGATCTTCCAGACAATACGGGAACGATATGGACTGACTGTCCGGCACGCGGGGCGCTGGTTGACCGCGGCGCTGCCGGATGCGAACTCCATCATCCGTATGGGCGTCTCGGCCGACACGCCACTTATTACTATCGAATCAATTGCTTACGGTCATGATGGCAGCGCCTTGGATTACTGCCGCGCGTTCCATAATTGCGCCGACGCTGCATCCATCTGCAATGGACTCGTAGTCATAGACCGCTCGGTACAAGACATTGGCATATCTGGTAGTAACCAGATTCAGAAGTAGGGAAGGGCCCCTGTTTTCCACGGCGTGACGAGCAACAGGACAAAAATTAGCATATAAAATCAATAAGATAGCGCAGGAGCAGAGCAATACCACCACCCCCCGGTTCGTACCGTATGGAATGCAGGGGGAGGAGTGCATGCATTACCGTAGCCAGCTCTACGTCTCGGGCCACGTGGTCGCCGTCACCGGCGGTGCGAACGGCATCGGCCTTGAAACACCGAAGGCCTTTGCTTCCTGCGGCGCTGACATCGCGCTACTGGACATCGGCAAGACGGCGCTGGCAACGGCAGCCACCGAGGACACGATCAGCGAAATCGCGATGGGCGATGCGAAGCACGTCGATCGCGTCGTCACGGCGGCCAAGGCGGCATCCCGATCCTACTCGATGACGATGCCGGCGGAGCGCCGGCGTCTGCTCCAACGCTGTCTGGAGTTCTACAACGAGACACACGACGAGATCGGTGCCTTGATGACCGAGGAGAAGGGCACGACCGCGAGCTTCTCGCAGACCGCCCAGGCCCGGGTTGCCGCGTTCATTTCGAAACCATCATCGATGTGCCGGAAACCCATTCTTTCTAATACCTGAGAGGCGAAGTCCTCTTTCTCGCGCGAGGCTGTCGGCGTCTGCGGCCTGATCACGCTGTGGAACTGGCGGATGAACCAACTGGTGGTGAAGGTGGCGCCGGCACTTGCCGCAGGGTGCAAGCTGGTGGTCGAGCCGAGCGAATATTCGCCCCTCAGCTCCATCCGTGGCGGCGAACTGGTGCACGAAGCGGGTTCCTATCAGGTCGTCTACAAAAATCTCAACGGTGAAGGCAGGATGGTGTGGGAGGGGATGTCCCGCCATCCGGATATCGATATGATCTCGATCACGGGCTCGCCCCATGCGGGGGTTGCAGTCGCAAAGGCCGCTGCCGACACGGTCAAACGCGTGCACCAGGAACTGGGCGGCATATCGGCCAACATCATCCTGCCGGATGCCGACTTCGAGGAAGGCCGTCGGTCGTGGCGTCCACGGTTACAATAGGAATTTGCGGTTGGGCCTGCAAGGCGCCGACCCGGACACTGGTGCCGCATAACAGAATGGACGAAGCCGCCCGCACAGCGCGATGCGATTCGCGTGCGCGCCCGCCGATGCCGACCTTCGAGCACGGCCCGGTAGTCAACCGCCGGCAATACGAGCGGATCCAGGCACTCATCGAAAGCGGGATTTCGCAACGTACGCCCGACCGTCCACTCTCATGTGACGCGAGACATGATGATCGCGCGCGCGGAAATCTATCAGTCCCGTCATCTCGATTCTCGGCTACACAAACGAGGACGATGCAGCAATCATCGCCCACGAAACGATCTATGGCCTCGCCGTCGTCCATCCAGACGAAGGACAATGCTGCGGCACGCAGAATCGCGCGCCAACTGCGCGGCGGAATGGTCTATATCAACGAAGCAGACAGGGACGGGGCATCACCCTTCGGCGGCTCCAAGCAATCCGGCAACAGCTGCGAACACCGTGAATTCGGACTTGCGGGCTCCCTGGAAATCAAAGGCCACGGGAGGGCAGGAGCCCGTCTACCTGGCCGGCAGGCTCCCATCGCAAGCACGGATTTCGAAACAACGGTCTTGGCCAAACATCTCGGCATGGGCCTTGCCGCGGCGAAACGCCTGAAGATGCATCGCATGACAATGCCGTCTCTCCCCGCGAGCTTTTCGCAAGAAGGGCGGGGGCTGCCGCCAAACATCGGGCCGTCGCCGACGCGACATTCGTGATTTGCCTCTCGCAGCGACGGGCCTGCACGCTCATCTCCGCCAGGATCCGTCAGGCAATCTGCTACAGTCCCCGGCGACCGCTGGAAGTGAAGCTGCGCGCAAGACTGCGCAATCATCGCCAACGAGCGACATAGTCCTACCTCCTGTTCACCGCCAAGCGAGAAGCGGCTCCGGTGCGCGGAGTTGGGCGGCTGCCCAACATCATCCCTCGACTTTTTCTGATCCCGTGCGCAGCAGCGCCATCACCATCGGGCCGAGGGAGAACTCTCCTCGCTTGGCCTTTCCGGTCAGGTCGCGCAAATAACCGCCTGCGGAATTGATATGACCTGCGCGCTCGTAGATACAGGCCACTACCGTCGCCGCGGCCGCTTGTCCCATGATCTCGCACGCCTCCTCATAGGCCGAAGGACTTATGCCCAGCATCGAGCGAATGGTGATGGCGGCCAGCATGAAGTCCCGCCAATTGCCGATAACGCCATTCGGACCGAACGGTTTGCTTTCGGGGCAGGCGCGCAACACCATTTCAAGCGGCAGTGGATTGATAGGTCCCGCCTTCCGTACGGGCCGTTTCGATTTCCCGTCCTGCTCTTTTCCAGAGCTGGGTTCAAGTTCATTGCTGGATTCGGTATTTGAATTCTGTATGTGGCAACCGAATACGTCATCATTGCCATCGCTTTTTTTGAAAAATTCCTGTTTTTCCAAGCGGTTGATGACCTCTTCCCTCAACAGCGCCAGTTCGTCTGCAAGATTTTCCAAATTTTCAGCAGTCGGCCTCCGCGGAATCCGCCCGACAATTTCGACGTAGCAGTTCTCGATGGTGTCCCAGTTGCCCGGCGCTCCCTCGTCGATCGCAGCACTGATAAGCTTGCGGACATCCCGGCGGCAAACCGTCAATCGGTCCTTCAGCAGGCGGAAGCGGCGGTGCTCGGCAGCAACCTGCTGTGCCATCGCTGCGAGCTCTTCGGAACGGGCCAGCAGCGGGGCCAGGCTGAAGCCGAAAGCTTCCTCGACGGCGCCATCATCGTTCTTGCGGGCATAGCGCTTGCCGTTCGGGCTATCCTTCCGGACAATCAGCCCGGCGTCCACGAGCGCTGCGAGATTCTTTCGCAGGGTGGTGCCGGCGATGCCATTGGCTCGCGCCGTCAGCTGTGCATTCGACGGGAAGACGACCAGGCCCGCATCGCTGCTCAATTCCTGTGCCGGATAGAACGATATCAGGGCGTTGAGGACAGCCAGCGCACGGTCCTGAAGCCCGAGCAGGCTTCGGGCATCGGCGGCATCGCGCAACACGCGCCACTTGTCGACCGTCTTTCCTTCGGGGACTTCCATCGCCTGCTTTTGACGTTGCACCAGGGCAAGCGTCATCGATCGCCGCCCGAAGGGCGTCGTCACATATCCACTCTCCATTTTCCTACCTTTCAAAAGGCAAAGAAAAGGCTTCGCCGAAAACGACGTGGACTCTTGACTGTGATTCCGGGAAATGCGAATCTCTTAGCGACCAAACTGAGAGAAGCCTTTCGGAACACCGTTTCGGAGGGCTTTTTCTTTGCGCTGCTGCTCCCTTTTGGGTTCTATCGGTTACTGCTTCGTCTTCTTGAACGCGGCGTACAGATCCGGCAGCGAGGAAAGGATGAACTCGCCGAAATCGGGAGCCACCTTCTCGTCGAGAACCAGTGTGAAACTGCGTTCATCCTGCTTGTAGCGTGCCGGCTTGCTCCCGTCGTCCGCCAACCAGACATGGGCTTTCGCCACCTTAGGCTTCTTCGGCCCAATCAGATCAAACAGCCGAATGAACCGGTCGTCGGACGACAGACCGGAAAGCCTGCCGCCGTCCAGCTCGCTGCGCACCAGTTCAACCGCGCCTTTGCGCTCCAGCCTTGCTGCGAATTCGATCCAGCGATCACGTCCCGCCTTGGGGGCGGGACCGATTGCACGGATAAACTCGGCCGGAACGCTGACGGCCGAGGAGATCAGGCGGGAAAGCCCGGTCTTGTCGACGCCGAGCGCGGCCATAATGAGCTGCCGGCTGTATCCATTCACTTCCAGCTCGGCGGCATAGAGAGCACGCTCGATGAATGAGAGATCGTGACGGGCGCTGTTTTCCTGCCCCTGTGCCAGGACCAGCTCTTCGTCGCTTAACGGCTTGACGGCCGCCTTGACCAGCATGCCTGCCGCCTTGACGGCGCGCAGGCGCCTGCGGCCGTAGGCGATCTGGTATCGGCCATCGATGTCCGGGTGCGGGCGCACCAGGATCGGAACCTGCTGGCCGTGCTCCTTGATCTGCCTCGCAAACTCTTCGAAATGCTCTGGCGCCTCCTCGAGACGATCGGTCACCTTCGGCGTATCGATCAGGTCGGGATCAAGCTCAACCAGCGACTGCGACTTGAGCATTTCGATCGAGCGCGAAACCGCCCCGATCGCGCCGCGCGGCGCATAGTGCGGGGCAGGGGAGGCCTCGCGCGCCTTTTCGCCGTCGACGGACTCCCCGTCCGGCAGACGCACGCCGACAAGATCCGACAGCAGATGCTTTCTAGCCATTGGTGGCTCCTTTCACCAAAGCGATCGCGTGTTCCGTTACGCAATCACGCGCCAAGTTGCCGGCTGGCAACGCTGCGATCCGGGATATTGCCACGACGGTCATTTGCGTCCCCAGGCCGTTTCGATCAGTTGGGCAATCTCGCCGTTGACCGAGTCAAGCGCCTCCATGGCGCGATCGTAGGTGTTGCGATGGAACTGGTCCCGACTGACTTCGTAGAGCGTCTGCTTGGTGATCCCCGCATCGGATACGGCCGTGCTTTTCAGCATGGGATGGTTCAGGACGTGCTCGCCGAACATGGTTCGCATGAATGAAACCATCTGGTTCTGGGGACCGTCGCCCGGCTCGTAACGGGTGATGAGGTATCGCATCCAGTCGTAGTCCATGCTGCCGCCGGCATCCGCCACCACACTGAGCAGTTCGGACGTCATCAGCAGGAACTGACACATCGACATTACGTCGAGCATCTGCGGATGGACAGTGACGAGGACCGCCGTGGCGGCGCAGAGCGCCGAAATCGTCAGGAAGCCGAGCTGTGGAGGGCAATCGATCACGACGACATCGTAGTCGTCTGCAACGCCGGCGATCGCGTCGTCCATCCGCGTGAAGAAGATGTTCTTGCGGTCGTTCGACGCCAGAACGCGCGCCGTATCGTGCTCGAACTCCATCAGTTCGAGGTTGCCGGGCACCAGGTCGAGGTTGGTGAAATAGGTCTTCTTGATGATGTCGCGGAGGTCGCGCCGTTCGCTGTCGTAGCGAACGGCGCCGTAGAGCGTCTCGTTCTCCCCGACGTCGAATTCCGGCTGGTATCCGTGCAGCGCGGACATACTGGCCTGCGGATCCAGATCGATCGCAAGCACGCGATAGCCATTGAGCGCAAGATATTGCGCCAGGTGCGCGGCCGTCGTCGTCTTGCCGCTTCCGCCCTTGAAATTCACTGCGGCGATGACCTGCAGATGTTCATTGCCGCTCCGGCGCGGCAGGTAGCGGCGGTCGTTCTTGCCGTTCGCCTCGAGATATTCGCGAAGCGCCTGGATCGTTTCGACGGAATAGGAGCGGCGCCCGTTCGATCCGATATCCGGCTGCGGTCCCTTGCCCTCTATCGAAAGGTGACGGAGATAGCCGTCGTTCACACCGATCAGCTTGGCCGCCTCGATCGAGGAGAACGGGCGCAATGACTTACGGGCTTCCGGCGGATAGAGTTTCAGGCGATGTTCGTGCAGGCGCGCCGAAAGATCGCGCGCATGCGCGCCAATCAGCTTATGGATCGCCTTCTGAAGCTGGCGGGGATTCTCCACGACTTCCTCTCGTACACACGGAAATTTTCGTAAACACAGCATTTCGCCGTGAGGATCGTCAAACGATTCCACGTAGCTTGGCAAGTGATTTAAGGTTAACGGAGGCTTACCGTTCGCCCGCGATGGAGCGAAAAGCACTGGAAAAGTGATTTTTCTTTAACGTTTCCGGCTACTTAAGTCATCGCGGCCGCGTTCTGCCGGAATGAAGGCGCCAGAAATTTTATCGGTGCACAACCCGAAAGAGCATGCGTCTCGGCGCTACGATTCGCCTGAAACTGACGGCCGCACAAGCCTCCGAAGAGAATCACCGCGTCAGAGAATCACCGCGTCATTGAACCCTGCGCGATGACGGCAGTGGCGCCCCGTCAAAGATACGGTGAGGCTTGGCGCCTGCTGTTCTCAATACTGCAAGGCGGTGAGCACGATCCAGATCGGAATGCCCACCGAGACGAGCGTGGCAGCCAGGATCGATACGGTTTTCCATATGAAGGTCCGCTTGGCGCGCTGTCCGTCCCACTCGTAAGTCATACCGAGATCCTCCGCGCGTCAACGAAACATCGCACGAGAGGAGAGTCGAGTGCATTTGTGCAACAGCATCAGGATCAGTCCCCGACGCGCCTATCAATCCGACACCCTTTCAGATATGACCATTTTCGTTGGAACCATCGGCCGCAAGACTCGTTTGCGTTCCATGAAGAGACTTCAGGCGCGCACCGGTCTGCAGGCGATGATGGCGGTCGTCATCATTGCGGCCATCATCGTGACGCTCGTCAATATTGCCAGCATGCCAGTCACCCAGCCCGACGGCACGCTGGACGCACAGGAAAGCGTCGTCGATCCGTCCTGACGCCTTCAGGCTGTGGGCGATCACTCCCCACTCCGCACGGGGTGAAAGTGCATTTCAGGGCAGGAACCAGCACGTATTTTTTGATAGAAGTGGTCCCGCTGATCCACGCTTCTATTCAAACAGCTTCCGCGCGGAAACCTTGATCTGGCCCAGCGCCCGCTCGATCTCCACCGCAAGACTATCCGCCATCTGCACGAATTCCACGCGGCGGGCGGCGCGAATGATCTCCGGCAATTGGTCGATCGACAGGAGGGCGCGCTCGACACAGGCCAGGTCCTCGCACATCCCGCGAAAGCTCTCGTTGCGCTCGATCAGCGTGTGGATCTGGGCGGCGTGCGTGGGAAACCGTCGAAGCGCCGATGCCAGTCCCTGGTCCTTGTCCGTATCGGGTCCCGATCCTGCCACCCTCGCACTCCTCCGATCGCTCGAGCCGAGATGCATTCTTCGACGCAGCATATCGTGCAGTGGTCACCCCGGGGCGTAAGATACCTGAGAATACAGGTGTATGCGGCAAGCGGAGCAGGGATGAAGCCGTACGCGGCAGTCCATCGGGCCTGCACGCTCAGCACGGCGTGACCGATTAAACGCCGCTAGTTTTCGTGCTGTCATCGTAATCGGCGCGCGCAGGGCTGAAGCGCCACCCGCTTCCGGTTCCGTCCATAGAGCCTACGCGATACTACGGGCATCGATGCAAAATGCGCGTTAGGGTGAAGATGCGCGCCAGGTCCATTCATGCAGGTTTCGGTGCGCCTTGCGGTGGTTCGTGGGTGCAGCGGAGGGCTGGACGTGTTCCTTGATTATTTTGCTCTCGGTGTCCTGATCTTCGTCGTCCTTACGCTCTTCTACGGGATCATTGCGATCCACGATATTCCCCATCTGATCGCCAAGGCACGCAATCATCCACACCAGGACGCGATCCACATCGCCGGCTGGGTCAGCCTGTTCACGCTCCACGCGATCTGGCCATTCCTTTTCATCTGGGCGACCCTTTACCGCGAGGACCGAGGCTGGGGCATTCGACCTGACGGCAAGCTGCAGACCGAAGCCGAGGCGAATGCGGAAGTCGCCGTTCTCCAGGCGCGTGTCGAGGAGCTTGAGGAACAGCTCAAACTGCAGACGAGGGAGCCCGCCTGATGGATCTGCTGCTCATCCTGACATATGCCGCCATCTGCATCGCCGTCTTCAAGATCTTCCGAATTCCGGTGAACCAGTGGTCGGTGTCCACGGCGGTGCTGGGCGGCATCTTCCTGATCGCCGGCCTTTTGCTGCTGATGAGCTACAACCACCCCTATTCCAGCGACGGGCGCATCTATTTCACCTCCGCGCCAGTGATACCGGCGGTTGGCGGCATCGTGGTAGACGTGCCGGTGCAATCGAACGTGCAACTGAAGAAAGGCGATGTGCTCTTCCGCATTGATCCGCGGCCGTATCAATTCACCGTCGACGAAAAGACGGCTGCACTTGCCGAAGCCGAGCAGGCGGTGCGACAGTTGAAGGCGGCCATGGATGCGGCGAACTCCGCCGTCGAAGGTGCGCTGGCGGATCGGGACCGGGCGCAACTGAGTTTCGAGCGCTATCAGGAGATCTACGAGACGTCGAGGGAGCGGACGGGTGAATCGGCGGTCTCGGAACTGGAAGTCGAGAACAGGCGCGGGCTCTATCTGGCACAGGTAGCCGCCGTCGGCATGGCGCAAGCCCAGGCCATGCAGGCGCGCCTCGCCTACGAATCCCAGATCAACGGCGTGAATCCGGCTGTGGCGCGGCTCACGGCGGAGCTTCGCAATGCGGAATTCGAACTAGACCAGACGACGGTCCGGGCGCCCAGCGACGGTTATGTCACGCAGGTCTTCCTTCGTCCCGGCATGATGGCGAACCCGTTGCCGCTGCGCCCCGTGATGGTCTTCATAAACAGCGACGACCGCATGCTCGCTGCCGCATTCATCCAGAACTCCCTGCAGCGCGTCAATGTTGGCGACGAGGCCGAGGTCTCCTTCAAGGCCGTGCCGGGCAGGATCTTCAAGGCGAGGGTCGGCGCCATCATTGACGTCATGGCGCAGGGACAGTTGCAGCCGACCGGAGCGCTCATCGATCCGCAGGCGCCCGAACGCCTGAAGCCGGGCCAGACGCTCGCCAAGATCGACGTCCTCGAAGATACCAGCGCCTTTCAGTTGCCGGGGGGCGTCGTGGCAGAAGTAGCCGTCTACACCCATCACTGGCACCACGTTTCGATCCTGCGCAAGGTATTGCTGCGGATGAGTGCCTGGATGAACTACGTATTCCTGGAGCACTGAGATGAGCGGGAGGGGGCGCAACGTATCGAGCTGTGACGCCGCCGGGGTCAGGGCAGGATCCGATCGCGACCCACGACATCTCCAGGGGAAAAAGGTGGCCAGATGAGTGCGGGCTTTTCCCTGCCGCTCTTCAGGGGGCTTACGGGCTATCGTCTCGACTGGCTGCGCAACGACATTTCGGCCGGACTTTCGGTTGCAGCGGTCGGTCTCCCAAGCGCGATAGCCTATCCCGCGATTGCCGGCCTTCCTCCGCAGACCGGAATCTATGCAAGCATCGTGGCGCCGATCGCCTATGCGATCTTCGGCGTCTCGCGCAGGCTCGTCGTGGGGCCCGATGCCGGTACGATGACGGTCCTTGCAGCGGCGATGGCGGCGATCATCGCCGGAATGCCGGCAGACACGCCCGTTGACCGCGTGGCGCTGGCGTCGATGCTCGCCCTCGGCGTCGGCGTCGCCTGCCTCGTGGCGAGCTTTTTGCGGCTTGGGGTATTGGCGACGTTTCTGTCGCGACCGATCCTGGTCGGCTTCTTCGCAGGCATTTCGATCTCGATCCTCATCGGTCAGCTCGGTCGCCTGACGGGGGTCAAGATCGAGGCGAACGGACTGATCGCACCCCTGGTCGAGCTCGCCGGAAAGGGGCCCTTGATCCATTGGCCGACCGTCTGGCTCGCGGTTGGCATGTTCGCAGTCCTGCAGGCCGCGCGGGCGCTGAAGTCGCCTATACCCGGCCCCGTCATCGTGGTCCTTCTCGCGGTCGTCCTGTCGGCTCTGTTCGATCTCCGCTCGCGCGGCATCGCCGTCGTTGGCGACATTCCCAGCAGCCTCCCGTCATTCTCGTTGCCCCTCGTTACAGAGGTGCCGGCGGACCGCTTCATCCTGGGCTCCGCCGCCATCTTTCTGGTCAGCTTCGGATCCGGAATCGTCGCGGCCCGCAGCTTCGGCGCTCGAACCAGAGAGACGGTCGACGCCAACAAGGAACTGCTCGGCCTCGGCAGCGCACAGGCGGCGGCCGGCTTCTTCGGTGCATTCCCGATCAGCTTTTCCGATTCACGCACGGCGATCAATCTCTCGGTCGGTGGTCATTCGCAGCTCGTGGGCCTCGTATCCGCCGGCGCACTGATCGCGACCTTGCTGTTCCTCAACGACGCCCTACAGATTCTTCCGGTCGCAGCGCTCGCCGTCATCCTCGTCTCCGCCGCCCTCAGCCTGATCGATGTGCATGAACTGCGCCAGATCTGGCACATCTCCCGGATGGAGTTCGTCTTCGCGCTGATTACGATGTCGGGCGCCATCAGCTTCGGCGTCCTGAACGGCGTCATCATCGCAATCGCGGCAACGCTCTTCTACCTGCTGCGCAACATGATGTATCCGCGCGACGCGTTCCTCGGCCGCATCCCCACTCATGACGGCTTCTACAAGCTGCACCGCTTCCCCGAGGCGAAGGGCGTGCCGGGCTTTGTCGTGTGGATGCTGCAGGGGAGCCTGCTGTTCTTCAACACGGATTACGTCCGCGCGCGGCTCAACGAGGTCGCCGAGACGCTGCCGGCCGGTACGCGCTGGTTCGTGCTCGACGCCGGCGCGATTGTTCAGATGGACAGTACGGCTGCGGCAATGCTGGAGGACGTCCGCAACGACCTGGAAGGCCGCGGCGTCACCCTGTGTTTTGCCGAACTTCATGCAGATGCAAAAGCGCTGCTGGAGCGGGCCGGCCTGATCGGACGGGTCGGCGAATCCTTCGTTTTCGAAGACCTGGACGACGCCCTTCAATCTTTCCGCGTGATGGAGATCGAAAACAGGAGACGTCGCGACACGTAGGCAACGGGTTCACTTTGAGGAGACGGAGATGAACAAAAAGCGTGAAGAGACTGCATCTTCCCATTCGGGCGCGAAGTCTGGGGCAAAGGTGCAGGACTACGACAAGCAGATGGACAAGCTGCACATCGAACTCGCCCATCTGCAGGCCTGGGTGAAGAAGTCCGGCACGCGCATCGTGATAATCTTCGAAGGACGAGACGCCGCGGGGAAGGGAGGCGTCATCAAGCGTATCACCGAACGCGTCAGCCCGCGCGTCTTTCGCGTCGCCGCCCTTCCGGCGCCGAGCGACCGCGAGAAGACGCAGATGTACATGCAGCGCTACATCGCCCACTTGCCGGCCGGCGGAGAAATCGTGATCTTTGACCGCAGCTGGTATAACCGCGCCGGCGTGGACCGCGTGATGGGCTTCTGCAGCGAGAAGAAAGCGCGACGGTTTCTCGAGCTGGTGCCGCGCTTCGAGGCCGCGATCGTCGAGAGCGGTACCATTCTCCTCAAATACTTCATGACCGTCAGCGAGGATGAACAGGAGCGGCGGTTCCGGCGCCGCATCGACGATCCCGTGCGCCAGTGGAAACTGAGCCCCATGGATATCGAATCCTACCGGAAGTGGTGGGACTACTCGCGTGCCTATGACGAAATGCTTCGAGCCACGGACACTGACTACGCGCCATGGTGGATCGTGCCGTCCGACGACAAGAAACGGGCGCGCATCAACTGCATTTCCCATATGCTCAACTCGATCCCGTATGAGAAGGTAAAGTTCGACACTCCGGACCTCGGCAAGCGCCAGAAGCGCCCGGATGACTACGAACCTGACAAGGTTCCCTTGAAGATCGTACCCGATGTCGCCTGAGACGCAGGCGCAGGATCCTTGGATTATCCGCCTGCATCGTTAGGCGGGAGGAGTTCCCTTGCGGGCTGCAGGCGTCACCCTGATCCAGGCGACGAGCAGATCGTAGAAGACACTGAGTACGATAGGGCCGAGGAATAGCCCTATCAGGCCATAGGAAAGCGTCCCGCCGATGACGCCCATCAGGATGACGAGCATCGGGGTCGAAAGGCCGCGCGAGACTAGGATGGGCTTCATCACGTTGTCGAGCACCGCCACCGGCACCAGAAGCAAGGTGAGAGCGATCGCATAAGTGAAATCGTTCGTAATCCAGGCCCATATGATGATCGGTAGCAGTACCGGTGCCGGCCCCAGTTGCACGATGCACAGGATCATGATGGCGAAAGTCAGTCCGCCGGAGGCCGGGACCTCAAAGAGATAGAGGACGACACCGGCGAGAAAGGACTGTAGCAGGGCCACCCCGATCACGCCGGTTGCGACATTGCGAATGGTCGCGCCCGCCAGAGCCATGAACCCGATGCCACGGTCCCCGCCGACGCGTTCGGCAAGGCGGCGGAGAGTAGCAGCCAGTTGCTCGCCATGTCCAAACATGAAGCCGGCGACGACCACCGACGCCATGAACCCGATAAGGTCGAGCCCGACCCCGGCCGCCTTGCCAATGACGTAGCCTCCCGCCTGCAGCAGCGTCGGCTCAAATCGCTGGAGCATGCCAGCCAGATTGCTGGACGCCAGATTCCATCCCTCATAGAGTTTCTCCCCGACCAACGGCCAGGCGCGGACGCTCTCCGATGGCACGGGGATTTTCAGAGATCCGCTCTTGAGCTGCTCCAGCAACCAGTAGGTCGCATCGATGAAATTCAACGCTATGGCCGCCAGTGGCCCGACGATGATGCCGAGGCTGATGAAGGTGAGCATGATTGCGGCAAACCGCTTGCTTCCGCCGAGCGCGACGCGCAGGCCTCGGTAGCAGGGAAAGAGTGCGACCGTCAGGATCGCCGCCCAGATCACGATGACCAGGAACGGCGCGACGAGCGTAAACGACCAGTAGGCAAAGAGGGCCAACACGCCGAACCGCACGAAATCGGTGATGCGCGGTTCGATCGCCGAGGGGTGGTCGTTCCGGGCTTCCGGGGCGGGGTAGGGACCGTCGTTCATGGGCCTTCCCTATGGCAGCGGGATCACATGCTCTCACGACTGTACCGGCCTGAACGTTGTCTCCCTGCCGCGAAACCGACCCCGGGAGCAGTGCGCAAAACAACCGCCAATCCGAAGCCGCAGCGCGCAAGTCCGGAGCAAGATGACGCGTCAGGCGGCGGGCGGCTCCCAGTTCAAATAGAAGCCGATATCACCAGGCACGCCGCCGGGGAAGTTGATCACCATAGCCTTCAGCCGGTATCCCTGCGGTTGCGCCACTTCCTTGAAGCGATCATAGAGTTCCTTGGCCTTGCCTTGAAGGGTCTGCGGCCAATCAGGGTCTGCGCTGTTGATGGCGCGGCCGCTGTCGCTGCAGAAATCGGATGGAAACGTGTAGATTAGAGCCTCCATCTTACCATCCTTCACCGCGCGCGCCACCACGTTGCGGATCAGGGTCTGCTCCTGGGCTCCGACATGCTTGTTGAAGAAATCATCGGTGAACTTCGCCAGTTCCTCCCGCTTGCGTTCTCTCAGCTTGTCTTCTTTTTCCATCTCGGCAATTTGCGCTTCGAGCATCTGCCTGCGCAGCTCGTCGGCGCTGAGGACGGTATTGCTCGGATTCGGCTTGTCGGTCATTGGGGTTCTCCACAGCCAGACACCGGGAAAAGCTACGCCTCCGCCTGCATCGATCGCAGTATCATACGGGAGACTATGGGTAATATACCGATCCGCACCGGTGTCCGCCAGCTAGCCGGTCGCTAGCCGATCAGATTCTACGGCGCAACTGACCTGCATGCGTCGGGCGAGGACCGGCCGCCAGGGGAACGCACCTTCCATATCACGTCCGAGTGATGCGTGCAGTTCTCGATCGACAGCGCCGCGGGTGTGCGATAGACGCGGCTCGGTCCCACGTGCGGCGGACCCACGAAAAGCCTCCCAAGGCGACCGCGACAGCCGGCCATGACGGGTTACGAGGCCCATCCGGCCGGCTGTCATGGCAGGAGACGTGGCCGTGTCGATGCGGTCGACGGCGGGAAGAACGGCAGCGGTAGACATGCCCGGCAGGCCGATACAGGTCCCTGCCGGCCTCAGTCGGCGACGATCAGTTCGACTGAAGCCGCAGCGAGCGCGTTCACCATGGCCGCTGACGGCCGAACATTCGTGACCAGCGTATCGATTGCGGAAAGCGGCGCCACCTCGAAGACGGCGCGACGATCGAATTTGCTGTGATCTGCCAGCACCGTGATCCGATCGGCCCGCTCAATCATGGCCTTGGCGATTTCCGCTTCCTGCACGTCAAAATCCATGATCGACGTTGCATCGATGGCGCCGATCGTCAGAACGACATGACGGGCACGAAACTTGGCGATCTGCTCCAGCGCCAACGCACCGAGGCTTTCGCCCGCATCCGCACCATAGGCGCCACCGATGAGAAAAACCTTATGGCTGGCGTTGTCCGCGACCGTGGCGGCAATGCGCGGAGAATTGGTAATGACGACCAGCCCCTGAAGCTTGGCGAGCGCCTGCGCCATCGCAATCGTGGTGCTGCCCGTATCGATGAAAAGAGAATCGTCGCGTGCAAAAAGGCGGCTCGCTGCCTTGCCGATCCTGTTCTTCGCTTCGGCGTTTTCCGCCATTCGATGGGCGAACGGACCTTCTTTCTCGATCGTCGTCCCAGACCGGGTGACCGACCGGGCGCCACCATGAAACTTCCGTAGCTTACCCATTGCGTCGAGCCGCGACAGATCACGGCGGATGGTTTCACGCGATACGCCGAGCCGCTCGGCAAACTCTTCGACCGCCATCTCGCCTGAATGCTCAAGGAGGCGTCCAATTTCCTCGTAGCGCTGTGATGGTTGCAAAGTGTCCCCCACGTCGAAGCCCGCCCTCGGTCGTTTGCGCCGTCTAGCACCGCGTTTGCGGCGGGCTTATGGCAAGAAGCCGGCCGTCATTCAAGCGCCGTGTCGACCGGGAAAAGTTGCTGCGGCACCTTCCCGCACGCGATTCCCCAAGCACACTCGCTTGTATCCCACAACACCCGTTCGGTCAATTTTTCGAGCGGAATATGACTGAAACAACAGCGTCCATCACCTGAACTTAGCCGAATGGGCAATAAATATCAAAAATTGGACTTTTCTTCTCCGCCGAACCGGCTAGAGTGCAAGGGTGCAGTGGAAAAAAAGACACGCATAGCTGACCAAATGCAGCCGTTGGGGAACGCAATGATTCAGATCCGGTTATCGTCTTTCTCGCCTTAGCGCCGTTTGCGCGCCAGGGGCGAACGGAGGGTGGACGCACTCCTTCCCGGGCGCCGCTCGCGCCGTACCGAACTTAATCGCTGGAATGACCGATCGGTCCGCCGATGTTTCATCGGAAGGCCGAACTCGTGGCTTTGCGCCCGCTTGTACCTTCTTGGAAAAATAGGGGTGCCGCGAAGATCATCGCGGTCCCGCTGCCAGAAAACGACCGGCATAAGGAGCGAATGCGTGAATTCGAAAGACGCAGGATTGAGGGTGGGGGGCTGCCGATGCATGGCCTGATCGCCAGTTATGTGCGGATGACGGACAGGATTTCCGACTATGTCGGCTATCTGGCCGCTTCGCTGATCTTCGTAATGGGCGGCGCGTTGATTTTCGACGCCATCACCCGAAACCTGATCAAGATGCCTGTGCACTGGGCGGTTGAACTTACCCAGTTCATTCTGGCGGCCTACTATTTCATGGGTGGCCCGATCACGATCAAGAACAATGCGCACGTCCGGATGGACCTCTGGTACTCGACGCTTTCGACACGCACCAAGGCCCGCATCGATCTCGCAACGATCGGCTGCATGCTCTTCTACCTCGTCGTGCTGCTTATCGGCAGCATCTCCAGCCTGATCTATGCGATCGAGACGAATGAGAAGCGGTTCTCCATCTGGAACCCGTCGGTCATTCCGATCAAGTCGCTGCTGGTGGTCTGCCTTATCCTGATGCTGATGCAGTCTGTTGCCGAAGTTTTCAAGCATATCGAGACGCTGCGCGAAAAGGAGCTCGCATGAGCTATGAAATGATCGCGCTCTTGATGTTCGCGTCAATGATGTTGCTGCTGGCAACCGGGCAGCGCGTGTTTGCTGCCATCGGTTTCGTCGCCTCGGCGGCTGCCCTTCTGCTTTATGGGCCTGGTGCCATCGAACTGCCGTTCAACCAGGTCTTCAAGCTCTTCAACTGGTACGCCATGCTGACGCTGCCCATGTTCATCTACATGGGCTATATCCTGGCCGAGGCAGGCATCGCCGAAGATCTCTACAAGATGCTCCACGTGTGGTTCGGCCGGTTCACCGGAGGTCTCGCCGTCGGCACGATCTTTCTTATGGTCATCATCTCGGCCATGAACGGCCTTTCGGTCGCCGGCATGGCGATCGGCGCCACCATCGCACTGCCGGAAATGATCCGCCGTGGTTACGACAAGGTGCTGATCTCGGGCGTGGTACAGGGCGGCTCGTCGCTCGGCATTCTCATTCCACCGTCGGTCGTGCTCGTGCTCTACGGCATGATTGCCCGCCAGCCGGTCTCCAAGCTCTGGTTCGCAGGCGTCATCCCCGGTCTTCTGATGGCGACACTCTTCATCATTTACATCGTCATCCGCGCACGGCTGAACCCGAAGCTCGCCCCGACCGTGAGCGACGAGGAACTGAACATGCCCTTCCGCGAAAAGCTTGCCTTGGCGCGCGCGGGCATCATTCCCTTCGCCATCTTCTTCTTCATGACCGGTCTGTTTGTCTTCGGCTACACCAGCCTCGTCGAAAGCTCGGCCGTCGGCGCGACGGCTGCGACAATCGCCGCGATCGCAAAAGGGCGCTTCGACTGGAAACTCATTCGCAACACTTCAATGCAGACGCTCAGTGTCTCGTGCATGTTCATGTGGCTCATCCTGGCAGCGCTCGCATTCGGCGCCGTGTTCGATGGGCTCGGAGCAGTGAAAGCGGTTGAGAATCTCTTTATCCGCCAATGGGATCTCTCGCCGTGGACCGTCATCATCATGATGCAGCTCAGCTTCATAGTCATGGGCATGTTCCTTGACGATACGGCCATGCTGGTCATCGTCGCCCCGCTCTATATCCCGCTGGTGAAGGTGCTCGACCTCGGCTTCGACAACCAGCTCATCTGGTACGGCGTTCTCTACACCATCACCTGCCAGATCGCCTACATCACCCCGCCGTTTGGCTACAACCTCTTCCTGATGCGCTCGCTGGCGCCGAAGGAAATCACGCTGATCGACATCTACCGCTCGATCTGGCCGTTCGCAACCATCATGGCGCTAACCATCGCACTGGTGATGATCTTCCCCGAGCTCGCGCTCTGGCTTCCCGAACACATGAATGTCAAGGGTTGATCCATCCGGGATCAGCCGCCCGTTTCAACCTCAGAGGAGAACAAGAATGACAAAAGAAAAGGCCGATCAAAGCCCGTCCGAAAAAATTCTTTCGACGCGCCGTCATTTCCTGACGAAATCGGGGCTCGGTGCCGGGGCGGTCGTGGCAGGCTCGACGCTTGCAGCACCTTATGTCAACGCCCAGAGTGGGCCGATCAAGTGGCGTCTGCAGACCTATTCCGGAGCGCCGCTTGGCGCGCATGTGATCAAGCCGCAGATCGAGGCCTTCAACAAGGCGGCGAACGGCGAGATGGAAATCGAGCTCTACTACGCCGATCAGCTCGTTCCGACCTCGGACCTTTTCCGCGCCCTGCAGAGCGGCACGATCGATGCGGTGCAGTCGGACGAGGCGACCATGGCTTCGCCCGTCGATATCGCCGTCTTCGGCGGCTACTTCCCCTTCGCAACCCGCTACAGCCTCGATGTACCGGCACTCTTCAAATACTACGGGCTGAAGGAGATCTGGGAGGAGGCCTATTCGGAAGTCGAGAACGTCACCTGGCTATCCACCGGCGCCTGGGATCCGCTGCACATCTTCACCGTCGACAAGCCGATCCGCAGCCTTGCCGACATGAATGGCCTGCGTGTGTTCGGCGTGCCGACCGCCGGCCGCTTCCTGTCGCGTTACGGCCTCGTCCCGGTAACCATCCCCTGGGACAACGTCGAAGTCGCCTTGCAGACGGGAGAGCTGGACGGTGTTGCCTGGTGCGGCTTTACCGAAGCCTATGAAGTGGGCTGGGCGGACGTCTGCAAGTACGCGCTGACGAACTCCGTCACCGGCGCCTGGTTCGGCAGCTATTTCGCCAACACTGCAAGCTGGCAGAAGGTGCCGCCGCACCTCCAGGAACTCTTCCGTATCACCATCGACCAGTCGCACTACTACCGCGACATCTGGTACTGGGGGGGCGAAGCGAAGCTGCGCGTCGAGGGAGAGAAGATGGAACTGACGGCGCTGCCGCCGGAAGAATGGGACCAGGTCGTCAAGGACAGCGAAGGCTTCTGGGACGAAGTGGCGTCCTCCAGCCCCCGCTCCGGCAAGGTCGTGGAAGCGTTCAAGAAATACGCCGCCGTCATGCAGAAGGCGGGTTACCCGTACCGCTAAGACCGGCGCAGTTCGGCCCGCCCCAACCGGCGGGCCGTTCGCGGACCTGGCAGCCGGAACGGAACCGACAACTGTTTCCGATGGCGCACCGCCCCCGCACAGAAAAACAATCGACCTCGTACGACCACGAATACGCGTCTGATAAAGAGGCGTGGCCACCACCGTTCGGGAAAATCCAGATCCCTAATGCTTGTCCTGTCGCAGATAGATCCGGCCGAGAAACGCGGGCTCGCCGGAACGTCGGCCACTGATCGAACCGATGACGAGCACGAGCAGGGTCAGCAGATAGGGCAGGGTCATCATCAGATAGACCGGAATGTCGGCGCCAACCGCCTGCAACCGGGGAACCAGTGCGTCGGCGCTGCCAAAGACGAGCGCTCCAACGAGGGCACGGGCCGGATTCCAGCGCGCGAAGATGACGAGCGCGACGGCCACCCATCCGCGCGAGGCAACCATGCCTTCCACCCATACGTGGCTTGTCGCCACCGAAAGGTAGGCTCCGGCGAGACCGCAAAGCAGGCCGGAGGCGAGCACCGCACCAAGTTGCACGATCTGCACATCGACGCCGGCGACATCGGCCGCGGCCGGATTCTCGCCGACGGCGCGCAGCCGCAGGCCGCTGCGACTGCGCATGAGCCACCACCACAGAAGGCCGACCATGACCGGCAGCGCCAGGGTGATCGGATCCTGAACCGCGACAATTCTTGCCACCGCAGTATCGCGCTCCAGGGCGAAGATATCGCCGAGATTGGGGATGCCGACGAAGGTCTTCTGGACATAGGATCGTCCGACGACGCCGGTAACCCCGAGGCCGATTGCAACGACCGCAAGGCCCGAGAGCGTCTGATCAGCGCGCAAGACGACCGTCGCCATACCGAAAAGGAATGCGAGCGCCATGGCCGAGGCGGCCCCCGCGACAAGTGCCGCCCAGGGATTGCCGCCGGAGAGAACGGCGATCGCCGCGCTCATCGCGCCGACCGCCATCAGCCCTTCCGCGCCGAGATTGAGGATGCCAGCACGTTCGCAGATGATCAGCCCGAGGCTCGCAAGCACCAGCGGCGTTGCATAATTCGGAATGATGGCGATCCAACCGATCAGAAAATCCATGGGATGCGAACCTTCCTGTCAGCTTGGCCGGTTGAGGGAATAGGTGCTGAAGAACTGCGCCATCAGGATCGAAATCAGCACGGTACCCTGCACCAGCACGATCATTCCTTCGGAAACGCCGTAGAACACCTTCAGCACGTTGCCGGCGGTAAAGACGGCCCCGAGCGCCAGCGCCACGACGACCACCCAGAACGGCTTGGCCCGGGCCAGATAGGCAATGACGATGGCGCTGAACAGGTAACCATTGCCGACGGCCTGGTTCAGCCGGTGCTCCGTGCCCGAGACGATGACCATGCCCGCCAGCCCGGACAACGCACCAGACAAAAGCACAAGCCCCGCAAGAGTGCGGCGCACCGGCAGGCCGGTAGCCAGCGCCGCCTGCCGGTTGAGACCCACCGCGTCGGCGTAGAAGCCGGCGCGCGTGCGCTCGAGCAGGAACCAGACAGCAAGGGCGATAAGGGCAGCAACGAACAATCCGGCATGGAGCTGTCCCCAGCCGAGCGCCGAGAAGCGGCTTGCCGGCGGAAATGCGGCGGTGACCGGAAAGCTGTTGGCCGGATCGCGCCATATGCCGAACAGCAGATGCTGCACAAGCAGAAACGCGACGCTTCCAAGCAGCAGCGAAGATATCACTTCGTTGACGCCCCATCTTTGTTTCAAAACGAGTGAGATGGCGATCCATCCCGAACCCGCCAGCGCCGCGAGCACGAAGGCAAGCGGCAGGCGCATGCTCTCCGGACCGATTTCATGCAGCGCGACCCATGTCGCCGCCACCGCGCCGAGCCAGAGCTGCCCCTCGACGCCGATGTTCCAGAAGCGGACCCGCGTTGCCACCGCCGAAGCCAGCCCTACGAGGATCAGCGGCAGCGCCGCCGTCACCGTTTGCGACAGACCGTCCGAGGTGAGGAAGGCGGCGACCAGGAATTCGTCGACGAGGGCGCTCGCGGGCACGCCCGCCTGTACCAGCAGCATCGCCGAAACCGCAAGACCGAATGCGAGGCCGCCCGTATAGGACAGCGCGCTCAGTAGTAATCCCGGCTGCTGCCGGCGTACGAGAAATGCTGCATCAAGCATGGCCGGCCAGAAGCGCTCCGATCCACTCCGGGGTGACGTCGTCCGCCGCGCGACAGCCGACGATCGTTCCCCTGTTCATAACGGCGACCCTATGCGAAAGCGAAAGAACTTCCTGCAGGTCTTCGCTGATCAAAAGGCAGGCTGCGCCGTTTTCGACTGCCTGCCGGATTGCCGTCCGGACGAAATGCGTGGCCTTCATATCGAGGCCGCGGGACGGCGAGTGGGCCACCAGAACCTTCATGCCCGGGTCAAGCTCCCGCGACAGCAACACCTTCTGCGCATTGCCCCCGGAAAGAAGGGCTGCGGAACGCTCCGGCGTCGCTCCACGGATATCGAAGGCATCGATCATCGTTTCCGCCCTCTTGCGCATCCTGTCGCGGCGCAGGTAGAGCGGCCCGCCAAAGGCTCCCTCGGAAACGCTGGTCAGCGCCATGTTATCGGCAATCGAAAGCTCCCGGATCATGCCGGTAGCAAAGCGGTCGGACGGGATGACCCGCAGACCTGCATGGCGGCGCTCCTGCGGCGTAGCAGTCAGGATATCCCGCCCACCGAGAATGATCTGGCCCGAGGCAGGCCGCTGAAGACCGCCGAGGCAGGCGACCAGCTCTTCCTGGCCGTTGCCGCCGACACCTGCGATACCCAGCACTTCCGCTTCGCGCAGGTCCAGATCCAGGGCGTGCAATCCCTGGCCGTGCGCCCGCGCCGGAAGCGACAGTGCCTTGATGCTCAGACGCACGGCGCCGTGCCGCGAAGCCGGCCTGCCGCCCGTTGCCAGCGTCTCGCCGACAATGAGCCTCGCCACTTCCTCTTCGGAAATTCCCTCGACCTGCGCGCCCGAAAGCACGGTCTTTCCATGTCGCATGATCGTGATGCGGTCGCAGAACGCAGCCACTTCGCGAAACTTGTGCGTGATCAGCACCACCGCGTTGCCCTGCCGCGCGAGCCGCCGTACGAAATCGAGCAGCGCCCTGGCTTCTTCATCCGTCAGCACTGCGGTCGGCTCGTCGAGAACCAGGATGCGCGCGCCGAGCAGCAGCACCTTGACGATTTCCGCCCGCTGCCTGTCGGCGATCGAAAGGTCGGCGATGACCCGGTGCGGATCGACGGGCAGGCCGATCTCGGCAGATTTTGCCATAACCAGTGCCGCCGCCTCGCTGACCGAACGGACCCGGCTTTTCTTGCCGAGGCCCAGCAGCACGTTCTCCGCAACGGTGAAGCTCTCTACCAGACGGAAGTGCTGGTGCACCATGCCCAGTCCGCCAGCTGTCGCCTCTGTGGGGTTGCGGGGGGCGATGGCCGCCCCGTTGATCGCCTGGTGGCCGGAATCGGCGGCATAGACACCCGTCGCCACGTTCATCAGCGTGGACTTGCCGGCGCCATTCTCGCCCACGATCGCGTGCACCTCGCCCCATTCCAGCGTGAAGGCGGCATCCTCGAGCGCCGGCTTGCCGTCGAAGGCCTTGCCGACGCCTTGCATGTCGAGGGCAGGGGGCGTGCCGGGCAGACTGCCCGCCCGGCCTGCAATCGCTTTTTGCGCAGCCGTCATTGCTTGGCCGGCATGGTGCCGGTGATGCCTTCGACGAAGTAGTCCATGGACCACAGCGCGGCATCGTCCAGCTTGCCGCCGGCCTCGACGACGACAGTGCCGTCCTGTTTCTTGAGAGGTCCCTGGAAAGGATCCAGCGTGCCTGCGATGATCGCCTGCCTGGCCGTCTCGATCTTTGCCTTGGTCTCCTCGGTGACGCTGGGGCCGAGCGGCGCGAGATCAACCACGCCCTTGTCGAGCCCCTCGAACGCCCCGAATTCCTCGGGCTTCCAGTTGCCGTCGATGATCTCCTTGATCGTCGGGACCAGATACTGCTCCCAGCGGAAGACGACCGAAGTCTGGATTGTCTTCGGCGCGGCATGCGACATGTCGAGCTGGAAACCGATCGCGGGAACGCCGGCCTTCTCGGCTGCGTCAAGCGCCGAGGTTGCGCTCAGATTGGTCGCGAGAACATCGGCCTTCTGGTCGAGTATGGCCTGCGCGACCTGTCCCTCCTTGACGGGATCCCACCAGGAATTGGTGAAAACGGCAACCGTTTCGATGGTCGGATCAACCGAGCGCGCGCCGAGCGCGAAACTGTTGATGTCCCAGTTCACGACGCCCACGGGGAAGCCGGCGAGAATGCCGATCTTCTTGGTCTTGGTCGCCTGGCCGGCAGCCACGCCCGCGAGATACCAGCCCTGGTAGGTGCGGGCGTAGAAGCTCTCCATGTTCGGGCCGTTTTCCGTGCCCGAGGCACTGAGGAAGGCGACGTTCGGATAGGCCTTCGCGGCCTCCGCCATCGGTGCGCTATAGCCGTAGGTCGTGCCGACGATGATGTTGAAGCCGCGCTTGACGTAGAGGTCGATGGCCGCGCGCAGCTTGGTCGCTTCTTCCGGAATGTTTTCCGTTACGGCGACGGGAACCTGCAACTGTTCCTCAACGGCCTTGCGGCCAGCCTCGAGCGCCTCGTTCCAGCCTCCGTCCTGCGCCGAGCTTGCGTAGATGAAGGCGACCTTCGGGGGGCCTTCGAGCGTGAAGGCATGGGCGCCCGTCGCCGCCGAGGCCAGAAGCGCGGCGGTGATCGCCACGAGACACTTGCGTCTCCGTTGCATGTTTGTGCTGGCAGTCATGTCACTGTTCCCTTGCTGTCGGTTCGGCCCGTCCTTCGGCGCATCGGAGGCACGCGAATGCATGCGCGCCGACCGGGCGGTCGCTGGCGTTCCCTGTTTTTGCAAAAGCGAATGAGCTCTTGTGCAGTGCATAAAAGCCGATTACGGTCGTTCATGCAATAAAAATAGTCATGCCCAAATTATGGTCATTTTGTTCAAGATTATGGACGATCCGACGTGAATATCGATGCGCTGGCGTCCTTCGTGAAAATTGCCGAACTGCGGTCGCTATCAGCCGCAGCGAAGCTTTATGGGCTGCCGAAATCGACGCTGAGCCTGCGCCTCAAGCAGTTGGAAGCCGATCTGAACGTAGCGCTTTTCGAGCGATCCGGCCGAAATCTGCTGCTGACGGAAGCAGGACAGACGCTACTGAAGCACGCCCGTCAGATTCTGCAGAACTGCGACGCCGCCCGTGCCGCAGTCTCCGAAGTGAGCGAGGACGTGGCGGGAACCCTGCGCATCGGCGCAACCGGCGAATTCGGCACCGCCTTCTACGCGCAGATGCTGATCGCCTTCCGCAGGCTTTACCCGAACGTCGAGATCGAACTGACCTTCTTCTCGCCGAACGTGCTCTATGCCGCTGAAAGCTTCGACACCCTGGATGCGGTGATCTCGTGGGACGAGGGCGATGGGGAGGGCGAGGCGCTTTCGACTGCGACCTTCGCGTTGTTTGCCAGCAGCAGCTACGTCGAACGTTTCGGCCAGCCGCAGCAGCCGGCTGACCTCGCCGATCATCAGGGCATCGTCTACCGGACCCCGGCCGGGCTGCAGCACTGGCGCCTGCAAAAAGGCGCTGCGCAGGAAAGCGTCCTGCCGCGCAGCAGCCTGATCGCCAACGACTACTGGACGGTGAAGTACTTCGCCGTCGCCGGCGAGGGTATAGCCTATCTGCCGCGCTTCTTCACCGCAATCGAGTGCGAGCGCGGCCATCTGGTGCCATTGCTCGACGACTGGGCATCGGCGGAGCGCCGCGTCAGCATCCGCCTGACGCGGCCGCATGCACCCTCGCGCAAGATGAGCGCATTCATGGATGTCTGCCGCCGCTATTTTTCACCCGGCTTCGTCTTTCAGGGGCCGCGCTATTACGTCGAGGCGATTTTCGACCCAACGCAACCAAAAGAGGGAAAAAGAACATGAAAGTAGTGGAAACCGGCAACGGCGCACGCGTGATGAAGAACGGCGGGCTCGACCCGCAGCGCGTCAGCTTCGACAAGATTCCCGTTATCGACCTGGAGCCGATGTTCAGCGGCGACGCGGGTGCCAAGGAGAAGCTGGCCGCGGACCTGCGCAAGGCCTGTACGGAAGTGGGCTTCCTTTACATCAAGAACCACCACTTCCCCGCTGACGTCCTGGCCGCCACTTTCGCTGCCGCCGAAGCCTATTTCGCGCTTCCGGACGAGGTGAAGATGAAGAACCACGTCTCGAAGTCGAAGAACAATCGCGGCTATGCGGCCATGCTCGAGGAGAACACGGATCCGACGGCGCGCGGCGACCTGCACGAGTCGTATGACATCGCCCTAGACGTGCCGGCTGACGATCCGGACGTTCTCGCCGGCAAGGTGCTCTACGGCCCCAACCAGTGGCCGGAAGACGCGCCCGCCCTGCGCGCCGCACTGGAAAGCTATCATGCCGAAATGCTGACACTGAGCGGCCATCTGCTGCATGCCTTTGCGCTGGCGCTCGGGCTGGACGAGGCCTATTTCGACCAGATGGTCGACAAGCCGCTGGCAACCCTTCGCGTCCTGCACTATCCGCCGCAGTTCGGCGAGATTGACGATCGCCAGATCGGCATCGGCGCGCATTCCGACTACGAATGCTTCACCATCCTGGCCCAGCAGGATGGCATTTCGGCGCTGCAGGTGCTGAACGCGTCCGGCGAATGGATTGCCGCAGATCCGGTTCCCGGCTGCTTTGTCGTCAATGTCGGCGACCAGATGGCGCGCTGGACGAACGATCTGTTTGCCTCGACCGTGCACCGCGCCATCAATCGCTCGGGGCGCGAACGCTACTCGATCCCGTTCTTCTTCGGCCCGAACTACGACACGCTCGTGGAAGCGCTCCCGAGCTGCGTCGACGAGGACCATCCGGCCAAGTATCCGCCGGTGACGTCTGGCGATTACATAAACGGTCGCTTCGCCGCCACCTTCGCGCACTATGCCGAGGCGCAGAAAAAGGAAGCCGGCGCCTGATCAACATGCAGACGCGGGTGTTGGCAAGGTCAGCCTTGCCAACACTGTCGGCCACGGGAAGGGCTGCTTTAAATCTTTGCTTTTGCGCATGTCTTGGCGCAAAGCGGCTGAGCATTTTTGCGCGACACGCTCCAGGCCCGTTTCGGACGCCTCGGCAACCGTCACATCGCGCGACTGTCGTCAGATTTCGTCATCCTCGATCGCGCTGTAACTGCCAGCCATGCGCTGCAGTTGGGCAATACGGCAGGCAAGCTCGATTTCGCGTTGACTGATCGGCCATGCGGGATCGGAAAGGCGGCGCAGGGTGCATGCCGCCAGGCGTCCGGCCTCGAGCGCGGCGATGCCAGCGACGATCGCGGCAAAGACCGCGGCCGTTCGATGCCGTTCCGCCGTGCCGATCTGCGCGGCGTCGACAGCGCGGCCGCCATGCTCCAAAGTCGCTTCGGCCGCAGCGATCCGGACGGAGACCGCTCCGATGGCATGCACAGCGTGATCCACATCGCCAGCGCCCGCCCCACTGTCGACCCGTTGCCTGATATGAAGGAAATCCCGGCGCGCGCGACCCAGATGCCGCGCAGCTTCCAGCAGTATTTCGAGGGCCTGCGGTACATCGGCCTTCGAAGGATCGCGCGGCGGATGAAGCAGTACATCGCCCTCGGCAAGCACGTCTTTGAAAAGCACGCGTTCGGCGTGCGACGCCACCTCTTCGCCAGGCGCGCCGCCATTGGCCACGTACCGTATGCCGTCCGTGCGTGCAGGCAGAAGGAGACTGGTCGGCCTGCCAGTCGCATCCAGTGCCGGCATCAGCAGCCAGTCGGCGTGTGGCGCTCGGGGCGTACAGAGCGCCTCGCCGTTGATCCGAAAGTCAAGGCCCACCGGAGCGATCGGCAGCGTTCCCGCGCCTTCAGCTTCCATAGCCTCTACCCGAGCCACTCGCGCACCGCTGAACGCGGCTGCGAAAACAACGCTGCGCTGGCCATCCGTGCCATAGCTGCGCAGCCTTTCCAGAGCGATAAAATGTGCGCAGGCTATCAGGCCCACGGTCGTCGAGTATTCGGACAAGATAGCGCAGATTGCGGTCAAGACGGTATTGGAGACATCGATACCGCCGTGCTCTGTCGGTATCGAAACGCCGAAAAGGCCGGAGCGGGATAACGCGTCGAGGCTGTCGACAACGGTTTCCTCGCCGCCAGTTGCCGCCGGGGAGATCGTTTCGTCGCGGTGACGGGCAACAGATCCGGCGGCGGCTATCGCCTCGTCCTCCGAGCCGATCAGCGCGGCCGTCCGCACAAGCGCCGGGGAGATTTTACCCATATCGACAGCTCCTTCGGGAAGGCAACTTCGAACCTCAGCCGGTTTTATCGGGACAAAGGATCATATTCTATAGAGATTGCATAGATTTATTTTGCTAAATTCCGTCCGGATTGAGCAAACGAACTGCTCCGTTCGTCGCATGGAGCATGAAACGTCGTGGGGCGTTATCAATGCATGGCGATTTTGCCAGACCTCGTGAGGTACCGGCACATGGGTCACTGCGGAACGAACAGGCGGACAGATCGCGGTTGCGGTGAGGCGCGCGCATGACAACAGATACGGATGTGGCTGTCATCGGCTCCGGCTTCTCGGCAGCGGCGCTTGCGATAAACCTGGTCAACCGTCTGGCGCCGACGGCACGTGTGAGCCTTGTCGGACGCAAGGCGAAGTGGGGCAGGGGCATTGCCTATTCGACCCGCGCCGATTGTCACCTTCTGAATGTGACCGCAGCGCGCATGAGCCTTTTTGCCGACCAACCGGACCATTTCGTGCAATGGCTTTCGCAGAATGGCTACGCCCAGGCCGGCGACGAGTTCATTCCCCGGCAGGTTTACGGGCGCTATATCGGTTCTTGTCTTGACACGGCGCTGGAGCCATCAGGCAACCGCGCCGCGCTCCACATCGTCGATGCGGAGGTCGCTGATGCCGAAATCACGGCCGAGGGCGGCTTCCGCCTCATGCTGACAGACGGCGTTACCCTGTCAGCCGGCGCTGCAGCACTTTGCACCGGCGCGGGCTTTCGCCGGCTGCCGATCCCCGAAGACGCAATCGCGCCCGGCGCAAGGCAGTCGATCGTGGACGATCCGTGGCAGGACGAATGGTGGGAGCGGCTGCCCAAGGATGCAGACATCCTGCTCGTCGGAACCGGCTTAACAATGATCGACCAGTGCCTGTTGCTCAAGGCGCGCGGATTTGAAGGACGCCTGCTCGCGGTCTCGCGTCGTGGATTGCTGCCACAGCCGCATCTGACACCCCGCAAGCAACCCGGCGACCCCGTACTTTCGCCGGGAACCGGCGAAGTCAGCGGCATGCTTTCCCGCCTTCGGGCGAGCGCCCGCCAGGAGGGAGACTGGCGAAAGGTCACAGACGGTCTGCGCCCGGTGACGCAGGCGCTGTGGACGGGGTTGAGTGCCAGCCAGCGGCAGCGTTTTTTGCGTCACGCCGCACCCTACTGGAATGTCCACCGCCATCGCATGGCGCCCTCCGTCGCCGCAGAAATTGCGGAACTTCGCAATGCCGGCCGGCTTGTCGTCCATCGAGGCCGGCCGGCATCCGTGCGGGCTGTCGAGGGTCAGATCGAGGTCGAGATCCGCGGGCGGGCGAACACGACGCTTTGCGTCGATGCGTTGGTGAACTGCAGCGGGCTCGAGCGTTGCACGATCGATGCGTCGCCGCTTCTCGCCAACCTCTCGAAGCGGGGACTGGTGACGGCAGATCCGCTCGGTTTGGGAATATGGGTCGACGACGCCTCCGCCTGTCTGCCTGCGAGCGAGCCGAAACCACCGCTTTATGCGCTGGGCCTGCTGACCGCCGGCCGGCATTGGGAGATCACAGCCGTTCCCGATATCCGCGTCCAGGCCGCGGCGGTGGCAGCCGCGATCGCCGGGCGCATCGGCAGGGCAAGGCCGGCTGACGAGGGCGCTGTCCGCATCTGACCGGACGGTCGAGCCAATGGCCTTCGTTGCCCATGCCGCCTCGCCTTGGCGGCCTGCGCCGACGCGCGCAACATATTGCCGCTCGCCACCTCGGATGAATGGCTATCTGGCGCGGAAGCTGGTAAGGCACTTGCGACCAAAGGGCGACACCGCCAGAGTGCGCGCCAAGAATCAATCGGGGCAAAGGGAACGAATGCCGCAAGTTGCAATGAGGTCTCCGAAGCGGAGCGCTGACCTCCTCCTCAACGATGATCGGGAGCCTGCCCGCCGGCAGGTTTCGCCGCTAAGGGCAGGCAACCGCGCGCAACCGTTGCAAGGCGTTCTCAACGTCGTGGGTGACCTGCTGGTCGCGCCGAAGGTGCCGGTCATGGCGAGCTACCTGGCAGGCAAGATCTACCAGAAGCTCGGCCGTTGCGGCGATCTGGGCCAGCTTGCGCAAGATCGCCCCGAAATCATCGAGCATTGGCAGCGGGCGCTGGCCAATCTCGCAGACGGCCACAGCCGTCTGGCAGAACTCTCCGCCCACCTCTCCTCCCTTTCCGACACGCTGGTTTGGCGCAACGGCCGTACCGGTCCCTTTGCAAGCCTGCGCTTCGAAAAGTCCCATGCCCATACGGTCCTCGTCGGACCCGGCGGCATAGAGGAGCGCAGCGACGTGCGCATCGGCCTGACGCTCATGGCGCCCTACAGCCGCTTTCCGGACCACGTGCAGTTCCACTCCCGCGTCTTCCTGCTTCTGTCCGATGGGGAAGTGTGCCTTGACGACGACATCTGGTTCCGGGCAACCCGCGGCACGATCTTCTTCAACGAGGCCGGCCGAAAGTTCGCCATGCGCTGCACCGGCGAGCCTTTCCTTGCGCTGTGGGGCCAGATCGAGGACGCCTCGCTGTAGGCGTCAGCCACAAGCGTTCACTGTCGCTTACCATAGGGACAGGCCTCGGCCTGCGCCGTGCGACTTCATATCTGCGCAGGCGGCGACTTTCGGCGAGGCCCGTGACGGAGGCCGCCGGCCTTCAGACTATGGCGCAGGCGCGGGGCCAGTACTTTCGCGCACCACCAGCCGCACCGGAAGGATGGTCTCCGTCGGCAGTTGTTCGCTCTCGGCGCCGTTGAGCAGTTGCACGAGCAGCCTGGCGGCCGCCTGACCTGCGCCGTGCTGTTCTATGTGGATCGTCGTCAGCCTGGGGCGGATGAGGTTGAGAAACGGCATATCGTTGAAACCGCTGACAGAAACATCAGCCGGGCAATTCAGTCCCTCCTCGTGCAGCCGCTCGATCGCCCCCAGAGCGAGCCGGTCGTTGGCACAGAGAACCGCCGTAAACCTCAGCCCGGACGCCAGCAGTTGCTCGACGCAGCGCGCGCCTTCGGACTCGTCGAAATGGGTGGCGGTTGCGATTAGTCCCTCGTTGCAGGCAAGCTGCGTTTCCGCCATGGCATCCCGGAACGCCGCAAGGCGCAATTGCCCGGTCGACAGGTCCTGCGGACCGGCGATGTGCGCGATGGACCGGTGGCCCAGTTCCATCAGGTGACGGAGCATCTGGCAAATCCCCGACTGCTCGTCGTTGATGACAAAGGGGATGCCGCCGTCCTCGACGCGGCGATTGAGCGTCACGATCGGCATGCCGTCCTCTGCCGCGCGCGCGACCATCGGGTCGTCGCGCGTTGCGGCTGCATGGATGATGCCGTCGACGCCGCGATCGCGCAGGACGTTGACAAGCCGGCTCTCGCGCTCCTTCTCGCCATCCGTATTGACGATGATCGAAGCATATCCGAGCGGTTCGAGTACGCTTTCAATGCCGCGCAGGATCGGCGGAAAGATAACGTTGGTGATGTCGGGAATCATCACGCCGACCGTCATTGTGCGGTTCGTACGCAGGCCCGCGGCAATCCGGTTGGGGCGATAGCCGAGCCTCTCGGCCGCGGCCTGAATCTTCTCGGCAACCTCGGCCGTGATCGCCTTGCGCGTCACCGGATCGAGCGCGCGGGAAACCGTCGAGACGTGGACCCCGGTCTCCCTCGCGATATCCTTCAATGTGACGCGGCGCTTCATGCAGCAATCCACCCCTTTCTGAGGTTAAATATCCCCTTGCAAAAAATTCCGCAATCGTTTGCACAGCGTTCTTGACGGATATCAGGAAATTTGCAAAGCTCCACGCAATCGATTGCATGACAGCTGCGCGAGAGGTTTGCACGTCATTCCTGCGCGCGCCGGGAAGAGGAGCCCGGCAGCGAATAACGTCGCCATTGAATTGAGGCGTCGTCGACGCCGCTGTCACGAATATCGAGATTGCCGAACTATCCGATTTTCCTGGGGAGGAGCAAAAATGAGGATGAAGGCATTTCTGGCAGGAGCGGCGGGTGCCGCCTTCCTGGCCGGTGCGGCTTACGCTGAAACGATCAGGATCGGCGCATCGCTGCCGATCACGGGCGGACTTTCGGTCAGCGGGGAAAAGCACAAGCGCGGATATGAACTCTGCAACAAGCTGATCAATGAGAAGGGAGGCCTGCTCGGAAAGCAGGTAGAACTGATCGTCAGCGACAATCGCTCCGATCCCGCAACCGCGATCAACCAGTACGAACGCTTCATCAATGTCGACAAGGTGGATGCGGTCTACGGGACCTTCTCCAGCCGTCTGACCTTCCCGGTCGGCAACGTGCTGTCCAAGTACAACATGGTCCACCCGATTCCCTCCGGCGGGGCGTTGCGGATCTACACGCAGGGCCACAAGAACCTGTTCTATTTCCAGGTCAATGCGGCCGAATATACCGGCAAGGACGTGGTCGCCGTCATCAAGGAGCAGATCGCCGCCGACCAGGCGCCCAAGAGTGTAGCCGTCGTCCACGCCGACGACTTCTTCGCCAACGCGATTGCCGCGGGACTGCTCGGCCAGAAGGTGATCGATCCGGCAAACGACAAGGAAGTCGCCGATCTCTCGCCGGGATACCTCGCAGATGCCGGCATCAAGATCGTCATGGAGGAGAAGTGGCCTGAGGAAGGCTTCAACGACTGGCTCAACCTGGCCAACTCCATCAAGCGCTCCGGCGCGGAGATGATCATCGGGCTCACTGCATCCGCAGAAGAAGCGGTGCAATTGACCCGGGCTTTGAAGACGGTGGGGGCGGCGCCGAAACTGGTCTATCTCAGCCAGGGCGCGCAGACGGAGTTCATCGACGGCGTCGGCAAGGAATCGGCAGAAGGCGTGCTGATCCACACCACCTGGCACAAGGACGTGAATTTCGAGGGCACGCTCGCCGGAAAGCCGTTCAACAACGCCGATTTCGTCGCCGCGTTCGAAAAGGAGTACGGGCTGGAACCGGACGAGGACAGCGCAATCCCCTTCGCGGTCTGCCAGGGAATCGAGCAGGCGATTATCGGCGCCGGTTCGACCGACAACGCCAAGATGGGAGAATGGCTGAATGCCCGCACCAAGGACGACCCGGTGCGTACCGTGCTGGGTCGCTTCTCCTGGGACGATGTCGGCCTGCCCGAGGACAAGCGTCACATCATGACCCAGTGGCAGGGCGGCGAGATGAAGTTCGTCTATCCCACCGGCGAGTTCGAGGGCGTTGTGCAGCTTGCATACCCGAAGGCGGGCTTCTGAGCCCTGAAAGCGGCGGGCATGTGCTCCGGCCGGCCCGCCGCTCTTACACCTGTCATCTGGAGATGGAGGTCGAGCACGTGCTCGAAATCAGGAATCTTTGCAAGTATTTTGGCGGCATCAAGGCCGTTGACGGGGCTTCGTTCGAGGTCGAGCGCGGCTCTATCACTGCTCTGATCGGTCCGAACGGCGCAGGCAAGACCACGGCCTTCAATTGCATCAGCCGAACGCTCGTGCCGACGTCAGGAGAGGTCTGGCTGGATGGACAGCAGATCGACCACCTGAGGCCGCACAAGATTACGGCAAAGGGCCTCAGCCGCACCTTCCAGATCTCCCGCAATCTCGCCGACATGACGGTCATCGAGAACGTGATCGTCCAGTCCAGGGTCGAGGGTTTCTCGGGTCTCTTCCGCCCGGCGATCTCACCGCAGGAAAAGGACAAGGCCCTGGGCATCCTCGATTTTCTCGGCATAACCCGCATCGCCTACGAGGATGGACATAACCTGTCCTACGGGCAGAAGAAGCTGATGGACCTGGCCGCTCTCCTGATGTCGGATCCGAAGATCATTCTGCTGGACGAGCCGGCCGGCGGCGTCAACCCGTCACTGATGGAGGAAATAGTCGGCCACATCCGCGCGCTGAACGCCAAGGGGCTGACGGTGCTCATCGTCGAGCACAACATGGACCTGATCATGCGCCTGTCCCACAAGGTCGTCGTCATGGCGCAGGGCAGGGTGATCTGCCAGGGAACGCCTGACATCGTCCGCAAGGATCCCGCCGTTCTGGAAGCCTATCTCGGCGGCGTTCTTGATGCGGAGGCAGCGTGATGACGGCGCTTCTCGAAGTCACCAACATCACCGCCGGCTACGGCGACGGCCCGGCCATCCTCGATGGCGCGCATCTGACCGTCGTGCCCGGCAAGGTCCACTGCATCATCGGCCCGAACGGCGCCGGCAAGTCGACGCTGCTCAAGGCGATCTGCGGCATGCTGAAGATCCGCAAGGGCGAGGTCGTGCTGAAGGGCGAGCGGCTCAACGGGCTGCGCCCGGACCAGATCCTGCGCAAGGGCATCTGCTTCGTGCCACAGGAGCGTGCGCTGTTTCCGAAGATGACCGTGCGGGAAAATCTGCGGATGGGAGGCTTCACTCTCGGTGATGCCAGGGAACTGGACCGCCGCGTCGATGCCATTCTCGACCGCTTCCCGATCCTGCGCGAGCGCGCCAACCAGCATGCCGGCACCATGTCCGGCGGCCAGCAGCAGACGCTCGCCATGGCCCGAACCCTGATTATCAGGCCGGACATCGTCATGCTCGACGAGCCCTCGCTCGGTCTGGCGCCGAAGATCGTCCAGGAGATGTTTTCCATCATGAAGATGATGTCGGAAGAGGGCGTGACTGTGCTGCTGGTCGAGCAGAACGCGCTGATGGGCCTGAAGAACTCCGACATCGGCGTCGTGCTGGACCTCGGCCGCACGCTGATCGAGGGACCGGCGGCCGACGTGCTCGCCGACCCGCGCATCCAGGAACTCTATCTCGGTGGCAGGAAGGCCGCCTGAGGAGACGATGATGGCACAATTCATTCAGGTTCTGATCCTGGGCCTGGCACTCGGCGGCGTGATTGCGCTGATGGGATCGGGTCTTTCGCTGGTCTTCGGCGTGATGCGGATCGTCAATCTGGCGCATCCTTCCCTGATCATCGCCGGCGCCTACGTCGCCTACTGGGCCTTCAAGCTCTGGGGCATCGATCCGATCGTCATGCTGCCCATCGCCGCCCTTATCCTGGCCGGCATCGGCGTGCTGCTTTATCGCCTGATGTTCGAGCAAGAGGCCAAGAGCGCGCGCTACTCCGAAATGACGGTGCTTCTGACCTTCGCGCTCGCGATGATGGTGGAAGGCCTGCTTGGCGCCTTCTTCACCAACACCCAGCGCGTCACCTCGCCGGACTATGCGACAGACGCATTCTTCATCAGCGACATCTTCATTCCGAAGGGCCAGCTCTATGCCGGCATTGTCTCGCTCGTCATCATCGGCGGGCTGGCGCTGTTCCTGAAGTACTCGCGAATGGGCTATGCCATCCGCGCCACCACCCAGAACCGCGACGCGGCCGAACTGTTGGGCGTGAACGTCAACCTCGTCAGCGTCGTCGCCTTTGCGATCGGCATCGGCCTTGCTGGGGCAGCCGGCGCGCTGGTCAGCTTCGTCTTCAGCTTCTTCCCGGCCAAGCAGTGGGAATGGATCGCCATGCTGATGTCGGTCGTCGTGCTCGGCGGCATGGGCAGCATTCTCGGAACCGTCGTCGCCGCCTTCTCGCTCTCGGTCATCGCCGCCTTCGTCGGCACCTGGGTCGGCGCCACCTGGTCGACCATGACCTTCTTCCTCGCCCTGTTCGTCATCCTGCTGATCCGGCCCGAGGGCCTGTTCGGCGAAAAGCCGGAGATGGCATAATGGCTGCTACACTTCAGACCCCCGATACCGGTGCCGTGCTGGCGGCGCGCAAGGCGCACGACGAAAAGCTCGCCAAACGTGCCGATCAGACACGCGCCATCTGGTTTCCCGTCACCGTCCTCGCCGTCTTGCTGGCGCTGCCACTGCTGCAATTCACCGGCAACTACAACTACCTGCTCCATCTCGTTCTTTTCACCGCATCCTATGTGGTGATGGCGGCCGGCTGGAACATTCTCGGCGGCTTTGCAGGCTATGTTTCGCTCGGCCATGCGGTGTTCTTCGCCATCGGCGGTTACTTCTCCGGCGTACTACTGGCCCGCTTCGGCATTTCAACCCTGTTGACGGCACCGTTGGCGGGACTGCTTGCGGCAGTCTGCGGCTACCTCATCGGGCAGATCACGCTGAAAGTGCGAGGGCCGAGCTTCATTATCTCGTCGATCGCACTTTTGATGATCGCCCGTATTCTCTTCGACCACTGGACGTTCATCGGCGGCGCAAACGGTCTGGCGCTGCCGATCAACGACCTGCCGGTGCTCTGGGCGAAGCTGCCCTATTACTACGCCTTCATCTTCATGGCTGCCTTCACCGTCTGGGCCACCTACCGGATCAAGCATTCGAAACTCGGGCTCGGCCTTCGGGCGCTGTCCAAGGACGAGATCAAGGCGGAGAGTGCCGGCATCGACACGCGCTTCTACAAGGTGGTCGCCTTTGCTCTCTCGGCGTTCTTCGTCGGCATGGCGGGTGCAGTCTGGGGCGAGTACCTGACCTACCTGCGCCCGAACATCTTCCTGATCATCCTCGTCTCCGCCAACCTCGTTCTGATGTGTATTCTCGGTGGCAAAGGCACGATCGCCGGCCCTGTCGTCGGGGCAGTCCTGATCGTCGGCATCAACGAGTTGTTCGTTGCGACGATGGGCGCTTCGGAGCTGAACCTCTTCGGAACCGGGCTTGTGATGGCGGTGGCGCTGATGTTCTTCCCGCTTGGCGTCGTCGGCACGCTGGCCCGCAAGGGCAAGTTGCCCCGGATCCTCAATTGGGATTGAGGGAGGAGCGGGCATGGCCACCTTCAAGCTTTTCAACGCACCGCAGTCGACCTGCAGCCAGCGCGTGCGCTATGCCCTGCACGCCAAGGGGCTGGCGTTCGAGGAAGAAAAACTCGATCTCTTCCGTGGCGACCAGCTTCGGCCCGAGTATCTGGCGATCAATCCGAACGGCGTGGTTCCGGCGCTCGTGCATGACGGCAATCCGGTGATCGATTCCGCCGTTATCCTCGAATACCTGGAGGACATTCTGCCCGGCGAGGCGCCGATGCGCCCCGCCGACCCGCTGCAGGTCGCGCGGATGCGGGCCATGATGCGCTTCATCGACGAAGTGCCGACGCCCGCGGTTCGCGTACCGTCCTACAATCTCGCCTTCCTTCCGCATTTCCAGGCGATGAGCGAAACGGAGTTCCAGGCGCTCTGTGACAGCAAGCCATTGCGCCGCGAATTTTTGATGAAGATGGGCCGGACCGGCTTTCCGCAGACCGAGATGGACGAGGCGCTCGGCCGATTGCAGCGCGGCATCGACCGGATGGCGAGCTGGCTCTCGGAAAGCGGCGGACCCTGGGTGATGGGCGAAGCCCACACGCTCGTCGACGTTGCGATCATGCCGGTGGTCGTGCGCATGGCCGACATCAACCTCGGCCACATGTGGCATTCGTATCCGGCGATCGCCCGCTGGCTAGAGCGCACCCGGGCGACGGATGCCTTCCGCAAGACCTACTACGAAGGCTCGCTGCTGACGGAGAAGTATCCGCACCTGAAACAGGCGCTGGCACGGGCCGGTAACGACGAACACTCAAGACCCGCTGTCGCGGTGGGAGCATGACCATGAACCATATCAGCGTCGAACAGAAGCTCATCTCCAGGGTGGAAGACGTCACCCCGACCGTGCTGCGGGCGATGGCGGCAACGACTGATCCGCGGCTGAAGCAACTGATGACGTCGCTCGTCACGCACCTGCACCAGTTCGTCATCGAGACGCGCCCGACGGAGGCGGAGTTCGAATACGGTCTGCGCTGGATCGCCGAGCTCGGCCATCGGACCAACGAGTTCCACAACGAGGTAGTGCTTGCGGCGGATGCGATCGGCATTTCCACCTTGATCGACCTGATCAACAATGACGGCATGCAGGGCGAGACGATGTCGGCGCTGCTCGGGCCCTTCTACCGTGGCGCGGCGCCGCAATGCCAATTAGGCGACTGCATCGCGCGCTCCGAAACACCCGGCGCCGGCCTTTACTTCAGCGGCCGCGTGGTCGGCGTCGATGGCGCGCCGATCGAAGGCGCTACCCTGGATGTCTGGCAGGCCTCGCCCGTCGGTCTCTACGAGAACCAGGACGAGAGCCAGGACGACTTCAACCTGCGCGGCAAGTTCAGGACAGACGCCGAAGGCCGATTCCATTTCGTCTCGGTCAAGCCCGCCGGCTATCCGGTCCCAACAGACGGCCCGGTCGGCGACCTGCTGCAGGCCCAGCATCGCACCCCGATGCGTCCCGCCCATATTCATTTCATCGTCTCCGCGCCGGCCCACAAGACGCTCATCACGCAGATCTTCGCCGACACGCACGATGCGCTGGTCAACGACGTGGTCTTCGGGGCGAAGCGGCAGATCGTCGGGGAGTTCGTCCGGCACGACGAGCCGCACCCCGGTTACCCCGGCGCAGCGACGCCTTTCTACACCTGTCACTACGAGTTCAAGCTGGTCCAAGGGACGCCGTGCTTTCCGGTGCCGCCGATCAGCGGAAAGAAGGGGTAAGCCGTGGCCGAGCAGCCGATCAGACCGATTGCAGGCAAGGTTGCCGTCGTCGTCGGCGGGTCCGGCGGCATCGGCCGACAGACCTGCATGGAGATTGCACAGGCCGGCGCGCGCGTCGTCGTCGGATATCGCCACGGCCGAGACCGGGCCGAGGAGATCGTGGCAGCGCTTTCGGGCGACGGCCATTTCGCGCTGCCCATCCAGATCGAGGACACGGCGAGCATCGACGCCTTCCGCGACGCGGTGCAGACGCGCGCCAATGGGACCGATATCCTCGTCAACACGGCCGGCATCACCAAGCCGGTGGCCCACGCTGACCTCGACGCGCTGACGGACGAACTGATCGATGCGATCTTTGTCAATAATTTCCGCGGCGTCTTCGCCACCATCCGCGCCTTTGCGCCGATGTTGAAAGCAAGCGGCGATGGGCTCGTCGTGAACGTCTCCTCGATCGCCGCCTTCACCGGCATCGGCTCCAACGTCGCCTATTGCGGCGCCAAGGCAGCACTCGACATCATGGCCAATTCGCTGGGCCGGGCGCTGGCGCCGGAGATCCGGGTGCTGTCGGTCTCGCCCGGTGCGGTCGACACGCAGTTCGTGCCCGGCCGCGGCAAGGAGTTCAACGACAAGGTCGCCGCAACGACCCCGCTCAGGCGGATCACCAGCCCAACCGATGTCGCCCGCGCCATTCTGGCCTGCGCCACTCACCTGAAGTTCTCGACCGGCGAACGCATCGTCGTCGACGGAGGAAGGCATCTTTGAATGCAGCCGAATGTCATCATAACCTGTGCCGTCACCGGCAATCTCACCACCCGGGAGCACCATCCGGACCTGCCGGTCACCCCGGAAGAAATCGCCAATGCCTGCCTGGAGGCCGCCGACGCGGGTGCGGCGATCGCCCATATCCACGTACGCGATCCCGAGACCGGAAAGCCTTCGATGGAGCTGAAATACTATCGCGAGGTGATGGAGCGCATCCGCGCGAAGAACGACGCGCTGATCCTGAACATCACGACCGGGCCGGGCGGCCGCTACCATCCGAGCGAAGAGAACCCGGCGGTGGCCGGGCCACGCACAACCCTGATGCGTCCCGAAAAGCGTGTCGAGCATATTCTCGAACTCAAGCCGGATATCGCAACGCTCGACCTGAACACCATGACCTTCGGCAACGAGGTCGTCATCAACACGCCCGGCAACGTCAAGATCATGGCGGACATGATCTACGATGCCGGCTCGAAGCCGGAACTGGAGGTGTTCGACACCGGCCATATCCAGCTCGCCCACGATATGCTCAAGGCTGGAACGCTGAAGGCGCCGACGCTCTACAACATCGTCACCGGCGTGAAATACGGCTTCCCCGCCACCCCTGAAGTGATGGCGCTCGCCGCCCGCCTGTTGCCGCAACCTTCCGTCTGGACCGGTTTCGGCGTTGGCCGCATGTCCTTTCCGATGGCGGTGCAGTCCTACCTGCTCGGCGGCCATGTACGCGTGGGGCTGGAAGACAATTCGTACCTGTCCAAGGGCGTGCTCGCCAAGGGGAATGGCGAACTGGTCGAGCGGGCGCGCGACCTGATCGAAAAGCTGGGTGCGACGATCGCCGACCCGTCGCAGGCACGCGCGATACTCGGGCTGCCGGCCTAGATCCATACTCAGAATTCCAGGGAGAAATGACATGAACATCCAGGTGGACACGAAAGCGGGCAAGGCGCTGCGCGTATCGCAAAAATCCCCCGATCTGGACAACCTCCTGATCGACGTCGTCGATATTGCCGTGCCGCGGCATGGCCCGGGCCAGGTGCTCGTGGAGATCGTCGCCGCCGGCGTCAACCCGAGCGACGTCAAGGCATCGCTCGGGCATATGCCGCACGCCGTCTGGCCGCGCACGCCCGGACGCGACTTCGGCGGAATCGTCCGCGAGGGACCGTCCCACATGATCGGCATGGAAATCTGGGGCGGCGGCGGCGAACTGGGGATCAGCCAGGATGGCAGCCACGGCAAGTGGATGGTGCTGGACCAGAAGGCGGTGCGCGCCAAGCCGAAGAACTTCACGATGGAGGAGGCCGGGTCGATCGGCGTTCCATTCATCACCGCCTACGAAGGCCTGCGCGAGGCCGGCGGCGTACAGCCGACCGATGTGGTCCTGGTCTGCGGCGGCAACGGCAAGGTCGGGCAGGCCGCCATCCAGCTTGCGACCCTTGCAGGTGCCACCGTGTTCGCCGTCGAGTACAACGAGCAACCGCTGATGGCGCACAGAAGCGGGCCGGTGGAGATGCTCAACAGCGCTACCCAGGACGTGGCCGCCATCGTCAGGGAGATGACCGGCGGGCACGGCGCGGACATCGTCTTCAATACGGTCGGCAGCCCCTATTTCGAGATCGCCAACAACGCCATGGCCAAGCAGGCGCGCCAGATCTTCATTTCCACCTTCGACCGCGCCGTGCCGTTCGACATCTTCAACTTCTTCCGCGGCCGGCACAAATACATCGGCATCGACACGCTGGCCCTGTCCTCGGTGGATGGCGCTCGCATCTTCGACAAGCTGAGGCCGAAGTTCGAGGAGGGCAAGCTGAAGCCGTTCCCGATCAATCAGGCCACTTGCTACGGCCTTGCCGATGCAGCCACGGCCTATGCCTCGGTCCTGCGCGGCACGCCGGACCGCGTGCTGCTGAAGCCTTGAGGACGGCGGGATGCAGGTGACGCGCTACGCGGATGCCAGACCCTACGAAGCCCCGGAGCACTACGACATGCGCTGCCTGCGCCTGCAGGGAAAGGAAGCCACGCAAACGGATAGGATCTGGATCGGACTGTCGCATCTCCTCCCGGGCGGCCGGACCTCCCTGAAGGATGCGGCGGTGGAGAAGATCTACATCGTGGTCGGCGGCGAGGTGACGATCGAGACGCCGACGGAAAGCGTCACACTCGGTTTCCTCGATAGCTGCCGACTGGCACCGGGTGAGGCGCGTGCGCTCGTGAACCGGACGAACGCACCCGCCTCGATCCTGCTGGCGATGCCGACATAGGCGGACGCGCCGCGGCCGGCCGGCCCCCGGGGCGATCTGTACTCACCGTCGGACCGCTATTTCCCCAGGCCTGCCGCCGGCAACTTGCTGCTGTCGGTTGCCCAGAAATGACTGGAATGGACGCAGCAGGAGATGAAACGTGGACCAGGTCGAAAACAGGCTGCTTAGCGTCGTGGAGCACTGGCTGCCCCGCATCGAGGTTGCCGGCATTCCCTCCGCCACCGCTCGTGCCGTCATCGAGCAAGCAGGCATTTGGGCCAACTGGCTGCCTGCCTGGTGTGCGGAGGGCGACCGGCATGCACAGATCGCGGCCGCCGCACTGGCGGACGGGCATGAGCTCACCGCGGGCGAGGCCTATGCGCGCGCCAGCCTCTTCTACCACTTCGGTCAGTTCATGGCCTTCGACGACCTCGCCGCCAAAGCTGCTGCCGCTGCGCGAAAGGTGGAACTCTACCGCCGCGCCCTGCCGCTCCTCGATCCTCCGGGCGAGATCATCGACATTCCGTTCGAGGACGGTTACCTGCGCGCGGCGCTCCGTATGCCGGCGGGAACAGCCCCACGCCCGCTTGCCGTCATCCTGCCCGGCTCGGACTCGACCAAGGAAGAATTCCCCGCCTTCGAGCGCCATTTTCACGCACGCGGCATCGCCACGCTTTCGCTCGACGGACCGGGGCAAGGCGAGGGACGTTCGCACGGGCCACTGCGGCCGGACGTGGCGCCGGCGATCCATGCGGCACTCGATGCCGTCAGCGGGCGGAGCGAGCTTTCCGGGCAGGTTGGTCTCGTCGGCATGGCCTTCGGCGGGTTCCTGGCGCTTCGCGCCTCGGCGCACCTCGCCCACATCCAGGGCGTCGTCTCGATCAACGGCTTCTTCGACCTCGGCGGGTTCTGGCCGGAGCTGCCGCAGGTCTATCGCGACAACATGCACTTTTCGCTGGGAAGCAAAGACGTGCCTCAGCGCGCGACGGCCTTCACGCTCAAGGGCGTTGACGCTCCCGGAGCAACGGCGCTCATTGTCCACGGTGGCCGCGACAGGATATTTCCACCTGCCGAAGCCGAGGCCTGCGCGCGCTTCTGCCGTAATGGTGCCGATTTGCACGTGTTGCCGGGCGGCAACCACGTCTGCAACAACATCCCCTGGCTCTACCGGCCGATGGTCGCAGACTGGCTGGCGGACAGTTTCAAGCGTTCCGCTGGACCGCAGCCCCGATGACCGATGGAAGCCACGCCACGGACGGTCAGCCCCGATGCCGGATCAACGACAGTGACGTTGCGCTGGAGGCGGACGAGCCACTGCTCTTTACGCTGCGCAACCGTCTCGGCCTCACGGCCGTCCGTTTCGGCTGCGGCCTTGAACAGTGCGGCGCCTGCATGGTGTTGATCGACGGCGAGGCGCGTCACAGCTGCGCCCTGCCGGCGTCCGCGCTGGACGGGCGGACCGTCGTCACGCCCGAAGCGATTGCTGGCGATCCGATCGGAGCCGCGCTGTTGAGCGCGTTCGAACTGGAGCAGGCAGGGCAGTGCGGCTACTGCCTCGCCGGGATCATGATGAGCGCGTTCGCCCTCCTCACCCGTGAGATCAACCCCTCGCGCGCCCGCATCATAGAGGTGCTGGATGGCCATCTCTGCCGTTGCGGTGCGCATATCCCGATCCTGCGCGCCGTGGAGCGCGCCGCGGGGATGCTCGGGAAGCCTGGGGCATGAGTGGGCCGTCGTTGCCCAGAAGCCTGCAGGATACGCCGCAGCTCGGCCGCTGGATATCGTTCGCAGCGCCGGGAAAGGTACAGGTTCGCACCGGCAAGGTCGAACTGGGTCAGGGAATTTTGGTCGCGCTGGCGCAGATTGTCGCTGAGGAACTGGAAGTCGCGCTTGAGCGCGTCGAGGTTTTGCCGGCTGACACTCTGCTTTCCCCCAATGAGGGCTTCACCGCAGGCAGCCAGTCGATCGAGGTCAGCGGCGCAGCTCTGCGACTGGTTGCAGCCCAGAGCCGGCGGGCATTGCTTCGAGTTGCCGCGACCCGCAGCGGGCACCGGCCGGAAGAGATTTCCTGCCACGACGGCCTGCTGCGCGTGGACGGGACCGATATCGGGCTGGATTTCTGGACGCTCGCGCCCGAGGTCGACTGGACCGAGACGATCGATATCCGGACGACCGTACGCCCTTCGCGGGATTATCGCATCGCCGGAACCAGTGCGCGGCGCGGCGACGTCCTGCAGCGGCTTACAGCCGGCGGATTTATTCACGACATGGCCTTCGATGGCATGCGGCACGCCCGGATCGTCCGCCAGCCATTTCGACTGGCGCGGCTGGCCTCGATCGACCGCGAACGCTTCGCCCGACGCCACCCCAAGGTTGCCATCCTTCAGAAGGTCGACTTTCTGGCATTTGTGGGAGCAGACGAATATTGCGTCCATGCCGCCCATGACGAAGCCGAGGCCTTCGTCGAATGGACGCCGGATCCCGGGCGAAAGTCTGCTGCGAATGCGCCGGCCGCGGTACGCACGGAGGTCAGGAAAGTACAGACCGGTCACCCCGCGACAAATTCCGCCATCCGCGCGCGCTATTCTCGCGGCTACATCGCGCACGGCTCGATCGGTCCCAGCTGCGCGCTTGCGCATTTCGTCGACGATCGGCTGACGGTGTGGTCCCATTCCCAGGGTGTTTTCGCCCTGCGCGACCAGATCGCAGCCTGCCTGGGTCTTCACCCTTCAAACGTCCGCGTCATCCATGTGCCCGGTGCCGGATGCTACGGCCACAACGGGGCCGACGATGCGGCCCTCGATGCTGCGATCGTCGCCTGCGAATTGAAGGGAACGCCCGTTCGCGTGCAGTGGTCGCGCGTCGATGAACTCAGCCGTGGGCCGCTTGGAGCTGCGATGGCGACCGAAATCGAAGCAGCACTTGGCAGCGATGGAAGCGTCTCGGCGTGGAAGCTGTCGGTCGTCAGCGCACCACAGGCACAGCGGCCGGGAACCGGTGGCTATGCCAATCTGAGTTCGGCGGAGGCGCTGGATCCGGCCACCGCTCCTCGTCAGGTGGAAGACTTGCCGGAACTGGCGGGCGGCGGCGCATCGCGCAACGCGACGGCGCTCTATGATTTTCCCGACCATGAAGTCAGCGTCTCGCTCGATACCCGCAGTCCGATCCGCACCTCGTCGCTCCGATCGCTCGGCGCGCATCTGAATGTTTTTGCCATCGAATGCGCGATGGACGAACTGGCCGTGATCGCCGGTCTGGACCCAATCGCCTTCCGCCTCCGCCACCTGAAGGACAATCGCTGCCGCGCTGTCTTGAACGAGGTTGCCGCGATGAGCGGGTGGCGGCCGGGCGATGCAGGCGGGGAGGGACATGGGCGTGGCGTCGGCGTGGCCCGCTACAAGAACAAGGGCGCATGGCTCGCCGCCGTCGCCGAGGTCACCGTAGACGAGGCCGTGCGGATCGAGAGATTGTGGCTCTGCGTCGATGCCGGACGCCTCATAAATCCGCAAGGCGCCCGCGCCCAGATCGAGGGCGGCGCCCTCCAGTCCGCGAGCTGGACACTGCTCGAATCCGTGCCCGTCGCGGAAGGCCGCGTCCTGCCGCTCAATTGGTCGAACTATCCGATCTTGCGCTTTTCCGATGTCCCGGAGATCGAAACGCGGTTCATCATCGATGAGAACGAGGCGCCGCTCGGCGCGGGCGAGGCCGCGCAGGGGCCTGTTTCCGCGGCGATCGGCAACGCCGTCTCGCACGCCCTGGGCATGCGTGTGCGCGACCTGCCGCTCACACGCGAAAGATTGACGCAGCTTCTGCTGAGCGACCAGGCCTGACGGCGGCCCGTCCCTTCACCCCGCCGCGTCCTCCACGTTGAGGAGCATGGTCGCCTTGCGGCGGCGGGCAATGAAGGAGCGGATGCTGGCGAGTCAGCGGCGACGATCCATCATCGTCGTGAATCGTTCGGCTCGGATCGATTCAGAACTCTCATTGGACAGCATGCGTATCGAAAGCGATTCTGCGCGCATGCCACACACCTGCCGCGCAATGCTCTACCGACGCGATCCTCAGAAGAACATGGCCCGCTTCTACGCCATGTCGATCGAGCCGAACCTCTTCGGCGGCTATGCGCTGTCGCGCAGATGGGGACGGATCGGCTGTCGCGGACGGGAGTGTCTCGAGCTGTTCGATGACGAGCATGAAGCGATCGTCTCGTTTCTCGCCACGCTTCGCCGAAAACGGGCAAAGGGCTATCTTTCGCGCGATGCCCGCGTGAACTCCTTCCGCTCCTGTGGTCGCCATGCCGACTGATCGACACGCAGGCACGCTAAACCCCCAGTCGGCATCAGTCGGAACTGCCTCAGATCTGCCAAGATCATGGCTCCATTCATCCGGAAAAGCTGCTCACCGGAGCTGCGTTGCGCTTGACGGCCGATTTGCGAGCCATACCTTGCGTTGCAGCACGAACCGTTTGCAGGGATGCGAGATGTGAAGGAATGACAAGCGAAAGCCCGTCTGCAAATGAACCTTCCGGCGGCAGCGCCCGTCAATTTCTCCTCACCTACCGGGTCTATATCACCGCTGCCAGCGTGATCCTGGTCTTCGGCCTCATGGCCTTGGCAATCTATCACCTGAGCGCAGAAGTGCGCTACGCGGATGTGATCGCCGCTCTGGAGGGCACCCCTTGGAGCGCGCTGGCGCTGGCGGTGTTTTTCACGGCGCTGAGCTTCGCGAGTCTCATCTTCTACGATGTCAATGCGCTCGAATACATCGGCCGTAAGGCCTCGTTTGCATCCGTGGCCGTCAGCGCGTTCATGGCCTATGCGGTCGGCAACACCGTCGGCTTCGGGCCGCTAAGCGGCGGCGCCATCCGCTTCCGTGCCTATTCGCGGCTGTGGCTGACACCCGGTGAAATCGCCCGCGTCATCGCCTTCGTGACGCTGTCGTTCGGTCTCGGGCTGCTGCTCGTCAGCGCGCTTTCCACGCTTGCCGTCGCACCGCAGGTTTCCCACACGATAGGCGTCGGCCCGTTCTGGCTGCGCGCGGGCGCCCTCGCTGTGATCGCTCTGATGGCGGCAGTATTCTTCATCGGCCGCAACGGCCGAACGCTGCAATTCAATGGCTTCACCCTGCGTCTGCCCGACAGCCGCACCGCGTCCCGGCAGTTCCTGGTGACTGCCTTCGACATCGCGGCCTCGGCTTCAGTTCTCTACGTCCTCCTCCCGCAGACGCATGTCAGCTGGCCGGTTTTCCTCGCCATCTACGCGACCGCCGTCGCGATCGGCGTGCTGAGCCATGTTCCGGCGGGTCTCGGCGTCTTCGAGGCCATCATGATGGCGGGCCTCTCCAACGCCATCAGCCTCGACCAGCTTCTCGGCAGCCTCGTGCTTTACCGGCTGGTCTATTATGTTCTGCCGCTTTTGCTTGCGGTCGTCGTCATGCTTGTGACCGAAACGCGCCAGCTTGCAGCCCGGCCCGGCGTTGCCGAAGTCGGTCAGATCGCCGCAAGGCTTTCGCCTGCGCTGATTTCCACCTTTGCGCTGCTGCTGGGCGCCATGTTGATTTTCTCCAGCGTCGTGCCGACGCCGGATGCGGATCTCGATTTCCTCGAAGGGCTTCTGCCGTTGCCGCTGGTCGAGGCGGCACACTTCCTGTCCAGCCTGCTAGGCCTCGGCCTGCTGGTGACGTCGCGCGGTCTCGCTCAGCGCCTCGATGGTGCGTGGTGGGTGGCGCTCTTGTGTGCTTGCGCCGCCTTCGTTATGGCGTTCCTCAAGGCGATCGCAGTCTTCGAGGCGGGCCTGCTTGGGCTCTTCATCGTCGCTCTTGTGTTCAACGTGAGAAGCTTCGACCGGCATGCCTCGCTCTTTCGCCAGGCGCTCGGGCCATCATGGCTGGCGGCGATCGCCGTCATCATCGTCGCCGCCTTCGTCATTCTGCTCTTCATCTATCGCGATACGGAATATACCCACCAGCTCTGGTGGCAGTTCGAATTCTCCGAGGAGGCGCCACGCGGTCTTCGCGCGCTGCTCGGCCTGTCGATCGGGGCTTCCGCGGTGGCCATCTTCAGCCTGCTGCGGCCAGTCGCCCGGCGTCCGCAGCCTTCGGAGATGGTCGACATCGTCCGCGCCATCGACGTCGTCCGGCAGCAGGATGTCGCCGATGCCAATCTCGTGCGGATGGGCGACAAGCATGTGATGTTCTCGCACTCGGGCAGCGCCTTCATCATGTATGGAATCCACGGCCGCTCATGGATCGCCCTTGGCGATCCGATCGGCGCGAAGGAAGACTTCGCCGAACTGGTCTGGCAGTTCGTGGAAGCCGCCCGCGCGGGCGGCGGACGCGCGGCGTTCTACCAGATTTCTCCCTCCGTGCTGTCCTATTGCGCCGATGCGGGCCTGCGCGCCTTCAAGCTCGGAGAAATCGCAACCGTCGACCTGGTGCATTTCGAGCTGAAGGGCAGCAAGCTCGCAGGCCTTCGCCAGTCATACAACCGCGGCGCGCGCGACGGGCTCGTCTTTTCGCTCGTGGACACATTCGAAGTCCCGACCGTCATCGACGAACTGCAGGCTGTGTCCGATGCCTGGCTCGCCCATCACAACACGCGCGAGAAGCGTTTCTCACTCGGGGCCTTCGATCGAAGCTACGTCATGTCGCAACCGGTTGCGGTGGTGCGCAAGGACGGCGACATCGTCGCTTTCGCAACATTGATGCTGACCGACACCATGGCCGAGGCGACGGTGGACCTGATGCGCTTTGCCGCGCAAGCGCCCAACGGCACGATGGATTTCCTCTTCGTATCGATTCTGGAGCACCTGAGGGACGCCGGATACCGAAGCTTCAATCTCGGAATGGCGCCGCTCTCCGGCATGGCGCGCCGCGATGCCGCGCCGGTCTGGGACCGCGTGGGCGGCGCCCTGTTCGAACATGGTGAGCGCTACTACAATTTCAAAGGATTGCGCGCCTTCAAGTCCAAGTTCCATCCACGCTGGGAGCCGCGTTATCTGGCAGTGTCGAACGGCACAGGCGCCGCGCTGGCCTTGATGGATGCGACGTTCCTCATCAGCGGCGGCGTTAAGGGAGTGCTCGGGAAATGAAATCCATGTTTCGGTCCGTTGTTGCCGCCTTGGCGTTCGCCGCGCTCTCGCTGCCCGTAGTAGCGCAGCAGAACAGCTTCGACACGGGCACGATCCCTGGCGACCACATTCTGATCCCCGACGGCGAACTGCGCGCCATCGTCTTTCTGATTTCGGATGCTGGCGGCTGGGGCGGCGATGAGCAAGCCGAGGCCGAAGCGCTGACGGCCAAGGGGGCGGCAGTCGTCGGCATCGACTTCCCCCAGTATCTGAAGGCGTTGCGCGCCGACGACGGCAGCTGCGTCTACATGATCTCGGACGTCGAAGCGCTGGCCCATCAGGTTCAGCGCTCAGCCGCAGCCACAAGCTACAAGCCGCCGATCGTTGCCGGTATCGGGGAGGGTGGGGCACTGGCGCTGGCAATGATCTCGCAGAGTCCGGCCGCCACCCTCGGCGAGGCGATTGCAGTCGATCCGCTGGCTGGCATCCCATTGGAAAAGCAGCTGTGCACGCCGGCCTCGAAGGAGACGATTGATGGCCGCACCGTCTACGGCTTCGTCGATGGCGAGCTCCCGGCGCCCGTTTCGATCCGTTTTTCCGGTACAGCGCCCGCTGCCGGGCGCAATCACGCCACCGCGCTAGCAACCGGCCATCCCGATATCGACATTGGCGATTCCGGAAAGAGTGCGAAGCAAACGCTGGCGCAGGTGCTGGAAGACCGCATCGACGCCTCCGGCCCCGACGACGACCCGCTCGGCCTGCCGATCACCGTGCTCGATTCCGAGCCGAAGTTCGACACCATGGCGATCATCTATTCTGGTGACGGGGGATGGCGCGACATCGACAGGCAGATCGGCGGGGTGTTGCAGGCGCATGGCATTCCCGTGATCGGCATCGATTCGCTGCGCTATTTCTGGTCCGAACGCCAGCCACAGGAAACGGCCGACGATCTTGCCCGCATCATCGACACCTATCGCATGAAGTGGGGCGCCAAGCATGTCCTGCTCGTCGGCTACTCGTTCGGGGCGGATGTCCTCCCCCGCACCTATACCCTGCTGTCGCAGAAGGACAAGGCGCGCGTGCCTCAGATCACTCTCCTTGCCCTGTCACGGCAGGTGGACTACGAGGTTTCCGTCGAAGGCTGGCTCGGTGTTGCCGGAGCGGCGCAGTCCGGCGACCCGGTGGAGGACATCGGCAAGATCGACCCTCGCCTGGTGCAATGCATCTACGGCAAGGAGGAAGACCAGGATCCTTGCCCGATGCTCGCGGCCAAGGGTGTGGAATCCATCGGCATCGATGGCGGCCACCACTTCGACGGCGACTACGAGGCCATTGCCGGTCGCATCATCCAGTCGCTGCGGGTGCGGCTGGCAAAGTCGCAGTGACGACCGAAAGAGGCGAGATCTAAGTTCCCATCTATTTGAATAGCCTCCGAAGATAGGTGCAGGAGCGACGCCCTCCAAATGCGACCTGCACGGTAAACGCGATTGCACATCGCCGACTACCGCGATAGGTGAACACCGACCTCGGCCATGTCGATCACACGCCCTGGCATCCCTTTGCAGCGCCTCCCGGAGACAGAAATAGATGGCCGCCTTCCGACGTCGCCTCCACATAGCCGCGATCGTCAAACGGCTGATCGGCCTTGCCGTCCTGGCCTTCGCCGCCATTGCCCTTCTCGTCGGCTTGTTGTCGTACCAGTTCTGGCCGGCGGACCTGCTGACCTTCGCCTGGAGCTACGTCCTCGCCACGGGTCTGGCTATCCTGATTCTCACGCTGTGGACGCGACGGCCCGTCCTGATCGCGATCGCGGTCGCGGGGATCGCCATTTCCGCCTGGCCGATCTATGCGCTGCCGACAGCAACGGAGGCGAGCGGGCCGACAAATCTCAAGATCGTCACCGCCAATCTCTTCGTGGAGAACGCGCGGCCGCCCGCCGAGTTCGTCGCCTTCCTGCGCAGCGAAAACCCGGACATCGTCGTGCTGCAGGAAACGACGGGCGCCTGGCAGGACGCGATCGTGACGTCCGGCCTCTTCCCATATGAAAGCAGTCGCATCCTGCCGGCCCGCGACCATATGAAGGTTTTCTCCAGGCGTCCGATCCTGAGCGAAACATCGCTGACGCCCACGTCCGTGAAGGGGCGGCGCCTCAAACAGCCGCTTCGTCTGACGATAGACACGGGTGCGCGACCGCTCGTGCTCTACGCCATCCACCCCGATACGCCGCGGACGCTACGGCAATGGCACGACCGAAACGACTACCTCGCCCTGACGGCCGATTCGATCCGCAACGATCCGAAAACGTCCGACATCATTGTCGCCGGAGACTGGAACACGCCGCTCTGGTCTCCCTACTTTCGCAATTTCCTCCGCGATAGCGCTCTGGTGTCGACGGCTCGCACGCTGCTGCCGGCAATCACACGCTTTAGTCTCCGGCTGCGCAGCTATCTCTTCATCGGCGCTCCGATTGATCACGTCACCGTCTCGCCCGGCGTCGCCCTGCGATCGTGGCGAACCGGCCCCGAATTCGGATCGAACCATCTGCCGGTGTTGGTTGAGCTGGAGATCGGCCGGTAACTGCCCGGATGAGCCCGTGAGGACAAAACGCCGCCATGTGGGACTGGGCCAAATCGACATCCGAAAAGCGGTCTCTACGGAAAAATGCCTATTGCGGTCGTTATTGTCTTTTGAAACGGTTGATCCGACTGTTTCATAAAAGTATTTCTTTTGTCGACAAGAGGATTGCCGATGACTGATACCGATACTGCCACCGCTCCCGAACGCAAACGCGGCTCCGGCGTGAAGATGGTTTACGACCTTCTGCGTGACGAAATTCTGGATCTCGTTCTGCCTCCGGGCAGCCCGATCGACGAGGTTCAACTGGCGGAAAGGTTTGGAATGTCGCGCACTCCGATCCGCGAAGCGCTGGTCCGGCTTTCGGGCGAGGGATTGATCGAGACCCTGCCGAACCGCTCGACCATGGTGTCCAACATCGATTTCCTCAACCTCAACACGCTCTTCGATGCCCTGGTGCTGATGTATCGCGTCACCACGCGTCTGGCCGCGCAGTACCATCGCCCCGAGGACCTGGTGATTATTCGCGGCTTTCACGAGGACTATGCGGCCGCGGTCCAATCCCGCGACACGCTCGCGATGATCGCCACGAACGCCGCCTTCCATGCCGCGATCGCGGATGCCGGCCGCAATCCCTATTTTACCGGTCTCTTCCGCCGGCTCCTCGACGAGGCCCGGCGCATCCTGCGTCTCTACTACCAGTCCTACGAAGAGCAATTCCCGCAGCGCTTCGTGGAAGAACATGCCGAAATCATCGCCGCGATCGAGGCCCGGGACGTGGAGGCTGCGGACCGGATCGGCAAGGCGCACGCCGAACAGATCGTGCTGCAGGTCCAGAAACTTTTCAGCCGCGATGGCAGGCTCGACATCAGCCTGTGACAGTTTGTATTTTTCTTGTCGACAAATAAAATACAGAATGGTAAAACCGCTCTAGATAGTGGGGAGGCTACGTGCACCGTGCCGGCCGCCTGCCCGACTTAGAACGGCCGAAAGGAGACAGACGTGAAGGCCAAGATTTTTTCCGGTGTCATTCCCGCCCTGATGACCCCCTGCAAGGACGACCGCACGCCCGACTTCGACGCGCTGGTGCGCAAGGGCAAGGAACTGATCGAGAAGGGCATGTCCGCCGTCGTCTACTGCGGCTCGATGGGTGACTGGCCGCTCCTGACCGACGCACAGCGCATGGAAGGCGTGGAACGTCTGGTGAAGGCCGGTGTTCCGGTCATCGTCGGCACCGGCGCCGTCAACACCGCCTCCGCCGTAGCCCACGCCGCGCATGCCCAGAAGGTCGGCGCGCAGGGTCTGATGGTCATCCCGCGCGTTCTGTCCCGCGGCTCGGTCGTGGCCGCCCAGAAGAACCACTTCAAGGCGATCCTCTCGGCCGCCCCTGACCTGCCGGCCGTCATCTACAACAGCCCCTACTACGGCTTCGCCACCCGCGCTGACCTCTTCTTCGCGCTGCGCGCCGAACATCCGAACCTTGTCGGCTTCAAGGAATTCGGCGGCGCTGCCGACATGCGCTATGCGGCCGAAAACATCACCAGCCGTGATGACGGCGTCTCGCTGATGATCGGCGTCGACACCTGCGTCTTCACCGGCTTCGTCGATTGCGGCGCCGTCGGCGCCATCACCGGCATCGGCTGCGTGCTGCCGAAGGAAGTCATCCACATGTGCAACCTGGCCCAGGCTGCCGCTAAGGGCGACCCGGATGCCCGCCAGCGCGCGCTGGAACTGGAATCGGCGCTTGCCGTCCTCTCCTCCTTCGATGAAGGCCCGGACCTCGTTCTCTACTTCAAGCACATGATGGTGCTAAAGGGCGACAAGGAATACACGCTGCACTTCAACGAGACCGACGTCCTCTCCGACAGCCAGCGCGGCTATGTCGAGGCGCAGCTCAAGCTGTTCGACACCTGGTACGCCGAGTGGAGCAAGCTGCCGGGCGCCGTACAGACGTACAAGGCCTGAGCGCTGTCCAGACTTTGATCTCCTGACGAGGCCCTCCTTCGCGAGGGCCTTTTCTTTTGCCGGCGCGGACCGAAGGGGAGGGGCGTTGCCGCCCCTCCTTGTGTTCAGGCGACCGCATCAAGCCCGAGCGCCTCCAGGCGTTCGAGCTGCGCCATTTCTGCCGCCGTCAGTTCGATGCCGTCGCTCTCGGATTTCGCGCGTGCGACGTAACGGCGCTGCGAGGGTAGCCGCGCGCCTTGGCCGACGATGGCCTCGAACAGCACTTCGGCGCGCCCGAAGGGATCACCCGGCCGGCCGGCGGCGAAGGCTTCCGGCGAGAAGGCCAGAATCAATTCGCCGTGGAACGGTGCAAGCGTCGTGGTGCCGAGATAGTCGAGAACTTCGGGGCTGGTCAGGTCGCCGATCATGATGCCCGCCAGAAGCTCGATCATGGTGCCGATCGCAGACCCCTTATGGCCGCCGAAAGGCAGCATGGCGCCGGCAAGCGCGGCCTCCGGCTCGGTCGTCGGATTGCCGTCCGCGTCGATCGCCCAGCCTTCAGGCAGTTGCTTGCCGGCGCGACGATGCAGCTCGATCTCGCCGCGCGCGGCAACCGAGGTCGCGAAATCGAACACGTAGGGAGACTTTCCCGGGCGCGGCCAGCCGAATGCGAAGGGGTTGGTACCCAGCAGCGGCTTGTTGCCGCCCGTGGGCGCAACCGTCGCATAGCTCGGGCACATTACGAGCCCGGCCAGGCCCTGGTCGGTCAACGCCTCCACTTCGGGCCAGAGCGCCGAGAAATGCGTGCAGTCGTTGACCACAAGCGCCGCCAGGCCGCAACTGCGCGCCCGCTCCGCAAGGACGGGTACGCCGAGTTCGAAGGCGGGGTTCGCAAAGCCACCATTCGCATTGACCCGCACGATGGCCGACCCCGCCTGCTCGACGAGTTCGGGAATGGCATCCGCCTTCACCTTGCCCGCCTTCACGGTGCGCAACGCGCCCTCGATCCGATAGACGCCATGCGACTTGCAGGCGTCGCGCTCGCCAGCGACGATCACCCTGGCCAGTGCCCCGGCTTGCACGGCATTCAGGCCGGCCTTGCAGAAGATCGCCTCGACGCGCGCCTGCAACGCCGAGATCGTCATTTTGGTTGTCTCGCTCATCATTTGCCTCTACTGGCTGGAACCTGACCGGGGAGGGCAGGATGGTTGATGTTCTGCATACATAGAGTATACAAACTTCTGACGCGTGCAATTCGGCTTTGATACGATTCTCGCTCAAGTGCACCCGGGTACCCAAGAAAGGATCGGCATAATGGTCTTCACCCCCAAAGGAAAACATCTCGTCGCTGGCGAATGGCTCGACGGCGCGGGAACCTTCGATTCCGCACCCGCGCACGGCCCCTCCTATCCGTTCGCCGTCGGCACCGTGGATCTCGTGAACCGCGCCTGCGAAGCGGCCGAGGAAGCCTTCTGGAGCTATGGCTACTCCACGCGCGCCGAGCGCGCCGCCTTCCTGCGCGCGATCGCCGACGAGATCGAGGCACGCGCTGAGGAAATCACCGAAATCGGTAGCCAGGAGACCGGCCTTCCGGAAGCGCGCCTTCAGGGCGAGCGTGGCCGCACGACGGGGCAGTTGCGCCTGTTCGCCGACCACATCGAGAAGGGCGATTACCTCGACCGTCGCTTCGATGCGGCACTTCCCGATCGTCAGCCGGCCCCGCGCCAGGAAATCCGTCTGGTTCAGCGTCCGATCGGCCCTGTGGCCGTCTTCGGCGCGTCGAACTTCCCGCTCGCGTTCTCGACCGCTGGCGGCGATACCGCCGCGGCCCTTGCCGCCGGCTGCCCCGTGGTCGTGAAGGGCCACTCCGCCCATCCCGGTACCGGCGAGATCGTTGCCCAGGCCATCGAGGCCGCCATTCGCAAGACGGGCGTACACCCGGGCGTCTTTTCGCTCATCCAGGGCGGCAAGCGCGACGTCGGTCACGCCGTCGTCCAGCACCCGCTGATCAAGGCGGTCGGCTTCACCGGCTCGCTCGCCGGCGGTCGCGCCCTCTTCGACCTCTGCGCCGCGCGCCCGGAGCCGATCCCCTTCTTCGGCGAACTCGGATCCGTCAATCCGATGTTCCTTCTGCCTGAAGCGATGAAGGCACGCGCCGAGACGCTGGGCCAGGGCTGGGCCGGTTCGCTGACCATGGGCGCAGGCCAGTTCTGCACCAATCCCGGCATCGCTGTCGTTCTCGATGGCGCCGACGCGGACCGTTTCACCGCGGCAACCGTGGAGGCACTTGGCAAGGTCGCCCCGCAGACCATGCTGACCGATGGCATCGCCCAGGCCTACCGTGACGGGCAGGAGAGGTTCTCCACCCGTAACGCCGTGAAGCCGCTGCTGACCACGAAGTCGACCGATCGGTCCGCTTCGCCGAACCTGTTCGAGACGACGGGCGACCAGTTCCTGGCCGACCATGCGCTTGGCGAAGAGGTGTTCGGGCCGCTCGGTCTCGTCGTTCGCGTTTCCTCGGTCGACGAGATGGAGACGCTCGCCCGCGGCTTCGAAGGCCAGTTGACGGCGACCATTCATATGGACGCCGGCGACCTTGAAGACGCACGCCGTCTGCGCCCGGTTCTGGAGCGCAAGGCCGGCCGCGTGCTGGTCAACGGCTTCCCGACCGGCGTCGAGGTTGTCGATTCCATGGTTCACGGCGGCCCGTATCCGGCATCGACCAATTTCGGCGCCACGAGCGTGGGAACGATGTCGATCCGCCGCTTCCTGCGCCCGGTCTCGTACCAGAACATGCCGGAAGGGCTTCTGCCCGAGGATTTCCTCGCCTGATTCCGGTCCCGGGCCTAATATGCGAGGGCTTCCCACAAGGGGAGCCCTCGTTCATTTTCAGGCAGTTGCGCGTTTATAGAATACTTTTTGTATACTACTTGTATTTTTGAATTGATTTGTGCTCAGCAAAGCGGAATAGTGTGATCGCATGAATTGACAGACCAACTCTGGGAGAGTGAAAAATGAAAGCCTCGGTGATCGCCCTCGGCCTGCTGGCCGCAACCGCCCTGACCAGCCAGGCCCACGCCGACAAGCTGGACGACATCATCGCATCGGGTACGCTGCGCTGCGCCGTCGTTCTCGACTTCCCGCCGATGGGATCGCGCGATGAAAGCAACAACCCGATCGGCTTCGACGTAGACTACTGCAACGATCTGGCAAAGGCCCTCGGCGTCACCGCCGAAATCGTCGAGACCCCGTTCCCCGAGCGTATTCCCGCGCTGATGTCCGGCCGCGTCGATGTCGGCGTCGCCTCCACCTCCGACACGCTCGAGCGCGCCAAGACCGTGGGCATGTCGGTTCCCTACTTCGCCTTCGAGATGGCGGTGACCGCTAACGACAAGTCCGGCATCAAGTCCTTCGAGGACATGAAGGGCAAGATCGTCGGCGCCACCGCAGGCACCTTCGAGGCCATCGCGCTCGAAAAGCAGGTCAAGGAATGGGGCACGGGCGAGTTCCGTCCCTACCAGACCCAGGCAGACGTCTTCCTCGCCCTGAGCCAGGGCCAGATCGACGCCACCGTCTCCACCTCGACGGTCGCTCAGGCGAACGTCAAGACCGGCAAGTTCGCCGGCATTTCGGTCGTCGGCAAGGCACCGTTCGACGTCGATTACGTTTCCCTCTTCACGAACCGTGAAGAATACGGCCTGATCAACTACCTCAACCTGTTCATCAACCAGCAGGTTCGCACCGGCCGTTATGCCGAACTCTACGAAAAGTGGGTTGGCGGCGAACTGCCGGACCTGACGGTGAACGGCGTCTATCGCTGATCTGACCGCTTCTCCGATGGCGCGAGGCTTCTGCCTCGCGCCATTGTTCGTTTCCGAGGGGTGAAACAGCAATGTTCAACTACACCTTCCATTGGAACCAGGCCCTGCGGTCCCTGCCGCAAATGCTGGATGGCGCGCTGGTCACGCTGCAAATCGCAATCCTGTCCATGGCCATCGGCCTGGCGATCGCCATCGCGCTGACGCTGTTCCGCCTGTCCGGCAACCGCATCCTCAGCGGCTTCGCCACGACATGGGTCGAGGTCGCGCGCAACACACCGGCGCTGTTCCAGATCTACATGGCCCACTTCGGGCTCGGCAATTTCGGCATTCACCTGAGCCCGTACACGGCGCTTCTGGTCGGCATCGCCTTCAACAATGCAGGCTATCTCGCCGAAAACTTCCGCGGCGCGCTCAAGGCGATCCCGGATACGCAGACGCGCGCGGGGCGCTCGCTCGGCATGACGTCGCTGCAGGCTTTCCGCTGGATCATCATGCCGCAGATGCTGCGCATCGCCTTCCTGCCGGCAACAAACCAGATGGTCTGGGCGATCCTGATGACCTCGCTGGGCGTCACCGTCGGCATGAACACCGACCTGGCCGGCGTCACCCAGGAACTGAATGCACGCTCGTTCCGTACCTTCGAGTTCTTCGCCCTGGCCGCGGTGATATACTACGTCATTGCCAAGGCCGTCACCCTCGCTGCGCGCGCCTTCGCCTGGCGCATGTTCCGTTACTAAGGAGAGGTGAGAGATGTTCAACACCGCCCTCACCTGGAATGACCTCCTCTTCCTCGCGCAAGGCGCAGGGATGACGCTCATGGTCACCGCCGTTTCCGTGGCCGCGGGCACCGTGCTCGGGATCGTCTTCGGGCTGATCCGCGTCCAGTGCGGACCGTACTGGTCGGCACCGCTGACGTTTGCGCTCGACGTGTTCCGCTCCGTGCCGCTGCTGATCCAGCTTGTGCTCGGCAATGCGTTGCAGTCGATCATGAAGCTCGGCTGGCCACCGTTTACGACCTCCTGCGTCGTACTTTCGCTCTATACTGCGGCGTACTGCACCGAGATCGTGCGTGGCGGCATCGGCGCCGTGCCTCCCACCACACGCCGTGCGGCGCGCTCGCTCGGCATGACCTGGTGGCAAGACATGCGCTACATCGTGGCACCGCTCGCCACCCGCGTCTCGCTGCCTTCCTGGATCGGCCTGACGCTCGGCGTCATGAAGGATTCCGCGCTCGTGCTCTGGCTCGGCCTGATCGAGCTCTTGCGCGCCTCGCAGATCCTGGTCACCCGCCTGCAGGAGCCGCTTTTCATCCTGCTGATCTGCGGCGCCATCTACTTCATCATCAGCTTCCCCATCGCCCGGCTTGGCGGGTATCTCGAAAAACGGTGGTCCCCCAATGATTGAGATTGAAAACGTTCACAAATCCTTCGGCGAGTTGAAGGTTCTCAAGGGAATCGACCTCACCGTCAGCAAAGGCGAGGTGCTTACCGTCATCGGCGGTTCGGGGTCGGGCAAGTCGACCCTGCTCACCTGCATCAACGGACTGGAGCCAATCGATTCCGGGCGCATCGTCGTCGATGGCACCGATGTCCATGCCCGCGGTACCGACCTCAACAAGCTGCGGCGCAAGATCGGCATCGTGTTCCAACAGTGGAACGCCTTCCCGCACCTGACCGTACTCGAAAACGTCATGCTGGCCCCACGCAAGGTGCTCGGCCTTTCCAAGGCCGAGGCCGAGGAAACCGCCGTCAAGCAGCTGACCCATGTCGGCCTCGCCGAGAAGCTCTCGGTCTATCCGAGCCGCATGTCCGGGGGTCAGCAGCAGCGGATGGCGATCGCCCGCGCGCTAGCGATGTCGCCGGAATACATGCTGTTCGACGAGGTCACCTCGGCGCTCGATCCGATGCTCGTTGGCGAGGTCCTCGATACGTTGCGGATGCTCGCGTCGGAAGGCATGACGATGATCTGCGTCACCCACGAGATGAAGTTCGCCCGCGAGGTCTCCGACCGCGTCGCCTTCTTCCATCAGGGAATCATGGCCGAGATCGCAGCACCCGAACAGCTCTTCGACGCGCCGCAGCATCCCGAAACTAAGAAGTTCCTGGCTGCAACGCACTGAGGGCATGATGAAAGAGCAGGCTCAGACCGATGTCATCGTCATCGGTGCCGGCGTCGTGGGGCTTTCCGTGGCGATCGCAGCGCAAGCACGCGGCCTGACGGTCGTCGTTATCGACCGGGAGGGGCCGGCCGCGGGCGCATCGGCGGGGAATGCCGGTGCGTTTGCCTTCACCGACATCCTGCCGCTGGCATCGCCCGGCATCCTGAAGAAGGCGCCGAAGTGGCTGCTCGATCCGCTGGGACCGCTGACGGTGCCGCCGGCCTATGCCCTGCAGATCGCACCGTGGATGTTCCGTTTCTGGCGGGCCTGCTCGCCGCGGCGTGTTGCCCAGTCGACGACGGCACAGACCACGCTGATGGATCTGTCCAGGTCAGAACTAGAGCCGTTCCTGGCGCAGACCGGCACGATGAAGATGCTGCAGAAGAACGGCAACCTTCAGGTCTATGAAGGAGAAGGTGAGTTCAAGGCCTCCCTTCCGGGATGGAAGGCCCGCGCCGCCCACGGCATCGAGTTCCATCACCTCGACGCTGCGGGCATGGCGGAGATCCAGCCGGGCCTCGCGCCGCGCTTTACGCACGGCACCTTCACCCCCGGCTGGTATTCCATCGCCGATCCCAAGCTTTACACCCTTGCGCTGGCGGATCATTTCCAGGCCAGCGGCGGCATGATCGAGCGGGCCGAGGTGGCGGCCTTGCGGCCTTTCGACGGCGGCGTCGAAGTGAATACGGCGGATGGGCGGCTCTTGCGCGCCGCAAACGTCGTGCTTGCCGCAGGCGCATTCTCGCACCGGATCGCCCGCACAATCGGCGACATCATTCCGCTTGAGACCGAGCGCGGCTACAACACGACGCTGCCAGCAGAGGCCGTCGATCTTCGTACCCAGGTGACGTTCGGTGGCCACGGTTTCGTAGTCAGCCGCCTCTCGACCGGAATCCGGGTGGGCGGTGCGGTGGAGCTCGGCGGGTTGAAGTTGCCGCCAAACTTCCGCAGATCCGAGGCGATGCTGACCAAGGCGCAGGCTTTCCTGCCGGGACTGAAGCCGCAGGGCGGGGTCCAGTGGATGGGCTTTCGCCCGTCCTTGCCCGACAGCCTCCCGGCGATCGGGCGCGCCCGTGCCACGCCAAGGGTCGTCTATGCCTTCGGCCACGGCCATCTCGGCCTTACCCAGTCGGCAGGAACAGCGCGACTGGTCGCGGAGCTGCTGACGGGACAAAAGCCCGCCATCGATCTATCGCCCTTCTCGCCGCAGCGCTTCTGACGGAGGCGCTGCGACGGGACACTCCGCCACACAGAGGCCGCCCCGCGGCCAAAGCGTCAACTCAAGCAAGGTCGACTGACATGAGCCATTCCGGACCCGCCCGCAGCATTCTCCCCGGCACGGCCGAGGGAGAGGTGATCAGCACGCAGGAAGCGCTGAGCTTCTGGGGTGGTGTCGATCCGGCAACGGGCGCGGTGATCGATGTGCATCATCCGTTGCACGGGGTCTGTCTTACCGGCAGCATTCTCATGATGCCGTCGAGCCGCGGCTCCTGCACCGGCTCCGGCGTGCTGCTCGACCTCATCCTGACCGGCAGATCACCCGCGGCGCTGGTGTTTTCGGAAGCCGAGGACGTGCTCACGCTCGGCGCACTGATCGCGGCGGAGATGTTCGACCGGGCGATCCCGGTCCTGCGGCTTTCACCGGAGGCATTTGCAGCACTTTCTCAGGCACGGACTGCGCGGATCGGCGCCACGGCCATCGAGAGCGAGGGGCTGGTTATTCCGGTAGAGCCTCCTGCGACTGCGGCACTTGACCTCAGCGACTCCGACCGGTCCATGCTCGAGGGCGGAGAGGGTGTCGCAGTGCGCCAGGCGATGCGGATCATCTGCGCCATGGCGGCCCAGCAGGGGGCAGCCGGGCTGATCGACGTGACGCAGGGCCACATCGACGGATGCATCTATGCAAGCCCCGCCAACCTGACCTTCGCCGAAAAAATGGCCGACCTCGGCGCGCGCGTGCGCGTTCCAACGACAATGAACGCGATCTCGGTCGATCGGGCAAACTGGCAAGCTCAGGGTGTCCCGTTCGGCTTTGGCGATCCCGCGGCACGGCTGGCCGATGCCTATGTCCGCATGGGCTGTCGCCCGACCTTCACCTGTTCTCCCTACCTGCTCGACAGCGCACCGCGCGCCGGCGAAGCCATCGCCTGGGCCGAGTCAAACGCCGTGATCTTCGCCAATACCGTGCTCGGCGCGCGCACGGCGAAGCACCCGGATTTTCTAGACCTGTGCATCGCGCTGACGGGACGCGCGCCTTTGTCCGGTGTCTATCTGGACCGCCATCGCAAGGCCCGGCGTGTGATCGATGTGGAACTGCCGGAAAATGTCGACGACGCATTCTGGCCGCTGGTCGGCTATCTCGCCGGGCGGGCGGCACCGGATCGCATTCCCCTGCTTCGGGGCCTGTCGGCCGGAGGCCCCTCACGCGACGACCTCAAGGCTCTTTGCGCTGCGTTCGGCACCACATCGGCAGCACCCATGCTGCATATCGAAGGCGTCACCCCGGAAGCGGAAGCAAGTGCCGCCGAAGATGCCGACCGCGTCAGCATCACCCGCGCGGACATGGCAGCTGCCTGGTCGCTTCTGAACGAGGGGCCGGATCAGGTGGAACTCGTTGCGATCGGCAGCCCGCACGCCTCGCTCGAGGAATGTCGTGACCTTGCGGATTGTCTCGCCGGGCGAAGGCGCGCGCAAGACGTCGCCGTGATCGTGACGGCCGGCAACGACGTGATCGCAAAGGCCGAGCAGGATGGCACACTCGGCCGGCTTGCCGCGTCCGGTGTCCAGGTCTTGCCCGACCTTTGCTGGTGCTCGATCTCCGAGCCCGTCTTCCCCACGCAGACGCGCGCCGTGATGACGAATTCCGGCAAGTATGCCCACTACGGTCCAGGTCTTTCGGGACGCGCGGTCCGCTTCGGCAGCCTTGCCGATTGCGTCACCGCCGCACTGACCGGTCGCGTACCGGCGAAGCTTCCGGCCTGGCTTTCCTGAGGAGATAGAAATGCGCAGCAGCAAAACCATCCATGTCGTTTCCGCCCATGCGGAAGGCGAAGTCGGCGACGTCATCGTCGGCGGCGTTACCCCGCCGCCCGGCGACACGATCTGGGAACAGAGCCGCTGGATCGCGCGCGACCAGACGCTGCGCAATTTTGTCCTGAACGAGCCGCGTGGCGGCGTGTTCCGCCACGTCAACCTTCTGGTGCCGCCAAAGCATCCGGAGGCGGATGCCGCCTTCATCATCATGGAGCCCGAAGACACGCCGCCGATGTCCGGCTCCAACTCGATCTGCGTATCGACCGTGCTGCTCGACAGCGGGATCCTCCCGATGCAGGAACCCGTGACGGAGATCACGCTCGAGGCTCCCGGCGGCCTCGTGCGCGTCCGGGCCGAATGCAGGGACGGCAAGGCGGAGCGCATTTTCGTGCAGAACCTGCCAAGCTTCGCCGAACGGCTGGACGCCAGGCTCGAGGTAGAGGGGCTCGGCACGCTGACCATCGATACCGCCTATGGCGGCGACAGCTTCGTCATCGTCGATGCGGCCAGCATGGGCTTCGCGCTTAAGCCAGACGAGGCGCACGACATTGCCCGGCTCGGTGTGCGGATCACGAACGCGGCCAATGCCGCACTCGGCTTCAACCACCCGGAAAATCCGGACTGGAAGCATTTTTCCTTCTGCCTCTTCGCCGGCCCGGTGGAACGGACCGCGGAAGGGCTGCGCGCGGGTGCGGCCGTTGCCATCCAGCCTGGCAAGGTCGACCGGTCGCCCACCGGGACTGCGCTTTCGGCGCGAATGGCGGTGCTGCACGCCCGCGGGCAGATGGGTCTCGAAGATCGGCTGACAGCCGTCTCGCTGATCGGCTCGACCTTCTCCGGCCGCATCCTCGGCACGACCACCGTTGGCGACCGCCCGGCCGTGTTGCCGGAAATCTCCGGCCGTGCCTGGATCACCGGCACCCATCAGCACATGCTCGATCCCAGCGACCCCTGGCCGGAAGGCTACCGCCTGACCGACACCTGGGGCGCGCGATAGAGAGCTGACCGGCGGGCCCGTTCGACCTGGATAATCGCCGCTTCCGGCAGCGGTCCCGGGCCGGTCACGCGCGATCGCGCGGTAAACGTCGCGCGCTGCAAGGCAAACGACGCACGCCTCAGCTTGAGGACGCTGGATGGCCCTGCCTCCAGCCTCTTGTCCGCGCGACGGCCTCGGCGTAACGCGCATGCTCTTGTGCGCCCACGGAGCCGTCCGGCGCAAAGATCGTGGCTGCGGCGCGTGCCGCCTCGACGTGGATCCCGCAAAGTTCAGCCAGGCCCAGCGCCGTCAGTTCGTGCATCTGCGGGACACGGATCGTGCGATTGCTTGCCGCCGCCAGGAAGGCTGCGAAATAGTCGCTCTGCGAAAGCCCGCCGTCTATCGAGATGCTGGCGCCGAGCGGAGTGACCGAGGAAGCCGCTTCGACGAGGCTCGCCGTCATCATCGCGATCCCTTCCAGGACGGCGCGCGCGAGATCGCGCTTGTCCGTCGCGTGGTCCATGCCGATGAAGAGCGGCGCGGCCTGCCGATCCCAGTACGGCGCCGCCAGTCCGGAAAGCGCGGGAACGAAGACGATGCCCCGGCTCAGTGCCGACGGTCCTTCGAAAGCGCTGAGTTCCGTCGGATCGGTGAAAAGGCCGAGCCTGCCGGCCCACTCCACAGCGGAACCGGCATCGTAGACACCCCCCTCGATGGCAAAGACCGGCCGCTCCCCCTCCCGCTGCCAGGCGACGGTCGGCAGCAGGTCAGACGCGGGCGGGCGATCGCTACCCGATACGGCCAGGAGAAACGCACCCGTACCGAAAGTGATCTTGCAATCGCCGGCCTTGCGGCAGCCATGACCATGGAGGGCCGCCTGCTGATCGACGATCGAGACCTTGACGGGCACGCCGTCGACTGCCCCGAAACCGGCGTCGACGGGACGGATCTGCGGGAGGCATTCCATCGGCACGCCATGGAGCGCGCACATCTCCTTGCTCCATCCGCCCGTTGACAGATCGAGCAGTCCGGTGCGTGACGCGGTCGCAAGATCGGTTGCAAAGGTTCCCGTCAGCCGATCCAGGAAGAAGGCGTCCGTCGTCCCGAGCCGCAAGCGACCCCGCCCATGCGCCTCGGCGACCGATGGAATGTTCTTCAACAGCCAGGCGAGCTTGCTGGCGGAGAAATAGGGATCGAGCGGAAGCCCCGAGACTTCCTTGGAACGCTGCACGGCCGAGCGATCGAGCGCTGCAAGCGCGTCGCCGGTCCGTGCGTCCTGCCAGACGATGACGGGGGAAAGGGGTTTTCCGGTTTCACCGTCCCAGGCAAGGCAGCTTTCCCCCTGGTTGGCGATCGCGATGCCATCGACCCGGCCTGCCGCCTGCAGCACGGCCTTGACGTTGGCGAGAAGTTCTTCCGCGTCGTGCTCGACCCAGCCCGGCGAAGGATGATGCTGACCGTGCCGCACGCTTGCCGCGACGTGCCAGGCGCCGCCGTCCTCCACGACGAGGCATCGCGTGGACGTAGTGCCCTGATCGATGGCGGCGACGCGCATTCAGGTCTCCTCCTGGAAGCCGAAGTGGACATGGGCGGCGAGCAGCGCGCGCGGCGGCAGCGGTGCGAGCACGCGCCGCTCCGGCTGCCAGCGCCCACGGCGGGACCAGATCGCCTGTCCGTCGAGTTCCAGCGACAGGCGGCCGACCGCACGCCTGCGAAACCGCAGCTGGAAATGCCGGAACGCACCCTCGCGCAGGTGACTGGGCCGCAGCAGGGAAGGGACCGTCAATTTCACCGGATCGTCGTAGGTGACGGGGACGAACTCCCGCGCCGCCGGATCGCGTCTCAGGTCCGCCGCCACGACGGCGCCGACCGAACGTCCTTCGCGAAAGGCCCATCCTCCCGATTCGACCGCCCTCAACACATTGCCGCCGGCGAAAAGCAGCGGATTGGCAGAGCGGCCATCCTGGTCGACCGCTGGTCCGGCGCTGCCCGCATCCACGCCGGTGTTCGACTGTAGAAAAAGCGAGGCCTCCGGGGTGAAATGTCCCGTCAGCAGAACGCCGTCGCATTCGAGCGTCCCGATTTCGCCCGCATGGCGAATCTGGACGGCCTCGACTCGTTCGCGGCCACGAATGTCCACAATTTCGGCACCGCGAAGAAAGGGAATGCCGGCAAGCGACGGAAGCCATGTGAGCGGCGCCCGCGCCAGCGCATGCGGCCCCTGCTCGAGCATCGCGACGGGACGCGCACCGTGCGCCAAACATGTCAGTATAGCCGACAGGGATACGAGTTCCGAACCGACCACGACCGGGCGGCGGAAGGGCATCAGCCCGTGAAAGGCGACATAGGACTGCAGCGTACCGGTCGTGACGACGCCGATCGGCCGGTCTCCGGAGATCAGCCGTGCCGAGCGGGGCTGCTCTCGCGCTCCGGTGCTGGTGATGACCCGGCGCGCGCGCAGGGTTTCGACGCCGTCAGGCGCGGTGACGAGCACCGAACCATCTTCTCCGAGGCGAACGACGGAATGACCGTACCGCACGTCGACTCCGGCCTGTTGCGCCTCGTGCTCCAGCCTGCGGCCATAGCCGGCACCGAAATAGACCCGGCCGAATTCGCGCATACCGAACGGGGAATGGCTGCAATGGCGTGTCGCGCCTCCGAGATGGCCCTCGCGCTCGAGGAGGATGACCTTCTCCACGCCACGACGACGCAATTCCAGCGCGGCGGCGACGCCTGCCGGTCCGCCGCCGACGACCAGAACATCTGCAAGCGTAGTCATGGTTTTCGTCCCTCGTCCACGGCGAGCGGTGTTGCGAGTCGGCCCCTTGTCATCTCCGCCAGACGCGCATTGCAGTAGAAGCCCTGGCAGCGCCCCATCCCGGCGCGTGTGCGCCGTCTCAGACCACCGAAATCGCCGGGCGGAACCGGGCTCGCCAGCGCAGCCTCGATCTCGCGTCGCGTCACAAGCTCGCAATGGCAAACGATTTCGCCATGTCCGGGCTGCTGCCAATCACGCCGGCAGGTTTCCGTCAGGTTCGGAACGCTGACCGCCGGCAACGGAGCGGGCGGAGCGAACGTGGCGCCGAAACCTTCATGCAGTCGGAGCGCATGCCGGGCCAGCCCCAGCGCGGCGCTCAGCCCCGTCGAGCGAATGCCGCCAAGCGTGATCGCGCGCTTCTCCGGCCGAGTGATCACGCGATAGGCCTTTTTCTCGGTGGCGGGGCGCAAGCCGGCATAGATGGCGGTAACGGGAATGCCGGCAAGGGCCGGAACGATCTCCGCACCGCGAGCCAGCAGCGCCTCCAGCGTCTGCATCTCGACGGTGGCGCGAACACGATCGTCCTGCTCTTCCGCCGTCGGACCGATCAGAACATTGCCAAAGGCCGTGGGGCAGACGACGACACCCTTGGTGATCTCCGTCGGGACCGGCAGGACGATACGCGGAACGTGGCGAAACGCCGCCTTGTCGAGAACGACGAACTGCCCTTTGCGCGGCTTGATCCGAAATTCGGGACCAAGGCCCAATCTCTCGTCGACGGTGTCACCGTAAAGGCCTGCTGCGTTGACGACCGCTGCAGCCTCCAGGGCGCCGGCCGACGTTTCCAATCTCCATCGCCCGTCGAATTCCCCGCGCAAGACTTCCGTCCCGCGCAAGAACACGCAGCCCAGCCCGACGGCCTGCGTAAGATAGGCGAGGGGCGCCGACCAGGGATCGATGATATGCTCGCCCGCCACTTCCAGGGCTGCCACCAGCCCGTTCGACAGCGTCGGCATAGTGGCACGGGCAGCCGCGGCGGTCATCAGGCCGAGTTCGGAGATCCCGTTCTCGCGTCCCTGTCGCGCGATATCTTCGAGCTTGTCCGCCTCACGTTCGCTCCAGGCGCAAACAAGTGCTCCGGTCCGGACCAGCGACAAGCCAAGCTGCTTGTAGATCTCAAGATATTCTTCCCGCCCGGCACGCACGAGTTCCAGCTCCAGGCTCGAAGCGGGCGCATCAAAGCCCGTGTGCAAAATCGCGCTGTTGGCCTTGGAGGCACCGGAGAGGATGTCCGCTCCCTTCTCCACCAGCGCCACCTTGGCGCCCGCCAGAGTAAACCGGCGCGCCACCGCACAGCCAACCACGCCTGCGCCGATTACGGCGACGTCGAATGACGCGTGTCCCGGCGTCGATTGAAGGGGCATCGCATCCTCATAAAATCAGGGCATGGCTGAACGTATCTCAGATATGACCGTATTTCAAATATTTTGTGCATATTATTGCCCGTTCGGTCATGCTTAGATGTGCAATCGTGCAAAATGGCAAGCAAGTTTTCCCGATCGGTCTGCGCCGCGCGGCGTCCGACAACGGTGGACCGATCCTCTACCGGCCTTCATGACGCAGGAGCAGACGCGCGGTCTGAACGACTTCGCGCGTCAGATCGGCCAGACGGTCGGCGGCGAGGCGGTTCATCTGCCAGTAGAGCGGGATGTCGAGCGGGGTCTGCGTGCGCAGTTCCACCAACCGGCCTGCCTTCAAATGCTCGCCCACCAACAGCTCCGGATTCATGCCCCACCCCATGCCGGCGAGGCTTGCATCCACAAAGCTTTGCGTCGATGGCAGCCAGTGGACGGGCCCGGCGAGTTCCCTCCCGATTATCTGGCGAATCCAACGGGCCTGCAGCCTGTCCTTCTGGTTGAAGAGGAGCGATGGCGCGCTCACCAAGGCGTCGGCAGTTACGCCGTCCGGAAAGTGCCGCGCCATGAAGTCGGGGCTTGCCGTCGCCCGATAGCGCAGCGCACCGAGCGAGAGGTGGCGGCAGCCCTGGATCGGCTTTTCGAGGCTGGTAACTGCCGCAAGGACCCGTCCCCGTTGCAGCCACTCGGCGGTGTGGTCCTCATCGTCAATGGCGACGTTCACGAGGTGATGCGACTGCTTCGTAAAGTTTGCGACGGCGGTCAGAAACCAGGTGGCGAGGCTGTCCGCATTGGTCGCGATGTGCAGTGTCACCCGCTGGCGTGCTTCGTCAGGCGCCGCAAGCGTGGGCAACTGCTTCAGCAACTCTTCTTCCAGCATGCCGACATTTTCTAGGTGCCGGCACAGCCATTCGCCCGTTTCGGTCGCCGTGCACGGGCTGCCACGGACGATTAGCACGATGCCGAGCCGTTCCTCGATCAGCTTGACACGCTGGGAGACCGCCGAGGGCGTGACGTTCAGAAGGCCGGCGGCCTTTTCGAAGCTCCCGGTCTGGATCACGGCAGCAACGGTGCGGAGGGCTGAATAGTCGAGCATGATTTAGCTTGGCTTAATTGGAGTAAGTAGCATTAACTATCCTAAATTGCCAGGCCGCGGTAGGGAATTGCGCCGCGAAGAAGGAGCACACGCCGCGCATGAGCATATCCGTCTATTTCACCGGCTTCACCATGGGCCTCAGCCTGATCGTGGCGATCGGCGCGCAAAATGCCTTCGTGCTGCGGCAAGGGGTGCGCAACGAGCACGTCTTTGCCATCTGTCTTGCCTGTGCGCTGTCTGACGCGCTGCTGATCGTTGTCGGCATAACCAGTTTCCGCCAGATCGCCGCGGTGTTGCCCTGGCTCGATGCCCTGATGCGCTATGGCGGGGCGATCTTCCTCATGTGGTACGGCGCAAGGAGCCTTCGTTCCGCCCTGCGGTCTTCAGGCGCGCTGGCGGTAGGCGAAGTTGGTGCGTCCAGCCTGCGCAAGGCGCTTCTCACCTGCCTGGCGCTCACCTGGCTCAATCCGCATGTCTATCTCGACACCGTTGTCCTGCTCGGCACGATCTCGACGGGTTTTCCAGGCCTGGAAGCATCCTTTGCCGCGGGAGCCGTGACGGCCTCGTTCCTGTTCTTCTTCTCGCTCGGTTACGGCGCAACCAAGTTGAGACCGATCTTTGCCAATCCCGCCGCCTGGCGCGTACTGGAAGGGCTCGTTGCGGTTACGATGTGGCTTATCGCCTTCAAGCTGCTGGGGGGCCTGTGATCGATAGCCGATCTCGCGCGGTGGCGTCGCCTTAACGGATTGTGCTGGGGGAAATGCAACTAGACCAGCATGACCGAGAACTGCCCAGCCATTACCGACGCCTTCGCTTTCCAGCCGAGATTATTGCCCATGCCGTGTGGCTCCTTCCGCTGCGGCGACGAGAGAGGGCGGCGCCACCCAGGAAGCCATGCTCTGGTTGAGGAAAAACTTTGCCTTGGCTGTGGACCACAGCCCAAAGCTGTCATTCAACAACAGTTGAACGTCTGTCAGAACTTCAGAAAGTGTGCATAATTGACAAACGGGAACAATCAGTTGTTGAGACTGATCGCGAAGAGGTTGGGAGCCATCTTCGTCAACGTAGCGAACTAACAATTGAATGCAGGGAGAATTTGACAACAATCCAGGGAGGAAGAGCAATGAACAAAAAGAACGTATCGCGTCGAGAGTTGCTGGGAGCGTCGACGTTCGTTGGAGTAACTGCGATGGGGGCGCTTGCAGCCCCGCCCGTGATGGCGCAGGCACCAATCGTCATTAAAATGCAAACATCCTGGCCCGCGTCGGATATCTGGATGGAATTTGCCCGCCAGTACGTCGAACGGGTCGAGCGAATGTCCGGCGGACGCCTGAAGTTCGAACTCATGCCCGCCGGTACGGTCGTCGGCGCGTTTCAGGTGCTCGACGGCGTCAATGATGGCGTGATCGACGCAGCCCACACCGTTCCCGTCTATTGGTACGGCAAGCACAAGGCAGCTTCCCTCTTCGGCACCGGGCCGGTATTTGGCGGCAGCGCAACCACCATGCTCGGATGGTTCCATCAAGGCGGAGGCAAGGATCTCTACCGGGAACTCACCCAGGACATCATGGGGCTGAACCTTTACGGCTTCTATGGCTTCCCGATGCCCGCACAGCCGTTCGGCTGGTTCAAGAATCCGGTGGCGAGTGTGAACGATGTCAACGGTCTCAAATATCGTACCGTCGGGCTTGCCGCCGATCTCATGCAGAACATGGGCATGAGCGTTGCTCAGCTTCCGGGCGGCGAGATCGTGCCGGCGATGGAGCGGGGCGTCATCGACGCCTTCGAGTTCAACAATCCATCCTCTGACATTCGGTTTGGTTCGCAGGATGTCGCCAAGAACTACATGCTTTCGTCCTACCATCAGGCGAGCGAGTCTTTCGAATTCCTGTTCAACAAGGATGTGTTTGACGACCTTCCCGACGATCTGCAGGCAATCCTCGAATATGGCGTGGAGGCCGCAAGCACGGCGAATACTGCGTCCGCGATGGACAACTATTCAAGCGACCTTCAAAAGCTTCAGACCGAACATGGCGTGACCGTGCACCGCACACCGAAGGAAATTCTGGATGCACAACTGAAGGCCTGGGATCAGATCATCCCCACGCTTGAAGCGGATGCGTTCATGAAGAAGGTGCTCGACAGTCAACGGCAGTGGGTGGAGAGGGTCGTGTACTACGAGTTGATGAACTCGGCCGATCTCGCACTCGCCTATGAGCACTATTTCCCCGGAAAGTTGAACCTCGGAAAGTAAGTGGCGAAGGCCCGGTATCCCGGGCCTCGTCATGTTCACCGGGGCTGGGGAGGCGCTTGCATGCTCCGTTACATTGCATTCGCCGACGATCTGTCGGCATGGTTCGGCAAGGTGTTCGCGTGGGGGATACTCATCATGGCCTTCGGCGTCGGCTATGAGGTAGTCGCACGCTACCTCTTCCGCGCGCCGACCCCCTGGGCCTTCGACCTGAGCTACATACTCTACGGAACGCTCTTCATGATGGCGGGAGCTTATACCCTGTCGCGTGATGGCCATGTGCGCGGCGACTTCATCTACCGGCTCTGGAAGCCGCGCACGCAGGCCAGGCTGGAACTGGTCCTGTACTTCATCTTCTTCTTTCCCGGCATAACCGCGCTCGTCTTCTCGGGCTGGAAATACGCCGAGCGCAGTTGGCGCTACCTGGAGGTCAGTTCCAACAGCCCCGCCGGCGTGCCGATCTTCCAGTTCAAGACCGTCATTGTCGCCGCCGGCATTCTCCTGTTCCTGCAAGGCGTGGCGCAGGTCTTCCGCTGCATTCTCTGCATAAAGACAGGCGAATGGCCAAAAACGGCCGAAGATGTCGAAGAACTGGAAAAGGTGCTGCTGCAAACGAAAAGCCTGGACGCCCTCAAGTCCGAGGACGAGGGCATTCTTCCGCCGCGGGAGCTTGCCGCTGGACGCGAACCACGAGATCGGGACGCCCAATGACGGATGCACACATCGCCGTCGGGATGCTGCTCATCCTGATCCTCACCATCTTCCTCGGCTTTCCGGTGGCGTTCACGCTGATGGCTCTGGGCGTCGGCTTCGGATATTACGCCTATTTCGACGCCGCCCGCATGTGGCGCGCCTATGACCGCGCGCTCGACTCCGGCGGCGATGCCTTTACGCTGGCCGAGACCTGGATCGGCGGCTTCTTCAACAACCGGATCTTCGATCTGTTCGTCAACCAGACGTACTCGGTCATCCAGAACGACGTGCTGACGGCCATCCCGCTGTTTTTGTTCATGGGCTACATCGTCGAGCGAGCCAACATCGTCGATAGGCTGTTCTCGACGCTCTACAGCGTCACGCGCCGGCTACCCGGCTCGATGGCGGTCGCCGCCTTGGTCACCTGTACGCTCTTTGCCACGGCAACCGGCATCGTCGGGGCTGTGGTGACCTTGATGGGACTGCTCGCCCTGCCGGCGATGCTGAAGGCAAGGTACGACGTGCGGTACGCGACCGGCGTGATCTGCGCGGGCGGCACGCTCGGAATCCTGATCCCGCCCTCCATTCTGCTGATCGTCTACGCGGCCACCTCCGGGATTTCAGTCGTCCGCATGTATGCGGCGGCGCTGCTACCCGGTCTCGCCCTGGCGGGGCTCTATCTCACATATGTCGTGGTGCGAGCAATCCTGCAGCCGCAACTGGCGCCGCGGCCAACGAAAGAGGAGGTCGGTGACCACACGCCGGCCCAACTCGTCTGGATGATGCTGACATCCTTCGCCCCGCTCGCCTTTCTGATCCTTGCGGTTTTAGGTGCCATTCTCTTCGGCTTGGCGACCCCTTCGGAGGCGGCCGCAATCGGCGCATTGGGCGGGCTAGCGCTTGCCGCGGCTTACAGGGCCTTGACATGGCGGCGCCTCAAGGAGTCCGTCTATCTGACGGCCCGGACAACCGCGATGGTATGCTGGCTTTTCGTTGGTTCGGCGACCTTCGCGTCGGTGTTCGCCTATCTCGGCGGGCAACAACTCATCAGTGACTTCGTGACCGGCCTGGACATGTCGCCGCTGATGTTTTTGATCATGGCCCAGATCATCATCTTCATTCTCGGCTGGCCGCTGGAATGGACCGAGATCATCGTCATCTTCATCCCGATCTTCATTCCGTTGTTGCCGCATTTCGGGATCGACCCGCTGTTCTTCGGTATCCTCGTGGCCATCAATCTGCAGACGGCCTTCCTATCACCGCCGATGGCCATGTCGGCATACTACCTGAAGGGCGTCTCGCCTTCGCATGTCAAGCTGACCGACATTTTCCGCGGCATGATGCCATATATGTTGATCGTCATTCTCTGCATGGTGGTCATCTATCTGTTCCCGGACATCGTCTACATGCTGCCGGATCTCCTCTATGGAGGACAGAGATGATGAAATGTCCGACCCATTCCGACAGGATCGACCGATGAACAGAAGCCGGTTTTTTGCAGTTTTTGCATTCGTGACGCTTGTCGCGTTCTGCGCGGTCATCCTGGCGTTTGTTCCACGGCTCGATTTGGCCGCTGCGCTGCTGATCGGGATTGTCCCTGCGGGGTACGACATCTGGGATCAACTCTTTCGCCGACGCCCGGCGAAATCATCGGGATAGACTGTGCTCAACCGGCCACCTCTTCCCGCCGATATCGACCGCCAGATCCAGCTCTAGTGTCATGCCCCAGCACTCCCCATGCTTTTGCAAGGGCCAATCGCCGGTTCATTTGACCCGCTCAGGCGATAGCGTCCGGCACCACGACCAGCTTGCCAACGAAATTCTTCTGCATGAAATCCGTCTGGGCCCGGTGGAATTCCGATAGCGGATAGACGCCGCCGACGAGCGGCCTGATTTTCTTGGCTTCGATGTAGCCGACCAAACGGCGGAAATCGGCACGACTGCCCTGGCTCGATCCGTGCAGTTCCAGCTGCTTCAGATACATGGTCCGCAGGTCGAGCTGTACCACCGGCCCCGCGATGGCGCCTGCCGTGGTATAGCGCCCCTCCGGCCTCAGGATCTTCAGGAGATCGTTGAAGATGACGCCGCCGACGAGATCGGCGACGACATCGATGGCGCGGCCTTTCGCTGCCGTTGCCACGGCCAGGAAGAGGTCGCCGGAGCCGCGCGTGACCACAGCTTCCGCCCCGATATCGAGCATGGCCTGTTCCTTGCCGGATGCAGTCAGAGCTATCGGAATGGCGCCGCGGGCGCGGGCAAGTTGGATTATACCCGATCCGACGCCGCCCGAAGCACCGGTGACAAGCACGATCTCGCCGGCAGCAAGCCGTGCGCGCTCGAGCATGCGCTCGCCGGTCAGATAGGCACAGCAGAACGTGGCAAGCTCGATATCGCTCATGTCGGTCGAGACGACATGGGCATTTTCGGCTGGCAGCGTCATATATTCCGCGTAGCCGCCGTCCCGACCATGGCCCATGTAGTCTATGTCGGCCAGGCTGTCGTCGTCGCGGTTGTAGATCGAGAAATCGACCATGACGCGCTCACCGATCCTGCCGCAGTCGACACCCTCGCCGGTCGCGACGACCCGGCCGACCGTATCGGTCCCCTGGATGCGCGGGAAGGTCAGGGTGTTGCCTTGGCGCCGCCAGGTGGAAACCGCTGCCGGATCGTCCTCTGTGCCGTAGGCGCCCTCCCGCACCCAGACATCGGTATTGTTCATGCCGCAGGCGCTGACTTTGATCAGCACTTCACCAGGCCCAGCGGAAGGGACCGGGACATCACGGCTGTAGACGAGCCTGTCAAGCCCGCCGTGCCCCAGCAGCCGCACGGCAGCCATCGTCTTCGGTACAGCATTCACCGGAAAATCTCCTATCTGCCAAGCACCGCTTCGATGGCCGCCGCCGTCGCCTTGACGACGGTGTCGGCTTCTTCGCGGGTCAGGCACAGCGGCGGTGCGAAGCCGAGGATGTCGCCCTGCGGCATGGCTCGCCCGATAACGCCGCGCTCGAGAAGCGCTGTGGAGACCTGCGGGCCAATCTTCTTTGCGGGGTCGAAGAAGACGCGATCATTCTTGTCTTCGACGAATTCGACCGCCGCCATCAGCCCGTCGCCGCGCACATCGCCGACATGCCTGTGACCGGCGACCGCCTTGGCCAGTTCGGAACGGAAGTAGGCGCCTGTGGAGCCTGCGTTCTCGACGAGACCGAGTTCATCCACCAGTTCAAGGTTGGCGACGCCCGCGGCCGCGCAGATCGGGTGGGCCGAATAGGTCCAGCCGTGGCCGATTGCTCCCATCTTGTCGGAACCCTGTACGAGAACCTGCCAGACCTTGTCGGAGACGATCGAGCCCGAAAGCGGCGCATAGGCCGAGGTCAGGCCTTTGGCGATGGTGATCAGGTCCGGCCTCATGTCGTAATGGTCGGAACCGAACATCGAGCCCAGGCGGCCGAACCCCGTCACCACCTCGTCGGCGACCAGCAGGATGTCGTATTTTTCCAGAACGGCCTGGATCTTCTGCCAATATCCCCGCGGCGGAGGCACGATGCCGCCGGTTCCGAGGATCGGTTCTCCGATGAAGGCGGCGATCGTGTCGGGGCCCTCCGCCAGGATCATCTCCTCCAGCTTGTCAGCGCAATGTTGCGAGAACTGCTCCTCGCTCATCGAGCGATCGGCACGGCGGAAGTAGTACGGCGCTTCGGTATGGAGGACCGGGGGCCGCGGAAGGTCGAAAAGGTTGTGAAACAGCTCGAGGCCCGTCAGCGAGCCGGTCATGACGCCAGAGCCGTGATAGCCGCGCCAGCGCGAAATGATCTTCTTCTTCTCCGGCCGGCCGAGGATGTTGTTGTAGTACCAGATCAGCTTGATGTTGGTCTCGTTGGCGTCCGACCCGGAAAGGCCGAAATAGACGCGCGACATGCCCTTCGGCGCCCGGTCGATGATCATCTTCGACAGCGTGATCGAGGCTTCCGTGCCATGGCCGACATAGGCGTGGTAGTAGGCGAGGCTCTTCGCCTGCTCTGCGATCGCATCGGAAATCTTCTGCCGGCCGTAACCGACATTGACGCAGTAGAGGCCGGCAAAGGCATCGAGGCTTGTCCGGCCGCCGACATCGGTCACATAGACGCCTTCGCCGCCGGCCATCACGCGCGTGGGCGTCTCGCCGCGGGCGTGCATGCCCATGTGCGTCGAGGGGTGGAAGAAGTGGTCTCGATCCCAGGCGGTGATTTCATTGCTGTACTCGGACATGTCCGGTTTTCCTTTCGTCTATGATCGGTTGCGGCACCGAAGCGGTCAGGCCGCTGTGTCGATGCAGAGGTATTTGAGTTCGCTGAACGCCTCCAGGCCGTGGCGAGAGCCTTCGCGGCCGAGACCGGATTGCTTCCAGCCGCCGAAGGGAACGGGCCCGCCGGTGATCTTCACCCGGTTGATCGCGACCATGCCGTATTCCAGCGCGCGGCCAAGCCGCATCTGGCGGGCACCGTTCTCCGTAACCACGTAGGCGACCAGTCCGTATTCGGTATCGTTGGCCCGTGCGATCACCTCGGCTTCCGTATCGAAGGCGGTCACTGCGGCCACCGGCCCGAAGGTCTCCTCGCGCATGATGAGCGCGTCCTCGGGCACGTCGACCAGAAGGGTCGGGGTGTAGAACAGCGGTCCGGCCTCGTGGAGCGTTCCGCCGGTCAGGCAGCGGCCGCCGCGCCGAACGGCATCCCTGACCTGTTCGTCGACCTTCTCAACGGCGCGAGCATGCATCAACGGGCCGATCTCGGCGTTCGGCGAAAGGCCATTGCCGACAACGAGTGCTTCGATCCGCGCCCTGAAGGCCGCGTTGAAGACCTCCAGGATGGAGCGCTGAACGAAGATGCGGTTGGCAGCCAGGCAGTCCTGGCCGGAGGTCGCAAACTTGGCGTTGACGGCTATGTCCACAGCCCTGGCGATGTCCGCGTCCTCGAAGACGATGAGCGGGGCATGTCCGCCGAGTTCCATGACCAGCCGCTTCATGCCGACGGCGCATTGCCCGGCAATCAACTTGCCGATCGCCGTAGAGCCGGTGAAGCTCAGGGCACGCACCCGCGGATCGGCGCAGAGACGCCCGACGATGGTTGCGGCATCGCCGGTGACGACGTTGAAGACCCCTGTCGGGAGGCCGGCGCGCTCGCCAAGTTCCGCCAGCGCCAACGCTGAGAGCGGCGTCTCAGAGGACGGGTGAACGACGACGGTGCAGCCGGCCGCGAGCGCGGCTGCCGCCTTGCGGGTGACCATGGCCGACGGAAAGTTCCAGGGCGTGACCAGGCCGACGACGCCCAGCGCCTCGCGACGCACGATCATTTCGGCGCCGGGCAGATGGCTGGTCACACCTTCGGCGTTGAGGCGTTTTCCCTCCTCGGCGTACCACTCGATGAAGGAGGCCGCGTAGTCGATCTCGCCACGCGATTCCGACAGCGGCTTGCCCTGTTCGAGCGTCATGATCAGGGCGAGATCGTCCTTCGCCCCGAGCATCAGTTCATACCAGCGCCGAAGGATGCAGGCGCGTTCCTGCGGCAGCAGCGCGCGCCAGGCGAAAAAGGCGGCGGCAGCCGTATCGATCGCCCGGCCCGTTTCCTCGGCGTCCAACGCGGAAACCCAGGCAAGCGGCAGGGAAGAGGCGGGATCGCGCACCTCGAAGGTTGCGTTCGCGCCGTTCGCGACCCAGCGGCCGCCGACATAGGAAAGCGATTTGAGGAGATGCTTGTCCTTCAGGCGTTCAAGCGCATCGTGGCAGTCGGGGCGTGCAAATACGGCGTTCATCTCCGGCTCCTCGTGTTCGGGTTGCCGGCAAGTTTGTCAGCATATCGGCGAGAGATGGTCTTTTGAGCAGGCGATGAAGAGAGGTTTGGTCCAAACGTTGAGGCCGTCGCAGAGGAATCGTCTAGTCCGACGCGGCATCTGCCAGAAGGATGGGCAGCGGAAGCGTCGTTTCCTCCTTCACCGTCTTCGTAACGATATAGGTGAAATAGCGCGCGATTCCGATTTCCCGATCGAGCAGGCTGTCGACGAGCCGCTGGTAGGCGTCGATGTCGGCGGCCATGATCTTGAGTATGTAGTCGACCCCGCCGCCAACCGACCAGCAGGCGACGATTTCGGGAATGCTTGCGATCGTCCGCTCGAAGCGTTCGAAATCGCCCTGTCGGTGATTTTCGAGGGTGACTTCCATCATAACGCTGGCGACGGGAGCGATGCGGCGCACCGCGACGCGGGCATGATAGCCTGCCACGATGCCCGCCTTTTCCAGCTTGCGCAGCCGCATCCAGCAGGGCGTGGGCGACAGTCCCACCTCTTCGGCAAGCGCCACCTTGGTTATCCGGCCATCCCTCTGGACCGCCTCAAGGATGCGCAGGTCGATCGCGTCGAGCTTCATGCGGTTGGTTTTCCCCTGTCAGAATCTCGGACAAGACTATGAAATTGATCTGCCGAACGCAATTTTCAGATTGTCAATTGAACTGAATTTCATCACTGTCAAATCATGACAAATTGGCGTCCCGATCCTCAGCAGCTTCGTCGCCCGGCCTATCTATCCCTCGCCGAGCAGATCGCCAATGCAATTCATGACGGCAAGCTCGTCCACGGAACACGGCTGCCGACCCATCGCAAGCTTGCCGAAGACCTCAAACTGTCGATCCAGACGGTGAGCCGCGCCTACGACGAACTGATCCGCCGCGGCATGATCTCGGGCGAAATCGGTCGTGGCTCGTTCGTGCAGACGGCGCAAAAGGAGCCGGAGCCGCCCTATCTGCCGGAACGGCTGGGCGAGGTCATTGACCTGTCGATCCTGAAGCCCGTCTGCGAGCAGATCCATCTCGACCGCATGCGAGAGGCCTTTGCCTGGCTCGGCGAGAACCTGCCCTCCAGTTCTGCGCTCTCCTTCCGGCCCAACATGGTGTTTCCCCGCCATCGCTCCGTCGCCGTCGAGTGGCTGTCTGTCTGCGGGCTCGACGTATCGCCGCTGAACGTCAACCTGACCAATGGCGCGACTTCCGCCATGACGGTTGCGCTGATGAGCGTGGCTCCGCCCGGCTCGACCGTCGTGGCGGAGGCGATCAGCCACCATACGCTTGTGCCACTGTCGAGTTATCTTGGAATTCATCTCGCGGGCATCGCAATCGACTCGGACGGCATGCTTCCCGAAGCGTTGGACGCCGCCTGCCGGGAAGGCCCTGTGCGGGCCGTATTTCTCCAGCCCTCCGTGGTCAATCCGACGGCAACGCTGATGAGTGCCGAACGGCGCGAGCAACTGGCGGCGGTGGCCGCCAGGCACGATATCGCGATCATCGAAAACGATATTCTCGGGCCGCTTGTGGCAGACCGGCCGCCGCCGCTCCAGAGCTTTGCTCCAGAGCGCACGCTCTACGTCACCAGCTTTACCAAGATCACCGTCCCCGGCCTGCGTATTGGCTATCTCGTGGCGCCCGATCGCTTCGTTGCAGCCGTCGCGAATCGCCACCTCGTCTCCAACTGGATGGCGACGCCCGCCATCGCTGAAATCGCCACGCGCTGGGTGAGCAACGGCACGGCGATGGAACTGGTCAACTGGCAAAGACGCGCCCTTGCGCGAAGACATGCGATCGCCACCGAAGCGCTCGGCGGACTGTCCTATCGCGCACACCCGCAAAGCCTGCATGTCTGGCTGCCGCTCACCGCGGCACACACGGAAGAAGGCTTCGTCGCGCAGGCCCGACTGCATGGGGTGGCCATCGCGCCGGGCGCGTCGTTCCAGACCGCAGAGCACGGCCGCGCGCCCGCGGTGCGCATCTCGCTCGGCTCCACATCGGAGGCCGAACTGCGCACCGGACTGGGAACGGTCGCGTCCCTGGCCCAGGGAAATCCGGAAGCGCTTCTGCTTGCAATCTGACGGTTCCGCCCGGCATTTGGGCAGATGCAGAATAATTGTCATGATATTATTTTGATAATTGACATGATTTTATAAGCTCGTCATCGTTGCAGGCATCGCTCGTCTCAACAGGGAGAGACATGCATGCCTTCACCCATCATTCGCATCGACAACATCACGAAGACCTACGGGCCGCTGACGGTGCTCGACGGTCTCTCGATGGATGTCATGCCGGGTGAAAAGCTGGCGCTGATCGGCCCGTCGGGCTCCGGAAAGACCACAATCCTGCGCATCCTGATGACACTCGAGACGATCAATGGCGGTCACATCGAGATCGACGGCGAGCAGCTCTACCACATGCCGAAGGCTGGCAGGCTCGTCGCCGCCGACGAGAAGCACCTGCACAAAATGCGCAAGAAGATCGGCATGGTCTTTCAGCACTTCAATCTCTTTCCGCACAAATGCGTGCTCGACAACATCACGCTCGCCCCCATGCTGACCAAGGGCGTGGCAAAGGCGGCAGCCGAAAAGCGGGCGATGGAGCTTCTCGACATGGTGGGCATGGCCGACAAGGCCCGCAGCATGCCCGCGCAATTGTCCGGCGGACAGAAGCAGCGCGTGGCCATCGCCCGCGCACTCGCTCTTTCTCCCAAGATCATGCTGTTCGACGAGGTGACCTCCGCACTCGATCCGGAGTTGGTCGAGGAAGTCCTGAACGTCATGCGCAGACTGGCCGCGGAGACGGACATGACCATGCTTCTCGTCACCCACGAGATGGGCTTTGCCCACGATTTCGCCGATCGCGTGCTCTTCTTCGACAAGGGCCGGATCGTCGAGGAAGGCAAGCCAGAGAGCATTTTCAAAAATCCCAGGCAGGAACGCACGCAAACCTTCCTGCGCAAGATAATCGCGGCGGGACACCGCGTCTGATCGCCCGGCGATCAGGCGATGCCCCGATAAAAACGGAAAAATCCAGAGGAGTAGGAACGATGACGTTGAAATATCTCATGGCGATGGCAGCCGGCGCCACGGCACTGATGTCGCTTCTTTCCGCCCCCGCAAGCGCGGACGACACCAAGCTCGAACAGCTGAAGGCCCAGGGCTTTGCGCGCATCGCAATCGCCAACGAACCGCCCTTTACCGCGGTCGGGGCAGACGGCAAGGTCTCCGGTGCTGCTCCCGACGTCGCCCGCGAGATCTTCAAGCGTCTCGGCGTTGCGGATGTGGTGGCTTCGATCTCGGAATACGGCGCCATGATCCCCGGCCTGCAAGCCGGCCGCCATGACGCCGTCACGGCCGGCCTGTTCATGAAGCCGGAACGCTGCGCGGCCGTTGCCTATTCAGAGCCGGTTCTCTGCGACGCCGAGGCCATGCTCGTCAAGAAGGGCAATCCGAAGGGCTTCAAGAGCTATGCCGATATCGCCAAGGATCAGTCGGCAACGATCGGCGCGCCGGGCGGCGGCACGGAAGAGAAGCTTGCGCTGGAAGCAGGGGTTCCGCGCGAACGCGTCATTGTGGTGCCGGATGGCCAGAGCGGCCTGAAGATGCTGCAGGACGGCCGCATCGACGCCTATTCGCTGCCGGTCCTTTCGATCAACGATCTCGTCATGAAGGCCAACGACCCGAACCTCGAGGTCGTGGCGCCGGTACAGGGAGCGCCGGTCTATTGCGATGGCGCGGCTTTCAAGAAGGGCGACGAGGCACTGCGCGACGCCTTCGATGTGGAACTGGCGAAACTGAAGGAATCCGGCGAGTTCGCGAAGATCATCGAGCCATACGGCTTCTCGGCCGCCGCCGCCATGTCGACGAGCCGGGAAAAGCTCTGCGCGGCTTCCAACTGACCGGGTGAGACTGGGGGAGGGCGGCTCCGCCCCCTCCCAACTGCCTTGGGGGAGGTCAAGGCCCGCCCCGAGGTCAAACACCAATGACTAGGAAGGCACGATGATCGACTGGTCCGGATACATAGGGCTGATATTGCAGGGCGCGCTCGTGACCATCGAGTTGACGGTTCTGGGCTCGGCCCTGGCCCTTATCATGGCTTTCGCCGCCGGGCTCGGCCGACTATCGCGTTTCGCCGCCGTTCGCACGCTTGCCACCGTCTACATCGAATTCTTCCGCGGCACGTCGATCTTCGTGCAACTGTTCTGGGTCTATTTCGTGCTGCCGTTTGCAGGCCTCACGCTGACGCCACTGCAGGCTGGCGTCCTGGCGCTGGGTCTCAACGTCGGGGCCTACGGCGCGGAAGTCGTGCGCGGCGCCGTCAGGGCCGTCGGCCGCGAGCAGCGCGAGGCCTGCGTGGCTCTTAATCTCAGTCGCTATCAGAGGATGCGCCACGTGATCCTGCCGCAGGCGTTGCCGCTGATGCTGCCGACCTTTGGCAACAATGCCATCGAACTCCTCAAGGGCACCGCTGTCGTCTCATTGATCTCCCTGACGGACATGACGTTCCAGGCCCAGGTCGTGCGGGCGCAGACCGGCAGCACGCTCATTCCCTTTGCAACCATACTCGTTCTCTATTTCGTCATGGCATCGGCCATCTCCGCGGGCATGCGATGGCTGGAACGCCGGGCCACGCGGGGCCTCGACGGTGTGAGGGCCTGAGCATGGAATGGGACTGGACATTTGTCTGGCAGATCCTGCCGACCCTCCTCCAGGGATTGAAGATCACGATCCTTGCCACGGTCCTCGGCGCGCTCGTCGCCGCCGTCTTCGGCCTTGTGCTGGCGATCGCAAGGCGTTCGCACAACGCTGTGGTTTCGCGCACGGTCGGCTTCTTCGCCGATTTTATCCGCGGCACGCCGCTGCTGGTGCAACTCTATTTCATCTTCTACGTGCTTCCGGATATCGGCATCCGGCTGTCGCCGCTGGTCGCCGGCGTGATCGGGCTCGGCATCCACTACGGCACCTATGCGGCCGAGGTCTACCGCGCCGGCATCGACAATGTGCCGCGCGGGCAATGGGAGGCGGCACGGGCCACCAATCTCACCACGCGACAGGCCTGGATCCATGTGATCCTGCCGCAGGCCATCCCGCCGATGATCCCGGCGCTCGCCAACTATTTCATTGCCATGTTCAAGGAGACGCCGCTGCTGTCGGCCATCACCGTACTGGAACTGATGAACCAGGCAAAAAGCGTCGCCAACAGCAGCTACCGCTACATCGAGCCGATGACGCTGGTCGGCGTGTTCTTCCTGGTGATCAGCCTGATCTCCGTGGTTGGGCTGCGGTTCCTCGAAAATCGTTACGCACGGGTGGATGAGCGATGATTGCGACCGACATCAGAATTGACAGCGCAAGCCGCGCGCCGCGGCTGGACGATCGCCCGCTAGCCAAGAGGGTGGGGCTGATCGTCCTAGCCACCGATCACACAACCGAGGTCGATTTCCAGCGCATGGTGGCGAGCGATCGCATCGGCGTCTATGCGACCCGCATCCCCTACGCCAATCCGGTGACACCGGAAAACCTGATGAGAATGCAGCCGGAACTCACGGCTGGCGCCTCCCTCATCCTGCCGGACGAGCCGCTCGACGTCGTCCTGTATTCCTGCACCTCGGCTTCCGTCGTCATCGGCGACGGGGCGATCGAGACGGCCGTGCAGGCGGCAAAGCCGGGGGTTCCCGTCGTCACACCGACCGCAGCCTCAGTCCGCGGGCTCAAGGCGGTGGACGCGAGGCGGATCTCGGTTCTGACGCCTTATACGGTCGAGACCAGCAGGCCGATGGCGCGCTATTTCGCAGATCGCGATTTCCAGATCGATCGCTTCACCTGCCTCGGGCTGACCGATGACCGGGAGATGGCGCGAATTTCTCATGACGAAATCACAGCCTTCGCAAAGGAAGCAATGGCGCCGGAATCCGACGCGCTGTTCATTTCCTGCACCGCGGTTCGCGCAGCCGAGGTCGCCCCGCGCATCGAGACGGCGCTTGGCAAGCCCGTGGTCAGCAGCAACCTCGCGACGGCCTGGGCATGCCTGCGCCTGTGCGGCGACGCGACCCCGCTACCGGAGCTCGGCATGCTCATGACCAAGCCCTATGCGGCAGGTTGATCCTATGTGCGCGCAACCAGCCTCCGTTTCGCTCGATGACATCCGTGCCGCATCCGCCCGTATCGCCGGGCGGGTCCTGCGGACGCCGATGGTGCAGTCCGTCGCGCTGCAGGAGATGGCCGGAGTTCCCGCCTATCTCAAACTCGAACACCATCAGACGACCGGCAGCTTCAAGCTGCGCGGGGCGACGAACGCGGTCCTGTCGCTGACACCGGCGGAGCGCGCCCGTGGCGTCGTCGCCGCCTCCACCGGCAACCATGGCCGGGCGCTGGCCCATGCGGCAAAGGCGGAAGGTGCGGTGGCGACCATCTGCATGTCGCGGCTGGTGCCGGAAAACAAGGTCGCGGAAATCCACCGGCTCGGCGCGGAGGTCCGCATCGTCGGCAGTTCGCAGGACGAGGCACAGGAGGAGGTAAACAGGCTGGTGGCGGAAAAGGGCATGGTCATGGTGCCACCCTTCGACGATGCCGCCGTCATCGCCGGGCAGGGCACGCTGGGGCTGGAAATCATGGAGCAGCTGCCCGATACCGCCACCGTGCTCGTGCCGCTTTCCGGCGGCGGGCTTGCGGCCGGCGTGGCGGCGGCCGTCAAGAGCCGGAACCCGAAGACGCGGGTGATCGGGCTTACCATGGAACGGGGTGCTGCGATGAAGGCAAGCCTCGATGCCGGGCATCCGGTCAAGGTGGACGAACTGCCAAGCCTTGCGGATTCGCTCGGCGGTGGCATCGGGCTCGACAATGCTCTGACCTTCGCCATGTGCCGAGATCTGCTCGACGATGTGCTGCTGCTTTCGGAAGTGGAGATTGCCGCGGGCATGCGGCACGCCTATGGCGTCGAACGTGAGATCCTCGAGGGAGCCGGCGCGGTCGGTATCGCCGCACTTCTTGCCGGGCGGATCCGATCGTCCGGGCCTGTCGTCGCCATTCTGTCCGGCCGCAACGTCGACATGACGCTGCATCGCAAGATCATCAACGGCGCAATGCCTGTTCAGGGAGAGGTGGCGGCATGAGCCGGATGATCATACTGACCGAGGCCGATCTGAAATCGATCGTGAAGCTGGACGCCGAGGCTGTTGCCTGCGTGCAGGATGCCTTTCACGCGCTGGCGACCAAGGCCGTCGCCATGCCGCCGATCCTTCGACTCGACATCCCCGAGCACCGCGGCGAGGTGGACGTGAAGACCGCCTATGTCCCGGGGCTGGACGGCTTCGCCATCAAGATCAGCCCCGGCTTCTTCGGCAATCCCGACATCGGCCTGCCGAGCACCAACGGCATGATGGTGCTTCTGTCGGCGAAGACCGGCCTCATCCAGGCGCTGCTGCTCGACAACGGTTATCTGACGGATGTGCGAACGGCGGCCGCCGGCGCCGTCGCCGCAAGGCAGTTGGCCCGGCCGGATGCGGCCGTTGCTGCAATCTTCGGCGCAGGCATGCAGGCACGGCTGCAATTGCAGGCACTCATGCTGGTTCGGCCGATCCGTGAGGCGCGGATATGGGCGCGTAACACCGCGAAGGCTGAAAAGCTGGCCGGCGAACTGACAGGCGCCTTCGGCATTCCGGTGACGGCAACTGCAGACCCGCAATCCGCCGTCGCCGGCGCAGACATCATTGTCACCACCACCCCTTCGGAAAAGCCCATCCTTCAGGCCAGCTGGCTGCAGCCCGGACAGCACGTCACGGCGATGGGATCGGATGCGGAGCACAAGAACGAGATCGATCCGGCAATCGTCGCGCGGGCGGATCTGTACGTCGCCGACAGCCTGAGCCAGACCCGCCGCTTGGGGGAACTGCATCATGCCATCAAGGCCGGACTGGTGGAGCCGGACGCCGGCTTCGCCGAACTTGGCGAGATCGTCGCCGGCCTGAAACCAGGGCGCAGCACTCCTGAACAGATCACGCTGGCCGACCTCACCGGAACGGGCATCCAGGACACCGCAATCGCAACGCTCGCCTTCGCGCGTGCCGGATCGGCCGGCGCGGGCACGTCATTCGACAGTTGAGACCGGCATTGCCGGAGAATGAGGGAGAAACATGACCCAACCCAACCTCAAGTTTTCCCTTGGGGAATACGAAGCGCGTCTCGCCGCGACGCGCAAGGCGATGGAGGCGAAAGGGGTCGATCTGCTGATCGTCAGCGATCCCTCGAACATGGCGTGGCTTACGGGCTACGACGGCTGGTCCTTTTACGTCCACCAGGCCGTTATCGTGCCGCCGACGGGCGAACCGATCTGGTACGGGCGAGGGCAGGACGCCAACGGCGCCAGGCTCACCGCCTATCTCAAGCACGAGAACATCATCGGCTATCCCGATCACTACGTGCAGTCCACCGAGCGCCACCCGATGGACTATCTTGCGGCCAAACTCGTCGAGCGCGGCTACGACAGGCTGACCATAGGCGTCGAAATGGACAACTACTGGTTCTCGGCCGCCGCGTTCGCTTCGCTCGTCAGGCACCTGCCGAATGCGCGGTTCGTCGATGTCACGGCCCTCGTCAACTGGCAGCGGGCCGTCAAGAGCGAGACCGAGATCAGGTATATGCGCAATGCCGCGCGCATCGTCGAAGGCATGCACCAGCGCATCTTCGACAAGATCGAGGTTGGCATGCGCAAATGCGATCTGGTGGCAGAGATCTACGATGCGGGCACGCGCGGGGTCGACGGCATCGGCGGCGACTATCCGGCCATCGTGCCGTTGTTGCCCTCGGGCGTCGAAGCTTCCGCGCCGCACCTGACCTGGGACGACCGGCCGATGAAAAGGGGCGAAGGCACCTTCTTCGAGATTGCCGGCTGCTACAACCGCTATCACGTGCCGCTGTCGCGCACGGTCTTCCTCGGCAAGCCAACCCAGGCCTTTCTCGATGCCGAAAAGGCAACGCTGGAGGGGATGGAGGCCGGGCTTGCCGTCGCCAAACCCGGCAATACCTGCGAGGACATTGCCAACGCCTTCTTCGCAGTGCTCAAGAAGTACGGCATCGTCAAGGACAACCGCACCGGCTACGGCATCGGCATCTCCTATCCGCCGGACTGGGGCGAGCGCACCATGAGCCTGCGTCCGGGCGACCGCACCGAGCTCAGGCCGGGCATGACCTTCCATTTCATGACCGGACTATGGCTTGAAGACATGGGCTTCGAGACGACGGAGAGCATCCTGATCACCGAGACCGGCGTCGAATGCCTTGCCGACGTTCCGCGCAAGCTGCTGGTCAAGGATTGAGACCGGCCATGAGCGAAACGGAACTGCGCGCATCGCCGATCGCGCCGACGGTCGACTATTCGGCAGACGGTGTCCAGCACGGCTTTCTTCGCCTGCCCTACAGCCGGGACGATTCCGCCTGGGGATCGGTGATGATCCCGATCACCGTCATCAAGAACGGGGAGGGGCCGACGGCCCTTCTCACCGGCGGCAACCACGGAGACGAGTACGAGGGGCCGATCGCCCTGTTCGATCTTGCCCGGACCCTGAAGGCGGAGGAAATCTCCGGTCGGGTCATCATCGTTCCGGCGATGAATTATCCCGCCTTTGTCGCCGCCACCCGCACGTCGCCGATCGACAAGGGCAATTTGAACCGCAGCTTTCCGGGTCGGCCCGATGGCACGGTCACGCAGAAGATCGCCGACTATTTCCAGCGCGAACTCCTGCCGCTTGCCGATGTCGTGCTTGATTTCCATTCGGGCGGCAAGACGTTGGATTTCCTGCCTTTCTGCGCCGCTCATATCGTGCCCGACAAGGTGCTGGAGGCGCGCGCCTTCTCGCTCGTACAGGCGTTTTCCGCACCCTATTCGATGAAGATGCTCGAGATCGATGCTGTCGGCATGTACGACACGGCGGCCGAGGAAATGGGCAAAGTTTTCGTCACCACCGAGCTTGGCGGCGGAGGCACGGCAACCGCAAGGAGCGCCGGCATCGCCAAGCGCGGGGTCCGGAACATGCTGCGCGAGGCCGGCATCATCGAAGGTGAGCCGGAGATCTCCGAAACACGTTGGCTCGATATGCCGGACGGCGATTGCTTCGCCTTTGCCGAGGGCGACGGGCTGATCGAGCCGATGGTCGACTTGGGGGAAACGGTCCTAAAGGGCCAGGTCGTCGCCCGCATCTATCCCTTGGGACGAACGGGCGTGGCCCCCTCGGACGTGCGCGCGAGAATGGACGGCATGCTCTGCGCAAGGCATTTTCCGGGCCTGGTCAAGGCAGGCGATTGTGTTGCGGTTTTTGCCGTGAGCGTCTAACGCTGCACCGCCTGGATCCCTGCAGAACTGGATGACGCCGTGTCGACAACGCAACTCGCCGCCACGGCACCCGCTGCCCGCAGCCGGCTGGCCTTGCTCGCACTTCTCGCGGGCGGGATCGCCATTGGCGGCTCGCCAATCTTCGTGCGCCTTTCGGAGGTGGGCCCGATGGCGACCGCCTTCTGGCGCGTCGCGTTGGCGCTGGTGCCGCTCACCCTGTACTTCCGGAGCGTTGACCAACGGCAAACGGTGAGACCGGAAGGAGTGCGGGACGCAGCCATGCTTGCCTTGCCGGGGCTGTTCCTTGCCGCCGATCTCGTGGCATGGCACGCCTCGATCCATGTAACCACGGTTGCCAATGCCACCCTCCTTGCAAATCTCGCCCCCGTCTTCGTGACCGCGATCGGCTGGCTGTTCCTTGGCGCCAGGATTACCCCGACTTTCCTCCTGGGGCTTGCCGTTGCGATGACCGGCATCGTCGTCCTGAAGGGCGGGTTCAGTGGCCTCTCCGCTGGCGACCGGGGAGGTGATGCCCTTGCGGCGCTTGCAGCCCTTTTCTATGCCGGCTACATGCTGTGCGTCGCCCGGCTGCGAAGCCGGTTCGATACGTTGCGCGTCATGCTGTGGAGCACGGCTTCGGCCGCAATCTGCCTGCTGCCGGTCGCCCTTCTGACCGAGAGCCAGCTATTCCCGGTCACGGCTTACGGATGGAGCATGCTCATCGGCCTCGCATTGATCAGCCATGCCGGCGGGCAGGTGGCGATCAGTTATGCGCTTGCCTATCTCCCGACATCCTTCTCCGCGCTCACCCTGTTGCTGCAGCCCGTCGTGGCCGCCCTTCTCGGCGTAGTCGTGCTTGGCGAAGGCATCGGCCTGACCCAGGCAATTGGCGGCGTGATCGTTTTGTGCGGCATTCTTTACGCCCGCCGCGGGTGACGAAAAGTCGGGCGGGGCTTGGACGCGCAATGGGACACGGGCGGCCTCCTCTCTGGACACGCCTTGATGGAAGGAATTATTGTCGTCTCCTCGATCAACGCGATACCGTCACATGAATATGGTCAAGCCGCCTTCGCCGTCTGAAAGCAGCCGGGAGGACAAAACCCAATCGAACCCGGTGCGGCTCGGTGCGCGTCTGAAGCTCGCTCGCCAGACGCGGGGACTGACGCTGAAGGCACTGGCGCAGGCGGCGGATTGCTCGGAAAGCCTGTTGTCGAAGATCGAGAACGGCAAGGCCTCGCCCTCGCTTCCGATGCTGCACCGTCTGGTGCAGGCGCTCGATTCCAACATCGGCTGGATGTTCGAGGAAACCGATGGCGAGGAGGGCGTGGTCTTTCGCGCCGGAACCCGTCCGCTGATCGCCCTCGACCCGTTGCGGCGCGGCGAGGGCATCTCGCTCGAGCGCATCATCCCCTATTCGCCCGGGCATCTGCTCCAGTGCAACATCCACCACATCGATGCGGGTGGCGAGAGCGCCGGGCCGATCCAGCATGTCGGCGAAGAGGTGGGATATGTGCTTGTCGGCGAGATCGAACTGATGATCGGCGACAAGTCCTTCCGCCTTTCCGCGGGCGACAGTTTCGTGTTCAATTCCGAACTTGCCCACTGGTACCGTAACATGGGCACCGAGCGCGCCTCGATCTTCTGGGTCAACACGCCGCCAACATTCTGATGTATATCGAAAATTTCCAAATCCCCACTGTTCGAGCGACAGCAATTCAAGTTGCTTGACATGAATTCAAGTAACTTGAATAATGCCTCCCGTAAATTCCGGTTGCCGCCTGAGGCTTCAAACAAGGGGAACATCAAAATGGGTCGGACCAAATATCTGCTCGGCTGCGCTGCAGCCGTCGCCATGACGCTCTCGATGGGCGCCGCCAATGCCTTCGCCGATACTTTCGCCCTCGTCACCATCAACCAGCAGGCCCTCTTCTTTAACCAGATCAACGACGGTGCCAACGAGGCTGCAAAGGCGGCTGGCGTCGACCTCGTCATCTTCAACGCCAACAACGTGCCTTCCGCCCAGAACGACGCGATCGAGACCTACATCACCCAGAAGGTCGATGGCATCATTCTGGTCGCCATCGACGTGAACGGCGTCAAGCCGGCGATCACCGCCGCCAAGAACGCCGGCATCCCGGTCATCGCCATCGACGCGCAGATCCCCGATGGCGACAACATCGCTTTCGTCGGCGTGGACAACACCGCAGCCGGCAAAGAGATCGGCAAGTTCTTCTCCGACTACGTCAAGAGCGACATGGGTGGCGCAGCCAAGGTCGGCGTCGTCGGCGCGCTCAATTCCTTCATCCAGAACCAGCGTCTCGACGGGTTCAAGGCCGCAGTCGCCGAGGGCGGCCAGAAGGTCGACTTCCTCAACACGGTCGATGGCCAGAACGTGCAGGACGTCGCACTCTCGGCTGCAGAAAACCTGATGACCGCCAATCCCGACATGAATGCGCTCTATGCTACCGGTGAGCCGGCGCTGCTTGGCGCGGTCTCCGCCGTTGCCAGCCAGGGCCGCGGCGACAGCATCAAGGTGTTTGGCTGGGACCTGACGAAATCCGCCATCGACGGCATCGACCAGGGCTTCGTCACCGCCGTGATCCAGCAGGACCCGGCCGGTGAAGGCAAGGCCGCCGTGGAAGCGCTCGTCAAGGTGAAGAAGGGCGAGAAGATCGACCCGATCATCAACGTGCCCGTGACGATCGTGACCAAGGCGAACGTCGACCAATATCGCGAAATGTTCAAGTAAGCCGAACTGCCGCCGTCGCCCAGTTTTCCGGCAATTCCAGCGAAAACGCACAGCAGTTTTGCGTCCGGAATTGCAGCATCAAGAGTAGACTGGGCGGCCGGATTTCCTGCAAGGGCCATTGAACATGACCGACACGCATGTAAGCCGCGTCCGCATGACCGGCATCTCCAAGCGCTACGGCGCTCTGCAATCGCTCGACAACGCCTCGCTCGACCTGAAGCCCGGGGAAGTCCTCGGCCTGGTAGGCGACAATGGCGCGGGCAAATCCACCATCAGCAAAGTGCTGTCAGGCGCGGTAATCCCCGACGCGGGCACGATCGAGATCGACGGCAAGCAAGTCGCCTTCACCTCGCCGGCGGATGCACGCGCCGCCCGCATCGAGATGGTCTACCAGGACCTCGCGCTCTGCGACACGATCGATGTCGCCGGCAATCTCTTTCTCGGCCGCGAGCCGAAGGCGGTTTGCGGGCGTGCCGATGCTCGACAAGAAGCTGATGCACGAGCGGGCGCGCGACATGCTTTCCAATCTCGGCATCGTCATCCCCGATACGCGCATGAAGGTCGAAAACCTCTCGGGCGGACAGCGCCAATCGATCGCGATCGGCCGCGCCGCGTCCTTCAATCCGTCCGTACTCATCATGGACGAACCGACGGCAGCGCTCGCCGTCGCCGAGGTGGAAGCGGTGCTTGAACTCATCCGCACCGTCTCGCAACGCGGCGTTTCCGTAATCCTCATCACCCATCGCCTGCAGGATCTCTTCCTCGTCTGCGACCGCATCCAGGTGATGTATGAGGGGCGCAACGTCGCCGAGCGGCGTATCGAGGACACGAATATCGAGGACGTCGTCAATCTCATCGTCGGGCGAAAGTTTGCCGCCCGGTCCGCAGGCCACAACCGGGAAAAAGGCGCCTCCGCATGAGCTCCGAACCCAACGCCTATGCCAGCCACCCGCCGCGCATGCGCGAGGCGACGATCCTCGACAAGGTCGTGGCCAATGGCGGCGTCATGTCGATCGCGCTGTTCTTCGTCGTCTGTTGCCTGTTCTTCTCGGTGACGACGGATGCCTTCCTCACGGCGCCGAACCTGCTCAACGTCATCAGGCAATCCGCCCCGCTGCTCATCGTGGCAGCCGCCATGACCTTCGTCATCACGACAGGCGGTATCGATCTCTCGGTCGGCTCCGTGCTGGCACTGACAGCCACCCTTTCGGCCGCAACCCTTCAGGCCGGCGTGCCATGGCCGCTCGCCATCCTGCTGATGCTTCTGCTCGGTGGCGTGGTCGGCGTCATCCAGGGGTATTTCATCGCCTATGAGCGGATTCCCGCCTTCATCGTGACGCTGGCCGGCCTTTCCGTCATCCGCGGCTTTGCACTGCTCATCACCGGCGGCTATTCGATCCCGATCGAACCGACGAGCCCCTTCGTGGCACTCGGCCGCGCCTGGGTGCTCGGCATTCCGGCGCCGGCGCTGATCGCCATCGTCATACTCGCCGTCGCCTATATCGCCTTCAACGAAACCCATTTCGGCCGATACGTGACGGGCGTCGGGGCGAATGCCGAGGCGACGCGGCGGGCGGGCGTAAACACGCGCCGGGTCATTCTCTGGGTCTATGTGCTCTCCGGCACGGCGGCGGCGGCGGCCGGCGTCATCCTCTCCGCCCGTCTCGGTTCCGGCTCATCGAATGCAGGGCAGGGCTTCGAGCTCGACGTCATCGCGGCCGTGGTGCTCGGTGGCACCAGCCTCTTTGGCGGACGCGGCTCGCTCACCGGCACGATCCTCGGTGCGCTGACAGTTGCCGTGCTGGCAAACGGCCTCATCCTCTCGCACCTTTCGCCTTTCTTCACGCCGATCGTCACCGGCTTCATCATCCTCGTTGCCATCTGGCTGAATTTCCGCCTGTTCCGCGGCGGGGCGAAAGGACGCTGAAGATGCTCGACGACCTCTTCACCGAAACGCCGAGGCCGCGCCATCCGATCGGCGTCAACTCAGGCACCGCCATGACCGTCACCGGCCCGGTGCAGGTGGACGAACTCGGCGTGACGCTGATGCACGAGCATATCTTTCTCGACGGCGCGACCAGCTGGATCTGCCCTTGCCATCCCGACGAGAAGGCGATAGCCGAACAGAAGGTCTCGATCGAGATCATCGGCGAACTGCGCATGAACCCGTACATGAACCGGGACAACGTCTCGCTCGATGACGGCGACCTCGCACTCGGCGAATTGAAGCGTTTCCAGGCGCTCGGCGGCTGCACGGTCGTCGAGACGACGAACTTCGGCATCGGTCGCGATGCGCCGGGCCTTGCCCGTATCGCCCGCATGTCGGGGCTCAGGATCATCATGGGCACCGGCTTCTATCTCGAACACACCCATCCCGATTGGCTCAAGGCGATGAGCGTGGAAGAGGTGACGCAGTTCATCGTCGACGATGTCGGCGGTGGCGAGCGCCAGCCAGAAATCATGGCCGGCATCATCGGCGAGGTCGGCGTCAGTCGCAACTTCACTGCCGAGGAAGAGAAGTCTCTGCGCGCTTCGGCGCGGGCGGCGCGCATCACCGGCCTGCCGCTTTCCATCCACCTGCCGGGTTGGGAGCGTCTGGCCCACCGCGTGCTTGACGTTGTGGAGGAGGAGGGGGCAGACTTGCGCCATACCGTCCTTTGCCACATGAACCCCAGCCACAACGATCTGGATTACCAGATGGCGCTCGCCCGGCGCGGGGCCTTCCTCGAATACGACATGATCGGCATGGACTACTACTACGCCGACCAGGACGCCCAGTCGCCCTCCGACGAGGAGAACGCGCGCGCCATCGCCGCCCTTGTCGACAAGGGGTTTGGCGACCGGCTGCTGCTGTCGCAGGATGTCTTCCTGAAGATCATGCTGACGCGCTACGGCGGATTCGGCTACGGCTACATCCTCAAGCACTTCCTGCCACGGCTGAAGCGCCACGGCGTCGACCAGACGGCCATCGACCAAATGCTGGTCGACAATCCGAAATCAGTCTTTTCCGCTGCGCGCTAGGCGCCGGCCAATCGTCCAAGGAGTTTTCATGACCAAGAAGAAAGTGCTGCTCGCCGGCGAATCCTGGGTTTCGACCGCGACCCACATCAAGGGCTTCGACCAGTTCCCGACCGTCACCTACCATACCGGTGCCGACGAACTGCTGAAGGCATTGAAGGACAGCCCGTTCGATGTCACCTTCATGCCGGCGCACGAGGCTCAGAAGGAATTTCCAAGCACGCTCGAAGGGCTGCAGGCCTATGACGCGATCGTGCTTTCCGACATCGGCGCCAACACGCTGCTTCTGCATCCGGACACCTGGATCCATTCCCGCCGTACGCCAAACCGCTTGAAATTGCTGCGCGAATACGTAGCCAAGGGCGGTGCTCTCCTGATGTTCGGCGGCTACTATTCCTTCCAGGGCATCAATGGCGGCGCGCGCTTCCGCAATACGGCGGTCGAAGAGGTTCTGCCGGTGGCCTGCCTTTCCATCGACGACCGCGTTGAGGTGCCGGAGGGCTTTACGCCTGTCGTCTCCGGCGATGCGTCGCATCCGATCCTTTCGGGCATCTCCGGCGAGTTCCCCTATCTGCTGGGCTTCAATGAGGTGACGCTGAAGGACGGGGCCAACCAGCTGATGACCGTTTCGTCCGAATACGGCTCGCTGCCGCTGCTCGTCACCGGCACGTATGGCGAAGGCCGCACGCTGGTCTGGACCTCCGACGTCGGACCGCATTGGCTGCCGCCGGAATTCATTGCCTGGCCGGGCTACAAGACCCTGTTCGAGCAGATGCTCGCATGGGCGACGGACTGAACGGAAGGTCCGCCACCATGACCATCCATGTCGTCGGCAATGTCTGCGTCGATACGAGTTTTCGCCTGGAGCGGTTGCCGCAGCCGGGCGAAACGCTGAACGCAGCCGCTGCCGGCGAGGGATTGGGCGGCAAGGGCGCAAACCAGGCCGTCGCAGCCGCTCGCACGGGCGCCCCGGTTACGTTCTGGGCGCCCGTCGGCAGGGATGCCGTCGGCGACAGGATGGAAGGCTTGCTTTCCGTTGAAATCCCTGAGCTGCGTCTGTCGCGCCTTGATCTGCCGTGCGATCGCTCGGTGATCCTGATCGATCGCGAGGGCGAGAACGTCATCGTCACCGCCGCCGCCTGCGCAGAGGCTTTCGACCCGCTCGCCATGAGCGCGCTCGGAGGAACCTGGCAACCCGGCGACATGCTGCTGATGCAGGGTAATCTTGGTTCCCAGGCTACGGCTGCCAGCCTGAAAGCGGGCAGGAATGCCGGGCTCTTTACGGTCCTCAATCCCAGCCCTCTTCCTGTTGAACCGCTGGATCTGACGACAGTGTCGCTTCTCGTCTGCAATCGGCCCGAGGCCGAGGCATTGACCGGCGAAGCCGATGCCGAAAGCGCAGCCGGTCGGCTCCATGCCATGGGTGCAGAAGGCGTCATCGTGACACTCGGCCCTGCAGGAGCTCTGGTGCTGGACGCATCCTCCTGCCTTCACATATCCGCCGAGAAGATCGAGGCGGTGGACACCAGTGGCGCCGGCGATTGCTTTGCAGGAACGATCGCCGGTCTTCTCGCACAGGGCGCTGCGCTCATTGACGCCGCGAAACTTGCGACACAGGCAGCGGGGATCGCGGTCGGCCGTTCCGGGACGCTCGCCTCCTTCCCCTCCCGGGCGGAACTCGCCGCCCTCACCAAGACATTGAAACTGGAAAACGTGTGATCACCATGAGCAACCCCATCGGACGGCAGGACAACGACACGCTGAAGACGCTTTTCGGGCGCGACAAGCCGGTGATCGGCGTGGTGCACCTCATGCCGCTGCCAGGCGCACCGCGCTACGACGACGAAGGCGTGGAGGCAATCTACGAACGCGGCCTTTCGGACGCGCGAGCCTATCTTTCGGGCGGCTGCGATGCCGTGATCGTTGAGAACCACGGCGACGTGCCCTTCGCCAAACCTGACGATATCGGTCACGAAACCTCCGCCCATATGGCCGTCGTCGCCGACCGAATCCGTCGCGAACTCGGCCGGCCGATCGGCATCAATGTGCTGGCCAACGCATCGATCCCCGCGCTCGCCATCGCCTCGGCTTCGTCCGCATCCTTCATCCGCGTCAACCAGTGGGCCAATGCCTACATTGCCAACGAAGGTATCGTCGAAGGTGAATCTGCGCGCGCCATGCGCTATCGCGCCCATCTTCGCGCCCGCGGCATTCGCATCTTCGCCGATGCCCACGTGAAGCACGGGGCACATGCCATTGTCGCCGACCGGCCGGTGGAAGAGCAGGTCAAGGACCTTGTTTTCTTCGACGCCGACGTCGTCATCGCCACCGGCCAGCGCACCGGCCATGCCGCAGATCTCGGTTATATTCGCATGATCAAGGAGGCGGGCTCGTTGCCGACGCTGGTCGGAAGCGGCGTCACCCACGACAACGCCAACGACATCCTGTCCGTCGCCGACGGGGTCATCATCGCAAGCGCCCTCAAATATGACGGCGTCTGGTGGAATGCAGTCGAGCCGGACCGGGTGAAGCGCTTCATCGCAGGCCTCGGCCGATGAAGACAACGCCGGAGGTCAACGCCGCGCGCCTCCTCAAGTCCGTCGCCGATTTCGCGGCGATCGGCGCAACGCCCGCCGGTGGCGTGAACCGGCAGGCATTGAGCGTCGAAGACCGTGCCGCGCGCCGGCTACTGGTCGAGCGCGCGCTTGCCCGCGGCTTCACGGTGTTCCAGGACGAGGTTGCCAATCTCTTCATCCGTCGGGAGGGTCGCGATGCGGCGCTTGCGCCGCTTCTCATAGGAAGCCATCTCGACAGCCAGCCGACCGGTGGGCGTTTCGATGGCGCGCTGGGCACGCTCACAGCCTTCGAGGCGCTGGAAGCGCTTGCTGATGCCGGCATCGAGACGGACCGGGCCATCGAGGTCGTCGCCTTCACCAACGAGGAGGGCAGCCGCTTTTCGCCGGGCTGCATGGGGTCCATGGCCTTTGCCGGTGTGGCGAATGTGACGGACTGGCATTCGGTGGCGGCAACGGATGGCGCGCGTTTTTCCGACGAACTGGCCGCAACGCTGAATGACCTGCCTGAAGCGGAAATAAGTCCGATAGGACACACCATCTCTGCTTTTGTAGAATTGCATATCGAACAAGGGCCGATCCTCGAACGCGAGGGCGTTCCCATCGGTATCGTCACCGCCGTTCAGGGTACAAAGTGGCTGGAGGTCGCCTTTTCGGGCGAAGCTGCCCATGCGGGCACCACGCCGCTCGAGTTTCGCAAGGACCCGATGGCGGCGGCGGCCGCCGCCATTGTGCGCATCCAGGGCGACATCATGCCCTCCGACCCCGATGCCCGCCTGACGGTCGGCCGGATCGCCGCCGAACCCGGCTCAATCAATGTCATACCGGGTCGGGTTTCCTTCACGGTCGATATCCGCCATCCGGACGCCACCATCCTTGCCGCGATTGAACGGCGGGTCCGCGATGAATGTCAGGCCGCAGGTGAACGATTGGGCTGCAAGACTGTCATCGAACAGCGCGTCGACATGCCGCCCGGTCGTTTCTCGCCGCATGTCGCGCAGGCTATCGAAGACGGCTGCGCTGCACAGGGCATCGCTTGCCGCCCCATGATCTCGGGCGCCTTCCACGATGCCCTCTTCGTCAACAGGATCGCGCCGTCGGCGATGATCTTCGTGCCCTGCCGCAACGGCGTCAGTCACAACGAAGCAGAGTTCGTCACCGACGACCACATCATGATCGGCGCCCGCGCCCTGCTGGGCGCGGTCGTGAAGCTGTCTTGCGAATGACGCTTATCGACTGCGGGCTGTCGGACCTTCACCCTGACCGACAAGCAGCCAGGCGATACTGACCTGCAGGATGCCCGCGAGCATGTCGAGGCGATTGGCGCGTGGCTCCGACCTGTCGTTCTCCCAGTTCGCCCACGTCTCGGCAGTGACGCCGGCGACGGCGGAAATCTCTTCCACCGTGAGGCCGGCAGCGTCGCGGGCGAGCGAGATCCTTCCGCCGGTCGTGTCGCAAGCTCCGTCGATCGGCGCATGCGGCGCAAGGGTGTCGTTCTTGTACATGTCAGATCCTTCCATTCCAGAACGGACGCCCCGCGAAGCGACCGCGGGGCGAGATTGCGACCGGATTGACGGCGTCAGCCTTCTTCCTTCTCGAGCCAGGCTTTAATCTGGTCCGGATGGTCGGCGATGTACTTGTCGACCGCCTCCTCGTACGAGGTCTCCTGCGCGTTGAACATCGCAGCCTCCAGATCGTCGATCGGCAGCTTCATGCGCGACAGGAAGGCTGCGACCTTCGGATCGTCCTTTTGGAAATCCTTGCGCGCGATCACGTCGACATGCTCCGCCTTGCCGAGCGAACCCTTCGGGTCGGCGATGTAGCGCAGCTCATACTTGCCGAACATCCAGTGCGGGCTCCAGGATGTGGCGACGAACCACTCCTTGTTGCGGATTGCGCGGTCGACGGACGTCAGCATGCCCGCCTCGCTGGAGACCTGCAGCTTGTAGTCGTCCAGCGCGTAGTCCCTGATGGCCTGTTCGGAAAGGCGCGTCAGGCCGGCACCCGGATCGATACCGTCGACCCGGCCCTTCAGCTTTTCCTTCACGTCGTCCTTGTTGAGATCTTCGATCGAGGCAATCGCGTCTTCGGGGACATAGGCCGGCACGACCCAGCCGAGTTTCGCCCCGTCATAGACAGTGCCGAGCGTCGTCACCTTGTCCTTCACCCTTTTGAAGTAGTCGGCATGCGTTTGCGGCAACCAGGCCATCATCATGGCGTCGAGGTCGCCGCGACCCACGCCCTGATATAGGGGGGCGACGTCCGTCTGGACCAGTTCGACGTCCCGGCCAAGCTCGTCCTTGATGAGCTTGGCTGCCAGCTTGGTCACGAATTCGGCGTCGGACCAGGCGGACCAGCCGATCTTCACCGGCGCCTTGTCTTCCGCGAGCGCCGCTCCAAGCGTGCCGGCGAAAACTCCGGCCGCAAGGCTGATTGTAGCGAGTGTCTTGAACATGGTTGCTCCTTCTTGAAGGTTCGCATCTGCGGCGCGAAGGCCGCCATTTCAGGCGTCAGGCCGTAGCCGGGGAGGCCAAGGGCTGTTGTGCCTGACGGTGGAAGAGCGCGCGCCAGAGCCCGGCGCGTTGCTTTCCGAGGCTCTGCGTGATCCGGTCGAGGATCACCGCGAGGATGACGACGGCGATACCGCCCTCGAAGCCGGTGCCGACATCGAGGCGCTGGATGCCGGTCAACACGGTGTTGCCGATACCGCCGGCGCCGATCATCGAGGCGATCACCACCATGGACAGCGACAGCATGATGGTCTGGTTGATGCCGGCCATGATGGAGGGCATGGCGTTGGGAAGCTGCACCTTGAAGAGCAGCTGCGTGGCGGTGCAGCCGAAGGCGTTGCCGGCCTCGATGAACTCCGCATGGACCTGTCGGATGCCGAGATTGGTGAGACGCACGACGGGCGGCATCGAAAAGATGACGGTCGCTATCGTGCCGGGAACGGCACCCAGTCCGAAGAACATTGCCGCGGGGATCAGGTAGACGAAGGCGGGCATGGTCTGCATGAGATCGAGCACCGGCCGCACGCCGGCGGCGACACGGTCGTTGCGCGCCATTGCGATGCCGAGCGGCAGGCCGATCACCATGGCGACGAGCGTCGAGGCAAGGACCAGCGACAGCGTCTCCATCATGGCGGACCAAAGGCCCATATGTTCGACGAGCCATAGCGACAGGGCCGTGAAGACCGCAAAGCCTAAGCCGACACGCCAGAGGGAAAGCAGCACGAAAATGGCAAGGCCAAGGACCATCGGCGTCGCCAGAAGCGTCGCCTGGATGCTGTTCGTCACCGCGCCGATCGCGGCCGCGATCATGTCGAGCAGGGGAGCGAAATTGTCGAGAACATAGTTGACGGCGCTGTCGACGCCGTCACCGATATCGAAAGTCATGGATTTTCTCCGGACGGGCTGGATCAGGCGCTGCGATCGAGCGTTTCGAGAAGCGCGGATTTGCTGATTGAGCCGAGGTAGCGATTGGCCTCGTCGACGACGGGCACGGGAAAGGCGCTGGCCGCCACCTTGCCGAGGACGTTGGAAAGACTTTCCGAGGCCGGGATCGGCTCGATGTCGGGCAGGAAGGCGTGCCGGTAGGGATCGCTTGCGCCGTCGCGGTTGGTCCGGATCAGCGAACTGCGGCTGACCATGCCGTGATAGCGCTTGTCACGGCCGAGGATGATGGCGACGTCGCGATCGTGGTGGTCCATGCGCTCCAGCGCAGCGGCAGCGGATACGCCCTGGCGCTCGATGATCGTCACCTGCGTCCTGCGGGCGACGTCGCCGGCGCGAAATACCTGCGAGACGTCGACATTGCGGAAGAAGGAGCGGACGTAGTCGTTGGCCGGTTTCAGCACGATCTCGTCGGGCGTTCCGACCTGGACGACCTCGCCGTTCTGCATGATGCAGATGCGATCGCCGATGCGCATGGCCTCGTCCAGGTCGTGGCTGACGAAGACGATGGTGCGGCTGTGCTCGGCCTGCAGACGTACCAGCTCGTCCTGCATTTCGGTGCGGATGAGCGGGTCGAGCGCGGAGAAGGCTTCGTCCATCAAAAGCACCGTCGGCTCATTGGCCAGAGCCCGGGCAAGTCCGACACGCTGCTTCATGCCCCCTGAAAGCTGATCGATGCGGCTTTCGTCGTGGCCATCCAGCCCGACAGCCCTGAGCGCGGCGCGGGCGCGCTGCCGGCGCTCTTCCTCGCCGATGCCTGCGACTTCCAGGCCGAAGGCGGCGTTGTCGATGACGGTGCGGTTGGGAAGCAGTGCAAACGACTGGAAGACCATGCTGATGTCGCGTCGGCGAAGGGCGATCAATTCGCTGCGCGGCATGCGCGCCACGTCGCGGCCTTCGATCTCGATCGATCCGGAAGTGGGTTCGATCAGGCGGTTGATAAGGCGCAGCATGGTGGACTTGCCGGAGCCTGAAAGCCCCATGATGACGAAGATCTCACCTGCGAGAATGTCGAAGCTCGCATCCTTGACGCCGATCGTGCAGCCCGTTGCGGCATGGATTTCCGACTTGGTCCCGCCCGCCTCGAGCAGCTCGATGGCCTTCTCCGGCCGATCGCCGAAGACCTTGAACACGTTCCTGATACTGATCTTGACCGGTCGGTCGTTCCCCGGAAGGTCGCTCTCAGTTGCATAAGCCATATTGTCTCGGGCCCGGCTCCGGAAGCGGGGCGCTCTCCTTTGTCTGTCGTAAGCCGATGAAGCAATCAGCGAGATGAAAATGTGCGCGAAGCGCCATTTCGCAAATGCGATATCGCGTCGCAATATGAACATAAATCGCACATTATTCCTCCGATGTCCAGCCAAGAAGGAAAATGGTTCCAACAAGCGCGCAATCCGGCTGCGAAACTTGGAACCGTTTTCGCATTTGAGTCGTCCTGAAAGAGCGCGGGCCACGGGGGACGCGGCAGTGTGAAACGGCGGCCCGCACTGCCCCGAATTCTCTGCCGAAAACACTGAATGGGCCCTTGGTCGCATCTGGCCGCTTGACAGCAGGTGCACGTCGCGCAAATATCGTTAAAAATAAAACGATGTTTCATTATTTGAAACGCATGGGGATTGAAACACCATGGACGACGTTTCCGGTAAGGCGGAACGCTTGGGAACGGGAACGAGCACGCTCGACATGGCGTTGCGCATCGTGGAGTTCCTCGCAGCCCAGGACCAGCCGCTGACGCTGGCCCAGATCGCCAAGGCGTTTTCCGCCAGCAAGGCCACCGTCTACCGCCACCTCGTCACGCTCCAGCGCCATGACTTCGTTCGTCAGGATAAGGAGACCAGCCGCTATGAGGCCGGCGTCAAGCTGCTGATGCTGGGCGAAGCGGTACGCAACCGCTTCGAGGTCGCCACGGCGGCGCGCGACGAGCTTTCGGGCCTGCGCGAGCGTACCGGGCAGGCCGTGACGATTTGCGGAATGGTCGATGGAAAGCTCGTCGTGCTGGATCTGTTGCACGGCCGCACCGTCATCGAATTCGGCACCCGCCCGGGAACGGAGCTGTCGATCCACGCGACCGCGCACGGAAAGGTTTGGCTGGCCTTCGCCAAGCCAGCGCTGTTTGAGCAGACGATGGCCGCACCGCTTCAGGCCTGGACGCCGAAAACCATCGTCGATCCGGCCCGTCTTCGCGAGGAGATCGACACAGTACGCGCCCAGGGGTGGGCCATGGCGGCGGACGAATTGCTGACGGCTGTCAATGCGCTTGCCGCACCCGTCTTCAACCACCGGGGCGAAATCGCCGGCTCGGTCGCAATCGTCGGCTCGACGCAATTCATCGCCGCTTCGCCGGACGGCGCGCAGATAGACGAGGTCCGTGCCACGGCGCACCGGATCTCTGAACGTTTGGGATGGAGAGAAAAAGAATGACCTATTCGCTTGCAGTCGATATCGGCGGCACATTCACCGATATCGTCCTTCGCAATTCAGACGGCCGACTGTCCGTCGACAAGACACTGACGACCCATGAAGACCTGCTCAGTGGCTTCTTCGGCGGTGTCAATGCCGTCCTCAAGAAGGCGGGCATCTCTTCGGAGGCGATTGATGGCGTGATCGTTCATGCGACGACCGTCGTCACCAACGCGCTGATCGAGCGCAAGGGGCCGCCGACGGCACTCGTCGTGACGGAGGGTTTCCGCGACGTGCTGTCGATCCGCAACGAGCACCGCTACGACATGTACGATCCGCAGATCGAGTTCCCCGAGCCGCTCGTGCCGATCGAACTGACCTTCGGCATTGCAGAACGAACGCTTGCGGACGGCACGGTCGCACAGGCACCCTCCGACGAGGCGATCGAAGCCCTGGCAGCAGACATTCGCAAGAGCGGCGCTCAGTCGGTCGCCATCTGCTTCTTGAATTCGTTCGTCAATTCGTCGAACGAGGCCTACGTCGCCGGTCGCTTGTCGCGGCTGCTGAACGATCTCTTCATCTGCACCTCGTCGGACGTCGCGCCGCAGATCAGGGAGTATCCGCGCGCCTCCACCGCGACTGTCAACGCCTATACGATGCCGATCTCGCAGCCCTATCTGCGTCGCCTCAGCGATCGGCTGCGGGACGAGGGTTTCGGCAATACGCCGCTGATCATGCTGAGTTCCGGCGGCGTCGTCGGGGCGGAGACGGCGGGGCGCAATCCCGTGCGCATGATCGAAAGCGGGCCGGCAGCCGGCGCACTCGCCGCCTGCCACTATGCGGAAGTGCTCGGCATCGAGGGGCTCCGTGGGCATTTCTACATTAATACACGCTAAGGGAATTTGAAGTTGTTTGGATTGAAGCGGTTAGCCCGGATTGGCCTGAAGCGTTCGAGGGGTCGGTCAATTTCGTTCCAGAGGTAGTCGCCGGTGAGCGCGATATGCGCCCATGGTAGTGGTGCGACCTGGGAGAGCAGCTCGTCCGGAATGATAATACCCTGACTGCTGATATAATCGACAGCACGGCTGAGATAGACAGTGTTCCACAGGATGATGGCGTTGACGACGAGGTTAAGACCGGACGCGCGGTAAGCCATGGTTTCGGCGACGCGGTTGCGCAATTCGCCGAGCTGGTGGAGGAAGATGGCGCGTGCGAGAGCATGACGGCTTTCACCCTTGTTGAGGATCGCATGCGATCTGCGGCGCAGTTTCGTATCGAGCAGCCAGTCGCAGATGAAGATCGAGCGTTCTATCCGGCCCATTTCGCGCAGGGCCTGGTTCAGCCGGTTTTGTCGCGGCGACGCTGCCAGCTTCTTGAGGATGACGGAAGGCGGCACCAAACCTGCAGCGATCGAAGCCTTCAGCCGCAAGACCTCATCCCAGTGGTGCTCGACGACATCCATGTTGACGGTTCCAGCGATCAGCGCGTCGAGCGGTTCGTAAGCCGGATCGCGATCAATGACAAAGAGCCTGCGATTGCCGAGATTGCGGATACGGGGAATGAGCCTGTAGCCAAAGGCGTGGAACATGGAGAACGTCGTTTCGGTGGCGCCAGCGGTATCGGTTGCGTGCTCATAGATTTCGACGGAGCTTTCGTTGTGAAGGAGGCCGTCGAGAACGTAGGGGGCTTCGCCCTCGGATGCCTGGATCATGCGGGAGAAGAAGGAAGCAAAACGGTTGGACAGGAAGCCATAGATCGACGCCCCCGGTCGCTTGCCGTATTTTGCATTGTAGTCGAGGCTGGCTTCGCCACGCCCGCCAGCCGGAAAGAACTGTCCGTCCGAGGAGGAGATATGGCCGTCACCCCAGATCGCGGCAAAGGGATGGGCCTGCTGCGCATCGACCAGCACGGCGGTCGCCGTGGCGTAGGTTTCCGATCGCATATGCCTGTCCACCATCAGCATCATCTGGTGGATCGTGACGCCGCGTGAGCTTTCCGCCATACGTTCGGCTCCGGCATTGGTGGCGTCGGCAAGGATCGCTGCCATCAGCGCTGCCTCGTCGTTTGCCGTCTCACCGGTACGATAATGCGTGAAGCTGTCGAGGAATTTGGTCCAGCTTTGCACCTCGGCAAGCAGGCTGGTGATCCTGATCCGTGGCACCAGAACATATAGTCGGCGGCTGAGCGCGACGATGCTGTCGCGCTCCTCCTCGCGGATCGGCGAGATCGACAGGCCCTTGTCGGAAATCGCTGCATCCGGAATAGCATTGGCAGCCGCCGCCTTTGCCAGCTCTTTCAGCTTCGCATCGAGCGTGGCGGTCCGTTCTGCTCGCCATTCGGCAAAGCTGTCGGGGAGTGCGAGCCCGAGCCGCCCCTCGGCGCGCATCAGCTCGAAGATCGGCCGAGGCAGAAGATAATCCTCGAAACTGCGCCATGCCCGGCTGCCTTCGACCCAGATGTCACCGGCCCTCAGACGCTCTCGCAGGTGAACGAGGACCGCCACTTCCCAGGCGCGCAGGTCGATATCGGCACTGTTCGGGCGCACGCAGCGTCGCCATTTGCGGGTCAGAAAGGCGAGCGGCACCTGCGCCGGCAATTTCCGGCCGCCATAGAGCGCGCGCAGATGGTCCACTGCTACAAGGATCGGATCATCAGCACGAAACGACCGGAACGAGAACGTGCGGAACATCAGTCTGCCCAGCTTGCGCAACGATTTGTGCCGCTTGATGAGCTCGTCGAATTCGTTACTGCGATCAGGGTGGACGACAGATCTGGCTGCCGCCATGCTGGCGACCAATCCGTCCCAGCCGAGGGAGGCTGCGATCGCCGATGCAAGATCGGTTTTGCTCGCACGAGCGGCCAGAAGCGCCTCGCCGAGCTTGAGATGCTCAAGCGCCACCCCATCAAGAACCTCGGCCTCTTTTAGCCGGCGTTCCGTGCGGCTGATCTCGGCCTTGCGGCGGTTGCTCCCAATCATTTTGCAGAACATGTCGATCGTCAGGTCGGTGATCGACGCCTGTCTCTCGATGACGAAGGCGGCCAGCGTGGCGTAGCGACGTTCGGATGTCAGGCGTCGTATCTCCCGGGCATGCAGAATGCGTGCATCCCTGGCGATGATGCCGTAGCGATTGGCATGGATCGTCTTGCGACGGTCGTCGGGAATGGCGGCTGAGCGCAATACCTCGAGGCGGGCGATCAAGCCTTTGAGGTTCTTCAGCTTCGCCCCTTCAGGTGCTTCCGCAATCCAGCCAAGGTGGCTCCGATCGCCGGCCCGCTCAGCGAGGAGCTGATCAAGCGCCTCGATCGAAGGCTGCTCCAGATCCCGGATCAATTCGCGATAGGCTTGTCGACGCGCCGCCGCCCGGCCGGCCAGTGCCAGACGGATCAGCAGCTCCGGCATAGGAACGAGCAACTTTCGTTCCTTCAAGGCTTCGATCACGGCCTTGGCGATCGGCGCACCTTGTTCAGTGGCCGCCGCCTCGCGTGCCGCCGCCGTTATCAACTCGCGATAGTCACTCGTCCGGACAGGCTGAAGCTCCAGTGCAGAGACGATCTCGCGCGCGTGTTCCCGGCGCGTTTCGTCGCGCTGGGCGTAGAACTCGAACACTGCAGGGTCGATGCCCAGCTGGTCGGCGACAACAGAGACAACCGCCTGAGGTGGAACTTCGCCTATTCGCAGCAGACGGCCCAGATCACGCACCAGTGCGAGTTGGATCGCAAAGCCAAGCCGATTATGCGACCGGCGATGCTCCTTGACGAAGACAATATCCTCGGAAGTCAGTGCATAGCGCGCTTGCGCATCTTCATAAGCTTCGGGTGGTTCGAATAAAACGGCACGCGATTGCTCATCGAGAAACGCCATCAGCCACGGTCACTCGTCAAACTACGGT
>NZ_OBQD01000075.1 GCF_900220975.1 Rhizobium subbaraonis | reverse complement strand
GACCGCCAAGGCGGAAGCTGCCAGCGCGAGGGCGCTAGTATCGCATTCCGAGGCGCTAATCGCACGGCTGAAGCTAGAGATCGAGAAGGTCCGGCGCGACCTCTACGGCAGTCGCTCTGAACGCAAGGCGCGGCTTCTCGAGCAGATGGAACTGCAGCTTGAGGAGCTGGAGGCTGATGCCGGCGAAGATGAACTGGATGCAGAGATCGCAGCCAGTGCCTCGACGGTCAGGGCCTTCGAGCGCAAGCGTCCGTCACGCAAGCCCTTTCCTGAACATCTGCCGCGTGAACGTGTCGTTATCGCCGCCCCAGCCAGTTGCCCCTGCTGCGGCTCGGCAAAGCTGTCGAAGCTCGGCGAGGATATCACCGAGACCCTGGAGGTCATCCCGCGTCAGTGGAAAGTCATTCAGACCGTGCGGGAGAAGTTCTCCTGCCGCGAATGCGAGAAGATCACTCAGCCGCCAGCGCCCTTCCATGTGACACCTCGCGGCTTTACCGGCCCCAACCTTCTGGCGATGATCCTGTTCGAGAAGTTCGCCCAGCATCAGCCGCTCAATCGCCAGAGCGAGCGCTATGCCCGAGAGGGGATCGACCTCAGCCTGTCGACGCTTGCCGATCAGGTCGGTGCGTGTGCCGCGGCCCTGAAGCCAATCCATTCGTTGATCGAAGCCTATGTCCTGGCCGCCGAGCGACTGCATGGCGACGACACGACCGTGCCGATCCTGGCAAAGGGAAAGACCGATACAGGCCGCATCTGGACCTATGTCAGGGATGACCGGCCGTTTGGTGGGCTGTCACCGCCTGCAGCTTTGTTCTACGCAACGCGAGACCGACGACAGGAGCATCCCGAACGCCACCTGAAGACTTTCTCCGGCATTCTGCAGGCGGATGCCTATGGCGGCTACAATCCGCTGTTCAAGGCAGATCGCGATCCCGCGCCTCTGCGCCAAGCACTCTGCTGGGCACATTCACGCCGCAAGTTCTTCGTGCTGGCCGACATCGCCGCGAACGCCAAACGTGGCAGCAAAGCCGCATCGATCTCGCCGATGGCGCTGGAGGCTGTCAAACGGATCGATGCCCTGTTCGATATCGAACGGGAGATCAACGGCCTTAGCTCCGAGCAGCGCTTGGAGCGCCGCCGCCAAGACAGCCAGCCACTCATCGAAGAACTGCATCACTGGCTCCAAACCGAGCGGCTAAAACTGTCGCGCAGCTCTCCTGTCTCTGAGCCGATCGACTACATGCTGAAGCGCTGGGATGGATTTACGTCATTCCTCGACGATGGCCGAATTTGTCTCACGAACAACGCCGCCGAACGCGCGCTCAGAGGCTTTGCTCTCGGCAGGAAGTCATGGCTCTTCGCCGGATCGGATCGTGGTGCTGATCGTGCCGCCTTCATGGCGACGCTGATCATGACGGCCAAGCTCAATGACATCGACCCACAAGCCTGGCTGGCGGATGTCCTCGCCAACATTGCCGACACGCCGATCAGCAGGCTGCAGCAATTGCTGCCGTGGAACTGGACACCCAAGACGCTGAGTGCTCAGGCGGCCTGACCTGCGGCCTTCGCCGGATGCTTACG
>NZ_OBQD01000030.1 GCF_900220975.1 Rhizobium subbaraonis | reverse complement strand
AATACATAACCGGAATAACGCGGGGTGGAGCAGCCCGGTAGCTCGTCAGGCTCATAACCTGAAGGCCGCAGGTTCAAATCCTGCCCCCGCAACCATCTCAAATTGCGATACCAAATCGCGCACATCAGCCGCCCTGACCGGGCGGCTTTTTTGCGTCCGCAAGTTCTGATGGTTGCGCCCTCCCGCAACCATCTCAGCTTGGGAACCGGCCAAGTTCTGGCCAATGCCGGTCCCCGCAACCATCTCAACTTGCGATCGGCCCGCCCCTGCGGCGGGCCTTTTGCCTTTGAGCGAAATCGCAAGAATGCCAGCCAGTTCGCCGCGCACGTCGATCTTCAGTTCATCGTCTTCCGGAGTCAGGATGATCTCTCGGACGAGGGAGCGGATGAGGTCGGCGGCAGTCATCCGCTTGGCCTCACAATCCTCCTGAAGCGCCGCGTATAGCTCGTCGACCTGAACGTGGTAGTGGTGAGCCATGTTCGGATGCAGGAGGGGCGGTGGCTCCTCCGCCTCTTGCAGGAACGCTTTCAGCTCTTTCTGGCGAGCCTCAAGATCCTTCATTTGCTTCATCATGCGGGTGGGCGCGTCGTCGTCACTGGAAGCCATGATGAGCTTCATCAGCTTGTCCAGTTCGCGGTCGATCCGTGTGACCTCAGCCTCGGCTTGATCGATCGACGCCCGCCCTTCCATGCGCAGCCGATTCATCTCGTGGGTGAACTCGTCACAGAATTCCTTGAACAGCGCGGGTTCCATAAGGTGATGCCGCAGCGCGTTGAGAACGCGTGCCTCAAGCTGATCGCGCCTAATGTTCTTGCGATTGTCGCAGGTGCCCTTGTTGCGTGCCGTTGAGCAGCCGACCAGATCGGCTGAGATCATCGAGTAGCCACCGCCACAGCAACCGCATTTGGTCAGGCTCGAGAAGAGGTATTTGGGACGCCGGCGCTCGCGGAAATGGTTCTCGGTCTCGTTATCGTCGTTCCGGTTTTGCTTGACGGTCTTCTGGCGCTCCTTCACGGCCTGCCAGAGATCCTCGTCGAGAACACGCAACTCCGGCACGTCCTGGGTGATCCACTCCGCCTCGGGGTTCATCCGCGCCTGGCGTTTACCCGTGTCTGGGTCCTTGATGAACCGTTGGCGGTTCCAGATCAGTTTGCCGACATACATCTCATTGTTGAGAATGCCGTTGCCCCTTTTTGGATTGCCATTGATTGTACTGAAGCCCCAATCGCCGCCGCCCGGCGCGGATATAGCATCCTTGTTCAGTTCGAAGGCGATCCGCTTGGCGGATTTTCCGGCGGCATAGTCGCGGAAGATCCGGCGGATGACATCAGCCTGAAACTCATTGATGGTCCGGTCACCGCGGACCGGCTCACCGTTTCCGTCGAACTTCTTTACCACATCATAACCATACGCGTTTCCGCCACCCGACTTGCCTAACTCGACCCTGCCACGCTGTCCCCGGCGGGTCTTATCGGCCAGGTCCTTCAGGAACAGGGCGTTCATCGTGCCTTTGAGGCCGACATGCAGATGGGTGACCTCGCCCTCCGAAAGAGTGACGATCTTCACATCCGAATACGCCATGCGTTTGAAGAGGCCGGCGATATCCTCCTGATCGCGTGAGAGGCGGTCCATGGCCTCGGCCAGCACGTAGCGGAAACGGCCACGGGTCGCGTCAGAGATTAGTGCCTGGATACCGGGACGGAGGAGAGAGGCGCCGGAGATTGCGTGGTCGGTGTATTCCTCGACCACCTGCCACCCTTGCTTCTCGGCATGGAGACGGCAGATGCGAAGCTGGTCGGCGATAGAAGCGTCGCGCTGATTGTCGGATGAATAGCGGGCGTAGATCGCGACCTTCAAAACGCACTCTCCTGTCGTATCAGGAGCGGGTTGTCCCGCGTTCCCGCGTCTGCTCCTCGAACGCTTCCCGCGCGGCACGACGGGCGAGCAGACGAACCAACTCGACCAGACGCGGGTCCGGACCGTCGCCACGGCGCAAGAGCGTCAATTCCGGCTCGTTGAGCCGAAGCGCACTCCTTTGCTTTGGGCGGTTGCCAGAATTCATCGCTGAGCCATTCGAAGCCGATTGCAAGTAGATCGGCTTTAAGATTGGCGCGAACGGAAGTATAAGCAACTGCAATCACGGGCGAATATTCGGCGACATTCGGCGCAGAGTCGTCGGTGCAAGCGAAATCTGGCGTAGCGAAGTGCGTTATGGAAGACGGAAAATACTGACCTTGCTCCGGTCTGCCGAGATTTTCTAAAACCAGTTCTGCCACCCTGTCCTCGCTTGTCTGCGCCACAAATCTGGACTATATATCCAGACATAGCATGGAGGATAGCCATGGGCAATGCCGCACAGAAAAGAGCTACGCAGAATTATCGAACACGCCTGACGCAGCGAGGGCTCACGCGTTTCGAGATCATGGCGCTTGAATCCGACCGCGAACTCATCCGCACCCTTGCGCGTCGTCTCGCTGAAGAAGGTCCAGAAGCGGAAGACGTCCGTGCGGCTGTCAAGACAGCCGTCGGCGGCAAGCCGCCTAAGCCCGGAAATATCCTAACCGCTCTGCGGCGATCGCCGCTTGTCGGCGCCGAACTCGACCTTTCCCGTCCCCGTGAAGAGGGGCGCAAGGTCGATCTGTGACGCGTTATCTTCTCGACACCAACATCATCAGCAATATCGTAAAGCCAAAGCCGTCGGAGTCGCTGCTGGACTGGATGGGCGAGCAGCGCGACGAGAACCTGTTTATTGCCTCGCTGACGATCGCCGAAATCCGGCGTGGCATTCTGGAAAAGCCGCGAGGCAAGAAGCGTGACAGCCTCGACGCTTGGTTCGCGGGCTCAGAGGGGCCGCAGGCACTGTTTGCGGATCGTATCCTGTCCTTCGACGATAAAGCCGGTCTGCTCTGGGCGCGGCTCATGGCGGAGGGCAAGATGGCTGGGCGCCCTCGCAGCGGTCTCGATATGATCATTGCGGCCGTCGCAGGCGCAAATGACTGTGTTGTGGTGACGGACAACGAAAAAGACTTCGTGGGGCTCCAGATCATAAATCCGCTGCGCCGCGGCTTGGAGGGGGGGGGAATAGAACAATGACGGCTGCGCCGCCTGTACCTATCGAGTATCAGCTCATTGGTTTGACGGAAGACGGCAACGCCGGCGATCTTCTGCTTGGGCTCGACCAGAAGCAGGGGCGCGTTCGTCTCCAGGCTCTGATCTCCGAATGGTTGCGGATGGAAAACCTCGTCGTTCTGACGGGGTCCGGCACGTCGGTTTCGGCGGGCGGCAAGACGATGGCGAACCTCGAAACTGCCGTCTTTGCGACCATTGAGGCTCTATCCGATGTGCCGGCCTCTATTGGTCCTATCATCAAGGCGCGGCAGGATGCCGTTTCGCTGGCCGATCTTCTGGACGAGCCGACGTTGGGGTTCGAGGCCTGGCTGTCCTTTGTCGCTAATGCACTTGTGGTTGGACAGTCAAAGGACGCGCCGTTCTCCGGCGTCTCATGGCCGGGCACACCAGCACCGAGCCTGGACGATCTCAAGTGGTTCGTCGATCGTCTGCGTATGTCGATTTTCGCCGAGTGTGCGCTGTCCTTGCCTGATACGGCCAAGGCGAAGTCCGCAAGTCAGATCGCTCCGCAGCTAGCGTTTCTCTCCAAGCTCGTGGCGCGCGACAGCAACCTCGGCCGAACCCACCTTTTCACGTTGAACTACGATACCCTCTTCGAGCAGGCCCTCGAACTTCTCGGTATCCAGTACTTCGATGGATTCACCGGCCGTGCCGCTGCCCGCTTCGATCCCTCGGTTTACGGGCTCGATATCTATTATCCGGGCGAGGTTGCCGAAGGTCGCGTAAGACGCTTCGACAAGTTCCTGCACTTCTACAAGCTGCATGGCTCCATTCACTGGTTTGAGCAGGACGGCGAGATGCGTGCGCGGCATCCTGATCTCGCTCCCTTCAAAACCTATGCGAGCCTCAAGCCGGACGAAAAGGGCGGCGCCCTCGTCGACTTGGCGGGTGGTACGCCATCGGTTGGAATTCTGCCAACCGCCAACAAGTTCGCGCAGACCCTGACGATGCCCTACGCGCATCTCTTCCGCTCCTTTCAGGTTCGTCTCGGTATTCCGCAGACCTTCCTGCTCGTTCTTGGCTACGGCTTCGGTGACGATCACGTCAGTCGCATTATTGAAAATGCGCTCATGAATCCGTCATTGGTGATGCTCGTAGTTGAGCCTAATCCAGCGAGCCCCGTCATCGAGCGGGTGCGCCGCTACAAGGACCTCGGCAAACGCGCTTTCGTGCTGACTCCAACCGACGCCGCCTTTGCTGTCGCCAAGTTCAGGCACGCCACCTTTGACGATTTCGCCCGCTCGGTAATGCCCGACGTGCAATGGCTGGACGACTTCTTGCGCCTGCGGCGGTTCGAGAAGCAGATTGCCTCCTCCACGACGGCGACCGAACCTGATCCGGTGGTGTAGGATGGATAATCCACGTCTCATCGGCCATATCGTTTCAGTTCAGGGCTTCCGGGTGAAGGTGGAATTGCTGCCCGAGACCCGATCGGCGCTGCGGGCGACCCTCGATGGAGTTCAGGCAGCGATCGCCATCAATGCCTATCTTACCTTCTCGCTTGGTGCGGGCGAAACCGTCATCGGCATCATCACCGATCTCGAGGCGCGGGAAAGCTTCGACCCTTCCAGCGGAGATGATCTCAGTCTGGAACTCATGAAGCCACGCCGGATTGCCAGTGTGCAGTTGTTGGGCACCATCGAGCACGCCGATGATGAGCCATCTTTCAGTCCAGGCATATCCGTTCTGCCGACGCTGGACACGCCGGCAGAAATCGGATCGCCCGACATCCTGCGCGCGATATTCGAGATCCCACCCCGTCGCAACAGGCCGGAAGGCTACGATGCCAAAGATTTCGACTACGACCTCAAAATCGGTTTTCCGACCGGCCAGGCGCGCAACGTCGTGCGGGCGTCCTACAATGACCTGTTCTCCAGGCCGTTGGCGATCGTCGGAAACACGGGCTCAGGGAAATCCTTCTCAGTGTCGAGCCTTATCCAGAAGGCAATGAAGGCGCTGGATGGTGCTGCCCAGGAGCCGCACGTCTTCATTCTCGACATCAATGGTGAATACGCCAAAGCCTTTCCCGCCACTGTGGCTGAGACACGCCTACCGGATCGCATCTATCTCAATGGCAAGGAGTTCAGCCTCCCGCTCTGGTTCCTGAACGCGGAAGAGATCTGCGCATGGCTAAGCGCATCGGAGCAGACGCAGGAACCCGTGCTGAAGGACTGGTGGGCGATCGCGAAGGGCGGCAACGCTACGGCTGCCGCCAGCCTCGGTTCGCTGCAAAATGCAATGAGCGCGCTCGATCAGCTTCTCAGCGAACTGACGAAAGTGAAAAGGAAGTTCGCAGGTTCTTACTGCGACGCCATTGTGGGCCACCTCGCGGATGCCGACATCGACACCGCGGCCTTCGAAGCCCTTTTCAAGACTCATCGCAGTGTCGATCAGTACAACCAGGACGTAATGGGCAATCAGGCTGCGATCGCGGCCGAAGCCGAGAAACTCAAGGACGCTATCCGGATCAAGATTGTCGGCGGTAGCGATACGGCGGAGGCAGGCGCGCGCACCGCAGATTCGCCGATCCCGATCGCGCGTGCGACGCTGACAGATCCGTCTCTGATCAATCGCGCCGTCTCGAAGGAAGATACCTTCAGGGTGGACGCCCATTTGACGACGCTGAAGCTGCGGTTGAAGACGCGCCTCGACGACAAGCGGTGGCGCGCATTCCTGAACTACGAAGACGCTGACACCGCCATCACTAATCTATCCGCCTGGTTCTCTCGCTTTGGTTTGGGCGCCGCCACAGGTCCGAAGGTGTCCGTGCTCGACCTTTCGATGCTGAGCAACGAAGTGCTTCCCTATGCCTGCGCCGTCATCGGGCGCGTGCTGCTGGAAGCGCGGGAACGCTTGCCCGCGGCGTCACGCTACAAGCACCCATGGGTACTCGTGCTGGAAGAGGCGCACAATTACGCCCGACCAGCTCGTACGGACGAGGATCGCGGTCATCGTCTGGCCCGGCTGACCTATGAGCGAATCGCAAAGGAAGGGCGCAAGTTCGGACTGTCGCTCATCATCGCCAGCCAACGCCCGAGCGAGATCAGCCAGACAATCATCAGCCAGTGCGCCAATTTCATCAGCCACCGTCTGCAAAACCCGGACGACATCGACCATTTCCGCCGGATCATCCCGATGCAGGCGCGGCGTCTGCTCGACCAGGTGACGATATTGTCGTCAGGCGAGGCGATTGTTTTTGGAAGCGCATTCCATATACCGACGCGGGTCCAGTTCGATCGTCCGGAGCCCGGCCCATACAGCCAGACAGCAGCGCCGTACCACGAATGGTCGAAGGAAAAGACCCCATTTCCTCTGGGCACAATCATCGACGCCTGGGGAGCATAGAAAAAGCCAACTGCTTCGGTATTTGAGGCCTATGCGACGCGCTCCCCGGTCCTCTGGCGCATCGCCGCTAGCTGTCGAATCCCTCCTTCGGCGACCATCGCCTCGTCTCGAATTTTCGCGGGCGAAAAGGATCGCCCACCAAGGCCAGGCCGTCGCGGAACAGCGCGTAATTATAGTCAGAGCCGTCGGCACGCCGCCCCCGGCTGTCCTCGCTAATACTGAAACCAGCGGGATCAAAGCTGGGCAGGCCAAGTCGTTCGGGACGATCTTCACTACCGGCTCGGATGATTCCGGTGAGGCTATCGAGGAACGCCCTGCAGGCCGTCTCCTCCATGACGAACCAACCAACCGACTCGCCCAGCAAACCGCGAACGATAGTGTCTCGAATGGCAAGCCGTCGCCAATTCGGATCGTCCCAGAGCTCATCGTGCCACCAATAGGGACGTAGAGCCGGCCAGATCGAGAAAGCGTTGCCAAGATACCAGCGGCCGGCATAGGGAAATCGGACGAAGGTGACTGGTCCGGATTCCACGGGAAACTCGCCAGCCGTATTGATCCAGTCGATCCAATTGACGACAGGGCTTATACCCATCAGCAGGAAGTTCGACCGGTGTGTCGCCAGCGCCATTTGCGTCGTCACGCCGCGGGCAACAGGCGGCTCGCTCGCGGGCGGCGGAGCCTTTTTCCTTGGTTTCGTAATCCGCGTTTCGGCTACGCTCAGGAAGGCGCCAGACGTACCCGGCTTCGAGCCAAAGGCCACGCAATAGCCGTGGATGATGTGGCCGAAGGGCGACTCCACATTCACATAGGGTTTCACCTGCCTTGCATATTTACGCTTTGCTTGCGCGGCGACAGTCTTTGCCGTGGCGTTGGCAGCGAATGAACCGTGGGCTTCAGCCAGCACGACACCGTGGCCATCGACGTTCCCGCCATCGTAAAGAAAGTCGGCGTGGGGATCGAGCGCGCTGGACAGGCAGGCCGCATTCGCGCGCCAGACATATCCCAAGGCGTTCATATAGAGATCGGTTATCCCGGCTCCGCACCGTGCGGTGAACAGGGTCCGTTCGGTATCAGCCAGGTCCGCAAAGTCATCCGTGAGTTTGAACATCGACGTGTTCGAGATCAGGCATTCCAGTTGAGCGAGTGCGCTCTTCTGAAGGCCGGCCAGCAGTTGCGCTCGCGCCTGACGTGTCGTCGCCGTTCTGGCGACGGCCGCCGCCAGCGCGACGGGAGAGAACGTCAGGGTCGACGCGGCCTGAGGCGCTTCGAAATGGGGTGATACCGGGCTGGGAACATGTCTGTGCTTTGTATGGGTCGTCAGGCCGATCGTGACGTCGACATCCCACAATTCGGCAGTTGCACTCACAACGTTCATCCGTCCCCCCAAGCGCTGGTCCTAATTGCTACTCGCCTTAGCGGTAATGTCGAAGTCAGGAATCGAAAGGCCGACGATCAGGTTAATGAACGTCTTCGCTTCAGCAATCGCAGCCTCGGCCTCCTTTGCATTGCTGAACGTGCCTTGATGCACGACTGCGTTTCGGACGGCATTGATGTTCTCGGCGGACTTGATGAGTGTCTTCCCGATTTGACTCTTCGCGGGGTGAGCGAAATAGATGGGCACGAACAGGCGGGTGACCTTGCCGTGGAGGCCGTTCGCCCACCGCAGGAACTGGTCGATGATCGTTGCGTCGAATTCGGTTTGGCGAGCCCATTCGGTTCGGATGGCGTAGTTCGCAGCGATCTCGGCAGCGGTTGCGCAACGCACAATCGCTGCCGAAGGCTCATCCCTCAAATGAAGGCCAGACAGCTTGTTCCACTGCGATTGCAGCTTCTCGAGATCGGATCGTTCATTGTAGGGTTTCTTGGATGTCTTCCTGTGCGTTTCGTTTGTCGTTTTTGTCATAGTCCCCAGCCCCATTAAAAACGCGCCTCCAGCAATATCGTTTATGATAATTTCTTCTGCTGGGCCGATAAATACTGAAATGCAATGTATTCACAGTATAGCGACTTAACGTCCCTGTTTAGAAAGAAGAAATGGCAGCGACAGCTACGGCGAATGCCTGCTCTCTCTTTCGCTCTCGCGAGCCGCACACACGGGGCGAGCATCAGCTTGGCCGCAAGCGGATGGGGAAAGCCTTCCCCCTGGCCGGCGCCAAGGTCGCCGGCGCACCCCCTTCTGCGGGGAGACCCCGCAACGCCCCCTAATAGTGAGAGTGTGGATCGGGTTTCCATGACGGGTTGAGGGCTGGAGAAGAGGTCTCCGGCGCCCGTCATGGAGATTGGTTCCATGAATATGCAGGTTCTCGATGGCCGCCGTGACGCGAGTGGTGGCTACAAGGTGGATGTCAGCCGTGGCGAGCGCATCGGCCGGGTATCCTCGGAATGGTTCTCGCGTCCTGCGGATGAGCGATATCTCTCGCTCAATGAACTGATGGATTCCGTGCGCGGCCGCGCCGAGCGTAGCCGGACGCGCGTAGTGGAAAGCGCACTCATTCATGTAGAGGCGAGTCGTACAGACGCTGAACACCTCTCTCTGATCTTGCCGGGCTCAGACACGCCGGTCGCGCCGACGCACTGGAGCTTCGGTCAGCTCGCCAGCCAGGTCGGCGCTCCCGCCGCCTATCTGCGCCAACTCCCTGCGGCGCTTGCTGGCATCAACCTGCAATACGGTCTGACGTCCAACCGCGCCGAGCAGATCAAGACGCTCGAAACCGACGACGGCCGTGTCGAACTACGCGCCGTTACCGGCCCTGACTACGGACGCATCTACGACTATGAGCTGGTCGAGGCCGTGCAGCGGATCGCCGGCAACGGCACCGGGGATACCCGTTGGAAGGTGCCGGGCGTGCTCGACTGGTCGACCGGCATCTACAATCCGCGTGTTGACATCACCAAGGATACGACCACGCTCTACGCTTCCGATCGGGACGTCTTCCTCTTCCTCGTGGACGATCTCAACCCCATCGAAGCCGGGCGTCTGCCGGACGGTTCGCCCGACCTCTACTTCCGGGGCTTCTATGTCTGGAATTCGGAAGTTGGAGCCAAAACGCTCGGCATGGCCAGTTTCTATCTCCGGGCGGTCTGCCAAAATCGCAATCTGTGGGGCGTCGAGGATTTCGAGGAAATCACCATCCGACACTCCAAATATGCCGCGTCCCGTTTCGCGCACGAGGCGGCTCCCGCGCTGCTGAACTTCGCCAATTCCTCACCGGTGCCTTTCATCAACGGCATCAAGGCGGCCCGCGAGCGGATCGTGGCGAAGAGCGACGAGGACCGCACCGACTTCCTGCGCAAGCGAGGCTTCTCCAAGGCCGAGACCGGCAAGATCATCGACACGGTGCTCGCCGAAGAGGGCAGGCCGCCCGAGTCTATCTTCGACTTCGTGGCCGGCATCACCGCCGTTGCGCGCGACAAGCCGCATCAGGATGCGCGCCTCGACATGGAGGCTAAGGCCAAGAAGCTGCTCGACCGGGCAGCCTGATATCCTTCAAGCCGGGAATGCGGATTTCCGTATTTCCGGCTTTGCACATTTGTGCCTTTCCGTTTCGCCGGTTTCGTGGCGCTGCCCTCCTAGAGTGAGAGGGCGGCGCTTCGCTTCGTGACGGGTATTGGGTCGGGAGAAAGGCTCTCGGCGCCCGTCGCGGAGACCACCCCGATGGCTACTGCTGTTCAGAAAATCACCCTGTCGTCCTCGCGCGACATTCCTTTCAACAAGCTCGTCTTGAGCCAGTCGAACGTCCGCCGCATCAAGGCCGGCGTTTCGATCGAGGACCTGGCGACTTCGATCGCGCGTCGCGGCCTGATCCAGAGCCTTCACGTCCGGCCTGTCCTCGATGCGGACGGTCAGGAAATCGGTATGTTCGAAGTGCCTGCCGGAGGACGCCGCTATCAGGCCCTCGCAATCCTGGTGAAACAGAAGCGCCTCGCAAACACCGCGGCGGTCCCCTGCGTCGTCGGCGATGCCGCCAGCAACATCCTGATGGAGGAGATTTCGTTCGCCGAGAATGACGAGCGCGTGCCGCCCCATCCGCTCGACCAGTATCGCGCCTTCCAGACCATGCGCGACAAGGGCATGACCGAGGAAGACATCGCCGCCGCCTTCCTCATCGACGTCAACGTCGTCAAGCAGCGCCTGCGCCTGGCATCCGTTTCGCCGATGCTGCTCGACATCTACGCCGAAGACGGCATCGAGCTGAAGCAGCTCATGGCCTTCACCGTCTCCGAGGACCATGCTCGCCAGGAACAGGTCTGGGCGTCCATCAAGGACGGATGGCAGAAGGAGCCCTGGCAGATTCGCCATATGCTGACCGAGACGGCGGTACGCGCGGCCGACAAGCGCGCCGTGTTTGTCGGCATCGACGCCTACGAGGCGGCGGGCGGCTACGTCCTGCGAGACCTGTTCGAGAGCGATAACGGCGGATGGCTGCAAGATCCGATCCTGCTCGATCGCCTGGTCGGCGAAAAGCTGAAGACCGTCGCCGAGGAAATTGCCGGCGAAGGCTGGAAGTGGGTCGAGTTCGCCGTCAACTTCCCCTATGGGTACAATGACGGCTTGCGGGCGATTGTCGGTACGGCTGCCGATCTATCTGACGAAGAGCGTGCCGCCCGTGAGGCGCTTCGGGACGAATATGATCGTCTCGAGGCCGAATATGGGGAAGCCGACGAACTGCCGGACGAGATCGATGAGCGCCTTGGCGAGATCGAGCAGGCGCTCGACGCCTTCGAGCACCGTCCGGTGATCTACGATCCGGCGGAAATCGCCCGCGCCGGCGTCTTCGTCAGCATCGATCGTGATGGCGATCTGTTCTTAGATCGCGGTTATGTCCGCCCCGAGGACGAAGCTCCGCTTGCCGATGATGTTGAAGAGAGCAATATCGATCACGACACTCCGGCCGCGGCAATAGCGGCCGATCGCGCCATCCAGCGCGCCGTCATCACTATCGGCGGCCAGCCGGCCGAGCCGGAGGATGAAGACGAGCAAGACGTCATCAAGCCGCTGCCCGAACGGCTAGTGATCGAACTGACTGCACATCGCTCGCTAGCGCTCCGCGATGCGGTCGGTGCCAATCCGCATGTCGCGCTCACGGCCCTGTTGCACAAGTTGGTGCGCGACACGTTCCATCGAACCTCCACCAGTGGAGCGAGCATTCAAGCCTCGGTCAGTCATGTCTTCTTCCGTGAACAGGGCAAGGATCTCGCCGATGCTCCATATGCGAAGTCCGTCAACCAGCGGCATGAGGGATGGAAAGCGGATATTCCGGCCGACGATAACGCGCTTTGGGATTGGCTCGCTGCACTCGACGACGCCAGCCGCCAGGCGCTGCTCGCCCATTGCGTCGCCTACGGGATCAACGCGCTTTATGAGCGCCCGAACCCGATGAGCGCCTCCGGCATCTCGCAGGCAGCCCTCGATCGCCGCATGGCCGAGTCTCATCGGCTGGCGCGCGCCACTGGTCTCGACATGGTGAACGCTGGCTTCCGCCCCACGGTCGAGAACTATCTCGGCCGTGTCACCAAGCCTCGCATCCTCGCCGCCGTCCGCGAAGGCTCCGGCGACCGGGCGGCAGACCTGATCGCCCATCTGAAGAAGGGCGACATGGCGCGGGAAGCCGAGCGTTTGCTCACCGAAAGCGGCTGGTTGCCCGAGCCGCTGCGCCTGACCGATCTCGACGAGGCTGCGGTTGGGGACGCTCCGATGGGCGCATTGGCCGATGGAGGCGGCGTCGACGAAGCGCTTCCTGATTTCCTCGCGGGCGACGACGAGGGTGAGGCCGACACTGACGGCAATCATGGTGCGATGATCGCCGCCGAATAATCGTGATGCGGGGCCGGTATGATCGGCCCCGCAATTGCGCTGCTCTTCAGAAATGGCGTTCCGCTGTCCGGCGGAGCGCCTTTTCTTATTTTGCGTTCAAAATTCCGACCCACAATTCAAGGATGGAGCTGTATCAATGGCGAACAGCATTTCTTGAATTTCTTGCCGCTCTGGCAAAAGCAGCGGTCATTTGGTCCAGTGTTGCGAGCGAGATCGACGAAGACGGCGCCAAGGCTTTGCTGGACGTCTCGTCCGAGTGCTGCGAGATAGGTGCGGTCCATGGTGGACTGGTTTCCCACGGAATGCCGTTCGATGGTTCGCTGCAACGTGTCGGCAGCCCGTATCCAATCCGGAACGCTGGCAAACTGGCCGAGGCTCTTCTTGATGTTGATCAGCCGCTTTTGCCCAACGAAATCGTATGTGCGGGCACGGTCCGGGAGAAACAGGATTCTAGTCTCACCGTTTATCGGCGGGGTGATGTCGAGCAACGCCCCGTCCTTCTCCCAAACCGCATGATGTTCCGCCTCGATGAACACGCGCGGCCATTCCCAGATCAGCCAGCCGTAGACGAGCGATCCGCCGTCACGGTCCACCTTGGCCGCGACATTGTTGAAGCATTCTGACGGTTGCGCCTCATTATCGGGCTGGACTGCGATGTAGGACGGCTTGGCGTCGGCATTGATACCGGCGCAGAACGCCCGTACGGCCGGGCTTAGCTCCTTCGGCGACGTCGTATAGCTCTTCTTGAACAGGTCGGTGCTGATTGCGGGCACGCCGATCCCCCGGGTTCGGTGTTACGGCGATCAGTCACGACGCACGACGACGACATGTGACAGGCCCCGGTCGACGGCCTGCTCCTTCGCCCGCTCTATCACCTCGTTCAGAAGCATGTCGAAGGGACCGGAGCCTCCCCAGTCCTTTTCGTCGCTGATGTGAAAATAACCTTTGTCACTCGTCCCGGGAACGCCGTCCCTGTGAACGCGCACAACGATGTGACGTTCGTCCGGCATGTCGGGCGGCGCCCAGATGACTGTTACCATTTTTCGGCCTCCATAACCCATGCACTCCCGTCACCATAGCGTCATCGACAAGACGGGCCATATCTGCACCAAGAATCATCCTGTACAGGGATGATATCTCAACCAATGGCGGACAGTTCCGATTTATGATTTTCTCCTTCTTATTTCCTTCGGAATAGTAGTTTGAATATCCGGCGAAACAATATTCGTCGTTGCATTGGGAGGGCGCATGGAAATCGAAGGACAAACGATCCGGGCGATATGGGATGCGTTGCAAAGACCGGAACCGTCCGATCGCCCTTTTCCGGCTTCGTTGGCTACAAGGATTACTGAGACTGGATGGGCATCGACAGCCGATATCGAAGATTTGCTGCTTATGCTCGACCGCAGATTGGATCCGCCTGCGGTCATTGATATCGAAAAATTCGCCGCCGCGCTGGACCTGCCGTTCCGCGCTGTCTTCTCGCGCCCGAAACATCGTCTCGATGACGGTTTCGGTCACTCCATGCTTTCCGCGATCGATACCGCCGCCTTTTGCATCTTCATCGAACGGCTGGGTTTCCGGAGCGACCTGACGATCTTGTGCGCTCGGCTCATGGGGGCAATTCCGCCGGTTTCCCATCTGAACGAGGACGAGATCTCGGTTCTCTTCTATGAGCAGAACCGTCATCGCATGCCGCCTGTAACCCTCTCGGCGCCTCACCGGCCATGGCGGGGAATGCGCACGATGCGACACAAGACCGGATCGGGTTACCGACTGGAGTATGTAATTGATGACGATGGTGAGCCACTGTGGCTGAAGATCGTCGCCCCGAAATATCGCAAGCGGCCGGAAACACAATCCGTGACCTGCCCCGATTGCGGAATGCTCTACGTCAAGGGCCTGCGAACCGACGAACAGGCGCACCGGTCGTTCCACCGCAAGCGTTTTGCCATCATCGATCCGAAGCCGAACCGGCAATTCGCCGATGCGTTGTCCCGCGATCTCGACGCTTCCTGGGTGGATGCGTCGTCTCCGAAATGGAAACGCAAGGCGGTCTATGATCGGGCGTTGGAGTTCAAGCGCGAGCTCGGCTACGACTTCGTGCAATGGGAGATCGATCCCGATCACGATGGCGAAGCGGTCGGATTCCTGTTTTCCGACGACGCGGATCGGATTGTCGGAGCCTGCGCGTTTCGCCCCCAGCCGGCTGGACGCGGCGACCACCCCTGGCGGCTCGACTGGATATGGATGTGCCCCGATGCGCGGCGCCGGGGTCTGTTGGGGCGCCAGTGGGATCGCTTTCGTCAGAGGTTCGGTGTCTTCGACATCGAGCCGCCGATCTCGGAAGCGATGCAGGCGTTTTTACGCAAGCGAGGATGCGCCGGTCTGATCAGGTGATCGTTTCGAGGAATTCGGCCAGCAGTCTGTTGAACGCCTGCGCCTCCTCGCGATGGACGGCATGCCCTGTCCCGGCGAGCCGGATTGGCTTGCCCGTCCAGACGTTCCGGTAAGAGAGGCTGTCGACATAGTCCAGATTGACGACCGGATCGTCGGCGCCGTTGATGATCAGCAGGGGTATTGCCGTCGTTTCGGCCACCTTACGCTGGTCGCTGGTTTTGCCGGCCTGTGCGTCTTCCATCATATATTGCCGCGCCCGACCGTCGGTGCGCCAGATAGCGGCGAGGAATGTTTCATTGCCCTCGTCCTGTTTCCCGAGCGCCATCCTGGCGATCATCCCGACCTGTTCTTCGGTGATGACGAGGCTGCCGGTATAGGCCATGTCCGGGCTGGGCACGAAGCCGGCGATCAGTCCCTCGATGCTGTTCTCGATCGGCGGCGTACCGAAAATGATCGCGCCGGCAATCGACTTTTCGACACGCGCGAGCAGTTCCAGAGTGATATGGCCACCGAGCGAATGGCCGAGCAGCGCGTATCGTGTGACGCCGATCCCGGCCAACAATTCGGAAACGGCGTTCGCATAGCCGGTCATGCTGTAGCTTCGGCGTGGGTCTGTCGCGTCGGATGAGCCTCCGTGACCGGGCAGGTCGATGGCAATGGTTCGGTACGTGTTCCCGAAGGCGGTGATCTGGAGCGCAAAGCTCTCTTTGCAAATAGAGTTGGCGTGCAACATCACAAGCGCAAGCCCATCGGCGCGATTATCGTAAAAGGCTATTCTGCCGTCTGATGTGTCGAAAAACTGTTCTTCCATATGTTCTCTCGTGTCGCTTGTCGTTCACGTCGCCGTCCCGGATTTGACGGAGACGGTAGCCGCACATGTTCACGACGCGGGGGAACGGCGCAATGTGCAGATCTGCATGTAACGGCGGTTGTTGGAAAGGAAGAGGGCCGTGGGACGGGGCGAGTCCCGGCGGTCGAGAGAGAGCGCTGACGGGGCTTGTCCTGTTCCCGCTCTCACGAGGACTACTCCATGTACATCATGTTGCCCGCGGCCGATGCTTCTGCCGCACCGCTTCCGCTCGATCGCGAACCGGCCGCTCCGTCTGCCGCTATACTCGCCGCGGCCAATCTGCTGCTTCCCCATCTCGAACGCGGCCAACCAGTCGACACCGGCATGCTGCGTGTCGCCATGGAAACGACGTTCGGCGCCTCCGATGCGTCGGGTGTCTGGGACTGGAAGGAGGCTTACGAGGCCGGCGAGATAGCGACCGTCCTGTTCCTGCGCAAATACGGAAAGACGCTGTTCCGTAAAGCAGGACAGCCGGCTTTGCGTCTTTCAGCGCTCATTAAAATAGCCGCGCTTCTGCCGACCCATACACGCCGCTCGGAAGAATCTCAGGCGCTCCAGCAGTTCTCGACGCCTGTGCCTTTGGGGCTTGCGGCCCTGACGGCGGCGGCGATCACGCCGGACGATCGCGTACTGGAGCCTTCGGCCGGCACGGGCCTCCTCGCCATTCTGGCCGAAATCAGCGGCGGCACGCTTCTCCTCAATGAGTTGGCTGGAATCCGCGCCGATCTGCTCGCCTCGCTGTTTCCAGCCAACACCGTCACGCGCGTCGATGCGGCCCAGATCGACGATCATCTCGCACCGAAAGCCGTACCGTCCGTGGTGCTGATGAATCCGCCGTTCTCGGCGCTCGCGAACGTCTCAGGCCGTGTCGCCGACGCAGGCTTTCGCCATATCGCCTCGGCGCTGAACCGCCTCGCGCCGGGTGGGCGGCTGGTGACGATCACCGGCGCCAATGTCGGCCCGGATCTTGCCGACTGGCGTGACGCCTTCACGCGGTTGCAGGAGCGTGGCCGCATCGTCTTCACCTCCGCCGTCGCCGGCTCGGTCTATCGCAAACATGGCACGACTTTTCCGACGCGGCTCACCGTCATCGATAAGCTGCCCGCCGACGATCCGGCCGTCTTCCCGGCTGCGCCGGGGATCGCGCCCGATGTCGCCACGCTGCTGGGCTGGATCGAGGCTCAGGTGCCGCCGCGGTTGCCGGTCACGCTGCCGGAAACCACAGCATCACGCTCGGCGGCAACGCCACGATCCGTGCGCGGCTATCTCGCGCGCTCGGCTTCGTCGCGTCCGGCTGCTGCTGTGGCCGCCGATCCAGAAGGCATCGAGCTGGCCTATGAGACCGTGGACTGGACTGCGGCCGAAGGCGCGCATCTGACGGACGCCATTTACGAGGAATACGGATTGCAGTCGATCCGTATTCCCGGCTCGACGGCCCATCCGACCAAGCTGGTGCAGTCGGCAGCGATGGCGAGCATTGCGCCGCCGAAGCCGGCCTATCGGCCGACGCTGCCCGCGAACATTCTCGGCCTCCTGTCCGACGCGCAGTTGGAGACCGTCATCTATGCCGGCGAGGCGCATGGCGAATATCTCGCTGGATCGTGGACAGTGGACGAGACCTTCGATGTCATCCAGGCCGCGCCCGCCGACGCCAAGCGTGCCGTCCGCTTCCGCCGCGGCTTCATGCTCGGCGACGGGACCGGCGCGGGGAAGGGACGCCAATCGGCTGGCGTCATCCTTGACAACTGGCTGCGCGGCCGCCGCAAGGCTGTATGGATCAGTAAATCCGACAAGTTGATCGAAGACGCGCAGCGCGATTGGTCGGCTCTCGGCATGGAGCGCCTTCTGGTGACGCCGCTCTCGCGCTTCCCGCAGGGCGGGCCTATCACGCTCTCGGAAGGCGTCCTATTTACAACCTATGCCACGCTACGCTCCGACGACCGTGGCGAGAGGGTTTCGCGCGTCCGGCAGATCGTTGAATGGTTGGGCTCCGATTTCGATGGAGTGATCATTTTCGACGAAAGCCATGCGATGCAGAACGCCGGCGGCGGCAGGGGAGAACGAGGCGACGTTGCCGCCTCGCAACAGGGGCGCGCTGGCCTCCGGCTTCAGCACGCCCTGCCGGATGCGCGCGTCGTCTATGTCTCGGCGACCGGCGCCACCACCGTCCACAATCTCGCCTATGCCCAGCGGCTCGGCCTCTGGGGTGGCGAGGATTTCCCCTTCGCCACACGCGCCGAATTTGTGGAGGCCATCGAGGACGGCGGCGTCGCGGCCATGGAGGTCCTGGCTCGCGATCTGCGCTCGCTCGGCCTCTACACCGCCCGCTCGCTCTCTTACGACGGCGTGGAATACGAACTGGTCGAGCATCAGCTCACCGACGAGCAGCGCCGCATCTACGACGCCTATGCCGGGGCGTTCGCCATCATCCATAACCATCTCGACGCAGCGATGCAGGCCGCCAACATCACCGGCAGCGACGGCACGCTGAACAGGCAGGCCAAGTCGGCCGCCCGCTCGGCCTTCGAGTCGGCCAAGCAGCGCTTCTTCGGCCATCTGCTGACGTCGATGAAGACGCCGACCCTGATCCGCTCGCTCGAGCGCGACCTCGAGCACGGCCATGCCGCCGTGATCCAGATCGTCTCGACCGGTGAAGCGCTGATGGAACGGCGGCTTGCCGAGATCCCGACCGAGGAATGGAACGACGTCCGCGTGGACATCACGCCCCGCGAATATGTGTTATCCGGAGCTCCGGATAAGACATAATATGCCGCGTCGGCGTTATGCTGAGTTCGGGGTTTCAAACTGTTGTTCTTCTGATTCATTTTCGGGTTTCCGCTTTGGATAATCATGATGTCTCTGCTCTCAACCGCAGAAGGACATCTCCAATGAACTCCCCCTCCAACTCTCCGCTCGGTGGCCATGCCGAGGCCGATGACCGCACTCTCGTCCGCAGGTATTTCACGGATAATCCCGGGCTGTCGGCGGGCGCGCTGAGTGCCGCCCGACATTTCCTGAAGTGGGTACGCGCCCGGAAGATCCCGATCAGAGACCTCGATGTATCGGCAGTGAATCGGTTCCTGCGCCATCGCTGCCGTTGCGGCCACTACAGACCTGCGCAATTGCGCAACCCGGCCTACGCGACCGATACCCGCAGGTTCCTGAGTTATCTCGAAGCCACCGGAATGGTCTTCATTGCCGATGACATCGCACGGCTCGCGCAATACCTGCAGGCCTATGCCGGGAAGCTCCGCGCCGCCCGTTACAGCGAAGTGACGTATTCGATGCGACTGAGCCAGGCGCGCCATTTCGCGGAATGGGCGCTGCAGATGCGTGTTCCGGCCCACGGGCTCGATGATGTCATTATCGACCAGTTCGCACATCATGATTGCCGATGCGGGATCAAAACCAAGCGCGGCAAACGGGTCAAGGGTTCAGGAACCAGGGATCGTCGTCGTGGTGCTCGTGCTTTTGTGCGGTTCCTTAGGGATGAGGGTCTGGTTCCGGTCGAAGAGCCTGACTGCGTCACCGCCTGCGATCCGCGCCTAACCGCGTTTGCGGAATGGCTGCACCGTGAACGTGGGGTAACGTCCGAGACCGTGCGGCGCTATGTGAACGAAGCGGACCGCTGGCTGGAGCGCCTTGGGGCAGCCCCGAAGGATTACAACGCGGCGGCAATCCGGTCGATCGTTCTGGATCAGGGCGAAGAGCGCTCCCGATCATCCGTACGCATGACGGTCACCGTGCTGCGTTCCTTCCTGCGCTTCACCATCATTCAAGGTGAATGCGCCCCGGCGCTTCTCCATGCGGTACCACCCGCTGTTCGGCGCAGGCTTTCGACCGTCCCGCGCACCATACCCACCGCGAAGATCGAAGAGATCATAGCCTCCTGTCGCACCGATACGCCGGTCGCGATACGGGACCGCGCCATTCTCCTCCTCCTCGCCCGGTTGGCCCTGCGCGCGGGAGACATCTGGCAACTGCGCCTGTCCGATATCGACTGGCGCGCGAGCCGGTTGCGATTGCATGGCAAGGGTAGACGCGGAGTGATGATGCCTCTGCCGCAGGATGCAGGCGATGCGGTGCTGGCCTATATCGAGGATGCTCGTCCGGTGGTCGCCACGGACAGAGTTTTTCTGCGAACCCAGGCTCCTTTCACCCCACTGCGATCCGCCGCCGAGATCGCCGGGATCGTTTCCCGTGTCCTGAACCGCGGCGGCTTTGCCGGCTTGCCGACCGGCTCACATGTCTTTCGCCATTCACTGGCGTCCGCCTGGTTACGCGGCGGTGCGGATCTTGACCAGATCGGTGTCGCGCTGCGCCACACCTCCCGCTATACGACAGCGATCTATGCCAAGGTCGATGTCGAGATGCTGGCAGAGGTAGCGCAGCCATGGCCGGGATGCGCGTCATGATGCATCACGATGTCGACCGCTTCGTCCAACTCAATCGCGCTCTTGGAATGAAGTTTGCCGCGCAAGAGACATCCTTGCGCGCCTTCGCGGATTTTGCCGCGGAACGTTCCATCACGCATGTGACGACCGCGCTGATCCTGGAATGGGCCGGTGGCGCCGCGACGCCTTATGCAGCGCAGGCCCGGTTTGATCGCGCCCGTGCCCTGACCATGTTTCTGCACGCGGAAGATGCGCGGCACGAGATACCGGCGATGGGCCTGCTGGGCCGTTCACGCCGACGGCGACGACCTGACGGAGGATGGCCTCATGATCCGCAAGGGCAAGTTCGGCAAGAGCCGCCTCGTACCGATACATCCTTCAACCCGCGCCGCGCTGGAACGGTATCTCGAAGCCCGCAGTGCCGTGCGCCATCCGGGCGATGATCTCTTCGTTCTGGGCCACGGCCGCGCCCCGACGGCGACAAGGGTTTACGTGGTCTTCGTTCGGATCGTGCGCAAGCTCGGTTATCGCAACCCAACAGGCCCTGGCCCCCGTGTGCACGATCTGCGCCATACATTCGCAGTGCGATCTCTCGAAGCTTGCGGGCACGATCCACAGGCGGTGTTGCGGCACATGAAGGCGCTGAGCACCTATCTCGGCCATGTCGATATCGCCAATACCTACTGGTACCTCGAGGCCACGCCGGTCCTGCTGAAGATGATCGCGTCGACCGCCGAAGATATCTGGATCGGAGGTACGGCATGACCCCGCTTGCTCCCGATCTTTCGGCCTTCCTGCGAACCCATCTCCCGGGCGACTGCGGAGCGAGCCGACATACCATCGCGGCCTATGCCCACGCGTTCACCCTTCTGCTGCGGTTTGCGGCGGGGCGGCTCAAGCGAACCCCTTCGGAACTCGCCATAGAAGACCTTGATGTGCAGATGATCAGGGCGTTCCTTGAACATATCGAGGAAGGGCGCGCCAACTCCGTCCGGTCCCGCAACGCGCGGCTGGCGGCGGTCAAATCGTTCTTCCGTTTCGTCGAACATCGACACCCAGCATGTCTTGAGCAGGCGATGATGATCCGGGCCATGCCGATCAAGCGGACAGATGCCAAGCTGATCGACTATCTGACCAGGGAAGAAGTCCGTGCCCTGCTTGCCGCGCCGAACCGTCACACGCCGGGTGGATTGCGGGACGGGGCGATGCTGCATCTGGCCTATGCCGCAGGGTTGAGGGCATCCGAACTGCTCGCGGTGCGAATGGACGATTTTCCCGAAGTTTCGTTGTCCAGCGTTCGGATCCTGGGCAAGGGGCGGCGGGAGCGCGTCCTGCCGCTCTGGAAGGAGACCCAAGCCACCATTCGCGCGTGGCTGGCTGTCCGGCCAGGCAATGTGGGGCCCGAACTGTTCCTGAACCGTGATGGTCGCCAGATGACACGGGACGGGTTCGCCTACAGGCTCAGGCAGCATGTGGCGACCGCCGAAGGCTTGGCACCCTCGATCGCCGCAAAGCACGTGACCCCGCATGTGCTGCGGCACAGCTGCGCCATGCATACGCTTCAGGCTACCGGCGATATCCGCAAGGTCGCGCTCTGGCTTGGACATACCAGCATCCAGACGACGGAGATGTATCTGCGCGCGGACCCGGCCGAGAAGCTCGCACTTCTGGATGCGCATCATGCCCCGCTGATCAAACCCGGCAAATTCCGGGAACCCTCGGACAAGCTGATGCAGATATTGGCCGTCGCGACACAGAGATCCTGACTGATCGGGCAGAATTGGTGTCCCGCTATCGGCGGGGCGCTATTCCATCACATAGCCGAGCGCCCGATAGCCGGTCCGTCGTTTGGCGGCCATTCTGGCGAGGACCGGGACCGAACTGTCGACATAATCGACCACCAGCACGTCCTTCTTTTCGTCATGCCGCCGATGCAACCTGCCGACATATTGCGCCAGCGTGCCTTTCCAGGCGATCGGCATTGTCAGGAACAGGGTGTCGAGCCGGGCGTCATCGAAGCCCTCGCCGATATAACGCCCTGTCGCGAGGATCAGCCGTTCCTCATCATCATCGACATTCAGCGCCGCATGCGCGGCATTCCGGTCCTTTGCGGACATGCCGCCACGGAGTACGACGATGTTTTTCACAAATCGGGAGAGTCGTTGATGAAGATGCTCGAGGTGATCCTTCCGCTCGGTCAGTACGATCGGTGAGCGTTTGACCTCAAGCGATTTCAACACGTCATTGAAGATCAGATCGTTTCGGGCCTCATCCTCCGCCAGAGCGGCATAGATTGCGGGGATGGACGGGCGTTCGGCTATGGCGAGGGCCTCCGGCAATCTGAATCTCGTATGACGTTCCCGCGCCCGATGGTGAAGGCCGTTTTCTGCTGCCTGTGATTTGGCGCTTACCTGATGGCGTACCGGACCGCATTGCATGAAGATGATCGGGTGATGCCCGTCTTTCCGGGCGACCGTTGCCGACAATCCCGTAACATAGCGCGCCTTCGATCTGCGGGCGACAAGCTCAAAGCTTGCAGCGGACAGGTGATGGCACTCATCGACGACAAGATGGCCGTAATCGGCAACGATATCGTCAACTTCGCCCTTGCGAACCAGGCTCTGGATCAGCGCCACGTCGATCACACCGGTGGGTTTGCGCTTTCCCGCGCCAATGGTGCCGATCTGCTTCGGGTCAATCTGCAGAAAGGACTTGAGGCGCTCGATCCATTGGCTAAGGAGTTCGCGACGATGAACAAGAACCAGCGTATTGCTGGCACGACGCGCGATCAGCGCCGAGGCCACAACCGTCTTGCCGAATGCGGTCGTGGCGGCAAGCACGCCGGTATCGTGTTCGGCCAATGCTTCGAACGCTCGCGATTGCTGTTGGCGAAGTTCGCCACGGAAGCAGACCGTCTCAGGCAAGCGGGTTCCGTCTTCACGCAAATCGTCCAGTTCGGCTCTCACACCGTGATCGGACAGGAACCCGACCACTTCGTCGAAGCTGCCGCGCGGCAGGGCGACGTGTCGGGGATGCAGTTCGGCACAGGACACAATGCGCGGCTTTCCGAATGTCGGCAGCCGCATCGCCTGCGCGCGATAGAATTCGGGGTTCTGGAACGCGGCCAGTCGCACCAGTTGGGCAACCATGGCCGAAGGCAACTCCGAGCGGTCGATATAGATCTGGTCGGCAATCGTTACCTTGATGGTCGGTGGAACGGGCACGTCGAGGCGTCGCGCCGTGCTGCGGCGTGACGGAGTCATCTTCCAGGGTTCGTCCGCCTGTTCGTCATCCACAGGCATGCGCACGCCCAGTATCCGCCCGGAAAGCTCGGCGGCTTCGACGAGCTTGGTCACCGCTGCCGCAGACAATCTCGGCAAGGAGGACAAATAGGCCCACTGATCGTCATACGGCCGCATGCCCGCGTCCACAAAGACGCTGTTGCCAGCCTTGCGCGCGGTGTTCTGGAGCGGCAGTGCGATCAGGTTGCCGAAGCCGCCGAGCGGCATGATATCCTGATTTGGAAACAGCCGGTCATAGGAAGCAAAACCGATTTCCGGCCGCCGCTCCATCGTTTCGGTGATCAGAACTGATCCAAACTGGCGTGCCACACGGGCAGAGACCGGTTCGGAGAAGAAGATCCAGATATGACCGCCATTTCCAGATCTCGATCGTTCCAGCGCTGCGGGAACGCCCTTTGCCCGACAGGTTTCGAGCAGCGCATTCGCGTCATCCGCCCAGGATGCCTTGTCAAAATCCGCCGCCAGAAACCAGCATGTATCACCGGATAGTAGCGGATAGACGCCGGCTACAAAATCGCCACTTCGGCCATCGCCACCGCGCAGGTGTTTTTCCATGACACTTTCGTCCGGCGGGATGAACTTCTGATGGAGGCATTCACCGCATTTGACCTTCGGTTTGCCGCATATTCCTTTCACCCATTCGTTGGCACAAGCAGGCGAATACCCCGAGCGACCGGTCTTCCTGTTGTCCCATCGCAACGGGAACACGTCAGGCCGACCGGCGAACAGGCTTCGGAACAGGTCAACCTTTTCGTGCGACGGCGAAGCATTCGTGACGGAGGCGTTCTCGAAGGAGGGCTGTTTCACGGTTGGCGCGGGCTCTGCAGCAAGACGAGCCTCAAGTGCCGCCATCTCGCGCTGAAGCTCATGCCGTTCAGCATCCAGATCGGCCAGCCGCGCTCGAACCCGCGTCAGGTTTTCCTCAATATCGTTCTTGTCGGTCACGCGTGATTTCCACCCAGTCTCTTCTGTCCCGCCCAGCATAATGCGCGGAAGAGGCCGGCGTAAGAAGGTCGGCATTAAGAGTTGGAGGGGGAGTTCGTTGGGGATGTCCTTCTGCGATTGAGAGCAGAGGCATCATGATTATCCAAAGCGGAAACCGAAAATGAATCAGAAGAACAACAGATTGAAACCCCGAACTCAGCATAACGCCGACGCGGCATATTATGTGCTCGACTATCTCGCGCACAGCTTCCCGACGCAGCTCTACGAGCCTTACACCGACAGCGAGGGCAATCTGTCGTCGCGGCCGGTCTATCGCGACGGTCAGCCCGTCGAGAGCCGGGAAGCCGCTGCCCGCCGCGACGAGTTGATCGAGCGGCTCGCCTCGCTCCCGCCCGTTCCCGGTGCCCTCGACCAGATCGTCCAGCGCTTCGGCACCGACATGGTGGCAGAGGTGACGGGACGCTCCCGCCGGATCATCCGCAAGGGCGATCGCCTTGCCGTCGAAAACCGCGCCCCATCCGCCAACCTGGCGGAAACGGCCGCGTTCATGGACGACCAGAAGCGCATCCTGGTCTTCTCCGACGCTGGCGGTACCGGGCGCAGCTATCATGCCGAGCTGTCGGCGCGAAACCGGCGCCTGCGCGTCCACTATCTCCTCGAACCGGGCTGGAAGGCGGATGCCGCCATTCAGGGGCTCGGCCGTACCAACCGGACGAACCAGGCGCAGCCGCCCTTGTTCCGTCCGATCGCGACCGATGTGAAGGCCGAGAAGCGTTTCCTCAGCACCATCGCCCGGCGTCTCGATACGCTCGGCGCGATCACGCGCGGGCAACGCCAGACCGGCGGCCAGGGCCTGTTCCGGCCAGAGGACAATCTGGAAAGCACCTACGCCCGCAACGCGCTGCGCCAGCTCTATCTCCTGCTGGTTCGCGGCAAGATCGAGGGCTGCTCGCTGGATCGCTTCGAGGCAGCCACCGGCCTGAAGCTAATGGACAGCAACGGCATCAAGGATGAGTTGCCGCCCATCACGACTTTCCTCAACCGCTTGCTCGCGCTCACCATCGAGCTTCAGGGCATCCTGTTCACCGCCTTCGAGCAGTTGCTCGACGCCAAGGTGCAGGGTGCCATCGCCAGCGGCATCTATGACGTCGGGCTGGAAACGCTGACGGCGGAGAGCTTCGTCGTCATCGACCGCAAGACGATCTACACCCATCCGGCGACGGGCGCGCAAACGCGGCTGCTCACCATCACCGAGCGGCGGCACAACCGGCCGATGACGCTGGCGGATGCTCTTGCCTATGCCGACGATGATCTCGGCAAGCTGTTGATCAACGCCAAGTCTGGTCGGGCTGCCGTGCAGGTTCCAGCGCCTTCGCTCATGCTGGATGACGGAGAGATCGAACGGCGCGTGCGGCTGATCCGGCCCATGGAGCACTATCACGCTTCGCTGAAGATGATGGCGGAAAGCCACTGGGAAGAAACCGATCGAGAAACCTTCGCGGCGGTCTGGAACCGGGAAATCTCCGAGGTTCCGACCCATTCCGACAGCACCATTCACGTCGTCGCCGGACTCCTCCTGCCGGTGTGGAAACGCCTGCCGAATGAATCGACGCGCGTTTACCGGCTTCAGACCGATGACGGCGAGCGCATCATCGGTCGTCGCGTCTCTCCGGCCTGGGCGGCGAACGCCACCGCGACCGGAACGACCAGCCTGTCCGCCGAGGACGCCCATGCGGCGCTGATGGAGGGGCGGACGATCCTTGATCTCACCGAGGGCCTCCAGCTTCGCCGCGCTCGTGTCATGGACGCCAACCGGATCGAGCTTTCCGGCTTCACCGAGGCCATGCGCGAGCGGCTGCGCGCCTATGGTCTCTTCACCGAGATCATCTCGTGGAAACTGCGCTTCTTCGTGCCAGTCGATGCCCCAGGCGTCGCCGTGCTCGCAAAGCTGCTCGGCACCTATCCGGTCGAGCGGATCGGCGAGCGGGAGGCGGCGTGATGGCCCGTCACGATGCTTCCGATCTGGCAATCCGTCTCGGCCGACAGGCCGAGGCGGTCTGCCGCGAATACCTGTCTTCCGGCCGTCGCTCCGGCAACTACTGGCTGGTCGGGGATGTCCAAAACACCCCCGGACGCTCGCTGTATGTCCGTCTCAAGGACACCGCCAAAGGCCCGGCAGGAAAGTGGACCGATGGCGCGACGGGACAGCACGGCGACCTCCTCGACGTCATCCGCGAGGCGCTCGGCCTTGTCGACTTCAGGGATGTGGCCGAGGAAGCACGCCGGTTCCTCAGTCTCCCGCATCTCGAACCGGAAAAGACGAGAACACCGACCGGCAAGACGTCAAGCATCGCCATTGGTTCACCTGAAGCGTCACGGCGCCTCTTCGCCATGTCGCAGCCGATCGGCGGCACCCTTGCGGAAATCTACCTTGGAGGCAGGGCGATCACGTCGCTCTTTGGCACCGCCGCGCTGCGTTACCACCCGCAGTGCTATTACAGGCCCGACGAGCATTCGCGCACCGAGATCTGGCCGGCGATCGTCGCTTCCGTCACCGATCTCGCCGGACGGCAGACCGGTGCGCACCGCACCTGGCTTTCCCCGGACGGTTCGGGCAAGGCGCCTGTTGAGACGCCGAGACGGGCGATGGGCGACCTTTTCGGGCACGGCGTCTGCTTCGGGGTGGCCGGTGAGGTGCTCGCCGCCGGAGAGGGAATCGAAACCGTGCTGTCGCCCCGCATGGTTCTGCCCCACATGCCGATGATGGCGGCGCTCTCGGCCGCCCACCTCGCTGCCATCCTGTTCCCGTCGACGTTGCGCCGGCTCTATGTACTGCGTGATCGCGACCCGGCCGGCGACGGTGCCAGAGACAGCCTGATCACCAGAGCAGCGAGCGTCGGCATCGAGGCGATCCCGGTGTCGCCGATCGGCGGGGACTTTAACGACGATCTGCGCTGGCGCGGCGTCGACGCCCTCCGGGCGGCTCTGAAGGATCAGCTTCATCCCGAAGACGTCAGCCGGTTCATGGAGAGATGAGACGACCGGTGGAGGATGAGGCGCGGCCCCAGGGCATCTTCGCCTGCCGCCTCCATTCATCACTGGAAGCATCCTTCCCGTGTCGGAGAGGCCGGCGCCCACGGCCTTCTGAGAGGGCGATCGGCTCACAAGCTGGCCCGCCGGGCAATGGCGGCGGCCGACTATTTTCCGCCGCGTCCTGCGGACGCTTTGCATCGCGAAGCAAAATAGCCGGCCTTTGCCATCAAGGCCCTCGCGGGAGCGCGAGGGCTGCCAGGCCGTCCCGCCTGTGAGCTTCGACGCCTGCGAAGGCCGCGATGGGCGCGGTCTCCAGACAAAGGACGCTCCCGATGATGAACGAAGACGAGAACGCAGGCTTCGAACCGGACCACACCTCATCCTCCACCGATCATCTCCTCACCGAACTCCAGCTCTACGGCTGGCGCCCGTTTCAGGACGAACCCGATCCAAGGCCGCTGCCGGAAGGCACCATGGTCGCCGCCGCAGTCGCAGACATCTTCGACGCCCTTCTCGCTACGCTCGGCGACACCCGCCTCGAACCCGACCTCGACGATCTGCTTTGGGGGGCTGTCAACCTCTTTCACCGTGCCGCCGGCCGGGTCGAGCGCGAGCTTGACGATAACGAGCAGGCACAGCGCCGCCTTCAGAGGGAACAGGATGGCAGCGAGGTCAAGAGCGTCGAACTCGAACGCCTCACGGCAGAGGGCCAGACCCTGATCGAGCGGCGCAACAGCTTGGAACTCTTCCGAGACCTCTCGGCGGAAGCTTTCGAGCACCACACCGGCACGCCTTGGCGGCCGCGCACCGGCTCGATGGTCAACCATCGCTATCTGACCTCGGCGGTGATCGACAGCCGCGACTTCCTTGCCGCGAAACGCCGGGCTGAGAAGGAGTTGCTGCTGCCCGCCGGCCCCAGGGTTGCTCTGACCGGCGGCGCCGACTTCAATGACCATCGGCTGATCTGGGGGCGGCTCGATCAGGTCCATGCCAAGCACCCCGACATGGTGCTGTTGCACGGCGGCACGCCGAAGGGTGCCGAACTGATCGCCTCCCGCTGGGCCGACCACCGCAAGGTGCCGCAGATCGCCTTCAAACCCGACTGGACGAAGCATGGCAAGGCCGCGCCCTTCAAGCGAAACGACGCCTTGCTCGACACCCTGCCGGTCGGTGTCCTCGTCTTCCCCGGTACGGGGATTCAGGACAATCTCGCCGACAAGGCGAAGAAGCTTGGCATCCCGGTCATGAAGTTCGACGGCGGCGCGTAAAGCGCCGCCGCTCGGCGGCTGTTTCAATCGCCTTTACTTGACGTAAGTCCGTATTCGGGTTCAAATGAAACATCTTAGCAGCAACGGTGAATTGGCATAGTCGCAGGCGGAGCGTATTTCCCGGCAGCCTGTCTTGGTTCTCAACCGTTATGCGGAGGCTGCCATGACGCTGATTCTGCTTGCCATCTCCCTGACGATCACGCTCTGCGTCATCGCCTACAATTTCGCAATCTACGCTTTGCCCTTCATGGTCGGGCTGACCGCCTTCCAATATGTCTATGGAATGGAAGCCGGCTTCCTGATGTCGGGCTTCGCCGCCATCGGCACGGCGGTGCTTTCTGTGGCGCTGGTCATTGCCGTCGTGGGCTTTGCCAAGAACCCGGCTTTGCGCCTGACCGCGCTCGCCATATTCGCAATCCCGGCAACCATCGCTGGCTATGCGCTCGTTCACGGTGTCACGAAGAATTTTATCGATTCGACGATCGCCTTGAACCTGCTCGGTGGCGCCGGTGGCCTGTTCATCGGCATCGCGGCGATGCTCGATCTCAACGCGCTCGGCACGGCAGTTCTCTCACGCTGATGCGGCCTCGACCTACCGCTCCATGGAAAACCTGTGGTGGCTTAGGCCATCGTGCCTTCGGCTCCGCTTAGAGCGGGACGATTGAGTCAGCGCCGTGGTGGCCGTCATCTTCGGTCTGCTTGGCCCGGCTCTGGAAGCCGATCATCGGATGGTGATCCCATGCGCTGAATTGTGGTCACCTCCGTTGCGGTTGGTCCGCTTCGTATAGCGAGGCAGCCGTGAGCACCTTCATATTGCCGTCTCGCAATGCTGCTGGGCGTACCTTCAGACGCCGAGGCGGGAACAGTGCCAAGTACCTGCGGCCCGATAGCCGTCCTTGTCCCGATCTGCCTTCCGGCGGACGGAGCGCGGTGGCCGGTGAAGGGTTCCTTCGGATATGCTTGGCGTGTGAGGGTTTCGGCACAGAGCCTGTCAGGGTGCTATTGCCAGCAAGGACGATGGTTCTGCTGCGCATCCCCGTTTGTGCTCTCAAAGGCACCAATCCCTCCGACTGACTGATCCCCTAAGACCGTTCGGTTTCTGACCGCAACCCGCGCGGCTCCGGACCGAGTTGGCGCAAGCGCCTGCCCGCCCCACTCCGGGCCTTACGGGTCAAGCTGCCGCTTAAAAGCGTCAGTGCAGGCATCTCCCGACGGCCTTGGCCGGGTCTCGTCGGAGGGATGGTCCCTCCGAGGAGCAACGGAGATACGAAAATGCAGAACATCGTCATTCTTGCCGGCAACATCGGCCAGGCCCCCGAAACCCGCAACACTCATGGCGGCACCAGCATCACCCACTTCACCTTGGCAACATCACGCCCCCGCTATTCGGAAGGCAAGGTGGTCCGGGACAAGGACGGCTACCGGGTCCAGGACACCGAATGGCACCGTATCACCGCCTTCAACGGCCTCGGCAAGACGATCCAGCAGCATTGCGAGAAGGGCATGAAGGTTCTGGTTCGCGGCCGCATCCACTATACGAAATGGACCGATCGCGACGGCGTCGATCGCTACAGCACGGAGATCATCGCCGAGACGGTGGACTTCCTGAGCCGAGCGAGGCAGACCGAAAACGAGGACGGTCAGTTCATCGACGACAGCGACATCCCGTTCTGAGCGGTGGCCAGAGGCCCGGCGGCGCAAGCCGCCGGGTTTTCCCATGTTCGCATCATATCGTGATCGCTGTTTGCTTGCCCTGGTGTGGCCGAGCCGAGGCCTCCATCCGGCTCGGGCGAACGGGAACAGCTTGATCCGGCCCAGTCATATTCGGCGGCGGGCATCACGCAACCGTCGCCAATGGCGCAAGGATAATCGAGACCATCAGGGTGGCGCCGTCGGCAGGCTCGAACATCCGGCAATGCAGGGATTTCCGGCTCACGTCAGCGCGCACTGCCCCGCTCTTTGAGACGCAACCTTGGTTTCAATCCCGGCCTTCCACGATCAACCCATGAAGGGTCGGACTATGCGAAGCATGCCGCCGCGCGAGGCTTCGCCTCGGCGGTGATCGCGGCCGGGACCAAAACACATCGGGCGCCTGTCGAGCGGGGAATGGTCTCCGCCTCCAAACAGGAGCCGGAAAATGTCCCTTGCAGATGCCCACGCCTTCGCCTTCAGCCTCGCCGCCACCCTGATGGTCACGATCGTTGTCTTCCGCGCCGGCGACGGCACGCTCAGCGTGATGCCCGCCGCCGAATACGACGGAGAAGACGATACCATCATCAAGGAGATAGACCCGTTCGCTTGAACCGGGCGGCGTTTACCGAAACCGAATCAGTTCGCGGCCGTACGCCGGATTCGCTGAATCAAATAGGGTTTTTGCTGGAGTTTCACAGCAAGAACGACTAAAATAGTCGTAGTTTTGGAATGTGCGTAGGTCCATGTGGGAGGTGATCATGCATGATCACCGCCCGACAATCTCGGGCCGCGCGCGCGTTGCTTGGTTGGACGCAGGAGACGCTCGCCGACAAGGCCCGTGTATCATTGACCGCCCTCAAACGCCTCGAATCCGAAAGCGGCTTCGAGGTATACGAGACCACGCGCGATCAGGTTCGTCGGTCTTTCGAAGACAATGGCATCGTCTTCCTCAATTCCGATCGTGGTGTGGGAGTTATGCTTGTTCGCGAGATGCTCTAATCCTGTCCCGACTGTATGGAGGCGCCGTATTCGCGGCTTCCACCTCTGTTTTGCCATCACAAATCCGTTAACAAGCACCAATACCTTGGATAGGATTCAGTAGTGGGGATCGTGTGACCAAAAACTTGCTCATGGACCATCCGCCGGCTGACGCGGAGCTCACCGCCTACGACCGGGCGCATCTAAAGCTGTATCTGCGTCTTCTCGATGCGGATGCCGATGGCGCGGATTGGCAGGAGGTTGCCGAGTTGGTCTTGCGCCTCGATCCCAGGAAAGACGCAGAACGCGCTCATCAAATCTACGCCTCGCATCTGGCTCGGGCGAAGTGGATGGTCGAGCAGGGCTATTCCGGCCTGATACGCGCCGCCCTTCACTGACCTTCGATCCAGGTGGTGCAGAACCCGCATCACGTTACGCTACCTTCGTTGTTCCCAAAACAAAAGCAACTTGAGATCGTAACCCTTGCATTGCCCACAGTCGTAAAGCGTATGTGGAGGTCAGGGGATGCCTGAACAACATGACTGGCGGACCGACGCCGACTATGACTTTATCGATCGATTGACAACGTCCGAGCTTGCTTGGGAATTCCTTCGGCGAAACGAGGATTACCGGAAAGCCTACGAGAGCCTCGCTGCGCGCGGGCAGCTTGATAGCGATCAGGCTCGCGCCGTCGCCGAACAATGGGGGTTGTGCTTTCGCCGCCGATCCCCAGCACACAGCACTCGATCATCCTATCTTCTGGACCCCGAATGCCGACCCTGGGGCAATTCTGCTCCACAGGATGTCCCTCGCTCCAGGCGATTCCGCCGCTGCTGAGGATTTCATCCGCGCGCACCCCTTTGACCGCATCGATGCTCTCCATCTGCGAATCGACGTTGCCGGTGAACGCCTTGAAATCACCCGTATCGATGCCCCATCCGACGGTATCCTCGTCGCTGTTCTGATCCTCGATGCCGCCGCGTTGGATCGGCTTCATGCGCTGAGCCGGTTTTGCGCGATGCTGTTTCGCCGTCGTGTCCCCACAGACATACGGCTGACGTCGCAACGCCGGCGGCGTATCCGCCAGATGCTGCGCGCATACGACGCTCGCCTGGACGGTGCGACTTACCGCGAAATCGCAATCGCCATCTATGGTGATGCGCGTATCGCCGCCGAACCATGGAAAACATCCTCTCTGCGCGATGCCGTCATAGGGCTCGTCGAAGGTAGTTTCGCCATGACCAGCGGCGGCTATCTCCAATTGCTGCGTCACCGTCATCGATCCTAACTGTTTCTGGCGAGTCGGGGGGTGGGGATTTTCGTCCCCCTTTGTTTCCCATCCCCCCAAAAGGTTTCCCTCCGCCACCGTGGTCGCCGTCCGCCGCTGATCCGCAGCGGCCGCCCGTAACCCCACGGAGGCTCGCCCCATGCGACCCGATCTCGCCGTTTTGCCGCCGCGCTACCTGCGCACCAAGGAAGCCGCCGAATTCCTCAGCCTGTCCGCCCGCACCCTTGAGAAGCATCGGACCTACGGCACAGGACCGGCCTATCGCAAACTTGGCGGTCGCGTCGTCTATGCCGTGGACGATCTCGAAGCCTGGGCCGAGCGCGGCGCCGTCACCTCGACCTCCGATCCGCGCGGCCAGGTGCTGCCGGCGAAGCGCCAGACGCTCCCCGCCGTTCCGCAGCCCGGCCGCTATGCACGCTGATCGCGGCCGGTTTTTCGAATGGCGGCGCGGCATAGGTCCCTCTCGGAGCGCGGGCAGCTCGATCTGTTCCGGGCGCTCCCCGGCGACTTCGCGCCAAGAGACGCGCAGGATCTCATGGCCTATCCCTTCTTCTCCCTCTCCAAGACCCATCGCGTCGCGCCGATTGATTTCGTCGCCGGCAATGTGACGATCCGGGTCGAGGCCGTCCCCGATCACGGCATGGCGACCATCTGGGACGCTGACATCCTGATCTGGGCGGCAAGCCAGATCGTCGAAGCCCGCGACACCGGACTTCGCACCTCCAGGCTGATGGCCGCCACCCCTTACGAAATCCTCTCCTATGTCGGGCGCGGCACCAGCGCGCGCGACTATCAGCGCCTCAAGGCCGCGCTCGACCGGCTGCAGTCGACCACGGTCTCCACCTCGATCCGCCAGACGGCCGAGGGCCGCCGCCATCGCTTCTCGTGGATCAACGAGTGGCAGGAGCGCACCGACCGCAACGGCCGCCCCGAGGGCATCGAGATGATCGTGCCGGACTGGTTCTACCAGGCCGTCCTTGATGACGCGCTGGTGCTCACCATCGACCGGGCCTATTTCGATCTGACCGGCGGCCTCGACCGTTGGCTCTACCGCATCGTGCGCAAGCACGGCGGCCGCCAGCGCGACGGTTGGCGTTTCGACTTCCGCCATCTTCACCAGAAATCCGGCAGCCTGTCGCCGTTCAAGCGCTTTGCCTTCGAGCTGCGCGACATCATCCGGCGCCAACCTCTGCCCGGCTACACGCTCTTCCTCGAAGCAGAGATCGGTGGGCGGATGCTACTCGCTTTCGAGCCAGCCGCGCCCTGTGGAAAACCTGTGGACGGCCTCGTGCTATCGGGAACCCGGACTATCGTGCTATCGGGAACCGGAGGCTCGTGCTATCAGGAACCCAAACAGGGTGTAACGCACAGAAATCAAACACGAAATCGCGCCCTTAACTTAGAGTCTAACCAAGAAACTAACCTTAAAGAGCGCGCGCGCGATGTGGAAAACCTCATCCGCGACGCCGCCAGAAGCCTCAGCACAGCCGCGAAGACGAGCATTCCGGTCACGCCATCCGCGCGCCCAGCGGCTCCCGATCACGCTGACACGGCTGCATCCGTCGATCCCGAAACACCTGGACTTCCTCTCGATCCGCCGGGAGGAAGCCGATGATCGTCGCGTTCCTCAATCAGAAGGGCGGCGTCGGCAAGACCACGCTGGCGCTGAACCTCGCCGGAGAATGGGCAGCGCGCGGCAAGCGCGTCACCCTGATCGATGCCGATCCGCAGGGCTCGGCGCTCGACTGGTCACAGCAACGCAGTCGTGAGGGCCTTCCCCGCCTGTTCGGCGTCGTCGGCCTGGCGCGTGACACGCTGCATCGCGAGGCGCCCGAACTCGCCCGCGACGTCGATCATGTCGTGATCGACGGACCGCCGCGTGTCGCCGGGCTCATGCGCTCGGCGCTCCTCGCTGCCGACCTCGTGCTGATCCCGGTGCAGCCATCACCGCTCGACGGTTGGGCCTCTGCCGAGATGCTGGCGCTGCTCTCCGAGGCGCGCATCTACCGGCCGGAGCTGGCCGCGCGCTTCGTGCTCAACCGCTGCGGCGCCCGCACCGTGCTGGCGCGTGAGACGGCCGAGACGCTAGCCGATCACGATCCGCCGGTGCTTATCAACACCATCGGCCAGCGCATCGCCTTTGCGGTTGCGGCGCAGTCCGGCCGCCTCGCGTCCGAGCTCGACGACGACACGCCCGCCGCGCGCGAGATCGCGACGCTGGCCGACGAAATCGGCCGGCTGTGCGTCGGGAGGATCGCGTCATGACGATCCTCACCGTCGACTGCCGCGACCTCATGCCGGCGCGCGGCCCGTTCGACATGATCCTCGCCGATCCGCCTTACGGCGACACCTCGCTCGCCTGGGATCGCCGCGTCGCCGGCTGGATCGCGTTTGCTCGCGCGGCGCTCACGCCCGCCGGTTCGCTCTGGGCGTTCGGCTCGCTGCGCCACTTCATGGCGACCGCCGACCAGTTCGCCAATGCCGGTCTGCAGCTCGCGCAGGAGGTGGTCTGGGAGAAGCAGAACGGATCGTCGTTCCATGCCGACCGCTTCAAGCGCGTGCATGAGCTAGCCGTTCAGTTCTACCCAGCCGAGACGGCGTGGCGTGACATCTACAACGACGTCCAAACCACGCCCGATGCGATGGCGCGCACCGTGCGGCGCAAGCAGCGCCCGCCGCACACCGGCCATATCGATGCCGGCCACTATGTCAACCAGGACGGCGGGCCGCGCCTCATGCGCTCGGTCATCTACCTGCGCAATTGCCATGGCCGCGCCATCCATCCGACCGAGAAGCCGTCGGCGCTGCTGGAAATCCTGATCCGCACGAGCTGCCCGGAGGGCGGGCTTGTCAGCGACTGGTTCGCCGGATCGGGCGCGGCCGGGGAAGCCTGCCGGCTTGCCGGCCGGCGCTATCTCGGCTGCGAGATCGACGACGACATGGCGGAGAAGGCCCGCGCCCGGATCGCATCGGAGCTGCCGTTCGACGGGAGTGCCGCATCATGAGCGAGCGCCCGCTCCGCAAAGGCTTCGCTTCCCGGCCTGCCGATCCCGAACAGTGGGTCAAGGCCGCGGATGCTCCCTCGCGCAACGGTGACGCCGCCGGTTTCACTGCGCGGCTAACCATCGACGTGACGCCCGACCTGCGCGGCAGGATCAAGATCACTGCCTTCCGGCGCGGCATCACCGTCGCCGACATGCTGCGCGACCTGTTCGCGCGCGAATTCCCCCCAACTGAAGGAACCTCCTCATGACCGGCAATGCGGCTCCCCGCTTGCGCGGCGGCCCATTGCCGTCCGCAGGCTCCAGCAACGACATGACCCATGTCGAGCTGACATGGATCGAGAAGAAGGTCGAATACTGGATCAGGTTCGGCCGGGAAGCCGGCGAACTGATCCTCGATCGCCGTCGGCGCGTCATCTCTTTCCGCCCGAACAGCACCTTCGCCTTCGCCCGCTGGGCGGCCAACGACTTCGGCACCGTCATTTCCCGCATCGACATCGTGCGCGCCATCGAGCCCGGCGAACCCTACCAGACGCTACCCTTCGTGCGTCCCGGCGGCGAAATCCTGCTCAAGATCGAAGGCTGGCCCAAGGTCGAGGACGTGCTGCGGCATGTCGATGCCATCGAACGCGCCGGCATCGACGCCTGCGACGTCGCCCCCGATCACTGGCGTCATGTCGCCCAGCAGATGCAGGTCGGCGAGGCACCGCGATCCTACACGCCGGAACGCCATCAGGCATGGCTCAAACGGCGAGAGATCGAAAGATGACCCGCTTCGGCTACGTCATGGTGACGTATTTCGCGGCGATGGGCGTCGCCGTCGCTGCGTTCATCCCGACATCCACCAAGCTGATCTGGAATGCCACCGCCAGCGCGCCGATCGGCTTCTACACCATCGCGCCGGCCGACCAGCTGGAGGTGCCCGAGCTTGTCGTCGTCATGCCGCCCGAACCGCTCGCCGACTTCATGGTCGAGCGCGGTTATGTCGGCCGCGGCGTGCCGTTGCTGAAGCGCGTCCTCGGATTGCCGGGACAGCGCGTGTGCCGCAGCCGTGACCTGATCACGGTCGACGGTATCGAGATGGGCGAAGCGCTTGACCGCGATCGCCTTGGCCGTCCGCTACCCGTCTGGCACGGCTGCCGCGTCGTCGCGGAGGACGAGCTTTTCCTGATGAACTGGGAAGTCCGCGACAGTCTCGACGGCCGCTATTTCGGGCCGCTTCCGGCCTCCGCCGTGATCGGCCGGGCAATCCCTCTCTTCACCGACGAGGACGGCGAAGGCCGCTTCGTCTGGCGCGCGCCGGCGCGGTGACGGCGCGAGCTTCGCAACCTTGCCGCACAACAAAGGAGACCATGAGCATGGCCCAGATTGGACATTTCACCCGCACGCAATCGGGCTTCGAAGGGCGCTTCAGAGCGCTCGGCATCGACGAGGAAATCACCCTTATTCATGCCGAACCTTTGGATTCTGAGAATGCCCCGGCCTACCGCGTTCTGCTCGGCGACGAGGAAGGCCTCGATATCGGCGCCGGCTGGTCGCATGTCGGCGATCGCGCCGGCGAATTCGTCTCCGTCGAGATCTACAGCCCGCTGTTCGGCGGCACGCTTCGCGCAAACCTCTTCCGTGCCGGTGACGACGGTTCCGCCTGGGGCCTGCACACCAACCCGCCGTCGAAGAAGCGGAAGGAGGACTGAATGGTGGCAATCGAGCATCGTGCCCGCGTCGGACGTCTTGCGGTCGTCCGACGCCGGATACTCCCCCTTCTTCTTTCCGGCCTGACCTTCGCTGCACCCGCCGCGTGTCCGGCTCTTGCACAATCGCTGCCGGCGACCCGCGTCGCGATCGCCGATCCGCATGCCGCGCACATCGCCGAGGCGTCGCAGCGCTTCGCTATCCCGCAGGCATGGATCGTCGCGGTGAAGCGCGCCGAAAGCCACGATGACGTGCGCGCCGTGTCGCCCGCCGGTGCGCTCGGCCTCATGCAGATCATGCCCGATACCTGGGCCGAGCTGCGCGCCCGTTACCGGCTCGGCCGCGATCCGTTCGATCCCCGCGACAACATCATCGCCGGCACCGCCTATCTGCGCGAGATGCTCGATCGCTACGGCACGGTTCCGGCCATGCTTGCGGCCTACAACGCCGGACCAGCACGCTACGACGAGCATCTTGCAACCGGCCGCGCTCTGCCGGCGGAAACACGCGCTTACGTCGCCTTGCTCGCGCCCGCGCTTGATGCCGTCGCACCGTCGGACAGACCGCGCACCGCGCTCCAGCCACCGGCCGATTGGCGGGAGGCACCGCTCTTCGTGGCGCGGGCAGGCGACCGCCAGCCTTCCGATGATCGCGCCGCCGATCGTTCGCCGGGCAACCTTCATCCCTCCGTTCCGGCGCAGGACGATAGCACCGCCGGATCACAGACGGTCCCCATTTTCCTCGCTCGTCGCGAGGGGGACGGTCCGAGATGACCCTCGACCGGCCCTTTCGTATGCTGTCGGGCTCTGGCGCATCCTGGAGGGTGCGGGGGGTGGTGGCAGGAACCGCAACCGAAGGATGGCAGGATAAAAGGGCGCACCTTGCGCGTCGGTCGGGTGGTTGTTTTTGCTGGGTTTTCCGGCCTGCTGCGCACATTGCCGGGCTTGCGCACAATGTTCGCCAAGGCACCAAAACTCTGTTTCTCATAGATTTTTTGCACATTGCGGGGCTGCGCCATGGCCGATGAACGCGAGTTTCGCATCCGGCCGGGGCGCATCCGCTCGACCCGCGCGCAATCGGCGCGGCCTTTCATCGCTCAGGCGCTCGCCGCGGCGAAGAAGGCCGGCGGCGGCGTGTCGCGTTCCGGCCGTGTCGTTTCCGGCAACCGCTCGCGCTTCGGCCACGGCCAGCGCGCCAGCATCCAGGCCAATCGGCTGATTTCGTCGCGCTCGCGCGGCGCCGTCGTCAAGGCGCGCGTCGTGCGCCATTCGGTGCGCTCAGCACCGCTCGGAACCCATCTCAATTATCTCCGCCGCGAAGGCGTGACCCGCGACGGGGAGAAGGCTCGCCTGTTCGGGCCGGGCACCGAGAATGCCGATGCAGGCGCATTTGCCGAGCGGTGCCAGGATGACCGGCATCATTTCCGGTTCATCGTCTCGCCCGACGACGCCGTGGAGATGACCGATCTCAAATCCTTCACCCGCAATCTCGTCGGGCAGATGGAGAAGGATCTTGGCACCCGGCTCGACTGGGTGGCCGTCGATCACTGGAACACCGAGCATCCGCACGTCCACCTGATCGTGCGCGGTGTCCGCGACGACGGCCAGGATCTCGTCATCTCGCGTGACTATATCAAGGAAGGCATGCGCGACCGCGCGCGCGATCTCATCACCCAGGAGCTGGGACCGCGCACCGACCTCGATATCCGCCGCACCCTGGAGCGCCAGATTGAATCGGAGCGCTGGACCCAGCTCGACCGGCAGCTTGTCCGGGATGCACGAGAAACCGGTATCATCGATCTTGCGCCGCGATCCGATCGCCAGCCCGACGAGTTCCATGCCCTGAAGGTTGGACGGCTGCGCAGGCTGGAAGTCCTTGGGCTGGCCGGACAGGTCGGCCATTCGCAATGGTTCATCAAGCCCGAGGCCGAGGCGGTGCTGCGCGAACTCGGCGAGCGCGGCGACATCATCAAGCGCATGCACAAGGCGCTGACGGAGCGCGGTATCGAGCGCGGCTCGGCCAACTATGTACTGGCGGGCGAAAGCCTTGATGAGCCGATCATCGGCCGGCTGGTCGATCGCGGTCTCGACGACGAGCTGAAGGGCTCGGCCTATGCCGTCGTCGATGGCGTCGACGCTCGTACCCATCACATCAAGTTGCCCGATCTTGATGCGGCGGGCGACAGCGCTCCCGGTTCGATCGTCGAGCTACGCAAATTCGATGACGCCCGCGGTGAACGCCGCGTCGCGCTCGCCGTCCGCTCCGATCTCGACATTGAGCGGCAGGTTACGGCGTCGGGCGCCACCTGGCTCGATCGGCAGGCCGTCGCGAGGGAATCGCTGTCGCTTTCCGACGGCGGTTTCGGCGCCGAGGTGCAGCAGGCCATGGAACGGCGCGCTGACCATCTTGTCGAACAGGGACTGGCCGTGCGCCAGGGCCGCAGCGTGGTGTTCGCCCGAAGGTTGGTCGACACGCTGCGCCGCCGCGAACTGGACGCGCTTGGCGAGAAACTCGCCACCGAGACGGGCCAGCCGTTTAACCGGGCCGGCAGCGGCGAATATGTCGCCGGCACTTATCGTCAGCGCTTCGCGCTCGCCTCCGGCCGCTTTGCCATGATCGAGGTCATCAGTGGGGATGGGGGCCTCGGCTTCCAGCTCGTGCCTTGGTCGCCATCCCTCGAAAAGCAGCTCGGCAAACACGTCTCCGGTGTCGCCCGCGACGACGGCGGCATCGACTGGAGCTTTGGTCGCAAGCGGGGGCTCGGCCTCTAATCCTCAACGTCATAGAAAGGACCATCGCATGTCTGCGACCAAAATTCTCTGGGGTCAGATCCTTACCGTCCTTCTGATCGTGCTGATGACGACCTGGGGCGCGACACAGTGGACGGCCTGGCGCCTCGGTTTCCAGCCCCAGCTCGGTGATCCCTGGTTTGCGATCGCCGGCTGGCCGATCTACTATCCGCCGGCCTTTTTCTGGTGGTGGTACTTCTACGACGCCTATGCGCCGCCGATCTTTGTCGAAGGCGGCATGATCGCGGCGTCCGGCGGCTTCATCGCTATCGCCGTCGCGATCGGGATGTCGGTCTGGCGTGCGCGCGAGGCGAAAAACGTCGCCACCTATGGCTCGGCGCGCTGGGCTGAGATGGAGGAGGTGAAGGCTGCCGGGTTGCTCGGAGCCGATGGCGTTGTGCTCGGTAGGCTCGATCGAGATTATCTGCGGCATGATGGTCCCGAGCACACTCTATGCTTTGCCCCGACCAGATCGGGTAAAGGGGTGGGCTTGGTGGTGCCCTCACTCCTGACCTGGCCGGGCAGCGCGCTCGTTCACGATATCAAGGGCGAGAACTGGCAGCTCACCTCCGGTTTCCGATCTCGCCATGGCCGCGTGCTGCTGTTCGACCCGACCAATGCGAAATCCGCGGCCTACAATCCTCTGCTCGAGGTGCGGCGCGGTGAGTGGGAGGTCCGCGACGTTCAGAACATCGCCGACATTCTGGTCGATCCTGAAGGTTCGCTCGAGAAGCGAAACCACTGGGAGAAGACCAGCCATGCCCTTCTGGTCGGCGTGATCCTGCATGTCCTCTATGCCGAGAAGGATAAGACGCTCGCCGGCGTTGCGGCCTTCCTCTCCGACCCGAAGCGGCCGATCGAATCGACGCTCGCTGCCATGATGAAGACGGCACATCTCGGAGAAGCCGGTCCGCATCCGGTCATCGCCAGCGCCGCGCGCGAGCTGCTGAACAAATCCGACAATGAACGCTCCGGCGTGCTGTCCACGGCAATGTCGTTCCTGGGCCTCTATCGCGATCCGGTTGTCGCCGAGGTGACGCGCCGTTGTGACTGGCGCATCACCGACATCGTGGGCGGCAAGCGTCCGGCGACCCTCTACCTCGTCGTGCCGCCGAGCGACATCAACCGCACCAAGCCGCTCATTCGCCTGATCCTCAATCAGATCGGCCGCCGCCTGACCGAGGATCTGCAGGCGAAGACAGGACGGCATCGCCTGCTGCTGATGCTGGATGAGTTTCCGAGCCTGGGCAGGCTGGATTTCTTCGAGAGCGCTCTGGCCTTCATGGCGGGCTATGGCTTGAAGTCGTTCCTGATCGCTCAGTCGTTGAACCAGATCGAGAAGGCATACGGGCCGAACAACTCGATCCTCGACAACTGCCATGTGCGCGTGTCGTTCGCGACCAATGACGAGAGGACCGCGAAAAGGGTGAGCGACGCGCTCGGCACCGCTACCGAAATGAAGGCGATGAAGAACTATGCCGGGCATCGTCTGTCGCCCTGGCTCGGACACCTGATGGTCTCACGTTCGGAAACCGCGCGACCGCTGCTCACCCCCGGCGAAATCATGCAGCTCCCGCCGGCCGACGAGATCGTCATGGTCGCCGGAACGCCGCCAATCCGGGCGAAGAAGGCGCGCTATTACGAGGATGCGCGGTTTCAGGAGCGGATATTGCCGCCGCCCAAACTGACCCGCCCCGAAAAGCCGCGGCCGGATGACTGGAGCAACCTGCCAATTCCGGCTCGACCGGAAGCCGCCGAGACGCTTGCGAGCGCGGGAACGGAAGACGAAGACCCGACCGAATCCGAGCGCCGGCAGCAACCCGAGCTGAACCGGGTGAAGCCTGTCGAGAAGAAGGAGCCGATCGAAAACGAATTCGAGATCGATCCGCTCGACGAGATGGAGGAGGAAGCAACCCGCAACCGGCGCATGGCCCGCCTCATGCAAGGCGTAGCCCGGCAGGTCTCGCTCGATCCCAATGACGGAATGGAGCTGTGAACGCCATGACCGGCCGAAAAAAGAAGACGCAGATCTCCGTCTATCTCGAACCTGACGTCATGACGATGCTCTCGGACTATGTCGCTCGCCGGGAACAGCCGATGTCCCTGGTGGTGGAAGCGGCCGTCGCTTCCTTCCTGTCGCCGGACGACGCCGAACGGCGCGAGGCGATCCTCGCCAAACGCCTCGACCAGATCGATCGCCGCATGACCCGATTGGAACGTGATGTCGGCATTTCGGTTGAGACGCTCGCTGTCTTCGTTCGCTTCTGGCTCACGAGCACGCCGGCGCTGCCCGAGCCGGCGGCGCAGGCGGCACGCGCCAAGGCTGCTGAACGCTATGAGGCGTTCGTGACCGCGCTCGGTCGGCGGCTGGCACAGGGGCCGAAGCTCAGGCAGGAAGTCAGCGAGGACGTGGGCGACTCACCAAACGGTCAGGCTTCGGCGCGCGCGGGCATGCATGGTGAATAGCAACCGCCGTATCGAGATCAAGAAGATCGCCGACCCGCCGTTTTCCTGTATTTGCACGCTACATTACTACGACGCCAATTCCTTGTTGAATCGGCCTGATTTGCGGCTCTTTTAATCATCCCCGTCCGGGGATCGTCTGATTTTCCCCGGCCGGAAACGGGGATCGGATGGCAGTCTCTCATCGAAATTCGGAAGGCTTTGCCCGCGGTGCGCGGATGCTGCGCACCGCGCTGGGTGCTGCCATCGCCCGTCTTCTGGAAGACCCCGGCGTCGTCGAGGTGATGCTCAATCCCGATGGGCGGCTGTGGATCGACCGTCTCTCGGAAGGCATGTCCGACACCGGCGAGCGCATCTCGCCCGCGGACGGCGAACGCATCATCCGCCTGGTCGCCCATCATGTCGGCGCGGAGGTCCATGCCGGCGCTCCGCGTGTCTCGGCCGAACTGCCTGAGAGTGGCGAGCGCTTCGAGGGTCTCCTGCCTCCGATCGTCACAGGCCCGGCCTTCGCTATCCGCAAACCGGCAGTCTCGGTGTTCACCCTCGACGACTATGTTGCGGCAGGAACCATGACCGCCGATCAGGCGGCATTCCTGCGCGAGGCTGTCGCCGCGCACACCAATATTCTTGTCGCCGGCGGTACGGGCACCGGCAAGACGACGCTGACCAACGCGCTTCTCTCGGAAGTGGCGAAGGGGCAAGACCGGCTCCTCATCATCGAGGATACCCGCGAACTTCAAAGCCGGTCCGAGAACAAGGTGCCGATGCGCACCAAGGACTTCATCGCCAATCTCACGGATCTGGCGCGCTCGGCCATGCGCTTTCGTCCCGACCGTATCATCGTCGGCGAGGTGCGCGGTCCCGAAGCCCTCGACCTCCTGAAACTCTGGGGCACCGGCCATCCCGGCGGGATCGGCACCATTCACGCCGGCACCAGCCTCGGCGCGCTTCGCCGCCTCGAACAGCTCATCCAGGAAGCCGTCGTCACTGTCCCCAAGGCGCTGATCGCCGAAACCATCGGCATGGTGGCGGTTCTCTCCGGACGCGGTTCCGCGCGACGGCTCTCGGAACTCGCCCGCGTCGAAGGTCTCGGACCTAACGGCGATTACGGCGTCGCTCCCGCTCATCTTTCCTCCGACCGCCAACCGCTCCCGAAAGGAGAAACGTCATGACTTTCCATGTTCCGCCGATTCTGTCCGCTCTGCCGCGGCAGGCGAACACATCCACCCCGCCGATCCTGCGCGGCATCCGCCGCCACCTTTTGGGTTCGATGGCGCTCGCCACGATCATGATGATGGCGGCTGTGCCGGCTCACGCGTCCGGTTCCTCTATGCCGTGGGAAGCGCCGCTTCAGTCGATCCTCGAATCCATCGAGGGGCCGGTTGCCAAGATCGTCGCTGTCATCATCATCATCGCTACCGGCCTGGCGCTGGCCTTCGGTGACACCAGCGGCGGCTTCCGCCGCTTGATCCAGATCGTCTTCGGCCTGTCGATCGCCTTTGCCGCCAGCTCCTTCTTCCTCAGCTTCTTCTCGTTTGGCGGCGGAGCCTTGGTGTAATGGCCGCCGTCCTCGAACATTTCGACGCGGTGCCGGGATTCTCTGTCCCGGTCCATCGCGCCTTGACCGAGCACATCCTGCTCGGCGGCGCGCCGAGAAGCATTGCCATCATGAACGGCACCTTGGCCGGGGCCGTGGGTCTCGGCTTGCGTCTCTGGCTGGTCGGCCTCGCCATCTGGGCCGTCGGGCATTTCGCGGCAGTCTGGGCGGCGAAACGCGACCCGCTGTTCGTCGAGGTTGGTCGCCGTCACCTGCGCATCCCCGGTCATCTTGCGGTTTGAGGAGTGCGGCCATGCTGAACCTTTCCGAATATCGCCGCACCGCCAGCCGGCTTGCGGATTTCCTGCCCTGGGCTGCGCTCGTCGGCGAGGGTGTCGTTCTGAACAAGGACGGATCGTTGCAACGGACCGCCCGGTTTCGTGGCCCCGATCTGGAATCGTCCGTCGCAGCCGAACTTGTCGCCGTCGCCGCGCGGCTGAACAATGCCTTCCGGCGTCTCGGCTCCGGCTGGGCGATCTTCGTCGAGGCGCAGCGTCATGAGGCTGCGACCTATCCCGACAGCCGCTTTCCCGATCCGGCATCCGCATTGCTGGACGCCGAGCGCAAGGCCGATTTCGAGGAACAGGGCAGCCATTTCATTTCAGGTTACTTCCTGACCTTCTCCTATCTTTCGCCTGCTGAAGATGCCGCGCGTGCCGAGACCTGGCTCTACGAGGGACGCGAACGCTCCGGCGTCGATCCGAACGAGGTCCTGCGCGGCTTTATCGATCGCACCGACCGCGTGCTGGGGCTCCTCGACGGCTTTATGCCGGAATGCGACTGGCTCGATGACAGCGAGACGCTGACCTACCTGCACTCGACCATCTCGACCAACCGGCATCGCGTCCGTGTGCCCGAGACGCCGATGTATCTCGATGCGCTGCTGGCCGATCAGCCGCTGACCGGTGGACTGGAGCCGCGTCTCGGCGACACCCATCTGCGCATCCTCACCATTGTCGGCTTCCCGACTGCGACGACACCCGGAATTCTCGACGAGCTGAACAGGCTCGCCTTTCCCTATCGCTGGTCAACGCGCGCGATCCTGCTCGACAAGACCGACGCCATCCGGCTGCTCACCCGCATCCGCCGCCAGTGGTTCGCCAAACGCAAGTCGATCGCGGCCATTCTGAAAGAGGTGATGACCAACGAGGCGTCGGTTCTCGTGGATACCGACGCCGCAAACAAGGCCGCCGACGCGGACATCGCTCTTCAGGAACTCGGCGCCGACTATGCCGGCATGGCCTATGTCACGGCAACCATCTCCGTATGGGACACCGATCCCCGCCTGGCCGATGAAAAGCTTCGTCTTGTCGAAAAAGTGGTCCAGGGCCGCGACTTCACGGCGATGCCCGAAACCATCAATGCCGTCGACGCCTGGCTCGGTTCGCTGCCGGGGCATGTTTATGCCAATGTGCGCCAGCCGCCGATATCGACACTCAATCTCGCCCACATGATCCCCCTCAGTGCCGTGTGGGCGGGACCGGAACGGGATGACCATCTTGGTAGCACCCCCTTGCTTTACGGCAAGACCGAGGGAAGCACCCCGTTCCGGCTTTCCATCCATGTCGGCGACGTCGGCCACACGCTCGTCGTTGGGCCGACCGGCTCTGGCAAGAGCGTGCTGCTCGCCTGCATGGCGCTCCAGTTCCGGCGCTATGAGCAAGCCCAAGTTTTCGCATTCGATTTCGGGGGATCGATCCGGGCCGCGGCCCTTGCCATGGGCGGCGACTGGCATGATCTCGGCGGCGATCTCACCGAGGGGGACGCTTTTTCGGTCTCGCTCCAGCCGCTCGCCCGCATCCGTGACGTGCCGGAACGCGCCTGGGCGGCCGACTGGATCGTCGCCATCCTGACACGCGAGAGCATCGCGATCACGCCGGATGTCAAGGAGCACATCTGGACGGCGCTGACCTCGCTCGCCTCGGCCCCGGTCGAGGAACGGACCATCACTGGCCTGACGGTGCTGCTGCAATCGAATGACCTGAAGCAGGCGCTCAGGCCGTATTGTGTCGGCGGTCCCTATGGCCGGCTGCTCGATGCCGAAACCGAGCACCTCGGCAGTGCGTCGGTGCAGGCTTTCGAGATCGAGGGACTGGTCGGCACGGGCGCTGCTCCGGCCGTCCTGTCCTACCTGTTCCACCGCATCGGCGACCGGCTCGATGGCTCACCCACTTTGCTCATCATTGACGAGGGCTGGCTGGCGCTCGATGACGAAGCCTTTTCCGGGCAGTTGCGGGAATGGCTGAAGACCCTCAGAAAAAAGAACGCCTCGGTTATTTTCGCCACGCAGTCGCTCTCCGACATCGACAATTCGGAGATCGCGCCGGCGATCATCGAAAGCTGCCCGACGCGCCTGCTTCTTCCGAATGAGCGCGCTGTCGAACCGCAGATCACCGCGATCTATCAGCGATTTGGCTTGAACGCGCGCCAGATCGAGATCCTCGCGCGGGCCACGCCGAAAAAGGACTATTACTGCCAAAGCCGCAGGGGGAACCGCCTGTTTGACTTGGGCCTGTCCGAAGTCGGCCTGGCACTGACGGCCGCCTCCTCGAAATCCGATCAGTCCGCCATCGCCCGCATCTTCGCTGAACACGGCCGGGACGGCTTTCTCGCCGCCTGGCTGCGCCTGCGCGGCGTCGATTGGGCGGCCGACCTCATTCCCGACCTCGCCAATCTCATCCCCCAGCCCGACAAGGAGGCTCAACCATGAAGACCTGTCGTACCCGCGCGGCGCTGCTCGCCGCATCCCTCCTGACCCTTTCCGGTCCGATCTCGATCGTTCTGGCGCCGCCGGCATCCGCCGCCTGGATCGTCTACGACCCGACGAACTATTCTCAGAATCTTCTGTCCGCTGCCCGCGCCCTGGAGCAGATCAACAATCAGATCACCAGCCTGCAAAACGAAGCGCAGATGCTGATCAACCAAGCCCGCAATCTGGCAAGCCTGCCGTATTCGTCGCTCCAGCAGATCCAGCAGTCCGTTCAGCGCACGCAGCAGCTACTGTCCCAGGCGCAGAACATTGCCTTCGACGTCAGCCAGATCGATCAGGCGTTCCAGTCGAAATACGCCAATGTCTCGCTCTCGGCCACCGATGCGCAGCTCGTCTCCGATGCCAAGGAGCGCTGGCGCAACAGCATCGGCGGCCTTCAGGACGCCATGCGCGTGCAGGCTACCGTCGTCGGCAATATCGATACCAACCGCACCGAGATGTCGCAACTGGTCGGCCAGAGCCAGGGTGCGACCGGCGCGCTTCAGGCCGCACAGGCAGGCAATCAGCTTCTCGCCCTCCAGTCGCAGCAGCTCTCCGACCTGACGGCCCTGCTTGCCGCCAATGGCCGGTCCACCGCGCTCACCGAAGCCGAGCGCGCCGCCGCAGCCGAACAGGGCCGCGTCCAACGCCAGCGCTTTCTGACGCCGGGCTCCGGCTATCAGGCCGGCAGCGCCAAGATGTTCAACTGAGGACGCAGCCATGGATGGCAAGATGCTGGCCCGGCTGGCCGCTGTCGTCTTCATCGCCGTCGCGATCACCGCGACGGCGACCGAGATGCTCAGAAAGAGAGAGGCTCCCGCACCATGGACACGCCCCACACCCGCCATCGACTCGCCGGCAGATCCGCTCCGCCTCGGCCAGCGCCGGTGCCAGGAGCTTGGGCAGGCCGCCACCGGCGATGCCGAATGTTTGCGCGTCTGGTCGGAAACCCGCGACCGCTTCCTCGGCAGAATTGCGGTGCAGGCTGCTCCACAGACGATCGAAGGACGATGATTCATGGGCGGCAGCGGCGTCATCGACAATTTCCTCGGGGTCTTCACCTCCTATATCGACAGTGGCTTCGGTCTTCTCGGCGGCGAGGTCGCCTTCATCGCCACCACGTTGATCGTCATCGACGTGACGCTCGCCGCCCTGTTCTGGAGTTGGGGCGCCGACGACGACATCATCGCCCGTCTAGTGAAGAAGACCCTGTTCGTCGGGGCTTTCGCCTACATCATCGACAACTGGAACAATCTGGCGAGGATCATCTTCGAGAGCTTCGCCGGCCTCGGCCTCAAGGGATCGGGCACCGGCTTTTCGACGGCGGATCTCCTTCGCCCCGGACGGGTGGCGCAAGTCGGCCTCGACGCGGCCCGCCCGCTGCTGGAATCCATTTCCGACCTGATGGGCTGGGTCGCATTCTTCGAGAATTTCATCCAGATCGCATGCCTGCTGTTCGCTTGGGCGCTCGTCCTCTTGGCTTTCTTTATTCTGGCGATCCAGTTGTTCGTCACACTGATCGAATTCAAGCTGACCGTTCTTGCCGGATTTGTCCTCATCCCATTCGGATTGTTTGGGAAGACTGTCCGTCGTCGAATGATTTGAGACTTTTTGGGCGTGGGAAGAATGGAGTTTCCGGCTCGGTTTGCGGGTTGATTTAAGCCGCTTTGGCCTGGTG
>NZ_OBQD01000054.1 GCF_900220975.1 Rhizobium subbaraonis | reverse complement strand
CGGCCGGTAATTGATTGGAATAGTGGCCGGCTTCAAATCGGAACGGTGGCCGGTAATTAATCGGAATGCCGGCCGGCTTCAGACCGGAATCCGCAGCTAGACTAACGATAGGCCCGACATCGACACATTAGGCACCGGCCTTGGCTCGCGAAGCCAATGTCAATGGTAGAACGCTACAATGACTTACGTGTCCTGATAGTAGAAGGTCGCCAAGCGCCATGATCCAGCCGGCGCTACCGTCGCTGTCATGCCGTGTTGCCTAAAGTTATATGGCATGTCCTCAGCAGTCACTGGCTTGATCGAGCCATTCGCTTAGAGACACTGCCTGTAAAGAAACAAGCCAACCAACGTGCACTAGGTAGCATGGCGGCTGTCCACGCGCTCGTTGAACCGGGGAGCCTTGCGCTTGGAGACCGCCGCGAAGGAATTTTGCTCCCGAGCCTGAGGCAGAAGGAACCGCGATCTGTCCACCGCGTTAATCGGCGGGGCGACAGCACATCAATTTTTCGCGACGGCCGGGTACATAAGCGTGCTGCAGCTCCGGAGCGGATCGAGCGCCCTGACCAAGTCACAGCAGGAGAAATGAATGAGCATCTTCGACCGCATCAAGGACGCAATTTTTGGCGAAGCAAATGCTGCTCCTTCCTCGCAAGGGTCAAGCATGGGCTCCACGGCACCGGCATCTTCAGCCACGCCTGCCTCTCAACCGCCCGCCCAATCAGGGGCTGCCACCCCGGCTATAAAAACGCCCGCTCCGTTCGCAGCACAGACTGCAAACCCTGCTCTGCAGATAGACGGAGGCGCTGGTTCCAGCGGAAACTCCCGGGCTCCTGTCGACGTCGAATCGATCCTCGACGAAGCAGCAAAGAAGTCTGGCCAAACGCTCGAGTGGCGCCACTCAATTGTTGACCTGATGAAGGCACTCGGCATGGACGCAAGCCTTGGAGAGCGCAAGGAGCTGGCGCAGGAACTAGGCTACACCGGCGACGCCGATGACAGCGCGAAAATGAACACGTTTCTTCACAAGGCTCTCATGAAGAAGCTGTCGGAAAACGGAGGAAAAGTCCCCGCCGACCTGATTAACTGAACCAAGTTTTCAGATCTCATCCTGAACCACATGGAGACATGAAATGGCAGCCACCAAAACACTGGATGACCTGTTCCTGGACACTCTCAAAGACATCTACTTCGCAGAGAAGAAGATCCTGAAGGCCCTTCCGAAGATGGCCCGCGCCGCCAATTCGGAAGAAGGAAAGGCAGGCTTCCTGCAGCACCGCGACGAGACCCAGGGCCAGATCGAACGCTTGGAACAGGTCTTCGAACTGCTCGGAAAGGCGGCTCGCGGCAAGACCTGCGAAGCCATTCAGGGCATTATTGCCGAAGGCGAAGAGATCATTGAAGAGTTCAAGGAGTCTCCGGCTCTGGATGCAGGGCTCATCTCATCCGCCCAGGCAGTCGAGCACTACGAGATCGCCCGTTACGGCACGTTGATCGAGTGGGCTAAACAGCTTGGTCTGAAGGACGCCGTACCGCTGCTGGAGGCCAACCTCGCCGAGGAGAAAGCGACAGACGAGAAGCTCACGCAGCTCGCAAAGGCCTCTGCGAACGCCAAGGGCAAAAGCAAGGCTTCCTGAGGTCCCAGTGCATTATTCAAGGCCGTCCCACAGGGGCGGCCTTTTTGTATCCAGCCATCACCAAAGGGGATAATCATGGCAAAGCGTACAAAACGGGCGACCCGCTCGACCTCTTCCACGGACACTGTCACCATCCATGATCAGCAGCTTCACCGAGGCGCGGGCGGCGAACTCCACCAGATCGCTGAGGACGGTGCCGACGTGTTGACCACGTCGCAAGGCGGACCAATCGCCGACGACCAGAACTCTCTTCGGGTCGGCGCCCGCGGTCCGCTGCTGATGGACGACTTCCATTTCCGCGAGAAAATCTTCCACTTCGACCACGAGCGAATTCCGGAACGCGTGGTTCACGCACGTGGCTATGGCGCCCACGGCTTCTTCGAAACCTATGAATCCTTGTCCGACGTCACCCGCGCCGACATCTTTCAGCGCGCAGGCGAGAAAACGCCTGTCTTTGTCCGCTTTTCTACTGTCGCCGGCAACAAAGGTTCTGCCGACCTCGCCCGCGATGTCCGCGGTTTCGCCGTGAAGTTCTACACGCAGGAAGGCAACTGGGATCTCGTCGGCAACAACATCCCTGTCTTCTTCATTCAGGACGCAATCAAGTTTCCGGACTTAGTACATGCCGCAAAGCAGGAGCCGGACCGGGCCTTCCCCCAGGCGCAGACCGCCCACGACAACTTCTGGGATTTCATCAGCCTTACGCCGGAAAGCATGCACATGGTCATGTGGATCATGTCCGACCGCACCATCCCACGATCCTTCCGTTTCATGGAGGGGTTCGGTGTACACACCTTCCGTTTCGTCAATGACAAAGACGAGTCCACGTTCGTCAAGTTCCACTGGAAGCCAAAGCTCGGCCTCCAGTCGGTTGCGTGGAACGAGGCAGTCAAGATCAACGGTGCCGACCCCGACTTCCATCGTCGCGATCTCTGGCAGGCGATCCAATCCGGCAACTTTCCGGAATGGGAACTCTCTGTGCAGCTCTTTGATCAAGAGTTTGCCGACAACTGGGACTTCGACGTCCTCGATCCGACGAAGATTATTCCGGAAGAGTTGTTGCCGGTAAAACCAATCGGCCGTCTCGTGCTCGACCGCATGCCGGACAACTTCTTCGCGGAGACCGAGCAGGTCGCGTTCATGACGCACAACGTTCCGCCGGGAATCGACTTCAGCAACGACCCTCTTCTTCAGGGCAGAAACTTTTCCTACCTCGACACGCAGCTCAAGCGGCTTGGCGGACCGAATTTCACGCACCTTCCCATCAACGCACCAAAGTGTCCCTTCCACAACTTCCAGCAGGACGGGCACATGGCGATGCGCAACCCGGTTGGCAGGGTAAACTACCAGCCGAACTCGTTCGGGGAAGGTCCCCGGCAGGCCCCGTCCCGAGGATACCGCCACTTTCTGGCCGAGGAGAACGGCCAGAAAGTGCGGCTGCGTCCGGAAAGCTTCGGCGACCACTATAGCCAGGCCCGCCAGTTTTTCCTCAGTCAGACGCCGCCCGAGCAGCGGCACATCGCGATGGCACTCACGTTCGAGCTAAGCAAGGTCGAGACCGTCGCTATCCGCGAACGGATGATCTCGCACCTGCTGAACATCGACGAGACGCTCGCCACCACCGTTGCCCAGAAGCTCGGAATCCAGACAATGCCTAAGCCCGCCGACGCTGCCATGCCCACACGTCAGGATCTGGAGCCGTCTCCCGCGCTTAGCATCGTGCAAGGCGGACCGAAGCGGTTTGAGGGCCGCAAACTCGGCGTGCTTGTAACGGATGGCGTCGATGCAAAGCTCCTCAAGAAGCTGATGATGGTGATCGAGAAGGAGAAGGCTTTGGTTGAGCTGATTGCGCCGAAGATCGGAGGCGTGACCGCGTCCGATGGGACCTGGATAGAGGCGCAGCACATGATCGACGGTGGCCCCTCGGTGCTGTTCGACGCCGTCGCCGTCCTCGCGGCTCCGGGCGCAGTTGAGGATTTGGTGAAGGAGGCGACAGCACGGGACTTCGTGGCGGACGCATTCCAGCACTGCAAGTTCATCGGCTACGACGAGAGCTCTTTCCCGCTTCTCGTCAAGGCTGGAATCACCGACGATCTCGACGAAGGCACGATCGCACTTCCCGGTGAAGGGGGGGTTGCCGCTTTTGTATCCGAACTTGGGAAGTTGCGGGTGTGGGGCCGGGAACCTGCTCTTAAGCTCGGCAAAGCCTCGCCTCCGGTCGAGTGAAGTTCAGGCGCGGACCTCGTGTCCGCGCCGTTCTCTCTAAACGGTGAGGGACGAGATAGTTGTTTCCAATGTTGGCGTTCCATGGAACGACAAACACGCATGAACTAACGCACCCGGAGCCCATAAATGAGGAGTCAGTCTATAAAGTCTCTGCTGGCCGCGCTTGTTGAGCCGAATAACATCGAGAGCGGCGGATGGGGACCCGTGCAAATTGGGGTTGGCGCCGTACGGGCGGGCTGGGACATTTATTCGGGCCACTACAGGCTTACAATTCCAAGCCACGGTCTCGGCGGCCGGCTAAAAGGCTTTTAGCGCACGGATTGCGACAAGGCTGCCAAGGGGGCGCAGCCGAGCTGATCCTTTAAATCGATGAAGAACAGCTGTTTGAGGAGCTCAACTAGAACGTGATTGACGAGCCTTTGAGATTTGCGGCCTTTGTGGCGTCATCTCGGGCTTCCAATGCGCGCGCTTCTGAAGGTCGCGAACTAATTTAACCCGGAAAGGCGGTTTCCGAGCGAAGCCAACTGGCTCCAATCATTTGCAGCGCTACGTCGAGCAGCAAGCCCGGATGTATGCGCCTTTAGGTAGGAGATTAAATGTCCGACCGATATTGATCTCTGCTGCAGGGCGCAGAGACCATAAAGCACCAGCGCTCTGCCGGTAGCTCCGGCACTACACACGGTTTTCGGTTCTACCATGTCGGCTGATGCCGGGTAGGGTTCCCGGCGGCGTCTGCACACGACGCCGCCCAAACGATTTTACTGGTTCACGCTGTTCGCCTTACCATCCGCGCCAGCGCAATTAAGATACATGCGCCGATGAAACCGGCGATAAGGTAGCCGAGCCAGCCTCCGAGAACGATCCCGAACAGTGAAAGGATGAAGTTGGCGACTATGGCACCGACAATGCCGAGAAGGATATTCATGATGACGCCCATGTTGCTCTTCATAAACGTCTCTGCAAGCCACCCTGCAATGCCACCGATGATAATCGCCGCGATCCAGCCGATACCTGCGTCTTCCATATTCAACTTTCCTTCCGGTTTCCTAAAATACATCCGGGGCTCCGGAGGTGACGAGGAAACTCCATGGCCTGGGACTTTGTTCCATCTAGGAAAGGACGTGGCGTCGTTCTATTATATCTTGGACGAGGTTTAGTTGATGGTTACTGAACCAGTCGACCGTGATGCTCTGGGTCCAATGGACTTGCTCATATTGCTATGGGCTGAGCAGACGCGGACAGCGCATTTTACACCCGATGAGCGTTGGAGAAGACAATTGTAAAGCGGAGAATTTAAGGTTTGGCCGCGCAGATCTTGTGGAGGCTACTCGTGCCGATGACCGCGCACCTGCCAGCTGTTTAGTCTCGTCAATAACTAAGCTCAGAGGTTAGGAGGAGTTGTCACTCGCATACCGTTTGTGCCGTCGACGATTGACGATCTCTGACTTACCATTCAACTCCCTCACTTGCCCCTCGAAAGTGTGCGAGGGCCCAGGAGATGGTGATTGATCACGCAAGCCACTGTAAGTCTAGGGATAGCTGGCGCATCCACGGGCGGGACGAGCACTCAAACTACTGATGCACCGCTGGCAGCCCAGGGTTTCGCGCAGGATCGGCCAGTCGGGCAAGCTTGTTCGTCTCGCCAGTGGCGCCTGGCGCCTGCGGGCGGGCGCGAGCCGCTCGATGGAATCGGAAATGCTTCGCATGGGGTGACCTTCTGGGGTTCCGGAAAGCCAACCGACATCCCTGTTGATAGATGATATGCCTCAAGAACGTCGAGGACCGGCGTGAGCCGGTCCTCGATTATCAGACTTTAGAGAGTGCGAACCCGATAGCGGTCGCGCTCCTGCTCGACTTCGGCTGGGCCGTAAGGATCAGCGGAATGATCGAACTTCGTCCAGCCCTGCTCGGAATAAGCCTGGCGGCGCGCCATGGGATCGACGCGGTTGGACTGCTTGAGGATCATCTCAGCTTCGGTTTCCATGCCGTCATCCACACGAGCGGTGACGAGCGTGCCGCCGCGGCGAACGCCTTCAGCATAGACATGGGCCTCATCTTCGGAGACGCCGGAATCCGTCAGTGCGCCGATGAGACCACCAGCCGCACCACCGGCAACCGCGCCGGCGATAGCGCCAGCGGCAGTGGCGGCAAGCCAGCCGGCTGCAACAACCGGGCCGACGCCGGGAATCGCCATGATGCCGAGGCCAGTCAGAAGACCGCCTGCGCCACCGACGACAGCGCCGATGCCGGCACCGGTGCCAGCGCCTTCTGCGGCACCGTTGTCGTTATCTTCGTGCTTGTGGCGGTTGTCGACATTGTTGGAAACAATGCTGATGTCGTCAGACGGGACGCCACGTGCTTCCAGCGCGCTGACGGCTGCGCTCGCATCACTGTAGTTGTCAAAAAGTCCGGTAACGGTTTTCATGGGAATGACCTTTCTCTGCGTTTCCGCAAAATTATTTGGAGACGACGTTGCCCTGGTAATCCATGGCCACCGGCATGGACTTGCCATCCTTCATCGCCGTGGCCTGCCAGACGCCCTGATCGTCGAGCTTGAGGTCGGCAATGCCGGTGAAGCCGGCTGCTTCGATGCGCTCCCGCGCCTGTTCTTCGGTAAAGGAATTTGCGCCCTCGACAGGGGCTGCAGCGTTCGGTGTTTCCGGGGTCGCAACGGCTGGCGTGTCGCCGTCCGTCGCAGGAACAGTGGTGGTCTGGGCATAGGCAGACACTGCCGAGGCGCACACGAGCGCCGCCGCGAAAATCATCTTTTTCATGGGTTTTCCTCTTTGCAGACCTGGTTGCTAGGTCCGGTAGCGAAAATGCGCCCGCCTGGGGAAAGTTCCGCCTTAGACGTTTAAGCGGTATGAACGCAACGCGAGTCCTTTCGGGTCGATTGTTGCCGCCTTGTCATAGCGTTAACCATCGGTCATCGATGCGCATCGACAAACAAACTTATATTGGCGACCGTGAATATTGCACTAAGGAGAACAAATATACAAATTTTAGTCAGGTTAACGTCTTCTAACAAAGATGATACCTTTGAAAAAGCAGCTTTAGTGCACACTAGGTCCAATGGACGGAGTTACAAAATTGGCGCTCACTTGAGCCGATCGTGATAATTTCGTTAGTATAATACAAACAGCCGACCTCACATCAAGTTCAGATTATCGCATTTGCTCGAAGGATAGTTCGCGCAACAGCATGAGGAGGGGAACAATTTCAAAGGTGGAACATTCCCTGACAGCCGCGCGAGATTGTTCGCCGGACATAGGATATGTCCATGCTTCCACGAATTGCTATCATCGGCACGGGTCCGACCGGCCTCTACACGTTCAAACAACTGATCGGCTCAACCGTTCCCCTTTCGATTACCCTGTATGAGGCAGAGGGCGAACCGGGCAAGGGCACGCCCTATCACCCTGATATGAACGACCCGGCCATGCTCTCCAACATTCCGAGCATCGAGCTGCCTGCTTTCACCGAAACGCTGGCCGATTGGCTGCGGCGGCAGGATGACGACACGCTGATGCGCCACGGCATCCGCCGCGAAGCGATCGACGAGCGGGAATTCTACCCGCGCCTCGTGCTCGGCGACTACATGCAGGCACAGTTTGCCCAGATGCGAAATTTGGCCAGCGATCGCGGCCATGTGATCACGGTGCTCGCACGTCACAAGGTCACCGATATCGAGATCCAGGCGGAAGCCATCCGTCTTCGCGTGTCCCATCCCGACGGGGAGGACGACGCGGTTTACAACCATGTTGTCATGGCGACCGGCCACAACTGGCCAGACAGCACGGAAATCCGTCCCGGTTATTTCGTTTCGCCCTGGCCGGCGACCGTTCTCAAATCCATCCGCAATGAACCCGTCGGCATTCTCGGTACCTCGCTGAGTGGTATCGACGCCCTGATGACCGTGGCGACGGCCCACGGCATGTTCTACAGCGACGCAGCGGGCGACCTGCAATATCAGCCGGCTGCCGGGACTGAGGAGTTTCGCGCGACGCTGATGTCCCGGAAGGGCATCCTGCCGGAGGCCGATTTCTACTGCCCGCTCCCCTATGTGACGCAGCTCGTCTGCACGGAAGAGGCCATCGAGGCGCTGATCGCAACAGGTCGTCACGACCTGCTCGATGATGTCTTCGAGCTGTTCCGCGGAGAAATCATCGCCCGCGACCCTGCTTATGCTGCCCGGATCGGGCTGTCGCAATTGACGGTCGAGACCTTCGCCGCCGCCTATTACGCAGACCGGACGGAGAGTGATCCCTTCGTCTGGGCGGCCAAGAACCTAGCCGAAGCCGAGGAGAACCGGCAGAAGCGTTACACGGTGCCGTGGCGCTACGCGATCCTGATCACCCACGAGATCGTGGCCAAGGTCATTCCCCACCTCGACGAAAACGACCTGAAGCGCTTCCACCGCCACTTCAAGGGAATCTTCATCGACGACTATGCAACCGTGCCGTTGATGTCGATCCGCAGACTGCTGGCACTGTCGCGCGCCGGCAAGCTCTCGATCCTGAAGCTGGGCGAGGATTACCAGATCAGCACGGCGGAAGATGGGCTGGAGCGCGGCGCGGAGGTCGAAGTGGATGGCGAAGTCCATCGCTTCGGTGCTTTCATTGACGCAACGGGCCAGGAGACACTCTCGGCCACGGATCTTCCATTCCCGACCCTGGTCGCCCAAGGCGGCGTGCAGGTATCGGCGACCCCGAAGGCGGCCGCGATCCGGCAGCCGGACCGCGACCCCGATATGGTCCGCACCGGCGGCATCGACGTCGACGAAGCCTATCGGCCACGTCTTGGCCTGATGTCGGAAGGCCGGCTCTATTGCGCCGCGATCGCCTTTTTGCTGCACAAGGAGCCCTTCGTCCAGGGCATCACCAGTGCCCGGGATATCGGCGAGACCGTTGGCCGGGCAATCCTGAATGATATCTCTGAGGCGGAAACGCCGCTGTTTCAGATCTCGGCATAAACGGCATCGCCGACACTGATGGTGACGGGCTCGGCGGGCGTGGCATAGACGCCGAGATTGCGCTTGTTGTGGCGCATGATCCCGCGCAGCACGTCGGGCTCTTCCGCCATTCCGGGCTGGGCGAGGAGCGTTATACCACAGCGGCGCGACGCTTCGGTGACGCGGATATCGGCGTCCCCGATACGTCACCTCTGGTCCGCCCAGTCGCTCTGAATGAAGCCTTCACCGTCGTCCGTTTCGATCAGTAATGGGGGCCAGAACCGTCTTGTATCGTGCGGTACAACGCCCGAATTACGGCGAGCGCCTCGGCCGAGGCATCAACAGGTGAAGCGGCGCTGCCCCGATATGTTCCGCTGTAACATCGACAACTCGGAAGCAAATTTGGCGCCCCGATATTTTAACAGTGCGACTGTTTCTTTTCCGAACTAGATATTTTAGTCATTGTACGGGAAGCTGTTCATTTGTTCTAGCAGACGGGCAATCGTCAGACTTTCGCATCGATAATATACCGTCTGCCCGGCCCTGCGAGTTGTGACTACACCCGCAGCACGAAGCTTTCCAAGATGCTGGGAAAGGGCAGATTGACTAAGAGCGATATCAAATGCCATCTCATTCACCGACCATTCCCGCTTCATCACGCGCAAAATGATTGCCAAGCGGATCGGATTCGACAATGAGGTAAAAAGGTCAGATGCCCGACGCAAAGCGACACGATCGGTGCAATCTAGCTCAATCTCGGTGACACTTTCGACAAACATATAGGTGTTCTTCCCCCACAAAGGCGCTAAACATACATGTCATAACATGGTTAATTTAACGTGTGTCGGCACACACGATGCGACTTCACGCCAGCGTCCGGGAGTGTCCAATCGCGTGGCCCAGCAGGGCCCTCAGCGGGTTGCCTATGACCTTGCCCCGTTGAAATAATCCATTTTGAAGTAAGCTCTGGCCATCGAGAGGACCAGGGAATGAAGCGCAACCGTTTCACAGACGAACAGAT
>NZ_OBQD01000029.1 GCF_900220975.1 Rhizobium subbaraonis | reverse complement strand
CATTATGTTTGAACGGCATCGCTCGGATCAGACTGATTGGGGTCCAACAGGCCTACTTCCAAACCATTGAAAAAGGATCGATGCACCAAAGCCCATCAATGCGCGTCTTCGATATTGTCGCGCTCAAACCCAGAATCAGGGCCACCGTCGAATGAACCTCGGTGGGCGCCTCGACCTGGAACTCGATCGGCGCACTGTCGTTCTGCCACTTCCATGTCGCCGGCTCTCTGTGTCGTTGATGAACCTGGGCGGGCAGAATGTCGCAAAGCTGCCTTCCCAGTTCGATCAGGAGCGGCTGGAGCGCAAGCGCGAAGACGCATGCATGCGTGATCTGCTGCCGTTCGATCCGGCCCCGGACCTTTTCGGCAAACTGCCGCTGGAGGTTGCTCTGCTGAACCTGCCAATACTGTTCGTCAGCATCATCGAGCGAAAGACCAAGCATCTCCAGATCGATAGTGTCGAAGGACGCCGGCGAGCGATCAGGCTGCATGGCAGCGAAAATGTCCTCCCTTGCAACGAGCGCCTCATTTATGCCGATATTCGCGCCGAAACGGATTACATGAGATGTCCGGTCCGGCTGAATACCAGCTGCGATACGCACCCGCCGCTCATGGTCGTCCTTCATCCGCAGGAGAAGTTCCTTCGGATGATCATCGGGTGCTTCGTCATCGATGAGACGATGGTGTTTCGCGCAGAGCAACATGAGATTTGAAATATCTTTCGCGAGAAAAGCGGACCGGGTCGGATGTCCTCGCGCGCGTTCGGTGAGTCGGCAACAATGTGTGCGACGAAGCCGAACATCTTATCCTCCTTGCCAGACAGCAGCTCCCCAACAAGTTCGCAGTTGCAGCCACGATATTGGCAGCGGCCGGCGGCACGCGCCCAAAGCGCCCGTTGCGTCTTCTGATCGACTTTCGTCTTCGCCATTTACTCAATCCTTTCGCGAAGGGGATGCCGGCGCTGCAAACGGCCCCGGCTAATGCGGCGCTCGACGTCTTGTGGCTCGGGATGCTCTCCTCCACCTCGCCATTCGCCCTCACTTAGCCAGTCCTCGAAGTAAAACAGCCACAGCGACGTCCAGGGGACGATGGTCTGATCCAACCTCATCCAGGGCTGCCATTCATATGTTCGAGGCAGATAAAGACATAGGCGCGTGGGGCTCTGCTCGTAGACGTGAGGAAGTTTCTTTCCACCTGCCAGCAGCACCAGGTCCGGAGTTTCAATGTAAACCCGGGGCGATCGGTCAGACGCAAATTCCAGGCGTGCCCCGTATATACGGGACAATGGAGTCGGCGTGGCGCGGAAGCGCCATTCAAAGCAGCCTGAGCCAAGGGTGCCGTCGCCAGCCGACAGCAGGTTCTTCCTGAGAAGAAGGAACGGTGTTGTCACATAACCCCGCTGTCAGTAAGTGGGGCGTAGAGATAGCGGAATGAAGAATTCAGCTATCAGCTACAAGCGCCACCGTTTCCCGCAACATATCATCGCCCATTCGGTCTGGTTGTACTTTCGGTTCCCGCTGAGCCTGCGCCTCGGCCAGGAATTGCTGCTGGCGCGCATAGTCGTTTCGTATGAAATGATCCGCCGATGGGGTCGGAAATTCGGACCGGCTTACGCGAAGCAAATCCGTCGCCGGCCGCCGTCGCAGCGGGACGTCTGGCGTCTGGATGAGGTGGTGGTTTCGACCGCTGGCCGCAAACACTGGCTTTGGCGTGCCGTTGACCAAGACGGTTATGTTCTCGACGAGATCGTTTAAAGCCGACGCGATACGAAAGCCGCGAGGCGACTGCTGATCAGGCTACTAACGAAAGCAGGCATGCCGCCCAAGCGGATCGTCACCGACAAACTCCGTTCGTATGGCGCGGCCGAGCGTGACGTTATGCCGGCTGTCGAGCACCGGTCCTACCAGGGTCTCAACAATCGAGCGGAAAATTCTCATCTGCCGCTCCGAAAACGAGAACGTACGATGCAGGGTTTCCGATCAGCCGGCAGCTTGCAGCGGCTCATCTCGATCTTCTCGGCGCTCCGAAATCTCTTCGTCACCCCGCATCACAAACGATCCGCCCTGGCCACACACATTCACCGCATCCGCGCAATAGCGCATTGGTTGGAAGGCCGTGACGGGCGCGGTTGCCTGATCTCAGAGAGCCGTGGGCGTAGTTCGATCACCGCTCTATAACGTGACAACTCCGATAGGACACCTGACCGGTGTGCCAGCGGCGGCAACGCGTGAAAGGTTGTTCGGTTCCCGACTGATCGTCGCCCCCAGCGCAGAGGCGATCAGTGTCGCGAAGACCTACGACGGCGCAGGTCGCATCAGAATAAAATCCCCCCGTCTTGAAGCTGACGAGGCTGTCAACGTGGAGGGCGAGTCTGCATTCCCGTCGCCAGCTGTCGGCAAATAGCAGGGCGATGCGGGAGGAATAGCCGGCTTGACGAAACGTAGCGAAACATAAAGAGCTGCCTCGAAGGACCTTGGATGAATAGTCGTGTTGAGGGCCGGAGGAAACGCGAACGAGAATCGCTCCATCCATGAATCTGCCTCAAAACCGTTAGCTGGTCGGGAGACCTTCCGGGCGGTCAGCTTGAGACGGCGGCGATGCAGACACGGCTGCTCTACGCCGGCAAGAACCGTATGACTGCCATGCGGTTGGCAACGCTGGATTTGCCGGAAGGCAACGCCATGCGCGCGCCTGGGGAGGCTCCCGGCATGATGGCGCTCGAGATCGCCATGGACGAGATGGCTGAGAAGCTCGATATCGATCCCGTCGAATTCAGGATCATCAACGATACACAGGTCGACCCGGAAAAACCGGAGCGGCCGTTCTCCCATCGCGATCTTGTCGGCTGCCTCAGGCTCGGAGCTGAACGTTTCGGGTGGAGCGACCGGGGCAGGCCCGCGTCGCGGAGAGAAGGGAATTGGCTCATCGGGCTCGGAGTCGCCGCCGCGTTCCGAAACAACCTGCTCGTTCCATCAGGTGCGCGGGTTCGGCTCGATCGCGAGGGTGTTATCACCGTCGAAACCGATATGACGGACATCGGAACCGGGAGTTACACAATAATTGCCCAGACGGCGGCCGAAATGATGGGCGTCCCCATTGAAAAAGTCGTCGTCCGCCTGGGGGATTCCCGGTTTCCGGTGTCGGCAGGTTCAGGCGGTCAGTTCGGCGCCAACTGTTCTACCGCCGGCGTCTACGCGGCGTGTGTCAAACTCCGGGAAGCCATCGCGCAGACGCTGGGCTTCAATTCAGAGGACGCCATGTTCGAAAATGGGGAGGTCCGGTCAGGCAACAGGTCTGTGCCGCTTGCCGAGGCTGCGGGTTCCGAGGGTCTTGCCGGGGAGGACACTGTCGAATGGGAAGAGCTTGCGGACAGCCACCAGCAGTCGACGTTCGGTGCCCACTTCGTAGAGGTGGGCGTTGATATCGCAACGGGCGAAAGCCGCATTCGTAGGATGCTCGCGGTTTGCGCCGCCGGGCGCATCCTCAATCCGATCACCGCGCGCAGCCAGGTTATCGGTGCGATGACCATGGGCGTTGGCGGTGCACTTTCGGAGGAACTTGCGGTCGATCTCAGGCGCGGCTTTTTCGTCAATCACGATATGGCGGGTTACGAAGTCCCGGTACACGCCGACATTCCGCATCAGGAGGTGATCTTCATGGACGAAACCGATCCGTATTCGTCGCCCATGAAGGCCAAGGGTATTGCGGAGCTCGGTCTGTGCGGAGTTTCGGCCGCCATCGCGAACGCTATCTATAACGCCACGGGTGTCAGGGTTCGAGAATGTCCCATCACCCTCGACAAGCTGATTGGCAGTCTACCTGAGGTGACATGACAACACTGGCGACGCGTCGGTGGGGGCTGGGAGCTCCACGCGGTCTTCCTGCCAAACGGAGAGCTTCCCATTCCACCGGACCCGGTGTTGGCCGCTTTGGATCCGGCTGCGACTTCGTTCGTCAGTTGCTTGATGCGCGCGACGCCCGCGTCACGAAAAAAAGTCGGCTGCGGCGGCCGGCAGTTGCGAGAGTTTCATAATAATGATCACGCCGGAAACGGTGATTTCAGAATTTCGCGGATCTCTTTAACCGCCGACAGCAGCGTACGCACCTTGGCCCCGCCCCTCGCCGGATAGTCCTCCGCCCCTGCGCCAACAATGATTCTGTTCTCTATTTCAAGATCGTCACAGGCGACAAAGAAGCCGCGCTCGGCCTGCGGAGCACTGGCGCGTTTGACCTCGATCGCCACCTTTGGCTTGCCCGCCTGTTCAAACACCAAGTCGATCTCTGCACCGTCGGCGGTTCTGTAGAACAAGGGAGCCACATCAGGCCCAGCCGCTTCGATGAGCGTCTCAATCACAAACCCCTCCCAGCTTGGCCCGACCACGGGGTGTCCCAACAATTGATTGAGCGTGCCGATTTCCAGGAGGGCATGGACGAGGCCGCTGTCGCGGACGTAAATCTTGGGGGACTTCACTAGGCGCTTGCCGAGATTGCCGCTCCATGGCTGGAGGCGGCGAACCAGCATGAGATCAACAAGAAGATCAATGTACCGGCCAATCATGGGAGCGGACACGCCCAGACCCTGGCCGAGCCGCGCGCTGTTAAGTGTATTTCCTTGTCCGTTGGCCAACATCGTCCACAGACGACCAATCATTGCGGCCGGCATGCGCGGAGCAAACATCGGGACATCGCGCTCGAGGTAGCTCCGGACAAAAGCCTGCCGCCAGAGGTAGCTGTCCTCATCCGTTACCGCCGTCAGGCTATCGGGAAAGCCGCCGCGCAGCCACAGCCGGTCGATATCGATAGAAGCCGCTGCAGCCTCTTCCGCGCCAATCGGTGGCATCTCGAGATAAATAATTCGCCCTGCCAGGGTTTCCGATACCTGCTGGATCAGGTCTAAAGATGCTGAGCCTAGCAACAGAAACTGCATGGACCGCTCGCCCCCGGCGCGCCGATCGTCAACGATCCCGCGCAGTTCGGCAAACAGTTCAGGCAGCCGCTGCACCTCGTCCAGCACCGTCAGATGTCCGGCCTGGGCTTGAAGGAATGCTTCCGCATCTTCCAGTTTTCGGCGGTCCGCTATACGTTCCAGATCCAGATAGAGTGTGCCTTTCGCCCGATCTGCGAGTTTGCGGGCAAGCGTGGTCTTACCAACCTGTCGTGCGCCAATTAGCGCGACGACGGGCGCGCGTTCCAGGGCTCGCTCAAGGGCAGCTTCGATACGAGGTCGCGGTATAATCATTGCCGTAAATCGTAAATCATGGTTTTGATTTGCGGTCAATACTTGAGCCGGTTCCCTTGGGCAGGGACCGCTCTACATGAGCCAGGCTTCCCGCCTGCGAAGAGATCGACGACAAGGCTAAGGCCTTTCTCGACAGGCTCATTGAAGGCGACAGGTCCTATCTGTGGATCGACGCCAACCATCTAAAAGTCTGACGCGGCGGGCGTTTCGTCTCGGTGATCTGAGCCCTTCAAACTGGACCGATTTTGGCTGGAGCTTTCCGGGGGTTTTCCTGGCTGGAAAAGCAACGGAAGACGATGAAGGCATCGCAGTTTTCGGACGCTCAGAAAGGCGTTCATCCTGAAGCAGGGTGATGAGGGTGTGTCGGTCGCAGAAATCTGCCGTAAGGCGGGCATCAGCCAGGCGACCTATTTCAATTGGAAGAAGAAGTATGCCGGCCTCCCGACGAGGCGACCTGCGGTGCCGATTGCAGCCCATCCGCGACCGCAGGCGCTGTCGTTCTCGTCGTGTCCTTCCCATGAGAACTCGGCGCAGGGCGATCCGTCGCGTGCACCATAGCGGACTCGAGGAGGCCCTTGAGTGCCCCGAAGGCGTTTTCGGCGTCCGCGGCACCGTCGATGCGCCTCCTCGACGAGATCAAGGAAGCCACTGTCCCAATTGTCCATTTCGACGACGCGCCAGCCGCCGGCGAAGGCGGGCCATTAACCGGTCTCCGCCACCAGTTTCGGCAGCCGAATCAGGTCATAGGCGGCAGCTGCAAAAGTGAAGGCCCAACCGACGCCGCCGGCCTAGCCTTGATCCAGCCGTCGGCGCGGGGCTCGATCATGCAGCGCCGCAATCCTTCCGGCGTGGCCGCGTGCCTCGGTCCGGCAGGCATCTACCAGTAGGCCACGCCGATTCTCCATCAGGCCATGCCCCATGAAACACAGCTTCGTCTCCTTGCCGTTGCCTTTCTTGCAAAGCCGGGCGTCCGGGTCGGTCGTCGAAATGGAAATCTGCCTCTGCATTCCGGCCACCACGTCCGGTCGGCGGCGCGCCCGAACCATCCTTCGGCTTCATGGCCGCCCAAGCTTCAATCAGCGTGCCGTCAACTGAGAAGTGGTCGGTGGACAACAGGCGCCTGACCTTGGGCTGGGATAGGATCGCGCTCAGGAACTTCGCGGAGATGTCGCCTTCGAGCAGCCGGTCTCGGTTCTTCGAGAACACCGAATGGTCCCACGCCGCATCGTCGATGCCGATGCCGACGAACCAGCGAAACAGGAGGTCAGGCGCTCCCGTCAAGCGTATCAAATAGAAGGCCTGCAGCAGCATCGGCGAAGCAACTTCTCAGGCGCGATCGACGGCCGACCGATTGGCGAATCCGCCGCGCATACTCCGTCCACTCTAAAGCGGTCGGCCGCCCCGCCGAGTCGTACGAAGCCTGGGGCACCCAGACGGATAGCCATTGTCGTTTGTCGCGTTCGACATCATTTCCGGGTTGCGAAATGCTCGAGCAACTCGGTGTCGCGGACGCCGTAGCTGTAGAACCGGAGCAACTCCCGTCCGAGGGTCATCGCCCGCTCGCTGTGGGGTTCAATGCGGTGGTGAACTGTCGCCCGGCGAAAGACATGGCGCAGCACGCGCACGTCACTGCGATCGTAGACCGTCGGTTGATGATGGGAATGCCGGTTCATTTGGGCGAAAGTCATGGTTTCCTCCCTGCCTACAGGCGGAAGAAGCCAACTCCCTACCGTCGATGCCTGTTGTCGGAATTATCAATGGTAGATTAATTGTACGCAGTTTCACACAGAAGTCGAGTCGCGCGACGGCTATCTATCTTATTTGCGACGCGCAGTTCAGTCGGCGACTGTTCGAAAACGGCGGCTGGCTGCCTCGCGAGGTGCTATTGGTAGCTATGCCTCCCGAAGCCGACAATAAGGACTGATTTCAGAGCTGCCTCGTTGTGTTCTCCGCTGAGCTGTATGAGCCCTCGGCCCAGCGAACGCGCGCGTTCGCTCTCAAGGGGAAAACGGCAGGCTCGGTCCGCCGCGCTGGGCTAGGCGCCCGCGGCGCTAGGCTTTGAAGAACAGCCCCGCCAGTCGGGGTGCAAGGAAGCTTGGCAACGCCAGACGGCCTCGGCTTGACTAGCGTTTCGGTGGTGCTTCAAGGCAATCCGAGTGCGTCACTTGCATCGACTATGGCGAGGGGCGTGCCCAGGCTATCGGTGATATTGATGCTCAAATATTTTGTGCGCTTGCCAACCGCTAAGTCGTCCCCCATCATTTCGAACAAGCTAGCTCTAGCGTCGGCTACGGCGGCGTCTAGGTCCACAAACGTAAGTTCTCAGAATCAGCTTCCATGCCTTCAGTCGTCCGGATGTGAAAGAAAAAGCGTGGCATTTGAATTGCTCCGATCGGCGACGGCTGATCGGATTGCGCAATCCTCCTCCGCAGTTCGCCTGGTCATCAATTCTAATCCCGGGGTTTGTTCCTGTCCTGTAGAGAAAGCCTTGCTCGATGCTCTGATCGCCAATCTGCGTGCCCGTGACATTGTATCTGCCCGAGAGGTCGATCTAATGCGCTCGACAATCATGCGTGGAGCAGGCGCCCGCCGAGCCGTCCTCGCCGTCGACCGAAGCAAGCGCACGGTCGCAGCGATCCGGCAAACTCCGCACCAACGGAGACGGGGACCCGACCCCCGCCCTCCGGCACTGGCGGCGAAAGCCAGCGCGTGACGCCCCATGGCACGCGACGGCCCCGGCACAACAGCAGTAGGGATAGAGGAGCTGACCCGGCTGGTTACGCTGGGCTGTATACCTGACGGAAAACGCTGCTCTTCCCGGATCGCTCAGGCGGTTCGCAGCGCTCTCATTCAATGCTTTCGCGCAGGTCTCGACCCTGGCCTAGCCGTCCCCGCAGGTCAGCGCAGCAGTCCCTGCCCGCCGTCGATCCACAGCGGCGTTCCGGTGATGTGGCGCGAGGCTGGGGAGACGAGGAAGGCGATCGCCCCGGCCACGTCGCCGGCGGTGCCGGGTGCGCCATCGGTGATCGGAATGTCGCCTTCCGGCCAGATCACCGGGATCTCCGTCTCGTCCGTGTACCGCCGGTCGGTGTTGTCGTCGATGTTGGTCTCGATCGCTCCGGGGCAGACGGCATTGATGCGGATATGGGCCTTGCCGAGCTCGAGCGCGAGTTGCTGCACCATGGCGACCTGCGCCGCCTTGGTCGCGGAATAGGCGGTTGCGCCGGGGGTCGTGAAAGTCCGGGTGCCGTTGATGGAGCCGACGACGACGATGGAGCCGCCGCCGGTCTTCTTCAGGTGCGGCACCGCCACATGCAGGGTCAGGTAGGTGCCGCGCAGGTTGACGGCGATCGTCTCGTCCCATTCGGCAGGCTTCAAATCGTCGATCGGCGCCCACACGCCGTTGATGCCGGCATTGGCGACCACGATGTCGAGCCTGCCTTCCGCCCCGACCAGCCGCTCGACGGCCGCAACCATCTCGTCCTGCCGGGACACATCCGCCTTCAGCACATGGCAGCGCCCGCCCGCGGCCTCGATCTGCCTTCCCGCCGCTTCCAGTTCGTCTGCGGATCGCCCGAGTGCCCCGATGACGGCGCCCTGTTGCGCGAGCAGGATCGCCGTCGCCCGGCCGATGCCCGATCCGGCTCCCGTTACGAGTGCGACACGGCCCGCCAGCTGCATTCCGATTTCTCCCTCACAGTTTGCGGCGGGGCCGGCGCGAGAGGAAGGCGAGAAGCCGACCCTCCTCTGCCCTCAAGCCTTGGGGCGAAGCCGCCTGCCGCCTGCCCGACGAAAGGGGTGCGGCGCGTCCGGAGAGCGCAAGCACGTCGGGATGGATGTAGCTCGAACGGCAAATCGCGGGCGTATTGTGCAGGACCGCGGCGGCGGCTTCGCTCATCCGGCGGATCGTCGGGCGCTCGTTTGCCTCCAACATCCGGCGCGCCTCGGCAAAGGCCGCAAGCGTGCCCGCCCAGGTGCGGAATGTCTTGGCGGTGACCGGCAGGTCCATGTGTTCGGCGAGGTAGGCATTCAGCCGTCCGGAATCGACCGGTCGAACGGCTCCGTCCTCTCCCATCCAGACGAACAGCTGCCGCCCCGGCAGGTCCGAGACCGCCTCGAGGATGCGGTGCAGGCGCGGATTGCGCAGGACACGGCGCACCCGCTTGCCGCCCTTGGCGGTGAACCGCAGTTCGATGCCGTCCTCGGCCAGCCGCACGTGCCGCTTCAGCAGCGTGGTGGCGCCATAGGTGCGGTTTTCGGCGGCATAGGCTGAATTGCCGACTCGCAGGTGCACCTCGTCCAGGAGCGTCACGAGACCGGCCAGGATCGTGTCGGGATCGCTGATCGGTCCCTCGATATGCCGGCGCAGGATGCGGCGCAGCTTCGGCACGGCGAACGCGAACGGCACCAACTGCTGGAACTTGTCGGCACTCCGCAGCGCCTTCCAGTCGCTGTGGTAGCGGTATTGCTTGCGACCGCGCCCATCCAAGCCAGTCGCCTGCAAGTGTCCGTTCTCCAGCATGCAGATCCAGACGTCGCGATAGGCCGGTGGCAATCCGAGTGCTGCGATGCGCATTTTGACGTCTGGATCGTCCACGAGCGTGCCGCACGGAAGGCGATAGCAGAAGCCGCGGCCGCGTTGCTCGCGCCGGATGCCCGGCTCGCTGTCGTTGACGTAGGTCAACCCGATCTTCTGCAGCGTGCGATCGAGCATCGCCGGCGCTCCCGTCTCAGGACGCCGACTGGAATGCAAGGACGCATTCGCCGGGGACCTTTACCGTCTCCTCTGCCGCGACCGGCTCGAAGGGAGCCTGCGCCCCGGTGTCGAGCACGCGCGTCCATGCCTGAGCGCCGTTGACGGCGGGCAGTCGTAGTTCGCATTCGCCGCCGGCGTTGAAGACGATCAGCAACTGGTCGAGGATCTTGCCGGTGTCCCCGTTGGTCCCGACTTTCGCGAGATAGAGGACCACCATGCGGCGGCCGGCCTGGCCCCATGCCTCCTCGTCCATTGGCGCGCCGTCCTCGCCGAACCAGGCGATCTCCCTCGGACCCTCGTTGTCGCCGTTCAGGAACCGCTCCGGCCGCAGGCAGCCGTGCTGCTTGCGGAAGGCGATCATCCGCCCGCAGAAATCGACGAAAGGATCGTCGCGGCCGCTCCAGTCGGTCCAGCCAATCTCGTTGTCCTGGCAATAGGCGTTGTTGTTGCCGCCCTGGCTGTTTGCGAGTTCGTCGCCGCCGAGGATCATCGGTACGCCCTGGCTTAGAAGCAGCGTCGCCATCATGTTGCGGCGCCGCCGGGCGCGGGCGGTGTTGATGCCGTCGTCGTCGGTCGGCCCCTCCCATCCCATGTTGTGGGAATGGTTGGCGGAGTGGCCGTCCTGGTTGTCCTCACCGTTCGCCTCGTTGTGCTTGCCGTCATAGGAGACGGTGTCGGCGAGCGTGAAGCCGTCATGCGCGCTGAGCAGGTTGATGGAGGTGGTCGCGCCGCGGTCGGAATGGTTGAACTGCACGGCCGAGCCGGTCAGCCGCTGCGAGACGCAGGCGATCATCCCCTCGTCGCCCTTCCAGTAGCGGCGCACGTCGTCACGGTACTTGTCGTTCCACTCGCGGAACGGATGCGGGAAGCCGCCCACCTGGTAGCCGCCGTCGCCGACGTCCCAGGGCTCGGCGATCAGCTTGACGCCGGCCAGCACCGGGTCCTGCCGGATCGCATCGAAAAAGCCGCCGTCCCTGTCGAACTCGACATGCCGGGTGCGGCCGAGCGTGGAGGCAAGGTCGAAGCGGAAACCATCGACATGCATGACCCCGACCCAATAGCGCAGGCTGTCGAGCACCATGCGCAGGACCATGGGATGAGCGACATTGAGGGTGTTGCCAGTGCCGGTCGTGTCGTAGCTGTGGCGCTTGTCGTCGGGCGAGAGGCGGTAGTAGCTGAGATTGTCCAGGCCGCGGAAGCTCAGCGTCGGGCCGCGTTCGGACCCCTCGGCGGTGTGGTTGTAGACCACGTCCATGATGACCTCGATGCCCGCGGCATGAAACCGCTTCACCATCGTCTTGAACTCGGTGATCCGGTCGCCCGCCATGAACCGGGGCTGCGGCGCGAAGAAGCCGAGCGTCTGGTAACCCCAGTAGTTTCGCAGACCCTTTTCGAGGAGGTAGCGGTCGTCGGGGAAATACTGGATCGGCAGCACTTCGACCGCCGTGATGCCGAGCTTGGTCAGATGGTCGATGATCGGATCGGAGCACATGCCGAGGAAGGTGCCGCGCAGGTTCTCGGGCACGTCGGGATGCAGCATGGTCATGCCGCGCACATGGGCCTCGTAGATGATCGTGTCGGTCCAGGGGCGGCGGATCGCCAGGTCGCCGTCCCAGTCGAAGTTCGGGTCCTGGACGACGCCCTTGACCATGAAGGGCGCGCTGTCACGCTCGTCGAAGGACATGTCCTCCTCCGCCGCACCGATCCGGTAGCCGTAGAGCGCGTCGTCCCAGGCAAGCTCGCCCATCACCTGCTTGGCGTAGGGATCGAGCAACAGCTTGTTGGGATTGAAGCGGTGGCCGGCGGATGGATCATAGGGGCCGTGGGCGCGGTAGCCATAGACCGTCCCTGGCCTGAGGCCTGCGACATAGCCCGACCAGATGTCGCCCTCGCGCTTCGGCAGCGGCATGCGCGCCGTCTCTTCCTTGCCGTCGGGCGAGAACAGGCACAGGTCGACCTGCTCCGCATGGGCGGAAAAGACCGCGAAATGCACGCCGTCGCCCGTGAACTCGGCGCCTAGCTCGGGCTTGAGAAAGTCGAGTTCGGAAAAGGAAATGGTCATCTTGGTCCCGCCCCATCGTTGCTTGAGTTTGGTGTCCGGCCCCAGGAGTGGAGGCGGCCAGCTGCGGTGCCGGGCACGGGACGTCATCTCTCGGCAGTCCCCTCAGGCCCGGCTGGCCTGCTGGCGCGTCAGCAACGCGACACCGCCGCGAAAGTTCCGCGACCGGACGTTTGCGATGCGGAACCTTTGCGGCAGTGCACCGTTCCGGGACCGATGCGGACATCCGGGGGAGATGGCATGGACTGGTCGGAACTGCCCAGAAGCTGGGGCGCAACCTTTCTGGGCGACGGCCGGGTCCGGTTTCGCCTGTGGGCGCCCGCGCAGGCTTTCGTTTCCGTGGCGTTCGACGACCGCGATGTGGACATGCGCCCCGTCGCCGATGGATGGTTCGAGGTGGACGTCACCGGCCTGACGCACGGCACGGCCTACCGGTATCGGCTCGCCGACGGGACCTGCGTCGCAGATCCCGCCTCCGCCGCCCAGAAAGACGATGTGTTCGGCTGCTCGCTCGTGATCGACCAGCAGCGCTACCGGTGGCAGGACGACGGCTGGCGCGGCCGGCCCTGGCACGAGGCGGTCATCTACGAGGTCCATATCGGCACGTTCACGCCGGAGGGCACCTTCCGCGGCGCGATCGCGAGGCTCGACAGCCTCAAGGCACTCGGCATCACCGCCATCGAGATCATGCCGGTGGCGCAGTTTTGCGGCCGGCGCGGATGGGGATACGACGGCGTGCTCCACTATGCGCCGCACAACGCCTATGGCGGGGTCGAGGATCTGAAGGCGCTCGTGGACGCAGCCCACGCCCGCGGCATCATGGTGTTCCTCGACGTCGTCTACAACCACTTCGGCCCGCAGGGCAATTTGCTTTCGCAATACGCTCCTCAGTTCTTTCATCCGGAGCGGCAGACGCCCTGGGGCGCGGCCATCGCCTTCGAGGAACCGGCCGTCAGGCGCTATTTCATCGAGAACGCGCTGTACTGGGTCGGAACATTCCATCTTGACGGCCTACGCCTGGACGCGACCGGGCAGATGGTCGACCCGAACGACCGGCACATCCTGGAGGACATGGCGCTCACGCTCCGCCATGCCTTTCCTGACCGCCACATTCATCTCGTCACGGAGGATCCCGCCCATCCGGCGCTGTTGCGCCGGGGCAGGGATGGCCGCCCGCCGCTCTACACCGCCGCATGGAACCATGACCTGCACCATGTCCTGCACGTCGTGGCGACCGGCGAGGAAGCCGGTTACTTCGCGCCCTTCGCCCGGGAACGGTGGAGCGCGCTGGAGGCTGCAATCACCGGCCGGGTCCGCGCTTCCTCCACCGGCTCAAGCGATCATGGCCTTGCGGTGCCGCTGGAGCCTTCGATGCAGGTCGTCTTCCTGCAGACGCACGACCAGGTCGGCAACAGGGCGTTCGGGGAGCGGCTCGCTGCGCTGACGGACCAATGCGTGCTTCGCCAGATGACGGCTCTGCTGCTCCTGTCGCCCCAGGTGCCGCTGCTCTTCATGGGCGAGGAGTTTGGCGAAGCCGGCCCCTTCCACTTCTTCCTGGACCAGGACAAAGCGACGTCGCAGGACCTGCGCGAGAGCCGCCTGCGCGAGGCGGAGAACTTCGGCGGCGTGGCCGCGGGCATCATGGCCGCGGACCTGCCGGATCCGCGCGATCCTGCCACCTTCGAGCGCTCCCGACCCGACTGGTCGCGCGCCGATCATCCCGAGGGCCGGCGGCAGGCAGAACTGGTACGGGCGCTCATCGCCTTGCGACAGGCCCATGTTGCACCGCTCATCGCAGACCCCGGAGGCATCGACGCGGAGGTGATACCAACGGCTCCGGGCGTGCTGGCGGTCGACTGGCGGGCCGGCACGACGGTCCTCCGGCTCCGCGCGAACTTCCTGGATGGCGACTGCATAGCGCCGGACGCGCCGGGAACCATCATCTTCGCAACGCCGGGCAGAAGGGGCGACAGCGGCGAATTGCCCGCGCATGGCCTGCTCTTCGCCCTCAAACGGGAGGCTTCGGAATGAGGCCGGAGAAACGCGGATTTCGCGACACGAGCCGGGAACTTTCCTTTCCCCGCGCCATTGGTGGGGCGGAAAGGCAGGTTATCATGATCCCGTCCCATCAAAAACTGAACGTGCACTACGATCCGGCCAGCAGGACCGCGCTGCTTCAGTGCGGAATGCGCAGCAAAGTCCTTCGCGACCTGCACACCCTGCAGACGGCGGAAGATGCGGCGCGCGCATTCGCGATCACTCATTGGGGCTATGTCGACCGGGACGAGGCGGATCCCGGGCAGCCTCGCCCGGCCGGAACCGCTTGAACGAACAACTCGATGGTGCGCGCGTATCGTAAACGCAGTGACCGCTCCGAATTGATGCCGGGCATCGAGCATCGGTCACACAAGGGGCTCAACAATCGCGCCGAAAATTCCCATCTTCCCGTGCGGCGGCCGCGCTGTTCGGACCGCCGGAGCGGATGGGCTGATGAATTGCAGCATCAGTCCGCCAGCGCGGACCGGGGGGAGGAGCGGGGTGCCCGGCGGCGGTGCGAAGCCTGAAGACCGGTGAGCCTGTGGCGCTAGCCGGTGGAAAGACGGCTGCGGCGCTGTCGAACTCTTCAGCCGGCTAAATTTAGGCGCGCTGGAAAATCTTCCGCCCGATTATGCCGTCGCTCGTGCGGACGGACATCATCAGCGCGATCCTGTTCAGGAGGTTCGTCTCGCTCGACCACCTGCCGATTTCGCCGTACCTCGCAGGCTCAATCAGTGACCCCACCGTGGGGGGCTGGCGCTTCCCGGCCATCACGGCCCGCAAAGCGGAGAATGGAGCACGTCGGATGAGCCGCCATCGAATGAGCGGCTGGCGGTCCTGCAATCCGCGGAACGAAGCTGATCCCGCTGCAGCCGATACCGCCGCTCGTTGACTTCGTGTCGGATCAAGGCGCCGATGGTCGCACTTCCGCGGCGTGGGGGTCGTTCACCATTGCGTGCGCGAATGCCTTGGGCTTGTCGCCCGATCCATCGGCCTCCCGCTTGCGGGTCGTCCTGGATCGTGCCGTCCACGAGCGCGGCAAGCTCGCTCCGCATGCCGCATTTCTCGCGGCCCCGTGCCGACCCTGCGCATGGAATGGCGACGATAATGTTCGGCCTCGAAGGTTTGGGTGCCTTCCGGCCAAACAACCATGACAGCGCAGAATTACGCCCTCGTTACAGCCGCATGCGGGGAGGTGGTCCCCGCCAGCGTGGCGGCGCCAATGCGTCCGATGTCTCCGTCGGCCTCGTCGCTTGCGCCCGAAACGCCGATGGCCCCTATGATCTCGTCGCCCACCTTCAGCAGCACTCCGCCATCGAGTGGAATGCCGTTGGGAATGCAAAGCAGGGCGAGGCGGCCGTCGCCTTCCACCACGTCCTGGAATTGCCGCGTGTGGCGGCGGAAAAGCACAGCGGTGCGTGCCTTGAGCGTAGCGATCTCGACGCTGCCGACCTGTGCGTCATCATCGCGATGCAACAGAACGAGATGTCCGCCGTCATCGACGATTGCAATGACGAGCCGCAGGCCCCGCTTCTTCGCCTCCGTTTCACAGATGGCAGCGACGGTCTTTGCAGCCTCAATCGTCAGCTTCGTCTTCGTGGCGAGCATCTTTTCCTCCATCTATGAAATTGCGGTACCGAGCGTCCGGGCCCAGCCAAGCCCGCTGTCCGTGGCGGCGCGGGGCTTGTATTCGCAGCCCACCCAGCCACGATAGCCGAGGCGGTCGAGTTCGCGGAAAACGTTGGCATAGTGAATCTCTCCTTCGTCGGGTTCGGCCCGGCTCGGGACAGCGGCAATCTGGACGTGACCTATGATGGGCAGGTGGGTTGCCAGCTTACCAAAGATGTCTCCTTCCGAAACTCCGACGTGGTAGACGTCAAACATGATTTTGACGTTCGGCGCGTCGACCTCGTTGATGATTTCCGCCTTTTCACCAATCGTGGAATAGAAATAGCCGGGCCTGTCACGTTGGTTGATGCCTTCGAGGACAAGCATCATCTCCGGCGCGCGGGAAGCCGCTTTTCGCAGGTTTTCGACGAGCACCGATCGGCCGGCGTGCTTTTCTTGCGGCGCCACGACACCAGCCATGACATGGATCACTGAGGCGCCAGCCGTGCGGCCCCATTCGAGAGCCTGTTGAAAGCCGACTTCGAAATCGGCCTGGCGGCCGGGGACGGCACCAAGGCCGAACTCGCCCTTCTCGGATTGACCGACCGGCGTATTTAGCCCGAGAAGGACAAGGCCGTGCTCTGCGCAACGGTCCTTTACCCTGTGAGCCGAAACGTCATAGGGCCAGTGCAGTTCGATGGCGCGAAATCCTGCAGCCGCAGCAGCGTCGATACGATCGAGCAGCGGGCGGTCGGGCCAGAGAAAACCGAGATTGGCAGAAAACCTGGGCATGATTCACCGCAACTTGAAGGTGGCGTCGAGGTCGGCGACGGCTTCGGGTGGCAGATGCCGAACCTGCATGCCCCGGGTCAGGAGTGCCAGTTTGGCGGCCTCTTCGAGCTCCTCTATGGCGAAGGCCGCAGCCTCGACAGTCAAGCCCGACACCACCGGACCATGGTTCTCGAGAAGAGCCGCGCTGCTGTTGGCGACGATGCTTGCTACCAGCGGCTTGATGGCCGTCGATCCTGGGCGCGTGTACGGCACGAGAGGAACCTTTCCGACACGCATCACGACATAGGGAGTTATCGGTGGCAGCGCGTCGCGCCGGTCGATGTCCGAAAGGCACGAAAGAGCTGTTGCGTACGTCGAGTGCAGGTGGATCACCGCCCCGCACTGGCGGCCCTCATAGAAAGCGAAATGCAGCGGTATTTCCTTCGTCGGAGGATCTCCGGAGATGTGGTTGCCCTCGACGTCGAGCTTCGACAGGCGTTCGGGCTTGAGGAATCCGAGACAGGAATTCGTCGGCGTCGTGATGAACCCATCTTCGACGCGCGCGGAAATGTTGCCGGACGAGCCGGCGGTGAGCCCGCGTTCGAAGAATGACTTGCCCCAACGGACGATGTCGGCGCGGATGGCGTCCTCGTTCATGCTTGTCCCACCTCGTGCAATGCTTTCTCGAAGAAATCGGGAGCGCCGAAATTGCCGCTTTTTAGCGCCAGGCCCAGCGGGCCGTTGCGATCACCAATGAGCACCGGCACCCCCGGGTCGATTTCGCGGCCAACGCGCATACTGGACAGTTCCAGCGCCTCGACGACCGCGCCCGATGTTTCGCCTCCGCCGACGACGATACGCCGCGTGCCGGTGTCGGCGAGGTGACGGGCAAGATCGGCGAAGAAGCGCTCAATCCGCTCGGCCACGGCGTCTCTGCCGAACCGCGTCTGTGTGTCCGCAATGGTATCGGGTGCCGCAGTGGAGTATACGATGGGAGTCTGCCGTCCCTGGTCACTGATCCATGCAGCGACATCGTGGAGAGGAAGGTCCCCCCGCATGAGCGCGTTTGTATCTACGGCGTAGGACGGATGACTAGCGGCGAAGGTGGCGACCTGTTGCTGCGAGGTGGCGGAGCAGGAGCCGCACAGCACAATTCCCGGGCCTTCCACAGTGGGAACGATTTCTGGCCTCGCGCCCAGCCTGCCTTTTGCGCGAAAATTCTGCGGTAGGCCCTGCGCTATGCCGGATCCGCCGGTGATTAGCTTGTGATCGGCAGCTGCGGCGCCGATCGTTAGAAGGTCCTCGTCGGCTATCGCGTCTGTGACGATGAGGCGGCGTCCGGCATCCCGTGCCGCTCTGAAGGCTCCGCGCAGTGCATCGGTGCCGGCGCGAACGGTATCGAGGGCAATGGCGCCCACCTCGCCCGAGGTCTGATGCGCCAGCCACCGCCGGATGTCGGGATCCGTCATCGGTGTCAGCGGGTGGTATCGCATCCCCGTTTCGGAAAGAAGCTGGTCCCCCACGAAGAGGTGCCCCATGAAGATCCGACGACCGGCACCGGGAAAGGCCGGACACACGATGGCGAGTTCCGTCCCGAGGAGGTCCAGCAGCGCCTCGGCGACAGGGCCGATATTGCCCTGCGGCGTGGAATCGAACGTGGAGCAGTACTTGAAGACAATCTGCTCGCAGCCCTGATTTAGAAGCCAGCGCGCCGCCGCTACAGACTGCGAAACGGCATCGCAAGCGGCGATGGAGCGCGTCTTGAGTGCCACCACACCTGCTTCGCAGTTCGGCACGGCTTGGCCGATGCCGGAAAACTGCACCGTCGACATGCCGCCTTTGGCGAGCGTGTTGGCAATGTCGCTCGCTCCGGTGAAGTCGTCCGCAATGACACCGAGCAACATGTCAGGCGTGCTCCCGGATGCGATTTCCCAGTTCATCCTCGATATGGACGCGGATGATCTCCTCGAACGATGCCTCGCCTTGAAAGCCCAGCGCTTCGGCGCGCCGGGTGTCGAAACCCTGTGGCCAGCCGGCTATGATGCTGGCGATCGCTTCGTTCGGCTCGCGGCGGATGAGTTGCGTGGCGCCATCGCCGGCAACCCGGCGCAGAGCCTCGATCTGGTCGCCGACCGTCGCCGACAGGCCCGGCATGGTGATCGTGCGCAGATGGCCGAGCGATCTCGTATCAATTTCCGCGGCATGCAACAGGAAGCGGGTGGCTGCGCGCGGGCTTGCAAACCAGTGGCGCACCGTCTCACTGACAGGAAGGATGGCCTCCTCTCCGATCAGAGGCTCGCGCAGGATCGACGAGAAAAAGCCAGAGGCGGCCCGGTTGGGCTTGCCCGGTCGGATCGAAATCGTCGGCAGGCGAATGCCGATGCCGTCGAGGATGCCCTTGCGCGAATAGTCGGCGAGGAGAAGTTCGCCGATAGCCTTCTGGGTGCCGTAGCTCGTCAGCGGCGTGACGCAATGGGTGTCGCTGATGATCGGGGGCAGGGGCTCGCCGAACACCACGATCGACGACGTGAAAACGACGCGTGGGGTGTAGGGGCGCTCCATGCCCTCGTGACGGATGGCTTCGAACAGTGAGAGGGTTCCGTCGAGATTGACCCGGTAGCCCTTCTCGAAATCGGCTTCTGCCTCGCCGGAGACGACGGCCGCCAAATGGAAGATTATGTCTGGCCGCAGCGAGATAAGGCGCTTCGCAGCGCCGGGGCGAGAGAGATCGCTCGCGATTGTCTCGATCTCGCCGTCGAAATCAGGTCGTTCAGGTGCGACGATATCGGCGAGCGTCAGATAGCGTATCGGCTTGCCATTGACCGTGCCGGCCTGCAACAGGGCGTGCACCAGCTTGCGGCCGATCATGCCGGCCGCGCCGATTACCAATATTCTCATGTAAGCGGGCTCCCTTACTTTCTGCCGATGGCGTTGAAGGGCACTGCGTCTGCGGGTTTCCTTGCCGCCTCCGCGAGGCCGCCTTCATCGATGGCGCGAGATGTGTCGTGAATTCGAAGGATATGTTCGGAAAAAGCCGCGGCCACCGCTTCCGGATTTCGCATTTTCAGCGCACGCACGATGAACCGGTGATCTTCCAGGCTTTTCTCGATTGCGCCCGGTTCGCCCATCGCAATCCGGCGATGATCGAGCATGTAGGTGTAGAGATCGACGACGAAGTCCGCGAGCAGCTTGTTCGTCGATGCATAGTAGATCGTCAGATGGAACTCGCGGTCGCAGATCAGGAAGCGGACGGGGTCGTCCAGAGCCTGCTCTTGTGCGGCGATCGAATCTTCAAGGCGCCGAATGTCGTCAGGTCCCAGGTTGCGGGCAGCATCGGCGGCGACCGCCGTTTCGACCAGCAGCCTCGCCGCATGCACCGCCGCAAGGCTATATCCGTTGATGGACGTCGGATTGGTAACGCCGATGCGCTGTGTGCTGACTGCGACGTCGATGCGCGAAACGCGGGTGCGTGCGCCCTGCGAGACTTGGACCACGCCCTCGCCAGCGAGAAGTTGTATCGCTCCGCGGACGGTCTCCCGGCTGACTGCCAGCATGGTGGACAACTCCCGCTCGCTCGGCAATTCGTCGCCTCGCTGCAGAATGCCCGACGCGATCATGGAAACGATCTTGTCTCGGATCATTTCCTTGGCTGTCTGCTTGTGCAGCGTCTCGTGTAGAGGGGACAACGGAAGGCTGGGCATTGGCACACCATTACTGGACTGATTTATAGTCCAGTTAAACTATTCGAGCGTGACTGTCACCTCCCGCCTCAAAAAAAATCTCGTGCCTTTCCCTTCGCCACTACCCGGCAGGCGCGGCAAGCAGGAAGGGAGAGGTCGGCCGGAAAGAAGGTGGTCTTGGTTGCAAAATATCCTGTTACAGCAGTTATTTATATTTGCTCGTCTCGTTGCTTCGATTTCGTGGTGGGTCGGCCAGAACGAAGAATCTCGGGCCGCAACGAAAATTCCGGATCTGTAAGATCCGCCGAATAACATTCAGCCTCATCAAAAAAACTTAACTGGCCTGCTGCCTCTACCAGTTGACAAGTTTGTGGACCAACACTAGCGTGCACCTCGTCAGTCGCGAACTCGGGGTTTGCGGTGGTTCGCCGAGGAGTGGCGAACCCTGGCGGGGAGGATTTGGAGAATGGTTTCGATGGTCTTCGGGCGGCCCGTCATGACGGGATCGCCGAGATGAGTGCTGTGCACGCGAATGCCGCTATCGAGCTTGCCGATGGCGAACGGCGGGAAGTCCTGGTGGCCCGTGGAGTGACCAAGTCGTTCCCGGGCGTCCTTGCCCTCGACAATGTCGATTTCGATGTGCGCGCCGGAGAGGTGACCGCGCTCCTGGGTGAGAACGGTGCAGGCAAGTCGACCCTGATCAAGCTGATGGCGGGTTTCTATACTCCGGACCGCGGCGAGATCACCGTTGATGGCGTGCCTCTGCAGGCAGATCCGGCGGCGGCGCACCGTATCGGCGTCGCGACAATTCATCAGGACGCCCATCTCGTGCCCGCTATGTCCGTCGCCGAAAACATCATGCTGGGTCGCTGGCCTGGGCGATATGGCTGGCTTTCCATCCAAAAGCAGAAGCGGAAGGCGCGGGCGGCTGTCGCGCGCGTCGCGCCGCACCTCAATATCGCAACGCCGGCCGGCCGCTTGTCTTCGGCAGACCAGCAACTGGTGGAGATCGCTCGGGCCATTTCGGAAGATTCGAAGATCCTTGTGATGGACGAGCCGACCACGTCGCTCTCGCCGCCGGAAATCGAGCGTCTATTTCGTGTGGTGGACGACTTGAAGGCCAATGGCCTTGGGATCGTGTTCGTGTCGCACTGGCTGGAGGAAGTGTTTGCCATTGCTGACCGCGTCACTGTTCTCAGGGATGGGCGGCTGATAGGAACGAAGCCGATTTCGGAGCTGGATCACGACAAGGTCATCCGCATGATGGTCGGCCGTCAGGTGCATGTAACCAAACATAAGCCACGCCCGGTCGGTGAGGTGGTTTTGCGGGTCAGTAACCTGACGCGTGAAGGCGTGCTTGACAACGTTTCCTTCGATGTCAGGGCTGGTGAAATCGTCGGCATGTCGGGGCTTGTCGGTGCGGGCCGAAGCGAGCTTGCTTCCTGCGTCTTCGGCATCGATCCCTATGATGAAGGGAGCGTCGAGATCGCTGGGACGCGTGTACAACAAAACAATCCCAAGGCTGCGATTGACGCCGGCATCGGCCTTGTTCCCGAGGACCGGCGCCGGCAGGCCCTGGTCGGCCTGATGAGCGTGCGCAGCAACATGACGCTCAGCCTGTTCGACAAGGTTTCTCGCTATGGTTTCCTGTCGAATGCGTTGGAAGACGAGATTGCCGAACGTGAAATGCGCAGCCTCGCGGTGAAGGCGGCCTCCTCGAAGGTGCGCGTGTCCACATTGTCAGGCGGCAACCAGCAGAAGGTCGTCCTCGGGCGCTGGCTTGCGCGGCAGCCGAGACTGCTGATCCTCGATGAGCCAACCAAGGGCATCGACGTCGGCGCCAAGTCGGAAATCAGCGAGCTCATCCTTCGGCTTGCGGAAAGCGGAATGGCGATTTTGCTGATCAGTTCGGAGCTGCCGGAAATCCTATCGTTGTCGGATCGCGTCCTGGTGATGCGCTCTGGGAGGATATCCGCCGCGCTCACCCGTGAGCAGGCTACCAGCGAAACCATCATGAGCTATGCGACAACGGGCTGAACCGGGAGAAATTTGAATGGCACTGGAGAACACACCGATGAGCGATATCGCCCCGGACGCAGGTAACAAACTTCCCGCGCTTCGCGGCCGCATATCCTTCATCGACCTCATGCAGAGCGTCGGACTGCTTGCCGTCATTCTGCTTGGCGGCGGCATCATGAGTATTCTCAGCCCGGTTTTTGCAACCATGCGGAACATCGAGAACGTTCTGCAGTCGGCGACGATCATCGCGGTCGTGGCGATTGGCCAGACCTTCGTCATCCTCGTTGCCGGCATCGACCTCTCTGTGGCGTCCGTACTGGTGCTTTCTTCGGTGCTTTCGGTGGGGCTCGTACAGTTTCAGGGCTTCTCGCCGGAAATCGGCATCCTCGTTGCGTTGATGGCGGGGCTCGCAATCGGCCTGGTCAACGGGCTAGCCGTCACGAAGCTGCGCATCCCGGCGCTGATTGCGACACTTGCCACAATGACGATCGGTCGCGGCCTCGCCTACATCTACTCCGGCGGAACGAACATTGCGCCAGTGCCGGCCTTCTTCGTCGATCTTCAGGCCGCCCGCATTCTTGGAATTCCGGCGGTGATCGTTCTGACCCTTGCGCTGGCGCTCGTTGCCCAGATTGTCCTTTCCCGCACCTCGTTTGGCCGATCCGTCTATGCAACCGGCGGAAATCCACTGGCCGCGCGCCTCGCCGGGATCAATACCGAACGTGTCATCATCATCGCCTTCATGATCTCGGGGTTGATGTCGGCAATCGCGGGGCTCTTGATAACGGCACGGTTCGAGGCGGGTGCTGCGACGGCGGCCCAGGGGCTGGAACTTGCCGTCATCGCAGCGGTGGTCATCGGTGGCGTCAGCCTTTTCGGGGGGGAGGGCAACATGGGAAGCATGCTTCTCGGGGTGCTGCTGCTTGGCTTGGTCCAGAATGCCGTCAACTTGCTCAACGTGCCGCCGAACTGGGACTCCGTCGTCTCCGGATTGGTGATTGCTGCAGCCGCTGCGCTGGATGTTTATCGACGCAGCTATCTGGAAGCGGGAATGCGTAAAAAGGTGATCGCCACCAAAGCTGCCAAATCGCAGAGGGCCTGAAGGGGCGGAGCGGTGGCCGCCGCACCAAGGGCCAAATCAGCGTAACCAAATGAAATGACGCCCTTGCAGGCGAACGGGATCGCTTTGCCTGAAAGCGGGTAGGGCGGGAATGGCAAGCCACCAGAATGTGGTGGATCACGGGTCCAATTGGGAGGAAACAGGATGGACACCAAGACCAGAATGACAGCGACACGCCGTACCCTCTTGCAGCTTGCAGCCGGTACCGCCCTGATGCTGACGGGCGCCGTTGCGCTGCCGGGGCACGCGTCTGCGGAAGACAGCGCCCTGAAGGGCAAGAACCTCGCCTATATCGCCTTCGGACTGCAATACGAATACCAGGTCACGCTCGTCGAGCATGTGAAGAAACTGGCCGCCGAGAAGGGCATGAACATCTCCGTCTATGACGGAAAGGGGGATCCCTCGACGCAGACGACCCAGCTGCTGGACGTGCTTTCGAAGTCGCCGGACATCATTCTGCTCAACCCGGTAGATGCCAAACTTCTCCAGGGTGGCGTCCGCAAGGCCAACGAGGCGGGAATTCCGCTCTTCATGCTCGAAAACCTGCCGCCGGAAGGCGAGTGGGTGGCCTACAATACCTTCGACGACGTTGCCGGCGGCCGGGCCGCTGCCGATGCGGTGGCCAAGCTGACGGGCGGCAAGGGCCGCGTCCTGGAGATTCGCGGGGCGATCGGTTCGGGCCAATCCGAGAAGCGCTACCAGGGTTTTCATGAGCAGATGGAGGCGAAGTATCCCGATATTACGATTGAAACCCTGAAGGCAGAATGGACCGCGGACAACGCGCAGACCCTGACCGTCGACGCTTTTACACGTGATCCGAATGTCGCGGCCATCTGGGCCCACAATGACGAAATGATCCGCGGCGTCGTCTCGGCGCTTCGCCAGATCGACAGACTGAAGCTTGCGGGCGAAGAAGGCCACATCCCGGTGATCGGCTTCGACGGTACCCCGCTCGGCCTGCAGCGCATCCGCGAAGGAACGCAGACGGCCGACGTGGGCCAGAATCCGTTCTCCATGGGCTCCTCCATCATCCAGGAAATGGAGAACCATTTCAGCGGAAAACCGGTGAACAAGAACACCCTGATCCAGCCGGTCATGATCTGGAAGGAGAATGTCGACAGCGAGGAAAACTGGGGCAACATGGTCAAGGGTTGACCTTCTGGAGCAGGCGGGACGCGCGTCGCGTCCCGCCCGATGCAAAATTGAGCGAACGGATTGATGCATGACGACAGACATCATGAAACCCGACCATGCCCGGAACATGCGGCTCATCGGACATTCAGATCAGGGCGGTCGCCGCGATGGCATCCAGGTGATGGTGGAAGGCGGCTTTGCCTATATCGGCCATTTGTTCAGCCAGGGTTTTTCGATCGTTGATGTTCGCGATCCCGCCAATCCGAAACCGGCTGGCTACGTTCGGGCGCCGGCGAACACCTGGAATGTGCATCTGCAGGTGGCCGATGGCCTGCTGCTTGTCATTCACGGCAAGGATGTCTTCGCCGATGCGGCCTTTGCTGACGAAGCCTCCTACTACAAGGCGGCGGCAGGCACGGCGCTGGGGACAGCGGCGCCGACGTCGTCGCGGAATTGGGATGCCGGACTTGCGGTGTACGACATTGCAACCAGTCCCGGCGTGCCGCGCCGCATCGGCTTCATGCCAGTCTCAGGAGGTATTCATCGGATCTGGTGGACGGGAGGCAAGTGGGCCTACGTTTCCGCGCTGCTCGACGGCTATACCGACTTTATCTTCATGACGGTGGACATGTCCGATCCATCCAATCCGCGTGAAGCCGGCCGCTATGCGTTGCCGGGAATGCACCAGGCGGCGGGCGAGAAGCCGTCATGGCCGGCCAATGCGAAGTTCGGCCTGCACCATGCCATTGTCGATGGACATATTGCCTGGGGCGCATGGCGCGACGCCGGTCTTGTGGTGATGGATGTCGCGGACCGGGCGAACCCCTCACTGATCCGTCACGTCAACTGGTCGCCACCCTTTCAGGGCGGAACGCACAATTGCCTGCCGATCGCCGGCCGGGACTTGCTGGTGGTGCTTGATGAGGCGGTACTCGATGATTTCGAGGACGGGCTGAAGAACATCTGGATCTTCGATATCAAGGATCCCGCCAATCCGGTGCCGATCGCCACCATGCCGCCGCCCTCGGATCAGGACTATACCCACAAGGGCGCACACTACGGGCCGCACAACATTCACGAGAACCGGCCGGGAAGCTTCCAGAGTTCCTCGCTGATCTTTTCAACATGGCAGAACGCCGGCGTGCGAGTCTTCGACATTTCCAACGCATACCAGCCGAAGGAAGTGGGTGCTCTTGTGCCGCCCGCGCCTGTCGGACTCATGGACAAGCGGCCGGGCAAGAAACCGATCATCCAGTCCTGCGATATCTTCGTCGACAAGAGCGGTCTCACCTATGTGACCGACTACAACGCAGGTCTCTACATCATGGAATATACCGGCTGAGCTCCGCGCCGGATCAGTGATTTCTTGAAAGGAATAACGATGAACCTGTTTGGCTCTTATGATGTGGTGGTGACCGGCGCCGGTTCCTCCGGAATTGTCGCAGCCATCCGCGCGGCTCGCGAAGGGGCTAGGGTCTTGCTGCTGGAAGGCACCGGTTTCCTCGGCGGGCTGATTACCGGCGGACGGCTGACCAAGCCCACCGGTCTTATCAACTCGAAAATATTCGAGGAGATGCTGGATCGTTGTGTAGGCTATCGCGGCGCCGACGGGCGCATCCGCGAGTCCTATTGGGGCAAGTACACGGGCACTTTCGATGCGGAGGTGATGCAGCGCGTCATCATCGAAATGGTGGAGGAATCGGGGGTCGAGGTCCTGCTGCGTGCCAATGTCGTGCAGACCTTGACGAAGGAAGGCGCAGTCCATGGACTTCTGATCCGCACCAAGTCCGGCGAAAGCATCGTTCTTGCCAAGGCGTTCATCGATGCTTCAGGGGATGGTGACGTTGCAGCGCTCGCCGGCGTGGATTTCATGCTCGGGCGCGAGGGCGACGGGCTTACCCAGCCCATCACCTCCTATTTCCGGGTGCTGAATGTCAACGTGCCAGCCCTTGTCGCCGATTGCGAGGCCAATCGCGACGATATGTGGGAAGTCGTCTATCCGAAGGAGGCGGGCGACCGCAACGAAGACTACGCCATGGCCGTCTTGCTGACGGGCTTCCAGCAACGCATCAAGGACAAGGTGGCCGAGGGGTTCAACTGGATCATTCCCAAGGATCACATCACGATGAAGACCGGCCTGATCCCCGGTGAGATCAGCGTGAACGTCACCCGCTTCCAGGGTAACGGTCTCGACGAACGAGATCTCAGTCGAGCGGAGATCGAAATCCGCAAGCAGGCCTATTGCGCCTTCGACTTTCTGCAGCGGTATGTAGAGGGCTTCGAAAATGCCATCTTCCTCGAGGTCGCCCCGAAACTTGGCGTGCGAGAGACGCGCCGCGTGACGGGCCAGTATGTCTTGACCGAGGCGGACGTTCGCGGCAACCGCCGGTTCGAGGATGCCATCGGCCTGTGCAACTCGCCTGTCGACGTGCACGAGCCCGGCGGCAGCCGCGCCATCATGGATCACGTGGGTGTGGGTTACGGAATTCCCTACCGCAGCCTCGTGCCTATGAAGATCGATAACCTCCTGCTGGCCGGCCGGTGCATCTCCGTGGACGAGATCGCGTTCGGTTCAACGCGAAATGTGCCGGCCTGCACGATGACGGGCGAGGCGACGGCAATCGCCGCTGCCTTGGCCGCCAGGCGTGGCGTGCTGACGTCTGTGATTAGAGCCGAAGAGGTGCAGGCGCGCTTGCGCGAACTCGGCGTCTGGCTTGGGACGCCCGAGGAATCCGTGCCGGACGTCCTCCGCCAGGTGAGCTGAGCGGAGGCAGGCGAGGGCTAGCTGCACAGGAGCGTAACGCTCAGGTTGAATGGCTTGTCGCGCCGATGCATCGAGTCACGATCAAGATTGCGGCCGTGACCGCGCCCAGGAAAGCCTGCGACGTTGATATGCGCGGGGGCTCGCCCGCTTTTCATCGGCGGAAACAGCAGACCCTGGGAAAGCTCGATCCCGATCCCGAGCCCGACCGCTCGGCCCGGGCGAGAGGCGGATCTCGGCGAAAGAGTGCGCTGCGCCGGCCGGCCAAGCCTGACAGCCGCCGGTGGAACCACGCCCACATCGCGTACAGTTCCCGCATATGGCCGAAAAGCCCCAGCATCCGAGGTGATCGGTAGCGAGGCGACGCCCGCGCACGGTACCCCGGACTTTTGCGATCTTGCCACTGACGTACGGGCCGGCATTTAGTCTCCAAAGATTGAGCCGGCGAGAGCCCGGGCCTGGGGCGTGCCGATCGTGGCCAATCTTGCCCCAGGGATCCAGCGCCTGCTGGATGCGTCGATCCGTGCGGTGTTCATGGCGATGATCGCTGCCTCCCTTGCTGAAGGGCTGTCGCTGGAGATCAGCTAATCCGAACGCGCCTCATTGTTGTCGCTACCGTTCTCGGCACACCGGCCTCGTGAAGTGCGCAATTACTATTGTAAATTAAATAATACATGTGTATGGATCGCTGTGTGGGCTTTGGGTTTAGGGAGCAAGCCCCACACGGAGCCCTCGTTCCATCATTCGGGCGGGAAGGAATTTTCGCCTGCTCCAAGGGAGGTCATCATGAAGAAACTTGTCACGCTTCTGGCGTGCGCGGCATTTGCGCTGCCGGTCGCCGCCTGGGCACAGGACGCAATCGGAACCACCAAGAAGGACAGCTATCGCTTCGTCGTCGTGCCGAAAGTCGTGCATCCGTGGTTCGACAAGGTGAACGAAGGCGCGCAGGCGGCCGCTGCCGCGATCAAGGCGCAGACCGGCTCGAACGTCGAAGTCATCTACTCGGCACCGCAGTCTGCCGACGTTGTCCAGCAGAACCAGATCATCGACAGCGCGCTCGCGACCCAGCCCGATGGCCTGGCGCTCGACCTGCTCGACCCATCCGGCAACCGCGCCTCGCTCGAAGAAGCGCAGTCCCAGAACATTCCGCTGGTGATCTTCGATTCGGTCCCGCCGGAAGGCATGGCGATCCCGTATATCGGTTCCGACTTCTGCGAGCAGGCGAAGATTGCTGCCCGCCGCCTCGTCGAAGTTCTCGGCGGTGAAGGCGAAGTCGCAATCATGCAGGGCGTTCCGACCGCACCGAACCACTCGATCCGCGCGGAGTGCCACCGCCAGGTCTTCGCCGAACATCCGGGCATCAAGGTCGTTGCCGAAGGCATCGACAACGACAGCATCGAGACGGCCCAGCAGCAGGCAGCCGCCATCATGCAGGCCAACCCGAACCTCAAGGGTTGGGTCGCGTCCGACGCCGCCGGCCCGATCGGCATCGGCCAGGCAATCGTCGAAGCCGGCAAGCAGGGCAAGGTCACGCTCGTCGGCCTCGACAACCTGCCGGAAATGCTCGACATGATCCGGGAAGGCGTCGCAGACAGCTCGTCCGCCTCGCAGCCGGAACTCCAGGGCTATTGGTCAGTCATGATGCTCTGGGCGCAGGCGACCGGCGCCAAGGTTCCAGGCTATCTCGACACCGGCAACGCCTTCCTCACCAAGGAAAACGTGGACGGCTGATCCTTCACGTGCGGGTTGCCACGAGGCGCGGGCTTTCCGCGCCTCTTCCATCTCAATACGGCGCTGAGGTGCCCAATGGCCTATCTTGAAACCCGCGGCCTCGGCCGGGACTTTCCCGGCGTGACCGCACTCGACAATGTCGATCTCTCGATCGAACTCGGCCGCACTCATATTCTCGCAGGCGAGAATGGTGCAGGCAAATCCACCCTCGTGAAGATCCTGACCGGCACAGACCGGGCGTCGCGCGGCGAGGTCCTGATCGATGGCCGCAACCCGGCCGACGAACCGGACCTCTACAAGAACGTCGCCTACGTGCCGCAGGAGCTCAATCTCTTTCCGCAGATGAGCGTTGCGGAGAACCTGTTCATGCCGTTCAGCCGGACGGGGCATGGCGGGGTTGTCGTCAATCGTGGTGCCCTCGTGGAAGAAGCCGGAAGCTACCTGGAGCGCTTCGGTATCGAAGCCGATCCCCGCGAGCTGGTGGCGAACATCTCGGTCTCTGACCAGCAACTGCTCCAGATCGCACGCGCCTGCACCAACGCAAACATGAAGGTCCTCATCCTCGATGAGCCGACGTCGTCGCTGACGCGCGTGGAGGTGGACCGCGTCTTCAAGGTGATCCGCGGCCTGCTCGACCGCGATCACGCCATCGTCTTCATCAGCCACAAGATGGACGAGGTGTTTTCGATCGGCGACGATTACACCGTCCTGCGCAACGGCGAGAAGATCGAGAGCGGCAGGATCGCCGATATCTCCGAGGCAGAGCTGATCCGCGCCATGTCCGGCCGCGACATCACCTTCGACGAACATTTCCGCCCTCAAGTCGCCGTTGGCGACACGATCATGAATGTGCGCGGGCTTTCCGGCGCGCGTTTCCGGGATGTCAGCTTCGAGCTGCGCCGCGGCGAAATTCTGGGCTTTGCCGGGCTCGTCGGCGCCGGTCGGTCGGAAGTGATGCAGACGATCTTCGGATACCTCAAGGCCAAGGCCGGCGAGGTTACGGTTGAGGGCAAGCCGTGGGCGCTGAACGACACGTCCGCCTCCGTTGACGGCGGCATGCTGTATCTCTCCGAAGAGCGCAAACATCACGGCATCTTCCCGCTGCTGTCGCTACGCGAAAACATCGGCATTTCGATCCTGTCCCTGACCAGGGGATCGCTTGGCATCAGCGGGACCCGGGAGCGTGAAGCCGTCCAGAAGATCATCGACGACTACGGCATCCGCACATCGGGCATGGGCAAGCGCATCTCGCAGCTCTCCGGAGGCAACCAGCAGAAGGCGATCATCGGCCGGGCCATGGCCACACGTCCGCGCGTACTGATCTTTGATGAGCCCACCAAGGGCATCGACATCCGCACCAAGACCGAGATCTACAAGATCATGAAAGGTCTGGCCGAGGAGGGCGTCGGCGTCATCCTCGTATCCTCGGAGCTCGACGAATTGAAGAAGTGCGCAAGCCGCATCATCACGATGCACCATGGCCGCATCACCGGCGCGTTCGACACCGCCGAGACAAACAATGAAACACTCGTAGGCGCCATCTTTGGCACGGAGGCGAAAGCCGATGCAAACTAAACCCCTGGCACTCCTGACGCGCAGCCCGCTCGCCGGCGTCTTCGTCGCGCTCGCCGTCATCTTCACGCTTTCCGCGCTGATTTCTCCCTATTTCCTCACGCCCTATAACCTGTCGGTCATCGCGCGCGGTCTCGCCTTTGTAGGCCTCATCACCATCGCGCAGTCCATGCTGATGGTGCTTGGCGAACTCGACCTGTCGCTCGGCGTGATCGGCGGCCTGTGCGGGGTCATCTCCGGCATCCTGATGGTCCGGCTCGGCCTTGAACCCTACTCGGCCATGCTGCTTGCCATTCTGCTTGGCGCGTGTCTCGGTCTTATCAACGGCTTGCTGGTAACCGTCCTGCGGCTCCATTCGCTGGTCTTGACGATCGGCACTGCCGGCATCTTCGGGGGCGCAAACCTGGTGCTGACGCGTGGCGTCGCGATCACCGGCATTCCGCGTGACGTACAGTATCTGGGCCGCGGCGACTTCCTCGGCATGCCGGTTCCCTTCGTGATCATGCTCGTTGCCCTTGCGGTTGCCACCTTCGTGATGCTGAAGACGCCCTTCGGCCGTTACATGTACGCCATCGGCAACAACCAGGCCGGCGCGCGCATGCTCGGCATCAAGGTCGACAAGATCCGCCTTCTCGTGTTCGTCGCCGCCGGCGCAATCGCAGCCCTTGCCGGCGTGCTGATGGTCGCCCGCCTTGGCACCGCACAGCCTTCGATCGGCGAGACCTGGGTGCTGGCGCCTATCGCGGCCTCGGTCATCGGTGGCGTTGCCACGACCGGCGGCATCGGCAGCCCGATCGGCGCGATTTTCGGTGCCGGCATCATCGCTATCATCGAGAACATCATCGTGCTTTTCGGCGTCTCGCCCTATTGGCAGGGCATCGTCTCGGGTGCGATCGTCGTGCTTGCCATTTCCTTCGACGCCATTTCCCGCCGCTATCTTCGCCGCGACGCTTGACGCAGCCGGCCGCATCGATCTGACGAGAGACAAGAGAATGAACCAGGAAGTCAAAACCAAGAAGCTGATCAACGCGCCGGAAAACATCATCGCGGAGATGATCGAAGGCATGGTGGGCGCCCATCCCGAAATGCTGCGCGTGGAGGGGCAGACCGGCCGCGCGGTCGTTGCGGTGGACGGCCCCCGCGACGGCAAGGTGGGCATCGTCGTCGGTGGCGGTTCCGGCCATGAGCCGGCCTTCGCCGGCTATGTCGGCCGCGGCCTTGCCGACGCCGCAGCCGTCGGCAACGTCTTTGCCTCGCCCTCTCCGTCGCACATCGTAGAGGCGGCCCGGGCCGTGGATGGCGGCGTTGGCGTCGTCATGCTTTACGGCAACTACACGGGTGACGTCCTGAACTTCACCATGGCGGCGGAAGAGCTGGAACAGTCAGGCGTCCCCGTGCGTCACGTGGCTGTTGCGGATGACGTTGCCTCCGCTCCGATCGAGCGCAAATCCGAACGGCGCGGCATTGCCGGCGATTTCTTCGTCTTCAAGGTCGCCGGTGCCGCCGCAGATCTTGGCGAACCGCTGGCGCGGGTCGAAGCGCTTGCCCAGGCCGCCAATGCCGCGACCCGCTCGATGGGGGTCGCGCTCAGCCCCTGCTCCCTGCCGCAGACCGGCAAGCCGAACTTCATGATCGGCGACGACGAGATGGAAATCGGCATGGGCCTCCATGGCGAGCCCGGTATCCGCCGGCAGAAGCTGGCGCCGGCGGACGAAGTGACCGACGAACTTGTCGATGCGGTGCTCAAAGAGCTCGATGTTAAGGCGGGCGAACGGGTTGCCGTTCTGGTCAACGGTCTCGGCGCCACCTCGCAGATCGAACTCTACGTGATTTTCCGTCGCGTCAAACAGCGTCTCGACGCGCTCGACATCCAGATTCATGCCTCGTGGGTTGGCGAGTATGCAACATCGCTTGAAATGGCCGGCGCCTCGGTGACGCTGATGAAACTCGACGATACGCTGCAGGCGTTGCTCGATCATCCCTGCCGTACGCCGGCGCTTGTCGTCGGCGCCTTCGAGAAGACCGACGACGTTGCGGCGCGTAGCCGCAAGGCTGTGAAGGTGGCCGAGAGTGCAGCAGCGGTGCAGGAGAAGCCGCGCGTCCTCATCACCGAGGGCGACGTGACGCCCGCAGTCTTCAAGACAATGATGCACGCGGTCGGTGACCAGATCATCGCCGAGAAGAACTGGCTTTCCGAACTCGACGGCGTGATCGGCGATGGCGACCACGGCGTGACAATGGAAATCGGCTGGAAGGCCGTCCAGCACGCGCTGGAGGACACGCAGGAGGACGAGACGATCGAGGCGATCTGCAAGCGCATGGCGAAGGCGTTCCTCGATGCGGTCGGCGCCTCCTCCGGCCCACTTTATGCCACCGCCTTCCTGCGCGCCGGCACGGCAGTCGGCGACCGGCTGAACCTTGATGGCACCGGGATGGCCGAGTGGCTCAGCGCAGCCTGCCAGGGCATCCGTGATCGCGGCCGCGCCGAGCCTGGCGACAAAACGATGATCGATGCCTGGGTGCCGGCAGTGGAAGCTGCGACGCAGGCAGCCAAGAGCGGGGCGACGTCACTTGAGGTCCTGGTCGCCGCGCGGGACGGTGGCGAAGCGGGCATGAAGGCGACGGCGGCGCTGGAATCGCGCCGTGGCCGCTCCGCAAAGCTCGGCGAACGCTCCATCGGTCACATCGACCCCGGCGCGGCTTCGACCTTCGTCACGCTGCGCGCCATGACCGAAGCCCTGCGGAAGGCGCTCGGATAAAGGGCGACTTCAGCGCGGGCCTTGCAGAAGGGCCCGCGCGACACCTTCGTTGGTCACGAGCCGGTTGACGTATCCGGCCCGCAGGACCGCCCGGATGATCGGGATCTTGCGGATACCACCGGAAACCAGCACGGAAATGGGCTTGAGCTTCATCTTGTCGGGGGGGAGGGCGATGATCGAATCGTTCAGGAAGTGATCGATCGGCTGGCCGCGCGCGTCCAGGAACCATCCCATGAATTCCCCGACGGCGCCGCCTTTCAGCACCGCGTCGAGATTGTCCTTCACCACGCGGATCTGTGTCAGTGATGTATCCTGCGTCAGCGCCCCGCAGGATACGATGCCGATATCGGCGATCTCGGTCCGTGCAAGGACATCCGTCAGTTCGTCGTTGAGAAGGATCGCGTTCCGGCTTTCGGGATTGGCGCAATAGATTGGTGCGGTCAGATAGTGACATTCGACGCCAAGCGCCCGCGCGAACGCGGTCGCGACTTCGAAAGTATTGGTGGCCGAGCCGCTGGTGACGCCGCCGGTCAGGCCCACCACCCAGCTTTCGGACTTGGGCCGGGCGCGCAGGCTGCGGACCGCAAAGCTCAAGGTGCGCCCCGAACCAATGCCGACACCCATGTCGCGACCTTCGATCAATTCGCTCGCAAGTGATCCGGCGGCTTCGCCGATCACCCGCTTCTGCTCCAGATAGTCGTCGAGATCGGGCACCACGACGGTGCCGGCCAGGCCGTAGCGGGCAGAGACCTTTTCAGCGAGTTCGATACAGTCCGTCAGAGGCAGGCTGACATGGACCTGCACGCTGCCGGACTCCCGAACCTGGCCGATGATCTTGTTGACCTTCAGCCGGGTGATGTCCATGCGCTGGGCGATTTCCTGCTGGGTTTGTCCGCCGATGAAATAGAGCCAGGCGACACGAGCGCGCTCCAGGTCTTCGTCGAAGTGTCCCCAATCCTGGCTCATGCAGCGCGCTATCCCCTCACGTTTGTTTCCTTTTCGATACGCCACTTATGATGGGATGGGCAACCGGGTTCTCGGTAACGATCGGGGAAGGGGCCCCGGATCAAGCCGGAGCGCCTTTTCGTCAGGGATGAATAAGGAAAAGCCAAGGCCAGTCTTCTCCCCCTTGATCGTTGCCGCCATTCGTCGAAATGCCATTTGCCGACGCACGCCGCATCGCCCAGCCCGTTATGCGCAGGTTTTCCGGCAGCATTCAGCCTCGGCAAAAATCGCTTGGTATAAAGGTCAGACGCGTGGGTGAGCTAGCCAGGGACGTGAGCTTGGCGAACAAGCTCGTGCTTGAGACCTGCCGTCTCCAGCCCCAGTTCGATGAACCGGTGGGCATGGCGGGCAAGTGCGACATTGTCGTCCCACAGGTTGCGCCAGATGGCGGTCTTGAGTGACAGGTCCCTGTCGACAATGGTCGACGAGAAGGATTCAAACGTCACGTAGTCGTCCCAGCCGATTGACGCCAGCGCATCGAAGATTGCCCGGAAGTCGATCGTGCCCGTGCCCAGATAGCCGCGATGGCTCTCGCCGATGTGAATGTAACCGATCTTGTCGGCGGCGTGGCGGATCGCGAGACCCACGTCGGCCTCCTCGATGTTCATGTGGAACGTGTCGAGATGGAGGAAGACGTTCGAGGCGCCCGTGTCGCGGATATAGGCCAGGCCCTGCGCGGCCGTGTTGAGCATGTTGCTCTCGAAGCGGTTGACGATCTCGAGATTGAGCGTAACGCCTGCCGCCTTGGCGCGCTCGGCCACCTTCGCAAGTGCTGAAACGCTGGTGTCCCAGCCCTTGCGGGTGAGGGCGTGTTCCTGCTTGCCGTGCGCGGAACTCAGGATGCCAGCAAGCTTGGTGCCGCCAAGGTCGCGCACGAGGGCCACGGCGCGGTCGAGAATGTCGATGCCGTTGGCGACGATCGTGGCGTCGTCGCTGGAAATGTCGCCTTCCGGGGGCAATCCCATGCTGACGGCCACGTCGAGGCCAAGTTCGCGGATGCGGTCGGCAAGCCAGGCGACGTCGACCTGGCTGGGGTCGAGATAGGAGAATTCGATAAGCTTGTAGCCGAGCTTATGTGTGTTCTCTAGCGCCGTTTCGAGCTCGTCGCGCGAGGAACCCGCGCTCCAGACGAAGGAATGTACACCGATCTTCGACATATGCCGGCCACTTTCTGCAGGGGATTGAAACGGGACGGTCGGGCACCCCGCCGAAGCCGGCGTACCCGACCGTCTGGGAGGAATGTCAGCGGGCCGCGGTCCAGCCCTTGTAGTCCTTCACGTTGTCCGCCGTGATGAGCTGCGGATCCAGCAGGACGACCGGTTCGGCCGGCTTCTTGCCGTTCAGCACCTCGACCCCGAGCTCAAGAGCCTGGCCGGCCATGACGTAGGGATCCTGCGAGGCCGAAGCCTTGATCATCGAGTTGCCGCTTGCGAGCGACTTTTCGATGTCGGGTGCGCCATCGACTGCGGTAAGGAAGAACTCGCTGCGGTTCAGCTGCTTGGCGGCGAGTTCCGCACCGATCGCCGTCGGGTCGTTGATTGCGAAGACCGCGTCGATCTTGTCGAAGCGGGTAAGCAGGCCCTGCATCACCGCAAGGCCGCCGTCGCGCGAGCCCTGGCCGTTCTGGTCATCGGACAGGATCTTGATGTCGGCGTGTTTTCCGAGCGCCTCCTTGCAACCCTGGACGCGGTCGAGGATCGAGGAGGAGGCCGGACCGTTGATGATGACAACGTCTCCCTTGCCGCCGAGCTTTTCGGCGATGTAGTTGCAGGCCTCTTCGCCGGCCTTGACGTTGTTGGTCATGACGGTGACGTCGGCACCAGGCGCCGAGACGTCGAAGGCGGCGACCACGACGCCCGCGGCCTGGGCCTTCTTGACGGCTGGCGCAATGGCTTTGGCGTCAACGGCGTTCAGCATGATGATGTCCACGCCGGCGGCGATGAAGCTGTCGATCTGCGAGACCTGCTTGTTGAGGTCGTAGTCGGCGGAAACGGAGATGACTTCGACGTTCGGGTTGATCTCCTTGGCGCGGTCCTCGATGCCCTTGATCGTGGCGACGAAGAATGGGTTGCCGAGCAGGCCGACCGAAATGCCGATCTTGTTCAGGTCCTTGGCGGCAGCGGGCATGCAGAGTGCTGCGGCCATGGCGGTGCCGACGAGCAACTTGGACATAAGACGCATGTTTTCCTCCATTGTGGCGCGTTTGGCGCCGTTGTTTCCGGTCGCCGACCGGTTCATTCAGCCGGACCTCACGTCCGGCCAAGCCCCTTGAGCCTGTATCGATCGAGGCCGACGGCGACGATGATGACGAGGCCCTTGATGATGTACTGCCAGATGTCCGAAACCCCCACGAGAATGAGGCCGTTGGAGAGCACGGCGATGATGAGCGCGCCGATGAGCGTGCCCCAGATTGAGCCGACGCCGCCCACGAAGCTGGTGCCGCCGAGAATGACAGCTGCGATCGCGTCGAGTTCGTAGGCCTGGCCGAGTTGCAGGCCGTTCGCTGCATAAAGCCGGGCGGCCGACATGGCCCCGCCAAGGCCGGAGAGCAGGCCGGACATCGAATAGACGAAGAGCAGCACCAGCGGCACCTTGATGCCGGTCAGCCGCGCGGCTTCCGAATTGCCGCCCACCGCGTAGATCCAGGTGCCCAGCACGGTACGCTTGAGAACGAACCAGGAGACGAGGATCGTCGCCATGGCGATGACCGCGAGCCAGGGAATCCCGAACAGCGTTCCATTCCCGATGAAGTCGAAGGGCAGATCCGCATTGAAGACGGTCGTATCGTTGCCGAGCAGGCGCGCCACGCCGCGAATGGCGGTCAGGGAGCCGAGCGTGACGATAAAGGGCGGCAGCTTCAGCCATGCGATGATCGCGCCGTTGAGGAAACCGCAGGCAAGGCCGGCGGCGATCGCCGCGGGGACGCCGAGCATGCCGAAATCCGGCACCAGTGAAACGATCACCGCGATCATGGCGGAAGCGGCAAGGATCGAGCCGACGGAGAGGTCGATGCCGCCCGTCAGGATGACGAAGGTCATGCCGGCGGCGAGCACCGTGTTGATCGACGCCTGCTGCATGACTATGGACAGGTTGTTGACGGAAAGGAAGCGGCCGCTGAGCAGATGGAACCCCACCGCCAGCAGAACGAGGACCGGCAGCATGCCGAGCGCCGTCAGCGTAGAGCGCAGTTTGAGCTTGTCCGTCCGGGCCTGTTCGGTATCGATTGCGCTCATGATTCCGTTCCGTCTTCTTCCGTTGCCTTTTTCACGCTGCGTGGCCGGCGGTGCCAGTTGCCAGCGCCATGATCGCTTCCTGCGCGATGGGTGCCTCTGCCGAACCGAGGATCTCGCCGGCGATGCACCCCTCGCGCATGACCAGGACGCGGTCCGCAATACCGAGGATTTCCGGCAGGTCGCTGGAGATGACGACGATGGCAACGCCGTTCTGGGCGAGCTCGTCGATGATGCGGTAAATTTCCGACTTGGCGCCGACATCGACCCCGCGCGTCGGCTCGTCGAGGATGATGACCTTGGGCTTCGTCTCCAGAAGGCGCGCGAGCAGGGCCTTTTGCTGGTTGCCGCCCGAAAGTGCGCCCACATTGACCTGCGTGCCGGCCGTGCGGATCGACAGCGACTTCACCGCATCCGCCGCCCGCTCTCTTGCCTTCGCGAAGTCGAGCACGCCTCCGGTTTTCGCATCACCGGCGATCACGCCGATGTTGATGTTGTCGCTGATCGACATGTCGAGGAAGAGGCCGAGCGTCTTGCGGTCTTCCGTGAGGTAGGCGATGCCGGCGTCGAGCGCATCGCGCGGAGAGGTGATCGCGAGCGGCTTGCCATTCAACGAGATCTCGCCCGAGGTCTTGCGGTCGGCGCCGTAGACAAGGCGCGCCAGTTCCGTGCGACCCGAGCCCACGAGGCCGGCAACACCCAGCACTTCGCCTGAGCGCACGTCGAAGGAGCACGCGTGCACCTTGACGCCGTCACCGACATTTCTCGCCGAAAGCACGGCGGCGCGTTCGCCTGTCACCTGCCGGTGCTCCTTCTTGTAGAAGGACGAGAGGTCGCGGCCGACCATCATCGAGACGAGCTTGCTCGCTGAAAGCTCGGCGCGCTCAAGGGTGCCCACATAGGCGCCGTCGCGCAATACGCTCACCCGGTCGGAGAGCTGGTAGACCTCCTCCATGCGGTGGCTGATGTAGATGATCGCGATACCGTCCGCCTTCAGGCGCGCGATGACGTCGAAAAGCTTGTCGGTCTCGCGGCTTGTCAGCGAGGTCGTCGGCTCGTCCATGACGATGATGCGCGCACTGGTCGTCAGCGCCCGGGCGATCTCCACCATCTGCCGTTCCCCGAGCGAAAGCTCCGCCACGCGCCGGGCGGAATCGAAGCCGATGCCGAGCTGTTTGAGGATCGGTTCGGCGCGTCGGGCCATTTCCGCCCGGTCCGCAATGCCGAAACGGGACGGCTCGTTGCCGAGAAACATGTTCTGAGCGACCGTCAGGTTCGGCGCCAGCGAGAGCTCCTGGTAGATGACGGCGATGCCATATGCCTTCGCCCGCAGGGGATCTCCGAGCACGACCGGTGCGCCGTCGATGAGCACTGAGCCTCCCGGATCCGCTGTATAAGCCCCCGACAGTATCTTCATCAGCGTCGACTTTCCGGCGCCGTTCTCTCCCATCAGCGAATGCACTTCGCCGGGGTGGACGGTCAGGCTGACATTGGAGAGCGCCTTCGACGCCCCGAACGTCTTGCTGATATCGCGCATTTCGAGGAGCGGATGCTGCTGGTTCGCCGTTCCGGTCATGCGCGCTTCTCCTTTGCTCCGTACCGCTGACCGGCGGTCATCGCATCGACGTGCCGGCGCCATTCCCTCCGATAATTCTCAAGGCCTGCGATGGTCGCCGGGTTGGCCGCGGCGCAGTCGTTGACGAAGGGGTTGCGGCCGGCGGCGTCGAATACGAGGGCCGCTGCGCCGAAGGCGCTGCCCTCCGGGTTGGCGCTGGTGTGCACGGCCTGTCCCGGTCGCAGAGCTGCGAGCACGGAGGCATAGAGGCCCGTCTTCACCAGTCCGCCATCGATGACGATCGTGTTTTTCGAGCCGATGAGGTCGAGCGACAAGTCGGTCATCAGTGCGACATAGAGCATGGCGACGGCGGCGCGTTCCTCGCCATCGACATGAGGGCCGATGAAGCGGCCCTCATGGCCGGGCATTGGACCGCCGGGGGCGAAGGACGGCAGGGCGTAAGCTCGCTGGGCGATGACCGACGCGACGGCTTGCGCGGAGACCGGCTTGGCCCAGCCGCCGCTCGCAACGTCGTATTCCCGCCCGCCCATGAAGCGGATGGTTGCGACCGGCTGGTGGTCCACCGTAACATTCGCCAGCATGTCGCGGGCCGCATCGAGCGTTTCGAGCGGGCTTGCCGGGTTGAAGATGATGACCCAGGTGCCCGTCGATACCAGCGTGAAATCGGAGAACTCGAGCGATCGGTAGAAATAGAGCGCCGCGTTGCTGTCATGCACGCCATTGTGCACGGCGACGTCAACGGTACGCCCGTCATCGAGCCGAACGGCATGGGTGCCGATTGCGCTGCCCGCGCGTGCGAAGTCCGGCATCTTGCGGCGCCAGCCCATGCGGTCGACGAGGCTGCTGAAGTCGTCCTTCAGCGGCGCCCAGAGATTGGAATGGCAGCCCAGATAGGAGACTTCGCAAACCGCGCGGCCGGAGAATTTCCAGCTCCAGAACTGCGGGTAGGACAGGATGGCATCCGCCTTTCCGATCAGTGCCGGATCGCGCGCTTCGAGCCACAGGAGATGCCGGCCGTAGTTGAACCCGAGAGGCAGGGGCGGTGAAAAGGTCTCGCCGAAATCCGGCGCCATCGTATCGATGCCGGCGGCGATATCGGCCGGCGGCTCCTGCTCGTAGTCCAGGATGGCGTGGAGGAGCCTGTCACCGGACGTCAGCGCGAAGGTACAACCATGGCCGGAGAACATGATGCGATCGACGCCATGCGCCGCGACGACGCGGGCGAGTTCCCCCGTCATCCAGTCGAAGAGCGCGGCCTCGTCCAGTACGCGCAGGTCGGCTTCGATGCGCCAGACAGGGCGGGTGCGCGCCTCATCGATCACCTGGCCGTCCGCAGAGATGACAAAGAGTTTCGAGTTGGTCTTGCCGAGATCGAACACGGCGACGGGGTTTTGGCTCAACCTGCGCCTCCCGTCGTCGCGATCGTGATGGTGACACCCGCCTCTTCCAGCATCTTGGCAGCGACATCCGTAAGGCCGTCGTCGGTGATGATGGTGCCGATGCGCGAAAGGGCCAGCACGGTGTTGCGCGGCTGGATGGAGAATTTCCGGCTGTCGGCGAGCAGAACGATTTCGTCGGCGCAGGCGGCAAGCTCGCCGATCACCTTGACGAGCAGGGGGTGGGATTCGAGCAGGCCCTTGCTGCTGATGCCCTGCGTGCCCACGAAGAAGCGCGAGGCGAAGAAGGCCGGCGAGCCGGCCGCCGCATCGTGGATGATGCCGGGCTCGCGGTAGAGCTCGCCGCCAGCCAGCGAAAGCTGGCAGGTGCCATGCTCGCCGAGATAGGCGGCAAGCGGCATGGAGTTCGTCCAGATGCGCAGGTTGCGTTGCGCCAGCAGGATGCCGAGCTGGTAGCAGGTGGAGCCCGCATGGACGATGATGGAATCGCCGTCGCGCACCAGACCGGCCGCCATGGCAGCAATCGCCCGCTTCGCCTCGACGGCGATATCCCTGTTCTCGTCGTAAGGCCGCGCGGACAGGCGTGCGCTGTCGCCGGCGTCGATGGCGGAAATACCACCATAGACCTTGCGGGCACGGCCCAGCTCATGAAGCTTGTCAATGTCGCGGCGGATTGTGGCGGGAGACACACCGACGTGCTCCTGAAGATCCCGCACCGAGGCAAACGGGGTCTCGCGCAGCAGGTCGATGATGGCTTTGTGGCGCTCAGTGTCGTTCACGGCCTCTCCTCCCGGCGTCTCCCTCGCCAGATGAATGAAGATAATCACAGATGATTGGTTTTATCAACATATGTGACGATAATTATTCACGGTTGACGATTCATGATCATGAAAATACCATCACATGCAAAGTTCGATCACTCCTGCAGCCAGGCGGGATGTCGCGGAACGAAGGTTCAAAGGGAGGAGGCCTGCATGGCTTCGGGCATTCGGTCGGAGGACATTCCGGCCTTCGAGGCATTTCTCGATCTTTCGCAGCAGATCGGCAGCGATATGCTGAAAACGCAGGGCGCTGGCGGCAATACTTCCTTCAAGCGCGGCGACGTGATGTGGGTGAAGGCATCGGGCACTTGGCTTGCCCATGCCGGCGCGCGCGACATCATGGTGCCGCTGACGGTGGCGTCGCTGGTGGAGGCGTTGCAGCAGCGGGATCCGCGCGCTGAAAAGGCGACTGACTTCATCGTCTCCGACCTGAATGCCTCGGGGCTGCGGCCGTCGATCGAGGCGAGCTTCCACGCCGTGCTGCCACAGGCGGTCGTTGCCCACTATCATTGCGTCAATGCCATTGCGCTGTCGGTTCTGGCCGAACGGGAGAAGCTCATCGCCGAGCGTCTTGCGACGCTGCCTGACCTGACTTGGGTGACGATTCCCTACCGCCGCCCCGGCACGCCGCTTGCCCGCGAGATCGCGAGCGTTGCCGCAAGCCGCCCGGATATCCTGGTTCTCAACAACCATGGCATCATCGTCACCGGCGAAACGGTGGAGGAAGTGAGCGAGCGCATCGCACGCGTCACCTCCGCCCTGTGCGTCAAGGAGCGCCCAGCCGCACCGGCCAACCCTGCGGCCCTGAAAGCCCTGGCGGAAGGATCAGACTTCCACGCCGCAGAGGATGCCGAAAGCCACAAGACGGCACTGAGCCCGGCGAGCATCGCTTACGCCACAGGCGGTTCGCTCTACCCCGACCACGTCATCTTCCTCGGCACTGAAATCGGCGTGCTCGGCCCCAGCGAAACGGCAAAAGACTATTGCCAGACGCGCCGTGCGCAGCACCGCGCCATCCCCAAGATGCTTCTCGCCCCCGGTCTCGGTGTGTTGCTGGCGAACGAACTGACCGATGGGGGACGCGTCATGGCCCGGTGCCTTGCAGAGGTCGTCGCCCGCATTCCCGAGGAGGCGGCCGTCGTCTACCTCGGGCCGGAGCAGGAGCACGAATTGACCCATTGGGAGGCGGAGCAATACCGCCAGGCGCTCGACCGCAAGGCGAGCCAACGGGCATGAGCGCGACGGCGATGCCCGCAACCGCGCTCGGGATCGATCTCGGCACGTCCGGGGTGCGCGCGGCCGCGCTTGCTGCGGATGGCACGCTTCTCGACATGGCTGCTTTCTTATTTCCTAGCGCGGACGCGGGACGCATGCCGGCCATCTGGTGGACGGGCGTGCAGTCCTGCCTTGCGGAGCTTTCTGCCCGCCTGTCGTTCGCCGCTATCGAAGGCTTGGCTGTCGATGGCACGTCCGGCACGGTGTTAGCGCTCGATGCTGACGCCCAGCCGATCGGCGAGGCGCTGATGTACAACGATCCCTGTCCGGAGCAGGCAATCGTCGAACAGATCGCCGCACAGGCGCCGGCTGATAGCCCGGCCCGCGGGGCAACGTCCGCGCTTGCCCGCGCCATCCACCTGTCGCGTCGGCGCGGCGTACGCAAGGTCGTCCATCAGGCGGACTGGATTCTCCTGAAACTCGGGCTCGCCGCGCCAACGAGCGACGAGAACAACGCGCTGAAAACCGGCTTTGATCTCGCCAACGGCCGCTGGCCGGACTGGCTGGAAGCCTGCGGCATGGACATCGCCTTGCTGCCCGCTGTCGAGCGCGCCGGCATGCCCCTCTCGGCGGTCGGGCCGGCGGGACGGGCGTTCGGCCTTCCGGCCAACTGCCGCTACCATGCCGGCACGACCGACGGCTGCGCTTCCTTTCTGGCGACGGGCGCCTCGGCCATCGGCGACGGCGTCACCGCCCTTGGCTCGACCCTGGTCGTCAAGCTGGCCGCCGCCCGGCCGATCGACGCCGCCGGCTACGGCATCTATTCACACAGGGTCCTCGATTTCTGGCTCGCGGGCGGTGCGTCCAATTCTGGCGGCGCTGTCATTCGCAGTTTTTTCGACAACGAACAGCTGGAGGCGATGACACCCCTTCTGCGGCCGGATGTGCCGACCGGCCTTGCCTATTATCCGCTTGCAAGGCCCGGCGAGCGTTTCCCCGTGAACGACCCCTCCTATCGCCCGCGGCTGGAGCCGCGCCCGGCCGATGACGTCGTGTTTTTCCAGGCGATCCTCGAAGGCATCACCGCCATCGAGAAATTCGGTTACGACCGCCTGGTCGAGCTCGGCGGCCCCGAGGTCCGCTCGGTGCGCACGGTCGGCGGCGGAGCGGCCAATTCCGCCTGGACGAGAATGCGGGAAAAGGCACTCGGGGTGCCCTTCCTCGCCACCCGGTCGGCTGAAGCGGCCGTCGGCACGGCCTCACTGGTTCTTGCCGGAAAGGCCCGGTGGTCATGAGCCTCGCACCATGGACGACCCTCGCCACCCTTGCCGAACGCTACGATGCGTTTCTCGTGGACCAGTTTGGCGTGTTGCGGGATGACGAGCGGCCGTATGCCGGTGCCAACGAGGCTTTGCTCCGGCTGAAAGCATCCGGGAAAACCGTCATCCTCCTCTCCAATTCCGGCCGAAGCGGCGACTACAATGCCGAACGCCTCGTGAAGCTGGGCTTCGACCGCGCGGGCTTCGACCGTTTCCTCACCTCAGGCGATGTCGCCCGCGATATCCTTGCCCACGAGACGGCGGGCTCGACAGCGACGCGTTGCCTGACCATCTCGAGCGGCGGCGACCGCAACCTCTCAGACTCGCTCGGCTTCCAAAGCGTCGAGGACGCAGCGCTTGCCGATATCGTGATCATCTCGGGCAGCGAGGCGGAAAGAACGCCACTCTCCGCCTACCGCAAGCGGCTGGAGCCAGCCGCGCGGCGGGGCGTGCCTTGCTACTGCACAAATCCCGACCGCCACAAGCTCGTCAAGGGTGGCGTCACCGCACCGGGCGCCGGCAGTATCGCGCTCGCCTATCAGGATCTCGGCGGGCCCGTCCGCTGGTTCGGCAAGCCCTATCCCGAGATATACCGGCAGGCCCAGTCTCTGCTTTCCGATATCGCCGACCATCGCATCATTTGCATCGGCGACAGCATCGAGCACGATATCGCCGGCGCCTGCAGGGCAGGTTTGGCCTCATGCCTTGTTCGGACGGGCGTACTCGCGGGCAGCTCCGAAGAAGACCTGGCTGTGATCTCCGAGACGCATGGCGCACGTCCCGGTTTTCTAATGGAACGCTTTATCGTTTAAAGGGTACGCGGCGAACCGGGTTGCGGAAGAGCAGGGCGGGACATGGCGGCGTCGCTCACATCTGGCGGTGCGGCGGAGCGCGCGGGGTGTGATGCGCTTAAGATCTGCAGCGCAATGCGAGCGTTCGGTCTCAATTCGCGGCCTCAACCCGTTTCTTGCGAGCTCAGCCTGAATTTCACCTGCCGCAACCTTATCACGACCTTCCCAAGCTAAGGCGCTTCAGAGCGGAGCTTGCGGACGCACAATTTGCACTTTACGCTGCCACCGGCATGCAGCCTCGGATGTGGTGCGAAGAGCCGAACAGGATGAACTGGTCAACCGGCTTGTCAGCGTCGTCACAGCAGATCCCGGATCAAGTTGCTTCGCTTGCAATCTGCCAACCGTGAAAAGACACACCACCCTCCATCGAGACGGTCATGACATCAGAACCAGGTGCTGTCATTGCGATCCCCGCCCTGCCAAATCTGCGAGATTTGGGTGGTTGGCAGGCCGCTGGCGGTCGTCGCGTGACTTTCGGAAAGGTATTTCGTTCGACTGATCTCGATAGGCTTGAAGAACAGGGCCTGGTCGCATTTGCTCGGCTTGGCGTGAGAACTGTCGTCGATCTACGCACTGCGGCAGAGCGTAAAGCAAAACCGGATCGTCTGCCTCGGGACGCCGCGAGCTCGTCTGTGATGTATTGGGCGATGCCCCGAATGCCGCGCCTGCACTACTGCCGGAGACAATGGCTGATCCGAAGAGCGCGGCGCGGATACTCGGTGGCGGCAAGGCAGAGGCGATGTTTGTGCGGGGGTATCGCGACCTGGTTTCGCTCCCGAGTGCGCTGGAAGGATATAAAATGTTCTTCCATACGCTCGCGGACGGCGCGCTTCGCCCACTTCTTTTCCATTGCACCACAGGCAAGGATCGAACCGGATGGGCGGCAGCGGTTCTTTTGACCGTTCTCGGTGTTCGCCCGGAATACATTCACGCGGCATTCGAAGAGGTGCAAAGTCGCTTTGGCTCGATGGACAACTATCTTTCTGACGGGCTTCGACTGAATCACGAAATGCAGTCTCATATCCGTGACGTGCTGACAGAGGTCGCGATATGAGCGAGTTGACCGCCATCGATATTCTGATCAAGCCGGATCAGAGAGCCCTTGATCACGCAGCCGCACAAAACAGGCTTCTGAGGGCGGGATACGCGGAAGGCTTCGCGCTGGACGATAGCCATCAACCGCACATCACGCTGCTTCAACGCTATGTGCGGTCGACGGAACTCGAAGCCGTCTTCAGCGCGATCGAGCGTCTCCTGCGGACGCACGACGTCAGTGCGTTGTCGTTTCGCGCCACCGCACTTCGCCACATGCCTGTCGGCGCGTTGCCCGGAGTAGGAATTGCCGCCATCGTCGTGTCGCCGAGCCCCGAAGTCTTGGAAATGCAGCGTGCTCTCATTGACGCCCTCAAACCATTCACGGCATCCGGTGGCACCGCCGACGCGTTTGTGGTCACTCCACAAGATCGGCAAATCAATACCGACACGCTTGCCTATGTGGAGAAATACGTCCCGGACCATAGCGGCCCCAACTACATTGCGCATCTTACCGTGGGGCTGGCGCCGCTCGACCTGCTCGGCCAGATCGAAGCCCAGCCTTTCGAGGAGTTTGCCTTTTCCCCATCTGCGATCGCCGCCTTCAAGCTCGGCAACAACGGAACAGCGCGGAGGGAACTCAAGGCATGGCCTGCAGTCCCTTCTTTTCCGGGAAAGACCGGCCGCGATCCTACCTGAGGGACACAGCCGAACACCGAACGCCGTCACGATGTTTCCGTGCGCGAAAACGCATTGTGGCCAGTGACGCCCTGGTCTGCCCCAAAGATACGTAAAGGTCTTCGACCGCTGTGTCTGGGAACGTCTTCCGGACGCGAGGGGGCGGCGTGTCATTCTTGTTGATCGATGGGCTTAAACGGCGCTTAGGGCCGGAAGAAAAAAGCCTCTCCGCCACGAACGAATAATACTTGACTCCGGTTGTCATGATACCATAGCGTGCATTTTGGTTCCATGACGCGCCCGGGACGCGTGTACGGCAGTGCCGCGCCGACGTCCTCCCGTTCGTGGGAATCGCAGGCATTGCAATCCTTGATTGCATCAGAACTATTTCGCGCGTATGTGGGCGCAAGGAGGAGCCGCATGGCACATCAGAAGGCTGTCTCGCACCGTATCGTCTTAGCTCCGCATGCCCAATTGCGGTGTCGCTAGGGTCCTCGCGGACCTATAGCCGACACCGGCCAGGGCCCGGGCCGGTCATGAAGTAACTCTCAATCGATTGGCGCGCCGCATGGGCGCCATCACAGGAGCTTATGAAATGGCTAACATTACGATCGATGCCAGCAGCGCAGGCAGTGCCGGGCTTGATGTGAACAGCTACCTTGCCGACTTTGGTGGTGGCTTCGGTTCTATGAACCGCGGCTGGTTCGAGAACCTGACGGGCCCGCATCCGAGCTTCGGTTTCCAATCCGGTTCCGGCTTCACGGGCGCGTTTGTGGCTGAAGGATCCTTGACCTATGATCCCTTCGGCGATCACGTTCTGAAAGGTAGCTTGGATTCGATCGATTTCGGCAGCACGCTGAATTGGGGAACGGGAGCCGGATGGACGGTGTTCGTCCCGCCGGAAGTAAACTCCGGAAACGTGTTGACGATCAGCGGGCTCGACATTACCGGCTCATCCACGGCGACCGATCCAGCCCACTCCATCGTGTTCGGCCTCGCCGCTGGCGATGATACGGCGCTCAGCAACTACCTCTTCGAGACCACGGCCAACACCCTGACCTTCATCGGCAGCACAGGTGCCGATTCTATTACCGGCGGCGGCGGCGCTGACACCTTCACCGGAAACGGCGGTGCGGACAGCTTCATCTTCGCCGATGCCGCGCATGCGAACGGTGACACCGTCACCGACTTCGTCAGCGGGACCGACAAGATCGGGCTCGGATGGAATTTCGCATGGGATAGCGCGCTCGATGACGCGGGAGACGTCTACTACGACTCCGGCGTGCTGATGGGCTTCGATGCCTCGAACGACTACTTTGAACTCGCGCTTGCCACGGTCGCTTCGACAGATCTCTTCAGCGCCTAACTATTTTTAATATCGACATTTTTCAGCCCGTCAGAGTGCGGGCTGGATTTTCGCTGTCCGCACCAACCTTCATGAGAAGGCGGACCCATCCTGGAAAATGAGAGGGAGTGAGCCGCCATGGCCGCAGGAAATTCCATTGTCACGATTGAACCATGGCCGCTGGTCGTAGAGGAAAACACCGCAGTCGGAACTGTTGTTGCAACAGTGACGGTGTCGGATCCCGATGGCGTGGCAACCAGCGCCGTTGGCCTCCAGGTCATGAGCTCGCCCTACTTCACAATTGAACGGACCAGCGCGACAACCGGCAATCTGGTTGTCAAGGGCCCGATCGACTACGAAGCTTTGGAAAGCGGTACGATCAACATCGATATCCGGATCCGCGATACCGGATCGCCCGCAACCTTCGACATTCATCCCTTCACGATCTCGATCTCCGACCAGCTCAATGAGGGGGATCAGCCGCCGCACAGCGTGACTTTGACAAAGGCTGTCGACCGGACGGACAACGGTGTTGCCGCCAACAGCATTGGCGAAGATTTCATAGTCGGCAATGCAATTGCGACCGTCTCCGCCGTCGATCCCGAAGGCGGAGCACTGAGCTACACACTCGACCCTTCAAGCTCGGACAAGTTCGAGCTTCAGATGCGCGGTGGCGTTGCCACCCTCGTTCTGAAAAGCGCCGTCGATTACGAGACCGCGACAACCCACACCATCATCATCAACGTCCAGGATGAAGCGGGAAACATCACACAGAAGACGCAGGAGATCGGCATCGTCAATGTGAACGAGGTGTCCGGGCCGCAGCTTTCCGCCGATTCGGTGGCTGAAAATGCCGCGGTCGGCACGGTCGTCGGCACCCTCGAAGCCACGAATGCGGCTGGCCTTCCGGTCACCTATTCGATTGTCAACATCGCCGGCAACCCGGTCGCCAACGCCTTCTTCACGGTGGTCGGCAATGAGTTGCGCGTCGCTGGCGGGCTGGATTTCGAGACGCTTGCGAGCCACAAGCTTTCGATCAAGGCTTCTGCCGGCGCAGACTCCGTGATTTCGGACTTTACGATCAATGTAACCGACGTCAACGAAGCGCCGATCGATATCGCGCTTGACCTTTTCCGGCCGGTCACCGAGGCAGACCGCACCGGCGCTGTTATCGGTACGCTGTCGGCGACCGATCCGGAGGGAGACGCGATCACCTGGTCGCTGCCAACACTCAACACCGGAAGCAACCTGACCCAGGATCAGAGGAACGAGAACAACACGCTCTCCACATTCAAGCTGGTTGAGAACGAGGACGGAACGGTCGGCGTCCGGCTGCTGAAGCCGCTCGACTATGAGCAAGGGACCAGCAACGGCCTGCTCGGAAACGGTCAATATGCGCTTGTCGTGATCGCCACCGACAAACAGGGCAACCAGACCAAGCATACCCTGTATGTTCAGGCGGAGGATGAGCACGTCAAGTTTACCGGCGCGCCGACAGGCAAGGACTATGCCGGTGTGGTCGAGAACGTGGAGGCCGGCACCGAACTAGGCTACGTCAAATCGTTCGATGGCAGCTTCACGCCGGTCAGCGTTGAATTGACCGACGATGCTGGCGGCATGTTCGAGATCAGGAGCCGACTTGTCGGCAGCGAAACGCGCTACTATGTCGTCACCAACGGCGTGATCGACTACGAGGCCGAAGTCAGCCATTCCATCACGGTCAAGGCGACCGACAGCAGCGGCATCAGCCACGAAAAGACGATCGACATCAAGGTCATCGATGCCGCCGAGGCGGGCGACACCGCGCGCGGTACCATAACCATCGATGCCGACACGGCTCTGATGGCTCAAGACGGCGGCGTCAACTGGGATACCTACCTGGACGAGATGTATGCCAGGACCACCGGCGGCCTTCCCGCAGGCGTGACCTTCGCGCCCGCGACATCAAGCGAATATGTCTACAACACGAGCTCGGACGGCACCCTGATATCGCTGAAGGGCAACGATCTGACCTACTGGTGGACTGACCCGGTCACCGGCGAGGATGTCCATGTGGTCGGCGGCACCGTCACAGAACTGACCTTCGGAAATGGCACCTATGCGGGCAACGTCGCCGAGGTCAGCGATAAGGCCCTCAGTATCACCGGGCTCGACGTCTCCAACGGTTCAGGTCTGATGGAGCGGATCTACGGCGAGGCCAATGCGTTCGCCGCCGCCTGGATGCACGGCGCCAACAACGCCGATAATCCCGCCGAGATCGCCTTCGTCAAGGCGGTCCTCGCGTCATACGCCCAGACGTTTAAAGGTTCTGCCGGCGCCGACACGTTCACGGGCAGCATCTTCAACGACACGATCAACGGCAACGGCGGCAACGATGTCCTGTCCGGCGGTCTCGGCAACGACAAGATCGATGGCGGTGCGGGCACCGACACGGCGGTCTATGCGGGCAAGTCTACGGACTATGCGCTGAAGCTTTCCGCCGACGGCAAGACGCTCACCGTCACCGACAAGCGCATGAGTGAGGTCAACGAAGGCATCGACACCCTGACCGGCGTCGAGCGGCTGCAGTTCTCCGACAGGACCATCGATACCCCGGTCAATGCCGCGCCGACCGGGCTGTCGCTGTCGTCCACGGCTGTCAAGGAGAACGTCGCCGTCGGCACCACGGTCGGCACGCTCTCGGCCAAGGATCCGGAAGGCAAGGCGCTGACCTACACGCTGACGGACAACGCCGGCGGCCTGTTCAAGCTGTCCGGCAACAAGCTGGTCACCGCCAAGGCGGTCGACTACGAGACGGTCAAGTCCGGCAAGGTCACCGTCGCGGTCTCCGACGGCGTCAACAAGGTGGCCAAGACCTTCACCATCGGCGTCCAGGACGTCAACGAGGCCCCGACGTCGCTTGCGCTCTCGAAGTCGAGCGTCAAGGAGAACGTCGCCGTCGGCACCACGGTCGGCACGCTGTCGGCCAAGGACCCGGAAGGCAAGACGTTGAGCTACAAGCTGACCGACAATGCCGGCGGCCTGTTCAAGCTCGATGGCAACAAGCTGGTCACCGCCAAGGCGGTCGACTACGAGGCGGTCAAGTCCGGCAAGGTCACGCTCGCGGTCTCCGACGGTGTCAACACGACTTCCAAGACCTTCACCATCGGCGTCCAGGACGTCAATGAGGCCCCGACGTCGCTTGCCCTGTCGGGCACCAGCGTCAAGGAGAACGTCGCCGTCGGCACCACGGTCGGCACGCTTTCGGCCAAGGATCCGGAAGGCAAGACGCTGACCTACACGCTGACGGACAATGCCGGCGGGCTGTTCAAGCTCGACGGCAACAAGCTCGTCACCGCCAAGGCGGTCGACTACGAGGCGGTCAAGTCCGGCAAGGTTACCGTCGCGGTCTCCGACGGCGTCAACAAGGTGGCAAAGACCTTCACCATCGGCGTCCAGGACGTCAACGAGGTCGACAAGGCGCCGACGTCGCTTTCGCTGTCGGCCACGACGGTCAAGGAGAACGTCAAGACCGGCACCACGGTCGGCACCTTCTCGGCCAAGGATCCGGAAGGCAGGACGCTGACCTACAAGTTGACCGATACCGCCGGCGGGCTGTTCAAGCTGTCCGGCACGAAGCTCGTCACCGCCAGGGCGGTCGACTACGAGAAGGTGCAGAAGGACGCCGTCACGGTTGCCGCGTCGGACGGCGTCAACACGGTGAGCAAGATCTTCACCATCACCGTTGCCGATAGGGTCGAGACGATCGCCGGCACGGCGAAGGCGGAGACGCTGAAGGGCGGCCTCGGCGCCGACCTGATCAAGGGCGGGGCCGGCAACGACACGCTCT
>NZ_OBQD01000046.1 GCF_900220975.1 Rhizobium subbaraonis | reverse complement strand
TTTTTTAGGTCTGCTTCATCGCGATGGAAAAAGTGTGGAAACGCTGATTACCGGACGATCGGTTCGATTCCTCTCAAGAGCTTGATACTCTTCAATCCCTTGATTTCCCGAGGATCCAATAGCCGATCGCTGTGACGAAATCTTTGGGCATGCCCCGCTCCTCTGCTAAAAGCCGACGGATTGCGGTCGTAGCCTTTGCTTCTCCCGCCACCCATACATATCCACTACCCGCTGGGACCTGAACGGATTTGGCGATCTCGAACAAGTTTGTCGCTTTTGGGGTGCTGCCGAAGCCTGTGTACCAGTTCATGTCGCAAAGCGCGTCGAGATCGACTTGAGCGTCGTCCATATCCGGGATCTCGATATGAGCGAGACACGGGCGGTTGCATTTTTTTTCGGAAAGTATTCTTGCGGTTGCGGGCAATCCTGTTGCGTCGGCAATGAGAATTATCCATTCGGCCTCGTCCGGCGGTGCATATTTGCCCTGCGGGCTGGTGACGCCGATCTCGTCTCCTGGGCGTGCCAAACGAGCCCAATCGGAGGCCAGCCCACCGTCATGGACCACGAAATCGACTGTGACGGAGGTCGCTTCCTTGTTCACCTGTCGGATCGTGTAGGGCCTGAGCCGCGATCTCGGCAGGTCGGCCGGCATCTGCCAGCGGTCATCAACCAGCCGAGGCATCGTGACTTTCCCGTCATCCGCAGGAAAAACCAGCCGCACCCATTCATCTGGAAAGCCGCTCGATTGAAATCGCGCCATATCCCCACCGCCGATTTCAACGCGTATCATCGATGGTGTCAGCCAATGCTTGTCGAGAACTTCGGCGCGGTAACATTGTTTCATGGAGCAGGGTCTCCCGTCTCAAGTGTTGGTCTGGCTTCAACGTCGCTGGCGCATAGAATAGAGGAAGAGCGGCCCACCAATCAGGGCGGTTAGGAGCCCGGCGGGCATCTGCCACGGAAAGATCAGGGTACGGCCGAGCCAATCGGCAACAAGCATCAAGGCGCCTCCGGCAAAAGCGGAGGCAAAGATCTGCGGCAAAGGACGATGGATACCGATCTGTCGCACCATGTGGGGGGCCAGGAGGCCGACAAAGCTTGCAGGCCCAACGATGATTGTTGCTGCGGCGGTTGAAATCGCGCTGTAGAGGATGATGGCGCCGCGCGTTGCGGATACGGGCAGCCCAAGAGCGCGGGCATTGTCTTCTCCGAGCTCCAGCACCTCCAGGGAACGGCCGAAAAGGGGGACCACGACCATCGCCAAGATCGCGACGGCTGCCACGAGCATGGCCTGATCCTGCGTTACACGATGGGTGGAACCGGAAAACCATGTCAGAAGCAGCCCTCGTGTAGGCCCTCCCATGGCAATCACAAAGGCACCGATTGCACCGATGATCGTCGAAACGGCAATGCCGATCAGGATGATCCTGTCTGGCGCAAAGTTGCTGCGTCTGGCGAGAATGACGATTGCGGATGTCACGAGGAGTGAGCCGATGGCACACGCAACGAAAAGGTCGCCCGAGGTAAATGTCGTCGAGACGAAGAGAAGCGCGATTGCTCCGATTGTTGCGCCAGCAGATATTCCCATAACTTCGGGGCTCGCCATCGGATTGGCTGTCACGCGCTGAATGAGAACGCCGCTAATGCCGAGAAGAATGCCGGCCGAGAGCGAAGCCTCGACCCGCATGAGGCGCCAGCGTTTGATCAGTTCGATATCGGTGCTCCATTCCCACCCCGATGGGCCGCGGCCAAGCGCGAGGCTGACGGCGAGCAATGCCAACGTGATCAGGATAATGCCGAGCAGATGGTGCGGCCCGATCAGGAGGCGGGAGGAAGTCATCGGCCTTGAGACTGACCGCAAGGTTCGGGATCTGGTCCCGGATAGAAGCACAAGCAGTACCGGCGCTCCCAGAATCGATGCGAACGTGCCGGTCGGGAATTGGCCGTTCAAAAACACCGGCATTTGCACGATCTGATCTGCCAGTACGAGGATCAGGCCTCCGAGGAGAGGCGCCCAAAGGACGAGCACGCGGAGATCACGGGCTCCGAGTGCCCGCGCAAGGGCTGGTACGGCGAGACCGATGAAGCCGATCGTGCCGATCGTGGCAACAACCGCCCCTGCCACAATGATGGCGGTGGCGAGAGATATGCCACGCAGCCATGCCGGTTTCATCCCGAGCGAAATGACGACCGCATCCTCCATTTCGAGAAGGCGCAGGGAGCGGCACAGAAAGGCGGTGATCGCCCAACCGGTGAGCAGGCATAGACCAAGGCAGAGCGCCGGCATCCAGCCGGTTTGTTCCAGTCGTCCGGTTTGCCATTGCGCGAGATCCTCGCTCTGTTCCGGATAGAGAAGGATGATGATCGCGCAAATCGTGCCGAGAGTGAGATTGACGACGAGGCCTGCGAGAATGATGGAGATCGGGGATCGTCCCGCGCGCGAACAGATGCCGAATACGGTGGCGGTAGCAAGGGCGGCGCCGAATATGGCTATCGGACCCTGACCGACACCGAGCAGACCGGGTGCCCATACAAGGGATGCAAGCAGCGCGGCCTGCGCACCCGCCGACGTTCCAAGCGTCGTCGGCTCTGCCAGCGGATTGCGGAGAGATTGCTGGAACAGCAGACCCGACAGGGAAAGTGCTGTCCCGCAGAGAAAGGCAACAGCAAGGCGCGGAAGTGCGGCCCAGGCGAAAAGAAGCTCCTGTAGTGACCCGGGCTGCTTCGACGACAGGGCATCCAGCCACTCCGAAGGAGGCAGGACGCGCTGCAGATTGATGGCAGCCAGCATGAGGCTGAGCAGCCCGACGAACAACACGGAAAAGGGGAGGGAGGGCGAAATTCGGGGGCGCCGTTCGACTGTCTGTGCCATGTCACGTCGCCTTGTCGAACGTATCGGCCAGCCATTCTGCAAAGGTCGTCGCCGACAGCAGCCCGCCGAAAACCGAGATCGGCGGCGAGACATGGACGCGGCCTGCGCGCAGGGCGGGCATGGATGCCCAGAAAATGTTGCGCTCCAGCCGCGACAGCATCTCGGTCGTCCGATCGTTTTGGTTGAGGACCACGATCGACGCATCGGGAGACTGGAGCAGCTTTTCCGCTCCGATCGAGGCGAAACCAAATCCGTTGACGGGACCTTGCCAGGCATTCTGCAGACCGACATGCACCAACGCGCTGTCCGGCAGGCTGCCGGTGGCGTAGACGTTTACGAAACGGCTGGTACTGCGCAGATTGAGAAGAAAGACGGGTCGCGGTGATATTTTGCGTGTGATCCGTTGTAGGCGCGCTTCCAGTTGTCTGATGGCGGAAGGCTCTGACATCGTGGTCAGTTCATTGAGGACGCTTTCGCCAAAGCTTCGGGCCTTGTCTATCGGATCGCCACCTTTGCCGTGGATATCGCAAAGACGGACGGCGGCGATTTGTTCAAGCTGGGCGCGTGAGAGGCTGCTCCACGATGGAAGATAGATCATGTCAGGCTTCAAGCGATCGAGAAGCTCGAAATTCGGCTCCCAGGTCGAGCCCAGATCTATGGTGCCGACCATATCCGGAAGATGCGCGAAACTGGCGCGAAACCCCGCAAGGTCTGCAATCGCGATCGGCGTTATGCCGACCGCAATCAGGGTTTCTGCTGCTGCCCAGTCGATGGCGGCGACACGTGGGGCGGCAGTAGACGCCGCGCGCGCAGAAAGGCCTTGCAAGACAAATGCCGCCGCACCAAGGATAGCGGTGCGGCGATGAACGCGGCGTTCAAAGCGATGGGTCGGGATCACCACTGGTAGCTGAGCTTACCGAAGACGGTTCGTTGCGAACCGTAATTGCAGGCATTCTGGGTAAAGCAGCCCGGCACATATTTTTTGTCAAAGACGTTGCTGACGTTGAGCGACGCAGCAAGGCCCTTGGCCTCTGGAAATTTCTTGCCGAAGTCGTAGCGCACAGCGAGATCGACCAGTGTAAAGCCGGGCACTTTGAACGTATTGTCATCACTGCCCCACGTCTCGCCGATATAGCGCACGCCGGCACCAACACTCAGTCCGTCAAATGCGTTCTGTTGCAGTTCGTGATTGAGCCAGAGCGATGCGGTGTGGCGCGGGACACGGTAAGGCGTATTGCCGAGTTGGCTTGTCGTTTTCGTTTCGGTGATTTCGGCATCCGTATAGGTATAGGCAGCGGCAAGGCTTACACCGTAATCGAGATTAGCGACGGCCTCGAACTCAAGCCCGCGAGCCCGCACTTCACCCGTCTGCAACGTGTAACGCGGATCGGAGGGATCGTAAGTTTGCACATTCTGGCGCTTGAGGTCGAAGGCGCTCAATGTGAAGAGGCCATCAAACCCCTCCGGTTGATATTTGATCCCCACCTCCCATTGCTGGGCAGTTTCGGGGACAAAGGGCTGCCCAAGACTGTCGGTGCCGACAACCGGATTGAAGGACTCGGCATAACTTACGTAAGGGGCGATCCCATTGTCGAACAGATAGGTGAGGCCGGCCTTCTTGGTGAAGGCGTGATCGTTCTGTTCGGTCGTCGTCTCGGTGGTGAGATTGTCCGTATCTCGCCATGCCCAGTCCTGACGCATCCCCACTGTCAGGATGAGGTTGTCCATCTTCAGCTGATCCTGAAGGTAGAGACCGGCCTGTGAGGCATTAATGTCGGAGAGCGACTTGGTCGTATATACACTTGTGTCGACCGGCGAACCATAAACGGGATTGTAGATGTCGATTGCGGTCGTGGTTCCACGTTGCTCCAGCCACCGGGATTTGCCCCAGAGGTAATCCAGGCCGACAATCGCCGTGTGTTCGATCGGTCCGGTGTCGAAGTCGAACCGGAAACGGCTATCGACTGCAATGCCGTCATTGTCGATGTCGCGGAGGTTATAGGTGCGGTTGAGCAACCGATCGTCGACCAGAGCTCCGCTTGCCTGAAGATATTGCCGATGGTTGGTCAGATGGGTGTAGCGAAAATTCTGTTCGAACTGGACGGTGTCGTTGAATCGGTGCTCGAACTCATATCCGATGGCTGTGCGTCTTGATGTTTCGTATTCCCAGTCCGGTTCGCCTAGAAAACGGCTGAACGGAATATGGCCATTCGGGTTCGGCAGCAGGACAGCAGCAGCCGGTACCTGAGCATAGAAATCACCATCATTGCGCTGATAGGACCCAAGCACGGTCAGCTTGGTGTCTTCATCGGGTGTCCAGGTGATGCTCGGTGCAAAATAGCGCCGATCATTGTCCACGTAGTCGACCTGGGTCTCTGCCTCACGCACCATGCCGACCATCCGGTACATGATGCTTTTGTCTTCGTTCGTGCCGCCGATATCGAAGGCACCCTGATAGTGGCTGAAGCTTCCAACGGTCGTTTCGACTTCATTGACGGGGTTCTCCGTCGGACGCTTGGACACGACGTTGATCAGGCCACCTGGGGCCTGCTGACCATAAAGAACCGATGACGGGCCTTTGAGAACCTCGACACGTTCGAGACCGTAGGGGTCGGTCGCGAAGAAGCCGAAATAGCCTGGCGTCACCGCTCTGAGGCCATCCTGGTACATTTCGAGGCTGCTCTGCTGGAAGCCGCGCAGATAGAGCGGATTGTCCATCATCTGGGCTCCGCTCGTTTCCGAACGAACACCGGCGGTATAACGCAATGCTTCGTTGATGCTTTGTGCTGCCTGATCCTCGATGCGATCGGCCGTGACCACGGAAATTGCCTGCGGAGTTTCAAGGATCGAGATATCGCCCTTCATGGCCGAGGATGCACTGGTTGCTACGTAACCATCAACCGGCCCATAGGCGCTCTGGCCGTCTATGACGATCGGCGCCAGCGTCGTTGCTTCATCGCCGGCTTGCGAACTATCGGCTCCCATAGGAGAGATGATAATCGTTCTCGGGTTAGTGAAGCGATAGCTCAGTCCTGAATCCGCCAGGATGCGAGTGATAGCAGTATCGGGCGAAAGGCGTCCGTTGACGCCCGGAGATTGTTTGGAGGCTGCATTTGACGGGACATAGGTGATCTGGATGCCGGATTGGCGGCCAAAGGCGGCCAATGCCTGGTTTAAAGGGCCGGGCGCAATCGAATATGTTGTCTCGGCTGTCTGCGCGATCGCAGGTTTTTCCGTAGCAAGCGCCGTTATCGCAGCGGCCGACGACAGCAATAGCGTAATCGCCGAACGAACTCGACGCCTGCGATCGACGCTCGGATTGCCCCAAATTTTCATAAGTGCCCCTTCACAATACGCGGTTCGGAGCGTGATGACCTGCGTTCACCGAATGCTCCGAATGAGAAAACGGAGGAGTTCGGGAAATTTTCTCTTTTTTCTCAAGTTTTTCAGAAGGCGGAAATTACCGTCAGATAAGGGGTCAGTTCCCTTACCTTGCCGCCATAGGGCTGGACCACGGCTTCAAGGGCGAGGCCCGGATCGCTCAGGTCATAAACGCCGCTGACAGGCCGATTTCCGAGGTTCGGATCAGCAATCATCACACGACCACGTTTCCAGCGGGCGACACGGGCAACCACCGCCGCGACGCGTTCCTTTTCCACCACGATCATGCCATTGCGCCAGGTGGCGATCTGCCCGATATCGCGGGTGCCGGTGGAAACAGCCCCGTCAGCCGTCGAAAGGCTCAACCAACCGCCGGCTTGCAGCGTCATTGCCGGTCTTGCAAATGCCTGAGGGAGATCGGCTTGCACTGCTCCGTGGCTGACTGACAGATTGAGAAAGCCCCCGTCATCGCTCACGTCGAAAGCCGTACCGAGCGCGGTCGTGACCATTGAACCCATGCGAACCGCAAACGGACGGGAGCTGTCCCTGGCGACCTCGAAAAATGCCATGCCCTGGATGAGTTCGATATCCCGGCGCGCCGATCCGATGTCCACGGCGATGGCGCTGTCGGGTCCGAGTGTCACAACGCTGCCGTCTGACAGTTCGACGCGCTTTATTTCGGCGGTTGAGGTGAGAACGTCGGCCTGCGCCTGAAGAATGAGGCCGGGAGCGGAATATCCGGCCGCCAGCAGGGCGCCGCCTCCCAGCATGCCGCCAACAACCAGGCTGCGGCGGGACATGGAAAAAGCTTTCTTGCGTTCCGCCCGACGTTTGTCGGTGAGGATTTTGCCGGACATGCCGTGGATTTCGAGCGCCTCTTCCCATATCTCGCGATGCGGGGGACTGCGCGCCAGCCAGCGGGTCGCGATCTCCAGCGCGACAGGATTATGCGGATCGCTCTTTAAGCGGATCAGGATATCGACCGCCTCTTCGAACAGCCGATCCTCGTCGGTTGCACCATCACTCAACGACGCTTCTCCCCGCGCGACTTCTGCGCCATGTCCGGTCTCGTATAGGGGATAACGAATGAAAAGGCGGCTTTTTCTTCAGTCTGACGCAGAATGTCAGACATCCTTCAGCCGTGCGCGGATGTGGCGATAGGCCTCGCGGATGAGTGACCAGGTTCGGGTGGTCGAAAGCTCGATCCTCTCTGCAACCTCGGCGATGGTCATTTCCTCGAGCCGGTAAAGTTCAAACGCCCTGCGTGTCCGTTCGGGCAGTTCCGCGAGTGCTGCATCCGAGAGTGCCAGACGCTGTTTGTCGTAGACGATAGTTTCGGGAGACGGCTTGGGGTCGGCAACCGCGTTGGCCCTGGCCTCCGAGACCTGGCTGAAAGGCGCCTTGCTTTCACGCCTGCGGTGATCGATCAGGAGATTGCGGGAAATTCGGAATAGATAGGCCCGCGGATTGTGTTCCAGCGCGGTTGGCTTGGCTGTGATCAATCGTAGGAAACTGTCCTGCGTCAGATCTGCTGCGGCGTCCTCTGTCAGTCCGCGATTACGAAGAAAGCTCTGAAGCTCATTGGAGTGACGGCCAAACAGGCGGTGAATATCCCAAACCATCACAAATGGGCGATCAACACTGGGGTCAAATGAACACAACTGGGCACGGCAGAACTCAAGCAAGTCGCAGGGTGGCAATACATAGCTTAGGTGTGGCAATTAAACTAGGGGGTAATACTCATGTTTGAGGCCAAACTCAAGTGCTTACAAATTCGTTCACCGCTTTAGGGTCTGCGACGGGATCTAAGGTAGGAAAAGCAAGAAAGATCCGTTGCTGAGAGAATCCGCTACGTGGTGGACGAGGGTTCCGATTATCTTACCAGCGCCATGATCCAACATTTTAGCAGTCTGAACAGCCATCCGCGTCATCGTTGCGATCACCTCGGTCTCGCGATACGGCTTCGAGAAGAACACCATGTCCGACGGCAAGCTGCCCTGTGGTGGCTTCGTGTGGCCGGACGTGATGATCACATGGATCGGCGGCCAACAGTCCCATATAAGGGCGGCGAGGCGCAATCCGTCGATACCGCGCGGCATATCAATGTCGGTGAAGACAATGCGGATATCCGCGCGGCTTTGCAGAATTTCCACCGCTTGCGTCGCATTGGCAGCTTCCACTGCCTCGAAACCGGCAGATCCCACCATGTCGATGGCAGCCATGCGCAGAAGAGGCTCGTCTTCCACGACGAGAACGATTGATCGGGACATAAAAATACTCCGTCGCTCTAGGACATTTGCACCTGAGCGAGCGGTGCGTGGAATTCGGCTTCGAAGCCTGATCGGAGACAACTAACGTCGACGCCACCTGTTCCAACCAGACCCATGCAGACTAGTTTCGATCCGAACCCTTTTCGTTCAGGAACGACGGCAGGAGGCCCGCCTGTCTCCTTCCAGTCAAGCACCAGGTCATCTTCACCGTCCACCTGCCGTACACGCCAGGTGATCGCGACAAGCCCGTCCGGATGCAACAATGAGCCATATTTCATGGCGTTGGTCGCGAGTTCATGCAGGAGGAGAGAGACAGAGAGCGTCGCCCTCGGTCCGAGATTAACTGGCGGGCCGTCGCTCTCCAGGTTTTTCGATCCGATGAACGTCAAAAGGACAGCGCTTACCACATCACCGAGTTTCGCATTCGACCAGCTCTGCTGCAGGAGGACATCATGCGCCGTCGAAAGCGCATGAAGGCGTTGCGTGAATGCCTCAACAGCGTCACGTTCGGTCACCCCGCGCAGCGTCTGGGTGGCAATCGCCTGAACCATCGCGAAGGTGTTCTTCATCCGATGGCTGAGTTCATCGTAAGCGGTGTTTTCCGGCCACTTTCACTGGGCGGGTCTCACGGTCGCGATGCCTGCTGCCACGACACTGCCAGCAGTTATTGTTGATACCATTCGAGGAATAGCTACCTCAGAAAAACAGTTGTAAATAAAAATACCTACCGGTATGTTTCTTTCATGACTGACGCTCACCGCCGCAAGAAGAATCCTGAACTCGTGAGAATGCAGCTAATCGAGAGCGCCCGAAAACTCGCGCTTGAGAACGGCCTTGGTAGCGTTGGTGTCGACGCCGTGGCCACAGACGCGGGCGTGACCAAGGGCGGACTGTTTCATCATTTCCCCAATAAGCAGGCTCTGATTGACGCTGTCTTCCAGCACATGCTCGACGAGTTTGATGCAGACCTCAATGCTCGCATGACAGCCGACCCGGACCCGTACGGTCGGTTCACCCGAGCCTATGTGCTGTCGGTGTTCGAGGTGGGCGCAGATGCTCAATGGGGACCGCTATGGATGGCGACCCTCACCGATCCACAGCTCCGGCAGATGTGGGGTGCTTGGTTCAATGCCCAGCTCGCAGTGTACGGGGAATACGACCTGCAGCTTGAGAACGCTCGGTTCGCTGCCGATGGCATCTGGCTCGGGCATATGTTCGGCGTTGCCCCCCATAATGCCGAGAGCTTCCAGCACCATCTGATTAAAATGACGAGACTTCCGGCATGATAACTCACAAAAATCCGTGGCTCATTCTTGCCATCGTTTCCACCGGCCTATTCCTGATCGGTGTGGACATGACGGTTCTGAATGTGGCCCTGCCGGTGCTGGCCCATGAACTCGGGGCTACGACCGCTGAAAAGCTCTGGATGGTCAACGCTTATTCACTGGTCATGGCGGGACTCTTGCCCGGATGCGGTACCCTTTCCGACCGCATCGGACATCGCAAGATGTTTGTTGCCGGACTAGCAGTGTTCGGTACAGCCTCGGCATTCGCCGCCTTCGCACCCACCCCTGGGACACTGATTGCAGCAAGAGCGGTGCTCGCAATTGGCGCAGCGGTCATGCTCCCTGCTACGATCTCGATAATCCGCGTAGTGTTCACCGAAGACGACCAGCGGGCAGTCGCCATTGGCATCTGGGGATCGGTCTCCGCCGGAGCCGCCGCGCTCGGGCCAATCCTCGGGGGCTTCCTGTTGCAACACTTCTGGTGGGGGTCGGTGTTCCTCATCAACGTGCCGGTGGTTATTCTCACGCTGATGTTGACCTTCCCCAACATCCCCGCGCTTGCGGGAAACCCAGACCGCCATTGGGACGCAACCACCTCGGCGGTACTGACAGTAAGCCTTGTCGCGCTCCTCTACGCTCTCAAGGGCATCTTAAAGGCAGATATTCATTGGGACGAGGTTGCGGCCGCTTTCGTATGCGGCGTGACATTCTTCTGGTGGTTCATTCGCCGCCAGCGCGTCCTCTCCTCGCCATTGATAGACTTTACGCTGTTTCGTAATGCCGGGTTCTCCATCGGAGCGGCCGGAGCGCTGTTCGCGAGCTTCGTCATGATAGGCCTTCAATATGTTCTCAGCCAGAAGCTCCAGCTTGTGGACGACTTCACACCCTTGCAGGCAGGCCTTTACGTTCTGCCGATAGCGGCGGGTTCATTCCTCGCAGGCCCGATCTTGGGGGCTGTGCTGTTCCGCGTCGGTATCTCGCGCATGCTTGCCTTGACGCTCGGATTGGCAGCGCTTGGTCTTAGCCTGTTCGCACTCGCTTCGAACGCCACACCGCTGTTATGGCAAGTTGCCACGCTGACTGTCGCCGGGTTCGGGCTGGGCGGCATCATGTCGGTTGGCTCGACCTCGATCATGATCAACGCCCCCGAGGAAAAGGCGGGGATGGCGGGCGCTTTGGAGGGCATCTCTTACGAGTTGGGCGGGACACTGGGCGTAGCAGTCATGGGAAGTGTCATCGCCTCCATATACGCCCAGTCGTTTGCGCCTCCCCCCGAGGCAGGGCTTGCCCCTAGCGCATGGGACAGTCTCGACCAGACCCTCACCGCCGCCGCCAAGCTTGGCAGCGATGTCGGAAACCAAGTCATTGAAGCGGGTAAAGCCGCCTTCATAGACGGTGTATCTACAGTGATGATGGGAGGCTCAGTGTTGGTTATAGCCCTGTTCTTTTTGATGGTTATTTATGCCCGAAAGAACGTGGCCTAATCGCAAATGCGAAGGGTGGAAAACCCTCTCGGGTTGACATCTCAGGCTTTAGCCGTCTGCGGACCCGAATAGTTCCACGGCATCAACTCGTCGATCCGGTTCTGCTTGTGGCCGTTGACGACCGCAGTGAGCGTGACGCTCAGGTAGGCCAGCGGATCGACGGCATTAAGTTTGCAAGTCTCAACGAGCGAGGCGATGGTCGCCCAATTCTCTGCTCCGGCATCGTGCCCTGCGAAGAGTGCGTTCTTGCGATTGAGCGCTATCGGCCGGATGGTTCTTTCGACGCTGTTGTTGTCGACCTCGATGCGGCCGTCGGTTAGGAAGAGCTGCAGGCCATCCCAGTATTTGGCGATGTAGGCAAGTGCCTCGCCGAGTGGAGACTTCGTGGCGACGCGTACCCGATGATGGGCAAGCCAGTTATGCAGGTCTGCGACGAGTGGCGCTGATCGCTCTTGCCGTCCAGAGAGACGAGCCTCGGGATCAAGGCCGCGCAGTTCGGCTTCAATACGATACAGCTCGCCGATCCGCTTGACGCCATCCTCGGCAATCGGTGCTGACCCGTTGCGGGTGATCTCTACCAGCTTGCGCCGGGCATGCGCCCAGCAATAGGCAAGCTGAATGTCTGGCCCGACACGCTCTGGTTCGATCAGCCTGTTGTATCCGGCATATCCATCCACCTGCAGGACGCCAGAGAAACCCTGCAGTATACGTTCGGCATGAATGCCTCCTCGACCAGGAGCATAGGTGAAGGCGACAGCCGGCGGAGCGCCACCGCCCCATGGGCGATCATCACGCGCCAGCGCCCAGAAGTATCCGGTCTTGGTCTTGCGGGAGCCCGGATCGAGGACCGGAGCACGGGTCTCGTCCATGAACAGCTTGGTCGAGCGCTTCAGGTCGGCGATCAACGCATCGAAGACGGGCCGCAGTTCGTAGGCTGCCCGACCGACCCAATCGGCTAGCGTTGATCGGTCGAGATCAATGCCCTGGCGGCTCATGATCTGCGCCTGCCGATAGAGCGGCAGGTGATCGGCATACTTGGAGACCAGCGCATGGGCGATGGTCGCTTCCGTCGGCAGCCCTGCCTGGATCAGCCGTGCTGGTGCCGGAGCCTGAACGACGCCGTCTGTGCAGGCACGGCACGCATATTTGGGGCGACGAGTGACGATCACGCGGAACTGTGCCGGGATCACGTCCAACCGCTCGGAGACATCCTCGCCAATGCAATGCAGGCAACCGCCGCAGCCACAGATCAGGCTCTCTGGCTCAATAACTTCCTCGATACGCGGAAGATGCTTCGGAAGCGAGCCGCGATTGATCGCACGTGGCTTGGCAATCCTATTTGCCGCAGGAACGTCCGCCTCATCCTCGGCATGGATCACGGCCATAGCCGTCTCCAAGTCTTCCAGCGCCAGGTCGAATTGGTCAGGATCGGTCTTCTCGGATTTGCGTCCGAAGGCTGCCTGCTTGAACGCTGCGACCAGCTTCTCAAGCCGCTCGATCCGCTCATCCTTGCGGGCGATGTGCTCATCTTTGCTGGCTATCGCGACGTCCTTGGCCGCCTCGCGTGCCTGTGCCGCAATCAGCATCGCCTTCAGGGCAGCAACATCATCGGGAAGGTCGGCGGCATCAAGCATGGCCGGAAACTACCAAATCCTGAGCTGATTTACCTCTTGAATTTGCGGTGCTGAGTCATCGTGCCGCAGCTATTCGATGGCCTCTGGCGTCCTCGTCTGGACGGCATGAACCCGCCGCCAATCAAGTCCCGCAAACAAGGCTTCGAACTGGGCGTGGGTCAACGTCATCAATCCATCTTTGATGCCGGGCCAAGTGAATGTGTGCTCTTCCAGCCGTTTGTAGGCCATAACGATTCCGGAGCCATCCCAGTAGATCAGCTTCAACCGATCCGCCTTGCGTGACCGGAACACGAAGACCGTTCCGGTGAACGGGTCCTTGTGCAGTTCGTTCTTCACCAGCGCCGCCAAGCCGTCATGGCCCTTGCGGAAATCCACGGGTTTGGTCGCCACCATGATCCGCACGCGGTTCGACGGAAAGATCATGTCGCCGCCGCCAAGGCGCGGGCGATGGCAACGATCCTGGCCGCAGACGCACCTTCTTCAAGGCGGATGGTGACTGGACCGATTACAATCTCGGGGCGACCAACCGCTTTAGGCGGCGGCTCCGAAACAGGCGGATCGACGATCACAGCCGCGAACTCTACTGCATCCTCCGGTGCAGGCAGGACAAGCTTGCCCTGCCGCGCCATCGTCCGCCAGGTGGAAAGGCTGTTGGCGCGCAATCCATAGCGTTGCGCAACTTCATTAACCGTCGTACCAGGCCTCAAGCTTTCCGAAACGATCATTGCTTTGACCTCGTCAGGCCAATGTCGGTGGGCCTCACGTCCAGGCTTCCTGGTTGTGAGAAACTCCAATGTAGTCTCCATGGAGAAACTCCCTTTCTTCATCCATGGAATGTCGATCACAGATCACACGACGACTGCCAATCCATCGTCGTCGCGAAGCGGTGCTCCCGCATAGAAACGGATGTGGGGTTCACCTGTCACCAAAGGGTTTTGATGCGTGCGCTCGTCCTCCGTCAGGTCGGCTATAACGAGGAGATCATCCTCGATAAGCGCGTGGGCGCAGACGGAACTGTCGAGATCGGTCTCGCAGGGCTCAAACCCGATCCTCGCCTTGAACCATTGGCGGTCTCCAGCAACGAGGCTGACGAGGGCGACAGGCGTTTCACAGAGCAGGCAGGCAAGGGAGACAATGTCATCAAAACCTTGCTCTGCAAACGTGTCGAGGATGTCGTAACTGGCGAGGGCTGCAAGGCGCGCGCATCTGTTGTGTAGCTAGGAGTGAGAGCGGCGGTGCAAAAGTCGGCCACGGTAGCGGCGGAATAATCCGTCCGCGGGCGGAGTAAAACCCGGCCACCTATTTCCTTTCTGCAATGATCGCAGGAGGGACAGGGGATCTACACCGTGGAACTTTATTTGAGGGTTCGCCTGGCTGTTTCGGAAGGGATGAGCCGGCGTAAAGCAGCCAAGCATTTCAACATATCTCGCGACAGCGTGGCCAAGATGGTGTCGTATTCGCCACCACCCGGCTATCAGCGGCGATCACCGATCCGGCGTCCGAAGCTGGATGCATTCGTTTCGACGATCGAGCATTGGCTCGATGAAGACCTGAAGATGCCGCGCAAGCAGCGTCATACCGCCAAGCGAGTATTCGACCGGCTGCGGGACGAATGCGGATTCACCGGCGGCTACACGATCATCAAGGATTACATGGGCGAGCGTGACCAACGCCGCCAGGAGGTGTTCGTGTCCTTGTCGCATCCGCCCGGCCATGCACAGGCAGACTTCGGTGAGGCGACGGTGGTGATTGGCGGCGTCGAGCAGAAGGCGCGATTCTTCGTGCTCGATCTGCCGCATAGCGACGGGTGCTATTTGCGTGCCTATCCGGCGGTGGTAGCCGAGGCCTGGGTCGATGGCCACATCCACGCATTTGCATTCTTCGGGGCCGTACCGCAGTCGATCGTCTATGACAATGACCGTTGCCTTGTGGCGAAGATTCTGCCGGATGGCACGCGCAAGCGGGCGGCGCTGTTCAGCGGGTTCCTGTCCCATTGCCTGATCCGGGATCGCTATGGGCGGCCAGGAAAGGGTAACGACAAAGGGAATGTCGAGGGCCTTGTCGGCTACGCCCGGCGCAACTTCATGGTGCCGATCCCGCAGTTTGCGACATGGGATGCGTTCAACGCCTTTCTGGAAGAGCAATGCCGCAAACGCCAGCGCGACAGGCTGCGGAGCGAGAGCGAGACGATCGGAGAACGGCTGCAGCGCGATCTTGCCGCCATGCGGCCCTTGCCGGCGTCGCCGTTTGATGCCTGCGACCAGGCCAGTGCTGTTGTGACGGCCCAGTCGCTCGTCCGCTACAAGACCAACGACTATTCCGTGCCGGTCGCCTACGGCCACCAGGATGTTTGGGTCCGGGGCTATGTCGATGAGGTGGTAATCGGCTGCCGTGGCGAGATCATTGCCCGTCATCCGCGATGCTGGGAACGGGAGGATGTCGTCTTCGATCCCGTTCATTACCTACCGCTGATCGAGCAAAAGATCAATTCCCCGGTTCAGGCTGCTCCTCTGCAAGGCTGGGATCTGCCGGACGAGTTCGCCACGCTGCGCCGGCTGATGGAAGGCCGCATGGCAAAACATGGGCGACGGGAATATGTGCAAGTTCTGCGACTGTTGGAGAGCTTCGACCTTGCGGACCTGCATGCGGCGGTGAAGCAAGCGATCCAGCTCGGTGCGATCGGCTTCGATGCGGTCAAGCATCTCATCCTATGCCGCGTAGAACGCCGACCGCCACGGTTGGACCTGTCGATCTATCCCTACCTGCCACGTTCAAC
>NZ_OBQD01000045.1 GCF_900220975.1 Rhizobium subbaraonis | reverse complement strand
GACATACCTGCCGACCTCCATCGGCAGATAGTTTGAATCAGAACACGGCTGATTTGCAAAGACCCGCAGATTCACTCAGTCAGGGAAACGCTCTAATCGCCGGCAGCGACGGCGAGGGCAGGACCTGGGCTACAATCGCCACGCTCCTTCAGACAGCGAAGATGAACAACGTGGATCCGCAGGCTTGGCTTACAAAGCCCTGAGCGCATCGCTACCGGCTGGCCCAGCAGCGAGATCAACGCACTCATGCCCTGAAACTACACAGCCTGAACGACCTCACCCCGCCTAATTACTCATTCTAATAATATTTGCGTCTTGCGGCTTCTTTCGGCTGCTGCCAGAACCGGGACTAAGATTCACAAAAGGGCTTCTCATGAGCGTTCCCAGGAGCGAGACCCGCCGTAAGCCCGGCCGCCCCAAGGATGGCGAGGACATGCGTGACGTGATCCTCGATCAGGCGGAGATTGCCTTCGCGGAGGCAGGTTTCGCGGGGGCGAAGCTGCGCGACATCGCTGGAGCGGCAGGGGTCAACCAGGCTCTTATACGCTATTATTTTGGCACCAAGGAATGCCTTTTCGATGAGGTTTTTCGCCGACGTGGCGGGCTGATCTCGGGAGCGCGGCACGTACAGCTCGATCAGCTTCTTGCGCGTGGGGAACCTCTTCAAGCCCCTGAAATCATTATGGCTTACCTGCGACCGCAATGGGATATGAAGCATAGCGGCCCGAACGGCGCGGCGTTCGTGAAACTGCAGGCGCGGTTGCATGCGGAGCCGGAGGAGCATGCTTTGCGCCTGCGCAGAGAGGTCTACGACGCCTCGGTCAAACGCTATATTCAGGCACTTTCGGAGGCATTGCCGGATATTCCCCGGCCGGTCCTCAGCCTGCGCATGGCCTTTCTCGTCGGCACCTATCTTTTCATGCTCAACGATGTGGGGCGCCTCAACGATCTCACAGATGGGCAGATCGGCGAAATTGACCGGGAATCCATGCTGCGCGAGCTCGTCGCCTTTCTCGCTGCGGGGCTTGCCGCTCCAGTCTCCTGAGGGGCTGTTCCGGGTTTTGCGCGGCCGATAAAAATTATTCGGGCTTGCAATTATACAGAATTGTAATTTATCCTCGGTTCAGCTTTCCAACCCGAGGTTCAATTCCATGAGGCATTTCCGCGTAGGTCAGATCGTTCCGAGCTCGAACGTGACGATGGAAACCGAAATCCCCGCGCTTTTGCGGGCGCGTGAAAGCGTAGGCGACGAGCGCTTCACCTTTCATTCCTCCCGCATGCGGATGAAGCATGTGACGAAGGAGGAACTGGCGGCGATGGATGCCGATAGCGACCGCTGCGCCCTGGAACTGAGCGACGCGCGTGTGGATGTGATGGGCTATGCCTGCCTCGTCGCCATCATGTCGATGGGGCATGGGTATCACTGTGTCTCGGGGCCGCGTCTGCACCAGGTGTCCGTCGATAATGGCGCGCCTGCGCCTGTGGTGACGTCGGCCGGCGCGCTTATCGAGGGATTGCGGGCCATGGGCGCAAAGCGCGTCGCGGTGGTCGCTCCCTACATGAAACCGCTGACCGAGATGGTGGTGGACTATATCCGCAACGAGGGCATCGAGGTCAGCGATTGGCGGGCCCTCGAGATTTCCGACAATCTCGCCGTTGCCGCGCACGATCCGATGAAGCTGCCGGAGATCGTTTCCGGGATGAAGACCGACGATGTGGATGCGGTCGTGCTGTCTGCCTGCGTGCAGATGCCGTCTCTTCCGGCTGTGCCGATGGTCGAAGCTCGAACGGGAAAGCCCGTTGTCACCGCTGCCATCGCCACCACATGGCAGATGCTGCGCGCGCTTCAGGTCGAGACCAGGGTTCCGGGCGGCGGCACGCTGCTTTCCGGCGCATATTGAGGGGGCTCAGATGGCACGCGGCTACAACGTTCATGCCAATGGCATCCGCCAGCATCTGCTTCACTATCCGGGGAAGGGGCCGGCCATGCTGCTCATTCCCGGTATCACCTCGCCCGCAATCACCTGGGGTTTCGTGGCCGAACGGCTCTCGGAGCGGTTCGACGTGCATGTGCTTGACGTGCGCGGGCGCGGGCTGAGCGAGGCGGGCGATCTCGATTATACGCTCGATGCCATGGCGGACGATGCGATCGCCCTGGCCGAAGGCATGGAGAAACCCATTCTTCTCGGCCATTCGATGGGGGCTCGGACAGCGATCCGCGCCGCCGCGCGCAATGCCGCTCCGATTGGCGGCCTCGTCCTGGTCGATCCCCCCATGTCGGGGCCGAACAGGCGGCCTTATCCCGCGAACTGGGCCTGGTATGGAGATTCGATCCGACTTGCCCAGAATGGGTGTGGCGTCGGGGAGATGCGGGCTTTCTGCCCGACCTGGACAGACGAGCAGGTGGCGCTGCGCGCCGAATGGCTGCACACCTGCCAATGGGGCGCCATCCGCATCGCCTTCGACGGCTTCGCAACGGATGACATTCACGCCGACATGCCGAAGATCCGGATGCCGACGCGACTGGTGATTGCCGGCGGCGCGACGGTGGTTCTGCCCGAGGACGAGGCGGAAGCCCGTGAATTGATGCCCCATCTCGAAATCCGCCGTGTGGATGGGGCCGGCCACATGATCCCCTGGGACGACCTGGAGGGTTTTCTTGCTGCCGTCATGGACTTCCGAGCCGACTGAACGACAGACCACTATGGGAGCGATCCGATGGATCACGCGAGTTTCACTGAAATCTGCCTGCATCAGCTCAAGATGTCCGGTGTCCACGAGGGCGAGAAGCTCGTCGTGCTGACACAGGGCAATGACCGCCTCGACTATGCCGACGCCTTCATGGCGGCGGGACAAAGGCTCGGTGCGAGAATGTATCACATGCGCCTGCCGGCCCCCCTGCCGACCGGAGGCTGGAATGTCGGGGTAACCGGCCTTGCAGCGCTGCCGGATGCCGTGGAGGCCTTGAAGAACTGCGACATGCTGATCGATTGCGTGTTTCTTCTGTTCTCGCCGGAACAGTTCGCGATCCAGGCGGCGGGAACACGCATTCTGACGGCGGTGGAACCGCCTGAACTCCTTGCCCGGATGCTTCCGTATCCCGAGCTGCGCGAGAAGGTGGAGATCGCTGCCGCCATGCTGGAAAAGGCCAAGGTGATGCGGATCACCTCTGCGCATGGCACGGATGTCACCTACAAGCTCAACACCTATCCCACCATGGCGGAATATGCCTGCAACGACACGCCCGGGCGCTGGGATCACTGGCCGTCCGGCTTTGTCTTCACCGGCGGGGACGACGATGGCGTCGACGGGCAGATCGTCGTTGCGCCGGGAGATATCCTGCTGCCGCAGAATATCTATGTGCGCGAGCCGATCGTCTACACCATCGAGAAGGGCTGGATCACCGATATCCGGGGTGGGCTCGATGCGGAACTGGTGAAGTCGTATATGGCCGACTTCAACGACGAGCGCGGCAAGGGCATGAGCCATGTCGGCTGGGGCATGAACCCGCAGGCCAAGTGGCATCGCATGGTTCCGGGAGAGTTTCCCGGCGGTATGGGCATGGAACCACGCAGCTTCTACGGGAATGTGATGTTCTCGACCGGCCCCAACAACGAGTTGGGAGGCCCGAACGATACGGCCTGTCACCTCGACATTCCGATGCGGAGCTGCTCGCTTTTTCTGGATGACGAACCGGTGGTGGTTGACGGCGATATCGTCGTCAAGGAAATCCAGATGAAGCGAAACTGACTTTCAGGATGGCGGCTCTTTCGGGGCCGCCTTTTTTCAGGGGGAACAAGAATGACGCAAGACAAGGTCTATGCGGCGGCGGGCTTCGGCCATGCCGTGCCGCGTGGACGAAGACCGGCTGTCCTGGTGGTGGACTTCACCTATGGCTTCACGGATACGACCTATCCCACCGCAGCGGACATGACGGCAGAGATCGCCCAGACCCGTCGCATCACCGATGCCGCACGCGCTGCCGGGTTTCCGGTCATCTACACCACGATCGCCTATCACTCCGGTGAGGTCGACAAACTGCCCTGGCTCCGGAAGGCTGCTGGAATGGCAGCCCTCATCGAGGGATCGCGGCTGGTGGAGATCGATGCGGCGACCGGATTTCATTCTGCGGATACGGTGATCGTCAAGAAGGGGGCCTCCGCCTTTTTCGGAACCGGCCTTGCGGCATTGCTGACGGGGGCAGGGGTGGACACGCTCATCGTCACAGGCGCGACCACTTCGGGCTGTGTGCGGGCAAGTGTCGTCGATGCCGTGCAATCGGGCTTCAATGTCCTCGTTCCGCGTGATTGTTGTGCCGACCGCGCGGCAGCGCCGCACGAGGCAAATCTCTACGACATGGATCAGAAATATGCGGACGTGACCGATGCCGCGGATGTGTTGCAATGGTTAGGCGGGCTTGCCGGCAAGACCGAGGCCCAGGGAGGTAGATCATGAGTTATTTTCCACGCTGGCCGGTGGCTCGCAGCGAGACGGTCCTGCCCGAGCAGCGCCTGCCATGGGCGGCGACCGTTCCGATGGGCATACAGCACCTTGTGGCCATGTCGGGTTCGACGATCCTCGGGCCGTTGCTGATGGGGTTCGATCCCAATCTGGCGATCCTGTTTTCGGGCATCGGCACGCTGATCTTCTTCATCTGCACGGCCGGACGGGTGCCAAGCTACCTTGGATCGTCCTTCTCCTTCATTGCCGTGGTGATTGCCGTGACGGGATATGCAGGGACTGGTCCCAACCCGGATATCGGGCCGGCCCTTGGCGGTATCATCGCCGCCGGCGCGCTCTATGCCCTGATCGGCGTCGTGGTGATGGTTACCGGAACCGGCTGGATCGAGCGGCTGATGCCGCCGGCTGTCACAGGGGCCATCGGGGCGGCCATCGGGCTCAATCTTGCGCCCGTGGCCGTGCAGGGAACGCAGGGCACCGGACCTCATGTGATTGTGGCGTTGCTGACGCTGTTCTCCGTCGCGGTGATTTCCACCTTCGGTCCGTTGGCGCTGAGGCGTGTGTCGATCCTGGTCGGTATCGCGATCGGCTATGTGGCGGTTCTCGTGATGGGTAACGGTATGGGGCTCCTGCCTCCCGTGGATTTTTCGGAGCTTTCGCAGGCGTCGTGGTTCGGCATGCCCGCATTCCGCACACCCGAATTCGTTCCCGAAGCGATGGTGCTGATCGCACCGGTGGCGCTGATCCTGATTGCTGAGAACCTCGGCCACATCAAGGCTATCGGCGCAATGACCGGGCAGAACATGGACCGCTTTATCGGCAGGGGCTTTCTTGGCGACGGCATTGCCACGATGGTTTCAGGGTCGGGCGGCGGAACGGGCGTGACGACCTATGTGGAGAACATGGGCGTGATGGCGGTGACGCGGGTCTTCTCCACCCTCGTCTTCGTTATCGCTGCGCTTGTGGCGATCGGGCTTGGATTTTCGCCGAAGTTCGGGGCGTTGCTGCGCACCATTCCAGCGCCGGTTCTGGGCGGTCTGGCCGTGGCCGTCTTCGGTCTTATCGCTGCGGCGATGATCAGGCTCTGGGTCGATAATCGTGTCGATTTCTCGGAGCCGCGCAACCTGTTTACCGTCGGTATCACGCTGGTTTTCGGTTCGGGGAATTTCACGCTCAATATCGGCAGTTTTGCACTTGGCGGTATCGGAACGGCCACTTTCGCGGCGCTCATCGCCTATCAGCTACTGAGCATCCGACATCGAAGCGAAGCACAATGCAAGCCTATCCTCCATTGACGGGCATAATTTTTCAATGGCCCCTTCGTGGGGCCGTTCTTCTATCTGCTATCGGTCGGCGGGGCTGCTTGCAGATTGCGGAGTGCTTGGCGAGACAGCGGTCGTTCCCCACACCGATGGTGTGAACGGAGCCGGGGACTGGCCCGCTACAAACGTCGAGGAGACATGACCATTATGCGGGGATCAACGTGTCATTGGAATACTCGAGACATTTGCATTGTCTAAGCAAGCGGCAAGACGATTCGCGAAGCCGAGGTCACAAATTGGCCGGAAGCAATGATTGGCTGGTTTGCCTCGCTCGGTCTTTGGCTGGCGTAGATCGGACCCGAAGCGGGGTCCGCTATCGAGGCGCTCGACCATCTCGTTTAACGTGATGTCCTTGCGTTTCTCGATCATCCCGATGATGAAGTCTGCATATCCGTCGAGGCGCGAGCCGCGCCGTCGCCCTTGGGGTCGCGGTGTCAGTTCGCCGATCTTCGCCCGTGCGATCCAGCGGATCGCGCTCGATACTCCAACGCCAAATCGAGATGCCGCCTGCCGGCCGATGCCCCTTCACCCGCAGCTTTCAAGACACGCAACCGCAAATCTTCGCCGAGTGCTCTGGCAATAACCAACCTCCGTCAAAGCGGATGTTGAAGCAAAAATCGGCCAGCGCGTCACATCACAATCGATTCATCGATACCCGGACGTGCTCTAGCCGCGCATCCGCACGCCCCAAATGCGAGAACGTCACAACGTAGTCAATGCAGGGCGTCAGCGAACAGGGCGCCAAGGCACAACATCGGATCGGCCGGCAGGAACTGAACGAGGATGGCAACGAGGATCGGCAAGGGGAACCTGTAGGAAGGTGACGAAGCATCAAAGCAAGCGCCTGATTTACGGCGCTTTCCAGCGCGGTCATTCCCGGAACAAACAAGGCGATTATTGCGGCCAGCACGTCCGTGCCGAAATAGATTTGACCTGCTCCGTCTGAAGAGATTCTTGATGATGATTTAGGCTTTCCAATCCTTCCTTTAGTTTTGCTGCCTGACGGGTGCTTTCACGATAATGGTGCATCGCTGATCCACGTCGGCCATGCGCGCGGCCTCGGCGCATTGGCCGATCGCCTCGGCATTGCCTCGCACGAGCTGCGAGGAATCGGCCACGCTGCGCCAGCTTCGAGGATCGGCCACCCGCATCATGGTGACGCCAGCGTTCCATCGGTCCTGACCTATGACGAGCGCCGCAACATGGCTGTCGGCCGAGAAGGGCAGGAAGCGCGGCAACAGCAAAATCAGGAATATGCCGACGAACAGCCCGATAAGGCCGGCCATCCACATGCGGAAATCCTGACTTTTCCGGTCGTAGGCGCTTTTCGTGTAGGCGCCGAGGTTCCGGCCGGCGCGCTCGAGGTCGGCCGCCTGGCGCTCGAGCTGCTGCACGGCGGTCCTCACCAGGCCCTCGCCGCTACACTCGAGCGCGGCCGCATAATGCTGCGCACCCTGCCGGAGAATGGGCGACTGCTCGACGCCGTGCAGGCGCTCCGCAACATGGGCGAGTTGCTGCACGATCTGAGCCAGCTCCGGCTTGTAATCCTGCGCCGGCCCCTGCCGGTCAAATTCCTCAAAGGCGGCTTCCACACCCTTGCGTATGGTGGTCATCTCCCGCGTGAGGTCGCCGGCAAGACCTTCCACGGTCTGCCGTAGCGCGTCGAAGGCGGCGGCCGGATCGCCGGCGTCCTCGTCCAGTGCTTCGGGCAATCCTTCCCTGTCGTCGTCCAGCTCCGCCATGCTCTCTCCTGCCTACATTTCGATGCCATGGCCCCGGCTGAGGCGCTGGCCGCGTGTCATTTCCTCTTGCAGCGCGCGGGCAACGGTCTGCTCCCGGTGAAGTTCATGCCCGATTCCAAGCTCCCGACTGCGATTGCGCAGGATGGACTCTACCTGCGGGTCACGCTCTAGGCTCTTGGTCAGGCCATCCATCTGGCCTTCGACCTTGCCGCGCGCCTCGTCGTGCTGCCAGCCGCGAAGCTGCTGATGCTGGCCCTGTAGCTCCTGCCAGCGGTTCACGAACCGCTCGGCCCTGACATTGGGGTCTTGCAGCGCGGCGTTTTCGCGCTTCATCCCCTCAATGACATGGGCGACACGGTCCCGGCCGGAAAGCTCGGTCATGGCGCGCGCCGTCTGCGGGTCGTTTTGCAGGGTCGAGCGCATCAGCTCGTTCATACCGTCGCGCACCTGGTCGAGCTGCTGCCCGGCCCCGCGCATTTCCTGCCGCTGCATGTCGAGGACCGGCAGGCCCTCGCGCCGGTGCTGGTCAACCGACTGATAGGCCCGCACATAACGGTCAACGGCCGCCTCAAGCGGCGACTGCCGCCGCGCCCGCTCGGCAAGCCGATCTTGCGCCGGCGCCGGCCGCAAGCTCCCTTCCCTTTCCGGCCGCTCGCTACGCTCCTGAGGGGGCGAAGAACGCGCATTGAGCTTGAGGCCGGCGAACATGCCGCCCCGCTGTTTTTCGGCCTGCTGCGGCCCGTCCTCGCCGGCGCGGCCCTGCTCGGGCTGCTCGGCGGCCACGCCGCGCCCAAGTTTCAGACCCTCGAACGGATTGCGGTGCTGCTGCCGATCGGCGGCGAGATCCTCGCGAGGATCCGCATGAAGATCCTGCGCGAGATCTGCACCAAGTTTTTGCGAGGATCTCGGCGCGCGGTCCTCAATGCGCTCCCGTTCGGCAGGGTGTTCGGCCGTCGAGTCCCTGTCCTGACGCAGCTCGGCCCGCTCCTGGGAAAGCTGCTCGCGCGGAATCTCCATCTCGCTGCGGATGGCCATTTGCTCCGCTATCCCGCGCCGCTCGGCAAAGTCGCGGGTATAATCGAGCGTCGTTTCCTTCACGCCCGACCGGGATAGGCGGCGCTCTAGCTGGCTATAGGCCAGCTCGCCGGCGTCCTGAGCCTTCCATGTATTGCGGTGCGTCTCGGTGCCATCCGGCAAGGTGACGGGCATGGAACCCATATGCTGAAGGCCGATCTTCTCCCCGATCTCTGGCGCCTGCTTCGCAGCCTTCATGGCGCGCTCAAGATCGACGCCCCATAGGGTGCGGCGCTCGCCCTTGTCATTTTCCAGCGTCACGAAATAGCTCTGGCTGTTGCCTTCCTTGTGCTCGAACGGCGCGGCCCCATGCTCGACCAGCCGGCCGGCATTGGTGAACTCGTCCTGCGCCACATAAAGCTGCACCCCGTCACGATGCCGGGTCATGGCAACATAGGTTAGATGCCGGTCCATCGTTCCTGACGCCATCACATAGGCCCGATCGACCGTTGCGCCCTGATTTTTGTGAATCGTCGTTGCATAGCCGTGGTCGATCGCCTGATAATCGCCCATCGGGACGCTGACGCTATCGCCGCCCCGGCCGTCGAGCTGCACGACGATCATGGGGCCGGCACCCGGTCGGCCGGCCTCGACATGCTCGACGGTGCCTAGCATCCCGTTTTTCACGCCAAGGTCGCGGCTGTTTTCCAAGAATACGATGCGGTCGCCCGGTGCGAACTCCCGCTTTCCGTCATTGGTCTGGAAGGTCAGCGCGCCGGCGTCTTCCCCGCGCGCCAGCTCGCCCCGGTCCTGTAGCTCCGTCCGGATCGCGTCATTGATGGCCCGAACATCGGCCCGGCGATGCGCCATCGCAACCCGGGTGCCGTCCGGACGCTCGTCGCGGTCGGCAAGGTAATCGCGCACGATCTGGCCGCGCGCGTCCTCGCCCGTCTCGGCAAAGCTGATATTGCCATGATCCCGATAGGCCGCCAGCCCCTCGGCCGTCCGGTGCGTGGCGAAGTCAACCGACGCCTCCCGCTGCCAGTCCACGCGCTGCCGGCGTATCTCGGAAAGCTCGGCATGGCCGATTTCCTCCGTGATCGCCCGGAACGGTGCGCCGGCCCCGATCGCCTGTAGCTGCTCATGGTCGCCTACAAGGACGATCTTCGCCCCGCGCGCCTCGGCCTCACCAACGAAGCGGGCGAGCTGGCGGCTCCCGACCATGCCGGCCTCGTCGATCACGAACACGTCGCCGCGGCCAAGCGGATGCCGGTCGTTCTCCCAACTGCGGGACCATGACGCGAGGGTGCGGCTCTGGATGCCGGAAGATTCCTCCAAGCCCTCGGCCGCCTTCCCCGACAGGGCCGCGCCGTGGACCTGATAGCCCTCGGCCTCCCACGCCTCGCGCGCGGCCGCGAGCATGGTGGACTTGCCAGCGCCGGCATAACCGACAACGGCCGCGATCCGCTCCGGCCCGGTGATATGCTCGATCGCCCGGCGCTGCTCGTCGGACAGCCGGGCGGAAGCATCGCCGGCGCTGCGCTGAATGGCGGCGTCCTGCCGCTCTATGGCGCGATCGACATGCCGGCGATCGACGCCATGACCATGCGCGCCGTGCATCCGCTGCGCGCTCTCGATCATGCCGGATTCGATCTCGACCATTTCCCGCGTCGAATACCGCGCAAGCTCGATCTCGCCCGTTGCATGGTCCCCCACTACGTGGGCGCGCTCGGGCTGCAACTCGACCAGCGCCGGCGAGGCCATCACCTTCGCAAAGGCGTTTCTAAACTCCTGCGGGTCGTCGTTGATGTAGCGATGCAGCGCCCGCGCAACGTCGTGCCGGTCGAACACGCTCTTTTCCCCGGTAATGAGGGTTAGAACCTGCTCGGGCTTCTCACGGATCAGCTCGGCATTGCGCCGGGCCGCTTCCTCGTCCAGCCGCGCCCGCGACACGTCGAGGCCGCGCCGCTCCATCTGCGTGGCATGGACGCCCATATGTTCGGTCGGCGCGATCTCAAGCCCGCGCTCCATGTGCGACCGATGGTCTATGCGAATATCAAGACCGGCCATCGCAAGCCGCTCGTTCGCGATCCCCTCCCACCGCTGGCGAATGTCGAGAAGCTGCATGTCGGTCGTCGGCAGGTCGTTCGACAACAGCCATTTGTTTTCGCGCTCAAGATAGGTCTTGTCGCCTAGACCGTCCTCCGTCACCTGCCGCGTGGTCATCATCACATGGGCGTGGTGATTGCGAACGTCGCTGGCATCGTGCGGCGCGTGAATGGCGAAGTCCACCGCCGCGCCGTAGCGATCGGCCAGCTCCTGCGCGAACTCCCGCGTTGCCTCTAGCCGTTCCTCGGCCGAAAGCTCATGCGGCAAGGCGATCTCAAATTCCCGCGCGACGCGGGCGTCTTTCCGCTTCTCGACAAACTCGGCCGCATTCCACAAGTCCGACCGATCCCGCGCCCAGTCGGCGAAAACACCTTCGGGCAAGACGATCTCCGCATGTTCCACACCCTGCTTCGCCGTGTAGTCATGCGTGATGCCGTCGCGCTCGTTGGTCAGCTTCTCACCGGCACGATAAGCCATCGAAGCGACGGCACTACGACCGCTCGCCCTCGAAACTGGCTTCATGCTCAAATGGTAGATCGCCAACCCCGATCTCTCCGCTACCGCTTCATCTTTCTCATTGGCCGACCTGCCCATGGTGCGCTGAGTTACGCAGTAACTCGTAAGTGCGCCCTTCTCAACTCAATCGCTTCGCTCTTTCGTCGCTCGGTGTGGCGTTTGCGGCAAGCTCGATGCAATGAACTGAAGCCCGGATTTTGCGGCAGAACCGTCAGATTTGCAAGATCGCATGAGGTTCTACGGAGGAAACACTTGAGCCGGGCGTGTCTTCGTATAGTCTGGTGTGCCAGCGGAGGGAAAAGAAGATGGCAAATGACAATAGCCCGGCATTGGCGCTTCTGATCGACGGCGACAATGCTTCGTCCAAGATCGTCGCCGGCCTTCTCGCTGAAATCGCCAACTACGGAACCGCCAGCGTCAAGCGCATCTATGGCGATTGGACCAAGCCGAACCTCAACGGCTGGAAAGAGTGCCTGCTGGAACACTCTATCCAGCCGGTCCAGCAATTCGCCTACACAACCGGCAAGAACGCGACCGATGGCGCGATGATTATCGACGCAATGGATCTGCTCTATACCGGCCGCTTTTCCGGCTTCTGCATCGTCTCAAGCGACAGTGATTTCGCTCGCCTCGCCGCCCGCATCCGGGAGCAAGGCGTCACCGTCTATGGCTTCGGGGAGCGCAGGACGCCTCGCCCCTTCATCACCGCTTGCGACAAGTTCGTATATTTCGACGTGCTCAATGCGGCCGGGGAACAAAAGGAAGCGGAAGCCGCCGCGCCCAAAGCGATCGCTGCCAAACCTGCACCAGCGAAAGCGACGCTCGATCGTGCCGCCCTGGAAATGCTGACGAAGGCTGTCACGGCCTCGGCCGATGAAGACGGCCGCGCCAATCTCGCCCGCGTCGGCGCGCACCTTGCGAAACAATCGCCCGATTTCGATGCACGCAATTTCGGCTTCCCGCGTCTCTCCGAGTTGGTGGAGGCATCTGGCATTGTCGAGGTCGAGCGCATTGGCGACAACCCAAAAATCATCATGGTTCGCCTCAAGAATAAGGCTACCACCCGTCCCGCGAAATAGAGGAAGCGACACATGGCGCGCAAGACGATCGAACAGCGGCTGGCCGAACTGGACGCGCAGCGCGCCAGCCTCAAAGCGAGGCTCGGCAAACAGGAGCGCGCGAACGACACGCGCCGCAAGGTGCTGCTCGGCGCGCTCGTTCTGCATCGACTCGAAAACTCCAACGATCCCGATTTCACCAAGCGGCTCGGTGACTGGTTGCGCCGCGAGCTGCCCGACTTCCTGACGCGCGACGGCGACAAGGAACTGTTTGCCGATCTGCTCGGCAAAGCCCCGCACGCGCCAAGCGCAGGGAGCAACGAGGGGGCCGCTTCATGAGTCAGGTCCGGACCATGAGCCGGGCGCTCGATGCCGAACAGACCGGAATCACCTACGGCGAGCAACACACGGCCCGGCCGCTGCTTACCCCGGATGAGGTTCGCAACATGCCGCAGAACATCGAATTGCTGTTCCTGGCCGGACAACGGCCGATCGTCGCCGGCAAGCTGGCCTATTACGCCGATTCCGAGTTCCGGGGGCTGTATGACGCTCCCTGAACGCCTCGCCCATCTGCCCGACAGGAAGCGCCGCGAGCTGGAACGGGTCGCCGCGATCCTGTTCGATGAATTTGACGATGCCCTGAAAACCAAGCTCTCCATGAAGGGCAAGCGCGGCCGCATCCTCAAGCTGATCCTGTTCGGCTCCTATGCGCGCGGCGATTGGGTCGAGGATCGCAAGAGCGGCTATCGCTCCGACTATGACGTGCTCGTCGTCGTCAACTACGACAGCTTTGCGGAGCAACATGAAGCCTGGGAAAAGGCCGCTGAACGGTTCTAGGCTGAGCTGACCGTGACAAAGCACCTGGCAACGCCGGTTAACTTCATCGTGCACACCATCATGGACGTGAACGACCAGCTTAGGCGCGGCCGGCCCTTCTTCGTGGACATAGCCCGCGACGGAATCGTGCTCTATGAGGCTCCCGGCCACCCCCTCGCCTCCCCCGTGAACCTCGCGCCGGAGGAAGCCCGCGCCGAAGCGAGACGGCATTACGAGCATTGGTTTCCGAATGCCAGCGTCTTCCTCGACCTGGCTAAGCGTGCCCTACAAGACGGACACGGCAGGCAGGCCGCGTTCCTTCTGCACCAGGCGAGCGAAGGATTCTATCATTGTGTCCTGCTCGTCCTGGCGCTCTACAGCCCCAAATCGCACAAGCTGACTTTCCTGCGCTCCCATGCGGAGCGGCTTGCGCCGCAGCTCATCGCCCTGTGGCCGCGCGATACCCGTTTCGCCAAGCGCTGCTTTACCCGCCTCGATCGCGCCTATGTCGGCGCGCGCTATTCCCCGGCCTATGAAATCACCGGCGAGGAATTGACCTGGCTGGTCGACCGTGTGACGGCGCTGCAAGAGGCCGTCGCCCCGATCTGCGCCGGCCGGCTCGACGGTCCCGGTGCTGACGCACCGGGGCTTTGTTACTGGCGGCCCTCCGGCTCACTACGGCACTAGATGGGAGTGCGTTCGCCTCCGGGCCGGCGCGGCTATCGCCGCGTCCTGCGCCCTGCCCCGGCCGGCCAGCTCTTATCATATTGGCCCGTAGGGTTAGTGCAGCGCCTCGATGCCCCGCCGCCGGATCACGTTCAACAAGGCCAGAGCCGGCCCTTTGGCCTGCGCCTCGCCGCGCTCAAGCTGCGACACATAGCCGGGCGTCACATTGAGATAGCGGCCGAACGCGGCTTGGCTGAGGTGCGCCCGCTCGCGCACGGCCCGCACCTCCGCGCCGGTCATTGGCGTTTCAGTCGGCAAGATTTTCTCTCCAAGGTGCCGCGCCGTGATCTTCTCATAGGTCGCCTCGTCCATGATCCCAAGGCGGCGCTGTGCGTCCGCCATTTCCGCGATCTCGCGGACAAGGCGGCTAGGCTTCGTCGTCGTCATGCTCGATCTCCTTCAAATCTCCGTCCTCAATGGCTTGCCCGACCAGCTCGGCCGACGCTGCAAGCCAGTTCGCCCCGATCGTGCGCAGGGCCGCCAACTCGTCATCGTCAATGTTATCGCGGTCGCTCTTGGCGAACGCATACAGAAACACCGCGCGCCCGGCCGCCCGATAGGCGACGATCATCCGATACCCGCCGGAGCGCCCCTGACCAGGCCGCGCCACGCGCTGCTTGATGAGGCCGCCGCCAAGATCGGCGTCGATAGTGCCACGCTCGGCCCGCTCGATAGCCTCGCTCAAGCTGGCGTCGGCAATGCGTTGCCGGCGGGCGAACCGCATAACGCCTCTGGTCAAGAAAATCCGCACGGAACCTCCGCTATAGCAACTATAGTGCATATTGTTATAGTTTCAAGCGCCTACTAGCTCGGCGGTAGCCCCCGGCCGGCCCGCTCGGCCGGGGGCGGATGGTTACATGCTTACCTGTACGCATGTTTGCCCGCTATTCCCCATCCTCTCGAACGACCGGGAAATTGTATTTCGCGAAAAGCAGGTTCAGCGCCTCGGCCACAAGCCGCTCCTGCGTAACCCGCTTGCCTTTGTCGTCGCGCGTTCGGAAGCTGAGTTCTTCCAGCGTCTCCCAATAGGCCGGCGGCAGGTGATGCGTTTTGGCGCTCTTGTTCGCCCGCGACGGCGGAACGTAGGTTCCGGCCGACTGCTGGCCGCGAGCCGACCGCTTCGGCTCGGTCGGCGTGTCGAAAAGGGCGGGAGCTGCTGGCTCGGCCGCCGGCGGCTCCGCCGTCTTGATCGCGGTCGCCAGAAGGGAAGGCTTGCGGCTCATGCTTTCATCCTTTCATGCTTACCTGTAATCATGCTTGCCTGCTCTGAAAGGAAGCTAAACAGGCCGGCGACTTCTTGGGCGGCACGTCCTTGCGGTTCCAGCTCTTGCGGCGTCTGCCCCAGGGCCGGCGCATCCTCGTAGGCTTTCAGGCGCGACAGATGGATGGGCGCGACCGGCACGTTGAAACGCTCTGTGATCGCGGCGGCGTCGTCGGCCGCCCTACCCCCGGCGTTCGGATGCACGAGATTTAGCACCACAAAGGCCGGGGGGTTGCCGGCCATGTCGAGCAGCCGCTTTAGAGGCTCCAAGGTGTCGATCGCAAATATCTGCGCTTGGGTCGGGATCAACACCATGTCGGCGTGCTTGGCCGCCTCGGTCGAGGCGCTGTCCATCTTGCCGGGCGTATCAATGAACACCCAATCCATGCCAAGGCCGCGATAGGCGTCCAAGGAGCGCGGGATAGCGCCGGGCTGGATCGAGGCAACGTCAGGGCCATCGCCTTCTCGCCGGTCAAACCAGTTGACGGCGTTCGTCTGAGGGTCGAGGTCGAGCAAGGCGGATTTCTTCCCGGCCTGATGCGCCGCGACCGCAAGCGCCGTCGCGATCGTTGTCTTGCCGGTCCCGCCCTTTTGCGTGCAGAACGCTACTGTAATCATGGTTTCATCCTTTCATGCAAGGAAACCTACATGCTTTCTCGCAAGCATGTAAGCATGTTTATGTTTATGGGCGGTTAATCGTCGTCGCCGTCCTCGGCCGCCATAGGCTCGTCGCACTCCCCGCAAACCAAGCGCGCGCCCGGCTTCGCCCAGGCGTGAAGCTCGCAGTTCGGGCATGTGTAGCGGGTTTTGCTGGCCGACTTCGCCTTGCGCTTCTTCCGGGCGTCGGCGTCGTCCCAAAGCTCGACATAGAGGGCTGAAAAGTCAGGTTGAGCGGCCAGCTCCGCAAAAGCACGGGCATAGGGGCCGGCCTCGATGATGTAATGGCTGCATGACTGGCCTATTTCCTTCCCGCCAGGTCGGCCGGTGTCGGAAGGGTGCAGGCCGATCGCGTGCATCTTCGCCGCCCATTCCTTGTTGTGGTAGCCGTTCCGCGAGGGCTTCCCGAAATGGTGCTGCCAAAGGTGCGCCATCTCATGGGCGAGGGTGGAAAGGCTCTGCTCGTCCGTCCGGCTCTTGAAGTGCGACGGGTTCAACGCGATTTCGTCGGTGATCTCCGCGCCGTCCTTCGATCCGAACCGGCCGCCAGCGAAATAGCCATAGGCTTTGTTCTTCCGCTGCAAGGTCACGAGGCAGGGCGGCAGCTCGCCGCCAAAAAGCCGGTCATTGAAGAAATCGAACGCCCGATTCAGCGCAGCATAGGTCTTCGCGGTCGGATTGGCGGGGGACATGGCGGCCTCTTTTGTATCGTACGAAACAACAATCGCACAATTTGCGCTTACATGCAAGCATGTTTACATGATTTCATATTGAGCGCAGCCCTTGCCCCTTGCTCCGGGGCTCTGTGGTCATTTCTACATTAATACACGCTAAGGGCATTTTGCAGGTGACGGGAAACACATGATTTCCGCTCACCGTGATCGCGGGG
>NZ_OBQD01000036.1 GCF_900220975.1 Rhizobium subbaraonis | reverse complement strand
GACATACCTGCCGACCTCCATCGGCAGATAGTTTGAATCAGAACACGGCTGATTTGCAAAGACCCGCAGATTCACTCAGTCAGGGAAACGCTCTAGAAGCTCATGCACTCCTATCAAGTCCTTTGTTTTCAATCATCCTGATGGCTCCCGATTGTCATTACATTGACATGCGGGAAGGCACTGCACGAGCGTTCCTAGGAATTGTGATGGTTGAGATAGCTACTGCTCTTGGCCATTGCTTTCAGCTCTTCCTCGCTCCGAAAGCCCGACTTGAACAAGGCCACCAGCTCCTTTGCCAGGCCAAGCTGTTCATCCGCATTTGAAGCGCCAGATTGGTCTCGAAATAGTTCTGAGAGCACATTGCGTAACAATGCCAACCCTTGCGGGCCTATCTCCTGTTCGTCATCGAAATAGGTACCCCCCATCAGCCGATCCTCTCCCCAAGCTATGCCTCATCACCTTGTGACATGACATCACGTCCATAAGCTTCGCAACACATTCTCCAAAAAGCTGGACGTCTATCCCGCTTCTTTTCGATTGAGCGGACCGGGGGATCCCTCGTCCCTGCTACGCGAAATCCCAGCCGATATCTGAATCGGCGCCAACGGCTAGGCTCCATTACGGTATACCTACTGAGACAGTCTCCGTGAGACGCAAATCAGTGTATCATTTGGCTCGGTTTTCAATTTTTGGGACAGCATCCGGGGCAGGTCTAGAAGCTATTGAGACGTTTTTGGTGCGCTTTGATTCCTAGCAAATCAAGAAACCGTGGAACGAATGTTGAATGAAAAGCGGCACGACTGCCGTACGACTATGCCCCCTGCCCGTTGCGCCGTTAAAACCCCTCACCCCGTTTTCCGATCGCCGTCCACATTGGCGCGCATCAACGACATCAGCATTGGTCCGAGCCCGAACTCCCCTGCCCTCGCTCGACGCGTGAGATCGCGGAGATATCCACCTGCCGAATTGATATGCCCTGCCCTCTCCAGGATTGCAGCCATAGCAACCGCCGCGTTCTCCGGCCCCATCACCTCACACGCTTCCTCATAAGCCGACGGGCTAACACCAAGCATTGATCGAACCACTACCGCGGCCCCCATCAGTTCGCGCCAATGGGAGATCGTCCCGCCAGGCCCGTAATCCAAAATCTGCGGGCAGGCTTTCAGGACCATCGACAGCGGGAACGCCTTCATCTGTTCCGGCTTTGCCGACAGCTGAGCAACCTCTTTGGGTGCCACTTCCAGCTCGACGGCTCCGCCCTGCTCTTTTCCAGAGCTAGGTTCAAGTTCATAGATGGATTCGGGTTTTGAATTCTGTATGTGGCAGCCATTTTGAACAGCATTGCCGCCCATATTTTGAGAATCTAACTGATTTTTCAGAAGGTTGAGGATTTCGGTGCGCAAAAGCTGCATCTCGTCGAGGATTGCGTCCACCTGGTGACGATCAGGATTGCGGGGAAGTCGGCTGACAATGCCGACATACATGTCTTCGATGGCTTCCCAGTCGCCGTCAGCCCCCTCCTCCATCGCGGCGGAGATCAGCTTGCGCACATCGCGCCGGCAGATAGTCAGGGCCTCTTTGGCTCGCCTGAACTGCAGGCGTTCGGCAGCGACTTCCTGTGCCAGAACCGCAAGTTCCGCAGCACGAGCCAAAAGTGGAGAAAGATCGAACCCAAAGGCTTGCTCGATATCGCCACTCTTGTCCCGGTGAGCGTAACGCTTTCCGTTCGGACTATCCTTGCGCTGGATGAGCCCGGCTTCGACCAAGGCAGCCAAATGCCGCCGCAAGGTCGTTCCGGTTATGCCGTGCGCTCTGACAGACAGCTGAGCATTGGACGGAAAGACCACCAATCCACTATCGCAGTTGAGCTCGCTCTCTGGATAAAACGTCAGCAATGCGTCCAGCACAGTCAGCGCCCTGTCCTGGAGGCCAAGGCGTTCACGGGCCTCACAAGCGTCGCGAAACACTTTCCATTTTTCGACCTGGCGGCTTGGTTTCGTCTCGGACGTCTGGAGCTGCCTCTTTACAAGAGCAAGCACAGCCGGCCGCCGCCCAAAGGGCGTCGTCACATTTCTAGTCTGCATATTCCTTCGCCTTTCTTCAGGCAAAAGAAATCCGCTCACCAAAACGATGCCAAAGACTCTTGACTGCGATTCATGAAAATGCGATTCTCAGGCTGCTTAGACCAATGAGAGAGGCTTCCATGACGGCAACGTTTGGGGGCCTTTTTCTTTTGCTATCTCCCTTCAGTCTCTTTGCTCGGAGATTGAGTTTGGTTTTTGAAACTCGAATAGAGTTCCGGAAGCTGTTGCATCACGAATGATGCGAAATCCTCATCACGAGTTCGATCAAGCTGAATTTTGCAAGATTTGCCAGAAACGGCCAGTCTTGCGATCTCAGTGCCATCGGAGAGTTTCGCGACCAATGTGCGATTTGTCGGCGCCGAGCTTGCCTCATTCTTCGCCTTCGCGGCACGAAGGACGACCGCAAATCGCTCATCGCTGTCCTTATGCCGAAAAGTGGCGTGCTCGATGGCTTTCCGGATTTTTGTTTCCGCACCTGTTTCCTTCAACAGTTCGGCCAGCTCCTGCCATCTTGGACGACCAACCTTTGGAGCTCGACCGATCGCCGTGACTATCCACTGCGGAACGGCCCGGGCCACCGTTACAAGCTTCGAGGCTTCCTGGCGGTCAACAGAGAGTGCTGTCTGAATTAGAGTCCGTTGGAAACCTCCGTCTTCAAGCCTTAAAGCAAACGTTGCACGTTCAATGAATGTCAGATCTTCACGGGCTGAATTCTCGACGCCTTGTGCAACAATGAGCCGATCATCGTCCAGCTCCCGGACGTAGGCTTTAACTTTGAGACCAAGATCCGAGGCCGCTTTTGCTCGCCGATGGCCATAGGCAATTTGATAACGACCGGGAGAGGTTGGATGAACTCGGACAAGGATCGGGATTTCCTGACCATGCTCCTGAAAAGACGTTTTCAGCGCCTCGACGGCCGCCAGATCCTGGTCAGCGAATCTGTCAGCAAAAGGGGAGGGGTCGAGCAATTCGGTATCAAGCTCGACAGGAACCGCGCCGCTTGAAACCTGACGCTTCAGCTCTTCGTAGTCCCTTTCGACCTCGGAGAATGTATCCTTCAATGAGCGAACTGCTCCGGATGCGACCCTCTCAACAGGAGGCCTGAGACCCTCTGCGGAAGCGGAGCCAGATTCCGCTGCGAAAAGAGATCGGATCGATTGTGTGCGTTTACTCATCTTATCCTCTCGGGGCCATCAATCCAGACGCCGTCTTCTGTAGTCAGCTGACAACAGCTTAAGTCGTTGAAAAATAATGAGTCGAACTAGATTCACCGCTGCCATACCTGGTTCAGGAGCCCAACGACTTCGTCGTTTACTGCGTTGATTGACTCCATGGCTCGATCATATGTGGACCGGCCAACTGCACCTCTAGTCAGCTCGTAGAGCGACTGTTTTGTAAGCCCAGCATTGGCAATGGCAGTCGACTTCCATGCGGTCGCAGACATCACGTCGGCACCAAATACGTCTCGCATCAAACCAACAATTTCTTGCTCTGGAACGTCGCGAGGATCATGCCGCGTGACCAGGAAGCGAAGGAAGTCGTAATCTAGGCGACCTCCGGCTTCCTCGATCACGGAGACCAGGTCGGAGGTCATCAACAAGAACTGACTCATGGAGGCGACATCAACCATCTGGGGATGCACGGTGACGATCATGCCAGTGGCGGCATTCAAGGCGCCCATGGTAAGGAAACCCAATTGCGGTGGGCAATCGACGACGACAACGTCAAAGTCGTCCTCCACCTGAGCGATAGCCCCTGCCACGCGACGGAAGAAGAGATCCTCCGCTTTCCCCCTATTCTGCAGCATGAATCTTGGAGTCTGATGCTCGAACTCCATCAGTTCCAGGTTGCCGGGCACAATGCTAATCCCTGTGAAATAGGTCGGACGGACTACGTCCTTCATCAGTACTCGTTCTTCATCGTACCGGATGGCACCGTACAAGGTGGTGTTCTCGGCGACGTCAAACTCTGGCTGATAACCAAACATCGCTGAGAGGGATGCCTGCGGATCCAAGTCGATCGCGAGAACCCGGTAACCCTGAAGAGCGAGCCCCTGTGCGAGGTAGACAGAAGTAGTCGTTTTGGCTGACCCACCCTTGAAGTTTGCGACCGTGATCACCTGCAACTTTTCACCGCTGCGCCGCTGCGGGAAGAATCTTACAGCTTCCTTGGGCCGGGCAGTGGCGAGATAGCGCCTGAGTTCATTGATCTGTTCAAGAGAGTAAGATCGGCGCCCGCCGTTACCCAAATCCGGTGTTGGCCCCAGCCCGTCAATCGACAGCTGTCGAAGATAGCCGTCAGACACGCCAACAATCTCTGCAACTTCCCCGGAGGTAAATGATCGCAGGGACTTCTGTGCCGTTGGTGGGAATGCGCGCTCTCCTACGGCTCGGAGCCTCGCTGAAAGCGCTTCAGCGCGCTGAGTAATGTTGGCTGAAGTTGATGGTTTTCCGATGTTGCGATCGATCACGTTCACTTTTGCCTCTATCCTCAGACGGTTTTTTAGCGTCAGACGCGCTATTTCCGTCTCAAGGATAAGTCACGATTCCCGTTGGTCTGCAAGAGAAATAGGGTTAACAAAACCTTAACAGCTCAGGAGGGAGCTCACACGCAGATCGTTCGGCTCAGCCATTCCGCTTTGCGACCAATAGCTTAGCGGATTCTGCGACTTCGCGGTCAGAGCGTCTTACTAACACTTTTGTTAGTCACTGAGGCATCCCGCCGAACTCGAAACGATAGGCTCGCAGCCGACTGAGCTAGAATCAGCAGCTGACACTTTTGGCAGTAGATCAAAGCTGGATGGCCCGGCAAAGCTCCTCGCACCGTCAGAGCAGGGGAGATTTGCCCGATGCGCATCGTTGGGATCAGTAATCCAGAGACCGAAGCAGAACACCGCCTCACTCACGACATGCACCGTCTTCGCGCCCGCATCTTCCGCGGCAGACTGGCCTGGAACGTCCGTTGCACATCCGGCCTCGAGATAGACAGCTTCGATGAGCTAAAGCCGACGTACATCCTATGCATTGACCGCTCCGATGCTGTGATTGGCTGTGCGCGGCTCCTGCCCGCCACGAGCGGCACGATGTTGGAGAGGGTATTTCCGCAGCTTCTAGAATCGGCTCATCTGCGAGTTCATGCCCGCATGATCGAAAGTTCTAGATTTTGTGTGGATACCGAAGCCGCTGGAAGGCAACAGCAGTCGGGCCTTCACACTGCAACGCTCGCGATGTTCGCCGGTATCGTCGAGTGGAGCATACTTAATGGTTACTCCGAGATCCTCACCGCAACGGACGTCCGGTTGGAGCGTATCCTTCGTCGCGCCGGCTGGCCGCTCAAGCGCCTAGGCTCACCCATTCAAATCAATGAGACGCGAAGTATCGCCGGAAGCCTTCCAGCAGATTGGGTGAGCTTCGATCGCCTTCGCCCCGGCACCTATTCATCAAACTTCTCAACCCTCAAAAAGGAAGCGGCCTGATCATGCTCGGCACACAAAACCGCTCACTTCCCCGCCTTGTCAGCAAGCTGCAGAACGCGCTGGGAGACCATCTTTGCATAGCTCTCGAAGACCCTGGTGTCGTTGAGATCATGCTGAATCCTGACGGTCGGCTGTTCATCGAAAGGCTTGGTCACGGGATCGCCGCAGCAGGAGAGATGACACGGTCTGCGGCAGAAACCGTCATCGGCAGCGTCGCTCATGTTCTCAACTCCGAGGTCGATGATGATCGCCCGATCGTTTCAGGCGAACTGCCAATCGGCGGGCATCGCTTTGAAGGACTACTGCCTCCCGTCGTTTCAGGCCCGTCGTTCACCATCCGCCGTCGTGCGTCGCGTCTCATACCGCTCGACGACTATGTGTCCAGTAAGGTGATGACCGCGAAGCATGCCGACGTCATTCGAAGCGCAATTGCTTCGAAGCTCAACATCCTGGTTGCCGGCGGCACGGGTTCCGGCAAGACCACGCTGACAAACGCGATCATCGCCGAGATCGTTGCAAGTTCCCCCGATGACCGCTTGGTCATTTTGGAAGACACCGCTGAGATTCAATGTGCCGCGCACAACGCAGTCAGCCTGCACACCAGCGACGCCGTCGATATGTCGCGTCTCTTGAGAAGCACGATGCGCTTGAGACCAGATCGTATCATCGTCGGCGAGGTTCGCGATGGCGCAGCACTGACTATGCTCAAGGCCTGGAACACGGGACACCCCGGCGGAGTCGCAACAATCCATGCAAACAGCGCACGATCAGCGTTGCAGCGCTTAGAACAGCTAACAGCCGAGGCAAGTCATCAACCGATGCAGGCAGTCATCGGAGATGCGGTCGATCTCATCATTTCTATCGAACGAACGGCCAAAGGACGCCAGGTCAATGAGATCCTTCATGTGACCCGCTTTGCCGGGGGGCAGTACCTAACTGAAGCTTATGCCGAGGAAAGCCGCGATGCAGCTTGAAAAGTCAGCCCCCACCATTGCGGCTATCGCTATCGCAGCAATCGCCGTTGCATCACCGACTTTTGCCAGTTCAGGAGGAAGCCTTCCGTGGGAAGGACCGCTTGAGCAGATCCAGGAGTCCATCACTGGTCCGGTTGCGGGGTATATCGCACTTGCCGCAGTCGCAATCGCCGGAGGTATGCTGATTTTCGGTGGCGAGCTCAACGACTTCGCTCGCAGACTGGTCTATGTCGTCCTGGTCGCCGGAATCTTGCTTGGTGCCACGACGATCGTCGGCCTCTTCGGCGCCACCGGTGCGTCAATCGGCCTACCGAAAGAGCAGGTCACGCAGGTCATTTTGGACAGAGCGGGGGAGGGGGCTACGTGAGCCTCCGCCGCAATCGCATTCATCGCGCACTGTCTCGACCAAACCTCCTGATGGGTGCCGACCGTGAGCTGGTGCTGATCACCGGGCTTGCAGCCGTGATCCTGATCTTCGTCGTCCTGACGGTCTACTCGGCGCTCTTCGGTGTGGCCGTCTGGATCGTCATCGTCGGTCTGCTTCGCATGATGGCCAAATCCGACCCGCTGATGCGGCAGGTCTATATCAGGCACATTTCATACAAGCCCCACTACCGGCCGACGGCCGCGCCGTGGCGAAGATACTAGAGGTGTGATGATGGCTGCCCTCAAACGTTTCCGCGCGACAGGTCCCTCGTTCGCTGATCTCGTTCCCTATGCCGGCTTGGTCGACAACGGCGTCCTGCTTCTGAAGGACGGCAGCCTGATGGCTGGCTGGTACTTCGCGGGTCCGGACTCCGAAAGCGCCACCGACCTCGAACGCAACGAGCTTTCTCGGCAGATCAATGCGATCCTGTCGCGTCTCGGGACCGGGTGGATGATCCAGGTCGAGGCCATCCGAGTGCCAACGGTCGACTACCCCACGCCTGACCAGTGCCATTTTCCCGATCCTGTCACTCGCGCGATCGATTTGGAGCGGAGAGCCCACTTCAGGCGTGAGCAGGGGCATTTCGAGAGCAAGCATGCGATCATTCTGACCCACCGGCCACTCGAGTCGAAGAAGACGGCGTTAGCCAAATACATCTACTCGGACGAGGAGAGCCGTAAGAAATCCTATGCAGACACAGTGCTATCAGTGTTTCGCAACGCGATCCGAGAAATCGAACAGTACCTGGCCAACACCCTGTCGATCGCCCGCATGCAGACCCGCGAAGTCCGCGAGAGGGGAGGGGAGCGGGTCGCACGCTATGACGATCTCCTGCAGTTCGTCCGCTTTTGCATTACGGGAGAGAGCCATCCGGTCCGGCTGCCGGAAGTTCCAATGTATCTCGACTGGCTGGCGACGGCAGAGCTGGAGCATGGCCTGACGCCAAAGGTCGAGAACCGGTTCCTCGCGGTTGTCGCCATCGATGGCCTGCCGGCCGAGAGCTGGCCCGGCATCCTCAACAATCTCGACCTGATGCCCCTGACCTACCGGTGGTCATCGCGGTTCATCTTCCTTGATGCGGAAGAGGCGCGCCAGAAGCTCGAACGGACCCGAAAGAAATGGCAGCAGAAGGTTCGCCCCTTCTTCGACCAACTCTTCCAGACGCAAAGCCGATCGGTTGATCAGGATGCCATGACCATGGTCGCCGAGACCGAAGACGCCATCGCTCAGGCGTCGTCCCAACTTGTCGCCTACGGCTACTACACACCGGTCGTCATCCTGTTCGATGAAGACCGCGACGCCCTGCAGGAGAAGGCAGAAGCCATACGGCGACTGGTCCAGGCTGAGGGGTTCGGGGCTCGCGTCGAGACCTTGAACGCGACAGATGCGTTTCTTGGGAGCCTGCCGGGAAACTGGTACGCCAATATCCGTGAGCCACTGATCAACACGAGCAATCTGGCGGACCTCGTTCCGTTGAACTCGGTATGGTCGGGCAATGCGGTGGCGCCGTGCCCATTCTACCCCCCGAACTCGCCGCCGCTCATGCAGGTGGCCTCCGGATCGACCCCATTCCGCCTCAACCTGCATGTCGACGATGTCGGCCACACCCTGATTTTTGGACCGACAGGCTCTGGCAAGTCGACCCTCCTCGCTTTGATAGCGGCGCAATTCCGCCGCTATGAGTACGCTCAAATCTTTGCCTTCGACAAAGGCAACTCGCTCCTACCCCTGACGCTTGCTGCCGGCGGCGATCACTACGAGATCGGCAACGACCAGAACGGCGAGGGGAGGGCGCTGGCGTTCTGCCCGCTGTTCGATCTTTCGACAGATGGCGATCGGGCCTGGGCGACAGAGTGGATCGAAATGCTCGTCGCCCTGCAGGGCGTTACCATCACGCCCGACCATCGCAATGCGATCTCACGCCAGATCGGGCTGATGGCGACAGCGCCCGGAAAATCACTGTCCGACTTCGTTAGCGGCGTGCAGATGCGCGAGATCAAAGATGCACTCCGTCATTATACCGTCGACGGCCCGATGGGCCAGCTTCTCGACGCGGAAGAGGACGGCCTGACGCTTCGGGCGTTTCAGTGCTTCGAGATCGAGCAGCTTATGAACATGGGCGAGCGCAATCTGGTGCCCGTTCTCACCTACCTCTTTCACCGGATCGAGAAGCGGCTCGATGGCTCTCCGAGCCTCATCCTCCTCGACGAGGCCTGGCTGATGCTTGGGCATCCCGTGTTCCGCGACAAGATCCGGGAATGGCTGAAGGTTCTCCGCAAAGCCAATTGCGCGGTCGTTCTGGCGACGCAATCCATCTCCGACGCTGAGCGCTCCGGCATCATCGACGTGCTGAAGGAATCCTGCCCAACCAAGATCTGCTTGCCTAATGGCGCTGCGCGCGAGCCGGGCACGCGGGAATTCTACGAACGGATTGGCTTCAACGAGCGCCAGATCGAGATCGTCTCGGGCGCCATCCCCAAGCGCGAATATTACGTCGCCACGCCAGACGGACGGCGGCTCTTCGATATGTCGCTCGGGCCGCTGGCACTGAGCTTTGTGGGCGCATCCGGAAAAGAAGACCTGAAGCGGATCCGCGCGCTGAAGGCGGAACATGGCCAGGATTGGCCTACCCATTGGCTTGAATCGAGAGGAGTTCACGATGCCACGTCGCACCTCAATGTCCAGTAACTGGTTGGTCGCAACGATAGCCGCAGCACTCGCACTGTCGCCGATTTCTTCCGCCCATGCGGGATCTGCAACGGGCGCTGCCACCGAATGGACGCAGCTTGCCAACAATGCCCAGCTCATCGACCTCCTCAAAAGCTCAGGTCTGCAGGTCGACAATCAGTTGACCCAGATCACGCAACTTGCCGAGCAAATCCAGAACCAGCTGAAGATCTATGAGAACATGCTGCAGAACACGGCGCAGCTCCCTGATCATATCTGGGGCCAGGTCGAAAGCGATCTCAACCGTCTGCGCAGCATTGTTGATCAAGGGCAGAGCATCTCTTTCTCGATGGGCAATGCCGACGACGTCCTTCAGCAGCGGTTCAATAGCTATGCGGATCTGAAAACCAACCTGCCGAACGCCGAGTCTTTCTCGAACACCTACCAATCCTGGTCGGACACGAACAGGGACACGATCGGAAGCACTCTGAAGGCAGCCAGTCTGACAGCGGATCAGTTCGATACCGAGGAGGGCACGATGAGTTCGCTGCGATCGATGTCGGAGTCGGCCGACGGCCAAATGAAGGCCCTCCAGGTCGGACACCAGATTGCCGCCCAGCAGGTTTCCCAAATGCAGAAGCTGCGTGGTCTTGTCTCGCAGCAAATGACGATGATGGGGACATGGCTCCAGACCGAGCAGACGGACAAGGACCTCGCACAGGCCCGGCGTGAGAAATTCTTCAATGCCGACGTTACCACGATCCCGAGTGGCCAGAAGATGGAGCCACGCTGGTGAGCCGCCCGGTCCTCGTCATGGTGCTGGTCATGGTCGCTGCGGCGGCTTCCGCCACCACTTTTTATTTCGTCCAGGCAAACGCCCCGGCATCACCCGAGATGAGCGAAGAGCAACGGATCACCCGTGAGAAATTTTTCGGCACATCCAAGGAGCTGCCCCCGATCGAAAAAAGTCAGGAGATGCGGCCACGATGGTAAAGCGAAATCTTGAGCGAGCCTTCGTGCTCGGCGGCATAGCCTGCCTGGTCCTCGCCACCCCAGCGTTCGCGCAGCAAGGACAGGTCCTGACAGAGCTTGAAAACCAGGTCTCTGCTGCCGCGAAGGGGTGGGAGACCACCATAATGGACGCGGCAAGGTCGCTATTCTGGATCCTTGCGGGGATCGAGGTCGGCATCGCCGCCGTCTGGCTCGCCATACAAGCCGCGTCGCTTGATAGCTGGTTCGCTGAACTCGTCAGACGGATCATGTTTATAGGCTTCTTCGCGTTCGTTCTAACCCAGGGACCAACGCTTGCGAGGGACGTCGTCAACAGCCTCTATCAGATCGGCGCTGGCGGCGGATCGGCTTCGCCGGCCGAAGTGTTCGATGCCGGTATACGGGTGGCTTCGCAGATGTCCGAGCAGGCGAAGTTCGGGGTGTTCGAGGACAATGCGCTTGCGATCGCCGCCGTCCTGGCGATGGGGGTTGTGGTGATTTGCTTCTCGCTCGTGGCCGCAATCTTCGTCGCGGTGATGGTCGAGATGTATGTCGGACTACTCGCCGGCATGATTATGCTCGGCTTGGGCGGCTCGTCCTTCACCAAGGATTTTGCCGTCCGTTATCTGGTCTATGCCTTCGGCGTCGGTATGAAGCTCATGGCCTTGGTCATGATCGCTAAAATTGGCTCGGAAGTGCTCCTCGGACTGGCACAAGCACCGACGGCGGAAACGGACCAGTTTATCACCACATTGGCGATCGCTGGCATCTCGGTCGTGGTCTTCATTATCGCGATGTACGTACCCAACATCATCCAGGGCGTCGTTCAAGGTGCATCCGTCACGGGCGGCATGGAAACCATTCGTCACGGCGGCCAGACGACATCATTTGCTCTCGGCACAGCATCGCTTGCCGCAGGTGCAGTGGGCGCAGGCGCTGCAGCAGCCCAATCCGCGCGGGCTGCGGGATCATCTGTGGCAGGTGCCACACTTCGCGGCATGAGTGCTGGCATCGGATCGGCAGGAAGGGCTGCAAGCTCCGCCGTGAAAGAAAAGGCGATCGGTTCGCCCGGCGCCTATGCCGGTTCGATCATGGGGCTCGCCAACGCCAAGCTCGATCAGGCTCGCACAGGGCATAGCAGCCCGACACCACCTCCCGAACGACACAACACCTAATTATCAGGAAGGCAAAAGCGATGGCAGCAAATCAGCCGCCCGACAGCCCTTACCTTGCCGCCCGGCAGGAATGGACGGAACGATATGGATCCTATGTCCAGGCCGCACGCGCATGGAGGATCGTCGGCATTCTTGGGCTATCGATGGCCGTGATTGGCTTCACCTATGCCATGTATCTCAGCACGCAGGTCAAGCTGGTGCCCTACATCGTCGAAGTCGATAAACTCGGCACGTCGGTGACAGCAGGCTTCCCGCAGCAGATCGAGTACGCCGATGCCCGGGTCGTTCGCGCAACGCTCGGCAACTTCATCACAAGCCTGAAATCGATCACGCCGGATGCCGTGGTGCAGAAGCAATACATCGACCGGACCTACGCGCTGCTCAGGACGTCCGATCCCTCGACGCAGAAAATCAATGCCTGGTTTCGCGGGAATTCGCCGTTCGAAAAGGCCAAGACATCGACCGTTGCCATCGAGGTCAACAACATCGTAGCGCTGTCCAACCAGACCTATCAGATCGACTGGACCGAATATGAGCGCGATCGCAAGGGCAAGGAGACCGGCACGAGGCGGTTCCGCGGCATCGCGACGGTCGCGCTCACCGCTCCACAGGACGAGGCGATCATCCGCCTCAACCCGATCGGTCTTTATGTCCAGGACTTCGACTGGACTGCACAGCTTTAAGGGCAGGGGAATTGACATGCACAGAACAGGATTGATCGCGGCCGTCGGCTGCATGGTGGGACTCGTCCTCGCGGATTGCGCGGCCGCACAGAGCATGACGTCGAACGAGGTGAAGGGGACCAACCTCTCGCGGAAGTGGCGGGGGACGCCGGGTCTAGTCACGACGGGACCTGATGGCAAAGTGATCTTTCTGTTCGGCGAAACCCAGCCCTCGGTTGTGTGCTCGCCGCTTCAGGTTTGTGACATCGAGCTGCAGGGTGGCGAGATCGTCCGAGACGTGCTTGTCGGTGACACGGTCCGCTGGAAGGTAGAACCGGCGACGTCTGGAGCAACCGGTGGACAGGCGATCCACCTGATCGTCAAGCCGTCCGAGGCCGGCCTCGTCACGTCAATGGTCGTCACGACCTCTCGACGAACCTACCATATCCAGCTTAAATCCCATCCCAGCCAGTATATGGCGCGGATCGGCTTCGAGTATCCGGAAGATGTGTCGACCAAGCTGGCTGACATCAATGCCCGGCTCGAGACTGGCGGCACTCCCGGAACTGCTCCAGATAAGCTGAACTTCGCCTATTCGGTTAGCGGCGGAGCCTCATGGCGGCCGAAGCGCGTCTATTCCGATGGCGTCAAAACCTACATCCAGTTTCCACGGTCCATCTCTGGGCAGGACGCTCCGGTGCTATTCGTCGTCAGCGGCGGCCAGAACCGCATCGTCAACTACCGCATGAAGAACGACGTGATGATCGTCGACTACGCCGTCGACAAGGCTGTGCTCGTCTCTGGGGTCGGCTGGCGCCAGCAAAAGATCACGATCCGGCGCGGAGGTTGACCCATGAACAAGACCATCGTCGCCATCATCATCACCGCCGTTCTTTCTGGTTGCCAGACTGCGGATGAGACGCTGCCCACAAGTTCTACGCCGATTTCTGTCACAGGGAGCACCGCAAGCGTAATCGCCGGCGATATGGCAAGCCGGCTTGCCGAACAGCTTGGACCTGCCGGCACCACGACGCTCAAAATGGAAAAAGATACCTCCGAATACGCCGCCGCTCTTGAGGCCGCGCTAAAGGGATGGGGGTACGCGGTCGTTACCGATAAGAAAGTCAGTAAAGATCAGAAGCCTGTCGAGTTTGCGTGGTCGATCGACAGTTTCGATGGTCAGATACTGGCGCAAGTCAGCACACCAACCGTTGCGCTTGGTCGGGTCTATACGACGACCTCATCAGGCGCGACACCCGCCAGTCCGCTTTCGGTCATGCAGCGAAACTGAGGGAAGGCGAGACCATGGTTCAATCGCTCCAACTCGGCACGGCGGGTAATTCTGATGATCAACAGAGCATGCGACGCCTCAATCGCCTGCCAATCATCGTCGCTATCGTCATCATTGTTCTGTTTTTCGGCGTGGTCATCATCGGCCTTTCGTGGCGTGGCCTTTCCTTCAACCGGGGAAACGAGCTCGACACAGTTACCACCGCTCCCGCCACCTCATTTGGCGATCAGCTGAAGCGTGGCGTGTCTGACGGGATTATCGGCGAGCCGGAGCAACGGGAAGTGTTCCAGCCGACACCTGTCGTCATCGAGCGTGAGCGCATGAGAGTGCCGGTGGCGGATCGTCAAGAAGTCACCCGAACGGAACACAGAACGCAACTTGAGCCCGAGGCCGAGTGGAGAGCGCGGCTGAAACGCGAACAAGATGAGCAAATACTCCGTGAGGCGCAGCGTCAGCGTATGGCAAGCATTCAGGCTCGCGCAACAGCGCTAGACTCCCCGCTCAAGGTAGATGTGTCCGAGGTGCAGAAAAGCTCGTCGGAAACTACAATCGATGCCCGGCAACCGTTCAATTCCGCGACGAACAGCGCATCCGATCTCTACAGCGCCGCAATGAAGTCCGGACTACTCGGACAGAACGCCGATCAAAACGGCCAGACCTCAAAGGAAGACTTCTTCAACCAGGACATCAAGGATCTTGGCTATCTGCCAAACCAGGTGGTCCCGCAGCTCTCGCCCTACGAGCTGAAGCGTGGATCTGTCATCCCTGCGACCATGATCACGGGCCTGAACTCCGACCTTCCGGGACGGATCTCGGCGCAGGTTAGCCAGAATGTCTATGACAGTGCCACGGGCTACCGGCTGCTCATCCCGCAGGGGGCGAAACTCTTTGGGCGGTACGATTCCAAGGTATCGTTCGGGCAGGAGCGAGTGTTGGTCGTCTGGACGGACCTCATATTCCCGAATGGATCTACACTTCAGATCGGCGGCATGGCCGGCACGGATGCCGAGGGCTATGGCGGCTTCAAGGACAAGGTCGATCGCCACCTCTGGCGTACGTTTGGCTCTGCCGCGCTCATTGCCATCATCGGCACAGGCATCGACATTTCGATCCCTGAAACCTCGACGCTCGCGACGCAGGATACCGCATCTGACGCGGCCCGTCGGAATTTTGCCGAGAGCTTCGGTCGAGTGGCCGAGCAAAGCATCTCAAAAAATCTGAATGTCCAGCCGACGGTCAGGATACGGCCGGGCTACAAATTCAACGTGTTGGTAGATCAGGACATCGTCTTTCGAGCCGCGTATCGCGATTAGCCGACCAGTCATGCCCTGCAAATGCCGCAGTCAGATTGAATCGTTATGACCTAATGCAATCTTGCATAGCTAAAAACTATCATTTAATGGTCAACTTTAACGCCGCATGCGTCTGTGCGGCGACTTACCTCGGAGCCATCACGCCCTCAGCCAAGGGCATCTCTGGATGACTGCAACTGTGCTGCAGTCACACCCTCAGTCGAAGGAGGCTGTAAATTGAATCAATGGTTTGAGCGTTTGACCGAGCAGGTCGCCCTGGCTCACGACGAAGCTGCAGTGAGGGCCACCCTGGAAAAACTCAGTCAGGAGGCAGGTTTTGGCGCCTATGCGTATCTGAGCCTTCAGGCAGAAACCCACACGGCAATCTCAAACTATGACATTGAGTGGCAGCAGCGATATCTCGAAAGAGCATATGCATCGATTGATCCAGTCGTGCGAAACGCCCGCGACAAGTTTGAGGCCTTCGCGTGGTCCAATGAAGCATCACTGCGAATGAGCAAGGAGCGCAGGGCCTTCTACGGAGAGGCCGGTGAGTTCGGAATCCGCTCAGGGATTACCATTCCGATCAAGGCGGGCTTCGGGCGTATGGCGATGCTTACACTTGCCTCAGCAGATGCGGACTTCGCCCAAGGACAACAGCTGAACCCGGTCGTTGCGGCTTCGGCAGTCGCGCAACTGCATGCGAGGCTCGAAGGCATGGGAGCGAAGCCAACCTTTCGAACGCCAATTCGATTGAAGTCGGATGAGTTGACTTGCTTGCGATGGTCCGCCGAGGGTAAATCGATGCGTGCGATCGCGATCATCGAGAACACCACCTATGCCAATGTCGCCTTCTTCATTCGCAATGCCAAGGCTGCATTGGGTGCGACGACCTTGCCGCAGGCGACAGCCATGGCCACAAAGTTCGGCCTTATCTGAATTAGTGTCCCTTTGATCTCGGCATGTCTGGAATATAGCCCAGAATGTCGAGAAGCGTGGACACGACCGTCTGCTGGGCATGCACCGCAATCATCGCCTGGATGTAGTCTTCGCTCGCCTCTCTCACCGTGTCTGAGTCGGCTGCAGCATCGACTTTCGCTTCGAGCATGACTGCGTCGTTGCGCAAGCGGCGATGTTTCTCAATCTCCCGCACAACATGGCGTTCGATCTCTTCAGGCGGTTGATCACTCATTAAACCGATGAGTGGACGCAATATGAGTTTGTTATCAGACACAGGCCCGTCTGCATTTGCTTTGAACATGATCGATCCAGTTACTGCCCATATGCGGTCGGTGTAAACCGTCTTAAAAATCTGACGTGCGGCGGGGCAAGCCGATATAGAAATCAGTTACATACTATAGTTGATAAACTTAAAGTATGTAAACGGTGATCTTCCGCGCATGGATATGCGCAAGCTGGTCGGCCGAAATTTCGCCCGCCTTCGTCGGGAAAAAGGTCTGACGCAGGAGGATGTCGAAGCGCGCTCAGGCTTCAGCCAGCAGTATCTGAGCGGTCTCGAAAGAGGGAAGCGAAACCCCTCCATCGTCACACTTTATGAAATCGCCCAGGCCCTCGGGGTCAGCCACGTCGAACTGGTCACGCCCGACCAAGAAGACTGAATTTTGAAAATTGTCTTATTAGCCCGAACTGCTGGGATTCTCTCGGCCCGTACGAAGAATGGAAGTCCCACTTCACAACGCACGATAAAGTCTCTATACCTTCTCCATAAGGAGAATAATTATGGCTCAGATGTCGCGTGCCTATACACCAGCGGAAGCGGCTGCCGTCAGCGAAATCGCCGTAAAATCGGTACACAACGCTATCGACAAGCGGATCATCGCACGACGGCGTTCCGAAGAGGAGGGTAGGGCACTCTCTGACGACGACTTGCTGCGTCTCAAGCTGTGGTACGGGGTCGGCTCGATCTTGTCCGCCGAGCGCCGCCAGCGGCTTTTCGACACGATTGACCAGAATCCGGACGCCGATACTGTACGGGCAGATGACTATCTGATCGTCGATGTTGCCCGCGCCCGCGAACAGCTTGCTGCGCGTGCGGAGGCACTTCGGGAAGCTGAGCGGGCGATTGAATCCGTGAAGGGTGTCCTTGGCGGCGAACCTGTTTTCAACAAGACCCGCGTCCCTGTCAGGACAATTGCCGCAATGAAGGCCCAGGGTGCGACCACCGAGGAGATCGTCGAGGGCTATCCTTCGCTCACCGCGCGCATGGTCGAACTCGCGGAGATCTGGACTGCCGCTCACCCGGCACGAGGCCGGCCTCGCAAACTCTCAGACCTTGGCGCGACCGTGAAATCCGCAAAGCGTCTTTCGATTCCGAAGGCCGCCATCAAAACTTCCGACAGCTAATATCGTGAAGTTCCTGATTGATGAATGCCTGCACACCTCTCTCGTGGCCGTTGCTCAGGATAACGGCCACGATGGCTTCCATGTCAACTGGTTGGGATTGAGCGGTGAAAAGGATTGGGATCTGATGCCCCGCATTGTTGCGGAGGACTACACCTTCGTCACCAACAACGCGCGGGATTTCAGAAAACTCTACTGCAATGAAGAGATCCATGCCGGATTGGTTATCATCGTGCCTCAAGTCGTTCCGGCATTGCAGCGCGACCTGTTCACACTCATCCTGGAGGAGATGGCCGGCGGCGATGAACTCTTGAACGAGGTGATCGAGGTCAGCATCGAGGGCGATGAGGCGGTTCTCACACGGTACTCTCTGCCGGCAAGCTGAGCACATCCCAAACTCGCCTACTCCAGAAGCGGAGGTCGGGTCCGGTCACTATTTCTGGCCTCCAATCCTCGTCAGATCGATCCGGATGCCGGCGTCGTTGGGCTTGATCGGCGTTTCCTCTGGTATTTCAGCGGGTGCATTATCCTCGGCGTTGTCGGCATTCTCGACCTCCACCTTCGAACGCTGCACGACCGCGCCACCCGGATCCACGGCCTGGAACACGCTCTCACCCTCGAACTTGCCGGTCCGCCAGGCGTGGATCGCATCATCGAACAGCTGCGGGAAAACCTCTTCGCTCGTCGGATTTCCATACCACTTCGCAACGATGCGGAGGATCTTGGCGAACATCGCTGTGCCAATCCGAAGATTGGCGCAGGGATCGACGAGATCCACCTTCAGCTCCGACGCGTCTTTCAGGCCAATGCCAGCCGGGATCTGGGTGAGGCCGACTCGTACGATAGAGCCGCCAATGTTTTCGCGAACGATTTCGATCGCCTCCTTAGGCGTTTTAGGTTTGGGAATGAGGATCAGTCGGCCGGCGGATCTGACTGAGATCGCAAGCGGATCCTCCGAGCCGACGGCCTGCACGAACTGCTCGACGATATCAGGCTTCAACGATGGGTCGGCACATTCCTTGATTAGCGCAGCATCCAGCATACAAACTCCAAAACCTTAAGTGTTGAACGAGATGATGAGAGGAAGATCGAATAGGCGTGCCCAGGCCGTGCTGCTCGCCTTCTGAATGTCGATGATTGACGTCCCCACAGTCCACCAGCCGTTACCGACTGCGACGATGGTATCGGGCCGGTGGAACGCCGATTGTAACACCGGCCAGACAAGGAGCTGCTCGTAGCAGATCAGCGGCGCGACTCTTGCAGTGCCGACTTCGACGACGGGGTTGGCGAAGAAATGCGCCCGTGCGGCGTCTTCGCTACCAGTGCCATTACCCATCCAGCTCCGCCACGGCTGCCACATCGATCCAGGGACAGGCATTCGCTCCCGGTAGAGAACCTCCGCCCTCTGAGCGGACATCGTCACCAGCACATTGTCGTAGCCTCGCTCCTCGATGAGTGCCGCGCCGGCGATGACCGTTATGTCCGTCCCGCTGAGAGCGCGTTGCCAGACGCGAGCAACCGTCGGCGTCCAGAAGCCAACAGCGCTCTCCGGAAATACAATCGTTGAGCCGACGGGTTGGGCGCGAGCAACATCGATCAGGTCCTGTTGCCGCTGGAGGCCAGCCTCGCGTCCGAGAGATGCACCCATTTCCAGATCGACACCGGTCCACTCCGCAGGTAGAATCGGCGTCGTCCACTCGGCGGCGGACCAGAGCCATAGGCCTGCAAAGGCCGTGGCTGCAGCCGGCCCACAAGGCGTCACCATGACGGCCAGGCCGGCTGCCATCACTGCCAGACCCCACCATTCCCACCCTGGAAACAGAACGCCGGCAGCCGTGATCGGATGCGCCCATCCCACAATGCCGAATGGTGGAACCGCCATGGCGATACAAGCAGCCATGTATCGGAACGGCTTCCGCCATCCCTTACGATTCGTCCAGAGCACAGAATGGACCGTGACAAACGCGGAAGAGGCGACAAGCCAGAGCAAAAGTCCGGGCCAGATGTCCTGACCATAAAAATTCGCCACCCCCTGCGGCAAACCACGCGATGCCGCGAGGAAGTAGGCAACGGAGACAGCCACCGCCTGCAGGCGCGTTCGTGCCAAAGACCAGAGCAGCGGGAAGGCGACGGCGACCGGAAGAAGGAGCACATGACCGCTCCAACCGATCCATCCGGCGTTCATTGATAATGCGACGAGGACACAAGTTCGGAAGAGCTCACGGCGCATAGGTCCAGACCTCCTGCGCCAGTCCGAGGATCCCCTCTATCGGCAGAGGACCGAAATATCGGCTATCAAACGCCCCGGGAAATTCGGAATGGAGAAAGACCGTGCCAGGCGGAACAAAACCACCGTGGTAGTGCACCATCTCCCGCCCCTGGCCGTCAGTCCGTGCAACGCGCGAGTGAGGGAGCGGACGACCATCGACGCGGACATTGTCGTGGATTTCGATCTCCTGCCCAGACTCCGCAACAACGGTCTTGATCAATGGCGCGACGCGGCCGGCGCAAAGCCCGAAGCGCAAATATCCACGCGCGCGCGCTTCACGCATCTCGTCGGTGGCGGGTGGGCAGATAAAGATCAGATCGCCAACAAGGACCGGACGATCGGGCTCGACGATCCGCCACAGGCCCAGCGGTTCGCTCGGCGTCAGATTGACCCTGAAGCCCTGACCTCCGAGCAGCACAATGAGGCCAAGTGTGAACAGGCTGACGCTGCTGATCCGATAGAACCAGACGAGCCGCTTCGTGCGCAAGAGCTCTTTAGATCGATGGCGCTTCTTCATTTGAGAGAGAGCCCCTGGGATCTCGTCTGGCGCAATGCTTCCGCCTGCTTGAGCGCCGTCACGCTGCGCTCATGGGTGGACAGCTGCTGCACCGTCCGCATCGTATTCCAGGCCTGTTGCACTTCGCTCCTCTGCGCAGTGTTCATGCCAGACGTCACCCGCAGGAACGCCTCGCCATTGGGGTCCTTCGCGGCAAGGGGCAAGAACGTCCTCTCTCCAAAACGTTCGGTAACCGCCTTCGCGAAACCTTCGAGTTCGGCCTTCACCATTTTGTCGGCGAGCGTGTATTCAAGACCCGAAGGCAGGTCGTTGCGGTCGATGGCATCACGCACACGCTCAAGCACGCTTTTCGCATTGGACGAGAGAGCGGGGATATCCAGCGCAACCCGCCGACGCACCGCCAGCTCCTCGGCATGATTTCGCCGCTCGGCATCGCCACGCTGGCGGAGATAATCGCTGATGCTGTCGGCGAGCGGCGTCACATTTTTAAGCGCCCGGTCCCGGTCCGCCCTGTCGCCGCGGCTGGCCAGTAGGCCCGTCTTGCCCTTGAGGGCACCGAAGGTTTCAGGCTCGTTGGCAATTCTGGCGATCGTCTTTTCCGCAGCCGACTGGTCGCGCAGCATCGCATCGACGTTCGCTGTCTTGAATGCTGCTTCCGGCTGCGCGTAGACGTGATGGAAGCGCATCGAGACTTCTTCCCATCGCTTCTTGAGCGCTGGGTCTGCGGCGAGTTTATCCTCAACGGTCTGATCGATCGATTTCGGGAAGGTGGTGATACCGGCCACCATGGGCTTGGTCTCCTTTTCTGCAACAGGAACTGTTCTGGCCGTCGATGTTGCAAAGCCGAGCTTGGCGCCGATGGCCGCAAGCTTGCCGGCAAGGTCGACGAGCTTCTGCTTCTGCTGGACCGTCCATTCGAGACGGTCACGAGCGACGGTCCTGGCAACGTTGATGATGTGAAGGCCGTGCGCTTCCGCAAAGCGGAGTGCCTGCCGGTAGGTGCTACCGCCGGCATAATCGAGCGTCGTTTCCTTGGAATTCCTGCGCGACAGGATCTCGACCAGACCGCCTGCCTTGGCGAAGGATCGGCGGCCGTAATAGACGCCGAGATCCTCGCGGTGGCGGGTCATCGCGACATAGGTGAGGTGACGATCAAGGGACAGCGACGCCAGCACATTGACCCGGTCGACAGTGGCGCCCTGGCTCTTGTGCACCGTGGTTGCGTAGCCGTGGTCAATATTGTTGTAGAAGCTCTGTTCGACCGTGACATGCCGTTGATGTTCACCCTCGCCAATCACGGCCACGAGGCGACCCGGTGTGGCTTCCAGCACCTTGCCCAGCATGCCGTTCTTGACGCCGATTGAACCCTCGTTCTTCAGGAAGACAATCTGGTCGCCGGCTGCAAAGTTGCGGTTGCCATCGGCGGTTTTGAATACAAGTCCCTGCTCGATGATGCCGCGCTCGATCAGTTTCATGCGCGCCAGCTCATTCAGCATGCGGACGTCACGGCGCAGGTGCGCCAAGATCAATGTGGACTTGGCGGGATCGTAATCGCGGTTCCAGTCAGCGATGAGGTTGGTGACCGCATCGGCCTTCAGCTCTAAGCCAATCATTTTGCCGTTCGACTGATAGGCTGCGAGGGCTTTGCCAACATGGCCGCGCGCGAGATCGAGCGATGCGTCGCGCATCCATTGCTCTCGCTGGCGATAGATTGTTTCGAGTTCGGCATAGCCGATGCGATCGGCAATAGCGCGGAAGGCGGCGCCCGCTTCGATCGGTTGAAGCTGCTCCGGATCGCCGACAAGCACGAGCTTGGCGCCGGCTTTGGTGACAGCTTCGACGAATGTCGCCATTTGCCGCGACGACACCATGCCAGCCTCGTCCAGAACGAAAACCGTCTTGTGGTCGAGTTGCCCGCGACCCTGATCCCAGCGGAGTTCCCAGGACGACAGGGTACGGGAGACGATGCCCGCTTCCTTCTCCAGACCTTCAGCCGCCTTGCCGGCAAGCGCACCACCGACGACACGGTAGCCGGCCGCTTCCCAGGCCTCACGCGCCGCCTTCATCATCGTGGTCTTGCCAGCACCTGCGCGGCCTATCACAGCGGCGATCCGCTCAACACCAACGACATGTTCGATGGCGACTTTTTGCTCATCAGAAAGCCGTTCATGGTGCGCGAAGGTCCTCTCGAGCACCGTTTTCCCGACGCCATGCGAAGACCGCTGCGATAGCCAGGTCGCGCGGTTCGCCATCTCAGACTCGAGCCGGATCAGCTCCCGTGTGGTGTACTTTGTCGGCGCCCGAACCCCGGTCGCAAAGTCCACTCGCTCGCGATCAAGCCGAAGGGTCTCAGGCAATTGCAGGATGCGCGCCATCAGGCTCTGGAAGAGGCCCACATCGTCGATATAGCGATGTAGGACCTTGGCGACATCGCGTTCGTCGAAGACACTCTTTTCCCGCGTGATCAGGTCGAGAACAATCGCTGGATTGCGCTGGATCCGTTGGGCGTTCTCTGCTCGCCGCTCCTCCTGCAGCTCCAGCCGTTCGAGCGCAGCCTTCTCTTCCGCAGGTCCATTCCCACTGGCTGCTTTCCTCTCGATCGCCTTCGTGCCAACGCCAAGATGGATCGTCGGCGTCAGCTCGATGCCCTGCTTCTCGAAGGACCGCCCATCGATCCTGATATCGAGACCGGCAAGTGCCAGATGCCGGTTCTGGCAGGCAAACCAGCCGTCGCGAAACGCGTTGAAATCATCAAGCCCACCGGCCCAAAGCTCATAGACGATTTTGCCGCTGTTATTGCGCAGCGCTTTGCCGTCAGGTCCCGTCACCGCCACCTTTTTCGAACCGAACCCGTCTTCGGTCAGCGGCCGCAAAGTGGTCATCAGATGGATATGCGGATTGCCTGGTGCATCGTGAAAGACCCAGTCGGCCACCATGCCCTCGGCCGTTATGTGTCTCGCCACGAAATCCCGCACGAGCTCGATGTTCTGCTCGACAGACAGCTCGATCGGCAGGGCGATGGTGACATCCTTTGCAAGCTGCGCATCAGACCGTCTCTCAAACTCCTCAACCTTGTTCCAGAACGCTTCCGACGCTCCCGAGACAGACCGATCGGCAATCATCGATTGCAGCCATTGAGGCGCATCGGGGGAAATGACAAACTCCTCGTGCAGCAGGCCATGCTTGCGGGTGTAGTCGATAGTCCGGGCTTCCCGCTCATAGTCCATCTTGGCGCAGTGCCGGTACGCCGCCGACAGCACGGCACTGCGACCGGAGCCGCGTGCAACGATGCTGACTGAAAAATGCGGGACGGCCATGACGAGCAAACTCCTTCGTTCGAACAAAATCAATGTGTTCGTCAGGAGCCGGAAGGCACCGCGAGGGGGCAAAAGCAGAGCGTCGCATCAGCGACGTATAATTGCGCCCTTCGGATCCGTCCTTACGAACGGACGGGATGATGCTCAAAAGCGTAGGCTCCGCCTACTCGCATTTCTGTCAGTAGATCGGCACGCCGATCTGAACGACTCTGGCCGCGTCAACCACGTCATGCAGGCAACAGGGACAATCCAGAGATGAAGAAGCCATCCTCCAAGATCCGCAAAGAAATCGCCAAACTTCAGGAACAGCTCAAGCACGCGGAAACGAGAGAGGCCGAGCGTATCGGTCGCATTGCGCTTCGGGCGGGGCTTGGTGAGGTCGACATCGAGGAGACGGAGCTCCTAGCGGCTTTCGAGGAATTAGGCAAATGCTTTCGCGGAGGCAAGGCAGGTACGAGCGGAAGGAAAGGGGCGGGGGAAAGCAGCACGCTCCGTGGCCAATCCGAAGCGGTCACGAGTGGCACGACTTCGGGCGGCACTACTGAGGCTTGAGCGCATGAGCAAGAGCCTAACGTCCGACGCCCGGAAGAGGGACACGCGAGACAAGATCGAACTTGGGGGCCTGATCGTCAAAGCCGGTCTTCGCTTCGAGAAGCGTGCGCTTTTGCTCGGCGCGTTGATCGATTTACAGCAGCGGCTGAAGTCGGACGACAGCGAACGGACACGGTTGACGGCAATCGGGACGAAGGCGTTCGGCAATGAAGGTGAATAGGGTCGTTCTCTTCTCTTTGCCCGTGGCCATGATGGTGGCGACTGTGTTCACGATGACAGGGATGGAGACATGGCTCTCCGGGTTTGGGCAGACCGAGGCGGCGAAGATAGTTCTGGGACGAGCAGGGATCGCCGCACCCTACGTGGCGGCGGCTGCACTTGCCCTGGTTCTGCTGTTCGCAACAGCCGGCTCGGCAAGCATTTGCGCCGCAGGCGTTGGTGCTGCAATCGGAAACGCCGTGGTCATCCTGATAGCTTGCGTGCGAGAAGGCGGGCGCTTGGCAGAGCTTTCCTCACAGGTGCCAGCGGGACAATCCGCGCTCTCCTATCTGGATCCATCGACCATGATCGGCGCGGCCGCGGCATTCATGTCCGGCTGCTTTGCGATCCGTGTGGCGATGGTCGGCAATGCCGCCTTCGCGCGTGCTACGCCGACACGCATTACCGGCAAGCGTGCCTTGCACGGCGAGGCCGACTGGATGAAGCTTACCGAAGCGGAGAAGCTCTTCCCAGGCTCTGGCGGCATCGTCGTCGGTGAACGATATCGCGTGGACCGCGACAGTGTCGCCGGTGTCTCGTTCCGTGCCGATAACGGCGAGACCTGGGGCGCCGGGGGCAAGTCCCCGCTGCTCTGCTTCGACGGCTCATTCGGCTCATCGCACGGCATCGTCTTTGCGGGATCGGGCGGTTTCAAAACGACCTCGGTGACGATCCCAACGGCGTTGAAGTGGGGCGGATCGCTCGTCGTGCTCGATCCGTCGAACGAGGTCGCGCCCATGGTCTCGAAACATCGGGAGGAGGCGGGGAGGCGGGTCAGGATTCTCGATCCGCGGAAACCCGCGACGGGCTTCAATGCACTCGACTGGGTCGGCCAGTATGGCGGTACGAAGGAGGAGGACATCGCCTCTGTCGCGTCATGGATCATGAGCGACAGCGGTCGCGCGAGTGGCGTCCGCGACGACTTCTTCCGTGCCTCCGGCCTGCAGCTCCTGACGGCGATCATTGCTGATGTCTGCCTGTCCGGTCACACACCAACGGAGCGGCAAACGCTCCGCCAAGTCCGCGAAAACTTGTCCGAACCCGAGCCGAAGCTTCGACAGCGCCTGCAGGATATCTACGACAATTCCGGATCGGATTTTGTCAAAGAGAACGTGGCCGCCTTCGTCAACATGACGCCGGAAACCTTCTCGGGCGTCTATGCCAATGCCATCAAGGAAACACATTGGCTCTCGTATCAGAACTATGCAGCGGTGGTGTCGGGCTCGACGTTCCGGACTGACGATATCGCATCCGGCAAAACGGATGTGTTCATCAACATCGACCTGAAGACGCTTGAGACCCATGCCGGGCTGGCGCGTGTCGTAATCGGCTCGTTCCTCAACGCAATCTACAATCGGGATGGTGCCATGGAAGGTCGCGCGTTGTTCCTGCTCGATGAGATCGCGCGCCTCGGTTACATGCGCATTCTGGAGACAGCGCGAGACGCCGGCCGCAAGTATGGCATCACACTGACGATGATCTACCAGTCGATCGGCCAGCTGCGAGAAACTTATGGCGGACGCGACGCTTCCAGCAAGTGGTTCGAGAGTGCGAGTTGGATCAGTTTCGCCGCCATCAACGATCCGGAGACCGCAGACTACATCTCCCGCCGTTGCGGCATGACGACGGTCGAAATCGATCAGGTCAGCCGCAGCTTCCAATCCCGCGGGTCGTCGCGGACGCGGTCGAAGCAGCTGGCCGCCCGGCCGCTCATCCAGCCACACGAAGTGCTTCGAATGCGCGCCGACGAGCAGATCGTATTCACAGCAGGCAACCCGCCACTGAGATGCGGGCGCGCCATCTGGTTCCGCCGGAAAGATATGACAACCTGCGTTAAGCTGAGCAGGTTTTGATGGCGCGAAGCGCCTTCAGACGAACAATGAAGAGCATCGGAGAAATCAGCATAGCGACGACCGACAGGGCGTGATTTCGGGAATTCTCGTCATGCTTCGGTCGGATATCGGGCAGCCGCAGGAGGCTTAGCATAGATGGCCTAATCGGCTTCGTGCCCCATCTCATCCGCGCGGAAGAATGAGCCGCACTTCACTGCCGATGATAAAAGTGACCTGTCGGAAACCAGGCACAACCATCATGCGGAGGATTGCAGTCATGAAGCACTATGCCGGCCTCGATGTCTCGGTCAAAGAAACGAGCGTCTGTATCGTCGATGAAAACGGACAGCTATGTCGGGAACGCAAGGTGGTCTCCCACCCTGATGACCTTGTTGCCATGCTAAGCGATCCGGCTTTCAGCTTGGAGAGGGTGGGCGTTGAGGCAGGGCCGCTATCGCAGTGGCTGTTTGAAGGGCTGGCAAAAGCTGGCTTCCCGGTATTCTGCATCGAGACGCGGCATACCAAAGCTTTTCTCGACGCTCTTCAGCAGAACAAGAGCGACAGGAACGATGCACGCGGTATCGCACATATGATGCGGGTCGGCCTGTTCAAGGACGTGCATGTGAAGACGCTTACCAGCCAGAAGCGTCGCGCCTTGCTAACGGCCCGATCGTTGCTGCAGGAAAAGGCGATCGACCTGGAGAACGAGATGCGTGGGCTCCTGCGCAACTTCGGACTGAAGGTCGGTAAGGTCTCGGGAGGCACGTTCGAGAGAAGGATACTCGAACTTGTCGAACACGATACTGAGTTGGCGGAAATCATGGAGCCACTGCTCGCCGCACGACGCAAGTTGCGAGAAGGGCTCGCCAAACTGGAAAAGAGGGTTCTAGCCGAGGCGAAGCAGGATGAGGTTTGCAAGCGCCTGATGACGGTGCCTGGCGTTGGACCTATCGTCTCGCTCGCCTATGTCTCGACGATCGATATTCCCAGCAGATTTCGTCATTCCCGATCAGTCGGAGCGATATTGGGCCTCACCCCTGTCCTGAAACAGTCCGGCGAAATGAGCAGGGTCGGCCATGTCTCTCTACGCGGGGACGCAATGATGCGGCGACTGCTGTATGAAGCCGCCCAGTCGATGATGACGCGCGTGGTCAAATGGTGCTGGCTGAAGGCATGGGCCATGAATATCGCCAAGCGCCATGGCAGCAAGAAGGCCAAAGTGGCACTAGCCCGCCGTCTCGCTGTCGTCATGCATCGCATGTGGGTAGATGGCACCGAGTTTCGTTGGACGAGGGAGGACACTGTCTCAACCGCAGCGGCATGACAATCGGCCCCAGAGGTAATCGAAAGGTTCGAATTAGAGGTTCCGCTTAGCGGCGGAAAACGTCCTTCGCGGACGATGGTGATGTGAGTTCGTGGCGGCGTTTATTCCGATGATCTGTCATCAGGATGCAGCATAGATTGGACCGCGTCATCTACTGGACCCCATCATGGGAGGGCCATGTGCCGATCCCGGAGAGAAGCAAGGGCCGCGAATAGACGTTGAAGGTTTACGGCCAGACGATTACGGACGATCTCATCTTGCAACAGAACGCTTTCCCAGGTGAACTGGCGCTCAGCAGAGGGTGAAGGCGGAGGCCATTAATGAGATTCACTGCACTTTTGACCTCAGGAGTAACGATTGCTCTAATTTTTGGAGTGAGCGACATCAAAGCTGCATTGTTCAGCAAGTCTTTTCAACAGGGGAGAGCCTCGGTCATCAGACTGCTTGCAATGAGCGACATGCACGGACCTTCACTGGGGTACTGCTACGTCGATCTCGTCGAACATCGAGGAATAAAGTCTTCAAATTGCAATGAAGTTGCCGAGCGCATTCGCGAGCTTGCGGAGGGCATGGGGGTTCTGCTTCCTCAGCAGGGTGATCCGCTTGATGCTGCTCTGGAAGGCATCGTGCGAGAAGCGTGGGCACTGGTGGAGAAAAAAAGTCCATAGGAACAGGATGCCCCCCCAAATGCTGCGTCTAGTCATACATGGCCTCTGCCTTCCGGGTCATACACTTACTGGTTATGAAGTAGCGACAGAGGTTGACCTGAACCCGCCGATTAGAGAAGCGCCGCGTAAGCGGAAGCCGGGACCGACTGCCCCCGACATAGGCATTCCGCTTCAGACGGTCGCTTACTCGCCGGAGACACCCTCTGTCAGTCCGTCGAAAACCTCCATCATCGCGTTGGATATGGCTTGGCCAAGAGCATTGCCAGCCACGCGGACGTCGTCTTCAGAACCATCGCGAGCAGCACGTGCAAGTTCAACCCCCTGATCCGCGACAATCTGCTTGGCCACTTCGATGGCCCAGAGACCAAAGTCGCCACGGTTGTCGATCTGGATAGCGTCTTCCATCTGCCCCTCCTGAAATTGGCAGGCGGCTTCTTTCCATAGACGTTGCGCAATGACAAGCGCGAGGTACTGATGTTGGCCAGGTTCCCTTTTGGTCGAATAGAGGCCTGCCGTTGTCCGCCGAGACATCACGAAATTGAATCGATTGCGTCTGAACGATTCAAAACTCTCGTTGGACGGGAAGCGTTAGAGACAGGATCATGCCGACATGATCACCCAGCCTTACCATCTCTACGTCGAGAGGACGGACGCTACGAAAAACATGGCCCGTTTCTATGCGATGGCCATCGAGCCCAACCTGTTCGGCGAAGCTTGCCTGACGCGGTGTTGGGGACGTATCGGAACGAACGGCCAGACAATGAGCCACCATTTCAAAACCGAGCGAGAGGCCGTGGTCCTCTTCCTCGATCTCCTCCGGCAGAAGAAGCGCCGCGGCTACTCAGTAACTGTCCGTCAATCATGCCCCGATATCTGGTAGATGGCGTCGGAATTGGAGGGACAGGCATGGAAAACGCATCAGATAATGTTGCTCCTGGTCAGGCCTTCATAAAACTGATCCTGGCGGTGATGTTCGCAGTTCCTGCAACTTTCTCTGTTTCGGCTGACAATAACGTTTACGCGTCCGGGGCCACGTCGAAGGTGAGCGTGGTCTTCCAAAAATGTGCCACTGGCACGCGCCAGGCGTGCGTCGTCGACGGAGACACGATCTGGTTAAACGGCCAGAAGATTCGTGTCGCGGATATCGACACACCAGAGGTGAGTGAGCCGAAATGCTCGTCTGAACTGGCTGCTGGGAAACGCGCCACGGACAGAATGCTTGAACTCCTCAACGAAGGTTCGTTCGAACTCAAAGGATGGCCGGGGTGGGACACCGACCACTATGGGCGCCGGCTTCGCGTACTGATCCGAGACGGGCGGAGTCTTGGCGATATTCTGGTTTCAGAAGGTCTCGCCAGGACATGGAGCGGCCGGCGAGAACCATGGTGTTGAGCTGCAGATACCGGCCCGACGAACCGGGCTGGTATGGCGTTTAACGCCGTCGGTTCCAGTCGGTCTCGAAATTGAATTCGACCTCGACGAAGAACGGGATCTTGATCGCCATCTTCAAGCCGAGCTTGCCCTTGCGGAAGAAGTGACAGATCACCCTGGCGAGGATGCGAAGGCGGCGGCCGGTTGCCTGAAGGAATTTGGCGAGCTGTTGCATTTGGTTTCTCCTGTCGATTGCGTTTTGTCGCGGGGATGAAATTCGGATCGGGAAGGAGTGCTGCACCGGAACGGCCGAAGCGCAGCGCAGGACCTGATGGCGGCTGAATTTTGGGCCGCGAGGAGCCGCAGGCGGGGAAAATTCTGACGGCGTGAGGTTGCGGCGGGACGCACGATCCGCATCATTCCCAATGTCGATAAAACGGGATCGCCAGGGAAGTGGAACAGATCGACGTCGAAGTCACGCGGGCGATGACAGCCACCTCAGAAGGGCGGCTCTGCTTCTAGAAGGCCATCCATCTCGGCCGCCTCGATGGCCAGTTCCGCTTGGGCGATTTCGAGCTCGGCCTGGATTTGACGGTGCTCGGCGACATCGACAGCGTTGCGCAGCTCGGCCCGCAGTTCTTCGATCTGGATTTCGAGTTCGTAGGTCATCTTCGTCTCCTTGACGTTTGTGAAAGATGACCAACCGGTCCGAGAGGGGATGACGGGGTCAGGGATCGCGCCAGCGACCGGCAGAGCCGGGGAGTGGGGGAGCCGATTTGCGCAATCTGCCCTTGAGGGCAGGTGGAGCAAATTGATGATGTGGACGGCCCTCCGAACCCGTCGCGCGAGATGCTAAGATCATTCTGCGCAACTCAGAGAAGGAACCGTGTCATGACTTTCGAGAAGA
>NZ_OBQD01000002.1:432557-479667 GCF_900220975.1 Rhizobium subbaraonis | reverse complement strand
TCTTCTCGAAAGTCATGACACGGTTCCTTCTCTGAGTTGCGCAGAATGATCTTAGCATCTCGCGCGACGGGTTCGGAGGGCCGTCCACATCATCAATTTTACTGTCGGCAAGCTGGTGAAATTCGACAAGCAGCCGGTCAGTTTCACCGCTGGACTGCGCTATTGGGCCGACGCTCCGGAGAATGCCCAGGAGGGCCTTGGCTTCCGGTTCGTGGTGACCTTCCTGTTTCCACAATAGGCCTCGACCGGGGACGAACGCGCTGAGCGCATGGTCGCGACCACCAGCCTGCTGCAACATGCGCGACCTGCCAGCTTCGCCAATTGCCGCGCATGGGGCGCCATCCTGCCGCCGTCCATGATCGGGTCATGGGTTGCAGCCGACTGAGCCTGCTGCACTGGAAGGGGACGCGCGCTCGTTTCCAGTGCGATCTTGCCGAAGGCTTGTCGCCCGCCTTCGAGATCCACCACGGCGGGCCGGTGAAGACGATGGGTGACGGGCTACCGCCAAGCCTCCCCAAGGTCTGGGTGCAACCGGTGGGATGAACATGCGACGTATCCATCTAGCATGTGCGGATGCCGGCCGAGCAAGAAGCGAGGGCTAATATTACAGTCACAGCGCATCGTTGATTCCGCTATCTTTTCGCGCCTAGTTGATGAATAATGAATTTGAGGGCTGATTTATTTCGTGAGCATCGCCTGCCGCACCTGCGGAGCGAGAACTATGCCTAGAGTGGCGCCGGCCGAGCGTGCACTCCAATCCTACATTGCAGCCAGAGACAGTGGAATTCCCCGATACTGACGCATGGAGGGCCGAGGATCATGGGCTTCAACAAAATTTCTCGTCAATTTCGATCCGGCCTCGCCGTCGGCATGCTGCTGGCGGGGACGGCCAGCCTGGGTTGGGTCGATCCCCTGTCCGCGCAAACTCAAACTGCAGCGACCCCTGCGACGCAAGATCAGGCACAGGAACAGGAGCCTGACCTTCTCACCGAGGACGAACTGGAAGTCCTGGTCGCGCGGATCGCGCTCTACCCCGACGAGCTGGTCGCACTGGTCAGTTCGGCATCCCTCTATCCTCTTCAGATCGTCGAGGCCCAGCGCTTCCTCGACCAGAAGAAGACGAACAAGGATCTCCAGCCCAAGGAAAGCTGGGACGACAGTGTCATCTCGCTGCTCAACTATCCCGAGATCGTCAAGATGATGAGCGACGATCTGGACTGGACCCAGTCGCTCGGCAGTGCGCTGGCCTATCAGCAGAAGGACGTGCTGATGGCGATCCAGACCCTGCGCGACAAGGCGGTCGCAGATGGTGTCATCAAGACGGACGACAAGGTGAAGGTGGTGAACGAGGGTGACAACGTCGTCATCCAAGCGGCGGATCCGGAAAAGATCTACATTCCGCAGTATGAGCCGCAAATGCTCTACGAGCCCGGTTATGCGCCGGCGCCGATCACCTACTACGACGACCCTTATCCGAGCTACTATTATCCGACCGCGCCCTATTTCGCGGCTGCGATCGCGGGGGGCGCGATCTGGGCCGCGACCGTCGACTGGGACGACTGGGGTGTCTGGGGTGGCAATTGGGGCGGAGACGTCGATATCGACTGTGACAAATGCTTCAACGACATCGATATCGACCGCGACAAGTTCAAGATGGGCGATGTCGACTGGAAGAACATCGACCGGTCCAAGATCAACTTCGACAAGAACCAGTTTGCCAACGTCGATCGCGACAAGTTCAAGAATGAGTTCAAGGGCAACCGCGACAACAACATCGCCAACCGGGCCAAGGATGTGCGGCGCAGCGGCGGTGACAAGATTGCCAATCGTCCAGGCAAGGTTTCCGTCGACGATATCCGCAAGAGCAAGGTGGATGCCGACCGGGCGCGTCAGCGCGCGGGGAACGCGGACCGTGGCGACGTCCAGCGCCGCGCGGATGCCCAGCGCCGGGACGGCCAAGCGGCCAGTGCCCGTCGGGACGGCGGAAACGTGGCCAATCGCGCCAGTGCAGGCGCCAAGCAGAAGAGTGCGAACCGGAAGGTCACCAAGCCGAAGCCCGGAGGACAGGTGCAGAAGCGCTCGGGCAATCGCCCCTCGGCCATGGGCAACGTCAGCAGCAAGAAGCACACGCAGGTCTCGTCCAATCGTGGGCGCCAGTCGTTGAGCGGCGGCGGTAATCGCAGGCCGCAGGCCAGCCGTGGCGGCGGTCGAGGCGGTGGCCACGCCCGGGCCTCACGCGGCGGCGGCGGTCGCGGCGGCGGTCGTCGTTGAAGATAGCGATCAGGAGGCACAGATGTTGAAAAATGCGCGTATCAGGATCGCATCGTCGGTGTTCGGAGCGGTCATTCTTGGCGGAACGGTCTTCTCGCCGGCGGTTCTTGCGGCGGAGCCGGCAGAGGACCTGTCGCTTGACGACTTCATCTCGGCGCAGGAACCGCCCGAGTTTGCCACGCCGGAGCAGGCCGTCGAGGCATTCAAGGCGGCCGTGAACAACAGCGACTTCGACAAGGTGGCGGAGCTTCTCGGCCTCGATCCGGCTAAGGCAAAGGCCAGCCCGGGCGCCATGGACACGTTTGCCGACATCCAGGCCGGCGTGAAGGAGAAGGTGGTGCTCGATGACCAGGGACCGGACAAGGTCCTCGAGATCGGAAACATTCTCTGGCCGCTCCCCTTCCCCCTCGTGGAAAAGGACGGAAAATGGGCCTTCGACACCCATGCCGGGCTGGACGAGATCGCCGACCGGCATGTCGGCGAGAACGAGCTGGCGACGATCGATACGCTGAAGGCCTATGTCGATGCTCAGGAGGACTATGCATCGGAAGACCGGGACGGCGACGGCGTGCTCGAATACGCACAAAAGGTGATCAGCGCCGAGGGGCAGCGTGACGGGCTCTACTGGCCTTCGGATCAGGGTGACGGCGGGGAAAGCCCAGCCGGTCCGGCCCTTGCCGATGGAGACGCGTTCGAACGGGCGAAGGCGGGCCAGGGCTATCACGGCTATCGCTATCGGATTCTCACCGGCCAAGGCGATAACATTGCCGGCGGTAAATACGACTACGTCATCAACGGCAATATGATCGCGGGCCACGGCATTGTCGCGTGGCCGGTCCACTATGGGATCACCGGCGTGAAGACGTTCCTCGTCAACAAGAACGGCATCATCTACGAGGCCGATCTTGGCGAGAACACGGCGCAGATCGCATCGAGGATCCGCACCTTCAATCCGAACGATGAGTGGGATATCGTCAGCGACTAGAACGTCTCCTCCTCTTCCGGCAGGTCGAGCTCCTCGGGTAGACAGGCTTCGGCGTGCTTTTTGCGCATGTCGTTGTCACAAACCGCTGCACACTTTTGCCCGACATGCCTGGAAAAAGCGCGGCGATGCCGTCGATCGGCATAGCAGTTCGTCGCATCAAACTCGGTCGCCCCTAACTTGATGTTATGTTTGCTGCGAACTGGGTATTTGCCGTTAAACGACAATTCGGAAATGCTGCTTTCGACCCTGCAGGCGGGTAACGCCCTGACCTGACGCATAGGGGAAGAAAGGGCAGGCCATGACTGAAACGATCCGCCTTGGTCTGGTGGGCGACAATATTGCAAAGTCGCTTTCTCCGCGTCTGCATGTGCTGGCTGCCGCGCAGAACGGATGCCATGTCGTCTATGACCGGCTGATGCCCGCTGAACACGGCAAGACGTTCGACGTGCTGTTCAACGAGGTGTCCGCTGGCGGTTATCGGGGCGTGAACATCACTTACCCCTACAAGGAAGATGCTGCCGCCCGGGTCAAGATCGATGATCCGCTCGTCGCCGCCATCGGCGCCGTCAATACTGTGCTGTTCGATGAGGGTGGCCCGCACGGCTTCAACACCGACTATTCCGGTTTCATTGCCGCCTACCGACGCATTCGAGGCGATGCGCTGCCCGGTGCGGTGCTGATGATCGGCGCGGGAGGGGTCGGCAAGGCGATCGCGTTTGCCCTTGTCGCGCTCGGCCTGCGCGAAATTCGCATCGTCGATCGTGACCTGCCACGAGCTGACGGGCTCGCTCAGGCACTGAAGGCTGCGTGTCCCGCTCTGCTGACGGAAACGGGCGCGGATGCGGCCGTCCGTGCCAGGGGCGTGGCCGGGATGGTCAACTGCACACCGGTCGGCATGGTCGGGCACGAGGGGACGCCGCTTATGCGCGCCGCCATGGTCGGCGCGCAATGGGCTTTCGACGCGGTGTACACGCCGCCGGAGACGCAGTTCCTGCAGGACGCGGCCGCGGAAGGTCTGCAGGTGATATCCGGCTACGAACTTTTTGTCGGTCAGGGTGTTGACGCCTGGCGCATCTTCACCGGCCTGCCCGTCGATGAGGCGCGCCTGCGCGAGGCGATGGCTGGCTGAAGCGCTGTTGATTGTGGCTTGCCACCCGCACCGCGCAGATGCTCAATCCTTCAGGTCCAGCGGAGAGAGGTCGACAGCCACGGCGCATCCGCTCTCGGCTGCCGCGCGAATGGCATCCAGCACGATCAGATTGGCCGTTGCGTCGCGCGCGGATACCAGCGGCGTTCCGCCTTCCCTGATCAGGTTGCCGAAGTGCCGGAGTTGCTCCTCGTAAGGATCAGCCGCCTCCACTTCGAGAATCGTCGGCTGCAAGCGGCGCGTCCAGTCCGGCTCGCCCTCCGGTTCCCACAGCGTCAGGTCCGGGAGGGACAGCCCTGCCCGGCTTCCTGCGTAGTGGTGGGCGGTCACCGGATGGGCCGGGAAGCGGACGGGATTCTCGCCCGCAGTCAGATCCCAGGCCCACGGGCCCGTAGCAGCATCCGATATGCACAGGGTCGCCAGGCCGCCGTTCGCAAAGGTCAGCGCCACGGCAGCGGTGTCCTCGACGGCGAAGCCGCGCCGACCGTTGCTGGCGATCGCCTGTACCGTGGCGACTTCTCCGAAGAAATGCCGAAGCAGATCGATTTCGTGGACGAGGTTGATCAGTAGCGGCCCCCCTGCCCCCGGCGTGCGGCGCCAGGCTGCCTCGAAATAGGAGGGCGGCTTGGCGAGCGAGCAGGTGACGGTGGCCATCACGAGATTGCCGATCCGGCCGGCTCGTATGGCTTCGTGCGCCTTGCGGATGATCGGGTTGTGGCGACGATGATGGCCGACCAGAAGCGGCCTGCCGCCTTCCTCGGCGATTTCGATCAGCCGAAGGGCGGAAGCGAGGCTCTCGGCCACCGGCTTCTCCAGTAGCACGGGGATTCCCGCTTGCAACAGGGCTTCGGAGATCGGCAAATGGGTTTCGTTCGGCGTGGCGACAATGGCCGCATCGGCAATTCCCGCATCGATCAATGTGGCTACGTCCGGCAGGCAGGGCACGCCCAGCGATCGGGCCAGAGCCGCGCCCGGCGGCGCGGGATCGATGATTGTCGCAAGGTACTGGCCCTCCATCCGTGCCAGCGTGTCTATATGTGTGCGTCCGATGGCGCCGGCGCCGATTACTGCCACACCGATTGATCCAGTCATGATATCCTCCCTGATCCGCCCTGAGGCTACCAGAGCAGCGATATTATTGGAACTAAAGTTTATTGTTGAATGACATTCTATTTTTTGCGATATTGATCCGCGCCGGCCGAACGCCCGCGCCATTTTGGGAGGAATGCTGAATGGGAGCCGTGTGGGCGAAAACGGTATGTGCACTTCATGCCGCGCGTAGTTCGCCTTGTGCCGCAATGCAGGCCGGACGTGTGCAAGGGGATTGGCCGGCATGAGGCGGATACTCGTCACCGGCGGCACCGGTTTCGTCGGCGTTCGCAGCATTGCCGCGCTGCGTCGTGCCGGTAACGCCGTTCGTGTGTTCGATCTGGCGCCGAAGCCCGATCGCCTTCCTCCGTCCCCCGACATCGAGGTCGTCACCGGCGACATTGCCGACACCGCGGCCGTTATCGCTGCGGCAAGCGGTTGCACCGGAATCGTCCATCTCGCCGGCCTCATGACCGCCGATTGCGCAAGGGATCCGCTGCTTGGAGCACGCGTCAACCTGATCGGCAGCCTCAATGTGTTCGAAGCGGCAAAGGCAGGTCGCCTTCCTATCGCCTATCTGAGCACCGCCGGCGTCTTCGGGCCGGAGGATCCGGTCCATCCGAACCCGATGACCATCTACGGCGCGACCAAGCTCGCGGTCGAAGGTGCTGCACGCGCCTTCAACCTCGATCACGGCGTTGCCAGTCTCGGCTTGCGGCCGTACATCATCTATGGGCCCGGCATCAGCGCTGGAATCGCGGCCGGTCCGTCGATCGCCATCGCGGCGGCAGCGCGCAGGGAGCCGGCCGAAATCCGCTTCTCCGGCCGCGTTGGCTTCGTCCACGTGGACGATGTTGCGCATATGCTGGCTGCGGCAATGTCTGTGCCGCTGACCGGCGCAACCGTCGTGACGATGGCGGGTGAAACGGCCGACATGACAGATTTCGTCTCCGAACTTCGCCGTCAGACCGGATGGTCGGATGTAACCATCAGCGGCGATCCGTTGCGTATTCCCGCCGATCTTGCTTCCGATCCCGTTCCCGGTTTTCTGGGCTCCCAGCCCGTGACCGGCATCGCTGCCGGAATTGAAAGGTCGCTCGCCGAATTGCGGCAGGTTGCCGGCAAGGAATCGTCCAATGTTTAGCGACCATCGTCCATTTCCCGGATGCAGGCGGCGTGATTTCTTCGAGGATCGAAGGAGGAGCAGGGCGAGTGCTTTTCGGGTCGGGATTTCCGTAGACCTGAAGCCTCGATGCCAATGTGTGGATATGCCGGACTGGCGGCTGCCACTTAACATGATGTTATGGAAATAGCCCAATCGGTATTCGTCAACAAGCCGTCTACGCGGATATAGTGACACAAGTTGTCCATCTGGGAGATGGTGGGGAGTATCGACTGAAAAGAAATCGCGGCGCCGGGAGGAGATCAAGGTCGCCGCGTTCCGAGGAGCAGTCCGTTGGCCTGTCGATCGGATCGTCAGCAATGATCATTATTGGGAGGAACGCAATGATCAGAAGACTTCTTTCGACGGCCGCCATCGTGATGGCGCTCGGCGTCGCACCCGCACTCGCAGAACTCAAGATCGGCTCCATCATCGAACTCTCCGGCCCCGGTGCGGCGGCCGGAACGAACTTCCGCGATGGCGTGAAGATGGGTTTCGAGGAGATCAATGCCCAGGGCGGCATCCTGAAGGAGCAGGTGTCGGTCCTTGAATACGACAGCCAGACCGACCCGCAGGTTTCGCGCGCCATGGTGCAGAAGGCCATCGACGATGGCGTCTATGCGATCACCGGCACGGTGTTCTCGTCGTCCACGGTGGTGAACATGCTGGTTGCAAAGCAGTACGGCATCCCGCAGTTCACCGGCTCCGAGGCGCCTTCGATCACCGCCAAGGGCAATCCCTACATCTTCCGGACCGCGTTCGGCTCGCAGAAGGGCGTGCCGAAGATGGTCAAGTACATGGTCGAGAACATGGGCGTGAAGAAGGTGGGCGTCGCCTGGGCGAATACCGAATTCGGCAAGGGCGGCCATCAGGCATTCGTCGCTGAGATGGAGAAGGCTGGTATTCCGATCGTCGTCGACGTGCCGGCCGAGCAGGCGCAAGCCGACTTCTCCGCCGACGTTTTGAAGCTGAAGAATTCCGACGCCGACGCCATCTTCGTTTATTTCACCGAAGAGGAGAGTGCCCGCTTCCTCCGCGAAGCGCGCAAGCAGGGCATCGACAAGCCGCTGATCGGCGAAACGACGCTGATCGGGCACAAGGTGATCGAGCTGGCCGGCGATGCTGCCAACGGCGCCATGGGGCATGTCGGGTTGACCCCGGATGCCAACATCCCTGCCCTCACCGAAATGGTGGAGCGCTTCAAGACGAAGTACAACTACACCCCCGACCATAACGCCATCAAAGGCTATACCGCTGCCTGGACGTTGAAGTACGTCACCGAGATGGTCGGCAGCCCGGATAGCAAGGCGATTGCCGAAAAGCTGCACGGCCTAACGCTCAAGGCTTCCGAGTACCCGGGCGTGCTGATGGACGTCAGCTGGGACGAGACGGGCGAAATGTCCCGCGAGAGCTTCTTCGTGAAGGTCGAAAACGGCAAGCAGGTCGTGCAGGCAGTCCTGCCGCCGAACTAAGCTCGATCCGCTAATCAAGGCCGGCGACGGATGACGCCGCCGGCCGCCATTCATCATTATTCGCAGAGCCGACCAACAGCCCTTGAAGGACGAAACCATGGCCGAGCTTATCCAGATTCTCGTTTCCGGCCTCGCCGCCGGTTCCATCTATGCGCTCGCCGCCGTAGGCTTCACGCTGCTTTGGCAGGCGTCGCAAACGATCAACTTCGCCCAGGGCGAATTCGTCATGCTCCCGGCCTTCTTCGTGCTCATCGGCATGACCGTTCTCGGCCTGCCGATGTGGACATCCATCCTGCTGGCACTGGTGCTGTCGCTGCTGATCCTTGGCGTGGCGTTCAAGCGGCTGATCGTGGAGCCGATGCTGCCGCACGGCACCCTCCCGCTCGTCATCGCCACCATCGCACTCGGCCTGCTTCTGAAGGAGAGCGTGAAGGAGTTCTACGGCGCCACGGCCCAGCCCTTTCCGGCGATCTTCCCGCAAACCGTCTACAATGTCGCCGGCGCCAGCGTTTCCGTGCAGGACATCTGCAATCTGGTCGTCTCGATGCTGGCGATCGGCGGCCTGCAGCTGTTCCTGAACCGCACCCGGACGGGCCGCTGCATGCAGGCCAGCGCCCAGAACCCCGCCGTGGCCGAAATTCTCGGCGTCAACGTCAAGCGCATGGTGCTCTACACCTTCCTTATCAACGCCGCCCTGGCCACGATCGCCTCGGTACTGATCTCGCCGATCTACCTCGCCAAGTTTTCGAACGGTGAGACGCTGGGCCTCGTCGCCTTCATCGCCGCCATCGTCGGCGGCTTCAACCAGATCCGCGGCGCGCTTGTCGGCGGTCTGCTGATCGGCGTGATCGACAACCTCTCGGCCGTCTACATCTCCGCCCAGTATCGCTCCGCCATGCCGCTCCTGCTGCTTATCGCCATCATCCTGCTGCGCCCGCAGGGGCTGCTCGGCACCCCGGAAGGGAGAACCGTATGACCCGCTACCAGCCCATTCTCATCGCACTCGGCATCGCCGCACTGCTCTTCGCGCCGATCGGCCAGGGCAACTACATCATCTACACGCTCTGCTCCTGGCTCTTGTTCTCGATCGCGGCCATGGGCCTGAACCTGACGCTCGGCTATGCCGGCCAGGTCAGCCTCGCCCAGGCCGGCTTCATGGGCATCGGCGCCTACATCACCGCGCTGATGACGCTGAACGGCATCCACTGGAGCGTCGCGGCGCTGATCTCGATCTTGTCGAGCTTCGCCGTCGGTCTCCTGCTCGGCTATCCGGCGCTGCGCGTGCAGCATCACTTCCTGGCCTTCGTGACGCTCGCCTTCAACACGCTGCTCTTCCTGGTCCTGCGCAACGAAGAGGAGATCACCGGCGGTTCGTTCGGCCTCGTCGGCATGGAACGCCCCACCTTCTTCGGCATCAGCACGGACAGCAACCTGGCCTTCTACTATTTCTCGCTGGTCTGCTTCCTGCTGGCTGCAGCGGCCATGTGGTGGATCCTGCGCTCACCGTGGGGCCGGGCCTTCAAGGCGCTGCGCGAGAACCCGATCCGCGCAGAGAGCCTTGGCCTCAAGATTCGTCGCCAGACGCTGCTCGCCTTTGCCATCGGCTCTGCTTTCGGTGGTCTTGCCGGCGCGCTGCAGACGCCGCTCGTGCAGTTCATCGAGCCCAGCAGCTTTGCCCTCATCCATTCGCTCAAGCTCCTGCTGATGGTGGTCGTGGGTGGCTCCGGCTTCTTCTTCGGCCCGATGCTCGGCGCTGCCGTCGTCATTCTGCTGCCTGAAATGCTGCGTTTCACCGAAGGCTATTACCTGATCATCTACTCGGCGCTTGTGATCGTGCTGATGGTCTATTCGCCGAACGGCCTGATCGGCCTCGGCCAGAAGCTCGCCGAGAAGATCAAGCCCCGGCAAGAAGCCCGCCGCGATCTGAAGGAAGGGGTCCAGCTATGAACATGCGCGCCGATACCACCAATGCACCCATCCTCTCGGTACGCAACATCTCCAAGCAGTTCGGCGGCATCCGGGCGGTCAACGGGGTCAGCTTCGATGTCCGGAAGGGCGAGATCCTGGGCCTGATCGGACCGAACGGCTCCGGCAAGTCCACCCTCTTCAACTGCATCCTCGGCCAGCTCAAGCCGACCGAGGGGCATTGCGAGATCAACGGCCGCTCGACCGACGGCGTGCGCCCGGCTGACCTCTCGCTGATGGGGGTTGGCCGCACCTTCCAGCAGCTCTCGGTCTTCCCGAAGATGAGCGTGCTGGACAACGTCATCCTCGCCGGCCAAGAGCACCAGGGCTCGATGCTGTCGCGCCTGCTGGGCAAGCCGGACGCGGGGCTGACCGAGAAGGCGGAACAACTGATCGAATTCTTTCGCCTGACGCCTTACCGCGACACGCCAGCCGGTTCCCTCTCCTACGGCCAGCAAAAGCTCGTGGATGCCGCGATGGCCTTCATGGCGGGGCCGGGGATCGTTCTGCTCGACGAGCCGGCCGGCGGGGTGAACCTCACCATGCTCGGGCACCTGAAGGAGCGGTTGATCACCTATAATCGCGAGCACGGTACGACCTTCGTCGTCATCGAACACAACATGGAGTTCGTGATGTCGCTTTGCACCCGTATCATCGTTCTGGCGCAGGGCGAGATCATCGCCGAGGGAACGCCCGACGAAATCCGGTCGAACCAGATGGTCATCGACGCATATCTCGGAGGCTGACATGCTGGAGCTGAAGAACATCACCGGCGGTTATGGCCGCATCACGATCCTCAACGGCACCTCCTTCACCATCCCGAAGGCTTCGATCACCACGGTGATCGGGCCGAACGGCGCGGGAAAGTCGACTGTCTTCAAAGCCATTTTCGGCCTGCTCAGCATCCATTCCGGCGAGATCCTGCTGGATGGCGAGACGGTGACGCGCAAGTCGCCGGCGCAGATGATCGCCCGCGGCGTGACCTATGTCCCGCAGGGGCGCAACGTCGTGCCGCAGTTGTCGGTGCTGCACAATCTCGAGCTCGGCGGCATCACGTCGAAGGACCAGGCAAAGGTCAAGCGGCGCATGGAAGAGGTAATGGATCAGTTTCCGATGCTGCGCGAGCGAAAGGACCAGAAGGCCATCGAGCTTTCCGGCGGCCAGCAGAAGCAGCTGGAGATTGCCCGTGCACTGCTGCTGGATCCCAAGCTCATCCTGATCGACGAGCCTTCCATCGGGCTTTCCCCGAATCTGGTGCAGGAGGTCTTCCAGACGCTGATCCGCCTGCGCGACCAGGGTGTCACCATCCTGATGGTCGAGCAGAACGCCAAGGCGGCGCTTGCCATGTCCGACTACGGGCTTGTGCTCGAGCTCGGCCAGACGCGGATGTTCGACAAGGCCGACAAGCTGCTGAAGGATCCGCGCGTCGGCCAGCTCTTCCTCGGCGGCCATATCGAGGACGCCGCCTGATCTGAAATTCTCCCAGGACGAAAGAAACGCCCGGCGACAATCGCCGGGCGTTTCTCTTTTATGGTGCTCTCTGCAGGGTCGTGTTACGTCGAAGCGTCTCCGAAATCGCCGAAGGCCGTCCAGCCTCCATCGACCGGTAGCACCGCGCCGGTGATGCCGGAGGCGAGCGGCGAGGCAAGAAACGCGACGGCGGCGGCCACTTCCTCAGCCCGGATCAACCGCCCGATGGGGGTGCGCCGGCGCAGTGTGGGTAGATCGACGCGACCCGCATCCGCAAGCTTCCGGACGAGCGCCGTCTCGACGAAGGCCGGCGCCACGGCATTGACGCGCACGCCGCGTCCCGCCCACTCGCAGGCCATCGCCCGGGTCATGGCGACGATGCCGGCCTTGGCGGCGCCATAGGCGTTGCGCTTGGGTAGGCCGGTCAGGCCGGCGATGGAGGAGAGGTTGACGATGGCGCCGGAACCGCGCGCGACCATGCCTTTGGCCGCCTCGCGCGACATCAGGAACGTGCCGGCGAGATGAACGTCGAGCACCTTGCGAAAGGCGGTGACGTCCTGCTCCAGCGTCGGCAGATGGCTGTCGCCGATGCCGGCATTGTTCACCAGCACGTCGAAGGCAGCGCTTGCGGCAACCGCTGCAGTCTGTGCCTCGTCGGTGACGTCGCAGGCGATGCCGCGATGCCCCGTGCCGAGTTCTGCCGCCCGCTTAGTCGCTTTCGCGCCGTCGAGATCGGCAATCGTCACGCGATGACCGGCCTGCGCCAGCGCCCGCGCTATTGCCAGGCCGATGCCCTCGGCCCCGCCCGTCACCAACGCATCACGCATAGCCCGGCCTCGGCACCAGCCCCATGAGCGATTGCGACAGGCCGCCGTCGACGACAATGTCCTGGCCGGAGATGTAAGAGGCACGCGACGACGCCAGGAACAACGCCACGTCGGCCATATCCTGCGGCGTGGCGATGCGGCGCAGCGGCACCATCTGTTCGCGCTGTGCTTTCACCTGTGCATCCCGATAGAAGGGCTCGGACATCGGCGTGCGCACGAGGCCGGGGCTGAGTGTGTTCGAGCGGATGCCCATCGGTCCCCATTCGTAGGCCAGCTGGCGCGACAGCATCAGGATCGCCGCCTTGGATGCGGAATAGGCGCCGCTCGCCGGTTGGGGATGGGAGCCGGAAATGCTGGCCACATGCACCAGCGCGCCTTGACCGCGCGCCATCATTCCGCGCCCGAAGGCCTGTGCCGCCGCCAGATATCCGTTAAGGTTCACAGCCAGCATCGCGGACCAGTCGACCTCGGAGATGCTCTCCAGCAGACCCGGACGCAGAATGCCGGCATTGTTGACCAGAATATCCGCTCCACCCGCAGCTTCGACCTTCTCTGCTGCCGCCGCGATTTCATCGGCCCGGGAAAGATCGCAGCCGAGTGCGAAAGCACCGCCGCCGAGGTCGGCCACGAGCGGCGCCGTGCGCTCCGTATCGCGATCGAGGGCGACGACGCGCGCGCCCTGTTCGGCGAAGGCGCGGGCCAGCGTCTGCCCGATGCCGCCGCCGGCGCCCGTCACCACCACCGTCTTTCCTGCCAGTCCCAGCCAGCTCATGCAGCGTCCTCCCTCTTTGCAATTTCGGGTGCAAGGCCCGCCAGATGCCGTCCCGTGATCCATCCGAACGTCATTGCCGGGCCGAGTGTGATGCCGGCACCGGGGTAGTTTCCTCCCATGATCGATGCGCGGTCGTTGCCCACGGCGTAGAGACCGGCGATGGGCCGCCCCTGCCTGTCGATCACTTCACCCGGAACGGTGGTCTTCAGGCCGTCGAACGTGCCGAGATCGCCCATCTCCATCTTCACGGCGTAGAATGGCCCCTGCTCCACCGGGGCGACGCACGGGTTGGGCTTTTGCTCGGGGTCGGCCAGATAGCGGTTGAACGAGGTTTCACCGCGATGAAATTCCGGATCCCGACCTGCGCGCGCACCTTGATTGAAGGCGGAAACCGTTGCTTCGAGGCCGGCAGCATCGATGCCGCAGACACGCCCGAGATCGGCGAGCGTCTTGCCCTTTTTCAGATAGCCCGATCGTATCCAGGGCAGAAGCGGCATCGGGGCAGGTTTCGCGTGGCCGAGCCCATACTTGCGGATGGTGCGATGGTCGCAGATCAGCCAGGCGGACGCCTCGCCGGCGGCGACCATCGCCGCGCCGACGTCGTGATAGCTTTCGCTCTCGTTGACGAAGCGTTTTCCGTTCGAGAGCACCGCGATCATGCCCGGCTTGTAGCGGTCGAGGAGATGGGGGAAGACGCCCTTCCCCGGCACCCGGCTGACCGGCATCCATGCTGCCGGCTGCGGGAACTCGGCCTCGAAGGCACCGCCGGCCTCCTCGCCCAGTCGAATGCCGTCGCCGGTGTTGCTCTCCGGCACGGGCGAGTAATGTCCAGCCCCTGCTTTCAGGTGCGCGTAGACGCCGGCGCGGCGGGCGAGATCCTGAGCATAGCCGCCGCAGGCGAGCACGACGCCGCGCCGTGCCGTGATCGTGCGCGGCTCGTTGCCGCCGACTTCGGCGCCACTCAGGCGGCCACCCTCCTTCGTCAGGCGCAATGCGGGCGTTTCGGTCAGGATCGGTATGCCGAGGTCGAAGCAGCTCTTGGCAAGCCGGGCTGCCAGCGCATTGCCACTGGTCACCTGCACGCCGCGACCGTAGCGGACCACTTCGCCGGCATGGGCGGCGAGCCGCTTCAGGACATAGGCGAACGACGCCAGCGACTTCGTCGCGTTGAAGAAGTGCTTGATGTCGGCATTGGAGGAATTGAACATCATCCCCATGAAGGTGATGGTCGAAAGGGGCGGCTGCAGCCGCTTCAGATTGTCGCCAAGCGCGCTCGTATCGAAGGGGGCGGCAAGGACGGAGCGGCCGATGTCGGCGCCGCCCTCCACGGTAGGATGATAGTCGGGATAGAGCGTCGGGACGAAGCGGACGTCGGTCTCCGCCTCGAACCAGTCCAGCATCTTCGGTCCGGCTTCGAGGAAGGCGTCGACCGCGCCCTCGTCGAACCAGTTTCCAGTTTCGGCCTTCATGTAGCGCCTTGCCGCTTCGCGTGTGTCGCTCGGATTGTTGGTCTTGCCGTGCCGGTTTCCGGGTATCCACAGTACCCCGCCGGAGAAGGCAGTCGTTCCACCGAATACCGGCTCCTTCTCGATGACGATCACCGATAGCCCGTGCTTCCTGGCGGTGATGGCGGTAGCGAGACCGCCGGCGCCGGAACCAATTACAAGCACGTCGCAGACCTGCCGCTCCTCGATCGACCGCTCCATCGCTTCCTCCCTGTGGCGCATGACATGAGGATTTGCTACCGCACGGTCCCGACCGGACCAATGGACGCACCGGCGCAATTGTTGCACAATTCGGTCGGGACGCATTCGGGAGGATTGATGGCGAACGTGGCCGGAGGCGGCATTCCGCACTACTATCTCTATGGCGATCAAGGCGCGGACGTCGAATTGGACTTCCTGCACATCGAGCCCCTCCGCGACCGGAGCGGCCCCAACGACTGGAGAATCCGTCCCCATTCGCATCCCGACCACATGCAGGTCCTGTTCGTACGCGGTGGCGGCGGAACGATCCGCATGGAAGAACAGATCCTGCCCATTCCGGTTCCCGGTGTTCTCGTGGTGCCCGCGGGCATCGTTCACCAGATCGATTTCGACCCCGGCACCGACGGTTTCGTCGTCACTGCAGCTTTGGGCTGTCTGAAGGCCGCGGCAGCCGGCGACGCGCGCCTGACCGAGGCAGCGGCGCGCCCGGCCGTCTATCCGCTGACGGGCACGGGCGTCAGCATTCCCGCCGTCAACGACACATTCGAATGGTTGCATCGGGAGTTCATCTGGTCGGCGCCGGGGCGGCGTACGGCGATCGTGGCGCAGTACATGCGGATTCTGGTCGTGGTGCTCCGCCTCTATGTGACCACCGGGGATCCGGGCGTCGCCGCACCGGATCGTGATTACGACCTGCTCGTGCGCTACCGCGCGCTGCTGGAGGAGCATTTCCGCAACGAGCGCTCGCTCGCCTTCTATGCCGGCGATCTGGCCGTCACGCAGGCGCGGCTGAACGCCGCCTGCAAGGCCCGCGCCGGCAAGACCGCGTCCGACCTGCTGTACGAGCGGATCGTCATCGAGGCCAAGCGATACCTCGTCTATACTGAAAGCAGCGTGGCGCAGGTGGCACACCTGTCCGGCTTTGAGGACCCCGCCTATTTCAACCGGTTCTTCACGCAGCGCGTGGGTCTGTCGCCGGGCGCATTCCGGAAGCAGAAGCTGCACCAGGAGGCGTGAAGAAAGCCTGCGTCCGGGTATCGTCCAATCTTTCCGACGCTCCGTCCATTTCCGAAAACGTCTTCCTTGGCCACTGTTTGCTTGAGGAGGACGACATGATCCATGAATGGCGATGCTACCGGCTGAAGGCCGGTGCTGCTCCGGACTATCTGGCCCTGCTTGCCGACGAGGGGCTGCCGCTTGTCACGCGGCATCTGCCGCTGATGGGCTACTGGCTTGCGGAGACAGGGACGCTCAACACCATCCATCATTTGTGGAGTTATGCGGACTGGGCTGACCGGGAAAGCTGCCGCGCCGCGCTTGCGGCGGAGGAGGCCTGGGTCCGCGGTTTCGTTCCAAAGGCCTTCGCGCTCGTGGAAGAGCAGCGCAATCGCCTGCTGAAGATCACACGGACATCCCCCGCATTCGATGCTGCGCTGGTGCGACGCCGCGAGCAGCGCCCGGCGCGGGCGGTGGGTGCGCCGCTTTTTGCGACGGATTGCGCGACCCTGTCGTCCGGCCCTTCTGCAAGCGGCGCGGTCGCGGCGTGGGAGGCGGTGTCGGGGGAGCCTGCGCCGCTGCTTTCCCTGTTGCCGCGCACCGCCGACCCTGTTCCCGGCAAAGCTCTTTCCGGCGCCGACCATGTCGTGCTGCGTCCGCTTTGCTTCTCACCGCTTTGATTTTACGGAGACAACCGACGATGCGTCATCAGGTCTGTATCATTGGCGGCGGCCCGTCCGGGTTGCTTCTTTCATTGCTTCTGCGTCGCGCCGGCATCGATGCCGTCGTGCTCGAACAGCGTACCCGCGACTATGTGCTGGCCCGCATTCGGGCCGGCGTGCTCGAGCAGGGCTTGTGCGACCTTCTTCGCGCGGCAGGCGTCGGCAAGCGGCTCGATGCGGAGGGTTTCGTGCATGACGGAACCATCATCGCCGCGCATGGCCAGAAGGTCCACATCGATTTTCGCGCGCTCACCGGCAAGACGGTGACCATCTATGGCCAGACAGAAGTCACCCGCGATCTCTACGACGAACTGGACCGGACCGGCGCGCCGATCTTTCACGAGGCCGAGGAAGTCGCGCTGCACGATGCCGACGGCGATGCGCCCCACGTCACCTTCAGGCAGCATGGCCGCAGCCATCGCATCGACTGCGACTATATCGCCGGCTGCGACGGCTTCCATGGCATCAGCCGCCGCACGATCCCGGAAACGGTTCGGCGGGAATATGAGCACGTCTATCCGTTCGGCTGGCTGGGTATCCTGTCCGAAACGCGGCCGCTCTATCGCGAACTGGTCTATGCCGGCCACGAGCGCGGCTTCGCGCTCTGTTCGATGCGCAATGCCCATCTGAGCCGGCACTATCTTCAGGTGCCGCTGACTGACAAGCCGCAGGACTGGAGCGACGACTCCTTCTGGGCGGAGCTGCGTCGCCGCCTGCCGCCGGACCTTGCCGATACGCTGGTGACCGGGCCTTCGGTGGAAAAATCGATTGCGCCTCTGCGCAGCTTCATCTCCGAACCGATGAGCTGGGGCCGTCTCTATCTTGCCGGCGACGCCGCGCACATCGTCCCGCCGACGGGCGCGAAGGGGTTGAACCTTGCCGCATCCGACGTCTACTACCTGTCGCGAGCGCTGATCGCACGCTATACCGGGGACGAGGGCCTACTGAAATCCTACTCGGCCACCGCGCTTGCCCGCGTCTGGAAAGCATCGCGCTTTTCCTGGTCGATGACCCGGATGCTGCACGACTTCCCCGCCGAAGGCGAGTTTCTGCAGCGCATGCAGCGGGCGGAGGTGGACTATCTTGCGGGATCGAAGGCCGCGCAGACCGCACTTGCGGAAAACTACGTGGGCCTGCCCTACTGACGCCATCGGTCAGACGGCAGCGACGCGAACCCAAAGTATCCGCGTACTCGGGGGGCGTTTCGCCAGGTGCGCGAGGATGCCTATACCAGCATCCTCGCCAATTCCTTCTGTACGGCGAGCAGCGGCGCAAGATAGCGCTCGGCCAGCGCGGAGACCGGTTCGGCCGTCACGGCCGCCAGACCCACGTTCAGTGCTGCGACGGTTTGGCCGCGGACGGTCTTAAGCGGAACGGCGATCGATCGAAGCCCGATTTCCACTTCCTGGTCGATCAGCGCATAGCCGCGCGACCGCGTCTCGTCGATTTCCGCCATCAATGCATCGATATCGGTGATCGTGTGCGCAGTGCGGGCCAGCCGGGGCGAAGCCTCAAGGACGGCGAGCACCTGATCGCGATCTTGGGCTGCCAGCAGCACTCGCCCCATGGAGGTGCAGTAGGCGGGCAGCCGCGATCCCGGCATCAGTGCGATCGACATGACGCGCCGCTGGGCCGCACGCGCGACATAGACGATCTCCGTCTCGTCCAGGATCGAGACGGAGGTGCTTTGGCCGATCTCTTCGGAGAGCCGGTCCAGGATCGGTTGCACGATCCGCGGAAGCGGCATGGTGGCGAGGCACCCTGTGCCGAGCCGGAGGATGCGTGGCGTGACGGTGAAGAATTTGCCGTCATAGGCGGCATAGCCGAGCTCCGACAGCGTCAGCAGGCAACGGCGCGTCGTCGCCCGGTCGAGACCGGCGATTTCGGCCGCCTCGGCAATCGACAGGCGCGGATGCTCGGCGCTGAAGGCTTCGATGACCCTAAGGCCCTTCGCAAGGCCGCCCATCATGTCGCGTTCCTTGACCGTCATGGCATCGCTCCGGCGTTAGATAATGTGCGATATGCGAACAAAAATCATATAACGCACAAATCGATTGCCGTCGATGGCTTTCCGGGGGTAATTTCCGCCTCGAAACGGCGGCGGGGCGACGTGGCTACCGCGCCGGACGGAGGATTTTCGGATGGACAAGACAATTGCGAACGCGGCGGAAGCCGTTGCCGGGATAGGCGACGGCGCGCGCGTCATGATCGGCGGTTTTGGCGGCTCCGGCGCGCCGATCGAGCTTATTCACGCACTGATCGACAAGCGCCCGCGCGGACTGACCGTCATCAACAACAACGCTGGCAATGGCCGCATCGGCATCGCTGCGATGATCGATGCCGGCATGGTCAGCAAAATGATCTGCTCCTTCCCGCGTTCGTCCGACCCGCGGGCCTTCACCGATGCCTATCTGGCCGGCAAGGTCGAGCTTGAACTGGTGCCGCAAGGCACACTGGCCGAGCGCATCCGCGCCGGCGGGGCCGGCATCCCGGCCTTCTACACCCCGACCGCCTACGGAACCGAGCTCGCCGACGGCAAGGTCATCGCGGAATTCGACGGCCGTTCCTATGTGCAGGAGCGCTGGCTAAAGGCAGACTTCGCGCTCATCAAGGCGCATGTCGGCGACACCTATGGAAACCTCACCTACAACAAGGCCGCGCGCAACTTCAATCCGCTGATGTGCATGGCGGCTGCCGAGACGATCGTGCAGGTGTCGCGGCTTGTCCAGCCCGGCGGCATCGATCCCGAAGACGTCGTCACGCCCGGCATCTTTGTCAATCGTGTCGTCGAGATCGCCGATCCCCAGCAGGAAGAAGTGCTCATCAAAGCCGGAGTGGCCTACGTATGACCGTCGATACGCGCGAAGACATCAAGCTCTCCAACGCCCAGATTGCCTGGCGCGCTGCGCAGGACATCAAGGACGGCGCCTATGTGAACCTCGGCATCGGCTTTCCCGAAATGGTTGCCCGCTACCAGTCGCCTGGTCGTTTCGTCACCTTCCATACGGAAAACGGCGTGCTCGGATTCGGTGAGCCGCCTGCGGACGGCGAAGAGGACTGGGACCTGATCAATGCCGGCAAGAAGGCGGTGACGCTGAAGCCGGGCGCCGCCTTCTTCAATCATGCCGACAGCTTCGCCATGGTCCGCGGCGGTCACCTCGACGTCGCCATTCTCGGCGCCTACCAGGTGGCGCAGAGCGGTGATCTTGCGAACTGGCGCGTCGGCTCCAAGGGGGTTCCTGCCGTTGGCGGCGCGATGGATCTGGTGCATGGCGCCAAGCAGGTCTTCGTCATCACCGAGCACGTCACCAAGACCGGCGAGCCGAAGCTCGTCGAGAAGTGCACCTTCCCGCTGACCGGCGTGGGCTGCATCACCCGCGTGTATACCAGCCACGCCGTCATCGACATCGTCGACGGACGTTTCGTGCTGCGCGAAAAGCTGCCCGGCATGACGGTCGAGGAACTGCAGGCAATGACCGGCGGCGAGCTTCATATCGAGGGCCCGGTGGCCGATCTCGTCGCTCCGGCGCTGTGAGGAAAAACCCATGACCGAAGCCTTCATTTGCGATTACATCCGTACGCCGATCGGCCGCTACGGCGGCTCCCTCTCATCCGTCCGCGCCGACGATCTGGGTGCTGTGCCACTGAAAGCGCTGATGGAGCGCAACGGCGGCGTCGACTGGGAGGCGGTCGACGACGTCATCTACGGCTGCGCCAACCAGGCGGGCGAAGACAACCGCAACGTTGCCCGCATGTCGCTGCTTTTGGCGGGACTGCCGGTATCGGTGACAGGCACCACGATCAACCGGCTGTGCGGCTCGGGCATGGATGCCCTTGTCGCCGCCGCCCGTGCCGTCAAGTCGGGCGAGGCGGAACTGATGATCGCCGGCGGCGTCGAAAGCATGAGCCGCGCGCCCTTCGTGATGCCGAAGGCCGAGACGGCGTTCTCGCGCAGTGCGGCGATCTACGACACCACCATCGGCTGGCGTTTCGTCAATCCGCTGATGAAGGCGCAGTACGGCGTCGATTCCATGCCGGAGACCGGGGACAACGTCGCGATCGACTACAAGGTCTCGCGTGAGGACCAGGACGCCTTTGCCGTGCGCAGCCAGGAAAAGGCCGCCCGCGCCCAGGCGAACGGCCGGCTTGCAAAGGAAATAGTTCCCGTCTTCGTTCCGCAGAAGAAGGGCGATCCCGTTGCAGTAAGCCAGGACGAGCATCCGCGCGCAACGAGCCTCGAGGCACTGGCCAAGCTGAAGCCGGTCAACCGGATGGAAGGTGCTACCGTCACGGCGGGTAACGCCTCCGGCGTCAACGATGGCGCAGCCGCCCTCATCGTCGCCTCGGCAGCGGCGGCGAAGAAGTACGGCCTGACCCCGATCGCCCGGATCGTCGGCGGCGCGACGGCTGGCGTTCCGCCACGTGTCATGGGTATCGGCCCGGCTCCGGCCTCCAGAAAGCTGCTCGACCGGATCGGCTGGAGCGCGGATGAGCTCGATGTGATCGAGCTTAATGAGGCCTTCGCCTCGCAGGGACTTGCGACGCTGCGCCAGCTTGGCATTGCGGACGACGATCCTCGCGCCAACGCGAATGGCGGCGCAATCGCTCTCGGGCATCCGCTCGGCATGTCCGGTGCGCGCATCGCCGGTACGGCGGCACTGGAACTGGCACTGGGCGGGAAGCGGCGTGCGCTGGCCACCATGTGCATCGGTGTCGGCCAGGGTATCGCTGTGGCGCTCGAACGCGTTTGAACCAGGGATTATCGGCTGACAACCTTCATCGGCCGCACGCGGTTGGCGCGTGCGGCCTTTTGCGTCGGTAACCATGCTCGCTCCGCCGAAATAGCTTGACTGCTTGGGGGGGCGTGTCAAAACTGGAATGATAATCCAGATTGGAACGCCCATGAGCATCCTTGAGAAGTCCCTGAATATCATCGAGTTCCTGGCCGAGCGGCCGGCGGGCCTGTCCGTTTCCCATATTGCGCAACGCGTGAACCAGCCGGCAAGCGGCGTTCATCGTACGCTCAACGAATTGATAAGACTGGGTTATGTGCGCCAGGTGCAGGACCAGGGAGACTATGCGCTGACGATGAAGCTGGCCGCGCTCGGCGTCGGCTTTCTCGGGCGAACCGGTGTCGGCGACGTGGCGCAGCCGATTCTCGACCGGCTGGCGCAGGTGAGCGGCGAGCTGATTCGACTTTCGGTGATCGACGGCGACGATTTGATCTGGGTTGCGGTGGCACAGGGGGCGACGGGTGGCTTGCGCTACGATCCGGGCCAGGAACAGGGTGTCGTGGTCCATCTCGCAAGCAGCGCCGGCGGGCAGGCATGGCTCGCCTCGATGAGCGATGAGGAGGCGCTGGAGAGGGTCTCGCGCCAGGGATTGATCAATCCGAGCAAGCCGTCGGGGCCGGGCGCGCCCCGCACCATCGCCGAGCTTCTGGAAATTCTCGCCGAGACGCGCAAGCGAGGCTATGCGCGCTCGGTCGACAGCTACATCATTGGCATGGCTGCTATGGCAATGCCGGTGCGAAGCGGCGGACAGGTCATCAGTTGCCTGTCGATTGCAGCACCTGCCGTTCGCATGACGCCCGAACGGATGGCGGAGCTTGCGCCCCATCTTTCCGCCGCGGCCGAAGAGATCGGCCTCGCGGCCAACGGCTCCAAATACTTTCCCGGGCTGCACAAGCACGGCTGAACGGCACCAGACGAGAAACGGCCCGCCCCTGTTGCGGGCGGGCCGCTTTCTGGCTTCATGAAGTTACGGCTTTCTATTTCAACGGGGAGTTCGCCGTCGGAAACGCGATGGTCGAGCGCATGTCCGTCGTCAGCCAGTCCGGCCCGCCCTTTGGCGGCCAGACGCCCTGGGCAACGGAATCCGCGCGGATCTGGCCGCGCTCGTTGACGGACGCAAACGGCCAGATGTGCGTCATGCGCGGTTTGCCGTCGATGCCGTACATGCAGATCGCCAGCTTCGACAGTTCGGTGCGTGCCGGGACAGCGGCTTCCCAGGCGCGGATTGTCGGCTCCAGTCCGCCGGTCTTCAGCACGTAGGTGCGAAACTCGTAGGCCGGACCGAAGCTGCCGGTCTCGACCGGAGGCAGGAAAGGAAATGGTGCGTAGCCCTCAAGCTCCAGCCCGGTCAGCCATTCGGCCGAGCCGAAGGGGTTCGCAGCCCGCAATGTGCGCTCGCGCTCCGCATCGTAATCCGCTGCGGTTTCGAAGCCGCGGAAGACCAGCACGCGGTTGAGTACGCCGATGTCGGCATAAAATATGCCGAGAAGGCGTCCCTTTCCTTCGCTCGCAAAGGCCTCGATTGCGGGCGCGGCCTTAGGTGCGGCCCCCATGCTGGTCGAAAGTGTCGCAATTTCATAGCGTTGCACGGTAATTCCTTTCATCTGTCCCTGCGCCGGCGCTGTTGTCGGGCGTGTCCTTGAGCTTGCCGGCCGCATGCTTGGCGACACGCCAGCCGAAGACTATCGCCGGGCCGATGGTGGTTCCCGGTCCGGGGTAGGTGCCTCGAAAAATCGAGGCGAGATCGTTGCCGCAGGCGTAGAGGCCGGCGATCGGCTCTCCTTCCCTGTCGAGGACCCGGCCGAATTCGTCACCGGAGAGGCCGGCGCTCGAGGCGAGGTCGGAGGGGCGGACTGCCATTGCATAGTACGGCCCGTTTCCAATCGGCCCGATGCAGGGGTTGGGGCCTATGGCCGGATCGCCGTTGAAGCGGTTGACGACGGAGCGCCCGCGTCCGAACGCCTCGTCTACCCCCGTCGCAGCCGAGTGATTGTAGGCTTCGACCGTGGCTGCAAGTGCGGGCGCCTCGCAGCCGATTTTTTCCGCAAGCTCGCGAAGGGTCTTTGCCTCGGTGACGTAGCCTGCCTTGATCATCGCGCGCAGATTGCGCGCCCCCGGCAGGATCATCCCCATCCCGTATCGCCGGATGAAGGAACTGTCGCAGATCAGATGCGCGGGGATTGCGTTGTTTCTGATCTGTCCCATCGCGAAGTCGTGATAGGAATCGGATTCATTGACGAAGCGTCTGCCGGATGCGTCAACCGCCAGAAGGCCCGGCTTGGCACGGTCGAGGATGATATGCGGCCACACTGCCAGCGAACCATCCGCGCGCCGGTAGGACGAGCACGGCATCCACAGTGCCGGGCTATCGCCGCCGTCATCGAAGCCCGCGCCGACGGCTGTTGCAACGTCCGCCCCGTCGCCGGTGTTGCTGACCGGGCCAAGCGAATAGTCGCGCGTGCCCTTGGGGAAGAGCCGTTCACGGATCGTCCGGTTCCAGCAGACGCCGCCGGTGGCCAGCACGACACCCTTGCTGGCGCGGATGCGGCGCGTGCCGGACGGACCTTCCATGACCGCGCCGACCACGCGGCCGTCTGCGACGATCAGTTCCGTGACGCCGGTTTCGAAGAGGATGGGCACTTTCGCCTTGCGCAGACTATGGAGCAGCCGCGCCACCAGAGCATTGCCCATCAGCAGCCGCGTTCCCCGCCGGTAGCCGAGGCGATCCAGCAGATAGCGGCCGACGATCGTCACGGCACTGCGGAAATTTCCGATCGAGCGCAGCGGTGAAAGCAGCGCGTCGAGTTCGTTCCGGCCGACCATCATGCCGCCGAGGCCGACGAATTCGGGGCGCGGCGGGCGTACACGGGCGAAATCGTCCCGCCCGAGCAGGCGTCCGTCGAACATCACGGGCGCCAGCGCCCTACCGCCGTAGGCGGAGCCCGGTCCGTCGAGATAGTCCGGATGGGCGGTCGCTGCGACGAACTTCACGTCCGTGCGGCGGTCTAGTTCCTCGATCGCCGGCCTGCCGGAGTCAAGAAACGCCTCGCGAAGACGGATGCCGCCGCGATTGGCAACGACGGATTCCAGGAACGCCCGCGCATCCTCCACTTTGTCGGGCACACCGGCCAGTTCGGACAGATGCGTTCCGGGCACCCAGGTCGTGCCGCCTGAGGTGGATGTCGTACCTCCCACCTGGCCGGTCTTTTCGCAGAGAACGACGTTCAGTCCCTCCAGAGCTGCCACCAGCGCGGCCGTCATGCCGCCTGCACCCGCTCCGCAGACCAGCAGGTCGACCTCCTCGATCGTTCCCGGCTCAGTGTCAGACGACATTCTCTTTCCTCCCGTGGCTTTCAGTCTCGCCCGCATCGCGCCCTGCAATGGCTTCGGCGGCGAGGAATCCGTAGGTCATGGCCGGACCGAGCGTGATGCCGCCGCTCGGATAATTGCCACACATGATGCTGTTCATATCGTTTCCCGCCGCATAGAGCCCCGGGATCGGTGTACCGGCGCCGTCCAGCACCCGGGCCCGAGTATCGGTTTCGACGCCGGCGAAAGTGCCGAGGCTTCCCGGAACGACACGCACCGCATAGAACGGCGCACGCACGATAGGCGCAATGCAGGGGTTGGGTCGGTGGTCGGGATCTCCCTGGGCGCGCTGGTAGGGCGTCGTGCCGCGGTGAAACTGCGGATCCTCTCCCTTTATCGCATGACGGTTGAAGTCCGTGACAGTCCGCTCCAGGCCGGCGGGATCGATGCCGCAGAGTCTCGCCAACGCCGTGATGGATGTTGCCTTGATCAGGTATCCGTTGCGCAGCCAGCGTCCGAAGGGAACCGGTGCCGGCTTGACTGCACCCAGGCCGTAGCGGCGCAGGAACCGATGGTCGCAGATCAGCCAGGAAACGGCGGGTTCGCCTGCTGGCGTGGCGGCAATCATCTCGCGGACATAGTCATGGTACGGGCCGCCTTCGTCAACGAAGCGCCTTCCTGTTGCCATCACCGCGATGATGCCCGGCTTGCCACGCTCGACGAGGTGCGGAAAGCGGCCGACGGTGCCGTCCGGGCGCGGGACGAGCGAGACCGGCGCATAGGCTGCGGCGTGGCTCAACCGTTCCGACACATGCCCGCCGGCGCTTTCCGCAAGTCTCAGCCCGTCACCGGTGTTGGCCTCCGGCGCGGCAGAGCAATGCCGCGTTCCGGCGCGCACATGCGGCAGGAGATCATGCAGCCGACCGGGATCATGAGGAAATCCGCCAGTGGCCAGCACCACGCCGCGTTCCGCAATGACGGCAACGCGACCCGAGGGGGTATCGACCACCGCCCCTTTTATCCCGCTGCCGTCGCTGATCAGTTCGCGGGCGGGCGCGTTCGGCCAGAGCGTCACGCCCTTGTCGGCTGCCGAACGCAGCAGGCGTGCGGCGAGTGCATTACCGTTGACGAGTTGCATCGCGCGGCGATGGAAGAGGAGGTCGCGTGCATGCTTCAGCACGCGTCGCGTGACATAGGCAAACGCGGACGGCGAACGCATGGCGGTGAGAAACATGCGCATGTCGACGCCCGACGCTATGCCCATCCCGAGAAACGTCGTCTCGGGGATGGGCGGGCGCAGGCTCTGGATGAGGCGGCCGAGCTTGCGACCGTCATAGGGGGCGGCGGCGACGGATCGCCATCCTGTTCCGGCACCTGGCGCGTTGCCATGAAAATCCGGTACGCCACTGCCCGGCAGAAAATGCACGCACGTATGGCGCTCGAAGAAGTCCAGCATCCGCGGCGCGGCGCTCAGATAGCCTTCGATCATCGCTTCGTCATACCGGTTGCCGAGAATGTGACGCAGATAGGCTTTTGGCCCCTCAGGGTCTTCACCCTTCCCTGCGGCGAGCGCATGCGGGGCGTTCGGCACCCATAGCCAGCCGCCGGAATAGGCCGTCGTGCCACCGAACATTTCGGTCTTCTCGGCTACGATGACGTTCAGCCCGAAATGCGCGGCCGCGACGGCTGCGGACAGTCCGCCGGCACCCGAGCCGACCACCAGCACGTCGCATGTGACGCTCTCGTTCGCTGCGGCCGGTGCAACCGTATTCCCAGCCTTAGGGACTGCATTCATTGCCGCCTCCTCCATGAGGCAAGGCCTTGCCTGTTCTGCCAGCATCGCGACACGACGCTAACTCCAAGCGCGTATCTCCTCCTGCGTACGCGGGTACGCACTTGCCTCCGCTCATCATGCACAAAATGGAATAATATTCAATATCGGAATATCATTCACAGAGTATTCGCTATGGTTGCCTTTGCGGCAGCGAGCGCCTGAGTGGCCCTGTCCCGGGGCGACAGCCGGTGCACGAGGTCCGCAGATGCGATCTCGATGCTGACCGGTACATCCGCAGGCAGGGCGCGAACAAATGCGGGGAGGTCTATGCCACCCTCGCCCGGCAGCAGCCTTCCCCCGCGCGCGATGCTGATCAGCCCCGCGTCACTGCGATCGTATTCGGCCGGCGCGTCGCAGAGTTGGAAGTAGTGAATGCGGTTGGCAGGCAGGCTTTGCAGATCCTCGACCTTGCCGCCGGTACGGTCCCAATGCAGCGCGTCCGCAAGCACGCCGCCGTTGGGCTGGCCGGCCCCCTCTACGATCGCTTTGGCTTCCGCGGCGTTGCGAACTCCGGTCCAGGGCATGAATTCGAGGTCGGCGGTGAGGCCATAGCGTGCGGCCAGTTGCGCAAAGGCGCCAAAGGTCTGCGTCAACCGCGCCGGTTCGGGATCGTCTCCGGCAACGAGTATGTTTGCAGCGCCGAGTGCGGCGGCACATTCGAGAAAGCCTGTGAATTCGTCGACCTTCGTGTGCGGTTTCAACCGGACGATCTCCACGTCGCCGACGCGAATGCCGGTATCGTCTAAAGCGGCGCGCGCTTCGGCCAGCACGGAGGCGTCCGTCAAAATGGGATAGGGCCCCTCGCCGCTCGCCGCTGCCGGCAGGAGCCGAAGGCCCACGCTGTCATATCCGGTTTCGGCCGCGACGCGGATCGCCTCGGTCGGGCCGAGATCGGGAACGGTCAGAAAGGCGAGTGCGAAACTGCGGCTCATGATTGGATCCTCACGTCCTGCAGAGATAGTCGACCATCAGATCGCGCACTTCGACGAACATGTCCGTGCCGGTAATGGCATTGCAGCCGATCGCGCGCGCTTTGGCGACGAGGGGCGAGATCGCCGGCTTGGTGATCACTTCACCAATGAACATGTCGGGTGTCAGCTTGTCGGCATCGAAGGGCAGCGGGTCGCCCTCCTTCATGCCGGCAGGCGTCGCGTTGACCACCACATCAAAACCGGTCGGATCGGCGCTGCCCGCCGTAATCTTTGCGAGGCCGAGCGAGGACAGCCGCTCGATCAGGCTTCCGCGCCGTGCGTCATCCATTTCGTGTATGGCCAGTTCGGCGACGCCGGCGAGAACGAGTGCGTGCGCGATCGCGCTGCCAGCACCGCCGGCGCCGGCAAGCAGCGCCCGCTTGCCTTCCAGCACGCAGCCGGCTTTCCGCAGGGCGGCGACATGGCCGATACCGTCGAACATGTCCCCTTCCCAACCGGTCTCGGTGCGGCGCAGCGTGTTGACGGCGCCGAGGAAGGCAGCTCGCTCGGAGAGCCGGTCCGCCATGGCGATCGCCGCGATCTTGTGCGGCACGGTGATGATGACGCCGTCGAGGTTCTCAAGCGTGCGGACACCGGCCCAGAATGTTTCGAGGTCCGCCGGCGCGACGCGCCCAGGGATGCAGATGGCGTTGAGACCCCGGGCCTGGAGCATGTCGGTGACGCCGGCCGGAGACTTGACCTGCGCGATCGGATCGCCAATCACGAAATGTAGGCGCAGGGCACCGTTGAGTTCCATATCCGTCTCCTCCAACGAAAATTGAATTTCATTCCACTATTGAATATAGATCAATAGTTATGCGGTCCAGCAAAATTTGAGGATGCAATGCGGAGGATGGCGGTAGCTCGCGGGGCGGCACCGAGAGGAAGGGGAAACGCGAAAAGGGCGGCCACCGCAAGACGCTGTCGAAGCGCTTTGCGGTGGCCGTCCTTGAGATCAGGTACTCACTGGCCGTAAGGATGCCGACCGTCTTCGGCCTCAGGCAGCGCGAACGGTGACGGTCACGGGGATTTCGATATCGACTTCGAGCGTCGTGACGTGCTCGCCGCGCTCCATCTTGACGCTGACCTTCTCGTCGTCGATCTCGACATGCTTGGCGATGACCGCAAGGATTTCCTCCCTGAGGATGGCGACGAGGTCCGATTGGCCCACCGATGCACGCTCATGCGCCAGCAGGACCTGCAAGCGTTCGCGCGCCGTGGGAGCGGAGTTCTGCTTGCGGAAGAGGCTGAAAATACTCATGCTGCCCTCCGTCCGAAAATCTTGCCCAGGAGCCCGCGCTTCTCGCCGGGAATGGTCATCGGGACGGTTTCGCCGGCAAGGCGGCGGGCGGCGTCGAGATAGGCAAGTGCCGGAGCGCTGCGGCTGTCCGCCAGCGTGACCGGGGCACCAATGTTGGACGCCTTCAATACGTCCATGCTTTCGGGCACGATGCCGAGCAGCGGAATGGACAGGATCTCAAGAACATCGTCGACCTTCAGCATGTCGCCGCGTTCGGCGCGGACGGCGTCGTAGCGCGTGAGCAGCAGATGCTTCTCCATGCGCTCGCCCAGCTCCGCCTTTTCGGTCTTGGAATCGAGAAGGCCGATGATGCGATCGGAATCGCGGACCGAGGAGACTTCCGGGTTGGTGACGACGACAGCCACGTCGGCGTGGCGCATGGCCAGCGTCGCGCCGCGTTCGATGCCAGCCGGGCTGTCGCAGATGATCCAGTCGAAGTGCCGCTTCAGATCGTTCATGACCTGCTCGACGCCTTCCGCAGTCAGGCTGTCCTTGTCGCGGGTCTGGGAGGCCGGCAGCAGGAAGAGCGTTTCCAGACGCTTGTCGCGGATCAGGGCCTGCGGCAGCTTCGCATCGCCCTGGATCACGTTCACGATGTCGTAGACGACCCGGCGCTCGGCACCCATCACCAGGTCCAGGTTCCGCAGGCCGACGTCGAAGTCGACCACCACGGTCTTCTCGCCGCGCTGGGCAAGCGCAGCGCCGAGGGCAGCGCTGGACGTCGTCTTGCCGACGCCACCCTTGCCCGATGTAACAACAACCACTTTCGCCATCTTCCCGCTCCTGTTGCTGGCCGGCAGCCGGCTCAGTTTAGTCTTTCCGCCTTGATCGAATCGCCGTCGAGCCAGAGCTGCACCGACTGGCCGCGCAGGTCGGGCGCCATGTCTTCGGCGGTCTTGTAGACGCCGTCGATTGCGAGCAGTTCCGCTTCCAGCCTGCGGCAGAAGATCCGCGCTGCCGCATTGCCCACCGAGCCCGCCAGCGCGCGTCCCCTGAGGGTGCCGTAGATGTGCACCGAACCGCCGGCGATAATCTCCGCGCCCGAGGCGACCGATCCGATGACCGTGACGTCGCCCTCGGGAAAGATGATCGACTGTCCGGAGCGCACCGGCTCCCTGACGATCATCGATGCCGGTGCCCGTATCGGTTGGGCCTCCGGTAGAGCAGCGGCAGCCTTCTCCGCGGCCGGCGCGGGTTCTGCCGCCGGCACTTCGACGTCCGGGGCCGGTCTGCCACCGCGCATGGCCGGCGGCATTCCGGGGCCCATGATCGATGGGCGGCCGCCCTCGATGCCCATGATGCGCACGTTCCGGTTTGCGAGCTCGGCGAGCAGGTCCTTCAACTGGCTCCGGTCGATGTCGAGCTCGGCGACGTCGAGCACGATCGGCCTTTCCAGGAAGAACCCCGCAGAACGACCGGCCAGATCGTCGAGCCGGGTGAGCCAGTCGTCGAGGGGCAGTTCCGGCGACAGCATCAGCGCAAGGAACGACCTACCCTTGATCCGGATTGAGCGAGCTTCTGTTAACACGTTGGAAATCTTCGTTAATTTTTCGTTCTCGATAGGTACGCGATTCACGGTTAACAAAAGGTTAACGGGCGGGTGACTTGCGTAACGAATGCGGTCCGGCGCATGTGCGCAAGTTATGCCCCCTCGGGGTGATGCGCAGCGGGAAGTTGCAGGCGCTGGTGCTGTTGGCTGAACAGTCCGTTCGCCATTGCCCGACTATTGCGCCTACGCCGCTTGTGGCAACAATGCGCGTAACACTCAATGAGAAGATCGGACAGCAACGTCATGAAGAAAATCGGTTTCCTTTCCTTCGGCCACTGGTCCCCCTCGCCACAGTCGCAGACCCGCTCCGCAGGGGACGCGCTGCTACAGTCCATCGATCTCGCCGTCGCCGCCGAGGAACTCGGCGCGGACGGCGCCTATTTCCGCGTGCATCATTTTGCCCGGCAGCTGGCATCGCCTTTTCCTCTTCTTGCGGCCGTCGGCGCGAAAACAAGCACAATAGAAATTGGCACTGCGGTCATCGACATGCGCTACGAGAACCCCCTCTACATGGCCGAGGACGCGGGAGCGGCCGACCTGATCGCCGGCGGACGGCTGCAACTGGGTATCAGCCGGGGCTCGCCCGAGCAGGTGATCGATGGCTGGCGCTATTTCGGATACCAGCCCGAGGATGGGAAGACCGACGCCGACATGGGCCGCAGCCATGCCGAAGTGTTTCTCGAGGCCCTGAAAGGGAACGGCTTCGCAAAGCCCAATCCGCGCCCGATGTTCCCCAATCCGCCGGGCCTGTTGCGGCTCGAGCCTCACTCGGAGGGTTTGGGAGAGCGCATCTGGTGGGGAGCCGGGTCGAATGCCACGGCCGTCTGGGCCGCCAGGCTCGGCATGAACCTGCAAAGTTCGACGTTGAAGGACGACGAGACGGGCGAGCCGTTCCATGTGCAGCAGGCCACGCAGATCCGCGCCTACCGCGAAGCCTGGAAAGAGGCGGGACATACGCGCCCGCCACGCGTTTCCGTCAGCCGCAGCATCTTTGCGCTCACTGACGATCGCGACCGTGCCTTTTTCGGACAGGGTGGCAAGGAGAGCGACTCGATCGGTTTCATCGATGAGAACACGCGGGCGATCTTCGGCCGTTCGTATGCGGCCGAGCCGGAAGCACTCGTCAGGCAGCTTGCGGAAGACGAAGCGATCGCCGAGGCTGATACCCTGCTTCTGACCGTTCCGAACCAGCTCGGCGTGGAGTATAACGCGCACGTCATCGAAGTGATCCTGAAGCATGTCGCACCGGCGCTCGACTGGCGATAAGGCGTGACGCGCAAGAGCGGGCCAATGAAGCGTGTCGCGTGGATCTCCTCTTTGACGCGGCATGCTTTCGCAGGCGGACGGTGCCGGCCACGCTTTTGAGCGTTGGCCGGCAGGCCACGGTCAGGCGGCCTTGGCGGCTGCGACCTTCAGAACGTCCTCCGTGATCTGCCGGTCGTCGACGAGCGCGCGTGTCGGCGTCAGGCCGAGTTTCTGCAACTCGCCGTGATAGGCGCGAACGGCTTCTTCCGGGCCGAGCGTACCGTCGGCGACGGCGCGCATCAGCACGATCAGATGCAGAGGCGCCTCGGCGAGGTTGATCTTGCGGCCAAAGAGCGCAAGTCGCGCGCCGTATCGTTCGGACTGGGCGACGAGCTCGAACGTGTCACGGGTGGTGCCGGCGCCGCCGCCCAGCACGCCGACGATGAGTTCGGAATCGAAGTTCACCAACTCTTCCAGCGCCTTCGGCCCGTTGTAGGGCGTCTTGAGGAACAGCGGGCGATCCGCGCGCGGCACGCTGGCGAGCGACTTGATGATATGGTCGTTCACGAACTCGCCGATCTGCTCGCGGTCAAGGCCGATGTCGACGCTCGGATTGAAGACCTCGTAGAAATACTTGAAATTGTTGCGCGCGGCTTCGGCGCGGAATTCGGCAAAGGCGTTCAGCGTTCGGACGTCGCGCTCGACGTCATTGCTGAACGAGACCGAATAGAGCGCGAGATCCGTCCCCGACGTCGGATAGTTGGCGATCGCGCGCGCCAGGTTTGCGTCGCGGAATGGCATCGACGGCGTCTGTGTATAGGTTCCGTGACGGACGGCGCCCCAGCACATCGTTTCCAGATTGCCGCGGATGGCGGGCTTCACCTCGCTGCCGAGGAAGGCGCCACGTTCGTCCAGAAGATCCAGATTGGATTGCGACACCAGCATGATGTCGACGATATCCTGCTGGATGATCTCTTCGATCTGGGCAATGAATTCCTGGCGGCTGCGGCGGCGCGGCGGCTTGACCGAATAGTCGAACCCCGTCGCGGTGACGCCGGCGCCGACATCGCTGTCCTTGGCGTCGGCAATGATGAAGTCGGTCGGCTTGTAGCGACCGGCGCGGATGTTCGCCAGCTTCCTGTCGAGTCTCGTGAGCATCGGTGTTCCTCGCTTTGGATCGTCTTGTTCTGCGTGGAGAGTTGGCCGTCCCCACTTTCTTGCTCCATAAGGAGAGAATTTCCATAATCTGTCAATAACTATCTATATCTCTCTAAGCGATGTTGCTGGATGCGGCCTGCCGTCTTCATCAATGCGCAGCGGCCGAGCGGATGTCTGAAAAAAATTAAATTAGGTCAATAAAATAGAGAAGATTCCGGAATCATCTCGGTGGCGTCAACGCCTCGAGAATCTGCACGAATTGCTGCCCGAAATGTCGAAGCACTGCCGGAAATCTCCGTCGAATTGCGTCGACTGTCGTGCCGTTGTCGGCCGAATCCGCCGCTTACAGCATTTTCGATGCGCGAATCTTCGCGTTTCCTGCGCAATATTCGCGCAATTGCGAATTCCGCATTGACGATATGGAAGAGAATGATAGCAATTGACGGCGTAGCCGGGTGAGGAGGAGTGCGCGGCAATGGGTGACGTCTTCAACGGGGCGTGGGCGGACCGCTATGCCGCCCTGTCCGAGCCGCAGACCGGTCCCCTCGGCAGGGCGGCCCTGTCCGAGGCTGGGCTCTTTCTCTGTGGCATAAGCGCCTGCATCGATGCACGCGTCGACATGCAGGATATCCAGCCGCTTCTGGACGCGCCCGCAGAGAGCCCGGCGGGGCAGCTTGCCAGTCTGCTGCTTGCGCGCGCCGGACGCGGCATCGGCGGCGAGGTGCGCTTCGATTGGGCGGACGGCCCGGCATGGCTCCGGGAGCGCCTCAAGCTCCGTTTTGCCCTGGGCGGGACTGGACCGCAGGCGGCCTGGGTTCTCGGACAGCTCGGCGTCCGGTCGCTGGTCGCCGTCGAGGATCGTCACGCGGCCATGCTGCGCGAGATCCCGAAAGGCGTCCTGCTCGCCGAGAAGGGCGCCTTGAAGACCGCCGATACCGTATCCGTTCGCGGCTCGCACATACCGGAGATTTTCATATTCGAGTTTACTGCCGGCCGGCCGATCGGCGGCATCGTGCCCATCCGCTCCTCACGGGTGATCGTCCGCTTTTGCGACCGTGGCATCCAGCTTGATGCAGAATTCGAGGCGATGTCCCGCCGTCTGGCGTCTTCGGCCGCGGCCGGTCTCTTGTCCGGGCTGAACGACGTGGCCGTGGATAAGGTTCGGACATCCAGCCGCCATGTCTTCGCTCTCAGTCGCGACTGGAAGGCGGCGGGCCTCGCAACAATTCACTTCGAGCTGGCCGGCTATGCGACGCGGCAGGCGATCGAAGACGTGCTTGCGGAAGCGGGCGGCGCCATCACATCGCTCGGCATGAGCCACTCGGAGCTACTCGCCATGGACCCCGAGGCGCATCATCCGATGGAAGCGCTGCTGGAGCTCGGTGAGCGGCTCGGTCTGGAGCGGGTCTGTGTCCATGCCGACACCTGGGCTGCCGCTGTGACGGTCAACGATCCGAAGGAAGAGGAACTGGCGCTGATGGCGGGCTGCGCGATCGCCAGCGCCCGGGCGGCGCATGGTGCGCCTGCCGGGACGATCGCCACCGATCCCGCAGCCGAATTCCACCCGGTGCCGTTCGAAAATTTCGTTCGCAAGGGTCGGTGGACTTTCGTCGCCTGCGCTTCACCCTATGTGGAAAAGCCCGCCACGACGCTCGGCCTTGGCGACAGCTTTACCGCCGGCTGCCTGCTCATCCTCGGCCGACATCGCAATGCCGCAGTTCGCCCTGCACTCCATCAGGCGTGAATGCGCTCGATCGCTGCCTCCCGATGGTAGATTGCGGCGAAGGAATTTGATAGAGATTGGCGGAATTTGATCCGCAATCGGCCGGCCGCAGGGCCGTCCACCAGCCAGGTGAAGCATGGAGTCTCCCAGCAAGCGCGTCGACATCGTCCCGGCAAAGCGCCGGGCACTGATTCTGGAGCACCTTCGCGTCAACGGCGCGGCCAGTATCCAGGAACTGGCCGATACGATCGGTGGTTCGCAGTCGACGGTGCGTCGCGACCTGGAACATCTGGTGGAGCGCGGCTATCTCGAGCGTACCCATGGTGGCGCCCATCTGCTGCAGCCGATGCGGGCGACCTTCGAGCGCGAGATGACCGTCAACGCGGCGCTGCAGCATCCCGAGAAGGTTGCCATCGGCCGCGAGGCTGCGCAAAGGCTGAGCGCTCGCGACAGCGTGATCTTCGACAGTTCCTCCACCGTGATGGAGGCTGTCCGGGCGGCGGCGGAGCGGGACCTGCCGCTGACCGTGGTTACGAACAGTCTGGAGATCGCCGACTTCGCCGCCGATATCAAATCCTGGCGAATCATCCTGCCCGGCGGCACGGTGCGCCCGGGCTATCGCCATCTGGCCGGCGAGCCTGGCGAGAGCTTCATCAAGACACTGCATGCCGATCTGTGCATGACCGGCGCGTCTGCGGTGACCGGTACCCTTCTGACGGAAACGTCGCTCGAGGTCGCCTCGCTGAAGCGCGCAATGATTGCTTCTGCCCGCAAGACCATCCTCCTTGTGGACAGCTCTAAATTCACTGCGCCCGGCTTCTGCACGCTCTCGGATATTTCCGAGATCGACGAGGTCATTACCGACGAGGGCATCACGCAGGACGCGCTCGGATCGCTCCGGGCGGCCGAGCGCAAGGTGACGATCGTTTCGTCGCGCCGCCTGGCGGGTGCGCCCCTCTTGGGCGGCTGAGATGCTCTTTCATCCCGCGTCGAGATATCGCGGTTCGGATTTCATCTTCAGGAAGCGCTTCATGAGCGCCTCGATGCGGGCCGGCGAGAAGACGTCGTCGAGCAGCAGATAGGCCGCACCGAAGATCGCGCTGTCTTCGCGCGAACCGGAGAGCACGATCGACAGGTCGCGCGTGGCAAGCGGCAGGCAGCGCTGGTAGACGAGTTCGCGAATGCCGGAGAGCAGAAAATCGCCGCCGCGGGCAAGTGTGCCGCCGACGACGATCAGGCTCGGATTGAGGATGCTGACCGCGTCCGAGACGGCTTCGCCGATCGTCCGCCCTGCGGCACGCAGCAGCATGATCGCTTCCGGCTTCTGCTGTTCGACGAGATCGATCACGTCGCGCGCCGTCTCGGCCACGAAACCCCGGGCTGAAAGGTCGCGGGCGATCGCCCAGCCCGCAGCGCGCGCCTCGACGCAGCCGAATTTGCCGCAGCGACAGAGCGGGGCGTCCGGGGAGGGAAACTGGATATGGCCGATATCGCCGGCGGCACCCTGTGCGCCACGGAAGATGCGGCCGCCGGCAATCATGCCGCTACCGATGCCCGTGCCGATCTTGACGAACAGGATATCGTCGGCCGCGGGGAAATTCCGCCGGTACTCATAGATGGTCATCAGGTTAACGTCGTTTTCGACATAAACCGGGACGACGAAGCGATCGTGGAGCCGGCCGATGATATCGAACTCATCCCAGCCGGGCAGCACCGACGGCCCCACGACCCGACCGCGCTTGAAGTCTACCGGCGTCGGCAGGCTCAGGCTTATTCCAAGAAGCGGGGCGTCGTTTTTCCCTGCTTCTGATGCCAGGAGGGCAAACGCTTCTGCCATCTGAACCAGCGTGGCTTCCGGCCCGCTCTCGATATCGAAGGGCAGCGTGCGCTCGACGATGACGGCGGGGGTAAGATCCATCGCGGCTAAATGGATGTGGGTTTCGCCGATGTTGGCGACCAGCATGAAACCGGCGGCGGCGTTGACTGCAAGCATCCGGGTCGGGCGGCCGCCGCTCGGCAGCGTCCGTTCGGTCTCGCGCACGAGTCCGCAGGCCATCAATGCATTGAGGCGTTGGGTAACGGTCACGCGGGATAGGCCGGACGCCTGCAACAGCTCGGCGCGTGAGGACGCCGCCCCGGTCGCAATCAGCGACAGGATGCCTCCGGCATTCTCGAGTGCCGCCAGATCTGCGCTGTTTGGCATCTTTCCCATTCACCTCTTCCGTTGATTGACCGCTCTAGCGGCAAAGCGTGCAGAGATAAAGGCATTCCTGCAGAGTGGGACAATTATTATGTAAAAAATCTTACATAAGATAGACAAATATGGTCGCTTTTATATAGATATGCACTGCGCGCCGTGTGCGCGGGAGGAATGACATGACAAAGTCGTACATCGTCGGGCTGGACTACGGCTCGGAGTCGGCGCGCGGCGTCTTGATCGATACCGCGACGGGTGCGCAGGTCGGTAGCCACGTCCACGCCTACCGAAGCGGCATCATGACCCGCAGCCTGGGGGACGGCACGCCATTGCCTGCGAACTTCGCGCTTCAGGACGCCGACGACTATGTGGAGGCGGCCGTCGAAATCCTGTCGCGACTTGGTCGCGGGAGGCTGGTGGAAGGCATCGGCATCGGCTTTACCGCAAGCTCCCCGCTGCCGGCGCTTTCGGACGGAACGCCCTTGTCGCGGCTTTATCCCCATGAACCAGATGCCTATGTGAAGCTCTGGAAGCACAATGCCCAGTGCTATGCCGACGCCATCAATGCCCGGGGTGGGCCGTTTCTCGACAATTTCGGCGGACGCGTTTCCGGCGAATGGCTGCTGGCAAAGGCTGCCCAGATTGCGGCGGAAGCCCCGCAGATTTGGGCTGCGACCGAGCGCTTCATCGAGGGCGGCGACTGGCTCGTCTGGCAACTGACTGGCAAGGAGGCGCGCGGCCTCGGCTTTGCCGCCTACAAGGCGCAGTACAGCGTGGCGAGAGGCTATCCGGTGGGGCTGGTCGATGGCCTGGAAAGTCGTCTTTCGGCGCCCCTGCCCGTCGGATCTGCTGCTGGCCCGCTTTCGCAGGAGTGGCGTTCGCGAACGGGTATTCAGGGGAACGCCATCGTCGCTGTCGCTGTCATCGATTCCCATGTCGTTCTGCCGGCGATCGGCGCGACTGCATCCGGCTGTTTCGTCGGGGCGCTCGGCACGTCTGCGGCCTATCTCTATCTCGGCGCCGAGCCTGCCCCGCTTCCTCGGGGTATCGAGGGCATGGCGTTCGACGGATCGATGCGGAACCTGTGGTGCTACGAGGCCGGCCAGGCCAGCTTCGGGGATACGCTCGGCTGGTTCGTCAGGACGTTTCCGCGGGGCGCAAACATGGCCGAGAGTTTCGAAGCCTACAATGGCGAGGCGGCCGACCTTGGCCCTGCAGCGGGCCGCCTCGTGGCGCTGGATTGGTGGGGCGGCAATCGCGTGCCCTTTGCGGACGGCAATCTGGCCGGGCTATTGGTCGGGATGACGCGGGAGACGACAGCCGCCGAAATCTATCTGGCGCTGATCGAATCCCTGTGCTTCGGAGCGCGAAGTGTGCTCGACCTCTTCATGGACAACGGGCTGACGCCGGATCGGGTGCTGATGACCAGCGGTCTGGCGCGCGCCAATCCCCTGCTGATCCAGATCATGGCCGACACTCTCCGGCAGCCGATTGAAATTCCACAGATCGAGAACGCGACGGCGGTTGGAGCGGCGATCCATGGCGCCGTGGCGGGCGGTGTCGTCGCCGATTACACGGAAGGAGCGTCGCGCTTCGGCGCCCGGGCGATGACGCATACGCTTCCGCGACCGGCCCACGCGGATGCCTACAGGTCCGGCTACGAAATCTATCGCGATCTGTGTGGACAGAGCGCCTTGCGGGTAAGCATGCATGCCCTGCGGCGTCTGCGCGCAGCACCGCAGGGATGATTTGTATATTTTGAACAAAAATATACAAAACTATCTTTATATCATTTGACTTTATCCAAAAGAGATGAGCTAATCCCAATCGGCCTTTGAGGAGAGGCTAGGGCCGCGGAGCGAAAAGCTGTGCGGGATCGTTGAATTTGGGAGGTTTTCATGTCGTTTCGCAGCAGTCGCACACCCGTGCGCTTCAATAGCTTGTTTGCCGGCATCAGCGCGATTGGCCTCATGCTCGGCGTATCGACCGCTTCGGCGGAAGAGGTCATCGTCGGCCTCGTCACCAAGACCGAGGTGAACCCGTTCTTCGTCAAGATGCGCCAGGCCGCAGAAGCCCGCGCGAAGGAAAAGGGTGCCAAGCTGATCGCCCGCGCCGGCAAGTTCGACGGCGACAATGAAGGTCAGGTTGCTGCCATCGAGGATCTGATCAGCGCTGGCGCCAAGGGGATCCTTGTCACGCCGAACAACTCGTCGGGCATGCTCGACGTCATCAAGAAGGCCCGCGATGCTGGCGTTCTCGTTATCGCGCTTGATACCGCTACCGATCCCGCCGAGGCCGTTGACGCGACCTTCGCAACCGACAATTTCGAAGCCGGGGTGCAGCAGGGCGCCTATGCGCGCAAGGCGATGGGCGACAAGAAGGCGGTCGTGGCGATGCTGGACGGCACGCCGGGCGGCACGGTCGATACCTTCCGCCATGACGGCTACCTGAAAGGCTTCGGCATCGCCGAAGGCGATCCGTCGATCGCCGGCGCTGCCATCACCAACGGGGCGCAGGACAAGGGCCAGATCGGCATGGAGAACCTGCTGTCCAAGAACGGCGACATCAATGCCGTCTACACGATCAACGAACCGGCGGCCGCCGGCGCCTATGCGGCGCTGAAGGCGTTCGGCAAGGAAGGCGACGTCATGCTGACCTCGATCGACGGCGGTTGCGCCGGGGTGCGGGATGTCAAGGATGGCAAGATCGCCGCAACGGTCATGCAGTTCCCCTACAAGATGGCCTCGATGGGTGTCGATGCCGTGGTCGAATACGCGTCTTCGGGCAAGAAGCCGAGCGGGTTCGTCAATACCGGTTCGTTCCTGATCACCGACAAGCCGGTGGACGGACTGGAATCCAAGGACACCGCATGGGGCCTCGAAAACTGCTGGGGCGACTGATCGCCGGCCTCCCAAGCGGGATCATGGCCACCGGTGCGTCCTTGCGAAAGCGTGGATCGCATCCGGCGGGCCATGATCCCGACCGGGGTGTCGACTGATCGGGCGGCCCTGTGTTCCGGAGTTTTTAGGCCGATCCGTCGGTTTCCGAGCTTCGGGGCCTGGTTGCCTCCAGCATGCCATGTGGCCGGCGGAAACGGGCCGGCTGCAGGGTTTCCGTGAAGCATGAGGTTTTCATGAGCACAGCCACCATTGCATCGCAGCAGGACACGCCGAGCCTCAAGGCCCGCATCCTGGGGACGCCTTCCGTCGGGCCACTTCTGGTTCTCGTCGGGTTCTGCGTCATCTTCGCGTTGACCAATCCGCGCTTCCTGGCGACCCAGAACATCTCGATCATTCTGCAGCAGACGGTCATCATCGGCACGCTCGCGATCGGGCAGACGCTGGTGATCCTGACCGCGGGTATCGACCTTGCCGTCGGAGCGATCTGCGTGCTGGGCACCATCGTCGCCGGGAAACTGGTCAATCTCGGCTATGATCCCGTCTTGTCGATGGGTATCGCCGTTCTGCTGTGCACCGGTGCCGGACTGGCGGCTGGCTCGCTCATCGCCGGCCTGCGTCTGCCTCCCTTCATCGTGACGCTTGGCATCCTCGGCATTCTGACGGCGGCCCTGCGCCTGATTTCGGAGGGCGGCGCCTTTCCGGTCCGCGACCCCTTCCTTGCCTGGACGGGCAATACGATGAAGGTCGGCGGCTTTGTGCTGACCTATGGCATCCTCATCATGCTCGCCCTCTATGGCTTCGTCTGGTACCTGCTGAACCAGACGAAATGGGGCCGGCATGTCTATGCCATCGGCAATAATCCGGAGGCAGCGCGCCTCGTCGGCATCCCGGTTCGCCGCCACCTGCTTTCCGTCTATCTGCTCGCCGGCTTTATCTACGGCGTCGCTGCCTGGCTGGCGCTCGGCCGCATCCCCAACGCCGATCCCAATGCGATGCAGACGGCAAACCTCGATTCCATCACCGCCGTCGTCATCGGCGGCACCAGCCTGTTCGGCGGCCGGGGCGGCCTGATCGGGACGCTGATCGGCGCCCTGATCGTTGGCGTGCTGCGCAACGGACTGACGCTCGCGGGCATCGATCCGCTCTGGCAGGACCTCGTGACGGGCATCCTCGTCATCATTGCCGTTGCGCTCGACCAGATGTCGCGGAGGAGAAGCTGATGTCCGCCGATAGCTTGACCAGGGTTGCCCCGGACGCCACTTCCCGCGTCGTTCTCGAAGCGCGAAACGTGGTGAAGACCTACGGCCACGTGACGGCGCTCGACGGCGTCGACTTCGAGTTGCGGGCGGGCGAAATCCTCGCCGTGGTCGGAGACAACGGCGCGGGCAAGAGCACGCTGATCAAAGCGCTGACCGGCGCCGTTCACCCCACAAGCGGCGAAATCCTGCTGGACGGCGCGCCGGTACACTTCAAGGGGCCGCTCGACGCGCGCCACGCCGGCATCGAGACGGTCTACCAGGACCTCGCCATGGCGCCGGCACTCGACATCGCGTCCAACCTGTTTCTCGGCCGTGAGCTGCGGTGCCAGGGCGTCTTGGGCAGCGTCTTCCGCCGGCTGGACAAGAAGCGGATGCGCGAGGAGGCCCGCCGTGCAATGAGCGAGCTGAAGTTCCGGCTGCCCTCCATCGGCAATGCGGTCGAGGCGCTTTCGGGAGGACAGAGGCAGGGCGTCGCCGTCGCCCGCGCCGCACTTTTCGCCCGCAAGCTGGTCATCATGGACGAGCCGACGGCAGCGCTGGGTGTGCGCGAGACGGGGCAGGTGCTGGAGTTGATCCGGTCGATTCGCGAGCGCGGCCTGCCCGTCGTCCTCATCAGCCACAACATGCCGAACGTTTTCGAGATCGCCGACCGGATTCACGTCATGCGCCTCGGCCGCCGTGCTGCGGTGGTGACGCCCCAGTCCCACTCGATGAACGACGTCGTCGCGATCATGACCGGTGCTGCCGCCGCATAACTTGCAGACGCGAAGACAGTGTTGGTCTCGTTCGCAGTTCAATGAAAAACGACCAGCGGGGCCTCTCCCTACGCAGGCCCCGTCCGTAAGACGCTTGGGGGCGGAGCGCAGGAAACTGTTAAGGCTGCGTCTTTACCGGACGTTTCGCCTTTGTCCCTACATCTGCAATTGTAACAAATTGGCGGGGCGGGAACGTGGCACTGGCACTCAAGACATCTTCGCATGCGGTCTCGTTAAGCGACTCGCTGGACGAACGGCTTTCGGTCGCTCACAAGCGTATCGAGACCGCATTTCTGGAGGGCGGATCGACACTGGTGTCGGTCATGGAGATGGTCACCGGCCTGATCGGGACACTGAACCGATTCACCCAGACACTCGATGCCGATACGGCCGACTCGACCATCGCGGGCCTGGAGCGGACCGTTTCGGAGCTGGCGATGCTGCCTGACCTTGCGGCTGCGCGGCATGATTCCTTCGACGAGATCGCCCAGCTGTGCGCCGACGCCTTCCGCCACGTCGAGGACATGCGTGAGACGTTCCGCTACCTGAAGGTCTTTGCGACGACGGTGAAGATCACGGGCGCGGGTATCTCCGAGTTTGCCGAATTCGCCGACGAAATCCGCGACCGCATCCATTCGGGCGCCGACGAGATCAATCATTTTGCCGTCGAACTGGAGAAGATGCAGACGGAGCTGGGGAATGCTCGTGGCCTTGCTGCCGGCATCCTGGGCGATTTCCGCAAGACGATCCCGGAGATCGTCGCCAATCTTGGCGAAAATGCCCGCCGCATGCGGACACAGCATGAACAGATGGCCAAGATCGCCACCGAGGCACGCAGCGTCGCCGAGGCGGTGCAGCGCAAGATCGCAACCGCCCTCTCGGCTTTGCAGATCGGCGACATCACGCGCCAGCGGATCGAACATGTACAGCAGAGCTTCGTGATGCTCGACCAGTACGCGGACACCGATGACGGACGCGCACTTTCCGACGCGGAGCATGTGGGCGTCAAGGCGGCCGTCTTCCACCTGGCCTATGCGCAGCTCGATGAGACGCTTTCCGAATTCCGCGAGAAGTGCGCAAGCATCTTTACCACAATCTCGTCCTTCAGCTCCGACGCTTCCCGAATCCTTGCGCTGCGCGAAGACCTGTCGGGATCTCGCTCTGCAGAGGGGGGGCGCGTGCTCGTGATGATGAACCGCGATCTCGGCCACGCTTGCGAGCTCGTGCACGGCGTCGAGGGACGCAGCGCACAGTCGACCGCGCTGGCGGGTTCCGTGGTCGGAGCCGTCCACTCGCTCATCACGTCGATCGAGACGATCCGCGGCATCAAGACCGATATCAGCTACATGGCGCTGAATTCCAACCTGCGGTGTTCGCGCCTGGGCGATGAAGGCCGGTCCGTCAACGTCGTCAGCGGCGAACTGCGCAACTTCGCTGCCAAGCTGGAGACGCCCGCCGACGAGGTTGTCGATCGGATGCATCGTGTGGAAAGGGCGGCCGAGGCGCTGAACTCCGGCTCCGGCAGCCATCTTGAAGACATCGGCCTGCCTCTGGCCAATGCGCGCGATGCGATTGCGGCCGTCTCCGACGAAATGGAGCAGAGCCTTGCAGCCCTCGGAGAAGAAGGAAATGCGGTCTTCAGCCGCATTGCGGCGGCCGTGCGTTCGCTCGACTTCGAAAACAGCCTTGGCGAGGTGCTCGACGAATGCGTCGCGATCGCCGGAGAAATGGCGATGGATGCCGGCACCCCTGCCCCGCCGCCTTCAAGCGCGGACCTGAGCAACCGGATCTATGCGATCTATACGATGGTCCACGAGCGCAACATCCATGCGGCGATCTTCCCCGCGGACGGGCAGGAAACCTCCGATCCGTCCGAAGAGCGTTCGACGCAGAGCGACGAAGAGTTTTTCGACGATGCCCTCTTTTGAGACAGGAGCGCTTTAAGCCGCGCTTGCGTGGGCGAAGGCTGCCATCTGCATCGGCACGAAGCGCGGGACGACCAGCGCCTCCACCTCGTCGGCATAGCGCTCGGCGTTGAGGATGGCCTTGTCGAGGTTGCTGACCCTGTCCGGGTTCATCCGGTGGAGGAAGGTCTTGTACTCGAACATGTCGCGATAGGCCGAACGCTCGATGATCGGCGTGTCCAGCATGCGGACCTGGCGCTCGGAAAGCAGCTGTTTCACAGCTTGCAGGGCGCGGGTGGTGACAAGTGAATTGACGCGCGACAGCAAGACTGCGTGCGGGATGCTGATCTGCGCCTTGCGGTCGAGATAGCCGAGAAGTTCGAGCACCTGCGCTCCGCCCTGCGCGTCCATCGAACTGCCCTGGATCGGGATGATGACGAAATCCGAAAGTCCCAGAGCCGTGGCGAGCAGCGGCGACTGTGCGCCGGGGAGATCGACGATCACATAGTCGCTTTTCGGGCGGTACTCGGCGATCGTTCGCGCCAGTGCCGTCAGCGACACGTAGGTTGCCACGGTCAGGTTCTGTACCGGCTCTGCGCCTTCGAACCAGCGGGAGATCCAGCGTTGCGGGTCGGTATCGACGATTGCGACGCGGTTGCCGCGACGCACCAGTTCGGTGGCGAGCAGAAGAACGGCAGTGGTCTTGCCGGCGCCGCCCTTGGTATTGGCGAATGTGATGGTGGGCATCGGCGAACCTCGCACTGTTCTGCAGAGCAAATCATCGCTCGTATCGAAGCACCTACCCCATGGTGCCGGCTGATATTCGGCCAACATGGTTAACTGGCGGTAAATCCGCCGCCTCGCCGTTAGCGTCTGCGGTCTTCCGCAAGGATTTCCGGGGCGATCTGGCCAAGTGGCACGATGCGGTCTACGCCGCCGCGCGCAATCGCCTCCTTCGGCATGCCGAACACCACGGATGTCGCTTCGTCCTGTGCGACCGTATAGGCGCCGGCCTGGTGCATCTCGAGCATCCCGCGGGCGCCGTCGTCGCCCATGCCGGTCATGATCACTGCCATGGCGTTTGAGCCGGCAGAGCGGGCGGCAGAGCGAAACAGCACGTCCACGGACGGGCGATGGCGCGAGACGAGCGGCCCCGTGCGGACCGAGACGTGATAGCGGGCTCCCTGCCTTTCGAGGAGCATGTGGCGGTCGCCAGGCGCGATCAGCACATGGCCGCGCAGCACCGGGTCGCCGTCGGCAGCCTCCTTGATCTCGACTTCGCAGAGATCATTGAGGCGGCGGGCGAAGGCGGCGGTGAACCGTTCGGGCATATGCTGAACGATGACGATGCCGGGCGAATTGGCCGGCAGCTTTTCCAGCATTTCCCGCAGCGCTTCCGTACCGCCGGTCGATGCGCCGACGCAGACCACCATTTCGGTCGTCCGGGCCATGGCTTTGCCGGAAGGCGGCGGCAGCATCACGTCGGCGGTCAGTTTTTGCGCGGGACCCGACGCCGAGGCGGACCGGGCGGTGCCCGTCGGGCGCTGGCGCAGCCGGGCCTGGGCTGCGCTCTTGACGACCTCGCAGATGCGGCTCGCCTGCTCGGCGAGATGGTCGGCGGCGGCAATCTTCGGCTTCAGGATGACATCGACCGCGCCGGCTTCCATCGCCTGCATCAGTGTCTCCGTCCCCTGCTCGGTAAGCGAGGAGCACATGACGACGGGGATCGGCTTCTGCGACATCAGCTTGCGAAGAAAGGTGATGCCGTCCATGCGCGGCATCTCGACGTCGAGGGTAATGACGTCGGGAATTTCTTCCTGGATACGCTTCGCCGCAATGAACGGGTCGGAGGCGGTGCCGATCACCTCGATTTCCGGATCGGACTGGAGAACGGACGTCAGCGTCTGCCGGACGCTGGCGGAATCGTCAATGACGAGGACACGAACTTTTCGGGCGGTCACTATGCTCATTCCCTGATGAATACGGTGTTTGCAAGCTGGCGGACGGGCAGGTCCATCGCCGTGATCGATTCGGAATGGCCGATGAAGAGATAGCCGCCGGGCAGCAGGCACTCGCACAGCCGCGTCAACACCTGCACCTGCGTCTTCTTGTCGAAGTAGATGAGCACGTTGCGGCAGAAGATCATGTGCATGGGCTCGCCGACCTTGTAGAGCGGATCCATCAGGTTGAGCCGCATGAAGCCCACCTTGGTGCGCAGATGCGGTGCAATGCGTACGACACGCCGGCTCGGATCCTTCGCTTCCATTACGTAGCGGCGCATCATTTCCTGCGGAACGGGCTCTGCCATTTCGGAGGGAAAAATGCCGCGGCGGGCACGGTCGAGAACCTCGGTCGAAAGGTCGGTCGCCAGGATCGAATAGTCCGGGCCGGCGGAGTTCTGGCGGAAATCCTCCAAGACCATCGCCATCGTGTAGGGCTCTGCGCCGATCGAGCAGGCAGAACTCCAGGTGCGAATGCGCCGCACGCCCTTGCTTTTCAGGTCGGGCAGCGCCACGTCGCGAAGGTAGTCGAAATGGTTGGGTTCGCGGAAGAAGTCGGTCTTGTTGGTGGTGACGACGTCGATGAGGTAAATGGACTCGCGTGCGAGCCCGTCCCTGTCGAACAGGAAGTCGCAATACTGGTCGAATGTGTTGAAGCCGGTCGCCCGGAGCCTTCGGCGCAGGCGACCCTCCAGCATCGTGATCTTGCTGGGCGGCATCTTGATGCCGCTGTAGTCGAAGATGTAGGTGGACAGCCGCTTGAAGTTCCGCGAACTCAGGCGGTCGTGATAGGCCAAGGCGGTTGCTGCAGACACTGTGTGGAGCCTCTTCAGGCGGCCGCGTTGTTTGCTACGGAAGCAAGAGCGGGCCCACTGTCGGAAAATAGCTGGGCGAGGTTGATGACGACGACGAAATCGCCCTGCCGACGAACGACGCCCTCGATATATTCGGAGCGCCAGCGCACACCGATGTCGGGGGCGCTTTCGATCGCATCCTGCCGGAACGGCGTGACCTCGAAGACCTTGTCCGCGACAAGACCGAGGGTGAGAATGCGCTGTCCCAGCGGGATGTCGAGGACAAGGACACGGGTGTGCGGCGTCTTCTCCGTCGCCGGCATGCCCAGACGCAGCCGGAGATCGACGATGGGAACGCCCTGGCCGCGGACGTCGCGTAGGCCGAGCAAGTAGCTCGGCCCATGCGGGATCTTGAAGGCGTCCTCGTGGTCCAGGATTTCCCGGACCACGCCGACAGGCACTGCGAATACCTCGTCGCCGAGCGCAAACGTCACGAACTGGGATTCAGCGTCGTTGGAGATCATGGTCATGCGCTCTGCCGGAAGTCGGAATCTTCGCTGTCGGGGCCGCCCATCGACATGTCGAGCGCGAAGCCCTTGGCGCGGGCCTGCTGGGCGGCAACGGTGTGGCCCGCGGGCTTGTGTGCCGGAGCATGCGCCGTCTTGGTTGCGGCCGCAGGGCGCACGGCCTGCCGGACGGGCGCCGCCTGCGCCTGACGCGTGTGTGCGGTGTCGATCCGGAAGAAGGCGATCGAGGCCTGAAGCTCTTCTGCCTGGGCGGCGAGCTCTTCAGACGTTGCCGACATTTCTTCCGAGGCGCCGGCGTTTTGCTGGGT
>NZ_OBQD01000002.1:0-432460 GCF_900220975.1 Rhizobium subbaraonis | reverse complement strand
CGGAAGAAGGCGATCGAGGCCTGAAGCTCTTCTGCCTGGGCGGCGAGCTCTTCAGACGTTGCCGACATTTCTTCCGAGGCGCCGGCGTTTTGCTGGGTCACCTTGTCGAGCTGCTGGATCGCTTCGTTGATCTGCGAGGCGCCGATGTCCTGCTCGCGGCAGGCAGCCGAGATCTCGGCGACCAGCTCGGCGGTCTTGCGGATGTCGGGCACCAGGCGGTTCAGCATCTCGCCGGCATCGGTTGCGACCTGCACCGTTTCGCCGGAGAGCGCGCTGATTTCGGCAGCGGCGGCTTGCGAGCGCTCGGCGAGCTTGCGCACTTCCGAGGCGACGACGGCGAAGCCCTTGCCGTGCTCGCCGGCGCGCGCTGCCTCGACGGCAGCGTTCAGGGCCAGAAGGTCGGTCTGGCGGGCGATTTCCTGCACGATCGAGATCTTCTCGGCAATCGTGCGCATGGCGCCGACCGCACGACCGACGGCGTCACCGCTGGCTTCCGCGTCCTTGGCCGACTGGCGGGCGATCTTTTCCGTCTGGGCGGCGTTGTCGGCGTTCTGCTTGATGTTGGCGGCCATTTCTTCCATCGAGGCGGAGGCCTCTTCGGCGGACGATGCCTGCTCGGTCGCGCCCTGCGACAGCTGCTCGGAGGACGAGGACAGCTCCTGGCTGCCGGAGGACACGTTGTCGGAGGCCGAGAGTGCATCGCCCACGACGCCGCGCAGGCGCTCGACCATGCTCTGCAGCGAAATGCCGAGGATGTCCTTGTCTGAAAGCGGCTTCGGCGTGACCGTCAGGTCGCCGTTGGCGATCTGGTCGGCGATGTTGGCGGTGTTGCGCAGGTTGCCCGTCATGCGCTGCATTGAGTTGACGAGGTCCTTGATCTCGTCATTGCCCTTGTATTCGATGTCCTGCTCCAGGTCGCCGATGGCAACGGCATCGGCAAGTTTGGAGGCCTTCTGCAGACCGCGGGCGATGCTGAGAGAAAGCCAGATGGCTATGGCCGACGAGAGCAGTAACAGGCCGATCACCACGGTGACCAGCGCGGAGCTGATGAAGTCGTACTGCGCATTGGTCGCTGCGTCCGTTTCCTTCAGGTCCTGCTCGATCCTCTCGTTCAGGGCCGCGAGCGTGGCGAGCACCCCTTCTGTGGTCTTCGCGCCATGCCCCATCGAAAGAGAGGCCGCGCGGGCGTTGCTCTCCGTCGTGTTCAGCTGGGCGAGACGCAAGATCTCTTCCTGCGACGTCTCCCAGTCGGGATAGGCCGTGCGGAACTCAGCAATCTTGGCGCGGATGGCTTCGTTCGTTTCGCTGTCGAACAGCGCAAGCGTGCGCTCGATTACCTCATGCTGCCGCTCCACACCTTCGGCATAGCCCTTGATTTGGGTTGCATCCGTGTTGAGGACGGCGTTCTTTTCTTCGCGGATCGCCGTGAGAACGGCGTCGGAGAGATCGCTCGAGTTGCGGAGGTTTGCAGCCGGCCCCTTGATGATATCGGTGATCGCCGCATTGAGGGACGAGAGGTTCATGATGGACATGGCCGCCATGCCGCAGGTCATGGCGATGATGACGCCGAAGGCAATGGCGAGTTTCAACTTGATGGTCAGGCGCATTTCGGTGGGTCTCCTTGACCGCAGATGCAGTAGGGATATGGCAGGACAACCGCGGAAGCGGCGCCCGTTATGCGAGAAGACCGATACACTCACTCTTCCGCGGATCGCGCGAACGATCCATTGCGCCGACGCTTACACGCGCCGGGGTCGGTCGCAGCGCGCGTTCGTAGGCGCACTGCGACCTTCTTTCGGACTAGGCGCTCTGCCTGAAGTCGGAATCTTCGCTGTCCGGACCGCCCATCGACATGTCGAGGGCGAAGCCCTTGGCGCGAGCCTGCTGGGCTGCGACCGTTTGGCCCGGGGCTCTGCGCGCCGGAGCCGGAGCTGCTCGCTGAACCGCTGTCGCACGAGCGGCTGGCTTGGGAGCCGCGCCTGCAATTCTGCCGGTGTGCGCGTTGTCGACGCGGAAGAAGGCGATCGAGGCCTGAAGCTCTTCTGCCTGGGCGGCGAGCTCTTCAGACGTTGCCGACATTTCTTCCGAGGCGCCGGCGTTTTGCTGGGTCACCTTGTCGAGCTGCTGGATTGCTTCGTTGATCTGCGAGGCGCCGATGTCCTGCTCGCGGCAGGCAGCCGAGATCTCGGCGACCAGTTCTGCGGTCTTGCGGATATCGGGCACCAGGCGGTTCAGCATCTCGCCGGCATCGGTTGCGACCTGCACCGTTTCGCCGGAGAGCGCGCTGATTTCGGCAGCGGCGGCCTGCGAGCGCTCGGCGAGCTTGCGCACTTCCGAGGCGACGACGGCGAAGCCCTTGCCGTGCTCGCCGGCGCGCGCTGCCTCGACGGCGGCGTTCAGGGCCAGAAGGTCGGTCTGGCGGGCGATTTCCTGCACGATCGAGATCTTCTCGGCAATCGTGCGCATGGCGCCGACCGCACGGCCGACGGCGTCGCCGCTGGCTTCCGCGTCCTTGGCCGACTGGCGGGCGATCTTTTCCGTCTGGGCGGCGTTGTCGGCGTTCTGCTTGATGTTGGCGGCCATTTCTTCCATCGAGGCGGAGGCCTCTTCGGCGGACGATGCCTGCTCGGTCGCGCCCTGCGACAGCTGCTCGGAGGACGAGGACAGCTCCTGGCTGCCGGCGGACACGTTGTCGGAGGCAGCGAGTGCGTCACCGACGACGCCCCGCAGGCGCTCGATCATCGCATTGACATGGCCCAGCAGCTCTCCGATTTCATCCTTCGTCCGGATCTCGGCGACGGTGGTCAGGTCCCCTTCCGCAACGGTCCGCACAGCCGAGGTGGCGCGAAGCAGGCCGCGGCTGATCGTGATCGAGATCCACAGGGCCGCAAGGAAGGCGACAATCGCGGCACCGGCTGCGACGCCGATCGTGATGGTGCGGGTCGATTCATAGGCCTGTTGTGCCGCATCATTGGCGGCGGCCAGCTGCTGCTTGGACAACGCGACCAGTTCCTCGACCGCGTCATCAAGGTCATTTGCGGCCTGCCGTGCGTCGGTCACCGACAGCCGCTGCGCCTGATCGACGGAGCCGGACTGCATGAATGCACGAATGCGGTCGTCGACGGCGTTGGCCTTTTCCGCCAGTTGCTGAATATTGAGCCAGTGCGGGCGCCCCTGTTCCGATGCTATGCTCAGCGCAGTTTCGAGCGCGGTCTTCAGCTCTTCCCGCGCTTCGTCGCCTTTCGCCTCCGCGGACTGGATATCGGACTGCGACGAGGCGCCGATCAGGTTTTTCTGCTGGCGTATGCTTTGCAACTGGGCGGTGTTGATGTTTTGCACAAGCTCCAGGCGCGTGACCGGGCCGGCGACCATCGCCTCCATGGACGTGTTGAGCTGCGAGAGGCTGCGGAGGCCGTATGCGGCCGTTCCCACCAGCAGGACGATCAAAAATGCAAAGGCCAGTATCAGTTTAAGCTTAATCGTGAACTTCATGGTTTTACCTTCCGTCGCTATTTGCCGCTGCGGAGCCGGCACGCTCCCCTCGCGAATTGAAAATAGCATCCAGGTTTGGGAGGATGATGAACTCGCCATCGCGCTTGACGAGGCAATCGATGTAGTCGGCGCGCCAGCGCATGCCGACGCTCGGAGGCGGTTCACTTGCCGCGCGCAAAAGAGTGGTCACCTCATAGACACGGTCGGTACGAATACCGATGAGCGTCCGTTCGCCACTAAGGTCGAGCTCGATCACGACGATGCGGCTGTCGATGGTCGGCCTGGTCGCCTCCATGCCGAAGGCCAGCCGGATGTCGGCGAGAGGGATAACCTTCCCGCGGAAGTTGATGACGCTGCCGACGAAGGCCTGGGACCCGGGCACGCTCGTTTCAGGCAGCAGGTCGAGGATTTCCTGCACCACGATCGCTTCGATCGCGAAGGTCTCGCCATTGAGGTTGAACGTCAGCACGGCGAGTTCCTCGGCGCCGTTCCACAACCTGTCGAAATCGTGCTTGCTTGCTGCAATCGTCATCCTGCGGCCCGCAATTGCGCCTCCTGCTGTTGTCCGACGTTGATGAGGTGGATCACGTCCAGAATGAGCGCGACGCTTCCGTCGCCCAGAATGGTCGCGCCGGAGAATGTCACGACGTCATGATGGAGCTTGGACATGGATTTGATCACAGTCTGATGGTCGCCGATGATCTGGTCGACCACCAGCCCGATCCGCTCGTCGCCGGTCGAGATGACGACGACCTTCTGATAGGGATCGGGTGCGGTGCCGGTCCGAAAGAGATCGCGGAGGCGCAGATACGGCACCAGGCTGTCGCGCAGCGAGATGAAGCTCCGTCCGCGGGAGCGCAGGTCTTCTTCGAGCGAGAGTTCCAGGCATTCCTCGACGGCCGACAGCGGGATCACATAGTTGCCTGATCCGACGCGGACGAGCAGCCCGTCGATGATCGCCAGCGTCAGCGGAATGCGCAGCGAGATCTCGGAGCCCTTGCCCGGTTCGCTGCGGATGTCGATGACGCCGCGCAATGCCTCCACGGTCTTCTTGACCACGTCCATGCCCACACCGCGTCCCGAAAGGTTCGTCACCTGGGCTGCGGTGGAGAAGCCCGGCTGGAAGATGAGCTGCAGCAGTTCCTGATCCATCAGCTGCTGGCCGGGCTGAACGAGCCCGGAAGCTTCTGCTTTTGCCCGGACGCGTTCGCGGTTGATGCCCCGACCGTCGTCCTTGATGGTGATTATGACCTCGCCGCCTGATTGTCGCGCGGACAGAAGGACGCGGCCGGAGCGATCCTTGCCGGCGGCGATGCGTTCGTCCGGGAGCTCCAGCCCGTGGTCGATGGAATTGCGCACCAGATGCACGAGCGGATCGGCGAGGCGCTCGATGACCGTCTTGTCGACTTCGGTCGTCTCTCCTTCGAATTCCAGCTCGATCATCTTGCCGGTCTCGCGGGCGAGATCATGCACGAGGCGGCGGAAACGGGAGAACAGCTGGGTCACGGGAACCATGCGCAGCACCATCATCGTGTCGCGCAGTTCGCCGGACAGGCGTTCCACATCCTCCGAAACCGCGCGCAGCTGGATGTCGACGCTGGAGCCGGCAAGCTGGGACAGCCGCGACTGGGCGATGACGAGTTCGCCGACCCGGTCCATCAGTTCGTCGAGGCGTTCGGCCGGGACGCGGACGTTCTCGGCGGCCTTGCCGTTTTTCGCCTCGGCAACTGCCGGCGTTGATGCTTCGGCCCTCGCCTGCGGCTCCATGACGGCTTTTTCAGCCGCGGGTGCGGCAGGCGTGTCCGGGGCCTTGACGCCTGCGATGGGTGCGGTGGACGACTGCTGTTCGATCTGGAGCTCCATCTCGTCCATGACGAAGATGAAGACGTCGTCGATCGCCGAGCGCGGCTGGTACGTCGTCAGCGTGACCTGCCAGGATACATACAGGTCCGCCGGTTCGATCTGGTTGAGACCGGGAACCTTGGAGAGGTCAGCCCTGATCTCGCAAGTGCCGAGTTCGCGCAGTTCGTCGAGAAGACCGAGAGGGTTGGTGCCGTTGGCCATCGCATTGGACGGCAGGCGGAACGAGAGCTTCCAGGTCGTCGCCGCAGTATCTGCTGCGACAGGAGCGTTTGCTGCGAGCGGCGGCGTCACCACCGTGCCGCTGCCCCCCTGCCCGCCGACGGCGGCCTGCAGTTCGGCGAGGAGACGGTCGCCTTCTTCGGCATTGTCGCCATTCGGCCTGTCCACCAGAGCCTTCATGTGGTCCTGGGCGGCGAGAACGCAGGCAACGAGCTCAGCACTGGCCGACACTTCGCCCTTGCGTACGCGATCGAAGGCGGTCTCGCAGTGGTGGGTAAATGCGGCAAGGGCCTCGAAGCCAAACATGGCGCCGGAGCCCTTGAGTGTGTGGAGGCCGCGGAAGACGGCGTCTATCTGGTCCTGATTGGACAGATCGTGCAGCAGATCCAGAAGGCCGCCTTCTATCTGTTCGAAGAGCTCGGCGGCTTCCGTCCTGAATACCTGGATCGGGTCCAGTGTCGTCATTTGCCGAGAACCTTCTTTGCGATCTTGACGAGCTGTTCGGGATCAAAGGGCTTGGTGATCCAGCCGGTGGCGCCGGCTGCCTTGGCCCTGCTCTTCATTTCCGCGTCCGATTCCGTCGTGAGAAAGATGATCGGTATGCCCGTGTGCGCCGGCGAACTGCGCAGTGCCTCGATCATCGCAAGGCCGTTCATGTTCGGCATATTGAGATCGGTCACGATCATGTCGAATGTGCCGGCCTTGGCCTTGTTCAGACCATCGAGACCGTCCACCGCTTCGGTCACCTGATAGCCCGCACCGGTCAGGGCGATCTTCGTGGTCAGGCGAATGCTTGCCGAGTCATCGACGGTGAGAATGTGGGCGCTCATTGTTGTTCCTTCCGATGAAGCCAGAATTCGCGGTCGCGCGGGGTCATGGCGGTGATGAAGCCGGCGCGCTCCAGGGTAGAGAGAAGATTGCCCATGGCGGGCTTCTGCAGGCCGAAGGCGCGGCCGTTGAGTTCCGCGTGGCGCCGCGCTGCTTCGACAAGCTGCAGGAAGCTGAGATCGATATCCGCATCATCGGGTACGCTGAGCATTACCGGATCGGTGCTTTCGAATGCCGCCTGGAGGAGGTCGCGGACGGTGGTGGCATTGCGAATGGAGAGGCTTGGCGGAAGGACGGTGCCGTGGGGTTGAATAGTCTGCGGATCGCTCATGTCTTCATACCTTGAACGCGTGCAAGCCCCGCCTTTCGACGGAACCGAGATCTTGGCCGCGGCGTAGGCCGCAGGTTTGAGGCCGGTCGATCGGCGACGAGCGCGCGCGCCGGGCCGCGCGTCGTCACGCGCACGGCTCCGCTGTCGCGACGGTCTTCGAAACCGCACGGGAGAAACATCGACCATCGCGGGCGCGAGAAACGTCGCGCGCTTGTGGTTCAGTGCCTATGATTGTTGGAAAGGCCCGTGATGGGACCGCGTCATGCGGAAGGGGCCGCCCCTGTTCGTGGTTGCCGGGGCACACACGAATGGTTGCAGTGACATTGCGTCCTTGCAGTTAATGCCGACTTAATTTTCCCCCCACCAAAATCGAAACTGGGCAGAAAAAAGACAGATGTCTTGCCGGTTCCTTCCGGCTATTGAATGTTCCGTGGAAAGAAATGGAAGTACTTGAGGTTGTACTTCTTCAGCGGACGAGGGCGACATCCCGCAGGTAGGTATTTTCCGCCTTCGAGACGGCGTAGCCGCCCGGCTCGATCTCGGCGAAGATCAAGGCCTCGCCCTCTGCGGGTGCTGCGGCGAGAACCGTTCCGTCGGGGGCGGCGATGCGCGACAGCCCCGCATAGGCGAACAGCCCGTCGTCGCCGCAATGATCGACATAGGCGACGAAGACCTGGTTTTCGAAGGCGCGGACCTGGATCATGCGCTCGGCGATAAAGGTGCCGGATGCGCCGCGCGGCAGCGCTGTCGGAACCACGACGAGATCGACACCGGCCAGGGCCAGCCGGCGGACGTTTTCGGGAAACTCCACGTCGTAGCAGATCAGCAGGCCGAGGTTGAGCGCTCCCAGTTTCACCTGAACCGTGGCCGGCGCTTCCGCCCGAAACCATTGCCGTTCGTAGTCGCCGTAGAGGCAAGTCTTGCGATAGACGGCGTTGGTACCGATCCCGTCGGTGAAGACGGCGCTGTTATAGACGGCGTCACCGTCCTTCTCGGCAAAGCCCGCGACCAGCGCCAGTCCGTTCGCGCGCGCGATTGCGGCAAGCTGGCCTACCAGTTCCCCGTCGGCGGGAGAAGCGTGGTGGGCGAAGGCATCTGCGGCTCCGTAGCCGTTCACCGCGAGTTCGGGCGCGATCAGCAGCCTGGCTCCTGCAGCGGCGGCCTCTCTGGCGGCGCTTGCAATCCGCGCGAGGTTCGCTTCGATGTCGCCGGGCACGGCCTGCATCTGCAAAGCTGCGATCTTCATCGTCCGCCTCCTCCAGGCATGTCCTTGACGCAATGCCGGTTCATTTGTCGTTGTTCGACATGGCGCCAAGCAGCTTCGGCAGGTCGCCGAAGCGCGCCACGAGACTGAAGATCAATGCGGCGATTGCAACGAACAGGATCGTTACCGACGCCATGGTCGGCGTGTAACCGTAGCGCAGCGCATTGAAGATCTTGATCGGCAACGTCTCCATGGTGAAGCCGACGGTCATGTAGGCAACGATGTATTCGTTGAGCGACAGCACGAAGGCAAAGGCGTATCCGGAAACGAGATAGGGCAGGATCAAAGGCAGCACGACCGTGCGGAAAATCGTCCTGTCGTCGGCACCCATCGTTGCCGCAGCCTCGACCAGCGAGCGGTCTATCGAAGAAAACCCGAGCGACAGCGTGACGAGCGGCAACGTGACGAAGAAGATCGCGTGGCTGATGGCTGCCGTCCACGGCTGGCCGTAAAAGCCGGTCGTCGCCCAGAATGTGAGGAGGCCGAGGGCGGTGATGACCGGCGGCAGGGTGAAGGGGGCAATTCCCAAGAGCTGGAAGACGTTTGCCCAGGGCGCGTGTCGCCGCCAGAGAAACCAGGCGAGCGGCAGGGCGATGGCAAGCGCGAGTGCCGCGGAGACTGCGGCCAGCGTGATGGAGGCCAGCAGCGCATTCCGCCATTCGGGGTTGGCGAAGATCTCGCCGTACCAGGAAAGGGAAAAGCCCTGCGGGGGGAAGGCAAGCGTCTGCTTCTCGTTGACCGAGACGCCGGCGACGACCATCAGCGGGAGCAGCAGGAACAGGCCGACCAGACCGAGATACACGCGTTGGAGAAACACATTCATGCTGCTTCTCCCTTGCGTCCGGCAAGCAGCGTCAGGCCGACGAGGCCGAGGGTGACGAGGACGAGGAACACGGCCATCGCGGCGGCGAACGGCATGTTCGACTGGTAGATCGCCTGGTCGGTGATGAGGACGGACAATGTCCAATGCTGCGGTCTGCCCAGGATCTGCGGAAGCAGGTAGGAACCGAGCGCGAAGATGAACACCATGATCAGCGTGGCCATGATGGTGTTGCGGAGCGCCGGAACGACCACGGTGAAGAACGACGTGATCGGGGAAGCGCCAAGTGTGCGTGCCGCTTCCGTCAGCGTCGGGTCGAGGCGGACGAGCGCCGGATAGAGTACGAGCACGGTATAGGGCAGAGCCTGGTACACCATCGCCGTCAGCACTGCTCCGAAGCTCGGATTGAGGGCTACCGGCTGGCTCATCAGCCCGATGGCGACCAGCAGATTGGTGATGCCGGCGGTGCGCGAAAACAGCGTCGACCAGGCAAAGCCGATGATGACCTCGGAAAGGGACAGCACCGACAGCAGCCCGACGAGCCAGACGACCTGTGTCCTGCGGCTGGACCGCGAGAGAAGATATGTGAAAGGTACGGCCAGCAGAACGCAGCAGATTGCCACCGCGATCGCTAGAAACAGCGAGAAGCCCAGGACCTTGCCGAAGAAGAGGCTGAGGAAGCGGGCGTAGTTGTCGAAGACGAAGGCGGTCGAATAGAAGCCGGCCGGGTCGCGCTTGAAGAAGGATACGGCGATCATCGTCGCAAAGGGAATGACGAAGAACACGATCAGCATGCCCGCCGGAAACAGCAGCGGGCCGTAGTCGGAAAGCTTCTGCGGCGCCTCGCGTCTCATGATTTCAGCACCACGCAGGCGTCCGGCGAAAGCTTGATGCCGACGTCCTGGCCGACGGTCACATCGGGCCGCGCGTGTGGCATGGAAACGGCGACGATCTGCTTGCCGCCCGCCTCGACGAAGGTCTCGATCGTGCCGCCGAGGTCGCGGACGAAAGTGACCCGTCCCGCAATCGCGCCGTGGCCGGGAGCGGTCAGGTGAACGTCTTCCGGGCGGACTGAAAGCACGCCCTTGGAAAGGCCGCCGGGAACCTGTAGCCCCTCGATCGAGGAGCCCAGCGCATTGGTGCGGCCGGCGCTATCGGCGGTGAAATCGAAGAGGTTGGTCATGCCGATGAAGTCGGCGACAAAAGTGTCGGCGGGTCGCCGGTAGATTTCGACCGGTGCGGCCGCCTGGCGGATCTCGCCGCTGTTCATCACGACGACGGTGTCGGCCATGGTCATGGCCTCGCGCTGGTCGTGGGTGACGACTATGGTGGTGATACCGAGGCGCTGCTGGAGCTGGCGCAACTCCACCTGCATCGCCTCGCGCAGCTTTGCGTCAAGGGCCGAAAGCGGCTCGTCGAGCAGGAAGAGCTTCGGCGAAATGGCAAGCGCACGCGCGATCGCCACGCGCTGTCGTTGACCACCGGACAGCTTGGCCACGGGCCGGTCGGCATAGCCGCTCAGGTGGATCATCGAAAGAAGTTCGTCCACCCGCTTCTTTTGATCTTCCTTGCCCACGCCGCGGATGCGAAGCGAATAGGCGATGTTCTCGCCGACGGTGAGGTGCGGAAAGAGCGCCAGCGACTGGAACACCATGCCGAGGTCGCGCTTGTGGGTCGGTACGCGGGTAATGTCGGCGTCGTCCAGCTTGATCGCGCCTTCGGTCGGAAGGTCGAGACCTGCGATCATGCGCATCAACGTCGTCTTGCCGCATCCGGAGGGGCCGAGCAGGCAGACGAAGGTGCCGTGCGGCACGGTGAGGCTGACGTTCTTCACTGCGGTGAAGGTGCCGAATTGCTTGGTGATGTTCTGTAGTGCCAGTCCGGACATTTTTTCTCCGCTCGGCGGGTTCGCGAGCATTCAGGTTGTGAAACTGCCCCTCACCCTAGCCCTCTCCCCGGCTGGCGGGGAGAGGGAATGTGCGGAGTCTGCCGCTTTAGATACTCCACGCGCCTGGCGGGGAGATGGTCGCAAGGCGGAAGTGAGATCGCGCGTTCAGCCGACGATCAGTTCGGTCCATTTCTGGTTCAGCCAGTCGGACTTGGTCTGATAGAGGTCGTAGCGCGGAACGATCGGCTCGATGTCGGACGAAACGGCGGCGAATTCGGCGTCTGTCAGGTCGAGCAGTTCGCGCTTGACCGTAGGCGCGGTACCGACCTTGCGCGACAGGATGGCCTGGATCGACGGCTGGCTCATGTAGTCGATGAAGACATGCGCCTCCTCGGCCTTCTTCGAGGCGCGCGACAGGGCCCAGCAGCCCGAATCCTGGATGCCGCCTTCCTTCGGGAAGGTGGAGCGGACCGGATGTCCGTCTGCGGCGGCAAGGCCGGTGACATCGTGGTAGTACTGGCCCATCGGGATCTCGCCGGACTTCAGCGCCTGTTCGAACTGGGCTTCGTCACGATACCACAGCGCAACGTTCGGCTTCACTTCGGCAAGTTTTTCGAAGGCCTTGAGGATGCCTTCTTCGGTATCAAGAGCGTTCGTCCCGCCCATAAACGTCTTGGCCGTCACTTCGAGCAGGAAGGAGTTGGAGACGAGCGCCAGCAGGCCGAGCTTGTCGGCGTTGGCTGGATCCCAGAACGCGGCCCAGCTGTCAGGTGCTTCCTTGTAGACGTCGGTATTGGTGACCAGCGTGATGTACCAGGCGACGGCGCCGATGCCGGCGACGCGGCCGTCCGGATACTTGTTGACGAACCGGTCGAGCAGGTTGGCGGCGTTCTTGATCTTACCCGTGTCCAGCGGCGCCCAGAGTTCGGTTGCCTGTCCCTTCAGCATGGCGACCTGCGACATCATCGAGACGTCGGCGGGTGCCTGGCCCGCGCGTGCGGCCTGCTCGAGCTGGACAAGCCATGCTTCGCCGGTCGGCTCTGCGACCGATTCCACGGCAATGCCCGTGGCCTTCGTGAATTCGGGAAAGATATTCTTGTCGAACGAATCCTTGAAGTAACCACCATAGACGCCGATCTTCAGCGACTTTTCCTGTGCCCGCAGGATCGAGGGCATCGCCAGCAGCGATACGCCGGCGGCGCCGGCACCGAGCACGCCACGGCGGCTCATTTTTGCGTTGAGGATGTCACGCATTTCTTTTCTCCGTTTTTCTTGCCGGACGGCGAAAGCGCCCGGCGCGTTCCCATTTTATATTCTATGTCAGGCCTTTGCCGCGACGGAAGGGCTGAAAACCATCAGGCTGAGGATTTCGAACAGAACCTGTGCGCCGGCATGGGCTGTGTTGGTCGTGGCGTCGTATTGCGGGGCCACCTCGACGACGTCGCCGCCCACCAGGTTGACACCCTTCAGCCCGCGGATGAGTTCAAGAACCTCGCGCGACGTCAGGCCGCCGATTTCCGGCGTGCCCGTCCCCGGCGCAAAGCTCGGATCGAGGCTGTCGATATCGAAGGAAAGGTAGGTGGGCCCGTCGCCGACGATCGCCTTCGCCTTTTCGATGATGGCCGGAATGCCCATGCCGGCGACATCTTCCGCATGGATCACCGTCATGCCGGATTCATAGGAGAACTCCCACAGATATTCGGAGGAGCCGCGAATGCCGATCTGGATGGTGCGGGTTGGATCGAGCACGCCGTCGAGGACGGCGTTGCGGAACGGCCCCCCATGATGGAACTTGGTGCCGTCGAAAGAGCCGCTGGTATCGCAGTGCGCGTCGATATGGATCATGCCGACCGGCTGCTTCTTGCCGACTGCCTTCATGATCGGGTGGGTAATCGAGTGGTCGCCGCCGACCGCGAGCGGAATGACACCGGCGTCAACGATCTGATTGAAGCGCTTCTCGATGTCCTCGTGGCTCATCTCCAGGCGGTAGCGGCTGCGGAAGGGCACGTCGCCGATGTCGGCCACGCGCAGGTCCTGCACCGGGGCGCAGTCAAGCACATGGTTGTAAGGGCCGATGCGCTCGATGGTGCGCATGGCACGTGGCCCGAAGCGGGAGCCCGGGCGGTTGGTGACGCCGAGGTCCATCGGTACACCGGTGATCGCCACCTGCAGGTCGCCGAAGTCCGGCTTTTCCGCATCGACAGGGAGATAGGGCGCGCTCAGGAAGGTCGGAACGCCCGCAAAAGGCGCAAGCCGCGTGCCGCTCTTGGAGAAGATCTTGTCGGCGACCTTGCGGAAGGCCGGGTCGAAGATGTCGCCGCCGTGGCCGTCTCCGAATTTTTCCCGCAGTGCCTGAAGCTTGCCCTCGTCGAACGCCATGTCTCGCCTCGCTCTTGTTTGACCGTGGGGCGCACGGGGGCTGGGCTTGGGCTGCCGTTTTATTGTTCCCCCGGGCTTCTGCCCTTCTTTTCGTCATTACGTAACAAATCGATTGGAAAAGCAATTGACGATGTTGTAGCATTTTACGTGAGAAAAATTCACATGTGAGCACAACAGGACGCGATGTCGAGCCGCCTGCCGCCCCTCAATCCCCTGCGCGCCTTCGAGGCCGCCGCTCGGCGCGGCACGGTGTCCGCGGCGGCGCGTGAGCTCAACGTGACCCATGGCGCAATCAGCCATCAGATCCGCACGCTCGAGGAATCGCTGGACGCGACACTGTTTGATCGCAGCGGCAAGCGGCTGAAACTGACCTCGCAGGGCGCGCTGCTTCTGCCGGCGGTGACGGAGGCGTTCGGCGGGATTGCGGCCGCCACCGCCTTAATGAAGCGGCCGGCCACAAGCGGCTCCCTGACGATCACCTGCGTGCCCGCCCTGCTGTCGTTCTGGATCATTCCCCGGCTCGACCGTTTCATCGAGCAATACCCTGAGGTGAAACTCAGCCTGGTGGCCTCCAACGATACGGGGCCGCTCTATTCGCGCGATGTGGACGTTTCGATCCTCTATGGCGATGGCAATTGGCCGGATTGCTGGACGCGGCTCTGGCGCAACCTGCGCCTCTTTCCCGTCGCAAGCCCGACCCTGCTCAACAGCCGGCCGCTGCGCTCAGTGCGAGATCTTTCCGATCATACCTTGCTGCATGGGGATCAGGACGGGCGCGAATGGAATACCTGGTTTGCCGCAGCCGATGCCGCGGACCTTGTCCGAAGCCGGCAGCTCCATATGAGCGATGCGCGGCTTTCGACCGAGGCGGCACTGCACGGACAAGGCATAGCACTTGGCGACAGCATCACGGCGGCGAGCCTGATCACACGTGGCGAGCTCGTGGTGCCATTCGATCTGTCGGTGCCGGCAAACGACGCATTCTACGTCGCCTGCCGGCAGGAGGTGCGCGCCGCACCGATTGTCAGGGTCTTCATCGACTGGCTCTTCGCGACGCTGGAGGAAGACAGCCTGCCCGAACCCCAGACTTCGGCGCGCACGCTGCTGCGCGGTCGCGCAGCGCGCGCTGAGGACAATTTCAAACCTGTTTCCGCCCCAAGCGGGCGCCCCATTGCAACCCCGAAACGCAAAGCCCGCGCGTAACGCGCACGCTCCGGAAGAACCGTCATGCCGAAATTCAATCCTGCCGTGGAAACGCTCGCAGCGCCGCCGATCCCAACCGTATTCGCCTGGGGGCGCTCCTATGACGGCCGCAGCGGTCCCCTCATCGATCTGTCGCAGGCGGTGCCCGGCTATCCGGCGCATCCGCAGATGCTGCGGTTGCTGGGGGAATACGCCGGCTCGGCTTCATGGACGGGGTACGGTCCCATCGAGGGCGAGGATCGCTTGCGGCGCGCCTATGGCGCGCATGTCGCGGCGGTCTACGGGGCTCCGCTTGCCGCTGAAAACATTCATGTCACCTCGGGTTGCAACCAGGCCTTCGTCTGCGCCGCGATGGCGGTCGCCGGCGCCGGTGACACCGTGCTGATGACGGATCCCTACTACTTTAACCAGGAAACGACGCTGGCCATGCTCGGCGTGAAGGTGCGGCTTGCGCCGTGCGATCGTGCGAATGGTTTCCTGCCCGATCTTGCGGAACTGAGGGCTGCGATCACGCCGGACGTGCGCGCGCTGGCGCTGGTCTCTCCCAACAATCCGACCGGTGCAGTCTATCCGCCGGAGCTGTTGTCGTCCGTGTTCGAGCTCTGCCGTTCGCAAGGGATCTGGCTGATCCTCGACGAGACCTATCGCGACTTCCTGCCCGAAGCCGGAATGCGTCCGCATGCGCTGTTCCAGAAGCCCGGCTGGGAAGCGACGTTGATCGGCCTCTACAGCTTCTCGAAGTCGTTCTGCATACCGGGCCACCGTCTTGGTGCGATCACCGCCGGCCCGGCGGTCGTCGAGCAGGTGGCCAAGATCATGGACAACATTCAGATCTGCCCGCCGCGCTCAGCCCAGATCGCCGTCGCCGATGCCTTGCCACTGCTTGGCGACTGGCGGGAGGAGAACCGACAGGAAATCGCCCGGCGCGCGCAGGCGCTGCGGGAGACGATGGACGGCCTGAACGGCTGGACGCTCGGCGCCCTCGGGGCCTATTTCGCCTTCATCCGCCATCCCTTTGCCGAACGCTCCTCCGCCGAAGTGGCCGAGCGGCTGGCAAAGGAAAGCGGCGTTCTCTGCCTGCCGGGAAGCTATTTCGGTCCGGGGCAGGAGCGGTATCTGCGCTTCGCCTTCGCGAACGCTGATGCAACGACGATCCGGCTGCTGCGCGCCCGGCTGCAGGGCTTCAGCGGTGCCGCGTGAGCACGCGGCATTGCTGAACATGTGAAGCTAATCGTATTATCCCCAAGCGTGTGCCTGCTACTCCCAGTATGCATATTGCAAAACGGGGCATTTGGGTGGAGCCTCGCCTTGGCAACGGCGAGGGAGACGCCAGATGAGTGCGACTGTGGTGATCGATGACAGGAGTGGTCTCGATATTTCATTGATCGATCGCAGCGTGCTGTTCCAGATCAGGCGTTCCCAGACCCTTCTCGGCCGACGTTTCCAGTCGCGTTTCTCCGATTTCGGCATCACGCCCGGCGAATATGGCGTGCTGTTGCTCATCGCATCGAACCCGGGGCGCAAGCAGACTGAGATCGCTGACGCGTTGGGAATGCAACGCGCGAATTTCGTGCCGCTGATCAATTCGCTGGAAGCCAGGCACCTGATGGAGCGGCGCCCCTCCGCACAGGACAAGCGCTCGAATGCCCTGTACCTGACCGCGGCGGGCGATGCCTTCGTCAAGGAGATTTGCGCGGCCGAGGAGACGTTCGAGGCCGAATGCACCGCCAGACTCGGCGGCGCGAAGGCACGCGAGGCATTCATGCTGCTTCTCGCGCGGCTCTCCGTATGACGTCCGCGCTGCGGGCATCCGCATAAGTATCGGAAAAGCTTTTGCTTCCGAGCTGTCCGCCTGCCACCGTTAACCAAAAACGCCTTGACGGGAATCGGGAATCGTCGCACCGTCCCTAACGGAAAAGTGCGATCTATCCGGTTTTTGCCGTTACCTTGCGGCTTCACTGTTAGATTGGAAATATGACGTTAGCGCGAAGCGAGGCAACACCCGCGAGTGTTTCGTCTTGCCGCCTTGCGTATTCCGGGGGAATTCGGCGCGGGGGCAGCAGTCCGCAGGTTGGAAGGGCGAGTATGGCGATGGCGCCGAATTTGAGCGGGAATGCGGAACCGGCCGCCGACGAGGCGATCGCGATGGATGCGCGCATTCTGTCGGCGCAGTTGCAGGCGATGCGTGAGCGGTTCTTTCCTCCTACCGCCAAGAAGGTGCTGCGAAGCTTCACCTCCGGGGAGGCGGCAAGGCTCATCGGCGTCTCGGATGGATATCTTCGACAGCTTTCGCTTGCTGGCGAGGGACCGCAGCCGGAAACGGGCGCCGGCGGGCGTCGCTTCTACTCCCTGTCCGACATCAATGCTCTGCGGGCGCATCTGGCCGACCAGGCCGTCGCCAAGGGCAATGCCGCGAAGGCCCGTGGCTACCGCAAGTGGCGCGACGCCGGACGCGGCGAGCATTTGCAGGTGATCGCGACCACCAACTTCAAGGGCGGTTCGGGGAAGACGACGTCTGCCGCTCATCTGGCGCAATATCTCGCCCTTGCCGGCTACCGGGTACTGGCCATCGATCTCGACCCGCAGGCCTCCCTTTCGGCGCTCTTCGGCTACCAGCCCGAACTTGATCTCGACGGCAACGATACGCTCTACGGCGCCATTCGATACGACGACGAAGCTCGTCCGCTGAAGGACATCATCCGCAAGACCTATTTCGACGGTCTCGATCTGGTGCCGGGCAATCTGGAGCTGCAGGAGTTCGAGCATGTCACGCCGCGGGCGTTGGCAAACCGCCAGGCGAATGCTCCGGGGCAGCCGCTGTTCTTCGCTCGCGTACATGCAGCACTGCGTAGCGTCGAGCAGGACTACGACGTGGTGGTGCTCGATTGCCCTCCGCAGCTCGGCTATCTCACGCTTTCGGCCCTATGCGCCTCGACGTCGGTCATCGTCACGGTCCATCCTCAGATGCTCGACGTGGCCTCGATGAGCCAGTTCCTGTTCATGACCTCTGACCTGCTCGCGGTCGTGCGCGAGGCGGGCGGGCGGTTGAACTTCGATTTCCTGCGCTACCTCGTCACCCGCTTCGAGCCCAACGATGGCCCGCAGGCACAGATCGTCGGCCTGATGCGCTCGCTCTTCGGCGACAGGGTGCTGACGGCGCCGATGGTGAAATCCACCGCGATCTCCGATGCCGGCCTGACCAAGGAGACGCTCTACGAAGTGGGCCGGGAAAACTTCACCCGTGCGACCTATGACCGGGCGATGGAAAGCATGAACGCCGTCAATGCCGAGATCGAGTCTCTGATGTTGCAGGCCTGGGGACGGCAGTGATGGTGCATGAGCCGGTGCCCGGCTGCTCCGGCGCACGTTCAAGCAATGCGCAGCCTCGTTCCTGACGGACAGGAGGCGGCTGCAAGCATACCCGCCCGGCCATCACGCCGGCGGATATAGTGAAACCGAAACGGAAGGAATCGAAGCAAGAAAAAAGGCCTCCAAAACGTCGCCATTCCGGAAGCCCTCTTCAATGTAGCAATGAGAGAGAATCACTTCCGACAGCCAAAGTCAAGCGCCTGCACGGTTTTACCCGTTGGCAGGGTGTGGATCATATTGCCCAGCCTCCTGAACTGATGAGCTGAAAAGCTTCAACATTTCAAGGGATTGGCCCTGTCTGCGGTTCCGTCGAACACGCGGATGCTTTGGTGCGACGTCAGGTCCGGCCTCTTGCCTCCTGGAGAGGGACGACCATGACGGAGAGACTGGCAACGACGCCATTTGGCGGCGGACGGATGTCTGCGCGTATTTTTGCGATGCAGAAGCGGGTTTTGGATGCGCAGGCAAAGCTTGCCTCGGATAGCGGGGGCAACGAGACCGGCACGGCCGAGAAATGGCAGCTTTTGCGGGCGCTGACCGAGGCGCGCAGCGCATTCGGTCTGTCGGACCGTACGATCGCCGTCCTGGAGGCGCTTCTGACCTTCCATCCCGACAAGATCCTCGACGGCCGCGCGCCGATCGTCGTCTTCCCGTCGAACGCGGAGCTCTCGGTGCGCTCGCGCGGCATGGCGCCGGCGACCCTTCGCCGTCATCTGGCACTGTTGCAGCAGGCAGGCATGCTGCTGCGCCGCGACAGCCCCAACGGCAAGCGCTATTGCCGGCGAGACGAGCGCGGCCTCATAGACGAGGCGTTTGGCTTCGATCTGGCGCCGCTGGCGCTGATGGCGACGGTGATCCACGAAAGGGCAGAGCAGGCGCGTGCCGAAGCCAGGCGGCTGCAAGCCCTGCGCGCGGAGGTGACCATCCACCTGCGGGATGTCGCCAAGATCATTGAGGCGGCCCTGACGGAAGGGCGCAGGGGCTCCTGGGCGGAGCATCAATTGGAACTCGCGGCGCTCTCCGGAAGGCTGGGGCGGACGACTGGCGCAGAGACATTGATCGAGCGGAAAAGTGCCCTGCTGACGCTGCGTCTGCGAGTGGAGGAGGAGTACCTGAATTCGCTCTCGAACGAAGAAATGAGCGCCAATGACGTTCAAAACGAGCGGCATATTCAGAATTCAAATGCAGACTTCACATTTGAAATAAACGGCCATGACACTAAACAGGTGGAGCCGCAGGCGGACAGATCCGCACCGGAGCGCAAGGGGATAGCGATCAGCCTGAGACGGGTTTTGGCGGCCTGCCCTGAAATCAAGGCCTATGCGAAGGATGATATCTCGACCTGGGCCGATTTGACCCGCACGGCGGCGTTGGTCCGCTCCATGCTCGGCATTTCGCCAGACGCCTATGAAAAAGCCCGCGTCGCGCTGGGCGAAAGTTCGGCCGCGGTGGTGATTGCTGCAATTCTCCAGCGGTCCGACCAGATCCGCTCACCGGGCGGCTATCTGCGGGAACTGACGCGCCGGGCAGAAGCGGGGCAATTCTCGATCATGCCGATGATCAAGGCGCTGGAGTGATCGAGGTGATGAAGGGCGCGCGCAGACTATCCGCTCGGCAGTACCGCCCATTCGTGCGCGATCCTTCCGCCTTCGAGGACCTGAAGCGGACCGAAATGTTGCAGGACGGCTTCGGACTGGGTGGGGCGGAAGAAGACGAAGTCGTCTGGCGCAAGCGGACATCCTGTGGGCATGGCAAGCAATTGCTGGTTGGAGGAATCGCCCCACAGGGAATTGCGCCTGAGCCCCTGCGGAAAGACCGGTTCGGCCATGAAACGGCCACCGTAGAGAAAACAGCCCCTGCGCGGAAACAGGCCCAGCGCTTGCATGACCGGCGTCATGAAGGAAGGGCCTGGCAGGCGAGTATGCTGAACCTTCAGGACCGGGGTGGCGAGAAAGAGCGCGGGCTGCAGGCCTGCAAGGGCGGGATTGTCGAAGTCGACAGGTTTCAGCAGGGCCGATCCGATCGAGACATCATTGATCACATCGTCCCCGGCGTAGGCAAGTGCTGTCTGGCTACCGCCGGAATTGAGGATCTTGCGCTGCTCGGATGAAAGGCATTCGGCGAAATCCAGATAGCGTTTGCGGGCGGAAGCCAGGGCGGCTCCCGGTCCTCCGAAAAGCGCGGGGATGGCCGGCGCATGGGCCTCGTAGCCCATCAGCCCCTCGCATTGAAGAAGCCGCTCCCCTCCGGCAAGGAGGGTGAGGGCGTGCGCCAGAGCACGCGGCGTGTCGAAGCCGCCGCGCTGCATGCCGATGTTGATTTCGAAGGCGATGCGCAGCCGCCGGCCGAGCGAGCCGGCCAGGGATACGTACTGGGCAAGGCGCTCGGGCGTATCGATCAGCCAGGTAACGCGATCGCAAAAGGCCTGTTGCCGGGACGCATCCGTTTTCGCCAACGCGGATGCAACCGCCGCAGCAGGCATGGGCTTTCCAAACAGGACGTGCGCGTCGGGGAACGCCTGCAGCACAGCCGCCGTAATCGGCAGATGGAAGCTCATGATCCGGTTGGTGCCGAGCCTCTGCATCACATGGGAAAGAAGCGGCAGCGACGGCAGGGACTTGTCGACGATGCGAACGGCCGGTCCGTTCGTCATCGTTTTTTCTACGACGGCCAGATTGTCGTTCAGGCATTCAAGATCGACGACGAGGGCCGGCCGATGGATTCCGGCTTCCTCAAGCGCGGCGGATATCATGCCGAAGTAGGCAACGTCCTTCATGCGACACCGAGGAGCCGGGCGAGATAGGGGGAAACGAAGCGGTTGTCCGGATCGAAGCTTCGGCGCACGGCCATCGCATCCTTCCAACGGGGATAGATCGATGCGAAATCCGCGGCGACGAGGTTGTGCATCTTGCCCCAGTGAGGGCGGCCGCCATAGCGCCGAAAGATAGCTTCCGCCGCCGCCATGAAGGCCTTTGGATCTTCGGCCGCATCGTGATGGATGGCGATGGAGCAGGTCTTGCGCCGATAGAAGGGGCTGAGCCAGAACTCGTCGGGTGCAACGGAGCGCACCTCCATCGGGAAGTAGACTTCGGGAAAGTGTTTTTCCGTGAGCGTGATGATCTCGGCGAGCGCCCTCGGCCCTTCCTCATACGGCAGGTGGTATTCCATCTCGTTGAACTTGCGGCGTCGGTCGCTGGTGTAGACGTTCAGCCAGTCCTGCACGTAATCCTCCTCGGGGAGGCGCGCGAGGGCCGCGCCGATCAAGGCGCGCCGCAGCGGCGGCAGCCAGCCAAGCCAGGTGCGAAGCTGTTTGAGCGTCGCAAGACCCTCCTCGTCTTCCTCGGCCGGGCGTGGCGACACGTCCGCAGTCGAGATGTCGCTGGTGATCAGCAGCGCATGGCCGGAGAACGGAATGAAATAGAATTCGGCGGAACGATGGGCGGACATGAAGGTGTCGCAGCTTGCAAGGATGTCGCCGATCGGCACGACCCAGCGGCGGCGGCGCAGACGATAGCTGGCGATGTTCTGCAGCGTGACTTCGGTCAGCGCTCCGAAGGCACCGAGCGTGACGCCGGTCGCCTCGATCGTCTCGCGGTCGTTGTCGATCGTCAGCTGCCGAACATCGCCGCGGCCGTCGACGATCTCCATCGCGCGGAGTTGGCTGTGATAGGCGCCAAGCGAAACGCCCGAGCCGTGCGTAGCCGTCCCGAGCGCTCCGCCGATCGACTGCTTGTCGATGTCACCCATATTGGCGAGGCCCTGCCCTGCTGCGTGCAGGTGTTTGGTCAGATCGCCGAGGCGGGTCGCAGCGCCCACGGTCGCCTGAAGCGCGATCGCATCATGCGACACGAGACCCTGGAAACGCTCGAGCTCGAGGATCGTGCCGTCTGTTTCGACCAGGGGCGTGAAGGAATGACCGGCGCCGGCGATGCGGATCGGCCCCGGCGCCGTTCGGATGACGTCTGCGAGTTCCGCAAGTCCGCGCGGTCGCGATACCATGGCTTTGCGAGCGACGACACTTCCCGACCAGTTCGTCCAGGCAACGGTGGCAGTCTGGTTCATGCAGCATTGTCCTTGCCGGTGTCGATTGCGGATCGGGAAATGCCGTTGCCTCCGGCCTTCAGACAGAAGACGGCGAGCAGGAGCAGTGTTGCGGCAAGGCAGGCCATGCCGAAAAAGGGCACGGCGCGCACATCTTCGTCCGATATCAGAAGCGATGCACCCGCAGGCCCGAGCGCGGCGCCGAGAAGCTGGGCGGCCGGTACCAGCAACGCCGTTCGCGGGCTTGGATCGGCCGAGCCGATGGGCAGGGCGGCTGCGACCTGGGTTGCGACGGGATTTCCGACGATCCAGGCTGCGCCTTGATGGACCTTTCCCTGGCCTGCCGCCATGCGGATGGCCTCCCTGCCTTACCGCTTGCCGTTTAATATGATAATGTATCAGATAATACGCGAGCGTGAGGCCTGCACCAGTAGATGTCAATGGGAAAATGGGATGGTTGCTCAAGCCGAACGCAGCTGTTCTTGCCGGTTATCAAGGATTGGAAGGCACGGTGAAGACTTCCTTAAGTTGGTGCTGATTTAGTGAGACAATATGGTTGCTCAGGCGTCGCATTCTAGGCGAACGGATGAGCAAGGGCGGCGTTTACCACTGGGCAAAGGAGTAGGGATGGGTATGTCGGCAGATGCCGGTGATCTCGAACAGCGCCTGCGTCGCAAGCCGAAGCAGGAGCGCAGCCGCGAACGTGTCGAAGAAATCCTGCGCGTGGCCAAGCAGTTGATCGGCGAGCGGGGCATAGACGGCATGACGATGCGCGAGATCGCGCTTCTGACCGGCGGCCCGATCGCGTCCGTCTATCAGTATTTTCCCAACAAGTCGGCGATCATCGCCATGCTCTACGAGCAATACAGCATCGAGACTCGCATGGGGATTACCGCCAGCCTCGCCGGCGTTTCCGACCTTGCCGGGGTAAAGGATGCGGCGGATACCATCCTTGACGGATATTACCTGCGCGTGGCCGGCGATCCGGCCATTCAGGACCTGTTGAACGCGATCCAGGCCGACAAGGAACTGCAGAACATGGATATTGCCGAGACGAGGCAGCAGGGCGAACTCTTCTGTCAAAGCGCGGCACACCTCATCGCCGAAGGCGAGCACGAGCGCTTCAGCCGACTGGTTTTTCTCTTCTTCCATCTGGCCAGCAGCATGGTGCGGCTTGCTATCACGCTGCCCGCCGACGAGGCGGAGAACATGCTGGTCGACTTCAAGCAGATCATTCACGGTCAGCTGGAAAGCTTTGTGTGTGCCGATGCAGCTTGAACTCCGCAAGGCGCTTGACCTTCCCACGTGGTAAAGCTTTAGCGTGCAGGCGTTGAACCGGAAGAAAAAGATATGACGAACCACCAGACCGTTTCCTTCGCCGTCGAAGACATGACCTGCGGCCATTGCGCGCGCGCCATCACATCCGCAGTCGAAGCGGCCGCCCCCGGGGCGATCGTCAGCGTTGATCTAGCCATCCATCGCGTGACCGTTTCCGGTGCTGCCGATCGCAGCGCCATCGCAGAGGCGATCGCGGCCGAGGGCTACACGCCCATCGCCCTCGACGCTGCGTGACTGCTCGGCAAGATGGAAAGAAGTATCTGCCGCGTTCAGAGGAAGGCTGCCGGTTCGTCGAGCCGACCGCTCTTTTTCATGCGGCTCACTATGCCGGTTGAAGCCACAACCAGCATGACCAGTAGAGCGAGCACGAGGAGGCGCTGGCTGCTCTGAGGCGTTTCAGCCGTGGTGAGCACGCGATAGACATCGACTGCCAGCAGGGCGAGCAGGGCGGCCGAGATCGTCGAATAGTCCTTGGCGATAACCCGGCGAACGTTGAAGCGCATGCCCTCGGTCGAGCGGCGAAACCGCTGCAGTCTGAAGCCCCAGCGTGGAACGTCGCGGCAATAGGCGCGATAGCCGTCGGGGAATTTATCCAGCAGGAAATGTTCCTCTGCCAGCACGATACACTGATAGATGAGGGCGAACAAAACGATGCCTGCGACCACGACGAACGCGTCGCCGTGGAACAGGAAGATGCCGGAATAGATCAGCATGTTGCCGGCATAGAGCGGGTTTCGGCAGACGCCGAACATGCCTTCGGTGACGAGTTCCTTCGCATACACCCGCTTCCTCAGTCCGCCGCGCTGGATGTAAGCAAATCCTATGACCGTTGCCCTCAACGTCAGGCCGAAAGCGACGATCGCCATGGCAAGGGTTTCCCGAAAATGCCCGCCAGCCGTGCTGCCGAACCATGTTGTCGGAGGCGGCGCGAGGACGGCCAGCACCAGGATGATAAGCGGAAAGGCCTGGTTGCGGTATCTGAAGAAAAAGTTGCCGACAGCGATCATGGCGGGTGTCATCGCAGCACCTATTTCACCGCGATCAGACCGCAGAAGTTGTACCAGCGGAAGAAGATCTCGACCCTGCGGAAGCCGACCTCCTTGAGAAGCTGCAGGTTTTCCTCGAGACGATAGGGAATGAGCACATTTTCAAGTGCCTCCCGCTTTTGCGCAATCTCGATCTCGGAATAGCCGTTGCGACGTTTGAAGTCGTAATAGTGTTGGATGAACAGACGGTTGAAGGTGGAGTCCTCGCTGGTCAGCTTCTCGACGAGCAGCAGGCAGCCGCGTTCGTTGAGGCCGGCATGGATGGCCTTCATCGTTCGTTCGCGATGGAGTGGACGTATGAACTGCAGCGTCAGAAGCATTGTCACGACGCTGGCATTGGCGATCGCAAGGCCCTGGTGAATGTCGAGTGCCTTTAGCTCGATCGGTCGGTTCGTCCGTGCCGCCCTGATCTTCTGGGAGGCCCTTTCCAGCATGTCGGGCGCGCTGTCGATTCCGACGAAACGAACGTTCGGATCGACCAGATTGTCGAGCGCAAGCAGCGTTGTGCCTGTCGAGCAGCCGATGTCGCAGAGGGTGGTTCCCGGTTGCGCAAAATCTGCGGCCAGTTCGCAGACCATCCGCTGAATCTCCTCGTAGTAGGGGACGGACCGGCTGACCATGTCGTCGAAGACGTTTGCCACGGTGGCGTCAAACGTGAAATCGCCAATGGGTCGGTCGTCGCGGGCAAAGACGTCGTCGCGCCGATCATTGCGCAACGGCAGCGGCGTTGCTGTGTCGGCCATGAGCCTGCCTCCGAGAGGTGAAACCGGCGGGGCGTGCGATCGTTGTCGCTTTTTCCGGATCACCGAATGGAGCATGCGAAGCTGACAGCCAGCTGAAGACGAGGTGAAGTAATAGGGAAATCCGGCCGGGGCGTCTGCCCCGGCCGCAGTTGTTGCGGTCAGTCAGGAGAGATGATGGCGTTCCTGCAGGCCGTAGACCGGGGTCGGAATGCCTTCCTGACGGGCCTTCAGCTGCAGGGCCAGATATTGCGAGTAGTGGCGGGACTGGTGCAGGTTGCCGCCATGGAACCACAGCGCCTGTTGCTGGGTCGGCTTCCACATGTTGCGCTGCTCGCCTTCCCAGGGACCGGGATCCTTGGGCGTATCCGAGCCGAGCCCCCAGCACTTGCCAACCTTGTCGGCGACCTCGCGCGAGATGAGATCGGCGGCCCATCCGTTCATCGAACCGTAGCCGGTGGCGTAGATGACGAGATCGGCCGGCAGCTTCGTGCCGTCCTTCAACAGGACGGCATCCTCCGTCAGGCGATCGACGTCGGAGCCTGACTTCAGCTTGATCGATCCGTCGATGACCAGGTCGCAGGCGCCGACGTCGATGTAGTAGCCCGAGCCACGGCGCAGATACTTCATGAACAGCCCGGAGCCGTCCGCGCCCCAGTCGAGCATGAAGCCCGCCTTTTCGAGATCCTCATAGAACTTCGCGTCCCGCTCACGCATCTTCTCATAGAGCGGGATCTGGAACTCGTGCATGATCTTGTAGGGCAGAGAGGCGAAAATCAGGTCCGCCTTGCGCGTGGTCATGCCCGCCGCAACCGCCTTCTCGGAATAGAGATCGCCCAGGCCGATGTCCATCAACGTATCGGAGCGCACGATATGCGTCGACGAGCGCTGGACCATGGTGACGTCGGCACCCGCCTCCCAGAGAGCCGCGCAGATGTCGTGGGCCGAATTGTTCGAGCCGATGACCACGACCTTCTTTCCCTTGTAGGCGTCCGGCCCGGGATGCTGCGAGGAATGCTGCTGCTCGCCCTTGAAGATGTCCTGGCCGGCGATCTTCGGCACGTTGGGCTTGCCGGACATGCCGGTCGCCAGCACGAGCTGCTTCGGCCGCAGCACGACTTCCTCGCCATCCCGTTCGACGACTACGGTCCATTCGTTCTTCGTCTCGTCGTAGGAAGCGGATTTGCAGGTGGTCGAGCTCCAGTAGTTCAGCTCCATGACCTTGGTATACATTTCCAGCCAGTCGCCGATCTTGTCCTTCGGTGCGAAGACCGGCCAGTTTTCCGGGAACGGGATGTAGGGGAGATGGTCGTACCAGACCGGGTCGTGCAGGCAGAGCGACTTATAGCGCTTTCGCCAGCTGTCCCCGGGCCGCTCGTTCTTCTCGATGATGATTGTCGGCACGCCGAGCTGGCGCAACCGGGCTGCAAGCGCGATACCGCCCTGCCCGCCGCCGACGATTACGACATAGGGCTGGGTGCTGTAGCCGAGTTCGGAAGCCTCCTGCTCGCGTTTTTCCTTCCATGTTCTGCGCGCCTTTCCATGCCCGTGCTCGGCGCCGAGCGGTCGGCGGATACCCTTCGGCTCCTCGTGGCCTTTCAGTTCGGTCAGGGTTGTCAGCAGGGTCCAGACAAGCCCGTTCTTCAGGCGGATATGGCCGTAGCCGCGACCGGTATCGGTCTCGAAGTTGAACCATCCCTGCGTGATGCCGTCGCCATCGCTGGCAAGTTCGGCCGTATCCTGATGAAAGTGGCGCGGCCTGATCTCGGACAATTGCTTCGAGAGCATGTCTCGGATCTGCTGCTGTCCCTCCAAGGTCTTGAGGTTCCAGGTAAAGGTGACGAGGTCGCGCCAGTAGCAGTCCGCCTGGAACAGGTTGACAGCAGCGTCGATATCGCCCTTCTCCAAGGCCTGGCCCAGTTTGGCGAGCGCGCTGTCGACCTTCGTGCTGGGGCTGTCGTCAAGCATGTGATCTCCTCCATCGTGGTTGCATCGTCTTGCGAGAACCGGCGGCAACTCCTCCTGCCGCAGGCTCCGGTCAGACAGGCGCAAGCGGCATGCCAACGCGGGCCGCGAGAAAAGACCAATGTTTTCAATGCAGACTGACTGAATGAACGTTGCGCTGCCGCGATTGGTGCCACAGTCGTGGCGCCACGGGTGTGGCATCAGTGTTGCGTCATGATCCCGAAGCGTTTGATCTGGCGATGCACGGTCGAGCGATCGACGCCGAGGCGGCGGGCCGCTTCGGAGACATTCCAGTTGCAGGCCGAAAGCATACGGCGGAGTTCCTCGCCCTTTGACTGCCCCGTTACCTGAGCCTCCTCCTTGTCCGGCGAACGGTCGGCCGTGTGATTTCCCGCCGGAAAGCAAAAGCCGTCGGGAAGATCGGAGGGTTCGATGACGTCGCCCTCGCAGATGGCGACGGCCACTGCCAGCACATTGTCGAGTTCGCGGATATTGCCGGGCCAGTCGTGGCGTTTCAGCAGATCGAGCGACAGCGGCGCCAGTGTCGGCGACCTGCCATCCCGCGCATACCGCTCGAGAATGCGGGCGAGCAGCCAGTCGAAATCCGGGCGGTCGCGCAGCGGCGGCAAAACCAGCGTGGCGGCATTCAGCCGATAGAACAGGTCCTGCCGGAAACGCCCCTCCGCCACGAGCTCCTGAAGCGGCCGGTGCGAGGCGGATACGACGCGGATCGCGACCGGGCGTGGCTCATGCCCGCCGACCGGAAGCACTTCCTTTTCCGCCAGCACGCGCAGCAGGCGGCTTTGCAGGCCGAGCGGCATGTCGCCGATCTCGTCGAGAAAAAGCGTCCCGCCGGCCGCCTGTTCGACCAGCCCCTTGCGGCCCTTCGGCGATGCGCCGGTGAAGGCGCCCGGCATGTAGCCGAACAGCTCGCTTTCGATCAGCTGTTCGGGAATTGCGGCGCAGTTGATCGCGACGAAACCGCCGGTCAGTCCGCTGCCTTCATGGATGGCGCGCGCGAGATGCTCCTTGCCCGAACCGGTCTCGCCCTGGATCAGAATGGGCAGCGCCGTGCGGGCAAGCTTTGCCACCTTGGCCTGCAGGGCCGCTATTTCCGGGGCATCGCCGCCGAGGCGTCGGATCGGCTTGGGGATTTCGCTGCGCGTCCATGCCGAGACGCGGCGCTGCAGTTGCGGCTCGATCGCGTGCGCGAACAGCGCATTGCCGTCGCGGGCGAAGACCAGACGATCTTGCGTCGGCCTCCTGCGGGTCAGGTCGGGGAGGCCGTCGACCTCGAGATTGAGGAATTTCGATACGGGCTGGCCGATCAGGTTTGCCGGTTCGCGCCAGTCTGCGCCGACGGAACGGGCGAGGATCTGCGCGCCGCCATGCGTCATGCCGATGATCCGCCCGCTTCCGTCGATGGAGATGGCCGCCTCGGGATCGACGTCCAGGAAATCGGGCGAGCGGGAGAAGCGCAGTACCCATTCGTGGCGGGTTTGGGCCATCAGGTTGGCAAGCTCGATCCGCCGCACGGTGGCGCCGACGAGGTGACGGGCCAGGTTCTGGCTGGCCTTGAGGATCGGCGAGCTGAGAAGGGAAATGTCGAGCACCGCTGTCAGCTCGCCGGTCGTGTCGTAGATCGGTGCGGCGGTGCACGAGAGCGGGGTATGGGTGTTGTCGAAATGATCGGTCTGATGGATCGTCAGTGCCTCGCCGGTTTCGATGCAGGCGCCAACGGCGCAGGTCCCCGCCCGGCTCTCCGACCACTCGGAGCCGAGATAGAGGCCGGCCTTGCGCAGGTTGTTGTCGAACAGCGGGTCGCCAAGGAACTCGACCGTCACGCCCTGGCGGTTGGAAAGCAGCAGCACGTAGTTCTGTCCGGCGACCTGGCTGAAGAGGTGCTCCAGGCCCGACCGGGCGATCCTTACGAGATCCTCGGATTGCTGCCGATGTTCGCGCAGGCGCGCGTCGGGCAGGATGAAAGCCTCGCAGGCATGGGTCGGATCGAGGCGGTGCTGGTCGAGACAGCGCCGCCATGACTGGACGACGACGTCGTCGCGCCCGGTGGGCAGCCCGCGGCTGACACGCTCGATCTCACGGATGTGCTCCGAATGCGAGAACATGTAGCTTCAAGGCCGCGCTGGCGCGCGTCCCCTCCTCCGTTCCTCCGGCGCGAATAGTTAACCGATCAAGGGGCGATGTAAAGCGTTGCCCCGTTCCGACCGATTACTGCCGGGACGGAATGGCGCAGACCTCGCCGCCTGCGAACAGGCGCGACCGGGTCAGGAAGCGGCGCTCGCGGCCGTTGTCGAGGGAGAACATGCCGCCACGGCCGGGCACGACGTCGATGATCAGCTGCGTGTGCTTCCAAGTCTCGAACTGGCTAGCGCTGATGTAGACCGGGACGCCGCCGATCTCGCCGAGCTTCACGTCGCCGGCGCCGATCAGGTATTCGTTCGCCGGGTAGCACATGGGCGAGGATCCGTCGCAGCAGCCGCCCGACTGATGAAACAGGACGTCCGGGTGGTCCTTGCGTATCTCCGCGATGAAGGCGAGCGCCTCCTCTGTCGCGAGCACGCGCGGCTCGCCGCTCTCAAGCGGTTCCATGTCGATCTCCAAAAAAGAAGGACCCCGGAGGCCAAGGGCTGCCTCCGGGGAAGGCGGGCGCGCCGGCGGATCGGCGCCTGCCCGGGAGGATCAGAAGAAGCCCAGCGCGTTCGGGCTGTAGCTGACCAGCATGTTCTTGGTCTGCTGGTAGTGGTCGAGCATCATCTTGTGCGTTTCGCGGCCGATGCCGGACTGCTTGTAGCCGCCGAAGGCCGCGTGTGCAGGATAGGCATGGTAGCAGTTGGTCCAGACGCGCCCGGCCTGGATTTCGCGGCCGAAGCGGTAGGCGCGGTTGCCGTCGCGGGTCCATACGCCGGCGCCGAGGCCATAGAGCGTATCGTTGGCGATTTCGAGCGCCTCCTTCTCGTCCTTGAAGGTGGTGACCGAGACGACCGGGCCGAAGATCTCCTCCTGGAAGACGCGCATCTTGTTGTGGCCCTTGAAGATGGTCGGCTTGACGTAGTAGCCGCCGGCCAGCTCGCCACCGAGATCGTTTCGGGCTCCGCCGGCCAGCACCTGGGCGCCTTCCTGCCGACCGATATCGAGATAGGCGAGGATCTTTTCGAGCTGTTCGCCGGAGGCCTGAGCGCCGATCATCGTCGCCGGATCGAGCGGGTTGCCCTGCTTGATCGCCTCGACGCGCTTGACGGCCTTCTCCATGAAGCGTTCGTAAATCGATTCCTGCACCAGTGCGCGGCTCGGGCATGTGCAGACTTCGCCCTGGTTGAGCGCGAACATCGCAAAGCCTTCCAGCGCTTTGTCGAGGAAGGCGTCATCTTCGGCCATGACGTCGTCAAAGAAGATGTTGGGCGACTTGCCGCCGAGCTCCAGCGTCACCGGGATGAGGTTCTGGCTGGCGTACTGCATGATCAACCGGCCGGTGGTCGTCTCGCCGGTAAACGCGATCTTGGCGATGCGTGGGCTTGTCGCCAGCGGCTTGCCCGCTTCCAGGCCGAAACCGTTGACGATGTTGAGAACGCCCGGCGGCAGCAGGTCGCCGACGAGTTCGGCCCAGACGAGTATCGAAGCCGGCGTCTGTTCGGCCGGTTTGAGCACGACGCAGTTGCCGGCGGCCAGCGCCGGCGCCAGCTTCCATGCCGCCATCAGGATCGGGAAGTTCCACGGGATGATCTGGCCGACGACGCCGAGCGGTTCGTGGAAATGATAGGCGACGGTGTCGTGATCGATCTCGCCGATCGAGCCTTCCTGGGCGCGGATGCAGGAAGCGAAGTAGCGGAAGTGGTCGATCGCCAGCGGAATGTCCGCCGCCATCGTCTCGCGGATCGGCTTGCCGTTGTCCCAGGTCTCCGCGCGTGCGAGCAGTTCCAGATTGTCTTCCATGACCTGGGCGATCTTCATCAGGATGTTGGAGCGCTCGGTCGTGGACGTCCGCGCCCATTTGTCCTTCGCGGCATGGGCCGCGTCGAGCGCGGCATTGATGTCGCTTTCGTCCGAGCGCGCGACCTCGCACAGTTTCCCGCCCGTCACCGGCGTGATGTTCTCGAAATACCTGCCACCGATCGGCGCGCGCCATTGCCCGCCTATGAAGTTGCCGTAGGTGAGCTTGAACGGCGACTCGACGATCTTCTGATGCAGCATGTGATCCTCCCTTGATCATGTCCCGCCTGCAGCGGATGTGGGAAGTCTGCTTGCGTTTCCGTCGCCCGAACAGCCGGGCAGTTCATGCGGGCCGCCCATCCTGTCGCAGGTTTGAAACAGTTCTGCGGGGCAATGCAGGGCGCGGGCCGGTCGAAGGCGAAGCGCTCTGGCGGGCAAGGTGCGGATGCGCGCACCGTTGCGAGAATGGCGCGCCGGCGGCTGCCGAGCGCGTCAAATGCCCGCTGCACATTAACATCGGCGAAGATGACCGCTACTCTGTCGTCAGTCGCCACCACATACGAACAGTCAAGGCCGGAACAAGGTCGCAGCCGGCCTGACAAAACTCTTGCGCCCGCGCTTCCAGCCGACAATCGGCTCGGCCAGTCCACCGAACACTTCTGCTTCATCAACGCCGTCCATGACGACCAGATCGGCCGATGCGCCTGGGGCAATGCCGTAGCCTTCAAGTCTCATCAGGCGGGCGGCGCTTTCGGTGATCATGTCGAAGCAAGCAGGAAAGCCTTCAGGCCCAATGTGCGATACGTTGGCGTAGAGGTTCGCCATGCGAAGAAGCGAACCGTCGCCATAGGGCGTGAACGGATTGAGGATGTTGTTGCTGGCAACCGAGACCGTGACGCCTCTTTCCGCCAGCAGATGGATCGGGGCGATGCCTCGCGGGGCGCGAAACGCCGCTTCGCGTCCGTTAAGATAGAGATCGGTGGATGGAAGTGCCGTGACCGCCACGCCAGCCTCTGCGAGGCGAGCGATTTGTCTCGTCAGAGTTTCACCATCCATGGCGGCCAGTTTCGTGGCGTGACCCACCGTCACGCGGTTCTGCCACCCGGCCCATTCAGTGAGATTGCAGATGTCGCTGAGATGGGACCAGCTCGGGTCGAGGTCGAAATCGAGGTGGAAGTCGAGATCCACATCATGCGCCACAGCCATCGCGAACAGTTTCTTCATGTGCAGCTGTGGATCGCTGTCCGTGTAAGGGCAGCCGCCGAGAAGGTCCGCCCCTTGCGCCAGCGCCTGCTCCAAGAGTTCCTCCGTCCCGGCATCATTGATGAGGCCTTCCTGCGGGAACACGCAGATCGACAGGTCGAGAGCAAAGGCATAGTCCCGCTTCAACCGCTTCATCGCCTCGAAGCTGCGCAGCCCGACCCTCGGGTCCACCTCGACATGCGTGCGCATGTGCATGGTGCCCTTTGCGATCGCCATCTCCAGCGTGCGGGCGCCACGGGCGTAGACATCGTCCACCGTATAGTCCGCCTTCATACGGGAGACGGCGGCGATCGCGCCCTTCAGCCCTCCCCCGGTATTGCCGCAGCGGCAGAGCAGGCAGGATTTGTCGAGATGCACATGGGTATCGACGAAACCGGGCAGGACCAAACGGCCCCCGATCGCCTCATCGCGCCGGCCCGCGCCCGCCGCTATCTTCCCGATCGCCGAGATCCGCCCGTCGTTTACGCCGATGTCCTGCAGTGAGGCGTGGCCCCGGATACGGGCGTCGCGGAAGACGAGATCGAAGGAATCTGAAGATGACATATTGCAACTCGATGCATGATTTGCGTAACAATAGATGTATGCACTTTTAGGGTAATATTCGCAACAGAATTGGGGATTTCCATGGATGAGACCACGCAGCGCGATCTGCAGGCGGTGAAGGAATATCTCGACGCCTCGATGACGCCCGATCCGGTCCGCGCCGCAACCTATGTTGCGCCGAGCTTCATCTGCCGCTTCACCGGCAATCGCGTCTTCGACAAGCCGAGCGGTCCGACCAGCTTCAATGCAGCCCGCTACAAGTGGGTGAAGAAGCGGATCGAGCGCTATGACGTCGTCCCGGGGAAGACGGAGACGATCGTCTACAGTCTCGGCTATCTCTATGGCGAATGGCCGGATGGTACGCCCTTCGACAACAATCGCTATATCGACCGCTTCACGGTGCGCGACGGACTGATCCTCGATACGGACGTGTGGAACGACAGCGCCGAGTGGATACTCGATCCGTCCGTGGCGCGATAAAACGGAAGCGAAGGGCCCTTGGGCCCCTCACTCCGCATAGGGTGCCAGGATATCCATGAGGTCGCGCGGCTTGGCGCCCGAGCTTTGCAGGAGGGCGCGGGAGGCGACGGCCTCCAGATGTTCCACCATCATCGCCTCCGCCTTCTCGGCCGGGCCGGTGCGGATGGCCTCGATCAAATCCAGATGTTCGCTGACGGCGCAGTCCGATGAATGGGGGCGGCCGAAAGCGGCCAGCGACAGGCCGGCGCGATAGCAAATCTCGGTCACATAACGGATCAGGATCGGCTTGCCGGTCATCTCGGCAAGAAGGACGTGGAATTCGGTCGCAAGTCGGATAGAGGCGCCTTCAGGCCCGTGCCGCGCGCCATGTTCGGCATCGACGACCGCTTTTAACTGCCTGGCCTGCGCATCGGTCAGCTTTCCGGCCAGCCGGCGCACGACCTGCCTTTCGAGATCCAGGCGGATGTCGAAAATATCGCGCGCATCCTCGAATGACGGTGTGGCGACCACTGCGATGCGGTTGCGCCTGAGATCGACAAGCCCCTCGGCGGCCAGTTGGCCCAGCGCATGGCGGGCGATGGTGCGGCTGACGCCGAAACGCTCGCCGAGCGAATCCTCCGGCAGGCGGTCGCCGGGCAGAAGTGCGCGTTCGATGATGGCGCGGCGCAGTGCCGTGCAGATCCCGGCGACACGATCGCCCTCACTTCTCGCCGAACGCTTCTCTCCTGCCATAACCGCACCTTTCGTCTGTCATCTCGATAAGCGACGCGCGGATAAAATTCAACTCGCCCGATTGCTGCATTTGAGTGCAATTCGGCCGAAATATGCTCAAAACAAATGCATGCAATAAATGCATTCACTTTTAATCTCGTGATTCTCCGGCAGATATCGACATATGTTTGCATAGTACAGAACATGGCATGCCTATTGCATGCACTTTGTGAGACCTCTTATCATGGTGACTTGATGCAGACCGACCTTCGCCAGACGACTTCCGCCCCTTCCCCGCCCGCCGTGGAGCTGTCACAGGCCGCCGTGTCATTCGGCCGGCAGGACAAGGCTGTCGTCGCGCTGCAGGAGACCAGCCTTCGAATCGCCAATGGAGAATTCGTCGCGCTCGTGGGCCCTTCGGGCTGCGGCAAGTCGACGATCATGCGGCTGGCTGCCGGCCTGCTGCAGCCGACCAAAGGCGCGGTGATCGTCGGAGGGCGGGAGGTCAGCGCCAAGGCGCTGCGCATCGGCATGGCCTTCCAGAACCCGACCATGCTTCCCTGGCTGACGATCGAGCGCAACGTCATGCTGCCGCTCAGGATCGTAAAACCTTTCCGCTCTGAGTACCGCGCCAAGAAGAATGGTGCGTTCCGCGACCGTGTGCGTGCGCTGCTTGCCGATGTCGGGCTCGACAAGTTCGCCAACCATTACCCGTGGCAGCTTTCCGGCGGCATGCTGCAGCGCGCCAATCTCTGCCGTGCGCTCGCGCACGAACCGAGCCTGCTTCTGCTTGACGAGCCTTTTGGTGCGCTCGACCAGTTCACCCGCGAGGAACTCTGGGGGACGATGCAGTCGCTCTGGATGAAGCGCAGGCCGACGGTTCTTCTGATCACCCATGATCTGAAGGAGGCCGGTTTCCTTGCCTCCCGCATCTGCGTCATGAGTGCGCGGCCGGGCCGCATCATCGATGATAGCGCCGTCGATTTTCCCCGTCCCCGCACCGTCGAGATGACCTTCGAGCACGATTTCGTCACGCTGAACCAGCGCCTGCGCGAACTGATCATCGATGCCCGGTCCGATACCGCGATCCAGGGAGCCTGACCCATGAGCTACGAATTGCGCCGCCGCCTCTGGGCCGCAGCCCTCATTGTCGCCTTCTTCGGCCTGTGGGAAATCCTCTGCCTCGCGCTGCAGGCCTCCGATCTTGTCCTGCCGCGCCCCAGCCAGGTCTTCGACACGCTGGTCGACCGTTTCCCCGTCCTCGTGCCGCATATCATCCAGACTCTCTGGACGACGATGGTAGGCTTTGTACTCGGCGTTGCCGTCGGCGTCGTCATCGGCGCGGCGATCGGCGTGTCGCGCACGGCCTATGATACGGCCTATCCGCTGCTGATCGGCTTTTCGTCCATTCCCAAGGTGGCGGTCGTGCCGATCTTCGTTCTCTGGTTCGGCTCCGGCTCGGTGCCAGCGATCCTGACCGCGCTCGCCATGTGCTTCTTCCCGATCGTCGTCAATATCGCGACCGGGCTCGCGACCACGGAGCCGGAACTCGAGGACGTGCTGAAATCGCTCGGCGCCAGCAAGCTCGACATTCTCTGGAATGTCGGTCTCCCGCGCACCATGCCCTTCTTCTTCGCTTCGCTGAAGATCGCCGTCACCTTCGCCTTCGTCGGCTCGGTGCTGTCGGAAACGGTCGCCTCGAACCGCGGCATCGGCAACGTCATGATGTCGGCTTCGTCCAATTTCGATGTGCCGCTGGTCTTTGCCGGTCTCTTCATCCTCGCCCTTTTGGGCGTGCTTCTCTACGTCGCCTTCTCGCTGATCGAGACGCGCGTCACCGGCTGGGCCACCCGCCGCCAGGATTTCACTGCCGCCTGACAATCAACGCCAAACCGAACGGAGCCAGACATGCTGAAGAAACTACTAACGACGCTCACCGTTAGCCTTTGCCTGGGCGGCACCGCCCTGGCTGATACGGATATCAAGTTCACCCTCGGCTGGAAGACGCAAGGCTCGGATGCCCCCTTCCTGCTCGCCATGCAGAAGGGCTATTTCAAGGAAGAAGGCCTCAACGTCACGATCGACCAGGGCGAAGGCTCGGCCGCCACCGTCACCCGCATCATGTCGGGCGTCTACGATGCAGGCTTCGGCGACATCAACGCCATCATCCAGAATGCCGCCACCCGCCCGGACGAAGTGCCGGTCATGGTCTACCAGCTGTGGAGCAAGCCGCCCTTCGCCATCGTCAGCAAGAAGGAAACCAACATCACCAAGCCGGCCGATCTGGAAGGCAAGAAGCTCGGCGGCGCGCAGGGCACGCCCACCACCCGCCTCGTCACCGTGCTCGGCGCGATCAACAAGGTCGACATGACCAAGGTCGCGATCGAGAACATGGGACCGAACCTGCAGGAACCGATGCTGATCAAGGGCGATATCGACGGCGCACTTGTCTTCAACATCACCAGCTGGTTCAACCTCATCAACAACCGCCAGGATCCGGCCAAGGACTACAACTGGCTTTCCTTCGGCGATTACGGTCTGGATCTCTATGCCAACGGCATGATGGTGTCGCAGAAGCTCGTCAAGGAAAACCCGAAGGCCGTCGAAGGACTGGTACGCGCCGTCAACAAGGCCGCCAAGGAAATCGCCGGCAATTCCAAGGCCGGGATCGACGCCGTCATGGCCTATGACAATCTCGCCAAGGAAGAGCTCGAGCTGGCGCGCATGAAATTCTCCTACGAGAACCTGATCGTCTCGCCGGAAACCGACAAGCTCGGCCTCGGCGATGTCGATGACGCCCGCCTCGCCCGCTCGATCGATATCGTCGCCGAAGGCTATCAGCTTCCGTCCAAGCCGAAGGTGGAGCAGATCTTCACGCGTCAGTTCCTGCCGCCGCTGGCCGAGCGCAAGCTCGACTACAAGATCGACTGATCGGCGGAGATGCGCAACCCTGGCCGGATATTTCCGGCCGGACTTTGAAGAGAGAAATGTCATGTCGCCACATGTGCCGCAACCTGCCCTCCCGGGAATGGTCACCAGTCCACACCCCTTGGCGAGCGAAGCCGGCGCAGCGGTGCTCAGGCGCGGCGGCAACGCTATTGAGGCTGCCGTCGCGGTCGCCGCGACACTCGCGGTGGTCATGCCACATTTTTGCGGTCTGGGCGGCGATGCTGTGTGGCTCGTCGCCGATAGAGAAGGCCTCCGCCGGTCCTTCCTCGGGATAGGACAGGCCGCGGAGGTCCTTCCCGATTTCGAGACGGCTATCCCGCTGCGCGGCCCCTCTTCCATGCTCACCACCGCCTGCGCGGTGGACAGTTGGGGGCATGCTTTGGCTTTCGGGCAGCAGCATTGGCAGGGGCGCGAGCTGTTCTCTGATCTTCTCGCTCCCGCTATCGCTTTGGCGGAAAATGGATACCGGCCGAGCCGCTCGCAGGATTTCTGGCTCGAATTCAGACGCGCCGAGATAGCCGGCTGGCCGGGATTCGCATCCGCATTTGATTATCCCGCAAGCAAGGGCATCTTTACGCAGAGCTCGCTTGCGCAAACGCTTCGCCATATCGCCGAGCATGGCCACCGGTCCTTCTACGAGGGAGAGCTGGCGAGACGCCTCGGCGGTGCAATGGCCTCGGTGGGGTCGCCGCTCACAGCTGCCGACCTGCGGCTGACCCGCACGCGCGATGCCGAACCCGTGTCGCAGGACTATCGCGGCGTAACGCTGCTCGCGCCCCCGCCCCCGACCCAGGGGATCTCGACACTTATGATCCTTGGCATTCTGTCCCGGCTGGATTTGGCGGCACTACCGCCGTTAAGCGCAGCGAGATACCATCTGCTGGTAGAAGCCGTGAAACAGGCATTCCTCGATCGCGAACACATCTCCGACCCGGATTTCGCCGGCGGCAACGCCCACGGCTTTCTCGACCCGATGCGGCTTGAGGAAAAGGCCCAGGCCATCGACCGCGAGCGGGCGCTCGCCTGGCCGCATCCTTACCGGCATGGCGACACGGTCTTCTTTGCAGCAACCGACGAGCAGGGACGCTGCGCAAGCGTGCTTCAGAGCACCTATTTCGACTGGGGCAGCGGCGTGGTCGTCGGCGATACCGGGATCATCTGGCAGAACCGTGGTGCCGCGTTTTCGGTCGCGCCCGGCCATCCGAACGCCATCCGGTCGGGGAAGCGGCCGTTCTACACCCTTAACCCCGGCATTGCGTTCAAGGACGGATCGCCCCACCTGCTCTACGGAACTCAGGGGGCCGATGGCCAGCCGCAGACATTGTCGCTGCTGCTCACGGGCCTGCTCGACTACGGCATGACGCCCGCCCAGGCTCTGGCCCAGCCTCGCTTTCTGCTTGGGCGCACCTTCTCCGACAGTCACGACAGCCTGAAGGTCGAGCAGTCGCTTGGCGAATACACCATCGCGGAACTCGCTGCACGCGGGCATGACGTCTTCTCGCTTCCGGCACTTTCGCCGATTTTCGGCCAGGCGGGGATCATCTGCTTTCAGGAGAAAGGAAAGATCGTTGGCGCCCACGATCCGCGTGGTGAAGGCGTCGCCATTTCTGTATAGGCCGATGTCACGTTGTTCCAGGGAAGCCAGATGCCGGCTTTTGGCGGTGAACTCATGTAATTGCAGCCGGCACGGCTCTCGACTGCCCCATTGGGCGGAGCCGGTGAATGTGAGTGGCGAGGGCTGAGTAGCTCTGGTGCGGCGGCACCATGCCCCTTTAATGTTCAGGGCGTCAAATGAGGAACGAGCAACCGGGCCGAGATGGGGCGACGCTCGCAGCGCGGTCAGTGCAGGTCGAGCTTCTTCAGCTTCCGATGCAGGGTGGCCCGGCTCATCCCAAGGGCCTGCGCGGCGCGGGAGATGTTGCCGTTGGTCCGCGACAGCGCACGCACGAGCGCCGCCTTTTCCGCTTCGGCCAGCTCTTCGCCGGCCGCGGCAGTTCCCTCCTGCAGGGCATCGGCGGCCGCCACGCCGGCGGCAATCCGGCGGTCGTCGAGCTTGAGCGCCAGACGCGCGGCGCGGGTTGCGCCGACCACCAGGTCGTGCCGGTCGACGGCAAGAAGAGCGGCAGCCGTATTCGCTCCGGTGGGTAGCATGATGAAGCGCGCGCCGGAGAACGCGCTGCGGAAAAGGTTCACCTCGATGCGCGTTGCCGCATCGCGAACCGCCTGCGACAGGATCGACAGCGTCATCTCGTCGACGTCGTCGCGGCAGGTGGAAATGTCGAGTGCTGCGGCAAGCTGGCCGCGATGGTCGCGGATGGGCGCCGTCGCGCAGCAAAGCCCGATATTGGAGGAGAGGAAATGCTGGTGTCGGAAAACCGTAACCGGTCGATCGTCGGCAAGCGCGGTCCCGATGCCGTTAGTCCCCACGCTGGCCTCGGTCCAGATCGATCCGGTCCAGAGGCCGAGGTTCTGGAATTCCCTGTCGTCGCCGCGTGCGCCGCGACGCTCGAGCGCCACGCCGCTGCGATCTGTCAGAAGTACGCAGTAGCCGGCCTTTCCGAGCAGGGCGAAAAGCCGGTCGAGTTCATCGACGGCAATGGCAACCAGTTGTCCGGATTCTGCCTGGGCCAGTTCGAATTCGCGGGATGTAAGGCGCAGGGGCGTGCGGTCCTCCTCCGGTGCAAGTCGATGCACCGTCATGCAGCGCTGCCATGAGGCGACGATCGGCGAACTCGCGGCAGCCGATCCCTGAAGCGCAGACGTATAGACGTGCTCCACATGCGCAGAGTGTCCCGGCATTGGCTCCTCCCTGAACCGGGGCGGATTGTGGCGCAATCGGAATTCCGACGCAACAACTGCCCGTCGATCATCTGCCGGGCATCGGCGATAACTGTCGCAACATTGCGACAGTCGGGCCACGAGCATCCGGGCGCGTTGGCCCGTCAGTCCGTGGCGCGACGCCTATCGGCGCGGACCGCCGCGTTCCTTCACCATGTTGACCAGCCGGGTGAAGACGGCGTCGGTCTGGCGTACGCCGTCGTGCTCGTATTCGTTCGTTACCCAGGTCTCGACATTGCCGACATGCCGCGCCGTCTCCAGCGACAGGCCAGCATCGACATACATGTCGTCGAAATAGACGGCAGCGGCGACGGGCACCTCGTTGGCTGCCAGTCGTTCGGGATCGTAGAGGCGGCCAAATCGCGGGCGGGCCGCAAGGGCCTCGGCTGCGGCCTGGAACGGGCGCAGCGAGCGGATTTCGGAGAACATCCACGGATACATCATCTCGCCGGTCAGGAGCAGCGGCCGGCACGTGTCGGCGAAGGCTGGATGTTCGGCGCGGATGCGCTCGGCTGCCCAGCCGGTTGCGCCGTCGCCCTGGCCGTAGATGCTTTCCTGCAGGACGGCGAAGAGCGGGTTGGCGTCATAGGCGGTGAGCGTCATCACCGAGGCGAGAAAATGGTCGGAAAGCCGGTCTTCTGACGGGCCGGAGAAAGCCTCGTCCATCAGCCAGTGAATGCTCTCGAAGCCGGGCGCCATGCCGAGGTCTATGCCGATCGTCTGCAGCCGGCGCACCGTCAGCCGGTCGCCATCCGGAAGGCGGACGTCGTTTGCCGCGATGAAGTCGGCAATACGGCCGATCCGCTCCCGGTCGTGCGGATAGCGGAGGTAGTAACGCGCATTCTTCTCCGCCACACGCGGATAGGTGAGGCGATAGATGTCGTCGGCCGTTGCCTGCAAGCCCGAAAGCCCGCCGGTGACATAACAGGCTGCAAGACCTTCCGGCGCGTTGGAAAGGTAGGTCAGCGTGAGGAAGCCGCCGTAGCTTTGGCCGAGCGTCTCCCATTTCACGTCGCCGAACACCGTCTTTCGCAGGTGTTCGCAGTCCGCGACGATGCTGTCGGCGCGGAAGTGGCAGAGGTAGTCGGCCGCGTCCATTCCGCTTTCAAAGCCTGCCATGGTGGCGCTCTCGATGCGCGTGCTGCGGCCCGTGCCGCGCTGATCGATGAGCACGACCCGATGGGTCTTGAGGGCGTGCGCGAGCCAGCCCGGCCCGCCGCCGGCAGGCCTGGGAGACTTGCCGCCCGGCCCGCCCTGCAGGAACAGAAGCAAAGGCAACGTCTCGCCTGCCTTCGTCGGGTCGCACACCTCGCGGGCAAAGACCTCGATCGTCGCCCCTCCCGGGTCCGACCAGTCGAGCGGGACCGTGACGAGGTGGTCGCGAATGAACATTCTTGGAATTGTATAGTGGCGGACGGACAAGGGCGGCTCCTCGATCTGTTCGTGCGCCGGAAGCCAGACGCCGGCGGACTTTCAGACGGCTCTATCCCACAGCCAGGCGGGCGCTGTCACCGGCTTTGCCATCAAATGTTGATGCAGGCTGTACGGGGATGGGCTCCGGCGAGCGGTTCGTAGTGCGTGCGCAGCGTCCGCTCGTCCCGCTTCACTATGTGCAAGGCGTCGCCGCGCTCCGTCAGCGCGGTTAGCTCACGCAGGACGAGCGCATGGGAGATGCCGAGAAGGCGGGAGAACGTGCGGCTGTCGTTGGCAATCCCGAGTTCCAATGCGGTAAGGATCGCCGCCTGTATGGGGGTCCGCTGCGTATCCTGCCCCCGCTTCTGTTCGACGAGAGCGAGAAAGGCCTCCGCATCGTGGTGATGACCGCTCACGCGGCCTCACGTTTGCGGAAGGAGACCATGATCGACTTTGAAGTCGGCGTGTCGCTCTCTTCCCCGGCGCTGCCGAGCGGTACGAGTACGTTCAGCTCGGGATAATAACCGGCGATGCTGCCGCGCGGAATGTCGTAGGGCACGAAGCGGAAGTCGCGGGCCACCCGCTCGATGCCGTCGTCATGGTCCCCGACGACGTCGACGCGCTCGCCCGCCGAGGCGTTCAGGGCTTTCAGGTCGTCCGGATGGATGAAGATCACCTGCCGCTCGCCATAGACGCCGCGATAGCGATCGTCGAGGCCGTAGACGGTCGTGTTGTACTGGTCGTGCGAGCGGAAGGTCTGCAGGGCAAACCGCCCCTGCCCCTTTCGCGCCCGCTGGTGCACCGTTTCCTGTGGCAAAGGCCCGGAGGCAAAAGACGCCTTGCCCGCCGGTGTATTCCATTCCCTGTGCGCTGCAGCGTTGCGCAGGTGAAAGCCGCGTGGCTTGCGCAGACGCGCGTTATAGGCTTCGAAGCCCGGTATCGTCGCCTCGATCAGATCGCGGATGCGGTCGTAGTCTTCCGCCAGTTCGCGCCAGTCGACCACTCCGCTGCCGACCGTCGCTTCGGCGATGCCCGCGATGATGCCGACCTCGGAAAGAAGATGCGGCGAGGCCGGGCGATTGATGCCGGCCGAACCATGCACCATGCTCATCGAATCCTCGACGCTGATCAGCTGGGAATTTCCGGCCGAGTTTATGTCCATCTCGGTGCGGCCGAGGCACGGCAGGATGAAGGAGACCTCGCCCGGCATCAGATGCGAATGGTTTGGCTTGGTTGCGATGTGGACTGTCAGCTTCAGCTGGCGCAGCGCCCTCTCGACGAGGGCGCTGTCGGGTGTGGCGCGGGCGAAATTGCCGCCGAGGCCGATGAAGGCCTGCGCCGACCCGTCGAGCATGGCGCCGATGGCGGCAAGCACATTATGCCCGTCGGCGCGGGGTACTGCGAAGCCGAACCTCTTTTCCAGTGCGTCGAGAAACGCGGCGGGTGGCTTCTCGTTGATGCCGACGGTACGGTCGCCCTGCACGTTGGAGTGGCCGCGAACGGGGCAGAGGCCGGCGCCTGGCTTGCCGATATTGCCGCGCAGGAGCATGAAGTTGGTGATCTCGCGGATCGTGGCGACGGAATGAATGTGCTGGGTGACGCCCATCGCCCAGGTGCAGATCACCCGCTCGGCGTTCATGTAGACGTCCGCCGCCTGTTCGATTTCCTGCCGGGTCAGCCCCGACTGATCCTCGATCTCGGCCCAGCCGGTCGCTTCCACGGCGCTGCGGTAGTCGGCCAGCCCTATGCAGTGTTCGGCGAGGAAGTCGTGGTCCAGCACGGGCGGAAGACCGGCGGCGACTGCCGTGTCCTCGGCCGCGAACACCACCTTGGCCATGCCGCGAACCGCGGCCATGTCGCCGCCGAGCTGCGGCTGAAGGTAATGGCTGGCAATGTCGGTAGAGCCGCCGCGCAGCATCTCGATCTTGTCCTGCGGATCGGAAAAGCGTTCGAGACCGCGTTCGCGGATGGGGTTGAAGACGACGACGCGCGCACCGCGCCTGGCCGCTCGGCGCAGGTCTCCGAGCATGCGCGGATGGTTGGTGCCCGGATTCTGGCCGATCACGAAGATCGCATCCGCCTTTTCAAAGTCCTCCAGCAACACGGTGCCCTTGCCGACGCCGATGGCCTGGCGCAGCGCCACCCCGCTTGCCTCGTGGCACATGTTGGAGCAATCGGGAAAATTGTTGGTGCCGTAAATGCGCACGAACAGCTGATAGAGATAGGCCGCCTCGTTGCTCGCCCGTCCGGAGGTGTAGAATTCCGCGCGGTCGGGGCTGTCCAGCCGCTTCAGGATACTGCCGATCTCGGCGAAGGCTTCTTCCCAGGCAACCGGCAGGTAGCGGTCGCTTGCCGGGTCGTAACGCATGGGATGCGTGAGGCGACCGTTTGCCTCGAGCTCGTAGTCGGTCAGCTGACGCAGCGCCGAGACGGTGCTGGTCGCGAAGAAGTCCGGTGTGGCGCGCTTCTCGGTCGATTCCCAGGCGACGGCCTTTACGCCGTTTTCGCAGAACTCGAAGGAAGAACCGTGTTCGGGGTCACCCCACGCGCAGCCGGGGCAATCGAACCCGTCGGGCTGGTTCGCCTTGAGCATGGTGCGCGCGCCGGACAGCGGCGTACCGCTTTCAAGCAGCCGCTTGCCGCAGCTCTTCAATGCACCCCAGCCGCCAGCGGCCGATGACTTCTTGCCGATAAATCCTGTGTCCATTCCTCCTGTATTGACGATCGCCAAATTAGGTCAAGCGGGCTGACCTAATCGCATGATAGGAATGTTCTATCAATTTCATGCGTTGCCGGGTTCGAAACCGACAGAGGATGCCGTTGTTCGCGCAGTCAACCAGGCGCACGGCACCAGGACTTCGCCACGCGTCGAGGCAGCCCAGGAGGGATCGTCAGGCCAGCGAACGCAGGATGATGCAGACGCAGACGGTCGTGAAGATGATCGGCAGAGCATAGCGGATCTGCGCGCGGACTTCCGCGGTAAGGCAGGGGTTTGTGCGCGCGCCGGGCAACTTTTCGTGGGTCATCAGCAGGTCGACCAGCAGCACGAAGATCAGGTAGAAATAACCGAGCGAGATCATGAAGGCGATCGGCGAATTGACCGACATGCTGCCGGGGAAGCTGCCTTCGAACGTGAAACTGAGCGCGGCCAAAGCCAGCAGAGCGCTATAGGTAATGCCGATCGTGTCGGAAAAGGTCGTTCGCGAGGCCCAGAGAATGAAGAGCGACACCGTCAGCACGGCGACGAATGGCACGAAGATCCTGAGAAAATAGCGCGGCCAGGCGCGTTCGACGACGATCTTTGCGCTGGCCCGAACGAAGGGGCGGGCGTTCCAGCCGTAGAACGTTTCCATCGCAGAACGCATCGATGTCGCCGTCCAGTCCGAAGCGGTCAGGGCTGCGGCGAAAGTGGAGAGTTCGCGGTCGCGGTCGTCGACGACGAAGACGACCTCGTCGGCCGGATACGCCTCCGATACAAAGGGAAAGACAAGTGTCTGCCGATCGAAGGGAAAGGCGGAGAGATCGCTGATAATGCGGAAATCCGCTTCCAGGTGACGGATCAGGACGACTGCCCCGTCCGAGAAGACAGACAGCGATGTCGTCTCGTTGCGCGGGTCGTTGATCAGGTTTTCGATCAGCAGCCGTGGCGTCCAGATCGTCTTGAGCACGCGCCTGGCCTCGTCGCCGGTGAAATCCCGGCGGCTTGAGCCGGTGGCGATCGGATCGAAGCGCTGCGTCCGGTCGTGCCAGCGTGCGGTGTACTCCAGCGACGCTGAGATCTCGCCGGCGGTTTCGGAGATCTTGACGACATCGAGCAGCCGCACGGCGAGATTGACCCGTATCGGCAGGGCAGCCCCTTGAGGCAGATCGGCAGCCTGCACAAGCGCCGCCGACCACAGGGCAACAAGGAAGGCCGCGCCCGGCAAGATGATGGCCAGCAGGGGACGAATGGCCCACGTCACCGGCGGTTCTCCGCGCGGAGGCTGAGAGCGGGTGGCGGCTTTCCAGCTCCTGCGGCATCCCGAACGGCCTGCTGAAGCTCGCGGAACTCCGGAACACTGGAGAGGCCGTCGGCTTGGTCCAAGCCCTCTCCGTCACGAAGCTGAGCTGTCAGCCGCTGCAGCGGTCGAAGCAAGAGCCCGCGGAGGACTGCCATAACGGTGGAGAAGACGACGAGAAAGCCGACGACGCAGACTGCGGCAATTGTGACAAGCGAGCGCGACAGATGGCCTTCCAGCTCGGTCAGGTCCCGGGTGACGACGATCGTGCCGATCATGCGGCCGCTGAAGTCGAGAAGGGGCCGGCCCATCATGCCAAGCGTCTGTCCGCCGATCTCGACCTTTTCGAGATAGGAATCCCGCGACAGGCGGACCTGCCCGCCGTCGCGCAGGCGCTGGAAGAGCCCGGTATCGGTGGCGGCCTCCATCTTCAGTCCGGTCTCGGCGCTCGCCGTTCCGTCCTCGGAGACGCCCGCCGACGCATCGAGGAACAGCGCGAAGTCGGCTCCGGTCGCAGCCTTTGCCAGTTCGGTGAGCGATTTCAGGTCGACGCCGACCTCGACGGTGCCCACGAGCTGCTCACCATCCATGAGGGCGGAGACCGCGCGCAGGCTGAGGCCGCGGACACCGAGCTCCAGTCCCTTGCGCAGCCGGCGATCGTGATTGACGGCGACGATCATGGGCCGGAAGCGGGAGAGATCCTGCCCGAAATTGTCTGGCTCCCAGACGCGCAGAAACGACTTCATGTCGGCAGTGTGAAAATGCAGCACCTCGACGCCTGCAAGGTTGCCGAGAAGCTCGAGCGTGGGACGGCTTTTCGCCACAAGGCTTTCACGATCCCCTGCCCTCATCAGCGATGCGACCTCCGGATCGCGGGCAATCGTCTCGGCCTGGGTCGCCGAGAGCGTGGCGGCCTGATCCATCGCTGTCGCAAGGACGAGTGCCGTCACCTCGATCTCCCGCGTCTGAGCGTCGGAGAGCAAGGCGCGCTCGTCGCGCTGCAGGGCCCATCCGCCAATGGCAAGCGTCAGGGCGATCAGGGCGGCCGCGGCAAGGGAGAGCGATTTGTCGAGGGTCATGCGGTGTTCCGGCGAAGCTGGCGGAACGCGCCGCCAATTCAAGGGACCATAGGCACGGCCGATCGGCGGGTAAACGCGCCCGGATTTGGCCTGCGTCTCAATTCGTTGGCATTCCGTCTCAATTGCAAGCCTGCCCGTTCCCGCCGATCGACACGGGGCGGCACGCGCGAATAGAGATTGCCAGACCCTCGCCGCACCTGCCTTTCCGCACAGAGGAATGCAATGAAGATCCGTCTTGCAGCCGTAACGATCGCGCTTGCCCATTCGCTGCCGGCCCTGGCCGGGAATCCGGTGCTCTACGAGAAGCCGGCGGCTTCGATCGCCGAGTGCCACGAGACCCTGGCGCAGGTCGCCCCGGATTGGCGCGAAAATGCAAACTTCAAGATCAAGCCCATGACGGATGGCCGCGAACAGGTCTTCCATTGCCTGCCCGACGGCGTTGCGGAATGGATTTGCAATCCCAAGGCCGGCAGGATCAATGTCGCCGTGCTGATCGGGGGAACGGTTGCGGCATGCAGGGCGGTGACGCCGGGTGTCCCGGTAACGATCACAACGTCGATGGTGCCGGGCTGAAGACCGGCGCCCGCCGCTTCAGGTCGTGCCGATCGCCGTGATCCAGTGGCGGAGCAGGCTGCCGCCCTCTTCAATGCCGTTTGGCGCAGCTTCCGGCGGCAGCATCGCGGCCATCGTCCGCGCGTCACTGGGCGTCATCCCGTAGCGCGCCTTGAAGGCGCGGATGAAGGCGGACATGTCAAAGAATCCGTGCGCATAGGCGATTTCGGCAATCGTCCGGACCTCGATGCGCCGGGAGGTCAAGGAGCGAAAAACCCGGACGAGGCGGCGATTGCGAATGTGGCGGGCCACCCCTTCCAGCGGTTCGAACAGGCGGTAGAGCGCTGCCCGGGAAAGGCCCATTTCGCGGCAAATCAGGTCGGGGCCGAGGTCGGCGCGGCCGAGGTTGTCGTCGATGTAGCGGCAGACGCGGACGAGAACGGAGGCCGATATGCTACGCTGCACGTCTTCCCGGCTGGCGGTTGAGAGCGCGAGGCTCGCCAGCAACTGGCCGGTGGCCTGCGCCACCATTTCCGTCTCGCCGGCGCCGATGCTGTGGCGTTCGCGCCACGTCGTGGCGAGATGCGATGCAAACAGGCGCGCCGCGGTGGTGTCTGCCATGAGCACCCTGTCGTGCAGGCGATCAAGATCGACCTCGCTGTCGGATATCAGCGCGCGAGGCACTGCGACCGTGACGTTGCGGCAGTGCTGGGTCGTGGTGGCGATGGTCCGCGTGAGGTCGCTGATGAAGATGTCGCCCGGCCGCGAAACGATCTCGCGCCCGCCGACAATACGCACGTCGGAACCTTCGGTGATCATCTGCACGAGGACGAGTTCCAGCCCCGTCTGCGCGACCTTGCGCTCGTTCCGCTCGTATCGGTAATGCGCGCCGGTCATGCCGGCGAGGCCGAGGATCATCCGACCGATCTGGGCGCTGTGGAACTGCACATCGAAGGTCGCGGTCTCCGCCTGGTCGGTCATCCAGGCGTCGAACACCGGAGCGCAAGCGTACTCAAATACCGCGAAGGACGCCCCGCCCTGGGCCGCCCCCGCGGTAATCGCAATCTCGGGTGGTTGGATATGCTGTTGCATGGATGGAAGCGCGGTGCGGATGATCGCACTACCGTTAACGCATAAAGCTTAACAAGCGAAGCGACATTCGGCAGACGCCGCGCGAAAACAGCGCCTTACGCCAATTCCTTGCCCGACGCGCGAAAAGGCCCGCCTGTGGAGGCGGGCCTTCTTGCTGGCCCTTCGGCCGGTCTTCCCTGGGAGGAATTATTCTGCTGGTTGCAGCGAGGGAACAGGGGTCTGCTCTTCCGCCGGCCGTCCTGCCAGCGCCTCGTTGAGCTTTTCCACGTCCAGTTCGTTTTCCCAGCGAGCCACGACGATGGTGGCGACGGCGTTGCCGACGAAGTTCGTCAGCGCGCGGCACTCCGACATGAACCGGTCGATGCCGAGGATCAGCGCCATGCCTGCGACCGGAACGGACGGCACGACGGAAAGCGTCGCAGCGAGCGTGATGAAACCGGCGCCGGTGATGCCGGCAGCACCCTTGGAACTCAGCATCGCGACGAGCAGCAGCAGGATCTGGTCGCCGATCGACAGGTCGATGCCGACAGCCTGCGCGATGAAGAGCGCTGCGAGGGTCATGTAGATGTTGGTGCCGTCGAGGTTGAACGAGTAGCCGGTGGGGATCACGAGGCCGACGACCGAGCGCTTGCAGCCGGCGCGCTCCATCTTCTGCATCAGCCCTGGCAGGGCGGCCTCCGACGACGAGGTGCCGAGCACGAGCAAAAGCTCTTCCTTGATGTAGCGGATGAGCGCCACGACGGAGAAGCCGTTGTAGCGGGCGACTGCTCCGAGCACGACGAACACGAACAGCAGCGAGGTGATGTAGAAGGTGGCGATCAGGAACGCCAGATTGGCGACCGAACCGATCCCGTACTTGCCGATGGTGAAGGCCATCGCGCCGAAGGCGCCGATCGGTGCAGCCTTCATCAGGATCGCCACGAGCCGGAAGATCGGCGCGGTCAGCGCGTGGAGGAAATCGACGACCGGCTTGCCGTGGTCGCCCACCATTCCGAGCGCGATGCCGAACAGGACGGAGAAGAACAGCACCTGCAGGATATCGCCATCGGCGAACGCGCCGACGATCGTCTGCGGGATGACGTTCATCAGGAAGCCGGTGATCGTCGATTCATGCGCCTTGGCGGCGTAGCTCGATACCGCATTGGCATCTAGCGTCGCCGGATCGATGTTCATGCCGGCGCCGGGCTGGACGACGTTTGCCACTACCATGCCGACCACAAGGGCGAGCGTGGAAAACGTCAGGAAGTAGATCATCGCCTTGCCGGCTACGCGGCCGACCTTCTTCAGGTCGGACATGCCGGCGATGCCGGTCGCGACCGTGAGGAAGATCACCGGAGCGATAATCATCTTCACCAGCTTGATGAAGGCGTCGCCGAGCGGCTTCAGGCTGGCGCCGAATTCCGGATAGTAGTGGCCGACCAGCATGCCGGCGATGATCGCGACGATGACCTGGAAATAGAGGTGCCGGTAGAAAGGCAGCGGCGCGCGCGGTGCCTCTGATGCAGATGCAATGTTCATGATGTCCTCCTTCGTGCCCTCACCACTATTGGCTCTTCCCGGGGCGGATGGCTGGTATGGTCGGGAGGTCAGCAAACGGCGTGCCAGAATGCGAAATGTTGCAATAAGACGTTGAATATAAACAATTTCAGCGATTGCTTGTTATGACGCTCTAGGTGATAATGTGCGAAAGTCCGCACAAATCATCTTGAGAAATGTGCGGATTTGTGCTCAGAATGGCGGATGATCGAGGCCATCTCATCCATGTTCGCCGGGTCGCGCCGGTGGATCAGGCGGACGTGGCTGCTCTTTGCGTTGATTGCGCTCGTTCTCTTCCTCGCGACGGTGCATTTCGCGGGGATCTATGGGCGGGCTTCAGCCCTGTCCTCGCTGGAGGCGCAGGGGCGTGCCGAGGCGAACCTTAAGATCTCCCTGCTTCGCGCCGTGCTCGAGCGCCCGCGCGCGCTGCCCTTCGTGCTGTCGCTTGACCGCGACGTGCAGGAAACCCTGGCGTCCGGCGATGCGACCAGCCGGCAGGCGCTGGACCGGAAGCTCGAGGATCTGGTGGTCGGGACCAGCGCGTCGGTGCTCTACGTCATCGACACGACGGGCGTTGCCATTGCCGCCAGCAACTGGCGCGAGCCGACGAGCTTCGTCGGCATCGACTATTCCTTCCGCGAGTACTTTTCCAAGGCGATGAAGGACGGTACGGCGGAGCATTTCGCCCTCGGCAACATCAGCAAGCGCCCCGGGCTCTACATTTCCCATCGCGTCGGCCCGGCCGAGGCGCCACTCGGCGTCGTCGTCGTCAAGATGGAGTTCGACCAGCTGGAAAGCGCCTGGCGCGACACGCAGCGCCCCTCCTACGTCACCGACGCAAACAATGTGGTGCTGATTACGAGCATTCCATCCTGGCGTTTCATGACGACGATGCCGCTGCCGCCGGAGAGGCTGGCGGCCATTCGCCGAAGCCTGCAGTTCGGCGAGGCGCCATTGGTGCCCCTGCCCTTCGCGCAGGTCGAGCGGCTCGGAGACGGAACCAGCGTGGTGCGCACAGTGCTTCCGGGGAGCAAGGCGGAGGATTACCTTCGGCTCGTCGCCCCGGTGGCTTCCACGCCGTGGCAGTTCGAGTATCTGGCGCCGATCGACGCGGCGGTTGCGGCGGCCGAGCGGGAGGCACGGCTTGCCGCCCTCCTCGGGCTTGGCGGACTGCTTCTTGCGGCAGCGATTTGGCTGCGCCGGCGAGAGGGGCTGATTGCGGCACGCGTGCGCGAGCAGCGGGCGCGCGAAGATCTCGAACGGCGTGTGATCGAGCGCACCGCCGATCTCAGCCTTGCACGCGATCGGCTGCAGGCGGAGATTTCCGGTCACCGCGCCACCGAGGCCCAGTTGCAGACGGTGCAGCAGGATCTCGTCCATGCCAACCGGCTGGCGATCCTAGGGCAGGTCGCTGCCGGCGTTGCCCACGAGATCAACCAGCCGGTCGCGACCATCCGCGCCTATGCCGACAATTCGAAGGTCTTCCTGGAGCGGCAACAGACCGTCCCGGCGATCGAAAACCTCGAACTGATCGCCGGTCTGACGGAGCGGATCGGTGCGATAACCGCCGACCTCAAGGCGCTGGCGCGCAAGGGCCGCGCGGAGGCCGCGCCCGTTGCGCTGGCGGACGTTATCGACGGCGCGGTGATGCTTCTGCGCAGCCGCTTCACCGGACGCCTGGAGCGGCTCGCAATCGAAATGCCGCCGCCTGGTCTGGAGGTGATGGGAAACCGGCTGAGGCTCGAGCAGGTCTTCATCAATCTCTTCCAGAACGCGCTGGAGGCGGTTGAGGACCGGCCGGACGGGCGCGTCGGCGTCACCGTCTGTCAGGCGGACGGCGAAGTCGTGGTCGCCGTCGAAGACAATGGTCCCGGCATTGCGACGGAAATCCTCGATGTTCTTTTCGAGCCCTTCAACACCTCCAAGGAGAAAGGCCTCGGCCTCGGCCTCGTCATCTCCAAGGACATCATTGCCGACTATGGCGGGCGCATCGAGGTGGAGAGCGGGGCAGACGGAGCGCGCTTCCGCGTACATTTGCGAAAGGCTGGAAAATGAGCGCCTCAACACCGGTGATGCTCGTCGACGACGACCGCGACCTGCTGCGGGCGACCGCGCAGACGCTGCAGCTCTCAGGCTTCGACGTCGTGCCGCTGTCGTCCGCGGCAAAGGCGTTGCCGGCGATCGACGCAGGCTTCGAGGGGGTGGTGGTCTCCGACATCCGCATGCCCGGCATGGACGGTCTGGAGTTCTACAAGCGCATCCGGGCCATCGACGAGGAGATCCCTGTGATCCTGGTGACGGGCCACGGCGATATCCCGATGGCCGTGAACGCCATCCGCGACGGCGTCTATGATTTCATCGCCAAGCCTTTTCCGGCCGAGCAATTGAACCAGTGCGTCCGACGTGCGGCGGAAAAGCGGCGGCTGGTCATGGAGAACCGTCGCCTGCGCGAGGCTGCGAATGCTGCCGGTGACGATCTTCCGTTGATCGGCCAGACCCCGGCGATGGAGCGCCTTCGCCAGACCCTGAGGCAGATCGCCGAGACCGATGTCGACGTGCTCGTGACCGGAGAAACGGGCAGCGGCAAGGAGGTCGTCGCCCGCCTGCTGCATGACTGGAGCCACCGGTCGGGCGGCAATTTCGTGGCACTGAACTGCGGGGCGCTGCCGGAACAGATCATCGAAAGCGAGCTCTTCGGCCACGAGCCCGGCGCCTTTACCGGCGCCCAGAAGAAGCGCGTCGGGCGGATCGAGCATTCGAGCGGGGGAACGCTGTTTTTGGACGAGATAGAAAGCATGCCGCTTTCCGCCCAGGTGCAGATGCTGCGGGTTCTCGAAATGCGCGAAGTCACGCCGCTCGGTACCAACGAGGTCCGGCCGGTGAACCTGCGCGTCGTCGCTGCCGCCAAGGTCGATCTCGGCGATCCGTCGCAGCGCCGGACATTTCGCGAAGACCTCTATTACCGTCTCAACGTGGTCGCCGTCACCATTCCGCCATTGCGGGAGCGGCGGGAGGACGTCCCGTTGCTATTCAGCTATTTCGCCGAGCGCGCGGCACGGCGCTTCGGGCGTGCGGTGCCAAAGCTGTCGCCGGCGACGGCGAGGCATCTGGCCGAGCACGCCTGGCCCGGCAATGTGAGGGAGCTTTCGCATTTCGCCGAGCGTGTCGTCCTGGGCCTCGAGCCTGCGGCTACCGCAGCGAATGTGCCGGCCTCCGGCGATGGGCCGCCCGAAACCCTTCCCGAACGGCTCGAAAGTTACGAGGCGAAGATCATTCGCGAGACGCTGCGCTCGTTCGAAGGCAACGTACAGCAGACCGTCGCCGCCCTCGGCATTCCGCGCAAGACGTTTTACGACAAGCTCCAGCGCCACGGGATCGTTCGCAGCGACTTCGCCGGCAAGGCGCCGTGAGAACGCCGCGGACATGCTGGCTGAACGCTGTGTTCACCGCGGCAGGCATTCTTTTGCCGTGCTGCGCAGGCGCGCGCTCTTGCAATAGGTGGCTGTCTGGACCTATGTTGGAGACGTTCTCAGGGCGGGGTGCAATTCCCCACCGGCGGTATCGGGAGAAATTCCGGAGCCCGCGAGCGCTTCCGGTCCACAGCCGGAAGGTCAGCAGATCCGGTGAGAGGCCGGAGCCGACGGTATAGTCCGGATGGAAGAGAGCAACGCGGCAGGCGCTTTCCGTGTGAAGGCTGCCGATGCTTGTTCGCCCAAGGGATTTTCGCTCGCTTGCGAGCGGTACAAAACGGCCAGTTCGCTGGCGGACCCTTGAAAGGCTACGGAAATGACGCTTTCGAAAATTGAAGATGCGATCGCAGCAATCGGCCGCGGCGAGATGGTTGTGGTCGTGGATGACGAGGACCGGGAGAACGAAGGCGATATCGTCATCGCCTCGCAGACCGTAACCCCCGCCTCGATCGCCTTCATGATGAACCATGCGCGCGGGCTGATCTGCGTGTCGATGGAAGGCGCGCGGCTTGATGCGCTCGATATCCCGTTGATGGTTCCCAACAATACCGATTCCCACAAGACGGCGTTCACGGTGTCGGTCGACTACCTTCCGACCACGACGACCGGCATTTCCGCCGCCGAGCGTGCGGCGACCGTCCGCGCGCTCGTGGACGAGGCGTCGAAGCCGGAAGATTTCGCGCGACCGGGCCATATCTTCCCGCTGCGGGCCAATCCACACGGCGTGCTCGGCCGGCCGGGCCACACCGAGGCTGCCGTCGATCTCGCCCGCCTGGCGGGACTTGCGCCTTCCGGGGTGATCTGCGAGATCGCCAACGACGACGGTACCATGGCGCGCCTGCCACAGCTGAAGGCGTTCGCCGAAAAGCACAACCTTCTTCTCGTATCGATCGAGGACCTGATCTCCTATCGCCGGCGGATCGAAGCCGCTGAGGTCGAGATCCGCTCCGTGGCCTGAGGGACGCTGATCCGAAGCTCCGCCCGCCGGCACGTTTCGGCGGGTGACACCAGCTTTTCACGGCCGCAGCACCATTTCGGCGCCGAGAAGCGCGAGCCCGAGCAGGAAGAACAGGCGGAACGTTTGCGGGCTGACCCTGTCGCGGACGCGCTGGCCGACCCACATGCCGGCCAGCGCGGGAACCACGGACAGCAGCGACAGCACCAGATTGTCGGCACGAAATGCGCCCCGCCAGATGAGTGCAGCAGCCAGAGCAACGGTCGACACGGTGAAGGACAGGCCGAGCGTCTGGACGAGCTCGTCCTTCTCGAGTTCGAGCGACTGGAGATAGGGCACGGCCGGGATCACGAAGACGCCCGTCGCACCCGCGACGAGGCCGGTCGCAAGACCGGCGGCCGGCGAGAGCCACCTCTCCAACATCGGCGGTACTCGGATCTGACGAGCCAGCAGCGTATAACCCGCATAGATGACGAGTACGCCGCCCAGCGCCTTCGTGGTGGCGTCCGTATCGCCGCTCGCCAGCATCGCGGATCCGGCCAATGTGCCTGCGACGATCGCCACCATCATGCTGCGGAAGCGGCGAACCAACGGGCCGAGGCCCGGGCCGGTTGCCAACTGCCAGACATTGGTGACGAAAGAGGGAACCAGCAGCAGTCCGGCGGCGGCAAGCGGGGAGATCAGCGCTCCGAGCAGTCCCATCGCCACGGTGGGCAGCCCCATGCCGGTGACGCGCTTCACGAAGCCCGCGGCCGCGAACGTGATGAAGGCGACAGCAGGGAGAATGAGCGGATCGACGGTCATGCGTCGTGGATAGTGCATTCCGGGCGCCACGCAATGCGGAAGAATCGCAGCTAGCCTTCGGCTGGTCCGAAGGCTAGGCGTGCGTTATGCTGCCGCCCATGCGCTTCGACCTGATTGACCTCAAGCTGTTTCTCGCCGTGGTGGACGCCGGCAGCATTACCCGTGGCGCGGTGGACTGCGGCCTTTCGCTGTCTGCCGCCAGCGAACGCCTGAGAGACCTGGAAGCCGATGGCGGCGTAGCACTACTGGAGCGCGGGCGGCGCGGCGTGACGCCGACAAGGGCGGGCGAGGCGCTTGCCCATCACGCCCGCCTTATCCACCGTCAATTGGGGCAGATGCGGGGCGAACTTGCCGAACACGCGGCAAGCGTGCGTACGACGGTCCGGCTGCATGCCAACACGGCGGCGGTGGCGGAACTGCTGCCGCCGCGCCTCGCGCCCTGGATGGCGGCGCATCCGCGGGTCGATGTGGAACTGAAGGAGCGGCAAAGCAACGAGATTGCCCGTGCGGTGCGGGCGGGCCTTGCGGAGATCGGCATCCTCTCCGATGCCGTCGACACGTCGGGTCTCACGCTGCGGCCGTTCGCCGTCGACCGGCTGGTCGTGGTCGCAGCGCCGGACGATCCTTGCACTGCAGAAAAGGCTCTTTCCTTCTCGCGGATCATCGATCGGCATTTTGTCGGTCTTGCCAGCGGCGCGCTGCAGGATCACATCGAACTGCAGGCTGCCAAGGCGGGATACAGGCTTAGGATGCGCCTGCGCGTGGCCAATTTCGAGGGCATTTGCCGCATGGCGGCGGCAGGCGTCGGGGTTGGCATCGTCCCGGAGACGGCCGCGCGCCGGCATCGCGGAACACCGAAGCTGGCAATCGTCCGGCTCACGGACGATTGGGCGGTCCGCCGGCTTGCGATCTGCACCCTGTCGCAGGAGGAACCGGCTGCCCCCGCCCTGGATCTCGTGGAGCATCTCGCAGCCTTTCCACCCTCTTCGCGCGGCAGATAGTCAAATCGGCAGCCGAGCTGGAGGGGGTTAACTGAACAATCTCGTCCCCTCACTGGGTCCCAGACATTGCGGCGTCTGACGCTGCGGTGCAGCGACGATTGTCTCTTGCCATGTTGAGTGAATTGCGTATCACTAAACATATTGCTCAACATGGCGGAGTGAGGGCCGTGCCGGGCATGGAGGTGCAGGGAGTTTTCCGAAGGGCGGCGTGGGGCTTCCTTTCGAATCTGGGAGGATTTCATGAAAACGATGTGCAGACCCCTTCTTGGGGCAACGATGGCGCTTGGCCTTTCGACGGCCTTGCCGAGTCTGGCGCAGGCCGACGAACTGACGCTCTGCTGGGCGGCCTGGGACCCGGCCAATGCGCTGGTCGAACTGTCGAAGGACTTCACCGCGCAGACCGGCACGCAGATGAAGTTCGAGTTCGTGCCCTGGCCGAATTTCGCCGACCGCATCCTCAACGAGCTGAATTCCGGCGGCAAGCTCTGCGATCTCCTGATCGGCGACAGCCAGTGGATCGGGGGCTCGGCCGAGAACGGCTACTACGTCAAGCTCAACGACTTCTTCGACAAGGAAGGCATCAAGATGAGCGACTTCGCCGAAGCCGCCGTCAATGCCTATTCGACCTGGCCGAAGGGAACGCCGAACTACTGGGCGCTGCCGGCCATGGGCGATGCAAACGCCTGGTTCTACCGCAAGGACTGGTTCAGCAAGCCGGAGATCCAGGCCGAGTTCAAGGCCGCGACCGGCCGCGACCTGGCGGCGCCGACCACCTGGGATGAGTTGCTGGAAACGGCCAAGTTCTTCAACGGCAAGGAGATCGACGGCAAGAAGGTGTATGGCGCGGCGATCTTCACCGAGCGGGCCTCGGAAGGCATCACCATGGGTGCGACGCAGGCGCTCTATCCCTACGGATTCAAGTACGAGAACACGCCCGGCAAGTACGACATGGACGGCGCGGTGAACTCGGAGGGCGCGATCAAGGGACTGGAGGCCTACAAGGAACTCTACAAGTGCTGCACACCTCCTGGCTACACCGACGCCTATATGGGCGAGACGCTCGACGCGTTCAAATCCGGCCAGGCGGCGATGGCGATGAACTGGTTCGCCTTCTTCCCCGGCCTTGCCAAGGATGAGAACGTCGGCGGCGACAAGATCGGCTTCTTCGTCAACCCGAAGGAGGCGACCGCGGCCTCGACGCTCGGCGGACAGGGCATCTCGGTCGTCGCCAACACCGACAACATGGACGGTGCGCTGGCCTACATCAAATGGTTTGCCCAGCCGGACGTGCAGAAGAAGTGGTGGCAGCTCGGCGGCTATGCGGTGCACAACGACGTGCTGAACGATCCCTCCTTCAAGGACAGCCAGCCCTTTGCGGCCGACTTCCTAGTTGCCATGAACCAGGTGCAGGACTTCTGGCAGGAGCCGGCTTACGCCATCCTGCTTCAGTCGGCGCAGAAGCGGTTCCACGACTATGTCGTGGCCGACCAGGGCACCGCCAAGGAGGCGCTCGACGGGCTGGTCAAGGACTGGACCGAGATCTTCGAGGACGAAGGGAAACTCTGATTTCCTCCCGGTGGGCCGCCCGGCGCCGTCCGGGCGGCCCCGCCGCAAGCGACCTCCCCGAGCTTCAAGGTAAAGTCCGTGATCAATTCCGATACGACCATTCTGGAGAAGGAGCCGGAACGGGCCGCGGCGTCGACGCCCGTGTCGCTCGCCCGGCGCATCGGCGGCCTCTCCGATCGGGCCATCGCCTGGCTTTTCATCACGCCCACGATCGCGCTGCTTCTGGCCATCAACATCTTTCCGTTGATCTGGGCGATCCGTCTCTCTTTCACCAACTACCGTGCCAACCGGCCGAACGCCGTGCTGGAGAACGTCGGCCTGCAGAACTACCAGCGGGTGCTGACTGATTCAGACATCTGGATCGCGATGCAGACGACCGCCCATTTCGTTTTCTGGACGATCCTGCTGCAGACGCTGATCGGTTTTTCGCTGGCCTACCTGATCGACCGCAAGTTCCGCGGCCATGCCTTCTGGACGACCGTCATCCTGATCCCGATGATGCTGTCGCCGGCCGTGGTCGGCAACTTCTGGCGGTTCCTCTACCAGCCGCAGATCGGCCTCTTTAACTATATCGTCTCCTACATCACCGGCGTGCCGCCGTCCTCGTTCGAGATGCTCGGCTCCGTGTCGCTGGCGCCCTGGTCGATCATCATCGTCGATACCTGGATGTGGACGCCCTATGTGATGCTGATCTGCCTGGCGGGTCTTCGCTCCATCCCCGACTACATCTACGAGGCGGCGGAGGTGGACCGGGCGTCGGCCTGGCGTCAGTTCTGGTCGATCACCATCCCCATGGCGCTGCCCTTCATCATGCTGGCGGTGCTCTTCCGCGGCATCGAGAACTTCAAGATGTTCGACATGGTGATGCTGCTCACCGGCGGCGGGCCTGGTTCGACCACGGAAGTCGCCTCGATCACGCTCAAGCGCGAGGCCTTCGAGAGCTGGCGGACGGGGCGTGCCTCGGCCTTTGCCATCATCCTCTTCGTCGCCGTCTTCGGGCTCGCCAACATCTACGTCAAGGCACTGAACAGGGTGAAGCAGAGATGAGCAACGCCACTTCAGCCCATTCCGTCGTCGAGCCGAGTGCAACGACCAAGCGTATCGCCGGCATCATCGTCGTGGTCTATGCGATCGTCACCATGGTGCCGCTGGCCTGGATCTTCATGACCAGCTTCAAGTCGCCGCCGGATTCGATCAGCTACCCGCCGAAGCTCGTCTTCACGCCGACGCTGGAAGGCTACTGCAATCTCTTCACCACCCGCACCCGCCAGACGGCGGAATACATCGAGTCCTTGGGGCCGCCGCAGTCGACCTGCGACGAGATCACCCGCAGCCGCAACATGGTCATCGCCGGCCCCTCGAACTACTGGCCGCGCTTCACCAATTCCATGGTGATCGCCTTCGGCTCGACCTTCCTCGCCGTCTTTCTCGGCACGCTCGCGGCCTACGGCTTTTCGCGCTTCCGCGTGCCGCTCGCCGACGACCTCCTGTTCTTCATCCTGTCGACGCGGATGATGCCGCCGATCGCCGTCGCCATCCCCATCTACCTGATGTACCGCGAACTCGGCCTGTCGGACACAGCGCTCGGCATGATCCTGCTCTACACGGCGGTCAACGTCTCGCTCGCCGTCTGGCTGCTCAAGGGCTTCATGGACGAGATCCCGCGCGAGTACGAGGAGGCGGCGATGATCGACGGCTACACGCGCCTGCAGGCCTTCCGCAAGGTGGTGCTGCCGCAGGCGACGACCGGAATCGCCGCCACCGCCATCTTCTGCCTGATCTTCGCCTGGAACGAGTATGCCTTCGCGGTGCTTTTGACGTCAGGCTCGGCGCAGACCGCGCCCCCCTTCATCCCGACCATCATCGGCGAGGGCGGCATGGACTGGCCCGCGGTCGCCGCCGGCACGACGATCTTCCTCGTCCCGATCCTCGTCTTCACCATCCTGCTGCGAAAACAGCTTCTGCGCGGCATCACCTTCGGAGCGGTGCGCAAATGACAGTAGAGACCTCGCCACTGCCCAAGAAGAAGCGTCCCTTCTTCCTTCGTCGCGGGCCGATGGAGAATATCGCCACCGCGCTGATCGCGCTCGGATTCTTGATGCTGTTCCAGCCGTTCGCGCTGGTGCTCTACACCTGGTCGCTGGTGACGCTTCTCGCCGGCACCCTCATGTTCATCGTCGTCTCGAAGTTTCCGGAGTAGGCAATGGCGGAGATCAGAGTTGAAAACCTGCGCAAGCAGTTCGGCGATTTCGCCGCGGTAGAGGATTCCACCTTCACCGTGCAGGACGGGGAGTTCCTGGCGCTGCTCGGGCCGTCGGGTTGCGGCAAGACGACGACGCTGCGCATGATCGCCGGGCTGGAACTGCCGACCAGCGGCAAGATCCTGCTGGATGGCGAGGACGTCACGTTCAATCGGGCAAGTGCCCGCGACATCGCCTTCGTCTTCCAGCTTTTCGCGCTCTATCCGCATATGAACGTGCGCAAGAACATCGGCTTTCCGCTGCTCTCGCAGGGCGTACCGAAGGCGGAGATCAAAAAGCGGGTGGAGGAGACGGCAAGGCTCCTGCAAATCGGTCACATCCTCGACCGATCCGTCTCGGGCCTTGCCGGCGGTGACCGCCAGCGCGTCGCGCTCGGCCGCGCGATCGTGCGCCGGCCGAAGTGCTTCCTGATGGACGAGCCGCTCGGCACGCTGGATGCGGAATTCCGCGAGGTGATGGTTCACGAACTGCGCGAACTGCATAACCGCATCCATGCCACCACCGTCTACGTCACCCACGACCAGCACGAGGCGATGGCCATGGCCGACAAGATCGCCGTCATGAACCACGGCATCATCGAACAATACGGCACGCCGCAGGAAATCTACGCCCGCCCGGCCTCGATGTATGTTGCCGACTTCATCGGCTCGCCGCCGATGAACTTCCTTCGCTTCCATTCCGGCCTGGAAAACGGTTCCACCAGCGTGACGGTCGGCGAAGTCCCGGTTCGCGTGCCGCAGGTGCATGTGGTGCGGGAGCCGGGCGAGCTTGCGCTCGGGGTTCGACCCGAGCACGTCCGCTTCAGTGAAGCGGCCCCCTTGCGCGGCGCCATCTACGGCAGCGAGTACCTCGGCACCAACCAGATCGTCTCGGTCGAGACGGCGCAAGGCGTGTTGAAGGCGCGCGTGCCAGCAGACCGGGATTTCGCGATTGGCGAGAATGTCGGGCTCGAGCTCGACAGCGAGAAGCTGTCGCTCTTCGATTGCGCCTCCGGCAAGGCCGTCCCCTCTTCTCTCTATGCGGAGGCCCGTCATGGCTGAGATCACGCTCGCCGGCATCAGCAAGGCCTTCGGCGAAACACAGGCCGTCTCGAACGTCAACCTGACGGTGCGCGACGGGGAGTTCGTCGTGCTGCTCGGACCGACCGGTGCCGGCAAGACCACCACGCTGCGCCTGATCGCCGGGCTGGAGAAGCCGGACAGCGGGCGGGTGACCATTGCCGGCCGCGACGTGGTCGGCGAAGCTCCGGCGAGCCGCGACGTCGCCTTCGTGTTCCAGCAGTACTCGCTCTATCCGCACCTGACGGTCTACGAAAACCTCGCCTTCCCGCTGCGCTCGCCCGCGCGGCGGCTGCCGGCCACCGAAATCGACGGACGTGTTCGCGAGGTGGCGAAGATGGTGCGCATCGACCACAAGCTGGAAAACCGCTCGACACGCCTTTCGGGCGGCGAGATGCAGCGTGTGGCGATCGGCCGGGCGCTGGTGCGCAAGCCGGCGATCTATCTGATGGACGAACCGCTGTCCTCGCTCGACGCCAAGCTGCGCGGTGAGCTGCGGCTGGAGCTCAAGCGGATCCAGAGCGAGCTCGGCTCGACGCTGCTCTACGTCACCCACGACCAGATCGAGGCGATGACGATGGCGGACCGGATCGGCATCCTGGCAGAGGGCAGGCTGGTGCAGATGGGCACGCCGCGCGAGATTTACAGCAACCCCGCCAATCTGCATGTCGCCGCCCGCCTCGGCCAGCCGCACATCAACCTGATTCCGGAAGGCCTCCTGCCGGGGGGCAGCGCGCCGGCCGGCACTAAAACCATCGGCGCGCGCACCGAGCATCTGGAGATCGCGCGTTCCGAGCGCGGCAATGCCGAGATCGACTGGATCGAACATCTGGGCGACCAGAACCATCTGCATATCAAGGTCGGCCAACACAGGCTGGTAACGCTGGCCGACCCCTATCTTGCCATCGGTCGGGGCGACCGGATTGATCTGAAACTTCGCAACCCGCTCTATTTCGATGCCGGCGGACAGCGGCTGACGTGACATCGGACGACGCCGCGGCAAGCCCGGCGTCGTCTGCGAACCGAACCTTCCGCACGGCCAGCCGTTGAAGGCCGTGCAACGAACGACAGGACGGATGGTCAGGATGAAGCATTTCTTCAACCGCAGGGAAGACATCGTCACCGAGGCGCTCGACGGTCTGCTGCTCTCGACGCCGGAAGGGCAACTGGCGCGCCTCGACACCTATCCCGCAATCAAGGTGATCGTCCGCGCCGACTGGGACAAGTCGAAGGTCGCCGTCATCTCCGGCGGCGGCGCCGGCCATGAGCCCTCCCACGCCGGCTTTGTCGGTAAAGGCATGCTGACGGCTGCGGTCTCCGGCGAGATCTTCGCCTCGCCCAGCGTCGATGCGGTCCTGACGGCGATCCGCGCCGTGACGGGCGCCCCCGGCTGCCTGCTGGTGGTGAAGAACTACACTGGAGACAGGCTGAACTTCGGCCTGGCCGCGGAAAAAGCGCGCGCCGAAGGTTTCAGGGTCGAGATGGTGATCGTCGCCGACGACATCGCCCTTCCCGACCTGCCGCAGCCCCGCGGTGTCGCGGGCACCCTGTTCATCCACAAGATCGCCGGTCACATGGCCGAAGCCGGCGAAGAACTGGACGCGATAGCCGTGGCTACACGGGCGGCCGCCGCCGACATCGTCTCGCTTGGCATGTCGCTCTCGACCTGCTCCATCCCGGGGCAGGCGCACGAGGACCGGCTCGGCCCGAACGAAGGCGAGCTCGGCCTGGGCATTCATGGCGAGCCGGGCGCGGAGCGGATCGCGCTGCAGCAAGCGGCGGCGATCGTCGCCACGATGGTACAACGGCTTGACGGGATGATGCCGGCTGGCCGGCGCCACGCGCTTCTGATCAACAATCTCGGCGCCGTGCCGCCGCTGGAAATGGGCCTGATCGCCAAGGCCGTGCTCGATTCGTCGCTGGCCGACCGGGTCGATCTGATCCTCGGCCCGGCTCCGCTGATGACCGCGCTCAACATGAATGGGTTCTCGCTGTCTCTGATTGCGCTCGACGAGGCCCGCGCGGCGGCTTTGACGGCGCCCGTTGCACCTCGCGCATGGGTGGAGCCCGTGCGACGGCATGCGCTTTCCGTGCTGCCGGCGCCAAAGGCGGTCACCGCTGTTCCTGCAGGCTCGAATGGGCGGAGCGAGGTTACCGGAGATGCCGCCGCCGCCCGGGTCGTCGAAGCGATCTGCAACAGGCTGATTTCGCTGGAGGCGGATCTCAACCGGCTCGACGCGCGCACCGGGGACGGCGACACCGGATCGACGGTCGCGACCGGCGCCCGCAGCGTGCTTGCGCTCTTGCCGAAGCTGCCACTTGACGACCCAGCCGCGACCTGCGGCGCGATCGGCGATACCCTGGGCACCAGCATGGGCGGCTCCAGCGGGGTGCTGCTGTCGATCCTGTTCACGGCTGCGGGAAAGAAGCTGGCCGATGGCGGCGACTTCGCGCAGGCGCTCTCGGCCGGGCTGGAACGGGTGACCTTCTACGGCGGCGCCGTGCCGGGCGACCGCACCATGGTCGATGCGCTGGCGCCGGCGGTCCGGGCGCTGGCGAGCGAGGGTCTTGCGGCTGCCGCTCAGGCGGCGCGGCAGGGGGCCGCCGCCACCGGGTCCATGATGCGGGCCAAGGCGGGTCGTTCCGCCTATCTCGCCGCGCGCGATCTGGAGGGCGTGCCGGATCCGGGTGCGGAAGCCGTGGCCGCGGCTTTCGAGGCAGCTGCAGGGGCGCACGTCTGACAGGTGGAGGGATGAGTGCACGGGGATCGTTCGACACTTGCCGGCCTGATAGAGGCGTGCCGCGAGGCGATCGCCGCGAATGCCGAGCACCTGTGCGCGCTCGATCGGGCAATTGGCGACGGTGATCACGGCACGAACATGAAAAGAGGCTGCGAGGCCGTCTATGCGGAGCGGGACGAGCTTGATGCGCTGCCGCTGGCGCGCGCGCTGGAACGGATCGGAATGACGCTGGTGATGACGGTGGGCGGAGCCGCCGGCCCGCTCTACGGAACGCTGCTGATCGAGATGGGCCGCAGGATGGAGGGCGGGCGCGCCTGCGACATGCTGGTGCATGCGCTGCCGGCGGCCGTGGACGCGGTCGCGCGACGCGGCCGGTCGCAGGCGGGCGAAAAAACCTTGCTCGACGTGCTTTACGCGGTTCAGTCAGAGGTACTAAAGCAGGAGCCGCCGGCGCGGATTGCGGCAGCCGCCGGCATGGCGGCGCGGGGCACGATCGCGATGAAGGCCATGCGCGGGCGTGCCGCCTTCCTGGGCGACAGGTCGATCGGACATATGGATCCCGGGGCCTGCAGTTGTGCACTTTTGACGGATACGATCTGTCGCTACATCGGGGAGACCCAATTCGCATGAAGGTCAATGGTGCACATGTCGGCATCGTCATCGTGTCGCATTCGCCGCTCATCGCGCGCGGCACGGCGGACATGGTGCGCCAGATGGTCGGCGACAGCGTGCCGCTCGCATGGTGCGGCGGCAACGCCGACGGCGGCCTCGGCACCAATGTCGGGGATATCGTGGAGGCGATCTCCGCGGCCTGGTCGGAAGCGGGCGTGGCGGTCTTCGTCGATCTCGGCGGGGCCGAAACGAACAGCGAAATGGCGATCGAAATGCTTGAGCCGGCGCGGGCGCGGCGCGTGCTCATCTGCAATGCGCCGCTGGTGGAAGGCGCTGTGATGGCCGCTGCCGAGGCCTCCGGCGGCGCGGCTCTCGCCCGCGTCGTCGCGACGGCGGAGGAGCTTTCTCCATGACGCGGCGCGTGAGCCAACCGGAGGGTTCGTTGCCTACGAACCGTGCCGTCTGCGCGCGGGTCGAGGTGACCCACGACATCGGCCTTCACGCCAGGCCGTCGGTCGCCTTCACGCGTCTGGCCAAGTCTTTTCCCTGCGCGATCGGTGTCGAAGTCAACGAAGACGGCGTGTGGCTGAACGGCAAGAGCATCGTCAAAATCATGGGCGCCCGCATCCGCAAGGGCTTCGTCCTTTCCATCAAGGCGGACGGTGCCGGGGCAGACGAGGCGGTGCGGGCGCTATGCGCCCTCGTCGAGCGCAATTTCGACGAGGAGAAGCCGCATGCCCGAAGCGCTTAGGCTGGCCGGGCGTGGAGCCTCGCCGGGACGGGCTCGTGGTCCTGCCCATGTAGCTGCCGCCGTTGCGCCGAGCGGAGGGCAGGGCGAGGTTCCGACCGACCGCGACGTCGAGAGGCTGGCCGATGCCGTCAACGGCACGATCGACCGGCTGCGCGCACTCGCCGAGACCGCAGACTTGCAGAGCGGTGCCATTCTGGAATTCCAGATCGAGATGCTGCGCGATCCGGCGATCGTCAGGCCGAGCTTCGCGCGCATCCGCGTGGGCGAGAGTGCTTCGCGTGCCTGGGTGGCGTCGATGGACGAATATGTCCATGGCTTCGAGGCGTCGGAGGACGAACACATCCGGGCCAGAAGCAGCGACATGCTGGACATTCGCAACCAGGTGCTTGACATGCTGCTCGGTCAGGTGCCCGCGGACTTTCCGAAAGGCTCGGTATTCGTCGGCCGCGATATGGCGCCCAGCCAGTTTCTGGCGCACGACTGGTCTGCAGGCGGAGCCATCGTCCTTTCCGGCGGCAGTACGGCCAGTCATGTGGCGATGCTGGCACGAAGCCGCGGCGTGCCGATGGTGGTCGGGCTGGGCGAGTTTGCCATCGAAGACGGGACGAGACTTTTTGTCGATGGTGAGGAAGGCCTGGTCGAGCGCGACGAAGGAACGTTGCGACTCGCCGCCAACGAGAACGCGGCCGCCATCGGCGCTCCGGCCCCGCCGCCTCGTGAGCACGCACCGACCGAACCGGGGCGGACGGCGGACGGCGTGCTCGTCCAGGTGATGGCGAATATCGGCCATCCATCCGAACTGCGTGGGCTTTCGCCCTCGGCCTGCGATGGCATCGGGCTCTTCCGCACCGAGTATCTGGTGACGTCGCCCCGCGATTTCGACGACGAAGACCGGCAGGCACGCTACTATTCCGAGGTTTTGGCTTGGGCCGCGGGGGCGCCGGTAACGATCCGCCTCTTCGATTTCGGCGGCGACAAACCGCTTCCGCGCGCCTCCGTGGACCCGGCATCCTATCTCGGCCTACGCGGCATCAGGCTGCTGCTGGCCCGGCCCGACATATTGCGGGTGCAGGTGCGCGCCCTGATGCGCGCCGCCCCTTATGGCAATCTTCAGGTACTGGCGCCGATGGTGACGTCGCCTGATGAGCTCGCGCAGACCATGGAGATTTTCGCCGATGAAGCCGAAGATCTGGCGATGCGGGGCACCGCGCATGGCATGCCGCCGCTCGGCATCATGCTGGAAGTGCCGGCTGCGGCGCTGATGCCGGAGACTTTTGCCGACGCTGCGTTCTTCTCCTTCGGGACCAACGATCTCGCGCAGTATCTCACAGCCGCGGCACGTGGCGAGGCAGCCGTTTCCCACCTGCACGAGGCCTCCACTGCAGCGACGATGCGGTTCCTCTCGCATACCGTTCCCGCAGCGCTGGCAACCGGCAAGCCGGTCGGGCTGTGCGGTGACCTGGCGACGGAGCCGAGCCTGCTGCCAGAGCTGCTGTCGTTCGGCTTCCGCGCGTTTTCGATGCCGCCGACGCGCATGGCGCTTGTGCGCGAGACGCTTGCGCGCATGAACGCGGATGGCAGCAAGGCCGGGAGCTGAGATGGCACGCGAGACAAGCGACGATGCAACGGTCGCCTACAAGGCGATCCTGGCTGATATCATCGACAGCCGGCCTTCCGGCACGCGCCAGCGGCTGGCCGCCGCCTTGGGCAAGCACCGCAGCTTCGTCACGCAGATCACCAGTCCCGGCTACCCGACCCCCCTGCCCGCCCGCCACCTGGCGACAATCTTCCGGGTTTGCCACATGAGCCCGCCGGAGCAGGAACGATTTCTGACGGCCTACGAGCAGGCGCACCCCGGCAAGCTGCCCGAAGTCGCCGCCACCGACGGCTTGCGCACATTGTCGCTGATGGTGCCGGATCTGGGGGACGAACGGAAGAACAGGCAATTCGACGAGGCGGTGTCGGAGTTCATCGCAAGGCTTGGCGGCCTGCTTTAGGCGAGCGCCGGCCGGCGGACGGCTGCCGCTTGAGGTGGAGGGCGGGCTTGATCTAGGATCGTGCCTGCGCGGAGGAGGAGCATGAAGAAGTTCATGAACCGGGCGGACCAGATCGTTGCCGAGAGCCTGGAGGGTTTCGTGCGGGCTCACGACGACGTGCTGACGTTCGGCAACGGCAGCCGCAATGTCCGCCGCCGCCAGTTGCAACCCGGGAAGGTTGCCGTCATTTCCGGAGGCGGTGCCGGACATGAGCCGATGCATGCGGGGCTGGTGGGGCACGGCATGCTCGATGCGGCCTGCGTCGGCCATGTCTTCACCTCGCCGACGCCGAACCAGATCCTCGACGCGATCGCGGAATGCGATACCGGTGCGGGGGTGCTGCTGATCGTCAAGAACTACGATGGCGACGTGATGAACTTCGACATGGCGGCCGAAATGGCGATCGAAGCCGGCCACCGCATCGAGACGGTCATCGTCAATGACGACATCGCGGCCTATGAGGCGGCGCGCAGTTCGGGACGGCGCGGCGTCGCGGGCACGCTGATCGTCGAGAAGACGGTGGGGGCAGCGGCCGAGGCCGGGCACTCGCTTGAGGAGTTGAAGGCGCTCGGGGCGCGGACGGTCGCTGCGACGCGCAGCATGGGGGTCGCGCTCAGGGGGGCGACGGTGCCGGAATCCGCCCGCCAGACCTTTTCGCTCGGGCCGGACGAGATGGAGCTGGGTGTCGGCATTCACGGCGAACCGGGTCGGTCGCGGATCGCGTTTCGGGACGCGGATGCGATTGCGGCACTGATATGTGAAGAGCTCTTCGCCGAACTCGCGGCTCCGCGAGACAGCCGGACGCTGCTCTTCGTCAACGGCTTCGGTGGCACGCCGGTTTCCGAACTCTATCTGATGTATGGCGCCGTTCGAAAGCTGGTGGAGGCGCGGGGCCTTGTCGTTGCGCGATCGTTGGTCGGCACCTATGTGACGTCGCTCGACATGGCCGGACTTTCCGTGACGTTGTCGGTCCTGGACGCCGATCGCCTGAATTTCTGGGATGCGCCGGTGGCCGCGCCGGCGCTTCGCTGGGGGTGTTGAACCCGTCGGGGCGGTCGCCGGCTACTTGTTGTAGAGCGAGCGTGACCGCTCCAGGTGCTTCAGGATGGCAGCCTCGGCGCCGTCCGCATCGTTGGCGGCGAGGCGAGCGAGAATCTCCTCGTGCTCGACCAGCGTGAATTTCTCCTTGCCGGTCCAGATCAGCATGTCTGTGTGATATTCCCTCAGCCAGGCCAGCATCGCTTCACTGACGGCGATGAAGATGGGATTGCCGGAAATCTGCGCTATGCGTGTGTGGAACTGCATATCGGCGGAGATGAAGGCTTCGGCGTCTCCGAGCGACGCGCGCTGTTGCTCGATGATGGCGTGCAGTTCGGCGATGTCGCTCTGCTTCGCCCGCTGCGCCGCTTCCCGCGCCATGCCGCGTTCGAAGAAGATGCGCGCGCTTTTCAGGTGCTCGAGGCTGTCGGTCGATTGCGACAACATGATCTTGGCGGTCAGATCAACCTGGCGGAAGATCGATCGCGCGGTGACCTTCTGCACCTTGGCGCGCTCGCCGTGCGAGATGTTGACGAGCCCCATGTTGGCAAGCGACTGCATGGCCTCGCGGATGGCAGGCCTGCCGACGCCGAAGCGCTCCATGAGAACCCGCTCCGAAGGCATTTCGTCACCGGGCTTCAACTCGCCGGAAGTGATCATACGCTCCAGTCGGTCGAACACTTCGTCGGAAAGCTTCCGACGAACAATCGGTTCGCTGACCTGGATCATGGCGTCTCGCTGTCTCAATCTTGCCTCCCCTGCGGCGCCGCCCGTCATAAGTGCGGAGGCGCTGCAACACATTCGATGTGCGCCTGACTGTCCCTGAATCGACATCGACCTTGAGGGGCCAAGCGCTAGCACTTTCGCAGACGGACGGCAAAGGACAGCGGTGGATATCCGGCCGCCCGGAAATTTTCCGTTGCAGAAATTGGAATACTCATTATACCAGATCACGAGTTGACGCCATGGCAAAGTGACGTGGCGAGGAGGAGCAACGGCAATTTCATGATTACGCTGACCTACCGCATCGAGACGCCCGGCAGTGTCGCGGCGATGGCGGACAAGATCGCCAGCGACCAGTCGACCGGTACATTCGTGCCTGTCCCCGGAGAGACCGAGGAGCTGAAGCAGCGTGTCGCGGCACGCGTTCTGGCGATCCGGCCGCTGGAGGAGACGTATGCGCCGACATGGCCGGAAGTGGCCCCCGGCGTGAAGCTGAACCGGGCCGATGTCGATATCGCCTTTCCTCTGGACGCGATCGGAACGGATCTCGCCGCCCTGATGACGATCGCCGTAGGCGGCGTCTATTCAATCAAGGGCATGACCGGCATCCGTGTCGTGGACATGAAGCTGCCGGAAGCCTTTCGCGGTGCCCATCCCGGGCCGCAGTTCGGGATCGAGGGGAGCCGGCGTCTGGCGGGCGTCGAGAAGCGCCCGATCATCGGAACCATCGTCAAGCCCGCCCTCGGGCTGCGTCCGCACGAGACTGCCGAACTCGTGGGCGAATTGATCGAGTCCGGCGTCGACTTCATCAAGGACGACGAGAAGCTGATGAGTCCCGCCTATTCGCCACTTGCCGAGCGTGTGGCGGCGATCATGCCCCGTATCCTTGATCACGAGCAAAAGACGGGCAAGAAGGTGATGTACGCTTTCGGCATCTCGCATGCCGACCCCGACGAGATGATGCGCAATCACGATCTCGTCTTGAAGGCGGGTGGAAATTGCGCCGTCGTCAACATCAATTCGATCGGCTTCGGCGGCATGAGCTTTCTGAGAAAGCGATCGGGCCTTGTGCTGCACGCTCACCGCAACGGCTGGGACGTGCTCACGAGGGCTCCCGGCGCTGGCATGGACTTCAAGGTCTATCAGCAGTTCTGGCGCCTCCTCGGCGTTGACCAGTTCCAGATCAACGGCATCCGGATCAAGTACTGGGAGCCGGACGAAAGTTTCGTCGAATCGTTCAAGGCGGTCAGCGCGCCGCTCTTCGATTCCTCCGATTGTCCCTTGCCGGTCGCTGGTTCCGGCCAGTGGGGCGGGCAGGCGCCGGAGACCTACCAGCGGACAGGCCGCACGACGGATCTGCTCTACCTCTGTGGCGGCGGCATCGTCAGCCATCCGGGCGGACCGGCGGCCGGCGTACGCGCGGTGCAGCAGGCCTGGCAGGCCGCGGTGACGGACATCCCGCTTGAAGAATATGCGAAGGACCACCCCGAACTTGCCGCCTCGCTCGCAAAGTTTGGCGGCGGCAAGGAGTAACTGGAATGAGCAGCCCCCTCGTCAGCTACTATGGCGACGATTTTACCGGTTCGGCCGACGTGATGGAATCGCTTGCCTCGAACGGCATCGAGACGGTCCTGTTTCTCGGGATTCCGGACGCCGGCATCCTCGAGCGCTTCAAGGATTGCCGTGCGATCGGCATTGCTGGCACCTCTCGCAGCGAGACGCCGGAATGGATGCAGGAGCACCTCGTTCCGGCCTTTGGCTGGCTGAAGTCGCTCGGAGCGGCGATCTGCCATTACAAAGTCTGCTCCACCTTTGATTCCAGCCCGCGTGTCGGCAACATCGGCAAGGCGATCGAGATCGGCAAGGCCCTGTTCGGTCAGCCGGCCGTGCCAGTGATCGTGGGCGCTCCGCAACTGCGGCGCTACACCGCCTTCGGCCATCTCTTCGCCGCCTATCAGGGGCAGGTCTACCGCATCGACCGCCATCCGGTGATGAGCCGCCATCCGGTCACGCCGATGGACGAGGCCGACCTTGCGCTGCATCTCGGAAAGCAGACGACCCTCCCCGTCGCGCTCGCCGATCTGGCGACGATTGCGGCTTCCGATGCCGATGCGCGTGTCGATGCGATCCTTGCAGGTGATGCCGGCATCCTGATCCTTGATGTGGATTCGACCGAATCCCAGGCGGCTGCGGGCCGGCAACTGTGGCGGCTCAAGCAGGACGGCGGCTATTTCGTCGCGGGGTCGTCCGGGGTCGAATATGCCTTGCTCAGTGCCTGGCGCCAGAGCGGCGTCATCGGCAACCCGGTCGAATTTGCCGAGCCCGGCAAGGTCGAGCGGTTGGCCGTAGTATCCGGCAGCGTCTCGCCTACGACGGAAAGACAGATCCGCACGGCGATCGCCGACGGTTTCCAGGACATCGACCTCGACCCCGTCTCGCTCGTCGGCGAGAGCGGCGACAGGGCGATCGAGGAAGCCGTGGCGTCGGGACTCGAGGGGCTGAAGGCAGGGCGGAGTGTTATCCTGCACACCGCGCTCGGACCAGCCGCCGACCGCGGATCGGAAATCGACCGCCTGCCGGGCGCCCGCCATCGGCTCGGCCAGGCGCTGGGAACGATCCTTCGCCGCCTCGTCGAGGTCGAAGATCTCTCGCGCGCCGTCATCGCCGGCGGTGACACGTCGAGCCATGCCCTGAAGGAACTGCGCGTCGAGGCTTTGACGACGCTTCTGCCGCTGCCGCAGACGCCCGGCTCGCCGCTGTGCACCGCCCATGGCAGCCATGCGCCGACGGACGGCCTGCAGATCGCGCTGAAGGGCGGTCAGATCGGCACGGACGGCTACTTCGCGCAGATCCGCGATGGAAGGAGAGCTTGAACGAGAAACTCGGCACGGCGGCCCGGCTGCATCGGCCAGGATGCCTTAACTTTACCGCGCATGTAATGGCATGGTGATTGACTCATCATACCAGTTACGCTACCAAATCTAAAACACCTTGAGGTGAGGAAACATGACTGCAATTGCTCTCTTCGGCGCCGGCGGAAAAATGGGTTACCGGCTCGCCAAGAACCTGAAAGGCTCGCGCTTCGACGTGCGGCATGTCGAAGTCAGCGATGCTGGCAAAGCGCGTCTTAAGGACGATCTCGGCCTTTCCTGCGTCTCTGCTGATGATGCGCTGAACGGTGCCGAGGTCGTGATCCTCGCGGTGCCGGACACGGCGATCGGCAAGGTTGCGGCCGGCATCGTCGACAAGCTGAAGCCTGGCACGATGGTCGTGGCGCTCGACGCAGCAGCCCCGTTCGCCGGCCACCTGCCCGAGCGTGCCGACCTCACCTACTTCGTCACGCACCCCTGCCACCCGCCGATCTTCAACGACGAGACGGATCCGGCGGCCAAGCGCGACTTCTTCGGCGGCATCGCGGCCAAGCAGCACATTGTCTCCGCCCTGATGCAGGGTCCGGAAGAAGCCTATGCGCTGGGCGAGGAAATCGCCAAGGTCATCTGGGCGCCGGTCATGCGCTCGCACCGCGTCACTGTCGGGCAGATGGCGATGCTGGAACCGGGCCTGTCGGAAACCGTCTGCGCCTCGCTTCTGGTCGTCATGCGCCAGGCGATGGACGAGTGTGTCCGCCGCGGCGTCGACAAGGAAGCCGCGCGCGACTTCCTGCTCGGCCATATGAACGTGCTCGGCGCGGTCATCTTCGAAGAGACGCCGGGCGTCTTCTCGGATGCCTGCAACAAGGCCATCGAGTTCGGTATCCCCGCGCTGATGCGGGACGACTGGAAGAACGTTTTCGAACCTCAGGAGATCGCCGAGAGCATTCGTCGTATCACCTGATGCCCTCAGGAGGGGCCTTCGGGCCCCTCCCCTTTCGCCCCGATGAGGACGGGGCTGGACGTTTCATACTGGGAGGAAAACCATGAAACTGACCCGCAGACTGACCCTTGCCGCCTTTGCCGGAGCCCTGGCGCTCGGCACCGCGATGCCGGCCTACGCCGCCGACCTGATCGCGATCATCACCCCCTCGCACGACAACCCGTTCTTCAAGGCTGAAGCCGTCGGCGCCGAGGCCCGCGCGAAGGAGCTCGGCTACGAGACGCTGGTCCTCGTCCATGACGACGACGCCAACAAGCAGTCGCAGCTGATAGACACCGCCATCGGCCGCGGCGCCAAGGCGATCATCCTCGACAACGCCGGTTCGGAAGCCTCGATCGCCGCCGTCCAGAAGGCCAAGGACGCGGGCGTGCCCTCGTTCCTGATCGACCGCGAGATCAACGCTACCGGCGTGGCCGTGTCGCAGATCGTCTCCAACAACTACCAGGGCGCCCAGCTCGGGGCGGAAGAATTCGTCCGCCTGATGGGTGAGAAGGGCAACTACGTCGAGCTGCTCGGCCGCGAAGCCGATCTCAACGCTGGCATCCGCTCCAAGGGTTACCACGACATCATCGACGAATATCCGGACATGAAGATGGTCGCCCAGCAGTCGGCCAACTGGAGCCAGACGGAAGGCTACTCCAAGATGGAGACCATCCTGCAGGCCAACCCGGACATTCAGGGCGTCATCGCCGGCAACGACACGATGGCCATGGGCGCGATCGCAGCCCTCCAGGCCGCCGGCCGCAAGGACGTCATCGTCGTCGGCTTCGACGGTTCCAACGACGTGCGCGACTCGATCAAGGCCGGCGGCATCAAGGCCACCGTCCTGCAGCCGGCCTATGCGCAGGCACAGATGGCTGTCGATCAGGCAGACACATACATCAAGACCGGCAAGGGCCCGGCCGAAGAAAAGCAGCTGATGGATTGCGTGCTGATTACGGCCGACAATGCCGATCAGCTCGAGACCTTCGCGCTGAAGGACTAAATCCTCCCAGGATAGGCTGCGGGGTGGAGCGATCCACCTCGCGGCCGCATAATTTTATGACGGAGTGAGTTTCCATGCCATTCATCCGGACTGGGACGCTGACCGCTGTGGTCGCGCTCGCGCTGGCTTTGTCGGCTTGCAAGATCATCAAGACGCCAACGGCGGAAGAAGCGGCCGAAGCCGCAAGCGGCGGGTTCAATCCCGAACGGCAGGCAAGCGAGCTCTGGGAGCCGAAGGTGCTCCCCTACCTTGACCAGCGAGCCGGCAACTTCCAGGAGGTTGCTGCGCTGGCGGGCAGCGATGCCGCTGCCGCAGGCGCCAAGTACGGTCACAAGGAAGAACAGGGAAGTGCGCCGTGGACGTTCGCGGCCAAGGTGTCGGGCACGGTCGTCAAGGCCGAGACTAAATCGCGCGCTGCCTACCTCGACACCGATATCGATGGTGACGGCAAGGCCGATGTGCGCATCCAGATCGGCCCGGTCATCAAGGGCACGGCAATCCGCGACAGCCTGAACTTCGTCAATTTCAACGAGTTCAAGAACCAGATCCAGTGGGCGGAATTCGGCAAGGCCTTCAACAACCACCTGAACGCGGTGACGCTGGACAAGCTCCCGCGCGAAGGGCTGGAAGGCAGGAAGGTCGAAGCCGTCGGCGCCTATCCGCTTCCGGCGAAGGGACAGCTACCGCTTCTGACGCCGGCGACAATCACGATCGGGGATTGAGATGGCGGAGATCGAGGAAGGGGACATCATCCTCAAGCTGGACGACGTGACGAAGGTCTATTCCGGCATCGTCGCCGTCAAGCATGCAAACCTTGCCCTGCGGCGCGGCGCCGTGAACGTGCTGGTCGGCGAGAACGGCGCGGGCAAGTCGACGCTGATGCGCATGATCGCAGGCGTGGAGAAGCCTTCCCTCGGCCGCATCCTGCTGGAAGGCAAAGAGGTCGAGTTCAACTCTCCGGCCGATGCCCAGAAACACGGCATCGGCATGGTGTTCCAGGAACTCAACCTGTTCGGCAATCTTTCGGTCGCCGAGAACATCTTCGCCACCCGCGAGATCGTGCGCGGCGTGCGCGGCATTGACCACAAGGCACAGGTCGAGCGGGCCAATCACTATCTCGACAAGCTGGACGCGGGCATCAGCGCTGAAACGATGGTCGAAGACCTGCCGATCGGGCAGCAACAGCTGGTCGAAATCGCGAAGGCCATATCCCTCGACACCCGCATTCTCATCCTCGACGAGCCGACGTCGGCGCTGTCGGCCGCGGAAGTCGACATCCTCTTCAAGGTCATCGGCGAGTTGAAGGCGCAAGGCGTCGCGATCGTCTACATCTCGCACCGGCTGGAAGAGCTGATGCGGATCGGCGACTACATCACCGTGCTGCGTGACGGCCAGATCACCGGCCAGGCGATGGTGAAGGACATCGATACCAAGTGGATCGTCCGCTCGATGATCGGTTCGGACGCCAAGGACTTCGCCAAGTCGGTCGATCACAAGCTGGGCGGAGAGGCCTTCCGCGCCGAGGACATCAGCCTGCCGCGCAAGACAGGCGGCCTTGCCGTCGATCACGTCTCGATTTCCGTCCGTGCCGGCGAGGTGCTCGGCATCTACGGCCTGATGGGGGCCGGGCGCAGCGAGTTCTTCGAATGCGTCATGGGGCAGCATCCGCACTCCACCGGCAGGATCTTCGTCGGCGCCAAGGAGATCATCGAGCGGGACACGCCGGCGCGGATCAAGCGCGGCCTTGCGCTTATCCCGGAAGACCGCCAGCGCGAGGGGCTCGTACAGGTTCTTTCCATCGCCGCAAATCTCACGCTTGCAAGTCTGCAGAAACTGACCCGTTTCGGTTTCCACATCAGCGGCCAGCGCGAGCAGGCTGCCATCAGGGAGGCCATCAACGACCTCTCGATCAAGGCGCCGAACCCGGAATTCGACGTCACCTCCATGTCCGGAGGCAACCAGCAGAAGGTGGTTATCGGCAAGGCGCTGATGACCAATCCGAAGGTTCTGCTGATGGACGAGCCGAGCCGCGGCATCGACGTCGGCGCCAAGGCGGACGTCTTCCGCACCATGCGTCGCCTCGCGGGCGAAGGTCTGGCCATCCTGTTTTCGACGTCCGACCTCGAAGAGGTCATGGCGCTCTCCGACCGCATCGCGGTGATGAGCAACGGAAAGATCACCAAGGTCATCGATCGGGCGGAGGCTACCGAGGAGATGATCGTCAAGGCCGCATCGGAAGGCCATAAATCGACAAGGGAATTCGCCTGATGACCACGGTAACCACGACCCAGAACGCTCAAGCAGGCGACGGCGGTTCGATGCTGCTGACGCTGATGAAGCTGCGCACCTTTATCGCGCTTTTCGCCGTCATCGCCTTTTTCTCCATCTTCGCCCCGAACTTCCTGTCGACGGCGAACATCATCCTGATGTCGAAGCACGTGGCGCTGAACGCCTTCCTCGCCATGGGCATGACGTTCGTCATCATCACCGGCGGCATCGACCTTTCGGTCGGTTCGATCGTCGGCCTGTGCGGCATGGTGGCGGGCGGCCTGATCCTACACGGCATCGATCTGCAGATCGGGTACACGGTCTATTTCAACATCGTCGAGGTGGCGATCATCACCCTTCTGGTCGGCGTCGCGATCGGCGCGGTCAACGGCCTTCTGATCACCAAGCTCAACGTTGCACCGTTCATCGCGACGCTCGGCACGCTCTATGTCGCGCGCGGCTTCGCCCTGCTGTCGTCGGACGGCCAGACCTTTCCGAACCTCGTCGGCAACCCGGATCTCGGAACAACCGGATTTGCCTTCCTCGGTTCCGGCCGCATCTTCGGCCTGCCCGTGTCGGTCTGGATCCTCGTCGTCGTCGCGCTTGCCGCCGCCTATATCGCGAAATACACGCCGATCGGCCGCCAGATCTTCGCCGTCGGCGGCAATGAACGCGCCGCCCGCATGTCCGGCATCAAGGTCGACCGGGTGAAGATGTTCGTCTACATGTTCTCCGGCTTCTGCGCCGCGATCGTCGGCATCGTGATTTCCTCCGAACTGATGGCGTCGCATCCGGCCACCGGCAACTCGTTCGAGCTGAACGCCATTGCGGCGGCTGTGCTCGGCGGTACGTCGATGTCGGGCGGACGCGGCACCATCGGCGGCACGATCATTGGCGCCTTCGTCATCGGCATTCTCTCTGATGGCCTGGTGATGATGGGCGTTTCCTCCTTCTGGCAGATGGTCATCAAGGGTATCGTCATCATCGTCGCCGTCGTGGTGGACCAGGCGCAGCGCCGGCTGCAGCAGCGGGTCGCGTTGATGCAGCTCGCGAAGAAGGACTGATCGCATGGCAGGACTACGTGGTGCCCTCATCGGCTGCGGCTTCTTTGCCGTCAACCAGATGCACGCCTGGACCGATGTCCCGGATACGGAAATTGTGGCGATCTGCGATCGCGATCCCGAACGGCTGAAGCTCGTCGGCGACCAGTTCGGCATCGAGCGTCGCTACAGCGACGCGGCCGAGATGTTCGGCGATGGCGGCTTCGACTTCGTCGATATCGCCACCACCGTCCACAGCCACCGCGCGCTGGTGGAGATGGCTGCGGCGCACAGGATTGCGGCGATCTGCCAGAAGCCGTTCGCCAAGACGCTGACCGATGCAAAGGCGATGGTCGCCGCCTGCAAGGCTGCGGGGGTGCCGCTGATGGTGCATGAGAACTTCCGCTGGCAGACGCCGATCCAGGCGGTACGCAAGGCGCTCGACGCTGGTGCGATCGGCACTCCGTTCTGGGGCCGCTTTTCATTCCGCTCCGGCTTTGACGTCTTTTCCGGTCAGCCCTATCTCGCCGAAGGCGAGCGCTTCATCATCGAGGATCTCGGCATCCATACGCTCGACATCGCCCGCTACATCCTCGGCGACGTAACGCGCCTGACGGCGCGGACGCGGCGGGTCAACCCGAAGATCAAGGGCGAGGACGTGGCGACCATCCTGCTCGACCACGAAAACGGCGCAACCTCCATCGTCGACGTCAGCTATGCGACGAAACTCGGCACGGAGCCCTTCCCCGAAACGCTCGTTGAGCTCGACGGCACAGACGGGACGATACGGTTGTCGCAGGGCTACCGGCTGGAGATCACCAATGCGGACGGGACGACCGCTTACGATGTTTCGCCGCAGCTTCTCTCCTGGGCCTCGCGGCCCTGGCACAACATCCAGGAGAGCGTCTTTGCGATCCAGCAGCACTGGGCCGAACGCCTGAGAAACGGCGGCGAAACCTCCACTTCCGGGGCGGACAATCTCAAGACCTTTGCGCTGGTTGAGGCGGCCTATGAGAGCGCTGCTTCGGGCGGTGCGGTCGATATCGAAGCGATGCTGAAATGAACGCAGATCCGTTCCAGCTCTACGGCACGAAGGAGGCGGAAAAGCCTGCGGTACGGCTTGCGGCGGGGCGGCTTGCAGCCGATCTCGCGGACGGCAATCTCCGCACCATAACCTATGGCGGCGTCGAGGTCCTGCGCGCGGTTTCCTATCTCGTGCGCGATCCCGATTGGGGAACCTACAGCCCCGGGATCGAGGATCTTTCGATCGCCCGATCGGAGGGCGGCTTCACCGTCACCTATCGCGCGCAATGCGATGGTCCGGAGGGCACGAAGCTGTCGATCGACGTGCGCATTGTCGCCAGCGAAAGTGAGCTGACCTTCGAGGCAGAGGCAACCTCTCCGACCGGGTTCGAGACGAACCGTTGCGGCTTCTGCATCCTGCATCCGATCATTGGCGTTGCAGGCAGCCCCGTTGTCGTCGAGCACGTCGACGGCAGGCGTGACGAAACCCGCTTCCCCGATCTCATCGAGCCGTGGCAGCCCTTCAAGGACATGCGCGCGATCACGCATACCGTGGTTGCCGGTGTTTCGGCGGAATGCCGGATGGAGGGGGATACGTTCGAGATGGAAGACCAGCGCAACTGGTCCGACGCGTCCTACAAGACCTATGTCCGGCCGCTCGCCCTGCCGTGGCCCTACAGAATTGACGCGGGTGATACCGTGCGCCAGCGGATCGTGCTGGCCATCAAAGACAGGCGTGCGGCGACCGTCCCGGTGGCGGAGCAGGCCGCCGGAGCCGTTGTCGTCGAAGCGGGTGAACGGACCGGCCGAATGCCTGCGATCGGTCTGGTCGTGACCCCGGAGGAAGCGCGCACGACGCTTGCCGCCCATGCGCTCCTGGCGGAGATCGCTCCGCAGGAGTTGCTGTTCCATTTCGATCCCGCTGCCGGACACGGCAGAACCGCACTATCCGATTTTGCTGCTGTTGCCGGCATTCACGGCGGCCGGAAGACGCTGGAAATAGCCCTCCCCTGCCGGGCAACGCCGGCCACCGAGACTGCAGAGATCGCACGGCAGATGCGGGAAGCCGGCTTCCGGCCTGACGCGATCCTGATTTCGCCTGCCGCCGATCGGCAGTCGACGCCGCCGGGCAGCAAATGGCCCGAGTGCCCTCCCCTCGAAGAGCTCTACGCGGCGGCGCATGCCGCATTCCCCGACATCCGCGTCGGCGGCGGCATGCTCAGCTATTTTACCGAGCTGAACCGCAAGCGGGTGCCCGCTGAAGCCCTTTCCTTCGTCTCCCACTGCACAAATCCGATCGTGCACGCAGCCGACGACCTGAGCGTGATGCAGACGCTGGAGGCGCTGCCCTTCATCACCCGCTCGGTAAGAGCGATCTACGGCGACAAGCCTTACCGGATTGGGCCATCGACCATTCCGATGCGCCAGAACCCCTACGGCAGCCGGACGATGGATAATCCGCGTCTCGGGCGTGTCCCCATGGCGAACCGCGACCCCAGGCATAATGGGATGTTCGCGGAAGCCTTCGCACTGGGTTATGCGATCGGGGTGCTGGATGCCGATCTGGAATGCCTCACGCTTTCCGCGCTCACCGGCTCGTTCGGCCTCGTCGCGCAGGATGGCGAGCCGATGCCGGCTGGAGCGACGCGGCCGCTGTTTCGAACGGTGAAGATGTTGTCTGAGCTTGCCGCACGGCCCTGGCAGCAATGCCGGTCGTCGGCGCCGTCGGACGTACAGGCGATGATCGCGCAGTCTGACGGTGGCTCGCGCCTTCTGCTGGTCAATCTCACCCCACGCGAGCAGACTGTTGAACTCCGCGCGTTTCAGCGTGAGGCGGGAACGGATGGGCCCCAAGTCGTGCTCGGCGCCTATGCCACGAGAACCATTCCCTTGCCGGGATAGACCGGACTGTCCCGCGCTGGTACTTCGGCCTTCCCCGCATGAGGGTTGAGGACGGTCGGGCGGCCGTTCGTCGCTCAAGGCGCGGTATCCGGTGCGCCGGCCTGCGTGCTGGCTCCCAGCTCTTCTGCCCCGGGGTCGGCGCTACAGCCAAATGCGCGGGTCCCTGCTTGCCTGCTGCGCCTGTCGTTCTATTTGCTCGTGGAACGGAGGGCGCCGCATGGCAGACGGAACAAACGCATACCGCAATCTGGAGGTGCCGAGCCTGCAGGGGGCGCGGCCCAACATGCCGACGCTCCTGACTTTCGTCGGCGGCGTGGCGATGCTCTATCTCGCGCGCGATGTCTTCCTGCCGATCGCGATTGCGCTTCTTCTCACCTTCGCTCTGGCGCCGGTCGCCACCGCCCTGCGCAGGGCTGGGTTCCCGCGCCTGCTTGCTGTGATATCGACAGCGCTCATGGCGTTTTCGCTGATTGCTGTCGTCAGCCTTGTCATCGCCCTTCAGGTGACCAATCTGGCGCGCAACATACCGGCCTACCAGTCCAATGTCGTGACGAAGATCGAGGCGATGCGCGAGGCCGGTTCAGGCACCGGAATAGTGGGACGGCTTTCAGCGATCTTCGAGCGGATCAGCCGGGAGATGAGCCGGTCGGAAACGGCGGCGCCGGACGGTGAGGCGGCCACGCGCGCGGAGCCGGTGCTGGTCGAGATCTACGCGCCCGATCACCCGATCCAGGTCTTGACGAATTTGATCGCTCCGCTGATTGCGCCAGTTGCGATGGCCGGCCTCGTTATTGTCGTCGTTATCTTCATGCTGCTGGAGCGCGAGGACTTGCGCGACCGGTTCATCCGGCTTGTGGGCTATGGCGATCTTCACCGGACGACCGAGGCGCTGGAGGATGCGGGCACGCGCGTCGGACATTACCTGCTCATGCAGCTCGTCGTGAACGTGCTCTACGGCGTTCCGGTGGCGATAGGCCTCTGGCTGATCGGAATTCCGAATGCGATTCTATGGGGCCTCCTCGCCATCATATTCCGGTTCGTCCCCTATATCGGGCCGATCATCGCGATGATCTTGCCGCTGTTTCTGGCCGTTGCCGTCGATCCCGGTTGGTCGATGCTGGTGTGGACGGCGCTTCTTTTCGTGGTCATGGAACTTGTGATCAACAATGTCGTCGAGCCGACCCTCTATGGCTCGAAGACCGGTCTGTCGCCGCTTGCGATCATCGTGTCTGCGATCTTCTGGGCGTGGATCTGGGGCCCGGTGGGGCTGGATCTGTCGACGCCTTTGACCGTCTGCCTGGTGGTTCTCGGCACGCATGTTCCGCAATTCGGCTTCCTGCAGGTGCTCTTCGGCAGTGACCCGGTGCTCGCGCCGCATGCGCGCCTCTACCAGCGGCTGCTCGCGGGTGATCCGGATGAGGCCACGGACCAGGCCGAAGAGATGCTCGAAGAGGACTACCTCATCGACTACTACGACAAGGTCGCCATTCCCGCGCTGATCCTGGCGGAGCGCGACCGTGCCCGTGGCGTGATGAGCGAGGAGCAGCGCCTGCGGCTGGCCGAAAGCGCCATGGCGCTCGTGGCCAACATGGGAGACATTGCCGCGCAGGAGGCGGACGACGATGACGGCGAGAGCGTGCTGACCGACGACGAGACGGGCGACACGGGCGCCGAGGCGCTCTCCGGCAAGGGGGCTCGCATTCTCTGCGTCGGCGGCCGCGGCGACCTCGATGACGTGACGGCGGCCATGCTGGCGCAGGTACTTTGCGTGGAAGGGGCGGATGCGAAGGCGGAGAGCTTCCGCCAGATCGACCCCTCCCACATTCGGGCCCTGCCGGTTGCCGATCTCGACACGATCGTGCTTTGCTACCTCAATCGGGAATCGACGCGGCAGGCGCGTTTCGCGGTGCGTCGCTTCAAGCGGATCAGCGCGGGCCTGCGCGTCGGCGTGGTGATGTGGAGTGAGGCCGACGAACAGAAGGCGAAAGGTTCCGCTGGCGCAGTGCCGTCAGGTATCGCGCTTGACGCTGACTTCCTCTGCGCCGGGATGACGGAGGCGGCAATTGCAGCGCTGACGCAGGCACCTGCGGTCCCGCTGGCGCCGCCGGAGAAGATCCGCAGCAGGAAGCGGCTGGTGCCGGAACGCGCGAAGGTGGTTAGCCTCCGATGATGACGGGCACCCGCTGGAGGGCCTGTTCCTCGGCGGGTGGCGGAAGGCAACACTTCGCCGTCCCTCCCCTCTTTCGTGCCTGCGCTTGGCGGCACTTGCTGCACATGTTTTGTGCCGCTGGCGGTCGCGCGGCGGTCGATGTGAACGGCGAAGCTCGACTTGTCTCAATGACGATGCGTGCTGGCAGGCAGCCAGCTTGTTTCTCCCCTCCCCTTCTGGCACTTGGGTGTTCCCCTTTTGTTCGGACCGCGTTGAACGCGCTCTTTACTTTTCGTTAACGATAAACTGTTTGACCAGACGCGCAAATCAGTTGAAAACGGTCGCGACGGAATTTTCCCGACTTTCCTCAATTAACCGTCGGACAATCATGGACAACGTTCTCAGACAATCTCCCGACCTGCCCTCCTCGGCTGACCGGATTATGCGGCATTCGCAACTCCTCTCAGTTCAACTGCAGAACCTCCGCCAGCAGATGTATCCCCCGGAGGCGATGAAATCGCTCCGAACGTTTTCGTCGAAGGATGCGGCCGCCTTGCTTGGCATTGCCGAATCCACCCTGCGCCAGATGTCGCTGGATGGCGAGGCGGTGATTCCGGACCGGCAGGACAACGGCCGCCGCGTCTACACGCTGCCGCAGCTGAACGAAATTCGCGCCTACCTGGCCAATCGTCGTCCGTCGGAGGGGCTGGATTTCCTTCCGCGCCGACGCCCTGGCGACAAGCTGCAGGTGCTGGCGATTGCGAACTTCAAGGGCGGATCGGCCAAGACCACCACGACGGTGCACCTGGCGCACTACCTTGCCCTGCAGGGGCTGCGCGTCCTGGCGATCGATCTCGATCCGCAGGCGTCGCTCTCGACGATGTTCGGCTACCAGCCGGAATTCGACGTAGATGCCAACCAGACGCTCTATGCGGCGATCCGCTATGACGAGAACGAGCGCGTTCCCCTCTCCGCGGTCATTCGCAGGACATATTTCGATGGCGTCGACATCGTGCCGGGCAACCTCGAGCTGATGGAGTACGAGCACGAGACCCCGCAGGCGATCGCCAAGGGCCTCTCGCGCGGCGAGGGCATGTTCTTCCGCCGGCTGAAGACGGTGCTTGCGGAGGTGGAGGACAATTATGACGTCGTGCTGATCGACGCGCCGCCGCAGCTTGGCTACCTGACGCTGGGCGCACTCTATGCGGCGACCGGTCTCCTCATCACCGTCCACCCCGCCATGCTCGACGTGGCTTCGATGAACCAGTTCCTCGCGATGACGAGCGATTTGCTCGGCGTCATCGAGGACGCGGGTGGCTCGCTGGAGCACGACTTCATCCGTTACGTGCTGACCCGCCACAATCCGCATGACGTGCCGCAGGTGAATGTGGTGGCGCTGCTGCGGTCCCTGTTCGGCCAGGACGTGCTGGCTGCTTCGGTGGTCGATACGACGGCGATCGCGAGTGCGGGCCTGGAGAAGAAGAGCCTGTACGAGATGACCCGCGGAAGCGTCGGTCGTGATACGCTGAACCGTGCGCTCGAATCGGTCGATGCCGTCAACGCCGAAATCTTCCGTCACATCAAGACAGTCTGGGGACGCAAATGAACAGCGCCAGTGATCGCTCCAAAAGAATGAAAGCCATGTTCGGCGGCATCAATCCCGAGGAGCTTGCCGCTACTGTGGCGCCCTCCCCGCTGTCGCAGGCCGGCCGTCGCGTATCCTCCGGCGCCGTGCGGTCGATGCAGGACTCCTTTTCGGCGATCGAAGACGAGAATACGCGCCTCCGCGACCAGCTTGCCGCTTCCGAGGCGGTGGTGGAGATTGCGCCGGATCAGATCGAGCCGTCCTTCGTGCGCGATCGGATGGAGGATCAGGTCGACCCCGGTCTCGCCGATCTCGTGCGCAGCATCGACGAGCATGGGCAGCAGGTGCCGATCCTCGTCCGTCCGCATCCGGTTGCGAACGGTCGCTACCAGATTGCCTACGGCCATCGCCGATGGAAGGCTGCGGGCCAGTTGAACCGTGCAGTGAAGGCGATCGTCCGACCGCTTTCGGACGACGCGCTGGTTATTGCGCAGGGCAAGGAGAACAGCGAACGCAAGGATCTGTCCTTCATCGAGCAGGCGCTGTTTGCACAGGAGCTGAAGGAGCGCAGCTTCGACCGCCAGACGATCGCGGCCGCCCTGGGCCGCAGCGAGGACAAGGGCTTGGCCTACATCTCGATCCTGACGTCGCTGGCTAGCAACCTGTCGATGGAGATCGTTCGCAAGATCGGACCTGCACCCAAGACCGGCCGCCCGAAATGGGAAAAGCTTGCTGCGCATTTTGTCGACCGCAAGCTTCCGGCCGCGCGTTCCTCGGCGGCCAATGGGCTGATGTCTTCCGAAAAGTGGCTCGCCGCAGACAGCGATGCACGCTTCTCGATGCTGCTGTCGCTGCTGGACGCGAAGGAGAAGCCTGCGCCCGCGAGGAGCATTATCAAGGGCGGGGCAGGGCAGGAGGCCGTTGCAATCGAACGGGCGGGACAGGTGACCCGTTTCGCGGTTGACGAGCGTCAGAATCCGGGCTTTGCGGAATGGCTGGCACGGGAGCTACCGTCACTCGTGACGCGCTTCGAACAGGAGCGCGGCTAAAGGTCTGCGGGCGAGGAGCCCCTCCTCGCCCGGTTGCGGCAGGCCGTGAGTCCGATTCCGCCGCGCGGCACAAGGGCTGAGTCTGTAAAACGCCCCTATTCCACTGAAAATAAAGCGAAAAATTCTACGGCGTATCAACTGTAACACCAAGGGCCGCGCAAATGGCCGATCGGGCTGTAAATGACCTTCACATCGTTGCCTCCGGGCGCCGCCTCGATGAGCGACACGTCCGAATTGCGACAGGCATGTGTCTTCATGTGGATACCAAGGCCTTGAATTTTCTTACTAATCGATTTGATATCGTTTCAATCGATTTGGGTTAAACTGTTTTGCCGGTGGGGCTGTTGCGTGGCCCGTCGCTTCTGTGATTAGTGCCAAGCATCATGGTAATCCGACTGGAAAAGGGAGATACGGAATGGCGTTGATTACAATGCGGCAGTTGCTCGATCATGCTGCGGAGAACGATTACGCGCTGCCTGCGTTCAACGTGAATAACCTTGAATACATCCAGGCCGTGATGCGCGCCGCCGACGCGACCGATTCGCCGGTGATCCTTCAGGCAAGCCGCGGTGCGCGCGCCTATGCCGGTGACGCCTTCCTGCGTCACCTGATCCTCGGTGCTGCCGAAGAATATCCGCATATTCCTGTCTGCCTTCACCTCGACCACGGCGATCAGCCTTCGACCTGCATCTCGGCCATCACTAACGGCTTCACGTCGGTGATGATGGACGGATCGCTGCTGGCCGACGGGAAGACCGTGGCAAGCTACGAATACAACGTCGACGTTACCGCCGAAGTGGTGAAAATCGCTCATGCGGCCGGCGTCTCCGTGGAGGGCGAGCTTGGATGTCTCGGCAACCTCGAGACCGGTGCCGGCGACAAGGAAGACGGCCACGGCTTTGAGGGAAAGCTGTCGCGTGAGGAACTGCTGACCGACCCGGACCAGGCACTGGACTTCGTCAGCAAGACCGGTGTGGATGCTCTGGCCGTCGCCATCGGCACCAGCCACGGCGCCTACAAGTTCACCCGCGAGCCGGACGGCGAGATCCTCTCGATCGAGACGATCGCCAGGATCAACAAGAAGCTGCCGAACACGCATCTCGTCATGCACGGATCGTCTTCCGTTCCGAAGGAGCTTCAGGACCTGTTCAATAGCTATGGCGGCCAGATGAAGCCGACCTGGGGCGTGCCGGTCTCGGAGATCCAGAAGGCGATCCCTCTCGGCGTGCGCAAGGTGAACATCGATACGGACCTGCGCCTGGCGATGACGGGCACGATCCGCAAGAGCTTTGCCGAGGCCCCGGAGAATTTCGACCCGCGCAACTACCTGAAGCCTGCGACCGCGCTGATGGCGGAAGTTTGCAAGGAACGCTTCGAGGCTTTCCGGACGGCCGGCAAGGCCTCCAAGATCCGCGTGAAGCGGCTTCCGGATATGGCAAAGTTCTACGCGTCAGCAAAGTAAGCTTACGCTCGACGACGAGGAGAGGCGGGTTTCCCTGCCTCTTCCGCGCCTGCCTCCCTCCAAGCGGGCCTCTTTGGGGCGCGGTGTCGGCCTGAGAGGGGAGGGCGTGGTGCTCCCCGAGCGCGGCTTCAACATACCGTCGCGCCGGCCTGCGGCTCTAAGACCACCTATTTTGGGCTGCCCCGATTATGGTTAACAGTTGGTAGAGAAAGTGATTGCCCGATTCTCTTTCATAACCTGGCGCCATCCGCATTAAATCAATATCTTAACCGCCCGTTCAATTGTTCCCGCTTCCACCAAAATTGTGGGTGGTGGCGGCGCATGCGTGCCTGCCTTGCTTCCCTGATGGATGCGCCGACGAGCGATCTGCCCGACCGGGCGTCGCGCGGACGCTCCGGTCGCGCGGCCTGATCGGCGCAGAACGCCGGGTGAAGCCTGTAGCCGGTCAGGCGTGGACGGCGGCTACCAGTCGGCGGCAGGCGTCTGTCAGGCGGGATTCCTGAAGCAATGCGCCCCCGATGAGGTACATGACGTCGTTGCCGTAGGCATCGCGCATTTCGGGCACACGGGCGACGGTCATGCCGCCGCCCGGGGCGGGGACGATAGCCTTCCGGCCCCCCATGTTCACCGCGCAGGCGGCTGCGATCGACAGGCATTCTTCGCGGGTGAAGCCGAAGCGGCCGCCGAAATTCGGGTAGATCACGGCATCGGCGCCCATCAGGCGGTGCAACGTGCCGTAGAAGGTCCGGTGCGAAAAGCCGCAATCGGGAGAAACCACGTTGGCGCCGGAAAAGGCCGGATGCGAGACAATCGGCAAAGTGAAATCCGGATCGGCAGCAAGGGCGCGCACGACATCGTAGCCGGCGAGCGCCGGCGCGAGCATGACGCCGCCGGCCCCGCATTCCTGCGCCTGCCTTGCCCGCTCGATAATCGCGGTTGCAGGGCCGGTGATGTTGGGAACGAAGCTCGTTCGGCCACCGCTTTTCGCATTTGCTTCACCGACGGCCTCGACGCAGGCTTTTAGCCGCTCGCCGAAGGGCGCGGGCTTCTGATCGACGAGACCGTGGTCGTCCTTGACATAATGCATGCCGCCCAGCGCGAAATCACGGGCGAGGCGGGCAAGCGCCACGGTAGGCAAGCCCACCGGCTTGATCGCCGACATCAGCAAAGGCTCTTCGCCGATGCCGGCGCGCGCGCGCAAGCCGGCGATGCCGTGGCGAGGGCCCTTGCAGAGAGCAAGCAAGCCAGGCGAGAGGCCGATATCCTCCACCTTGAGGCCGGGCTTGATCGAGCTGTTGCCGAAGACGATGTTGAGGAACTGCAGGAAGTCGCCGCCGACGTCGTCCTCCGAATAGGAGATGGTCGCGAGATAGCCTGCCCGGCCTTCCGGGTCGTTCTGCATGTCTTCCAGACGGCCGAGGATTTCGTCTTCGACATAGCCTTTCGGTACTACGCTCCGCGGGATCTCCACGGTCTGCTCCAGCGCGATATCCAGTGCCCGCGCCTTCGCCTCCGCCTGGTCGGCGGCACGCACGAAATAGGTAACCGTGAAGCGCTCTGCCATCAGAGGGCCTCGGCTTTCTGGGCGGAATGCACATGGTCGAGGCGAACTTCTGCCAGTTCCTCCTCGCCGATGGCGAGTTGCCTGGCGATGAGGGCTTCGATGGCGGCGACGAGCGCGCCGGCATCGAGCCCGTACTTCTTCATGAGATAGGGTTTCGAGGCGCCATGGGCGAAGGTGTCGTTCAGGCCGAGACGCTTGAGACGGATGCCGAGCCCTTCTTCGGCGAGGATTTCGGCGACCAGCGAGCCGAGGCCGCCGACGATGGTGTGGTTCTCCAGCGTGACGACGCCCTTCTTGCCGTGCGCGGCTTTCAGGAGGCCGTCCCGGTCGAACGGCTTTAAAGTCGATGCATGCAGATGGTGGATGCCGACACCGCGTGCCGCGATCGGCCCGGTGGCGCGCAGCGCCTCTTCCGTGCACACGCCGGAGGAGACGACGAGGATGTCGTCGCCCTCCGAGAGCGTGCGCAGCCGGTTGAATTCGAAGGGAGTCGCGAAGAGACGGGGCACCTCGCCGCGCAGGACGCGCACATAGACCGGGCCGTCGATGCTGTCGGCGACTTCGAGCACGGTTTCGACTTCCGTCGCATCACCCGTTTCGAGGATCGTCATGTTCGGCACGGCGCGCAGCACGGCAATGTCCTCGATCGCCTGGTGGGTGATGCCGCCGGGCGTGGTGATGCCGGGCAGGAACCCCATCAGCCTGACCTTGCGGTTGGAATAGGCGATGGAATTGATCAACTGGTCGTAGGGCCGGCGATAGAGAAAGACCGAGAAGGTATGGATGAACGGACGGTATCCCTGCATGGCAAGGCCGCCGGCGAAGGAGAGCATGTTCTGCTCGGCCATGCCGAGCGAAAGGAATTGTTCCGGATGCCGGTCGCGAAATCCATCGACTTCGCAGGACGAGGTGAGGTCGGCGGAGAGGCAGAGCACTTCCGGCCGTGCCGTGGCGAAGGCCTCGAAGGCCTTTCCATAGGGGCGGTTGACGATTTCGACCATGGTCAGGCCCCTTCCATCGCGGTGGGATCGATGCCGAGTTCGGCGGCAAGTGCTGTTTGCATTTCCAGCCGTTCGTCCGCGCTCTTGAAGCGGACATAGTGCAGGCGCGGAAAGCGCTTCTTCAGGAACACCATGCCCTGGTAGGGCGAGGTGTTGGCGAGGATGACCAGCGGTTTGCCGGCTTCGGCGCTTTGGGCTGCTGCACGCAGAGCGCTGAGATCATGACCATCCACCGAGCGGCAAGTGACACCGAAGGCGGAAACGCGTGCGGCGAGATCACCGAGATCGAGCACCGTGGACATGGCGCCGTCGCATTGCTGGCGGTTCACGTCGACGATGACGCGGATATTGTCGATCTTGTGATAGCTCATCGCCGCTAGGCATTCCCAGGTCTGGCCTTCCTGGAACTCGCCGTCGGACATGTAGACCCAGACCTTGCCGGGCTCCTTCTTCCTCAACCGGGCCCAGGCGACGCCCGACGCCATGGAAAGGCCCTGCGCCAGCGAGCCCGTTGTCACTTCCATGCCGGGGCTGTGCTCTGCGCCGATCATCTCGACCGAGCCGCCGTCCTTGTTGAAATGATCGAGCGCATGTTCATCCATGCGTCCGGTCTCGATCAGCGCGGAGTAGATGACGAGCGCATAGTGGGCGGGCGAGATGAAGAAGCGATCGTAATCCGGACCGACAGGGCCGTGGTAACCGGCGCCCGTGAAGGCATTCGGGTTGTGCGCGGAGGGCACGCCGCGGAAGGGCAGCGGCTCCTTCGGCAAGGTCGGCTCGCCGAGATTGAGCAACTCGTTATAGAGCAGGGCAAGGCTTTCGGCGGCCGAGCAGGCTTGGCTGAGATAGCCGCCATTGTGCTTCATCGTGTGGAAGAACACGCGCCGGCGGATGCCGAGCGCGATCTCATCGGTGGATTTTTCGTTGGGCAGGCTCATCGTCTCAGCTCCGTTCCGGGAAGAGCGCCTTCAGGCCTTCGGGTGACGGCGTGGCGATGCCGCGCTCCGTGATAAGGCCGGTGATGAGGCGCGCGGGAGTGACGTCGAAGGCGGGGTTGGCGGCGGGGCTTCCCTCAGGGGAGATGCGCACGCTGGCAATCGAGCCGTCGGCGGCGCGGCCCTGTACGAAGCTCACCTCGTCGGCGGTGCGTTCCTCAATCGGGATTTCCTTGACGCCATCATGCACCGTCCAGTCGATGGTGGGCGAGGGGAGCGCGACATAGAATGGTACGCCGTTGTCGCGCGCGGCGAGCGCCTTGAGGTAAGTCCCGATCTTGTTGCAGACATCCCCGTTCGCCGTCGTGCGATCTGTGCCGACGATTACCATGTCGATATCGCCATGCTGCATGAGATGCCCGCCGGCATTGTCGACGATCAGCGTGTGTGGCACGCCATGGCCGTTCATTTCCCAGGCGGTGAGATAGGCGCCCTGATTGCGCGGCCGGGTTTCATCGACATAGACGTGGACCGGAATGCCTTCTTCGGCGGCCATATAGATTGGCGCAGTCGCTGTGCCGTAGTCGACGGTCGCAAGCCAGCCGGCGTTGCAATGGGTAAGGATGCGCACAGGCTCGCCGGGCTTCTTTTGGGATGCGATCTTGCGGATGACATCGAGGCCGTTCGCGCCAATGGCGCGGTTGAGTTCGACATCTTCCTCCGCGATCTCGGCGGCGCGCCTGTAGGCGGCGGCCACCCGTTCACCCTCCGGCAGCGGGCGAAGGTGCTCGCGCATAGCGTTCAGCGCCCAGCGCAGGTTGATGGCGGTGGGGCGGGTTTCGTTCAGCTCTTCCCAGACGGAATCAATATGGGCGTCGGAGGGATCCTTCGCCATGGCGATCGCAACGCCATAGGCGGCGCTGACGCCGATCAGAGGCGCGCCGCGCACCCACATGTCCCTGATGGCGACGGCAACGTCGTCCACGGTCTTGAGCGTGACGACCCGGAATTCGTGCGGCAGCCAGCGCTGGTCGATGATGTCTACGGAGCGGCCGTCTTCGTTCAGCCAGATCGTACGGTAGTGGCGTTCTCCGACTTTCACGCGAGAATCTCCTTTTCAAGACGCTCCACCGTCTCGCGGATGTTCCGCAGGCTGTGGATGCGCTGCCGGTTGACGGTCAGGTGACGCCCGAGCTTCAACGCCTTGCTTTCGCAGGACGCACGGCGGTCGGGGTCGGCGATGGTTTCGAAATCTGCATTGTGGGCAAGGCCGAGGATGCGGCGGTGGATCTCGATGCCGGCAAAGCCCAGCATCTCGCGCCAGATTTCGTCGATGACGATGTCGAGCGCCTGCTCGGCGGCGAGCGGATCCTGGCGGTCCTCGAAGAGGCTTGCCTGATAGAGGATGCCCCTGCGTTCGGTGCGCCAGAGGTTCGCGAATTCGGCGCGGAACGTCTCCCACAGCGTGTCGATCGTATCGAGCAGGTAGGCGCGCATGCTGTCGCGTGCGCCGGGTGCGGCCTCGTGGCCGGCCTGCGAAAAATAGCTCATCCAGAAATTGGCGATCAGCATGCCGACGTCGAAGCTGATCGGGCCGTAGAAGGCGAACTCCGGATCGATGATGCGCGTGTCGTCGTCCGTGACCATGACGGAGCCGGTGTGCAGGTCGCCATGGCAGAGGGTTTCGGCCTTGGCGGAGAACAGGTGCTTCAGCCGCTGCGCCTCCACCTTGAGGTCGCGGTCGGCGCGCAGTTCGGCAACGAGCGGGTCGAGTTGGGGCGTGGTGTGGCGGTTGAGCGACGCTTCGAAATAGGGATCTGAGAAAACCAGATTTTCGGTGATGTCGCAGAGTTCGACATTGTCTGAGAACAACGCCACATCCGCCTTCTTGTCGCGCGTCGCCATGGAAAGGTCGGAGCCGCGGAACAGCGTGCGGGCAACGAACAGGCCGAGGTCGCGGCCGATCTTCGGCAATTCGCGCCCGTCGATCAACGCACGGCGCAGGATGACGTGTGGCGTCAGGTACTCCATCACGATGATGGCCTGCGCCTCGTCGAAGAACAGGATTTTGGGAACCATGCCCGGGTCGCGCTCGGCCTGGCGCTTCAGCGCGTGATACTCAAAGAAGGAGCGCTTGAGCGGCAGCGGCCAGCTCTCGCCGACGAGGCGCACGTAGGGCAGTGCCTGCTTGACGATCACCGCCCCTGTCTCGCCCCTGACGATAAAGACGAGATTGAGGTTGCCGTCACCGACTTCCTTGATGCTCCAGCGGGACGAATCGTCGCCGACCTTCTCTTTCAGGGCGGCGTTGCCGCCGAGCCGAACCGGCAATGTCTCTGCGCTCAGCGCCTCGAAGACGTGGCTGTCCATGATGCTTTCCTCCTGCACATGGGGCCGCCTCCACCGCTGGCCGCCATGCTGTCTCTGCCAACAGCTAAGGCATCATTCTGTCAAATGTCAACGTCCTTGACATTTGATGAGAGCCTATCCTAACGTGGCGTCAATGGGAGGAGAGAATGAGCGAACAGGCAGTGTTTCGCATTGAGAGCGTGCGCAAGTCCTTCGGGCCGGTAACGGTACTTCAGGGTGTGGACCTCGACCTCAAGGCAGGCGCAGTAACGGTCTTGATGGGTGCCAACGGCGCCGGCAAATCCACGCTCGTGCGCATCCTCTCAGGCGTCTATACGCGCGATGCCGGCAAGATCACGCTTGCCGATGCGGCCTTTGATCCGGCAACGCCGGCCGAGGCGATCCGCGCAGGCGTCGTGACCGTGCACCAGAACATCAATGACGGCGTCGTCGCCGATCTCGATGTCGCGACCAACCTCACGCTTGACCGGCTGAACGGACGCGGCGCGCGGCTGCTCTTCAATCCACGGCGGGTGCGGCGCGAGGCAGCCGCCGTCGCCTTCCGCATGGGCCTCGCCATTGATCTCGCCGCCGACATCAACGATCTCACGCTTGCCGATCGCCAGATGGTGGCGATCGCGCGCGCCATGGCGCATGAGCCGAAGGTGCTGATCCTCGACGAGCCGACCTCCTCGCTCTCCAGCGCGGAGGCGGACCGACTGTTCGAGCTCGTCGATCGCCTGAAGGCACGCGGCGTCGCCATTCTCTATATCTCGCACCGGATGTCGGACATCCGCCGCCTTGCCGACAGCATCGTGTCGCTGCGCGACGGCCGCATCACCGGGCGTTTCGAGGGGTCGGAACTCGACTATGAAGGCGCGGTCAATGCCATGCTCGGCCGGAAGGTGTCCGCCGGCGCCGTTGCCGTGCGCCAGGCGGGCCGTCCGGTCTTCAGCGTGCGCGGCCTCAAACTCTCCGAACAGACGCGGCCCTTCGATTTCAATCTGGGGGAAGGCGAGATCGTCGCCGTCACCGGTCTGGTCGGTGTGGGCAAGACGGCGCTGGCCGAAACGCTTTTTGGCGCCCATGCCCCGGCAGCCGGTGAAATGATGCTGGACGGCGCGCGCTATGCGCCGAAGACGACCGGGCAGGCGATTGCCCGTGGTGTCTTCCTTGTCGCCAAGGATCGCGCGATCAGCGGCATCGTGCCGGATTTCAACATCTACGAGAATATCAGCCTGCCGTTCCTGCGCCGGCTTTCCTCCCTCGGCATCGCCAGCCGCCGGGCGGAGAAGGCGAAGGCGCGCCAGCAGATTTCCTCGCTCGGCGTCGTCTGCCGCAGCGAACGCGACGAGATGCAGACCCTTTCGGGCGGCAACCAGCAGAAGGTCATGGTCGGCCGCTGGCTCTCGGAGCCCTCGCGCCTGCTTATTCTCGACGAGCCCTTCCAGGGCGTCGACATCGCCGCTCGCCGCGATATCGGCGAGAAGCTGCGGGCGTCCGCGTCCGGGCGAACCACAATTCTCTTCCTGACGGAACTCGATGAAGCCTTCGAGGTCGCCGACCGCATCCTCGTGATGTCGGAACAGACCATCGTCGGTGAGCACCGCAATGCCGACATCGATGTCGAACGGCTGCTGTCCGAGATCGCCGGTCAATTCTAACAACGGGTCAGCGCATGATGATGAGTGAACAGAGCAAATCCGCTACCACCGGCGCCGTCCCGCCGGCCGGCCTCAACATCCGGGACACGGCGATCAAGTACGGCTTCCTCGTGCTGCTCGCCGGCATGGTGCTCTATTTCTCGGTGGTCACCGGCGGCTTCGCCTCGCCGCAGAGCGCGGTGTTCATCCTGCAATCCGTCTCGATCACGGGCATTCTGGCGCTGGGTGTCACGGCCACGCTCGTCGTCGGCGGCTTCGACCTTTCCATTGGCTCCGTTGCCACGACCGCCATGATGGCCTCGTCCTATGTGATGGTGGTGATGGGCGGCGACGCGGTGACGGCGACGCTCGTCTGCCTTGCGGTCGGCGTGCTCGTCGGTCTCATCAACGGCATCATCATCGTCTACATGCGCGTGCCGGATCTGCTGGCGACGCTCGGCATGATGTTCCTGTTGCTCGGTCTCCAGCGCATCCCGACCGAGGGGCGCTCGATTGCCACGGGAATGACGCTGCCGGATGGTTCGACGGCAACAGGCGCCTTCAGCCCGGCCTTCCTGGCGCTCGGCCGGCACCGCTTCGATCTGATCCTGCCCAATCTCGTGCCTGTCTCGGTGGTGGTGCTGATCGTGCTTGCGATCGTCATCTGGTTCTTCCTCGAATACACTCGCTTCGGCCGCATGATGTATGCCGTCGGCTCCAACGAGCGTGCGGCAAGCCTCGCCGGCGCGCCGGTCAATGCCTACAAGATCTCGGCCTACATCATCTCCGGCGTCTTCGCCTCGATCGGCGGCATCCTGCTTGCGGCCCGGCTGGGACGCGGCGACATCGCCTCGGGCAACAACCTGCTTCTCGACGCGGTCGCCGCAGCGCTCATCGGTTTCGCCGTGCTCGGGGCCGCCAAGCCGAATGCCTTTGGCACGGCCATCGGCGCGCTGTTCGTCGGCATCCTCCTGCAGGGCCTGACGATGATGAACGCTCCGTACTACACCCAGGATTTCGTCAAGGGCGCCGTCCTCGTCATCGCCCTGATCTTCACCTTTGCATTCTCGAAAAGAGGCAAACGCTGAGTGTGGGAGCGCTCGGCGGATAATGAACGTTCACCAGTGGAGGAGACTGAAATGAACCTTACGCGCAGAACCCTGGGCAAGATTACGCTCGGGCTGATGGGTGCGGCGGCATTCGCCGTGCCGTCCCTTGCCGCCGATATGCCGAAACCCTTCGACAAGCCCGGCGATGTGAAGATCGCGCTCGTGCGCTATCTTTCGACCGGCGACTTCTTCCAGTCCTACCTTGCCGGCGTGGAAGCGCAGGCCAAGGCGCTCGGCGTCCAGCTACAGGTCCTGGACAGCCGCCAGGACGCAGCACTGCAGGCGGACATGGTCGACCAGGCCATCGCGCTCGGTGTGGATGGCATCATCATCCAGCACGGCCTGACGGAATCGATGAAGGAAGCCGCGCAGCGTGCGGTCGATGCGGGCATCAAGGTCGTCGCCTTCGACGTGAACGTCGAGAACGACAAGATCCCCCAGGTCGAGCAGTCCGACCGTGACCTGGCCCGTCTCGCGCTCGAGCAGGCGGTCAAGGACAACGGCGAGAGCTTCAAGGCCGGCTACGTCTATGTCGCCGGGATCGCGCCGCTCGACCGTCGCGACGAGACCTGGAAGGAGTTCAAGGCGAAGTACTCGGGTATCAAGGAAGCCGCCCAGTTCGGCACGATGGACAACCCGATCGCCAATTCCGTCGCCAACCAGGCGCGTTCGGTGATTTCCGCCAACCCCGACATAACCGTGATGTTTGCCCCCTATGACGAATTCGCCAAGGGCGTGAAGATCGCCGTCGACGAAGCGGGCCTGTCCTCCAGCGTGAAGATCTACTCGGCCGACATCTCGACCTCTGACATCGCTGCCATGCGCGAATCCGGCTCGGCCTGGGTTGCCACCGCTGCGACGAACCCGGCGGTGGTCGGCCAGGTGTCGGTGCGTTCGCTCGCCATGTTGCTTGCCGGCGAAGACCCGGGCAAGCAGGTCATCGTTCCCCCCACGCTGATCACGCAGCAGGATCTCAACGATCAGGACATCAAGAACATGGAAGAACTTGGCGCGAAGCTGCCGCAGTTCGCCCATGCCGATGTCGCCATGCCGGCATGGATGCCGAAACCCTGATTTGTCGGGTGAGGGAATGAAGAAGGGGCGGTCCATCGGGCCGCCCCTTTTTTATGTCCGGTGGAGCGGGCGGAGCAGCTTGCCTGCCCCGCCAGGAAACTCACCGCATCGCGGCAGCGATGTTGCCGCCGTCCACGGTGGTCACGTCGGCGGTGGTGCGTTCGGCAAGTGCTTGGTGCACGAAAGCGCGGGCAACGTCGTCTGCTGTGACCTCGAGGCCGAGCAGGTTGCCGCCCATGTACTCCTTGACGGAGAGGCCGCGGGCCGCTGCGCGGTTGGCGATCATCTCGTCGTTGAGCAGGCCAGAGCGGATGCGATCGGCATTGACGGCATTGACGCGGATATTGTCGGCGCCATGTTCCAGCGCGTACTGACGCGAAAGGAAGAGTGTCGCCGCCTTCGGCAGGCCGTAGGCGCCGAATTTCGCGCCCGGATTGACCGCCTGCTTTGAGGCGTTGAAGAGCAGCACGCCGCCCGTCTGCTGCGCCTTCATGATCCGCACGGCGTTCTGCGCCACGGTCTGATGGGCGAAGAAGTTCAGCTCGAAGCTCTTGCGCAGCAGCGCGTCGTCCATCGTTGCGATCGGGCTTTCCCAGGCGGCCCCGGCGTTGGAAACGACGATGTCGACGCCACCGAAGACGGCGATCGCCTTGTCGAAGGCGGCGCGCACCGAGGCGGGGTCGGTGATGTCGCAGGCAATGCCGATGGAGTTGTTGCCGGCCGCCTGGGCAACCGCCGCCGCCTTCTCGCCATCGAGATCGAGCGCAACGACATGTGCGCCCTCGGTCGCAAAGGCCTTGACGACGGCTGCACCGATGGCGCCGGCACCGCCGGTGACGACCGCGACCTGCCCGGTGAAGGGTTTCGGTTTGGCACCCGCCAGCTTCGCCTGCTCCAGCGACCAATATTCGAGGTCGAAGAGATCGGGTCGGCTGACTGGCTCGAAGCGGCCGACGGATTCGGCATCCCGTGCCGCCTCGATCCACATCTCGCCGACGTCGACGGCGATCGTTGCTTCCTTGAAGGTTCGCCCGTGGCCGAACATGCCGAGACCAGGCACCAGCGTCAGGCGCGGCATGGGGTCGAGCATGATACGCTTGACGTCGTCACGGGCGTCGTTGCTGCGGAAGTAATCGGTATAGTCGGCGGCAAAGGCAGCCACGCGTTCGTCGATGACAGCGCGGTAGCCGGCGAGATCGTCCTTTGCCGGTGCCGGCAGTACCATCGGACCGGTCTTGATGCGGATGGAAAGATCGGGCGTGGAAACTCCGCGCGCAGCCATGTCGGCAACCTCCACCGCATTGACGAAGTCGAGAATGGCGGGTGACGTGCGGAAGACGTTGACCATGCGGTCATAGCGACCTTCGCTCTTGCAGACGGCGACGGCGCCGCGCAGCATGGGGGAGATGTCGTTGGCGCCTGCCAGCGAAGCGGGCAGGGCGGCCGGCGTGAAGGGGGTGCGGCCGTTTTTCCTAATATGGTCTTCGGCGACCGTGACGTAGTGGATCATCCGGTCATAGGCCTCCTTCGCGGTGTCGGCGAAGGTGAAGATGCCGTGCTTGTCGAGAATAAGTCCCTCGACCGTCGGGTCCTGTTCGAACACCTCGGCCGCAGCCTTGGCCAGCGCGAAGCCGGGCATGATATAGGGCACGAAGCCCATCCTGTTGCCAAAGAGGTCGGTGCACATCTCCCGGCTCTTCGACTGGTCGGCGATAGCGAGAATGGCGGTCGAATGCGTGTGGTCAACGAATTTGTGCGGCAGGAAGGCATGCAGCAGCGCTTCCACCGATGGGTTCGGCGCGGCGGGGTCGATCAGGTTGGCGCGCAGCAGCGTCACCATGTCCTCGTCCGAGAGCTTTTCAAGCTTGCGGCTCTTCAGCAGCGGGGCGATCTTGACGGCGGGCAGGCCCGGCGGCTCGATCGTGCCCATGTCCCAGCCGCTGCCCTTGACGCAGAGGACGGCATGGGTGTCACCCACGAGATCGGTCACCTCGGTTTTTACGGAGGTGTTGCCACCGCCATGCAGCACCAGCCGCGGTTCACCGCCGAGCAGTCGTGTCGTATAGGTGCGCAGCGCCAGGTCGCGGTCGACGCCCTTTGCGGCATAGCCTGCGACGACCTTTTCCGCCTCGTCGTCGCGCCAGAGATTTTCCATCGTGTTACAGCCTCCCGATAAACCGGCCCAGCCGGCATCGGCGGACCTAGATATGCTGGCTCAAGCCTTGCTCGAACCGGTCTTTCCAAGCCCTTCCCGGGTCCAGCGTTCAAGGACCCGTCGCGCCATCGAGGTGGTGATGACGAGATGCGAGGCAAAGCCGCCCTTCAGCGCTGCCATCAGCGGCTCAAACTTGTTGTCTTCCTGCACGACGAGCATGCGTTTCCTGATCGCCCGGATGGATTCGAGATCGGCGGAAATACAGCGGCGGTTGTGGTTGCAATCCAGCGACTGGCCGTCGTGATCGATCAGCTGGCCGGCGATGACACCGGCGGCACCCTTCTCGCCCATCGCATGCATGTCGGCGGCCGAAAGCGCGCCACATTTGACGAGATGGCTGTCGTCCTCGATGCCGCCGACGGAATAGAGCGCGAGATCGCAGTGCGAAATGGTCGCAAGCTGTTCCTTGATAACGGGTTCGCCGCGCAGTTCATCGGCGAGGCGCTCGGAGGAGAGGACGAGCGGCGCATAGAAATTGATACCTTCCGCATTAAGGCGGCGGGCGATTTCGGTGGTGCACTGGTCCGGCCGGTAAGAGTATGGCGCGCCAAGGTTGCCGCAGAGCTGCACGACGGTAACGCCGCGCAGGTCCGCAAACGGCATGACGTCGGCGATGTGGTAGACGGTGCGGCCCCATGCCACACCGACCCGGTCGCCCTTGTTGAGGAGTTCGAGGAAAACCGAAGCAGCAACGACGGGCATCTCCGCTGCCGGATCCATCGCCTGTCGGTCTTCCGGTACCAGCCATGCCGTGTTCAGCCCCGTCGCGTCTTCAAGCTCCCGGGCAAGCACATCGTCGGAGAAGAGTTCCGAAGAGGTTGAGATGGTAACGATCCCCATCTCGCGTGCCTTGCGCAGATACATGGCGATGGAGGCGCGCGAGATCTCCAACCGTTGGGCGACTTCGTCCTGGCGTAGTCCGTGGTTGTAGTAGAGCCAGGCGGCCTTGTGAATGATTTGATCGTTGGCGCGGATGGGCATATGAGTCTTTCGTAGATCGTTTTGACATTATTCATCAACACTGACAAAAGTCAATCGACCCTGGCGCGAGATGCGCGGTCTCGTCGTTTCGCAGCAGACGCATCATGTGCTGGTCTTGCGAGAGAGTTATCGCGTGGTCGATCAGATCGTCGCTTCCTCCGCTATCGCTAATCGTTTGCCCATGGCGTCTCGTACTCGCCATCGTGCTTGACGAGACGCAACTGACGTATTAATAGTGACGAAATAAGAAAATCGTCATTCGAAACGAAGGGCTGAATCGGACATGGCCGGAGCAATGGAGACTGTCGCAGATGCCGCGCGGCAGGAGAACGTGGCCCGTATTCTCGATGCAGCCGAGCGCCTGTTCCGGCACTATGGCTACTCGAAGACGAACGTGGCCGACATTGCCCGTGATCTCGGCATGTCGCCCGCCAATATCTATCGTTTCTTCGCCTCGAAGGCCGAGATTCACCAGGCGCTCTGTGCGCGGATGCTTGATGGCGTTTATGCCGTGGCACTGGAAATCTGCCGTTCGAAGGAAAGTGCGGCCGACCGCCTTCGTCGCTACAGCCTGGCCCAGTATCGGCTTACCGTCGAGATGATGATGGACCAGGAAAAGGTCCACGAGATGGTCGTCGTCGCTCTGGAGCGAGATTGGCATGTCATCGACAAGCATATCGACCGAATGAACGCGCTCCTTGCCGAAGTCATCCGCGAAGGAATTGCAGCCGGAGAGTTTCCCGAGCAGGACGCCAATGTTGCAGCACGTTGCTTCGGAGCGGCGACCGTGACGATGTGCCATCCGCAAATGGTGGCGCAGTGTCTGGCGAAGGAGAACCGCGCGACACCCGACGAACTGATCGATTTCGCGATCAGGGCACTGAAGAAGTAGACAGGCGGCCAAGCCGCCATCCGACACATTGCTATTCAATCAGGAGTGCGAACAATGTTTTCGCCGAAGGTCACACGCGTGCCTATTTCGTTGCCAAGCATGGTGATGCTGATGGCTCTTGGTCTCGTCCTTTCCGGGTGCTCGGAGGAAAAGGTCGAGACGAAGGAAATTGTCCGGCCCGTCAAGGTCGTAGTGGTTGCGGACGCCGGCGAAGCACCAAAACTCGAATATTCCGGCTCGGTCAAGGCCCGGACCGAGATGAACCTCGGCTTCCGTGTGGCCGGCAAGATTACAGAGCGGCGCGTCAACATCGGCGATCGTGTGCAACCCGGCGACTTGCTGGCCCGCATCGATCCGACGGACTACCAGCTCGCCGTGAAGTCGGCACAGGCCAACCTCGTCGCCGCAGAGAAGCAGGTGGAGACGGCCGGGCTCGCCAAGGCTCGTGCCGAGCAGCTTTTCGCCAAGAACGTCACCTCCAAATCCCAGCTCGAAGAAGCAGCGCTTGCGCAGGAGCAGGCAGTCTCGACGCGAGACGCGGCGATTGCCTCCCTAGACCAGGCCGTCAACCAGGTGCGCTATACGGATCTCACATCCGAGCAGAGCGGCATCGTGACGGCCGTCAATGCCGATATCGGACAGGTGATCGGTGCAGGATCGCCCGTGGTGGCCGTCGCCGTCGACGGCGAGAAGGAAGCGGAAATCGCCGTACCTGAAATGGACATCGCCAAATTCCGGCCCGGCCAGGCGGTCACGGCGCGGTTCTGGTCGGACGAGGGGCTCGTGCTGGACGGAAAGGTCCGTGAGGTCGCGGGCAGCGCAGACCGGCAGTCGCGTACCTTTGCCGTGCGCGTCAGTCTCCCGAACGACCAGCGGGTGCTTCTTGGCATGACGGCCACGATAGAAACAACCGGCGAGGTCGGACGCCGTCCCATTTCCGTTCCCCTCAGCGCGCTTTCCGAGAAGGAAGGTAGGAAGATCGTGTGGGTCGTCAAGCGTGAGACCGGGACGGTACATGCCCGCGAGATCGCTGTCGCCGACTTCAGCGGCGACGGTGTCAACGTTATGCAAGGCCTTCAGCCCGGCGACATCGTGGTTGCCGCCGGTACGCAGTTCATGAGCGAGAATCTGAAGGTGAAGCTGCCGGCGACCGAAGCGTTGTCTGCCCGGGCAGAAACCGACCAGATCATTCGCTGACCCCGACATCGACAGAACGGAATGACGCCATGAGTGCCTCGACCTCCGACCGCAAGCCGTTCAACCTCTCCCGTTGGGCGATCGGCCATCCGAGCATTGCCCGCTTCCTCTTTGGCCTGATCATTGTCACAGGCGTTCTGGGCCTGATGCGCATGGGCCAGAAGGAGGATCCGGACTTCACCTTCCGCATCATGGTGGTCCAGGCGATCTGGCCGGGCGCCTCCATCGAGGAGATGCAGGACCAGGTGGTCAACAAGATCGAGCGCAAGCTGCAGGAAACCCCCCATCTCGATTGGGTGAAGTCCTATACGCGCGCCGGCAGCGCGATCATCACACTCCAGGTCCAGGGCGACACCGATGCCGCCGACGTCGCCGACGCGTTCTATCAGGTCCGCAAGAAGGTGAGCGACATCTCCGGCGAACTGCCGGAAGGCGTGCTCGGCCCCTATTTCAACGACGAGTTCGGCGACACCTTCATCACGCTGCATTCGCTCAGCGGCGACGGCTACAGTTATCCCGAGCTGAAGCAGTTCGCGATCCAGGCGCGCGACATGCTGCTGACGACACCCGGCGTCGAGAAGGCCGTCATCATCGGCGACCAGCCGGAGAAGATTTATGTGGACGTATCCTCAAAGGCGCTGGCCGAGCGCGGGCTAACGATCGTTGACCTGCAAAACGCCATCAAGGGACAGAACAATGTCGACCCGGCCGGCAGCGTCGATACCGGCACGCGGTCGGTCCGCATCTCCGTCGAAGGCGGTGTCGATCGGGCAGAGGACATCCGCGAGCTTCGCCTGCGCACCGGCAGCCAGGTGATCCGTCTCGGCGATATCGCGACCGTCACTTCCGGCCTCGAGGACCCCTACCAGCGCAAGTACCGCTTCAACGGCCACGACAGCGTGCAGCTCGGCGTAGTTATGGCCAAGGGCTTCAACGTTACCGATGTTGGAAAGGCAGTCGACGAAACCTACGCCAGGTTCGAAAGCAGCTTGCCCTATGGGGTCGCCGTCGACCAGATCTCCAATCAGCCCGAGGTCGTCACCGAGGCGATCGGCGAATTCATGAAGGCGCTCGGCGAGGCTCTCGTCATCGTGCTGGTGGTGTCCTTCCTGTCGATCGGCTGGCGCTCGGGCCTGGTGATCGCGATCGCCATTCCGCTGGTGCTCGCCGCCACCTTCGCCATCATGTACGAGCTCGGCATCGACCTGCAGCGCATCTCGCTCGGCGCGCTCATCATCGCTCTCGGCCTGCTTGTCGATGACGCGATGATCGTCGTCGAGATGATGGAACGAAAGCTGGAGGAGGGCCTCGATAAGGTCGAGGCGGCGAGCTTCGCCTACTCATCGACTGCCTTTCCGATGCTGACCGGCACTCTGATCACCACCGCCGGCTTCATTCCCGTCGGGTTCGCGGAATCGACCGCCGGCGAGTATGTCCGCTCGCTGTTCTTTGTCGTCGGCATCGCTCTCGTCGTCTCGTGGTTCGTCGCCGTGTATTTCACCCCATGGCTTGGCCACATGATCCTGAAGCAGCGCGCGCATGCGGGCGAGCATCACGACGTTTTCGACACCCGCTTCTACAAGCGGTTGCGGGCTACCGTCGGCTGGGCGGTGCGCCATCGCGTCGCCGTGCTCCTGCTGACGCTCGGCACCTTCGCAACCAGCCTCTGGGCTTTCCAGTTCATTCCGCAAAACTTCTTCCCGCAATCGTCGCGGCCGGAGATCCTCGTCGACCTGTGGCTGCCGGAAGGCACCAGCATCAAGGAGGTCGAAAATCAGGCGAAGGCGCTCGAGGCCCGGATGATGGACGACCCGGACAAGCGCTTCATCGCCACCTATATCGGCGAAGGCGCGCCGCGCTTCTTCTTGCCCCTCGACCAGCAGTTGCGCAATCCGAACTTTGCCCAGCTTCTCGTCATGGCCAACGACGAGCCCGCGCGCGAGAGGCTGATCGTCAAGCTCAGAACCGTCCTTGCGGAGGAGTTCCCCTCGATCCGCGCGAAGGTTGATCGCCTGTTCCTCGGGCCGCCGACCGGCTGGCCGGTGCAGTTGCGCGTGATGGGGCCCGACCGCCAGGAGGTGCGTCGCATCGCCGATGCGGTGAAAGCGAAGTTCCTTGAGAATCCTCTGCTCGGCGCCGTCCATGACGACTGGCTGGAACCCGTGCCGGAGATGAAGCTGGTGATCGACCAGGACCGCGCCCGCGCGCTGGGCGTCACCTCGCAGCGAATCCGCCAGATGCTGCAGGCAGCCATGGCCGGGGTGCCGCTCGACGATTTCCGCGACGGCGAGGAAACCGTATCGATCGTCGCCCGCGAGCCCGATTCCAACCGCCGCCTGCTGTCGGCCGTCAACTCGATCTATGTTCCAACCGATTTCGGCGGCTTTGTCCCGGTATCCCAGGTCGCCAAGGTCGTCCCGGTGCTGGAGCAGGGCATCGAATGGCGGCGCGACCGCCTGCCGACGATCACCGTTCGCGCCACCCTGCCGGATGGCGTCCAGTCGAACGACATGACGATGAAGCTCTATGACGAGTTGAAGGGCCTGCGCGACGGGCTGGCTCCCGGCTACAAGGTCGAGATCCAGGGCGGTGCCGAAGACGCGGCCGAAAGCCAGGCCTCGATTGCGGCGAAGGCGCCGATAATGCTGCTCGTCATCGTCCTGCTGCTGATGGTGCAACTGCAGCACTTCGGCAAGGCGATGCTGGTGCTCGCCACCGGTCCGCTCGGAATCATCGGCGCTGCCGCCGCACTTCTGATCAGTGGAGCGCCTTTCGGCTTCGTGGCGATCCTCGGCGTCATCGCGCTGCTTGGCATCATCATCCGCAACTCCATCATCCTCGTCGACCAGATCGACCAGGACATCGCCGCCGGCATGGAGCGCTCCGAGGCGATCGTGGGCGCTGCCGTGCGGCGCTTCCGGCCGATCATGCTGACGGCGCTGGTGGCGGTTCTGGCGCTGATCCCGATCTCGCGCGGCGTCTTCTGGGGACCGCTCGCCTACGCCATGATGGGCGGCATCCTGGTCGCCACGGTTCTGACCATCCTGGTCCTGCCGGCCGCCTATGCGCTCTTTTTCGGCAGGGAGAAGAAGCGCCCGGTCGATGCGCCGCTTGTGGACAGTGCTGCTGGCGGGGACGGCGAAGTTCGGACGCTTCCCTCCCCGGTGGCTATCGCGGCCGAGTAGCAGGCGGGAGCCATGGACCGAATCTGTTCAAGGTCGCGTTGTTTGCCGCGCGATCAGTTCCACCGGCACGACATGGGCATGTCCCGAAATATCGGAGGGGTCAGTTTCCAGTATCGACGCGACTGCGCTGACAATGGCGCTCACCGGTTGGCGGATGGTCGTCAGCGCGTGCGAGGGCCATCCGGCTTCTTCGATGTCGTCGAAACCGACAATTCCGATCTCTGCCGGCACGTCCAGACCCAGGTCGAAACGGCACGTGTTGAGAAAGCCAAGTGCGATGCGGTCGGTGGTGCAGAAGACGCCGTCCACCGCGTTGCTTGTTCGTAACTCCCGCGCAGCATCGCGACCGCTTTCATAGCCCCCGTCGCCGCCCAGCCAGTGTCGTACCGTCAGGCCGTGCTCTGCCGCAGCCTCAACGAAACCCTGTGCGCGGCGGCGCTGGCTTGGCGTGTCGGATGCCCCGCGTACGACGGCGAGGCGGCGATAGCCCCGTTCGATCATGTGGCAGGCTGCAAGCCTGCCCCCGGTACGGTCGTCTGTCTGGATGATGTCTACGTTCCCGCTTTCCTGCACCCGGTTGATGAGGATGGTGCGCTGGCGGCTCTTCAGACATTGCTCGACAAGCTTCTCGGATGGCGCGCCCGACAGGATGATGACTGCCTTCACGCGATATTCGAGTACAAGGTTCATCATCGCCGCTATGTCGCGCCGTGCGCCGCTATTCAGAAGAAGAGTCTGCAGCTCCCGGTCCGCCAACATCGCGCTGAGGGCATCGATCTGCGTGGCGATGAAGGGCTCTGACAGCCTGGAGGCGAGGATCGCCACAAGGCTGGACTCCGAGGTCAGCAGCGACTTCGCCAGCCGGTTGATCCGGTACCCCATCTCTTCTGCGGCCAGCAGCACCTTTTCCCGCACTTCGGGGGACACATAGGCGCCGGGGGTGAAGGTGCGTGACACCGCCGAGCGCGACACGCCCGCCCGGTCCGCCACCTGCGCTGACGTCACAAAGTTTCTCTTCATCTTCCCCACCCAAGGTTCGATCGCCGTGCTCCGTCGTCATAAAACTGAAGCACGGCGTTCCTATTGTGCACACGAGTGCAGATGGCGCAACGGCTGAGAGACAATGCGGTTGCGGCGGATACGGGCAGGATACGGAGTGCTATGGTTTCGATCGCTCTCAAGCGAATTACGAAGGATTTTGCGAAGAAGCGCGTCCTGGACGATGTTTCGTTGCAGGTCGAAAACGGAGAGTTCGTCGCCATTCTTGGACCGTCCGGTTGCGGCAAGACCACCATGCTGCGGCTGATCGCCGGGTTCGAGCAGATGAATTCCGGCACGATCCATTTCAATGACGAAATCATCGCTTCGCCGGAAAAAAATCTGCCGCCGGAAAAGCGCAATGTCGGCATCGTTTTCCAGAACTATGCGCTGTGGCCACATATGAATGTCGAGCAGAATGTCGGCTATGCGCTGAAGATCGCCGGTGTGTCTTCCGACGAACGACGCAGGCGGAGCCTTGATGCGCTCGCCACCGTCGCCATGGAAAATTTCGCCGGGCGGGCGCCGGCCGATCTCTCCGGCGGCCAGCGGCAGCGCGTGGCGCTCGCCCGCTGCCTGGCGGCAAATCCCTCCGTCATGCTGCTCGACGAGCCGCTTGCAAATCTCGACGTCCATCTGCGCGCCTCGATGGAACGCGAGTTCTCCGATTTCCATCGTCGCACCCGTGCGACGATGATCTACATCACGCATGACCAGTCGGAAGCGATGGCGCTGGCGGACAGGATCGCGGTGATGGACGGCGGCCGTGTCATGCAGTTCGCGCGCCCGCACGAGCTTTACCGCGAGCCGCGGAACGAGATGGTGGCGCGCTTCATCGGCAATGGCCTTGTGCTGCCGGTTGCCGATCTTCAGCGCGGTCGTGCCGATGGAACGGTCAATGTCGATATTTTCGGTCACCGCAGCGAAGTGCGCGCTCGCAAGGATCAGGCAAGGCTCGCCGGTGCGAGCATCGGCGTGCATCCGGACGATCTGAAGCTGGCCGACAGCCCCGCCGAAGGTTTTGCCGCCGAAGTGGAGCGCATCACCTATCGCGGCAGCCATGTGCAGGTCCATTTTCGTCCGCGCCACGCGCCGGATCTGTCGCTCAGTCTGCACGCTTCTCACGATCGACGCGTCTCGGCGGGCGACACGATTTCAGTTTGCGTCGGCGATGGCTGGGTCATCCCCGAGGCGGCTTGACCTCCACCTTTTCCAACATCCAATCAAGGAACATCTCATGCGTCTTCTCTCCACCCTCGCGCTCGTCCTCATGGCGGGGACGGCAAGCGCCGAAACGATCACGCTCTACACCTCCCAGTCTCCGGAAATCGCACAGCAGACCGTCGATGCCTTCCAGGCAAAGTACCCGGACATCAAGGTCGAGTGGACCCGCAACGGCACCAGCCAGCTGCTCAACATCCTGCGCGCCGAAATCACGGCCGGTGACGTCAAGCCGGACGTGCTGCTGGTTGCCGACACGATCAATCTCGGTCAGCTCAAGGCGGAGGGCCGTCTGATGGCCTATCCGGAAGCCAAGGTCGACGGTTACGACGCCGGCACCTACGACAAGGACAAGACCTTCTTCGGCACTAAGATCATCTCCACCGGCATCGCCTACAACACGCAGACCGCTCAGCCGGTCGAGACCTGGAACGACCTTCTCGTCGAAGCCAACAAGGGCCAGATCGCCGTTCCGAGCCCGCTCTATTCGGGCGCGGCTCTCAACCACCTGCACAGCGTCATCGACGTCGACACCATCGGCTGGGATTTCTACAAGAAACTTGCCGAACTCGACATCGCGCCTGAAGGCGGCAACGGCCCGGCGCTCAAGGCTGTCGCAAGCGGGCTTGCCAAGTACGGCATCATCGCCGATGCCGACGTGATCCGCGCCAAGGCCAGCGGTTCGCCGGTCGACCTGATCTTTCCGAAGGATGGCGTGTCCTTCATCACCGAGCCGGTCGCCATCATGTCCACGGCGAAGGAGCCGGAAGCCGCCAAGCGTTTCGTCGACTTCCTCCTGTCCAAGGAAGGCCAGGAACTGGTCGCCAAGCAGGGCAACCTGCCGATCGACGCATCGGTAGCGCCGCCTGCCGGTTTCCCGAAGCTCTCCGAGATCAAGCTCCTGCCGATGGATGCCGACAAGGCCGTCAAGAACGACCAGGACGTGCGCAAGCAGTTCACGGACGTCTTCGGCGGCTGATCCATGACAGATATCGCGGCTGTGATGCCAAGGGAGCGCCGGCCTGCGCCGGCGTTCCGCCTTGGTCCCGAAACGCTCACGCTCGGCATTCTCGCCATCTTCGTGGCAACGATCTCGCTGGCACCGCTCGGCCGTCTGGCGCTGACCGCCATCGCCCCGGATGGCACGCTCGATCTCGCCGGTACATGGAGCGTCCTTGCGCGGCCGCGTGTCTTCACGGCGGCGATGAATTCTCTTTACGTGGCTCTGGCGTCGACGCTGCTTGCCGTCGTGCTGGGCAGTGTCGCAGCCCTTCTGACGGTGCATGGCAATATACGCTTCAAGGCCGCATGGGTTTTCGGTTTCGTCCTGCCGCTGATGATCCCGCCGCAGGTCACGGCACTTGCCTGGGTGCAGGCCTTTTCGCCGACCAGCCCGGTCCTCGGCCTTTTTGGCCTGGCCATGACACCCGGTGCGCGGCATCCGTTGTTCTCGGCCGGTGGCATCATCTTCCTACTCGGTATCTACAATGCACCGCTGGTGTTTCTCACCGTGCGTGCGGCGCTGCGCCGACTGCCGGCCAACCTTGCCGAAGCCGCCCGCGCATCGGGCGCCGGAAACCTCCAGCTCATCTTTACGGTGCTGCTTCCGCTTGCCCGGGCCGGTATCTTCGCCGGTGCGGCCATCGCCTTCGTCTCGGCGATCGGCAATTTCGGCATTCAGGCAATGCTCGGCATTCCCGCCCGCTTTCCGACCCTCATCACCCTGATCTACCAGCAGCTGAACAGCTATGGCCCGTCCGGACTGTCCGACATGGCGGCGTTGTCCATGCTGCTGTCGCTGATTACGGTGATCGCGCTTGGCCTCAGCAACTGGCTCGGCGGCCGAGGCGACGTGCGCGTGGAGGAGGGTGGGCGACCGGCGGAAATAGGCCTTGGACGCTGGAAAATGCCGGTGGAGGCCGGCGCATGGCTCTACCTGGCGGCGACCTTGCTGCTACCGCTCTCCGCCCTCTTCGCCACCTCGCTGGTGAAGGGTTTCGGGCAGCAGCTCGGCTGGGACACGCTGACGCTGACCAACTACGTCAATGCGCTGTTCCATCACGCCTCCATCCGGGACGCGTTTGCGACGAGTCTCCTTCTGACCGTGACCGCCGTCCTGCTCCTCAGCGTCATTTCGCTTGTGCTGGCCTATTTCATCAGCTGGAAGAAGGGCGCCCTCGTGCGGCTGATTCAGATGGCGGCCGAGCTTTCCTATGTCCTGCCGGGGATTGTTCTCGGCGTCGCCATGATCCTGTTCTTCCTTCGTCCATTGCCGCTTGTGGGCTTCAGCATCTATGGCACGGTCTGGATCATTCTGGCCGCCTACCTCTCCAACTTCCTGGCGCTGTCGCTGCGCCCGCTGCTGGGCGGGTTCTCCCAGATCGACCGGTCGCTCGAAGATGCGGCGCGCGTGGCCGGCGCCGGCTTCTTCCAGCGCATGCGAGACATCATCCTGCCGATGCTGGCGCCTGCCGTCATCGCCGGTGGCATCATCGTCTTCATGTCGGCGCTCAACGAAATCCAGGTGTCGATCCTGCTCGTATCCTCCAGCGCGCGCACCATCGGTCCGATGATCGTCTTCCTCGAGGAAGGTGGCTCCTCGACGCTTGCCGCAGCAGTCGGCTGCCTGATGATCCTGATCGTCCTTGCGCTGATGGGAATCGCCTCGCTATTTGCCGGTCGCCTGCCGAAGGGAGCGCTGCCATGGCGCGATTGACGGCAATCAGTGGGTTGGGCGGCAAGCTTCCCGCTGCCTTCCTGCTGGAAGTGGGCAAAAAGCGCCTGTTGCTCGATCTGGGCGAGGGGCCGGAGCCGGGCGTTTTTCCTGACGTGAGTGATCTGGGCGAGATCGATGCGATCTGCCTGTCGCATGCCCATGTCGATCACGCCGGCGCGCTGCATCTGGCCGAAAGAATCGGCAATCCACCGCTCTATGCGACACGCACCACGTTCCGGCAGATCGGCATCGACCCTTTTGTCGATGAGCGCTGTCGTCTCCTGCCGGAACAGGGGCAGACGAGCGTGGAAACAGTTCCCGTGTCCGTCGGACGCTGCGGTCATGCACCGGGCGGCATCTGGCTTCATTTCGCCATGGACGGCGGTGTTCTCTATACAGGCGACTGGAGCATGGAATCGCAGCTCCTGCCGTTCGACATGCCCCCGCAGGCCGAGCTCATCGTTACCGATGCCTCCTACGGCGACAGGCAGACGAGCCTTTGCGACCAGATCGACGCCATTGCCGCCTTCGCGGGACAGGGCGCGGTGCTGCCGGTTCCCTCGAGCGGGCGTGGGCCGGAAATGGCGCTTGCCCTTGCCGCGCGTGGGCTGCCAGTGAAGGTCGACGCACAGATACGCAATGAAATTGCGTGCCTTGCGGAAATGGCCGAGACGCTCGGAGCGCAGATGCGGGATAGGCTCAAGGGCCTGCTTTGTGACCTGCCGGAGATGAGCGAAGCGGACTGGCGGCCGTCCGACATTCTCATCGTCACCGAAGCAAACGGGGAGGCGGGCGCCGCCGCGAACCTTGTGGCGAGAATCGACGAAGGTTTCCGTTTCATTTTTTCAAGCCATGTCCCGCATGGCACGCCGGCGGAGCGGCTGATTGGCGAAGGGAGGGCGGTCTGGTTCGGCTGGAACGTTCATCCCCGGCTTGACGATGTGCTTCATCTGGCGGACATGACCGGTGCACGCCGTGTCATGCCGGTCTTCGTCGGGCCGAAGGCCATGACGCTTCTGGCCGAGAGACTGGGGGACCGCCTCGTGCTCGACACATCCGTCGAGACCTATGCTCACCAATCCCTGAACCATGGAAATGCCGCATGAACGTAAAGCCGCACACCGCCAACCTCACCGAAGAACAGGAAGACGAGCTTGCCGTTCTCTTTCCCGTGCTGGAACAAACCGGCTCGCACGGACTGACATTGTTCATCGGCAACAGGGTCGCAGCAGAAAATCCTGTTCTCCTGCAGGCGAAAAACATCACCTCGACAATGAACCTCGCGGTCAATATCGAGATCGCGCCGCTCTCGCTGCCGGACGGCACGCGTGTTCGCCGCACGCATATCGGACTGATCGACGGGCCAGGCAACACCCCCGAACACCTGCTGGCGGCCGCCTTTGCAATCTCAGGTATCGTCGAACAGGAGAGCCCGGGAAAACCGCACTATCCGGCGCACCGTCGCGGCAATCTTCTGGTTCACTGCCGGGGAGGGCGGAGCCGTTCCGCAACGGCGATCGCACTGTATTTGCACATGTATCATGCCGATCGGTTCGAAACGATCGAGGCCGCCGTCGACCATGTCAGGCGCGCGCGGGGGCTGGACACGACCCAGCCGCAGCCCGCCATGCTTGAGATGGCGCGAGCCGCATGCGGGATGATCGCCGCGTTTCGCCGGCGAGACGCTTTTTGACGAGGCGAACTGCTGGCCATCAGTTCAGAAAGTCTCCCGATGCTTTTTTAGGCCGGGCTAACGCCAACGGAGGTCGCGTCCTGAAAGTGATGTGGCTTGCTGCTGTCCCGCCCGCGACGCCAGTGGACCTTCAGGCCCTAAGATCAGCGCCCGGTTTGCTCTCATGGGCGGCGGCCCGGACGGCTCATCTCAAGCGGCATCGGAGAAGACGAGGTGGCTGGATGGGTCGGCAAGCGCCAGGAAAGCGAGAAGGTCCTCGCGCGAAAGCGCTGCGCATCCCGCCGTCGGCGTGTAGCCGGGTCGGGCGATATGCAGGAAAACCGCACTGCCCGCACCCGGGACTGGCGGATCGTCATTGTGACCCAGCACGACAACGATGTCGTAGATATCGTCCTCCATCCAGAGTTCTTCGTGGCTTGCCGCAAAGGGCAGCCTTATCTGCCGATTGTATTCCGGGTGCGAAGGAGCGTCACACCAGCCGTCCAGGCGGTCAATGGCAGACACGGGAAAGGGGGACGCCGGCTGGGCGATCCTGTCGGCGCGGTAGAAAACCCGGCGGATCGGCCAGCGCCCGATCGGGCTCGCGCCGTCGCCTTCGACCTTCTCTCTTGCCGCGCGCAACCCGCCACGGCCGATGGCGCAGCGCCAGCGCTTATCTCCATACGTCGCCTGCCAGCCATCTCCGTCACGGGATACGATCAGATCCAACTCCAAACTCCTTCCTTGAACTTGCGCCGCCCCCCGACCAGCGACCTGGGGAGGCCGCCGCAGTCGTGCCATACCGCCCCTTCGCTCGGGACCGATCGCCTGGGTATGGGGTCAGCGCGTACCAGCATCCTGATGGTGGGGTTCACCGGTCGGAATGTCGCCGGCCAGCATCGGTCTTTCGCATTTCCCGGATGCGGATCGGGCCGGGGAGCTGCCGAATCAAAAGTATCTTATAGAGAGGATCCGGATTGGAGAAATCTCCTCGGTCGTTCCCGCCCAGCCATTCGCCAGAGAAGTATGCTCTCCTCGCGATCGGCAAAAAGTGCGCCACGCGGTTGGCCATTCCCCGCCGGATGTTGATTGCCTTTCCGACTGCGGCGATAGTTCGCATCTATCGAAATTACAGAATTTATCTATTTCATTTATGGGGGTCGCCTGTCTATGTTGCGCCGCGAAGGCGAGCTTTCGCTTTGCAGCAATTCGTACAGGAGATCCCTATGTCCGTCCTCAACACCACCATCAAGCCATTCAAGGCGCAGGCCTTCAAGCAGGGCAAATTCATCGAAGTGACCGAAGCCGATATCCAGGGCAAGTGGGCGATCTTCTTCTTCTATCCGGCCGACTTCACCTTCGTCTGCCCCACCGAGCTTGGCGACCTTGCCGATCACTACGGCGAACTGCAGCGTCTCGGCGTGGAGGTGTTCTCCGTCTCGACGGACACGCATTTCTCCCACAAGGGCTGGCACGACGCCTCCGAAACGATCGGCAAGATCGAATATGCCATGATCGGCGATCCGACCGGCACGATCACCCGGAACTTCGAAGTGATGCGTGAAGGCGAAGGCCTTGCCGACCGCGGCACCTTCATCGTCGATCCGGACGGCGTGATCCAGGCCATGGAAATCACCGCAGAAGGCATCGGCCGCAACGCTGCCGACCTGCTGCGCAAGGTCAAGGCCGCGCAGTACGTGCGCGCGCATCCGGGCGAAGTCTGCCCGGCCAAGTGGGAAGAGGGCGAAAAGACGCTTGCCCCCTCGCTGCACCTCGTCGGCAAGATCTGACGCAACGCCATGAACGAACAGCCGCCCCGACCATTCGGGGCGGCGAGCCAAACTTGCCGTGCCTCCTCCCAAGACCGCGGCCGCGATATTCCTGAATTCCCGGAGTACCAGATGCTCGACGACAATCTCAAAGCCCAGCTCAAAGCCTATCTCGAAAAGCTCGTCCGGCCAGTCGAGATCGTCGCCTCGACCGACGACAGCGCGAAGTCCGGCGAGATGATCGCGCTGCTGGACGATCTGGTCGCCCTCAGCGACAAGATCACCGTAAGCCGGCGCAGCGGCGACGGCGAGCGTGCGCCATCCTTCGCCCTGAACAGCCCCGGCCACGATATCAGCTTGCGTTTTGCCGGCATTCCGCTCGGGCATGAGTTCACCTCGCTGGTGCTGGCGTTGCTGCAGGTCGGCGGGCATCCACCGCGCACAGAGCAGGCGATCATCGACCAGATCCGCGAGCTCGACGGCGACCTGACCTTCGAGACCTATTTTTCGCTGTCGTGCCAGAACTGCCCGGATGTGGTGCAGGCACTGAACCTGATGGCCGTGCTCAACCCGCGCATCAAGCACGTGGCGATCGATGGCGGCGTCTTCCCGGCCGAAGTCGAAAGCCGCCAGGTGATGTCTGTCCCGACCGTCTATCTCAATGGCGAGATCTTTGCGCAGGGCCGGATGGAGATCGAGGAGATCGTTGCGAAGCTCGACACCAATTCGGCCGCGCGGGCGGCGGAGAAGCTCAACGAGCGCGAGCCTTACGACGTGCTCGTGATCGGCGGTGGCCCGGCGGGCGCGGCGGCCGCGATCTATGCGGCACGCAAGGGCATCCGCACCGGAATTGCCGCGGAGCGTTTCGGCGGCCAGGTGCTAGACACGATGGCGATCGAGAATTTCATCTCCGTGCGCCACACCGAAGGCCCGCAACTGGCAACCTCGCTCGAGGCGCATGTGAAGGATTACGACGTCGACGTCATGAACCTGCAGCGCGCCGAAAAGCTGGTGCCGGGAACGGATCATGTTGCGGTCGAACTCGCCAACGGCGCCACGCTGCGCTCCAAGACCGTGATCCTCTCCACCGGCGCCCGCTGGCGGCAGATGGGCGTTCCCGGTGAGGACCAGTACCGCAACAAGGGTGTTGCCTACTGCCCGCATTGCGACGGGCCGCTGTTCAAGGGCAAGCGCGTCGCGGTGATCGGTGGCGGCAATTCCGGCGTGGAGGCTGCGATCGATCTCGCCAACATCGTCAGCCATGTGACGCTGATCGAGTTCGACGGCAAGCTGCGCGCGGACGACGTGCTGCAGCGCAAGCTTCGCAGCCTGCCGAACGTCGATGTTCTGCTCAATGCCAGGACGTCGGAGGTTCTGGGCGACGGCAAGAAGGTCACCGGCCTCGTCTACGAGAACAGGATTGCCGGCCAGCGCCACACGCTTTCGCTCGAAGGGATCTTCGTGCAGATCGGCCTCTTGCCGAACACCGAGTGGCTGAAGGGGACGGTGGAGCTTTCCTCGCGCGGCGAGGTTGTCATCGACCATTCCGGCCAGACGTCTGTGCCCGGCGTGTTTGCGGCAGGCGACTGCACCACGGTTCCCTACAAGCAGATCGTCATTGCGGTCGGGGAAGGGGCGAAGGCATCGCTCTCGGCGTTCGATCACCTGATGCGGACTTCGGCGCCGGATACGGACAACGCCAAGGCCGCGTGATCGATCGGCGCGCCAACCCTTGGACGCGGCGCTTAGCTGTATGAACGGTCGCGCTCGGCGCCCGCCGGACCGGATCCTGCGGGCGCGCCTGCGTGCGAAGGAATGATGCTGCCATGACCCTGCGCGAGCTGGAATATCTCATCGCCCTTGCCGACCACCGGCATTTCGGCCGGGCGGCCGAGGTCTGCCGGGTCAGCCAGCCGACGCTTTCGACGCAGATCCGCAAGCTGGAGGACCATCTCGGAGCGGCGTTGATCGAACGCACCCCGCGTTCGGTCATGCTGACCCCGTTCGGCCGCGATGCCGTGGCGCGGGCGCGGTGCATCATGGGGGAGGTCGAGGAAATGCGGCGGGCAGCACTGAGCTGCCGCAACCCGGAGATGGGATCGCTTCGGCTCGGAATCTTCCCGACGCTCGGGCCCTATCTGCTGCCGCACGTCGTGCCCCGCCTGCGGGAGCGCTATCCGCAGCTCGAACTCCTCCTTCTGGAGGAGAAGAGCGAGAACCTGCTTGCGCGCCTGCGCGAAGGCAAGCTCGACGCGGCCGTGTTGGCGCTGCCGCTCGAGGATGAGCGGCTGCAGGTGGAGTTTCTGTTCGAGGAACAATTCCTGCTGGCCGTGCCGGCGAGGCACGCGTTGGCGCGCCGCGATACGCTCGCGCTGAACGAACTCGGCGGCTACGACCTGATGCTGCTGGAGGAGGGGCATTGCCTGCGGGACCAGGCGCTCGACGTGTGCCGCGTCTCGGGTGCAGCCGAGCGGGCGTCGTTCCGCGCTACCAGCCTTGAGACATTGCGCCAGATGGTCGGGGCGGAGGTGGGGATGACTTTGCTTCCCGAGCTCGCCACCCGCAGCCCCGCGTCGGCGCAGATAAGCCTGTTGCGGTTCAGCGATCCGGCGCCGAGCCGGCGTCTGGCGCTATGCTGGCGCCGCAGCTCGGCGATGAGCCATTTCCTGAAGCAGATGGCGGCGCTGCTCCGCGATGTTTCCGCAGAGCTTCTTTCTGATGGTGAGCACAACCCCACCTGAAACGCCGGCAGGTTTAGCCGGCACTCTCCCGCCGTGCGAGCTTGCCCTCCTCTGCCTTGTAGAAATACTGGCTGGCAACGAGCCAGCCCTTCAGCGGCCGCAGGGGCGGAATGCAGGTCAGAAGCATGAATGGCGCAGTGACCAGCAAGTGCACCCAAAGGGCTGGCGAGAAGGTGACCTCCAGCCACACGCCGAGCAGCACGCTGGGAACACAGGCAAAGCAGATCACGAAGAACGCCGGCCCGTCGGCCGGGTCGGCGAAGGAATAGTCGAGCCCGCAGGCCTCGCAGGAGGGACGCAACGTCAAAAAGCCGTCGAACAGATGGCCTTCCCCGCAACGCGGACAACGGCCACGAACGCCGGTTTGCATCGGCGGCAGGGCGGGATATTGCATGGACATGATCGTATGTCTCCGTCAAATTTGAATGCATACTAACATATAATGAATGCATTCAAATCTGCGATAATGTCGCAGCGTGACCGGTGGCGGGCTAAGTCCGTCGGGTCAGAAGAACGATCCGGTCATCTCCGGCGGTCCCGCAAGCGCATGGGACATGAACCCGAGCGAACTGGCGAGGCGGTCGCGGCCGATCGGCCCGCCCAGGCACACGCGAACTGTTTCCGGCGCGGGGCCTTCGACCGTGAAGGCGTCGCTCGACACGACACCAAGGCCGGACGAGCGCATGTGTGCGGTGAAGTTCGACCGGTTCCAGCCATTTCTCAGCGTCAGCCAGATATTGAAGCTTTGGGGGGAGGCGCGATATGTTTCTGCCACCAGCAGGCTGGCTGCAATTTCCTGCCGGTGAGCGGCTTCGGTCCGGACAAATCGCAGCAGGTCGTCGGCCGTGCCGTCCTCGATCCAGCGCGTCAACAGCGCGATGTTCAAGGGCGAGGCCATGACGTTGGCGGCGCGCATGGCGGCGACGAAGGGCCAAGCCGCCTTCGTTGCCGGCGCTAAGACATAGGCAAGCCGGAGACCGGCGCCTATGGACTTGGACAGCCCGGCAATGTGCCAGGTGAGGTGCGGCGCGAAGGCGGCGAGCGGCGGAGGCGCATCGGGGGACACGAAACCATAGGCGTCGTCTTCCACGATCGGAATGCCGAAGCGGTCCGCAATGGCGGATATCGCTGCCCGGCGCGCGTCGGGCACCGTCAGCGTTGTCGGGTTCTGCAGCGTCGGATTAAGATAGAGGGCTTTGGGGGCTTTGTCCCGACACGCTGCTTCCAACGCATCGGGCAAGATGCCTTGTTCGTCCATTGGCAATCCCGCGATCTGCAGGCGCAACTGCGCGGCAATGGAGCGGATGCCGGGATAGGTGATCTGTTCCGACAGGATCGTCTCGCCGGGCTTTGTCAACGTGCCGACGACCGCCAGGAGCGCCGGATGCGCGCCTGGTGTGATGAAGATTCGCTCAGTCGGTGCGGAGACGCCGCGGCGGGTCAGCCACAGGGCCGCCGCCTCCTTGTCCATCGCGCCGCCCCCGAACTCCTGATAGCGCAGCAGCGGCACGAGATCGGCGGCGACCGCCCCAAGTCCCGCGCGCATCCGATCCAGCAAGCCGGGATCTTCCGGTTCCGGCGGCAGGTTCATCGAAAGGTCGGCGGCTGCGGCGCGACGAGGATCGGGATCGAAGGTGCCGATGTCGCCATGCCATCCCTTGTGCGGCGTGCGCCCGGTCACGAAGGTGCCCCGGCCGACCTGCGTATCGACCAGGCCGCGATTGCGTGCCTCGACGTAACCGCGCGCAACCGTGGTGAAGTCGATGTTCAGGCGGCGCGCAAGCTCGCGCTGCGGCGGCAGCCGGTCACCGGCTGCAAGCGTGCCCTCGCGCAGGTCCATCTCGATGAGATCGGCGATGGCAATGTAGCGCGGGCTGCTGCTGCGGGTGAGGTCGGGAAGCCAGTCGGTCATTGCTGCGCCCTTGGGTCGTGCCGTACAAATTGACTGTATATTGTTGCATCGCGCGGCTGTCATCCGCGAACTTGCCGCGCAGAAGGTCAGGGGAGGGGCACTGGCAAGTCCCGGCTATCGGGAAAGCCGGTTCTCGTCGTCGATGAGACGCAGGCGCGACGGGGCGCTGTCGCTCCAGGACCAGAGCACGAGGTTGAGATCGCTGGTCGTGGCGCCTGGGGCATAGCTGCGCACCAGCAGGCCGAAAAAGCCTTCCTGCGCAAGGCGTCGGGCGAAGCTCTGGGTACGGGCTTCGCCGACATGCCTCATCTGATCGCGCCATGTCGTATCGGCGAGGCTCGTGGCGTCCATGCCGAACGCTGCAAGCCCAGTTTCGTCGCGGCTGTCGAACACGTGGTCGATGTCAGCCTCGTAGGAGACCAGCGTCGTCGGCTGGAGATTTCCGACCTGGTTGGCTTCCCGAAGCGCAATCATGACGGAGAGCGAGGTGTACAGCGCGGGCACGCCCTTCGCATTGAACCGGCCGCCATACAAGGCGGCGCCGCGGCCGGAGAGCGGCTGGCGGGCATAGACCGGGTTCAATGCGCGATAGAGCATTCCGACGTAGTGCAAGGCTGCGATCCTAGGCGTGGATGCCGGCGTCGACCGCGTCGATATATTCCAGCACCTCGTCGGCACGGCCGCTCTGCACCAGTTGCATGGCCGTCTGCCCGGAAAATCCGGGCAGGGGCTCGGAGCGATACCAGGCATAGGCGATGAGGGCCGAGCCGAAGCGGACCTCGACCTTGTTGACGATCTCGATCATCTCGCGCAGGCGTCGCTGGGTCCGGTCAGACTTCACCCGGTCCTTGCGCTGGATGGCATCCCTGCCAAGGCCTGCCGTGCGCGCGACCTCTTCGCTTGTGGTGCGAAAGGCTTCCGCGATCTTGCGCGGAGCGAACAAACCGTTGTCCGCATACTGGGCGAGTCCCATCCGTTGCTCCTGCAATGTCTTTAATTCAGACGCAATGTAGCGTCAATTGGTGCGGCATTCAATATGGAGAGGGGTCGGATGATCGGTTCGCGGGGAGAACATGGCTGCAGCGGCCATGGTGGCACGCTTTGCTCGAAATGCTACCGCGCACCCAGTTTTCCCAAGAAAGGATCGCGGCTCGGCCGCTGTCAACGTCGCTTGATCCGTATGACGTAGACTTCCCCGCGGTCCTCCGGCGTCAAATACACCCGGGCGCCCCGCGGGATGTCGCCAATCCCGTCGAGCGCATGGCCCGCGAAACGCCGTTCCGCCAGTGTGGCCGTGGCATTGTTGTTGAAGACGATCAGCGTCTCGTCCGTCTCGCCGTCAATCGCGATCGATCGGTCGAAGACCAGCTGTTCGATCCGGTGTTCGAACTGTCCCCGCCGGGTCATGACGTTAAGATCGGTCGTTTCGCCGCTGACGATCGACGCCGTGACGTCCGCTTCGCCATCGAACGAATGAGGACCTGCCTCGCGGGTCAGCAGCGTGTCGCCATCGGCCGCGTGCAGGACGATACCGGCCCCCTTGAGAACCGCAATCGTGCGATCGACGCCCTCAAATCGCGAGAACGGGCCGGGCTCGTTCACGGTTGCCATGCTGACGCGCCAAAGGAACTCCGGATGGACGGCGGGGTCCGAGTAGACCGCGATTTCGCGTGTCACGCCGCCCCCGTTCTTCCAAGGGGTGGCCCGTTGATCCTCGTAGCGCAGAATTTTCACGGGGCTCCTCCGTCAGGACTGGCCCTCCGGCTGGAGGGCCTTCGTGCTCGCTCATCAGTTGCCGAGGATGCCCGGCAGGTGGAGACCCTTGTCCCTGGCGCAGTCAAGCGCGATATCGTAGCCGGCATCGGCGTGGCGCATGACGCCGGTCGCCGGGTCGTTCCACAACACGCGCTCCAGGCGCCTGGCCGCATCGTCGCTGCCGTCGGCGCAGATCACGACGCCGGAGTGCTGGGAAAAGCCCATACCGACGCCGCCGCCATGATGGAGCGAAACCCAAGTGGCGCCCGAGGCGGTGTTGAGCAGGGCGTTCAGCAGCGGCCAGTCGGATACGGCATCCGAGCCGTCCTTCATCGCTTCCGTTTCGCGGTTGGGCGAGGCGACGGAACCCGAATCGAGGTGGTCGCGGCCGATGACGATCGGGGCCGAAAGCTCCCCGCTCTTGACCATGTCGTTGAAGGCCAGCGCCAGGCGGTGGCGGTCGCCGAGGCCGACCCAGCAGATGCGCGCCGGCAGACCCTGGAAGGAAATCCGCTCTCGTGCCATGTCCAGCCAATTGTGCAGGTGCTTGTTGTCCGGCAGCAGTTCCTTCACCTTGGCATCGGTCTTGTAGATGTCCTGCGGATCGCCTGAAAGGGCGGCCCAGCGGAAGGGACCGATGCCGCGGCAGAACAGCGGGCGGATATAGGCCGGCACGAAGCCCGGGAAGGCGAACGCGTTTTCCAGGCCCTCGTCCTTCGCCACCTGGCGGATGTTGTTGCCGTAGTCGAGCGTGGGCACGCCGGCATCCCAGAAGGCGACCATGGCCTCGACATGCCTCTTCATTGAGGTGCGGGCGGCCGCCTCGACAGCCTTGGGATCGCTTTCGCGCTTGGCCTTTGCCTCTTCGACCGTCCAGCCGATCGGCAGATAGCCGTTGCGTGGATCGTGCGCGGAGGTCTGGTCGGTCACGATGTCAGGACGCGGCCCGCCAGCCTTCATGCGTTCGACCAGTTGCGGGAAGATTTCCGCGGCGTTACCGAGCAGGCCGACGGATTTGGCCTCGCCGGCCATCGTCCACTTGTCTATCAGGGCCAGCGCCTCGTCGAGCGTCTTCGCCTTTTCATCGACGTAGCGGGTGCGCAGGCGGAAATCGATGCGTGTCTCGTCGCACTCGACGGCCAGGCAGCAGGCGCCGGCCATCACAGCGGCGAGCGGCTGGGCGCCACCCATGCCCCCGAGGCCGCCGGTGAGGATCCACTTGCCCTTGAGATCGCCATTGTAGTGCTGGCGGCCCGCCTCGACGAAGGTCTCGTACGTGCCCTGCACGATGCCCTGCGTGCCGATGTAGATCCACGAACCGGCAGTCATCTGGCCGTACATGGCCAGCCCCTTCTTGTCCAATTCGTTGAAATGGTCCCAGGTGGCCCAGTGCGGCACGAGGTTGGAATTGGCGATGAGAACGCGCGGCGCATCCTTGTGCGTCCGGAACACGCCGACCGGTTTGCCGGACTGGACGAGAAGCGTCTCCTCCTCGGTCAACGTCTTCAGGGTCGCGACGATGCGGTCGAAATCCTCCCAGGTGCGGGCGGCGCGGCCGATCCCGCCATAGACGACCAGCTCATGCGGGTTCTCGGCGACATCCGGATCAAGATTGTTCATCAGCATGCGCAGCGGCGCTTCGGTCATCCAGCTCTTTGCGTTGAGCTCGTTTCCGCGCGGTGCGCGAACGTCGCGGATATTGTGGCGTGGGTTCGTCATGACGTCTTGCTCCAGAAATTATTTCGCAAGTTCGGGCGCCAGGCGCTCGATACCGGAAAGGATGTCCTTGAGATGGATGCGCAGGCGCGCAGCCTTGTTCGCTTCGTAAGCGAAAGGCGGTGCCTCGGTCGAAAGATGGGTGGATTGCGCCAGCTCCATCTGAATGGCATGAACGCCCAGTTCCGGTCGCCCGTAGTGCCGGGTCGTCCAGCCGCCCTTGAAGCGGCCGTTGAGAACGCTCGTGTAGCCGCTTGCAGCCGCCGTGACCTCGACGGCGGCGCGCTCGATCGCCGGATCACAGGTTGCGCCCTTGTCGGTGCCGATATTGAAATCGGCAAGCCTGCCCTCGAAGAGGAAGGGTATGTGCGAGCGGATGGAATGGCAGTCGTAGAGAATGGCTATGCCGTGGATCGCCCTGACCCGTTCGATCTCCGCCGCGAGCGCTGTGTGATAGGGGGCGTGGAAGGCCGCGGTCCGTGCGGCGATATCCTCCATCGTAGGCTCGGCGCCATCCCTCCAGATCGGCTTGCCGTCGAAATCCGTCTCCGGCACAAGGCCGGTCGTGTTCTGGCCCGGGTAGAGACTGGCGCCCGACGGGTCCCGGTTCGCATCGATGACGTAGCGATGAAACGTCGCCCGAACCGTTGTCACGTCGGCAAGCAGGCCGTCGTAAAGCTCGTGAATATGCCAGTCGGTATCGGCCAGTACCCGCCCGTTGTCGTTCAGGCGCTCCCAGATGTCCGGCGGGACCTGCGTTCCGGTATGCGGCAGTCCGAGAATGACCGGTGACGTGCCCTGTTTGACCTCGAAGCTCTCCATTCCCTCAACCCTCCAGTACCGGCAGGATGCCGTCGGAAATGGAGGCGGCGAGCGCGCCGGATGCAACGAGATTGGTCGCGGCGGCCAGGTCCGGCGCCATATAGCGGTCCCCTTCGAGCGTGGGGACCGCCGAACGCATCACCGCGACGGCCTTCTCCAGCTCCGGGCTGGTCTTGAGCGGCCCGCGCAGCTCGACGCCCTGCACGGCCGCCAGCGCCTCGATGCCGAGAATACCGAACAGGTTTTCCGTCATGGCCAGAATGCGGCGCGCACCGTGGCAGGCCATCGACACGTGGTCTTCCTGATTGGCGGAGGTCGGCGTCGAATCGACCGAGGCCGGATGCGACATCTGCTTGTTTTCGCTCATCAGGGCTGCCGAGGTGACTTCGGCGATCATCAGACCCGAGTTCAGGCCCGGCTTCTTCGACAGAAATGCCGGCAGGCCATAGGAAAGGGCGGGATCGACGAGAAGGGCGATACGCCGCTGCGCGATTGCGCCGATCTCGCATATGGCGAGCGCCATCTGGTCGGCGGCGAACGCCACTGGCTCCGCATGGAAATTGCCGCCCGAAACGACCTCATTGTCGGAGAGCACGAGCGGATTGTCAGTAACCGCATTGGCTTCGATTTCCAGTGTCCGGGCGACCGAGCGCAGAAGATCGAGGCAGGCGCCGTCGACTTGCGGCTGGCACCGGATGCAATAGGGGTCCTGTACCCGTTCGTCGCCCTCGATATGGCTTTCGCGGATCTCAGAGCCTTCGAGCAACCGGCGCAGGGCTGCGCCAGCGTCGATTTGGCCCCGGTGGCCGCGCAGGGCATGAATGTCGGGATGGAAGGGCGCAGACGAACCCATGGCCGCATCGGTGGACAGAGCACCGGTGACCAGCGCCGTCTGGGCTGCGCGATGGGCGCGGAACAGGCCGGCGAGCGCCAGCGCCGTCGAGGTTTGCGTGCCGTTGATCAGTGCGAGCCCTTCCTTGGCTGCCAGCACCACCGGCACCAACCCGGCCTGGTCCAGGGCCTGGCGGGAGGCCATACGCTCGCCATCGAAGAAGGCCTCGCCTTCGCCCATCATCGTCGCCGACATATGCGCCAGTGGCGCAAGGTCGCCCGAAGCGCCGACCGATCCCTTTTCCGGGATGACAGGGATGACGCCCCTCTCGAGCATCCCCTCGATGAGCCGGATAAGATCTATGCGGACGCCGGAAGCGCCGCGGCCGAGAGAAATGAGCTTCAGCGCCATGATCAGGCGCACGACGTTTTCCGGCAGCGGCGCACCTAGCCCGCAGCAATGCGACAGGATCAGGTTGCGTTGCAGGGCGGCGAGATCGGCGCTGTCGATCTTGATCGAGGCGAGCTTACCGAATCCGGTGTTAATACCGTAGACCGGCGCATTGCCGGAGGCGATCTCGGCGATCCGCGCCGCACCCTTCAGCACGGCGGCGTCGAAGGACGGGTCCAGCCTGGCCGAGCCGTTGTTCCAGTAGATGTCGGCGAGTTCGGCGAGTGTGACCCGACCGGGATGAAGGGTGATCGTCATCTTATACCTGTTGCCCTCGGAAGATGCGGGAATGGAGAGGATTGAAGCCGATGCGGTAGACGAGCTCCGCCGGCCGCTCGATGTTCCAGATCGCGAAATCGGCCGACTTTCCGACCTCCAGCGTGCCGATCTCGCCGAGAAGCCCAAGGGCGCGGGCCGCCTCGCGGGTCGCACCGGCAAGGCACTCGTCCACCGTCAGGCGGAACAGCGTCGCGGCCATGTTCATGGCGAGGAGCATCGAGGTCAGCGGAGACGTGCCGGGATTGCAATCAGTCGCGATCGCGATCGACGTGCCGGCGTCGCGGAGCAATTGCACCGGCGGCTTTTGCGTTTCGTTGATGGCGTAAAAGGCGCCGGGAAGCAGCACGGCGACGGTACCGGCCCGTGCCATCGCCTCTGCGCCCTCCGCATCCAGATATTCGACGTGGTCGGCTGATAGCGCGCCATAGGAGGCTGCCATTTTCGCCCCGCCGAGATTGGAGAGCTGCTCGGCATGCAGTTTCACCGGAATGCCGAGCGCCTTTGCCTTGTCGAAGACGACACGCATCTCATCCACGGAAAAAGCGATTCCCTCGCAAAAGCCGTCCACCGCATCAACGAGACCCTCCGCCTGTGCCTTCTCCATGCCGGGCAGCACAACACTGGTGATGTAGTCGCCATTGCGACCCTTGTATTCGACCGGTGTCGCATGCGCTGCGAGATACGACGTGACGACGCGGACCGGCCGGAGCTTTTCCAGGGTGCGTGCGGCGCGCAGCATGTTGAGCTCGCCTTCGATGGAAAGCCCGTATCCGGATTTGATCTCGACGGTCGAGACGCCTTCGGCAAGCAGGGTGTCCAGCCTTGGCAGGGTCGCCGCGACGAGGCCGTCTACGGAGAGCTCATTGGTCGCCTTGACGGAGGAGACGATGCCGCCGCCCGCGCGCGCCACCTCTTCATAGGTGGCGCCGGCAAGGCGCATCTCGAACTCCATCGCTCGGTCGCCGCCGAAGACGAGGTGCGTATGGCAGTCGATCAGCGCCGGCGTGATCCACCGACCGCCGCAATCGACGATCGCTAACTCCGCCTTCAAATCCTTGGGAAGATCGGACGCAGCACCGGCGAAGACGATCACGCCGTCCTTTGCGGCGAGCGCGCCCTGCTCGACGATTCCCATTCCTTCGGAGCCTTCTGCGAACGTCGCAAGGCGAGCGTTGGTCCAGAGGGTGACGCCGGGATGGCTGTTGGAAGTATCAGAGGAGATGTCGGCCAAGTTTTCGCTCCCGCACATCGATTGCGCCTTTCCTTGCGTCAAAACATGTATATACATATTAAGCGCCTGACAAGAGCAATTTTCGGCGTCATGTTCCGTCCGGGAATGGATTGCCGCAAGGGGAGATCGCACGACGATGACGAAATCAGCTGCCACGACGCTTCACGCGGCATCGGCGCTCTTGCCGGAAGGCTGGGCTTCCGACGTGCGCCTGACGATGGATGAGGATGCCGTTTCCGCCATCGAGATCGGCGTCGAGGCTGGGGCTTTCGATCAGCGCCACGCGGTTCTCGTTCCGGCCATGGGCAATCTGCACAGCCATGCCTTCCAGCGCGCGATGTCCGGTCTGACGGAGCTGCGCGGTCCGGCCGAAGACAGCTTCTGGAGCTGGCGCAACGTCATGTACCGCTTTGCGTTGAAGATGACGCCGGAGCAGGTCGAGGCGGTCGCCGCCGAACTCTACATGGAAATGCTCGAGGCCGGCTTCTGCCGCGTCGGCGAGTTCCACTACCTGCACCACGATCAGGACGGCAAGCCCTACGCCAACATCGCCGAGCTCGCGGAGCGTGTTGCCGCGGCAAGCGCGGATACGGGAATCGGCCTCACCCTTCTGCCGGTCTTCTACGCGCACTCCGGCTTCGGCGGCGCCGCACCGATCGACGGCCAGCGCCGCTTCATCAACTCGCTTGAAAGCTACAGCCGTCTGATGGAGGCCTGCCGCAAAATGCAGCCAGGTCTCGCCGGAATGCAACTCGGCATTGCTCCGCACAGCCTGCGGGCCGTCACGGCCGAGGAACTGACGGCCGTCCTGCCGCTGGCCGCCGGCGGGCCGGTCCATATCCATGTTGCCGAGCAGACGAAGGAAGTGGAAGACTGCATTGCCTGGTCCGGCGCCCGCCCCGTGGAATGGCTGCTTTCGAATGCGCCGGTCGATGAACGCTGGTGCCTGATCCATGCCACGCACCTGACGAAGAAGGAAACAGCCGATATGGCGGCGAGCGGGGCGGTGGCGGGACTTTGTCCGATCACCGAGGCCAATCTCGGCGACGGCACCTTCGCGGCACCCGATTTCCTGTCCAGCGGCGGCCGCTTCGGGATTGGATCGGATTCCAACGTGTTGATCTCGCTGCCTGCAGAGCTGCGGCAGCTCGAATATTCGCAACGCCTCTCGCTACGGGCCCGCAACGTCATCGCCGCGCCGAACGGTTCGACTGGCCGGCGCCTCTTCGAGGCGGCCGTAGCCGGCGCAGGCGCGGCACTGGCGTCGAGGACGGGGCTTGCGGTGGGCGCGCCGGCAGACATCGTCGCGCTCGATGCGTCGGGGGCGCCCTATCTCGCGGGAGACGAGCTGATCGACAACTGGATCTTCGGCGGCGACGTCGCCGTCGATACGGTCTGGGCCCGCGGAAAGCGGCAGGTCGTTGGCGGCAGGCACATCGCTCGCGGCGAAATCCGCAAGCGCTTCGTCGGCGCGATGCGGGCGCTGATGGCTGGCTGACGCCTGCCATCAGGGTCGCGCAACTTTGCCACCCGCTTCGCAGTTCCTATGCGGCACCAGTCAGGATCTTCTTCAGCCCGTTGACGTCGAGCGGCACGGGATTGCCGCCGGCGCACGGATCGGCGACGCCCATGGTCGCAACCTTGTCCACGTCGATTTCCGTCAGGCTCATGCCCGACAGCTTCTCAGGAATGGAGAGGTCACCGCGCAGTTCGACGATCCAGTCGACCACACCTGTCGCATCCTTGCGCGGCAGGTCGAGGAAACGGGCGAGCAATTCCAGCTTGTCTGCGATTGCAGGTGTGTTGAATTCGACCACATAGGGCATCAGCACGGCATTCAGCAGGCCGTGGTGGGCGTCGTGGAGCGCGCCGAGCGGGTGGGCGAGCGCGTGGATGGCGCCGAGGCCCTTCTGCAGGGCGACGCAGCCCATGCCCGACGCGATCAGCATCTGTCCGCGCGCCTCGAGGTCGTCACCATGATGAACGGCGACCGGAAGCCATTTGCGGATGAGACGTAGCGCATTGAGCGCGATACCTTCGGCCATCGGGTGGAAGGAGGGCGCGCTGAATGCTTCCAGCGCATGCGAGAGCGCGTCCATGCCGGTGGCGGCGGTGATGTGTGACGGCAGGCCGACGGTCAATTCCGGGTCCATCACGACGACGTCGGGCATCATGCGCGGATGGAAGACGATAACCTTGCGTTTTTCTGTCTCATGCGTGATCACTGAGGAGCGGCCGAGCTCCGAACCCGTCCCGGCGGTCGTCGGGATCGCGATCACGGGAACGAGGTTTTTCGTCTCGGCGCGCTTCCAGTTGTCGCCGATATCCTCCAGATCCCAGATCGGTACCGTCTGCCGCGCCATGAAGGCGATGGCCTTTGCCGCATCGAGCGCGCTGCCGCCGCCGATCGCGACCACCAGATCGTGATTTCCGCCGCGGAAAGCCGCAACGCCGTCAGCGACATTGCCGCCCGTCGGGTTGGGCTTGACGCCGGAATAGAGCGCGACCGGCAGGCCCGCGGATTTCAACGCTTCGACGGCGCGCTGAACCGGATAGAGATCCTTCAGGCCGGCATCGGTGACGACGAGCGGCCGGCTGCCGCCGAGTTCGCGAACCATTTCGCCGAGGCCGGCAATACGGCCGTTGCCGAAGCGTACGGCGGTCGGGAAACTCCAGTTGGTGGTTGTCGCGGGCGTATCGAGGGGCATGGCAGGAACCTTGTTTTCAGGAAGCAAGATTGCCGGAGGACTGACGCTTCAGCGCACGCCGGCGAAGGAATTCGGCGGTGACGACAAGCAGCAGGGCCGGCACGAGATTGAGGGTCGCCAGCGCCGGATAGATCGGCGATGAGCCGACAGCGATTCCGCTGTAGACGAAAATCGGCAGCGTGCGGGCGGTTCCGGCGAGCGAATAGGAAATGTAGAAATTTCCCCAGGAGAGAAGGAAGGCGAAGATGGCGGCCGAGAAGATGCCCGGCCACAAAAGCGGGAACGTAACCTCGCGGAAGACCTGCCAGCCGTTCGCCCCGGCATCGCGCGCCGCATCCTCCAGCGTCTCGTCGAAGCCGTAGACCTGCACGGCCACGACGACCAGCGCAAACGGCGTGATGTAGACGACGTGCCCGATGATGACGGTGAAGAGGCCGTTCGAAAAGCCGAGCCAGCTGCCGAGCACCGAGAACCACAGGAGCATGACGACGCCAAGCAGCAACTGAGGGAACAGCAGCGGCGCGAAGGTGAGCGCGCGGAACGCGGCCTGCATGCGGAACCGGTAGCGAATCCAGGCGACGGCTCCGGCGGTGCCCAGCACGGTGGCGAAGAGCGTCGAGACCGCTGCGACCACCGCCGAGTTGCGGACTGCCGGGAGGAAATCCGGCTTGCTGAACAGTTCGCCGTACCAGGCGAGCGAGAAGCTCTCGATGGGCAGCGTCAGCACGCGGCTCGAGGTAAAGGAGAACGCGACCAGCGTGGCGATGGGAGCATAGAAGAACAGCAGCAACAGGACCACCGTTCCGACAAGCAGCGTATCGACGAGTGCGTTGCGAAGGCGCTGGGCGTTCATGCAGGCCTCCCGGGAGCAGAACGGCGTCGCAGCGCGAAAGCGGACGAGAGCGCCAGCATCAGCGCGCCGATGACGATGAGCACCATGGTGAGTGCGGCACCCAGCGGCCAGTTCACACGCGTTTCGAAGCTCTGGCGGATGAGTTCGGAGGCAAGCGGCGCCGTGCCGCCACCCAGAACCTTCGGTTCCAGGAAGGCGCCGAGGCTGAGCACGAAGACCAGCACCGCACCGGAATAGAGCCCAGGACGCGACAGTGGCAGCGTCACTTCGAAGAAGGTCCGCAGACGGGAAGCCCCGGCATCATAGGCCGCAAGCACAAGATCGCGATCGATGCGCACCAGAGACAGGTAGATGGTGAACATCGGGTAGGCCACGAGGTTGTAGACCATGCCGATCATCGTTCCGGCCGGCGTAAACAGGAGGTTCAGCGCGTCAGCCGGAAAGCCGATGTGCATCAGCAGCCAGTTCGCCACACCGTTCTTGTCGAGGATGAGAATCCAGCCAAAGGTCTTGAGGACCGCATCGGTCAGGAAGGCGAAGATGATGAGGATCTGGATCTGTGTCTTGAAGGTTTTCAGCCGGGTAGCCAGCGCATAGGCGGCCGGGAAGGCGATGGCAATGCAGATTGCCACGCACACCAGCGCCATGACGACCGTGCGCACCATGATCGTCCAGTAGTGCGGTTTGGAGAAGACCTCCGTCCAGATCTTGAGGTCCCAGCTCCAGGAGAGGCGGTAGTACTGCGTGGTCTGGAAGGTCAGCACCGCAGTCATCACGAGCGGCACGAGGAAAAAGGCGATCATGACGACCGCAAGCGGCGCCACGGCAGCGAGCAGGACCGGATCCCTCCAGTATTTGTCTTCGATCTTCATGCTCACTCCGACAGAAGGAAGGCCTGGGTTGGATCAAAGCCGATGCGGACCGTCTCGCCGACGCGGGCCGGCAGCACGATCGAGCCGGCGAGATCGACGATCACGGCCGCCTCGAGGCCGGGCACGCGAATGCGGTACTGTGTCGAGGAGCCCTTGATGAAATACTCCTCAACCACGCCCTCCAGCGTCCATTCGCCGGCTTTGGCATCGTTGCGGACGATGCGGATGCTCTCGGGCCGGACGAGCAGCGCGGTTCCCTTTTCGGACAGGGACGGTGCGACATGTTCCGTTGCGATTTCAGCGCTGGCGCCGGGGGTCAGGGGGGAGGTGACCTGCACCCCGCTAGCCGTTAGGACGGCGGCGACGGGCAAGAAATTGGTCTCGCCGATGAAGCCGGCGACGAACATGTTGGCCGGACGATAGTAGATGTCGGCCGGGGTGCCGACCTGGACCACATGGCCGCCGCGCATGACGCAGATTCGGTCGGCAAGCATCATCGCCTCTTCCAGGTCGTGCGTGACGAGCACGAAACTGGTGCCGAGCTCGCGATGCAGCTTCTTCAGCTCGGCCTGGAGGGATTTCTTCAGCTTGGCGTCGAGCGCACTCATCGGCTCGTCGAGCAGGAGCACGCCGGGCCGGGACACCAGCGCGCGGGCCAGCGCCACGCGCTGTTGCTCTCCCCCGGAAAGCTGGGCCGGATAGCGCTGGAGATAGTCCGGCCTGAGATGCATTAGGTCGAGCATCCCGCGCACGCGGTCTTTCGTCTCCGCCACCGGCACCTTCTGCAGCTTCAGCGGAAAGCCGATGTTCTCTGCCACGGTCTTGTGCGGGAAGAGGGCGAGCTTCTGGAAGACCATGCGCGTCGGACGGCTTGCCGCCGGGACGCCGCGCATGTCTTTTCCTTCGATTTCCAGGCGGCCGTCGGTCGGTTCCTCGAATCCGGCAAGAATCTTTAGAAGCGTCGTCTTTCCGCAACCGGAAGGGCCGACGAGTGCTACGAATTCGCCGGCGCCGACCTGCAGCGAGACGCCGTGAAGCGCGCGCGCCGAACCGTAGTCCTTCACAATCCTGGCGGCGTCGATGATGGGGCTGACCAAGCTCGATGTCCTTGATATCTGCAACGGGTATGGACAGGCCGGCCAAGGAGGGCAGGCCTGTCGGGTTCGATACGCTCAGGTTCAGCGGGCGGCGAGTTCTTCCTGCCAGATCGCCAGCATGTCGTCGATGTTCGGCGCGACCGTGTGGAACTGGCTGTTGTCCCAGGCCGTCCACATATAGTCCATCTGCAACGCCTTCTTCTCTTCTTCCGAGAACAGCGCTTCGGCCTTGCTGTTGGGTACCAGGTTGCAGGTTGCGTCGGTGATAGCGAGCTGCTTGGCCACGTCCGGCGAAACGATGTATTTCAGGAAATCGGCTGCGACCTGGGTGTTCTTGCCGTTGTCGATCAGGCCGGTCGCTTCCATCCAGATGATGCCCTGCTTCAGGCCGTCCTTCGGTTCGGGGACGATGGACTGGATGTAGTCATGGCCCTTGATGCGCAGCGATGAAGTGCAGTACGTGCCGCCGCCGATCAGGGCGCGGAAGGAGCCGTCGAGGAGGCCCTTCTGCGCGACGGCAAGGTCGGCAACGATGGCGCGGGTATTCTTGAAGGCCGCGCGCAGAACCTTGCGCACTTCATCGAGCGCGGCCTGATCGAGTTCCTCGTAGGGGTTGACGCCGGCATAGAGCGCGAGCGGCATGATCGGCCAGTCACCCCAGTCGAGCAGGCAGATCTTGTCCCGGAAAGCCGGGTCGAAGACCGGCGCATAGCTGGACCAGGTCTCCAGCTTGTCGAACTTGGTGTTGACGGTCGGGCCGACCCAGCCCCAGCGCGTCGGAAGGCCCGTTGCCTTGCCTTCGAACTGCAGCGGTTCGAACGGGGCGCGGAACTGCGGGTAGAAATCCTCGTACTGCGCGGCGAAATCCTTGTCGTCGATGAAGCGGCAGAAGCCGGCCGGTCCCATGCGCTGGATCCATGGGCTGTCGGAGGAAACGAGGTCGAAATCGCGAGACGCGCCGGCCGCGAGCTTGGCGAAGCCACCGGCCGAGTCGGTGATCAGATCGATTGCGATCGATACGTCGTTCTTCTTCTGGAAAGGATCGAGGATGCTGGGGGCGTTGTAGCCTTCCCAGCACATGTAGTTGAGGCTCTCGGCCGCCGATGCGCTGCCGCGCGATGCGAGGAAGCCGCTGCTTGCTGCTGCGATGCCAAGGCCGAGGCCGCCCATGCCCTTGAGCACCGAGCGACGGCTGGCCGTGCCTGTCATGGTTTCTGCTGTTCCCTTTTTCATTATCTTTCCCTTCCTTCTTCGATCGTTGTGACGGCGCTCAGACCACTCCCAGATAGCGTCTGACTTCCCATTCGCTCACCTGCCGCTGATATTCGGCAAATTCGACGTCGCAGTTCTCAGTGAAACTGTCGACGAAGTCGTCGCCGAACAGCGCGCGGGCGGTCTTGCTGGCCCGCAGACGGGCCGAGGCCTCGTGAAGGTCGCGCGGGAAGACCGCTTCCGGCGCGGGCCTTGCTGCGTAGAAATCCTCCGCGCTGCCGGGCGGTGGCTCGATGCCGTCGCGAATGCCGGCCAGGCCGGCGCCGAGCAGCATGGAGAGCGCCAGATAAGGATTGGTATCGGCGGACGGAACGCGGAATTCGATACGGGTGCTGGCCGGCTGGTCGTTGATGACGCGCACGGCAGCCGTGCGGTTCTGTACGCCCCAGTTCGCTGCCGTCGGCGCCCATGCGCCGGGCACCAGCCGCTTGTAGGCGTTCACCGTCGACGAACACATTGCCAGCAGTTCCGGCATGAGCTTCAACAGGCCGCCGAGGAAGTGCCGTGCCGTGACGCTGATTCCGTCCGGCGCGGACGGATCGGCAAAGACTGGATTGCCGTCCTGGTCGCGCAGCGAAAGATGTAGGTGGCCGGACTGGCCGGACAGCTTTGGCGACAGCTTCGACATGAAGCTGACCGTCTTGTTGTTGCGGGCGAAATAGGCGCGGGCGAAGTTCTTGAACAGCATCGCGTCGTCGGCCGCCTTGATGCCCTTGGCATAGGTCAGCGGCGCTTCGAAGCAGCCGGGGCCAAGCTCGGTATGCATGGCGTCGATCGCCACACCCATGGTCGCCATCGCCTGTTCCAGCCCCGAAAGGAGATCGCCATGGAGCGCGGAGGTCTGCAGCGAATAGGTGCGGTTGCCCTGCGCGAAATGGGTCAGATCGCGGTATTGCTTGGCCCGCATGCTCTCGGGCGTTTCGTCGAAAACGAAAAACTCAAATTCGAACGCGGCGAGGACGTCGAAACCGAGTTCGGCGGCGCGCTCCAATTGCGCCAGACAAACGTTTCGCGGGGTGCGCCGGCCGAATTCGCCATCGAAGTCCGCAAGGCAGAGCGCGGTGTTGGCCGCGAACGGATAAGTCCGGATCGTATCGTCGAACAGCTTTGCCGGGCGATCGACGAAGGAGCCGTCGCGATAGGTGTTCTCCGCGATATCCCAGAAATAGAGGACTTCGCAGAAGGGATAGCCCTGCTCGGCAAGCTTGACGGCCTTGTCGGCCGAAACCAGCTTGTCGCGGAATTCACCTGCCGGGTCGACCATGCCGATGTGAACGGCGCGTGCACCGATTTCCTGAAGTCTGGTTTCGAAGGTGGACGGAGTTCTTGACTTGGACATGGCTTGTTTCCCGACGTGTGGGGTAGCCTAGAGTTGAGCCCTGTGGCATGAAAATATCCCCTTGGGGATAGAAGGGCATGCGTGGTCTGCGCCCGAAGGCTATCGGGGACGCGAAGGGGCATTTCTTGGACAAAGGGTTTGCGGCGTGGAACAGCGCGGTCGCCACGGCCATGGAAGCGGTCGGCACCAACGCCTTCGGCAAACGGCTGGAGGCCGCGCTCGCCACCATCGTGGATTTCGACATCCTGATGGTATTCGGCTACAGCGGCGCCGACAAACCGGTCTGCTGTTACCACAACATCGATACGCTGCGCGCCCGCACCGTCATCGACGCCTACATCTCCGGGCCCTATCTGCTCGACCCCTTCTACAGCGCTGCGATGGATCGCAAGGGGGGCGGCATTCTGCGGCTGAAGGACATGGCGCCCGACCATTTCTTCAGCTCCGAATATTATCGGCGGCACTATGTCCTGACCGGCATCCGCGACGAGATCGGAATTCTGTGCCGCCCAGCGAACTGGGCGGGGGTCGTCTTCAGCTTTACGCGCCCAAATACCTCCCCCGCCTTCGGCCGCAAGGACCTAGCCTCGATACGGGATGCCGAGCCTTTGCTGCGCGCGCTTGGTGAAGGGCACTGGGGCTCGGCGGACCACGCGCCGGTGACGGCGCGGCCGTCCGCTGCACACGACCCGATCAACGAGACCTTGAGCCGGATGACCAATGGAATACTGACGCCGCGCGAGGTCGAGATCACCTCGCTGATCCTGCGGGGACATTCGAACGCCTCGATTGCGGAAACGCTGAAAATCGCGCCCGGCACCGTCAAGATCCATCGCAAGAACATCCATCAGAAGTTGAACATTTCCAGTCAGGCGGAACTTTTCGGACTGTTTATCCAGCAAATGTCCTCGGGTCTGTAGATTCTAAGGGCCGGTTCGATTGATCATGACCATGCTGCCGGATCCGGCCTCGGCCAGACTATCGGTTGCAACAATTCGTTTCGGTTCTGGAAGGCGCTACGCTACATCAGCCGGAAAGCGAGAGAGAGGGCGGACCAAACGTGACGGACAGGAATGGCAAGGACGCGACCTTGCATCAGCGCATCTTGAGCGACATCGAGGGCAAGATCGTTTCCGGCGAATGGCCGCCGGGCCACCGCCTGCCGTTCGAGGTCGATCTCGCTGACCAGTATGACTGCTCGCGTATGACCGTAAACAAGGTAATGACCCAGCTTGCCAAGGCTGGGCTGATCGAGCGACGCAAGAAATCCGGCACCTTCGTCAAGCAGCCCCAGGCGCAATCGGCGGTCCTCGAGATCCACGATATCGAGGCAGAGGTGAAGTCGCTGAACCTGCCCTATACGTTCCAGGTCACGCGGCGCTCCATGCGAACGGCTTCGGCGGAAGATGTGCGCCGCTTAGAGGTGCAAGGAGGCGCGAAGCTGCTTGATATCGTCTGCACGCATTTTGCCGGGCCCCGTCAATTCTGCGTCGAGGAACGCCTGATCAACCTGGAGAACGTGCCCGAGGCGGGCGAAGCCGACTTCAAGGAGGTTTCGCCCGGTCGCTGGCTTTTGAGCCAGGTTCCGTGGAGCACGGCCGAGCACCGCATCCAGGCGGTCGCCGCCTCCGCCGAAATGGCTGCGCTTCTGGGTGTTGCGCGCGGTGCGGCCTGCCTTGTCGTCGAACGTCGCACCTGGAGCGGCCTCGGCCCCATCACCCAGGTCCGCTTCACCTATCCGGGCGACAAACATGCGCTCGTTGCCAGGTTTACTCCGGCCTCGCAGTAGGACCCTCAGGTAAGAGTAAGAGGGGTGGACTACCGGCCGGCGCGGATGGCTTCGAGCGCGGCCAGGAAGTGGTCGTTTTCTTCCGCCGAGCCGATGCTGGCGCGAATAAAAGCGTCGAAGCCAGGCTGCTTCCAGGGCTTGACGATAACGCCACGCTTCAACAGCTCCTCCGCAACGGCGGTCGAGTTCCCGCGCGCATCGAAGAAGAGGAAGTTGCATTTCGACGGCGCGACGCGATAGCCGGACGATTCCAGGGTTTCTCGGACCCGTTCGCGCTCGCCAATCGCGTGTTCGACCGAAAGGCGCAGATGGCCCTCGTCTGCCAGGGCGACAATCGCCGAAGCCTGTGCGATAGCGTTCGTGTTGAATGGCGTTCGCGCACGATCGAAGAACGAGCAAAGATCTGCGCCGCTGGCGATCCCGTAGCCGATGCGCAGGCCGGCAAGGCCATAGGCCTTCGAGAAGGTGCGCAGCACGACCCAGTTTGCGCCCGTTTCGCCCAGCAGGTCGACCGCGGAGGGGTAATCCTCGCCTGCGGCATATTCCGCATAGGCTTCGTCGACGACGAGAAGCGTTTCGTCGTCCAGGGCCTCGATAACCGTCTTGAGCCCCGCCGGGGACAGCCAGCTTCCGACGGGGTTCATCGGGTTCGAGAACATCAGGATGCGCGGCTTGCGGCGTGCGGCGGCGACAAGTGCGTCGAGATTGATTTCCAGATCGTCGCGCACGGTCACGCGCTCGACGATGCCGCCCATCAGTGTCGCATAGTCCTCGTGCAGCGGAAAGGACGGATAGAGCGTTGCAACCGTGTCGCCGGGACGCACGACCGAGCGGCAAACGACCGCAATCAGATCCTCAGAGCCATTTCCTAGAATGACCTGCCCGGTGCCGACGCCGAAGTGTCCGGCAATCTCTGCGCAGAGGGCGCGACCCTGCGGATCGGGATAGAGTCGCGCGAGATCGCCGATGTCGGCAAAGAGCTTCCGCAACCGGGGCGAGGGGCCGAGGGGGTTCTCGTTGGAGCCGAGTTTGGCGATACGATCCACTTGATAACGTGTGCGGACCTCTTCCAGCGTCAGCCCGGCATTGTATGGTGCGAGCGAACGGACTTCCGCGCGGATGGTGCTCGAAACGTCGGCCATATTGCATACTCCATGGGAAGCGATTTTGCTCCAAGTCATAGGGCAGGAATCGACTCCTGTATATATGTATAGACATTATTTCGGGAAAGTGTTGTCATCCCACGGTGGATTATAAAGGAGCAGCCATGACCCGCCCCAACTTCGATCTGACCGGACGCCTCGCCCTTGTCACCGGCGCCAGCCGCGGCATCGGCCAGTCGATTGCCGTTGCCCTGGCCGAGGCCGGCGCGGATGTCGCCGTGACGGCGCGCAAGGTCGAAAATCTTGCTGAAACGGTGGCGCTGGTCGAGAAGGCGGGGCGCAGATGCATCGCGCTCGCCCAGGACGTGAGCAACGTGGAATCGTGCCGGGCGGTGACGGCCGCAGCCGCCGATCAGTTGGGTGGGCTGGATATCCTCGTCAACAATGCCGGTTTTGAGAACGTGCAGCCGTCGCTGGACCTCGACGAAGCGATCTGGGACACGATCCTCTCGATCAACCTGAAGGGTTCCTTCTTCTGTGCGCAGGCGGCTGGCCGCATCATGGCAAAGCGTGGCGGCGGCGCGATGGTCAACCTTTGCTCGTTGACGTCCTATGTGGGCGTGCCGACGGCTGTGCCCTACGGTGCCTCCAAGTCCGGTCTCCTCGGCATGACGCGGGCGCTTGCGACGGAATGGGCTCCGCACGGCATTCGCGTCAATGCGATCGCGCCCGGGTACTTCCGTACCGCGATGACGGAGGTATTCTATCAGGACGAGGACTGGCAGTCCCGAATGCTGTCGCGGATTCCGCAGGGCCGCTTCGGCGGGGAGGGGGACATAGGCGGTGTCGCCGTGTTCCTCTGCAGCGAGGCGGCGGCCTATGTGACGGGGCACTGCATACCCGTCGACGGCGGCTACCTCTCCTCGATCTGAAGTCATCACGATCGCGCTATTCGACAGCACAGTTGCGGAAGACTGCGCCTTCACCCTTCCAACGCGCTTGCCTTTTTCGCTTGCTGCGGCAAAGACAGAACCTGGATTGATGGCGTATTTTGCATCTGCACAAATTGTGTGCGTCTTTTGTGCAAGTGCAAAATTTACGCAATTGTCGTTGACGGTGGCCGGCTCAATATGTATATACATCATCCATCCCGCTGGCGGATGGGAGTGTCTGCCGGTCGGATGAAACGAGCCCTTGACCTGGTGGCGCCATGCGCCGCAGGTGAGGGAAGAGCAGGGGAATGACATGGGCATTGTTTCCACCGATCTCCACAAGGCCGGCGCGATTGCCGTCTCCGTCAAGGATGTCGGAATGGTCTTCGGGAATGTCCATGCCGTCAGAAGCGCGTCTTTCGATCTGCCGAAGGGAAAATTCCTGACGATCCTCGGGCCTTCCGGTTCCGGCAAGACCACCCTTCTGCGCATGATCGCCGGTTTCGACAAGCCGACCAGCGGCGAGATTTTCATCAACGGCCAGCCGGTCAGCGCGGTGCCGCCGCACAAGCGTGCGATTGGCATGGTGTTCCAGAAGCTGGCGCTTTTCCCCCATATGACGGCCGCCGAAAACGTCGCCTTTCCGCTGAAGATGCGCCGTCACGATGCCCGCACGATCGGCGAGAAGGTGGAGCGCTACCTGGAACTCGTCCGCCTCGGCGGCTATGGTGGCCGGCGGATCAACGAGTTGTCGGGTGGTCAGCAGCAGCGCGTCGCGATCGCTCGCGCCCTCGTGTTCGAGCCGGATCTGCTCCTCCTCGACGAGCCGCTGGCCGCACTCGACCGCAAGCTGCGCGAAGAGATGCAGCTAGAATTCCGGCGCATCCAGAGGGAGCTCGGGGTCACCACGATCAATGTCACGCACGACCAGCGCGAGGCGCTGGTGGTGTCGGATGAAGTCATCGTCATGGATGGCGGCGAGATCCAGCAGAAGGCCCAGCCCGTGCATGCCTACCGCTCGCCGGCCAACGCCTTCGTCGCCAATTTCATCGGCGTCACGAATTTCATCGACGGCAAGGTGTCGGCGATTTCCGGCTCGACGGTGAGTGTCGAATCGAATGGTCAGGTTCTGGCGGGTGTCGTTGCCGCTGATGGCGCTCCGCTCGTCGACGGTTCCGCCTGTTCCGGTGCCGTCCGCGCCGAGCAGATCCGCATCGCTTCTGCGCGTACCGCGCTCGAAGGTCTGGAAACGATTGTCGAGGGACAGGTCACCGATTCCATTTTCGAAGGCGAGCGGATGGTCTACGAGGTGACGGTGCCGGCGCTCGGTGGCGCCATCCTTCGCGTGTTCGACCACGATCCGGTATCGCACCTGCAGTTCGGTCCGGGCGAGAATGTCCGGCTCGGGTGGAATGCGAAAGACATGCATGTATTCAAGAAGTGACCGCTGCACGGTCCATTCAGAGGAGAACATATGATGCCGAATGATAAGATCCTGTCCGCTCAAATCCGCCGCCGCACGCTGCTCGGCTCCATGGCCGCCGTCGGAGCGTCTGCCGGCCTGTCGACGCTCGGCGTCAGCAAGGCTTTTGCGCAGGAGCCTGAGAAGCCTTCCGAAATCATCGTGCGCGCCTGGGGCGGCAGCTGGGTCGATAGCCTGAAGGCCGGCGTTTCCGACAGCTTCACCAAGATGACCGGCATCGCTGTTCGCCACGACCTGACCGAGGACAACGAGATCCAGCCGAAGGTCTGGGCCGCTGTCGCACAGGGCCGCGTGCCGCCGATCCACATCAACTGGGACACGACGACGAACGCGACCAAGTCGGCGCTGCGCGGCGTGACCGAAGATCTCTCCGACCTGCCGAACCTGAAGAACACCACCGATCTCGCCAAGCCGGTCGGCCTCGACGGCTATCCGATCGTCAACACCTACGGCTACGTTTACGTTCTCGCCTATCGCCCGTCGGCTTTCCCCAACGGCGCGCCGAAGTCCTGGAAGGACCTGCTCGATCCCAAGCTGAAGGGCCGCATCGCGCTCTATAACGACGGCATCGGCTTCCATTTCCCCGCACAGGTTGCCGGCGGCGGCAAGCTGGAGGACATTCCTGGCAACATGCAGCCGGCATGGGACTTTATCGCGAAAATCAAAGAACAGCAGCCGCTGCTCGGCGAAGATCCGGATTTCACCACCTGGTTCCAGAAGGGCGAGATCGACGCCGCCTGCACCATCTCCACCAATGCGCGCGAAGCCAGGAAGAACGGCATCGAGCTTGCATGGGTTGTGCCGGAGGAAGGCGCCAAGTTCGATACGGATGGCCTCTGGATTCCCAAGGGCCTGCCGGAGAACGAGCTTTACTGGGCCAAGCAGTACATCAATCACGCGCTGACCAAGGAAGCCCAGCAGGTCTGGCTCGACGGTCTCGGTCTGCCGGGCGTGGTCCCGGGCCTGACGCCGCCGGCCGATCTCGTTGGCGATCCGTCCTACCCGACCACCGAAGAGGACTTCAAGCATCTCATCCGCATCTCTTCGAAGGTGCAGGTCGAGAACGAGAGCCAGTGGTTCGCCAAGTTCAAGGAAATCATGCAGGGCTGAGGCCCCGCCCGCCCGTCGCTTCCCCTCTGGCGGCGGGCCTTCTGTTTGCATTGCGAGGATCGGTACCCATGCGCCATTCCCGTGCCGCATATCCGCTGACGTGGCGCGTCATGGATGTGCTGGAGCGCCTTGCGGCCGCCGTATGGCCGTCAAGTTTCCAGCGAGGCCTTCCCTATCTCATGCTGCTGCCGGCGGTCGTGCTCGTGGGGCTTCTGGTCCTCGGGCTGATCCAGATCGGCGACTCCAGCCTTAGAACGCTGGACACCAGCACCTTCATGATGTCGGAGAACTACACACTCGCGAACTATCAGCGCGCGCTCAGCGAGAAGTTCTTCGCCACTGTTGCCGGACGCAGCCTCGTGGGGGCGGTGATCGTCACTGTCGTCACGCTGATCTTCGCCTTTCCCTACGCGTATCTGATGGTGCGCACACCGTCCTCGGCCCTGCGCAAGTTCCTGCTCGTGGCGCTCTTCCTTCCCTTCTTTATCGGCCAGGTGGTGCGCGCCTATGGCTGGTTGATCATTCTCGGCAACCAGGGAATGGTGAACGAGGCGCTCGGCCTCGTTGGCGTGCCGCCGATGCGCCTTCTCTACAATTACCCCGCCGTGCTGTTCGGCCTCGTACAGTACATGCTTCCCTTTGCGGTTCTGATGCTGGCACCTGCTTTGACTGCTATTCCGGCTGAGCTGGAATCGGCGGCAAGTTCGCTGGGTGCCGGCTGGGTCCGCACCTTCCGCCACGTCGTGCTGCCGCTTGCCCGTCCCGGCCTCGTCGGCGCCGGCCTCGTTGTCGTTACGCTGTCGCTGACCGATTTCGCCATTCCGGCGATCCTGGGTGGCGGCTCGCAGGACTTCATCGCCAACGCCATCTACGACCAGTTCTTCCGCACCTCGGACCAGGGGCTCGGTGCCACGTTGTCACTGCTGCTGGTCGCCGTCGGCTCCATCCTGGTCGGCGTCGTCTTCATGCTGTTCGGCGCCGGCACGCTTGCCATGGGAGACGAACGCAAATGACCGGGAGCCGCAGCAAGTCCATCGTCATCTGGGCGTTCGTCATAACGGCTCTCGTCATGCTGTCCGCACCCACCGTCGTCGTGCTGGGGGCGTCTTTCACTGCCGGAAACATCATCACCTTTCCGCCGGAAGGGCTGTCGCTGAAGTGGTACGGCGCCATCGCGCAGGCGAGCGACCTTCGGCAGGCCTTCGTCCGGTCGCTGATCGTTGCGACGATCTGCACGCTGATCGCGATCCCTGTCGGAACGCTGGCCGGCATCGCACTTTCGAAGTACCGCGTCCGCTTCGCCCGTACCATCCAGATCTACCTGCTGTTGCCGTTCACCATTCCGTTGATCGGATCGGGTATCGGCATGATGCTGGTGTTCGGTGAGATGGGCGCGCTCGGTAAGCTTTGGCCCGTCGGGATTGCGACCTGCGTGATCAACCTGCCCTTCATGATCTGGGCCGTCACGGCCAGCGCCTCCAACCTCAGCCCCGACCTGGAACTGGCGGCCGCCAACTGCGGCGCCCCGCCGCTGCAGCGGTTTCTCTACATCACCCTCCCGGCTGTTCTGCCTGGCATCATCACCGGCTCGCTGTTGATGTTCATCCTGGCCCTCAACGAGTTCCTGGTCAGCCTGCTTCTGGTGGATGCGCGCAGCGTCACCCTGCCGGTGCAGATCTACAATTCGATCCGCTCCATCATCACGCCGGACCTCGCCGCCATCTCCGTGGTCTTCATCGCCTGCGCAGGCGTTGCGATCGCGCTTCTGGACCGCCTTGTCGGTCTCGACATTTTCCTCAAATCGAAATGACCCCTTGGGGCCGCTCATCAAGGACACGACGATGACTGACGTCTCTTTCTACGAATATTCCAAGCTGACCGCCGATGAGAAGGCGGCGCTGCTGCGCCGCTCGGAGACGGATATTTCCAGCTTCATCGAAAAGGTGGCGCCCATTCTCGAGGCGGTGCGGACAGAGGGCGACAAGGCGCTGGCCCGTTTCGGCCGTGAGCTCGACAAGGCAGATGTCACCGAAGCGAACCTGAAGGTGACGGAGGCTGAGTTCGATGCAGCGTTCAAGCTCGTCGACGACAGCGTTGTCGAGTCCATCAAGTTCGGGATCGACAACATCCGCCATTTCCACGAGGAGCAGAAACCGGAGGCCATGTGGCTGAAGGAGATCCGCCCGGGTGCGTTCGCAGGCGACCGTTTCACCCCCATTCAGTCGGTGGCGCTTTATGTGCCGCGCGGCAAGGGTTCCTTCCCTTCGGTGACGATGATGACGTCCGTGCCGGCCGTCGTTGCCGGCGTGCCAAACCTTGCGATCGTCACGCCGCCTGCGCCGGATGGCTCGGTCGACGCGGCAACGCTGGTCGCAGCCCGTCTCGCCGGCGTCGAGACCGTTTACAAGGTCGGCGGCGCACAGGCGGTCGCGGCAGTCGCCTACGGCACGGAGACCGTCAAGCCGGCGCTGAAGATCGTGGGCCCCGGCAGCCCCTGGGTCGTCGCTGCCAAGCGCTCGCTCTCGGGCGTCATCGATACCGGCCTGCCTGCCGGCCCCTCGGAAGTGATGATCCTTGCAGACGATACGGTGCATGGGGGGCTCGCCGCGCTCGATCTCCTGATCGAGGCCGAACACGGCCCGGATTCCTCGGCCTACCTCGTGACGCACAGCCGCCGCGTTGCCGAAGAGGCAATCGCCGCGCTTCCCGAGCACTGGAGCAAGATGACAGAGCAGCGCGTCGGCTTCTCCAAGGCCGTTCTGACCGGAAAGACGGGTGGTGTGGTGCTGACCTCGTCGATCCAGGAGAGCTATGAGTTCGTCAACGCCTATGCGCCCGAGCATCTTGAACTACTCTCGACCGAACCCTTCATCCATCTCGGTCATATCACCGAAGCTTCCGAGATCCTGATGGGAACGCATACGCCGGTCAGCATCGCCAACTTCTCGCTTGGACCGAATGCCGTGCTGCCGACGAGCCGCTGGGCGCGGACCTTCGGGCCGCTTTCGGTCACCGATTTCGTCAAGCGCAGCTCGATCGGATACGTCACCGCTCCGGCCTATCCGGAATTCGCGAAGCACTCCCACAATCTCGCACTCTACGAGGGCTTCTCCTCACACGCGCTGGCGGTTTCGCCTGTGCGCGACGCCTATCTGAAGAAAGGCGCGTGACCGATGAAGGCCGTGCGGCTGCATGATGCGCTGGACCTGCGGGTGGAGACGGTGGACGCTCCGTCGTCCCCGCCGCCGGGCCATGTCAATCTCCGGGTGCGGGCGGCCGGCATCTGCGGCTCCGACCTTCATAATTATCGCACCGGCCAGTGGATCAGTCGGCGCCCGTCGACGGCGGGGCACGAACTTTGCGGTCGCGTCACCGCGATCGGCGAAGGGGTCAGCCACCTTGCGATCGGCGACGTGGTCGCAGCCGATTCGCGGATGTGGTGCGGTGAATGTGCCGCCTGTCGCAGTGGCCGCAGCAATGTCTGCGAAAAGCTGGGTTTCATTGGCGAGGTCTGCGACGGCGGCTTTGCCGAGGAGGTCCAGCTGCCGGCCCGGCTGCTCGTTCGCCACGACGCCGGTCTTTCGCCACGGGTCGCTGCCATGGCGGAGCCGCTCGCCGTCGCGCTCCACGCCATCCGGCGGCTCAATCCGCCCGAAGGCGAGCCGGTGCTGGTTGTCGGATGCGGTACCATCGGCGGGCTCGGCGCGCTTCTGCTGTCGCAACTGCGCAATGGGCCCTTGCTGCTCGCCGATCTCAACGCCGAGCGCGTCGAGATGGTGGCCGACGTGACCGGTGGCGTGCCGGTGGCACTCGATGCCACTGCAATCGACGCTGCGCTTGATGGAAAAAGACTACGTTTTGCGCTCGATGCCACGGGAAGCGTGCCTGCCATCGCCAAGGCGATCGACCTCCTCTCCGGCGGCGGCGCGCTGGCACTGGTCGGCATCAGCCACGGGAAGCTCGATTTCGATCCAAACATTCTGGTCGAGCGCGAGATTTCGCTGGTCGGATGCCACGCGTTCGTCGACGAGTTGCCCGAAGCCGTTGCGATGCTGCCGGGCCTCGAACCTTCGCTCACGCGCTTCTCCGAGGTGCTGGATACGCTCGATGCGGTGCCGGACGCCTATGAACGTCTCCTCAAGGGCGGTGGTTCAAGGCTGAAGACCATCGTCGAGATATCGGACTGACGCGGCCGCATGCCCCCAATACCAGGACTGGAGCTCCCAGCATGACCAAGCCCGCCAGCCGTACCGCCGAGATAAGGATGCACGCGAAGGACGCCGATGGCGCTGCAGAGGCAATGCTTGCCGACCTGCTGCGCGATCTGTTTGCGATCGAGCCGTTCAACCTCGCCATCAACCACGACCAGTACAGCTTGAATTCGCTGAACGGATTTTTCGACACCGTCGACGGCCAGTTCTTCTTCAAGTTCCATCAGGAAGAGGGCGAGGAGGCGATGACCGGCGAATACTATCGTGCCGACATCCTGGCGCGCGCCGGTCTGCCGGTGGACCAGCCGGTGCTGATGTCCGTCCTGCCGGGCGAACAGATCCTTGTCTACAAGCGGCGCACCGATCCGCGGTTCTCCGATGTGCTGCGGGCGCTCGATCTGGAGCATGACGCGCAGAAGGCGGCGCGCGCCGTCGCCGCCGAGCGAAAGCTCAACGAAGCGGTGCTCGACGTCTACCTGAAGACGCTGCATCCAGTGACCCCGCAGGAGGTTTCCGCCGAGCCCGTCCACCGGCTGTTCTTCGAGCGGCTGATCGACCCGCCGGCAGGAAGCTATCCGGGCGGCCGGCTTGCAAGCTTCTATGTCGGAAAGGACTTTGCCTTTCCCGGCGCCACGCTGGACTGGGAGGCGCTTTCCACCAGCCGCTTCGTCGTCAACGGGGTGGAGTATCGCGATACCGTCGGCCAGTTGTTCGACGAGGCTTTCGAGCGCCTGCAGCCTTCACGGCTTGCCGATGCGGGTGGCGTCACGGCGCATGGCGACGCGCACAACGCCAATGTCTGGTATCGGGAACGGGGCGGCGAGGCGACGCTTTCCTTCTTCGACCCAGCCTTCGCCGGCGAACACATTCCCACCCTGCTGGCCGAGGTGAAGACGACCTTCCACAACATCCTCGCCCACCCGCTATGGCTTTACGACCCGGCGCTGGCCGCCGAGCGGTACGAGGCGAGCGCGGCATATGCCGACGGCGTTCTTCGCGTGTCGAGCTCGTGGGAGCCAAGCCCGGTCCGCCGGCAACTGCTGGACGTCAAGGCGCAGGCCATGTGGCGGCCCCTGCTTGGGGAACTGGCGCGCCGCGGCATGTTGCCGGCCGACTGGCGGCGCGTGATCCGGCTCGGTCTGTTTCTCTGCCCGACGCTGGTGATGAACCTTCGTGCGTCGGCCACCACCCACCACAATCCGGTGTCCTCGGCCATCGGCCTGTCGATGGCGGTGATGGCCGGTAGCGAGCCCGTCGCAGGCGATGACATGCTTTCGCGTTTTTTCGATGCGATCGATCCCGGGCGCGCCTGACGGCGAGATGCCGGTTTGCCTGTCGTGATTGGAAGCCGGGTAGGAACGGTCCTCTGCGCCGCCGCCGCATTCTCCCTTCTCGGCTTGTCGATGCTCAATCGCCACTCATGACGACGCTTCAACCTCGATTTACCTATTGAGGATAAGAAGGGACACCGCCATAGATGGCGTAGCACTTCCCCAAACCCGGGTGTCCCATGTCAGAGACTTTCGATTCCGATATCTTCAATCTTGCCCCGACGGCGATGTGGATAGAGGATTTCAGCGAGGTCCAGGCCCTCTTCGACATATGGCGCTCGCAGGGCGTGACGGACATCAGGGCATTTCTGGGGGAGGACCAGAGCCGCGTCGCGGAGTGTTCCCGGCGCATCAGGGTGCTGGACGTGAACAGAAAGACGTTGGAACTCTTCGAGGCCGATGACATCGACCATCTGCGTGCCAACCTGTCGACCATTTTTCGCGACGACATGCTCAAGACGCATGTGATCGAGCTGGCCAAGCTTTTCGATGGCGAACGCGTCTTCGAGAGCACCACGTCGAACTACACGATCTCCGGCCGCCGCCTCGACATCCAGCTTCGCGGGGCCGTTCTGCCCGGCTACGAGGCTTCGCTTGGCAAACTGCTCCTGACCACCGAGGACATCACGGCGCGCGAGGATGCGCGTCGGGCGGAGGCCGAGCAGCGGCGGCATGCGGAGGGCATTTTCGAACACTCGCCGGTCTCCTTGTGGATCGAGGATTTCAGCCGGATCAGGGCGCTGCTCGAAGACATTCGAGCCCGCGGCATCGTTGATTTTCGCACCTTCATGGACGTTCATCCCGAGTTCGTGCGCCAATGCATGAGCGAGATTCGCGTCATCGACGTCAATCGCGCAACGCTTGAGCTGTTTTGCGCCACCGAGCGCAACGAGCTGCTGCAACGTCTGCGCGAGGTCTTCCGCGACGATATGGAGAAGCCATTCCGGGAGCAGCTCATGGAGCTGTGGAACGGAAACCTCCACCATCATCGCGAAGTGGTGAACTATGCGCTTGATGGCACCGTGCGGCACATCCTGCTGCATTTCTCCGTGTTTCCAGGTCACGAACGCGACTGGACGCGCGTACAGGTGGCGCTCACCGACATTACGGCGCGCAAGAAGGCGGAGGCCTATCTCGAATATCTCGGCAAGCACGATGTCCTGACCAAGCTCTATAACCGAGCCTTCTATGCCGAGGAGATCAATCGCCTTGAACGGAAGCTGCTTCGCCCCGTCTCGGTGATCATATTCGACCTCAACGGTCTGAAGGAGGCCAACGACCGGCTGGGCCACGATGCGGGCGACGCATTGCTGCGCCGGTTTGGCGAGATCCTGAATGGCGCCGTGTCCCATCCCGACTATGCCTGCCGCATCGGCGGCGACGAGTTCGCTGTCCTTATGCCCGGTGCGGATGCGAAGGGGGTGGCGACAATGACCGAAACCATCAACGAACTGCTCAAGATCAACAACCAGTTCTACTCCAGCGCTCCCTTGCGCATGTCCTATGGTGCGGCGACCAGCGAGCCTGGTGAAGCAATCGAGAACGTCATAAAGCGAGCGGACATGCAAATGTACGAGCGCAAGAGGGAGTACTACGAGGCCGATGGCGCCGGCGAGCTTGCGAAGGGTCGGTCGGCGCGGCGCGCCTGATCACCAGCCTGGATCTCCGGCAATCGTACAAGCCTTGAACTGCCGCCATCCAACCGATATCCGACGCGCATGATCGGACACGTAAAGCTATTGATAGGTTGAGCAGCATGGCCCCAGACTTTCTCGTAACGCATTCCGGCGGCTTCCATGCGGATGAGCTGCTGTCCAGCGTCATTCTCACCCGCCTTTTTCCTGCTGCTCAAATCGTACGCAGCCGCGCGCCTGAGTGGGTTACGCCGGGCAGTGACAGGATCATCTACGATGTCGGCGGCGCCTACGATCCCGGTGCCGGAATTTTCGATCACCACCAGCGCGGAGCGCCGCTGCGCGAAGACAGCCAGCCATTCAGTTCCTTTGGCCTGATCTGGCGCCAGTTCGGGCGGGGCTACCTGGAGGCCCACGGCGTGCCCGCCGCAGACATCGAAGCACTCCATGCGCGCTTCGACCTGGATTTCGTCCTTCCCGTCGACCTGATGGACAACGGCGCCGTGAGCCCATCGGGCGCCGGTGTGATGGGCAAGCTCACGCTGCCTGTCCTGCTCGAGACGCTCAAGCCCGTCTTCGACGACGAGGAGCCGGATGCCGGCGACCGCGCATTCCACGGCGCGCTGTCGATCGCTCGCAGTTTCGTGGAGGCAAGCATAAGGCAAGGTGCTGCGAAACTGCGGGCCGAAACGATCGTGATGGAGGCGATTGCGGAGACGGGAGACGGTCACGTGCTGGAGCTTCCGATGGGTATGCCCTTCCGTCCCGCGATCGTGAAGGCGGGCGCCGATCATCTGCTGTTTGTCGTGCACCCCCGCGAGAATGACTGGTGCCTGACCGGAATCCGAAGGTCCGGCGAAGGATTTGAGCTTCGCGCCGATTTGCCGTTGGCCTGGGCAGGTTTGACCGGCGCAGATCTCGCGGCGGTCTGCGGGGTAGCTGAGGCAACCTTCTGCCACAACGGTCGCTTTATCGCGGCGGCAAAGACTCGCGACGCGGTGCTGGAGATGGCACGGCTCGCCGTCGCGCAGGCTCTGCCGGCGTAATCGCCACCCGCTCGCACGGCATGAATTTGATCTGATCCGGTAGCGCGATATCGGACATGAGGCGGCGCGCAGACGCAGAAGCGGCCGCACGGCGCTGTGTCGTGCGTGTCGGAACCTGCAGACTCGTGAGGACATCCTCGGCTTGTGGATGGCAAGGATCGTCGCATGATTGACACATAGACAATATATATTATGTTTAATTGTATATCGACTTCAGCAAGGGGGAAGCCAATGAAGATCGTAGCGGTCAGCGATACGCTCTCGGTCGCGTCCCAGCCGGAAATTTCCGACTTTGCTGATTTGAAGGCAAGCGGATTCGGTGCCGTCATCAACCTTCGGCCGGATCGTGAAGCGCAGGATCAGCCCGGCAACGATGCGGAAGCCGAGGCGGCCAGACGCAACGGCATGGCCTATGCGTTCATACCCGTAACGATGGCGACCATTTCCGAGGCTGATGTGCGCGCCTTCCAGAAGGCCGTGAATGCGGCCGGAGCTCCGGTCGTGGCTCATTGCAAATCCGGTGCGCGTGCGCTGTCGCTGCACGCGATCGGAGAGGTTCTCGACGGCCGCATGAAGGCAGACGAGGTCGTGGCTTACGGCAAAAGGCTGGGCTTCGATCTGGCGGCGGCCGAAGCGTGGCTAAACCGGGAGTCGTCCCGGCGACCGCAGGTACGGGGCTTTTTTGATCCCCGCACCTATAGCGTGCAGTACGTGGTTTCCGACCCCGAGACGGGCAAATGCGCCATCATCGACCCTGTGCTGGATTTCGACGAGAAATCCGGCTCGACGGCAACGGCCAGTGCCGATGCGATCCTCGCCTATGTCAAGGAGCGGGGGCTCAGCGTCGAGTGGATCCTCGATACCCACCCGCATGCCGACCATTTCTCCGCGGCCTCCTATCTGCAGGAAAAGACCGGTGCGCCCACCGCGATTGGGGTGCGTGTCGTGGACGTGCAGCGGCTCTGGAAGGTCATCTACAACTGGCCGGAGTTTCCCGCCGACGGGTCGCAGTGGGATCGGTTGTTCGCCGATGGCGACACCTTCAAGGTCGGCCAAATTGAGGCCCGCGTGATCTTCTCGCCGGGCCATACGCTCGCTTCGATCACCTATCTCGTCGGCGATGCCGCCTTTGTCCACGACACGTTGTTCATGCCGGACAGCGGCTCGGCACGGGCGGATTTCCCGGGCGCCGATCCCCGTGTCCTCTGGAATTCGATCACGCAGATCCTGGCCCTGCCCGACGAAACCCGGCTGTTCACCGGCCACGACTACCAGCCGGGTGGCCGCGCACCGCGCTGGGAAAGCACGGTTGCCGAACAGAAGCGCGCCAATCCGCATGCCGCCGGTATTTCGGAACAGGAATTCATCGCGCTGCGAACCGCTCGCGACCGAACCCTGCCGATGCCCAAGCTCATCCTGCACGCCCTGCAGGTCAACATTCGCGGCGGGCGGCTGCCGGAGCCGGAGGCGAACGGCAAGCGTTATCTGAAGTTTCCCCTCAACGCACTGGGCGGGGCGGCATGGTGATGGACACGCCGATCACACAGGCGGCAAAGACCGGAACATCGCCCGCCGCAATGGGCGCGCGAGCGGAAGAGGTTGCCGCACTGCTCAAGACACTGGCCCATCCGGCCCGTCTGATGCTGGTCTGCACGCTTGTCGAGGGTGAGCATTCCGTTGGCGAACTGGAAGAGAGGCTCGACCTGCACCAGCCGCACCTCTCGCAGCAGTTGACCGTGTTGAGAGCGGCGGGTGTCGTTGCGACAAGGCGCGACGGCAAGCAGATCTTCTACAGCCTTGCCGAGGCGAAGGCCGCCCGACTGATCGGGGCGCTGCACGCGATTTTCTGCGCGGAGGCCATGCAATGACGGTATACCTGACTTCTCTGCTGGGCGGAATGATGATCGGGCTGGCGGCGGCGTTGCTGCTCTTGCTCAACGGGCGCATCGCCGGGGTCAGCGGCATCGTCGGAAGGCTGGCGCTCGGGATCGACCGTGCCACCAATCTGGCCTTCGTGCTCGGCCTCGTCAGCGGGCCGCTTTTCTACCGTGCCGCCTTTTCGGCGTGGCCTTTGGTGTCGATCACGGCGGGATGGCCGCTGTTGATGCTGGCCGGGCTGCTGGTCGGCTTCGGTTCGCGCATGGGCTCCGGCTGCACCAGCGGCCATGGCGTGCTGGGGCTTGCGCGGCTCTCCGTGCGCTCGATGGCGGCGGTGGCCACCTTCCTTGCGACCGGCGTTCTGGCCGTTGCCCTGCTTGAGAGTTTTACCCCATGAAGAGACATCTCGCGCAAGTCGCCACCGCGCTGGCATCGGGCAGCCTTTTCGGCTTCGGCCTCTCGTTGTCGGGGATGCTGAACCCGGCCCGTGTTCAGGGGTTCCTCGACGTCTTCGGCAACTGGGATCCCAGCCTCGCCTTTGTCCTGGGTGGTGCGGTTTGCGTTGCCTTTGCCGCCGTGCAGCTCATGAAGCGCCTTGCACATCCCGCTTTCGACGCGTCGTTCCATCTGCCGCCAAAGGGCAGGATCGATCCGCGGTTGATCATCGGGTCGGCGATCTTCGGTGCCGGATGGGGGCTTGGCGGCTTCTGCCCCGGACCGGCGATCGCATCCCTGTCGCTTGGCAGGCTCGAGCCGGTCCTGTTTGTGCTGGCGATGCTCGCGGGCATGGCGGCTCATGACAGGTTCGTTCGCGGGCGCCAATGAACCGAACCGGGTCGCCAGCCGCGATCCAGCCTGTCATGCGAAGGTGGGGGATGGCTGCGGCAAATTCGCCGGCGACCATAAGATTAACGAAGTTCTAAGCAATCGGTCTGAACCTCGTGGTGATATTGCGCCGATTCTCGCAAACGACACATCAGGAATTGCACCGACTGATCCGCATGATGATCGATTTTCTTTTTCGCCGCCTTCGCGGCACGACTGTATCGCCGTCTGCTCTGACGTCTCGCCTGGCGGCCGTGGCGCTTGCCGGGGCGCTGTTGTCCGGCTGTCTCGCGATGGACTACGAGTCCCTTTCGAAGGTCGAGCCGAAGCTGTCTTCGAAGGTCGCCGCCGAAATGTCGCGCAAGGGGATGAAGCCGGAGAGTCCCGTCCTGGTCCGCATCTTCAAGCAGGAGAGCGAGTTGGAGGTCTGGAAGGTCGACAAGAGCGGAAACTATGCGCTGTTCAAGACCTATCCGATGTGCCGCTGGTCCGGAAAACTCGGGCCGAAAACCAAGAGCGGCGACCGGCAGGCGCCGGAAGGCTTCTATCACGTCTCGGCCGGCATGCTGAACCCGAACTCCCAGTACTACGTGTCGTTCAACCTCGGCTATCCCAATCGCCTGGAATCGGCGCTTGGCTATACCGGCGAGGCGCTGATGGTGCACGGCGCCTGTTCCTCCGCCGGATGCTACGCCATGACCGACCAGGGCGTCGGCGAGATATACGCCATCGTCAGGGCAGCGCTGAAGGGCGGCCAGGAGCGGTTCCAGGTTCAGGCTTATCCGTTCCGCATGTCGGCGCAGAACATGGCGTTGCATCGCGACGATCAGAACATGTCGTTCTGGCGGACGCTCAAGGAGGGTTACGACACATTTGCCTTCACGAAGAAGCAGCCGAAGGTATCGATGTGCGGCGGGCGATACGTCTTCAACACCGAATTCGAAGGTGAAGAGCCAACAGACCCGCTCGCCCAATGCCCGCCGGTTGCCGGCCCGCCGGCGACGGAACTGACGGCGCGGATGCAGACGGAGCGGCTTAAGATCGATGCGGCTATTGCCGACGCCACTTCCTCGCCTATCTCTGCTTATGTGGACGGTGGCATGCATCCAAGCTTCCGTGCGCTGCTCAAGCAGCAGGGCCCGAAGAGGATGGCGGCCAAGGTCTCGGGAACAAAATATCCGGTCAGCCGTCCAGAGGCAGCGTTGGCTGACCCATACGCCAGCAGCAGGTAGAGGATGATGAGCATGAGCCTTGTGCACGCGAGAACGACCCGGCGGTCCTTCCTTCTCGGTGGCGCAGGGATGGCGAGCGGGGTGCTCGCCGGTTGTTCGACGGCTCCGCGCCCCACGCTTGCAGTCGCCCCGCAGCCGGTGGAAACCTCGATCTTCGCCAGCATGTACGGCGAGAAGCCGGACGAACTCTATCCGCTGCCGGCCATCCCCTATGAGAGGATCGAACCGCAGTTCCGCCGGCAGATGGTACCCGACCCGACCGGCGAGCGGCCGGGCATTCTCGTGGTCGATACCGCCAACCACTTTCTCTACCTCACCTATGACGGCGGCCAGGCGATGCGATATGGCGTCGGCCTCGGCCGCGCCGGCTTCGAATGGGAGGGTCGGGGCCAGATCCAGTACAAGCGGCAGTGGCCGCGCTGGACGCCGCCGGATGAGATGGTTGCCCGCCAGCCGGAGCTCGATCCCTACAGCATCGCCAATGGCGGGATGGAGCCGGGGCTGAACAATCCGCTGGGCGCCCGGGCTCTGTACATCTTCCAGAATGGCGAGGACACGCTCTACCGCATCCACGGCTCGCCGGAATGGTGGACGATCGGAAAATCGGTGTCGTCGGGCTGCGTGCGGATGATCAATCAGGATGTGGTCGATCTCTACGACCGAGTGCCCAACGGCACACCAATTGTCGTCACGAACTTGCTCGGTCCGAGACCCGTCGTCTGATTGCAGGCGGCGGCGCAAACCGCGCCTTCGGCGGGGAACTCAGGTCTCAGGAATGTTCTCGCGGAATATGACCTGCAGGCGCGGCGGATGGTAGTCGATCGGACGCCCTTTCGCCGTCAGGCTCAGCATCGACAACGCCTCGCGCGCCTCGACCCGCGGGTTCTGGTCGATCACCGCATCCATCACCCCGCTCAGAAGCAGCATCTTGGTATGCTCGGTCAGTTCGTGGCCGACGAAAATCACATCCTTGGCGAGGCCGGATTCGACCAGGGCCCGGCCTATGCCGGAATTGCCGGCGCCGATGTTGTAGATGCCGGCGAGGTCGGGATGACGGCGGAAGAGGGCGGTCGCCTCCTCGAAGGCGCGATCGCGGTCGTCGCGGATTTCGCGCAGCTCCACCACCTCGAGATCGGGAAATTCATCGGCGATGATGTGGCGAAAGCCCATTTCGCGCTCCTCGTGTCCCCGATACGACAGCGAACCGGCAAACAGCGCGACCTTGCGCTTGACGCCATGCCCGAGGAAACGCCCCAGCAGATAGCCGCCGAGCCGTCCTGCCGCCCGGTTGTCGATGCCGATGTAGCCGATGCGCGGCACGTGCAGAATGTCTGAGACGAGGGTGACGATCGGAACGCCGGCGGCGGAAAGCGAGCGCATCGCCTCGCGCACGGTCGGATGGTCGAGCGCGATGACGCCCACCCCCATGGTCTGTCCGTGCAGGTCGTGCAGCGTGCGCGCCAGCGTGTCCGGATTGAAGCCCTCGATGGAATGGATGCGCACATCGAGGTCTGGCCGGGTGGCAGCCTGGCTCTCCAGTTGCTGCAACAGGTTGGCAATGAAGGTGTTTGTCCCGGCGGGCAGGACGAAATCGAGCCGGACGCGGCTGTCGACGAAACCGGCCGGGGAACCGGCGCTGACATAGCCCAGCCGGCGTGCCGCATCCATCACCACTTCCCGGGTGCGTTCCTTGACGCCGGTGCGATTGTTCAGGACGCGATCGACCGTGGCGCTGGAAACGCCTGCTTCCCGGGCGATGTCAATCAGAGTCGATCGCACTGCGAATCCTTTTTGTTGAATGATGTAATTTGATGTAAATCGATGCAGCAAAGATGCAAGCCCTCCGTCGCGTTTTTCCGCGGAATCCAGTGATTTTGCGCGCCACTTTCTTGGGCCAGGTGCAAAAATCGCAAATCAAATCAGAAAAATGACGTTATAGATGGGATTTGCCGCATCGCAGACGCGGAAATGAATGATGTAAAATGATTATTTATGATGTTGACAATGATGGTGCTCAAGGTCAGTATCCCGGCAATTCGGTAGCGGAGGAATAAGTCTGCCGATGGGGAGGAACGTCATGTCAGATATTTTCCGCATGTCGCGGCGCCGGCTTCTTGCCGGTAGTGGGAAGGTGGTCGCGCTGACCGCTGTGGCCGGCATCGCGCCGCAGTTCATTCGTCCGGGCCGTGCTTTTGCAGCCGACGCGCTCGCGCCGGGTATGGTCGGAGGTCCGACGGGTTTCGACGGCGCCGAGCGCTACCAGTATGGACCCGACACGCCCGAGGGGCGGGCGATTGAGGCAGTCAAGTCGCTGAAGGGCGCCGGCAAGGCGCCGGATCGCATCGTGCTCGGCCTGTCAGATGGGTCGATCGGCCAGTTGACGCAGCCGTTCCCGGCTGGTGCGCCGTCCATCAAGGAGCTCTGGGAAAAGGAGACGGGAATCACGCTCGACATCGTCGGCGTGCCGAACGGCCAGGAGTTCACCAAGACGATGCAGGACATTTCCACCAAGGGTGGGGCGTTCGACATCTACGCCGTCGAATGGAACCGTCTGGGCGATCTCGCCGAAACCGGCGGCATCGTGGCCCTCGACGACTATGTCGCCCAGCACAAGCCGGAATGGGACGATCCCGAGCGCGGCTATGTGAACGGGCAGAGGGGCGTCTCGCTGCTGAACCAATATCGCGGCTCGACCTACGGCGTCTCGCTGGATGGCGACTTTCAGACCTGGAACTTCCGCACCGACCTCTTCAACGACGAAGCTGAAAAGAAGGCCTTCTCCGACAGGCACGGTTACGAGCTGGCACCGCCGACGACCTGGAAGCAGCTCGACGAGGTCGCCGCCTTCTTCCATCGCCCTGACAAGGGGCAGTTCGGCTGTACCGACCTGCGCAACCAGGGTTGGGGTTACACCAACTGGTACCAGCGTTTCGTCTCGATGGCCTCGCCCAACCAGTTCCTGTTTGACGACGACGGCAACCCGCTGATCAACGGCGAGGCCGGGTTCCAGGCAACCAGGGAATATGTCGACTCGCTGTCCTACCACTCGCCGGACGCGATCTCCTGGGGCTGGCCGGAACAGTACGGCAACTTCGCCAGCGGCGGGGCGGCGATGACCTGCGCCTTCTCGAACCTGCCGAAGTTTCTCGACAATCCCGGCAACCAGGGCTCCAAGGTCACCGGCAAGGTAGGCTCCATGCTGCCGCCCGGCCGCGAGGTCGACGGCCAGCTTGTCCGGCGCTCGGTGCTATGGCTCAACCTCTCGGCCTCGGTGTCCTCGCAGAGCAAGCACCCCGAGGCCTGCTACCTGCTTCTACAGTGGCTCGGCTCCAGTCGCATCTATTCCTGGATGACGGCCAATCCCGGCGGCTATTTCGATCCTTTCCAGCTGTCGAACTTCGCCGATCCGCTGGTGCGCCAGACCTATCACGACTACCACATGGATATCGTCCGCGAGACGGTGGCGCGCACCGTGCCGACCATCAACTATCCCGGTGCCACGGCCTTCCACAACGCGCTCGATGAGAACCTCGTTGCAGCGCTGACGAAGACCAAGACCCCGGAAGAGGCGATGGCCGATACCGAGCGCCAGTGGAACCGCATCGCCCGCCGCATCGGCGAGGACAAGCTTGTGGCTGCCATCAAATCCAACAAGGAGGCGTGGCCGACCGTGCTCGATCCGGTGACCGGCTGATAAGCCGGTCCACTCGACGGAACCGGAGCGGGAGCGATCCCGTCTCCGTTCCGCATGCGTGCACAGATGCTGCAGTGATATGATGAACCGCTCCGTCCCCTTTGAAATCTTCCGCTATGCGACGATCCTTCTGGCGCTGGCGATCACGCTGGTGCCGACGCTCTGGATGGCCTCGATGGCCTTCAAGCCGATCGCCGAATGGTCTGCCGCCGGCGCCGATCTGACGTGGTGGCCGAAGAACCCGACGCTCGACAATTTCCGCTTCATCTTCGGTACCTCGACCAGCGACCTGATCGTCGCGCTCGACCGCACCGCCGGCAAGCCGATCCTGTCGTCGCTGCTCTCGGCGGTCTTCGGCACGCTGATCGCCATGAGCTGCGGCACAGCCGCGGCATACGGCCTGTCGCGCTTCGGCTCGGGTCAGAACCTGCCGCTGGCGCTGATCCAGCTCAGGCTCTTCCCGCCGATGGCCGTGATGATCCCGGTCATGATCATGTGGGCCTTTCTCGGCCTGGTCGACAGCTGGTGGGGGCTGGCGCTGATCTACGGCATCGTCACGCTGCCCTTCGCCTTCTGGCTGATGAAGACCTTTTTCGACGACATGCCACGCGAGATCGAGGACGCCGCACTTGTCGAAGGCTGCTCGCGCACCCGCGTGTTCATGAAGATCACGCTGCCGATGATGCGCCCGGCACTCGCAAGCTCTGCTCTCTTCGTCTTCATCCTCAACTGGTCCGATTATCTGATCGCGCTGCTTCTGACGACGCGCGAATGGGTGACAATCCCGGTCTACATGGCCTCGCTGTCGTCCTCGATGACCGGCCAGCTCTATGGCGCGAAAGCAGCGCTCGGGCTGATCGCCGCCGTTCCTCCCGTCGTCATGGGCATCGCCATCCAGCGTCATCTCGTACGCGGCCTGACCTTCGGAGCGCTGAAGCAATGACCAGCCTCGCAACCCCGGAGAAAATGCCCATGGCGGATGCGGCTCTGAAAGACGGCGCCGCGGCTGCGGACGACGGTCGTCGCCTCGGCTTCGCACTGACGATGCCGGCCCAGGTGCTGGTGCTGTTCATCGCCGTCTTCCCGCTGCTCATGCAGCTCTATATCAGCCTGACGGACTGGTCGCCTCTGGACGGCATCGGCTGGTGGCAGGCCTATGAACTGTGGAACGGCTTTGCCAACTATACCGACCTGATGGCGGATACGCGTTTCTGGAGCGCGCTCGGCCGGACTGCGCTCGTCATGCTGATCTGCGTGCCGGCCGAATTCCTGCTCGGCCTTGGCCTTGCGATCCTGTTCATGGACGACTTCGTCGGCAAGCGCGTGTTCTACTCGATCATGCTGGTCCCGATGATGGTGGTGCCCGCGGTCGCCGGCTACATGTTCTTCATGCTGTTCCAGTCCGGCGGCCCGGTGAACGACATCCTGTCCGGCGTCACGGGGATGAACGTCTCGATCGCCTGGCTCTCTGATCCGACGACTGCGCTGATTGCGGTGATGATCGCCGACATCTGGCAGTGGACGCCGCTGATGTTCCTGATCCTGCTTGCCGGCCTCGTCGGCGTGCCGGAAGATCAGGTCCGCGCCGCGACCCTGCTGGGGGCTTCCTGGTGGCAGCGCTTCCGCACGATCGTACTGCCGAAGATGAAGACCATCATCATCATCGCGCTCGCCATCCGCGTCATCGAGAACTTCAAGATCTTCGACACGCTATACATCATGACCGGCGGCGGGCCGGGCGTGGCGACCGAAACGATCTCCGTTTACATCTACAAGGTGACGCAGCAGGACCTGATCTGGGGCTATGTGGCGGCGATCGCGCTCGTCATCCTCATCTCCCTCTCCATTCTCGTGTCGCTGGCCATCAGCCGCATGAACAAGAAGAAGGAAGCCTGAGCTGTGACCGCCATTCACCTTGAAAACCTGGTCAAGCGGTTCGGAGCCTTCACGGCGCTGAAGACGATGGATCTGGAGATCCGCGACGGCGAGTTCATGGCGCTGCTCGGCCCCTCCGGCTGCGGCAAGTCGACCACAATGAACATGATTGCCGGCATGGAGGGCCCGTCGGAAGGCCGCATCCTGTTCGACGGACGGGACATGAACGGCGTGGCGATGGGACGCCGCGGCGTCGGCTTCGTGTTCCAGAACTATGCGATCTTCACCCACATGAACGTCTACGACAACCTCGCCTACGGCCTGCGGGTCCGCGGGTTGCCGGACGCCGAGATCGACAGCCGGGTAAAGAAGATTGCCGATTTCCTGCAGCTGACGCCGCTGCTCAAGCAGCCGTCCGCCAAGTTGTCGGTGAACATCCTGCAGCGTCTGGCGATTGGCCGCTCGGCGATCGTCGAGCCGGCGATTTTCCTCCTCGACGAACCGCTGTCGAACGTCGATGCCGCCTTCCGTGCGGTCATGCGCACCGAACTCAAGCATCTTCAGCGCCAGTTCCGCCAGACCATGGTCTATGTGACCCACGACCAGCTGGAAGCGATGACCATGGCCGACAGGATCGCAGTGATGGATCACGGCGTCCTGCAGCAGGTGGGTACGCCGCTGGAAGTCTACAACAACCCCGTCAACCTGTTCGTGGCCGGCTTCATCGGTTCGCCGGGCATGAACCTTCTGAGGGGAAGCCTTGCAGATAGCGACCGCGGTCTCGTCGTGGATCTCGGCGAACTGGGTCTGACCGCGCCGCTCTCCCCGGAAGTGGCAGCCGCGGCGCGCGCCCATGCCGGCCGCGAGGTCGTCTACGGCTTTCGGCCGGAACGGGTCTCGCTCTCGGTGACGGGCGAGGGAGTGCCCATGCCGGTGACCTTCGTCGAGCGCATCGGCGCGCGCACCATCGCCCATCTCGGCACCGGCGCGCAGCGGGTCAAGGCGGTCTTCGACAACGATGTCACAGCCGAAAGCGGCACCACCGTCTCCGTCGCAGTCGAACCCGCGTCCGTCCGGCTCTTCGATGCCGCAACGGGCATTGCCATCAGGGAGGCGTGACGATGGCCGGTATCTCCTTCCGCAATGTCACCAAGCGCTACGGCAAGACTGTTGCGGTCAAGAATGCGAGCTTTGATATCCAGTCGGGCGAGTTCTTCTGCTTTTTCGGGCCGCCGCTTTCCGGTAAGTCCACGATCCTCAAGCTGATACTCGGACTTGAGACGCCCGACGAGGGTGAGGTGCTGATTGGCGGCAAGCCAGTCAATCACGTTGCGCCGGCGAGCCGCAATGTTGCGATGGTGTTCCAGAACCTGGCGCTCTTTCCGCACATGACGGCTGCGCAGAACATTCGCTTCCCGCTGGTGGAACGGAAGGTGCCGGAGGCGACGATCAAGGCGCGCGTCGATGAAGTGGCGGCGAAGCTTCACATCGCGCACCTGCTGCACAAGCCGCCGGCGCAGCTGTCGGGCGGGGAACGCCAGCGCGTTGCCATCGCCCGGGCACTGGTGCGCGATCCCGTCGCCTACCTGATGGACGATCCGATTTCGGCGCTCGACGCCCGGCTGCGCGAAGAGACACGCGTTGAGCTGAAGCGGATCCAGCGCGAGCTCGGCCAGACGCTGATCTACGTGACCCACGATCAGGAAGAAGCGATGTCGGTGGCGGATCGTATGGCGATCATGGAGGACGGCGAGATCCGACAGATCGGCACGCCGGTCGAGATCTACGACCGTCCCGCAAGCCGCTATGTCGCCCAGCTTCTCGGCGCGCCCATGATGAACCTGATGGCGGTCGACGCTTCCGGGCTGGAGGCGGGCGAGGGCACGATCATCCTGCCGGGCCAGGCGATGCCGCAGGACGTTGCAGGCGTCGGCATCCGGCCGGAAGACCTCAAGGTCGAGCCCTGGGCCGAAAGCCATCCGGGGCGGCCGGCAACCGTCTACGAGGTCGAACCCCTCGGCGGCTACACCGTCGTCACGCTCGACACTGGCGGCCAGAAGCTGCGGGCGCTCATGCGCGGCCAGCCGGACGTTCGCATCGAAAGTGCTGTGGCGCTGAGCTGCAACCCCGAGCGGATACACTTCTTCGGCGCGGCGGGAGAGGCGCTGCGTCCATGAACAGACAGATGAAATGGGAGGAACGAATGAGCGACTCGAACGGCTTCGTGCCTGATCCGCCGGTGCGGGTGAAGGATTACAGGATCGGCTGCATCGGGGCCGGCATGATCATGGCCGAATGCCACCTGGCTGCCTACAACGAGGCCGGCTTCCCAGTCGTCGCCATCGCGTCGCGTACGACGGACAAGGCGAAATCCGTCGCCGAGCGCTGGGGCATTGCAACGGTGCATGACACGCCGTCGGCGCTGATCGATGATCCGCAGGTCGAGATCCTCGACATCGCCTATCCGCCGGACCAGCAGCCGGCACTGATCCGCGAGGCGCTGGGCAAGCCGCACATCAGGGCGATCCTGGCGCAGAAGCCGCTGGCGCTCACGCTGGACGAAGCCCGCGCTTTGCGCGACGAGGCGGCGAGAGCCGGGAAGATCCTCTCGGTCAACCAGAACATGCGCTACGACCAGTCGATGCGGGTGCTGAAGCAGATCCTCGACCGGGGCGAGCTCGGGACCCCCGTCATGGCGACGATCGAGATGCGAGCCATCCCGCACTGGCAGACCTTCCTCGAGGACTACGACCGGCTGACGCTGTCCAACATGAGCGTGCACCACCTTGATGTGCTGCGCTTCCTGTTCGGCGATCCCGACGCGATCACCACGGTGACGCGCACGGACCCGCGCACGAAATTCGCCCACAAGGACGGCATCACCGTTTCCACCCTGACGTTCCCGAGCGGCGTCCTTGCCGTATCGATGGAGGACGTCTGGTCGGGGCCGCGCGAAGAGGGTTTCGACAGCGACATCTATATCAAGTGGCGCGTCGAGGGGACCGACGGTGTGGCGCAGGGCACCATCGGCTGGCCGGACGGGTCTCCGTCCACCCTTTCCTACGCCTCGAAGAAGACCACCGGCGGCAAGTGGGTCTCGCCCGAATGGGCAACCATGTGGTTCCCGCATGCCTTCGTCGGCGTGATGGAGCAACTGCAATATGCGGTGAAGTCCGGCGAGCCGCCGGCGCTCTCCGTCGCCGACAACGTCAAGACCGTCGCGCTCGTGGAGGCGGGATACCGCTCCATCGAGGAGGGGCGAACGGTCAAGCTTTCAGAAATCGCAATCAACTGAATTCCAAGGGAGGATTTTCATCATGATGCAAACCGGCATTTTCTCCGGATATTTCCCCTACGGGCTCGAGGAGACGGCCCAGAAGATCAGGGCGCTCGGCTTCAACACCGTCCAGCTCGACATGCACTTCAAGGATATCGACCTTTCGGCCGGCCAGATCACCAAGGACAAGTGCGTTCGCATCCGCGAGACGTTCCGCGATCATAACCTGCCGATCTGCTGCATCTCCGGCTACACGAACATCATCCATCCCGACAAGGCCGAACGCGAGCGCCGCGTCGGCTACCTGAAGGAAATCATCCGCTACGCCCAGCACCTCGGCACGCCCTATGTGATTTCCGAGACCGGCACCTTCAACACCGAATCCGACTGGGTGCATCACCCGAAGAACAAGACCGAGGAAGGCTTCGAGGAATGCCGCAAGGTCATCGCCGACCTGTCGCAGCACGCCTATGACCATGGCGCGGTCTTCCTCCTGGAAACCTACGTCAACAACGTGGTCGGCTCGGTCGAGGAAACGGTGAAGATGTTCGCCCAGGTCGACCATCCCGGTCTCGGGCTGCTGATGGACCCGACCAACTACTTCGAATCCCACAACATCGACCGCATGGACGAGATCCTGAACCAGGTGTTCGACACGCTGTCGGACAAGATCAAGATCGCGCACGCCAAGGACGTTAAGCGTTCCGGCGACGACAAGACGGAGAAACACGCCGACATCGGCGATGCGGAGGCGCTCGAAAGCCACACCTTCCGTGGGGTCGGCGAGATCGAGCTGCCGGCACCGGGTCTGGGTTCGCTGAACTACGACCTCTACCTCCAGCGGCTTTCCAAGAAGCACCCGAACATCCCGATCATCATCGAGCATCTCGATGAGAGCGACGTTCCGCGCGCCAAGAAGTTCCTTGACGGCAAGCTGCGCGCCAACGGGCTCTAAACGCCAATCCGGCAGCCGGGCCCTGGTCCGGCCGCCTCAACCGAAGACAGGACAGTCCGCAACACCGGGCTCACAACAGGAATACTCTCATGGTCGAACTCTACGGGAGGGCGATGTCGCGCCGCGACGTTGCCGCCAGCGCCGGATCCTTTTCGCAATTTGCCGGCGTGCGCCTGATGACGCTCGGAGACGGTGTCGAGCGCGGCATCCGCATGCTGGAGTTTCGCAGCGGTACGGGGCTGCGCTTCACCGTTCTCATCGACCGAGCCTTTGACATTGCCGACTGCGAATATCGCGGCATGGCGATCGGCTGGAACTCGCCGGCCGGCTTCAAGCATCCGGGCCTTGCCGAATATGAGGGCGAGGGCGGGCTGGCGTGGCTGCGCTCCTTCTCGGGTCTGATGGTCACCTGCGGCCTCGACCACATCCTGTTCATGAACGACGAGCCCGGCGACACCTACGTCTACGGCCCGCGCAAGACCATCAGCCATTCGCTGCACGGCCGCATCGGCACCATTCCGGGCAAGCTCACCGGTTACGGCGAAGACTGGGAGGGCGACGACTGCGTCCTCTGGTGCGAGGGCGTGGTGACGCAGGGAACGGTGTTCGGCGAGCATCTGGAACTCGTCCGCCGTATCGAGATCAAGGCCGGCACCAACGACATCAGGCTGACCGACCGGGTCGTCAACCGTGGCTTCTACCGCACGCCGCACATGTACTGCTACCACATCAATGTGGGCCACCCGGTTTTGGCGGAAAAGTCGCGCTATCTCGCGCCGCTCAAGGAGGTGGTCTGGGCGGCGCATGCGGGGGCCGACTATCGCAAGCAGGAAGTCGGCTACCGCACCATGCCGGCGCCGCAGATGAACTTCCACGAGCAGGTCTGGCAACACGAGATGATCGCCGACGGCAACGGCGAAGTGCCGGTGGCACTCGTCAACGACGCGCTCGGCATCGGTTTCGAAGTCGTCACCCGCAAGGACCAGTTCCCCTGCATGTACGAGTGGCAGAACCTGCAGTCGGGCCAATATGCGCTGGGCATCGAACCGTCGACCAACCACGTGCTCGGCCACACCGCAGCGCGCGAACGCGGCGAACTCATCTGGCTCGAACATGGCGAGGAGCGCCGCTACGACACCACCTTCCGCATCCTGCCCGATGCCGAAGCTATTGCGGCGAGCGAGCGGAGAATCCGGGGGCTTTCGGGGCAGCCGGCCGAAGAGTTCCCGGAACCCACCGGCAACCACGCGGAAATCGGAGGCCGGCGATGAACCTCCAGCTTTCCCCAGCCAAGGAGACGCTTTCCGCCATGTCGATTTCAGGCAAGGTCATACTCTACACGGGGGCGGCCGGCGGCCTTGGCACCGATACGACGCTGAGTTTCCTGCGTGGCGGTGCCAGGGTCGTCGCCATCGACAATGACGAGAGCAAGACGCGAGCATTGCTTGATGCGGCGGCGAGAGAGGGCCTGAAGGGCCTCACGGTGCGGGTGATCGACCTCTCCGACCTTCTAGGCCTGCGAGCGGAGCTCGACCGCTTGACCGGCGAGGTCGGCGGCATCGACGTCGTCATCAACAACGCCGCCATCTATCCCTCGAAGCCCTTCGAGGAATACGGCATCGAAGATTTCCAGGCGGTTCAACGGGTGAATGTCGATGCAGGCATTGTCTGCGTCCAGGCGGCCCTGCCGCATATGCGCAAACAGGGTTGGGGGCGCATCGTCAACATTTCCAGCGTCACCGTCTATGGCGGGTGGGCGAACCTTGCACCCTACGTGCAGTCCAAGGGCGCGCTCGTCGGGCTGACGCGGGCCTGGGCGCGCGAATTCGGCGCCTACGGCATCACCGTCAATGCCGTGGCGCCCGGTGCCTTTCCGACGGATGCGGAGAAGATCCACCCGGATCCGGAAGGCTACACGCGGTTCGTGCTGGAGCATCAGGCGGTCAAGCGGCGCGGCAGCCCTGCCGATATCGCCGCCGCCCTGACGTTCCTGATTTCCGATGCTGCAGGTTTCATCACCGGCCAGACGCTGAACGTCGATGGCGGCTGGGTGATGCACTGACCCTTTGTCACACTCAAGGAACTGAAAGAAATGGGAATTCTTAGCGGATTTCGTGTCCTCGACTGCTCGATCGCCATGGCCGGGCCGTTCGCCGCGCAAAGGCTCGGCGATCTCGGGGCCGACGTGATCAAGGTGGAGCCGGTCACCGGCGAATGGCAGCGGCATGTCTCGGCGGGCGGGGCCGGCGGAAACAAGATCAACGTCTCGTTCCTGTCGCTGAACCGCAACAAGCGGTCGCTCGCCGTCGACCTCAAGTCGGCCGAGGGCAAGCAGGTGTTGCTCGACCTCGTGAAGACGGCCGACGTCTTCCTGCAGAACTATCGCCCGGGCGTGGCGAAGCGTCTCGGCGTCGACTACGAAACCCTGTCGAAGATCAATCCGCGGCTCGTCTATGTCTCCATGTCCGGCTATGGCGAGGATGGCCCCTACATTAACCGGCCCGGACAGGATCTCGTGCTGCAGGGCATGTCCGGCGCCATGCTTTCGGCCGGACGCGGCGACGAGGCGCCGACGGCGGCCGGCCAGTATCTCGTTGATGCGATCACGGCCTACAGCGCCTTCGAAGGCGCACTCGCGGCCCTCTTCCACAGGGAGCGGACGGGGGAAGGGCAGCTCGTGCAGGTCAACATGCTGGACGCGATCGCGACGATCCAGATGCAGGAGCTGTCGGTTTTCACCATCGGCAACAAACCGCAGACCCGCTCGGCCGAACCGCACGCGCATGTCTATATCCGCGCACCCTATGGCGCCTTTGCCACCAGCGACGGGTTCATCATCGTCGCCTTCCCCAAGCTGAAGACGCTGGGCGAGGTGATCGGCGAGGAAAGCTTCCTGACGATGGAGGACGAAGTCGACAGCTGGACCAAGCGTGACGAGATCTTCGCCAAGACCCGCGAACGACTGAAGACCCGAACGTCCGCAGAATGGCTGGAGCGGATGCGCGCCGCCGACATCTGGTGCGGTCCGGTCTACGGCTATGCCGATCTCGTCGAGGATGCGCAGATCAAGCACAATGGCACCTTCGTCGAATATGACCATCCGACCGAGGGGCGGGTGAAGACGCCCGGCTTCCCGATCAAGTTCTCCAAGACGCCATCGACCATCGACCGCGGCGCGCCGATCGTCGGCCAGCATACGCGCGAGATCCTCAAGGAGGCCGGCTACGACGACGCCCGTATCGCCGGGCTGGAGCAGGCGGGGGCCGTGGCCTCCGGGGAGCTTTGACCATGCAGCGTCTGAAAGGGCTGACGTGGGACCACCCGCGCGGCTACAACGCCCTCGCTGCGGCAGCAAGACGCCCGGAGCTTGCCGAAAGCGGCCTTGCAATTGAATGGGAAAAGCAGCCGCTCGAAGGCTTCGAGTCCCATCCGATCGCCGATCTCTGCGCGCGCTACGACCTCGTCGTGCTCGATCATCCGCATGTCGGCGAGGCCCTCGCCGGGGATTGCCTCCAGTCGCTGGGGGAGGTGTTCGGCGAGGAGACGGTGCGGGCGATCGAGGCGGACAGCATCGGCCCGTCCTTGCGCAGCTATCGGTTCGCGGGCGCCCATTGGGCGCTGCCGCTCGACGCGGCGACGCAGGTGCTGGCCGCCCGCACAGACCTCTTGCCCGCGGCCGTGCCGGGCCTGTGGGAAGACGTCGTCTCCCTGTCGCGGCAAACGGGCAGGGTGGCGCTTTCGCTTGCCGGCCCGCACGCCGCGCTCTCCTTCCTGTCGATCGCTGCCGCCTTTGGCGAGCCCCCGGCTGAAAGGGACCCCGACATTCTGGTCTCCGTCGAGACCGGAAAGCGCGTCTACGACCTGATGTCCGATCTGGCCTCGCGCAGTCCGCGGTCTGTCAGGGACAAGAACCCGATCGGAATCCTCGGCCACATGGCTGAGAACGACGACGTAATCCTTTGCCCGCTGGTCTACGGCTACGTGAACTATGCCGCCCCCGGCAGCGGCCACGCGATCACCTTCCATAACGCACCGCGGGCTGTCGCCGGCGGACGACCGGGCTCGACGCTGGGCGGGACGGGCATCGGCATCTCCAAGCGATGCGAGGTTACCCCCGCCCTGAAGCAGCACCTTCTCTGGCTGATGGGACGGGAAGCGCAGGTCGGCTTCATCCCCGACCATGACGGCCAGCCGTCACGCCGCGAGGCCTGGCACGACGGCGGGGTGAATGCCCGGTGGGGCAGCTTCTACGAAAACACCGCCGATACGCTGGAGCAGGCCTATGTCCGCCCGCGCCACGACGGCTACATCGCCTTCCAGGGACAGGCGTCGGCACTGCTGCGGCAGGCCTTCGAGGAAGGGGCACCGGCCGGTGGCGCGCTCGATCGATTGCAGACCCTTTACGCAAGCCACCGCTCAGCCGGCGGCGAAAGGTAGGAATGACATGACCGAAGACATCCTCTTTGCCGTGGACGGTGCCATCGCCACGATCACGCTCAACCGTCCGCAGAAACTCAACGCGGTGACGCCGGAGATGGCCGATGCGATCGTAGCCGCCGTCGGAGAGTGTAACGACAGCGACACGATCCGGTGCGTCATCCTGACGGGCGCGGGGGAACGCGCCTTTTGCGCCGGCTCCGATATCCGCGAGCTCGACACCTACGAGACGCCATGGCAGTTCCGCAACCGTCCCGACTATTGCGACGCCTTCCGCGCGCTGCTGAAGCCGACGATCTGCGCCGTTAATGGATATGCGCTCGGCGGCGGTCTTGAAACGGCGATGTCCTGTGACATCCGTATTGCCTCGGACAATGCCCAGTTCGCCGCCCCCGAGATCAAGCTCGGCTGGATCGGTGGCGGCGGCATGGCCGCCCATCTCATGCATTCGATCGGCGCCTCCAACGCCGCGCTGATGCTGATGACGGGCGACACGATCCCGGCGGAAAAGGCGCTGTCCTGGGGCCTCGTCAGCGAAGTCATCGCGCCGGACGAACTTCTGCCGCGGGCGCGCGCGATCGCGGAGGTCATTGCCTCGCGGGCGCCGATCGCCGCCGAGACGGCCAAGGCCAATCTGAAGGCCGCGGTCTCGATGCCGATCGACAAGGCGATCGAATACGAGCGTGACCTGCAGACGATCTGCTTTGCCACGCAGGACGCCGCCGAAGGACGGGCCGCCTTCAAGGAAAAGCGCGCGCCTGTCTTCAGGCGCCGGTGATCGCCATGCAGGCAGGACTGACATTCGTGCGCGGCCTTGGCCGCCATCGTGAGGCCTCGGTCTTCGCGATGCTTGCCGCCGTCGCTATCTACCTCTCCTTCGCAAGCGATTATTTTCTCGAGCCGCGCAACCTGCTGAACGTCGGTCGCCAGGCCTCGGTCGTCGCCATCGTCGCGCTCGGCCAGGCGCTCGTGATCATCGCGCGCGGCATCGACCTGTCGGTCGGCTCGGTAATCGGCCTGTCGGCGGTGGTGGCAGCAGTACTGATGCGGGATACGGGCAGCGAGGCCATTGGCCTCACGGCGGGCCTGCTGACAGGCCTTGCCTGCGGCCTCGTCAATGGCGTGCTCTACACCCGCTTTCGCATCAATCCGTTCATCGCCACGCTCGGTACGCTTTCGATCGCGCGCGGCATCGCGCTTCTGATGACCGGCGGCATTCCGGTGCCGTTCGGCGGCTTTGCGGAGTTCGTGGGCGCCGGGCGCATCTTTGATATTCCGGTGTCCTTCCTGCTAATGATCGTGCTGGCCGTGGTCGTGCACCTGTTCGCCAGCCGGACCGTCATCGGCCGCGAAATCTACGCGATCGGCGACAATCCGAAGGCGTCGCGGCTCGCGGGCGTGAACCTGCGCGCCATCCGGCTCTTCGTCTTTGCGTTCTGCGGTCTGCTCGCGGGCCTGGGCGGGCTGATCCTTGCCGGCAATCTCGCCAGTGCCGATCCGAACCTCGGCATGGGCTACGAACTCGACGTCATCGCCGCCGTCATCCTCGGCGGCACCGCCCTCAGTGGCGGTCGCGGCTCGATTCTCGGGGTGGTCATCGGCGCGCTTCTGATGGCGCTTCTCAACAACGCTTTCGTGCTGCTCGGCATTTCCGCCTACTGGCAGGTGGTGACGAAGGGGCTGGTGATCATCTTCGCCGTCGGCCTGGACGGGCTGCAGCGCGGCGGCGACGACGACTGATAGATATTTGATGGAGGAGACGAACATGCTTTTCAACAAACTCAGGACTATGACGCTTGCGGCGGTTGCCGCCACGACCATGTCGCTTCCCGCACTTGCAGCCGAGGCGCCGCAGGGCGGCAGCGTCGCCGCGGTCGAAAACACCAAAGGGCCCGTCCGGATCGCGTTCCTGTCGTTCCAGAACAACCCGTTCTGGACGCCGGTGACGGAGGGGGCGAAGGCCGCCAACGATTATCTTTCGAAGTTCGACGCGACGGTGGATTTCGTCGATCTCGGCGACGAGCTTTCTGCGGAAGCCGTCGTTGCCGGCATCGAGGGGGCGCTCGCCAAGAAATATGACGGCATCGTCGTGGTGCCGATCTTCGACGGCACGGCGCGCATCATCAACGAGGCGACCGACGAGGGCGTTCCGGTCTTCAATATCGTCGCCGAGGGGGCGACGGAATCCAGGCGCCTTGCCTTCATCGGCCAGGACGCGACCTCGGCGGGCAGGCAGATCGGCGAGTTCATTGCCGAGAAGATGGACGGCAAGGGCAAGCTCGGCGTCATCACCGGCTACTTCGGCGCCACCCAGCACACCCAGCGCATGAACGGTGCGCTGGATTATCTCAAGGCCACCTTCCCGGACATCCAGATCGTCGGGCCGTTCGAGAACAAGGACAAGGCCGAATCGGCCTATTCGCTCGTGCAGGACATGATGACCGCCAATCCCGACCTCTCGATGGTGTATGTGACGGCGGGCGGCCCATTTGGCGCGGCGAAGGCAGTCAAGGATCTCAACCTCACCGGCAAGGTCGGCGTCGTCGGGTTCGACCATACGCCCGACAACATGCAGTACCTGAAGACGGGCGAGATGGTCGGGCTCCTCGACCAGGCGCCCTACCAGCAGGCGCTCGATTCCAGCGTGATGCTTTATAACTACGTCGTCGCCGGCCAGGAACCGCCTGCGAAAGTCATTCCGGTGACCGGAAAGCTGCTGACGTCCGATGATGCAAAGTGACCGCATGAACGAGGCGGCTGCGCCGGACGCAGCCGCCGCTTCGGCGCAGCCGCCGCTCATCCGGGCGCGCGGCATCGCCAAGAGTTTCTCAGGCAACGCGGTGCTCCATTCCGTCGATCTCGACCTGCATGCGGGCGAGGTTGTTGGCCTCCTCGGCGAAAATGGTGCGGGCAAGTCGACGCTGATGCACATCCTGTCGGGCGGCCTTCAGCCGGATATGGGCACGATCGAGATGGAGGGTGAACCCGTCCGCTTCGGCTCCGTCGCGGAGGGCATCGCGGCCGGCGTCAGTTTCGTGCACCAGGAACTCTCCGTTATCGGCGCGCTGAGCGTGGCGGAGAACCTTCACCTTGGCCGAATGGCGAAGACCGGCGCCGGCCTGGTGGACTTCCGGCTCATGCAGGAGGCGTCGCGTGCGCTTCTCGAACGGGTGGGGGCTGGCCACATCGATCCGCGCCAGGAGGCAGGTTTGCTTCGTGCTGGCGAGCAGCAGCTGATCGAGATCGCCAAGGCTGCGGGCCGCAAGCCGCGCCTGCTGATCCTCGATGAACCGACGTCCTCGCTGACGCCGCACGAGGTCGGCGGCTTCTTCTCCTATGTCCGCGAGGCGCGCGCGGCGGGTGCCGCCATCATCTTCATCACCCATCGCCTCGAAGAAGCAATGTCGCTCTGCGACCGCGTCGTCGTCCTGCGCAACGGCGCGATCGTCAGCGAGCGCCGGCCGGCCGAAACGAACAGGCAGCAACTGATTGCCGACATGACCGGCAAGCCCGCGATCTACGAGCACAGGCCGCGGTCCGTGCGCGGCGGCGAGATCGCGCTGTCGCTTCGCGGCGTATCCGACGATCGCCTGCTCGAGGGTATCGACCTCGACATCCGCAAGGGCGAGATTTTCGGCATGTTCGGGCTCGTCGGCGCGGGGCGGACGGAACTGCTGGACCTGATCCACGGCGTCCATCGCCATAAGGCCGGCACGATGACGCTGTTCGGCAAAGAGCTGTCGCTGCGCGATCCGAGCCAAGCGGTGAGGGCGGGGATCGCACTCGTTCCCGAGGGACGCAAGACGGCGGGCATCCTGCCGCAGCACTCCGTGCGCGACAATGCGGCGATCAGCAGTCTCAGGCGCTTCGCCAGGGGCGTGTTTTCCGATCGCGCAGGTGATGCCGGTCGCGTGGAGCGCCACCGCCACAGCCTCGGCATCCGCATGGCGTCGGATCGGCAGGCGATCTCGACGCTTTCGGGCGGAAACCAGCAGAAGGTCATCTTCGCACGCGCCCTGATGGCCGATCCGCGCCTGCTTCTGCTGGATGAACCGACCCACGGCGTCGATGTCGGCGCCAAGTCCGATCTCTACGAGATCGTGACCCGGGAGGCGGACAAGGGATTGACGGTCATTGTCGCCTCCTCGGAGGTCCCGGAAATCCTGGCGCTTTGCGATCGCGTCGCGATCCTCTCCAAGGGAAGGCTTGCGGGGGTTCTCGAACGCGCCGAGATGACCGAAGATCGAATTCTGACCATGGCATTCAAGGAGCACTGAACGTGAGCACGAACCAGAAAGCATTTGCGACCGGGGTCTTTGTCGGCAGGGTCTGGAACCCCGCAGTGGCAGGGCCCAGCGTGGTGGTCGTGCGGGACGGAAACGTGATCGACATCACCTCGAAGACGGTGCCGACGATGCGCGACCTGCTGGAGCGCGAAGACGCTGCGGCCTATGCGGCGAGCGCGGAGGGGCCGGTGCTGGCAGATCTCGAGGGTCTCCTTGCACGGGGTGTCGGCACGCCCGAGGCGAATTCCGTCCATCTTCTCGCGCCGAACGACCTGCAGGCGGTGAAGGCCTGCGGCGTCACCTTCGCGCGCTCGATGATCGAACGGGTGATCGAAGAGCGTGCGGCAGGAAACCCCGATGCCGCCCAGAAGATCCGGGAGAAGGTGAGCGCGGTCATCGGCGAAAGCCTGCGCGACCTGAAAGCCGGCTCACCCGCGGCCTTGAAGGTGAAGGAGGCGCTGATCGAGGAAGGCGTCTGGTCGCAGTATCTTGAAGTCGGTATCGGCCCGGATGCGGAGGTCTTCTCCAAGGCGCAGGTGCTTTCGTCCGTTGGACACGCGGCCGATGTCGGCCTGCATCCGATTTCCAAGTGGAACAATCCGGAGCCGGAAATCGTGCTCGCGGTCAATTCCCGCGGCGTCGTCCAGGGGGCAGCACTCGGCAACGACGTCAATCTTCGCGACGTGGAAGGACGCTCCGCGCTTCTGCTGGGCAAGGCGAAGGATAACAATGCGTCCTGCTCCATCGGCCCCTTCATTCGCCTGTTCGATGCTACCTACACGATCGACGACGTGCGAAACGCCGAGTTGACGCTGCGCGTCGAGGGCGAGGACGGCTTCGTTCTCGACGGACGCAGTTCGATGAAGGAGATCAGCCGCGACCCGCTCGACCTTGTCGGCCAGACGATCGGCCGCCATCATCAGTATCCGGACGGCTTCATGCTCTTCATGGGAACCTTGTTCGCACCGACAGAAGACCGGGACGCGCCGGGGCAGGGCTTCACCCACAAGATCGGCGATATCGTCACGATCGCCAATGACAGGCTCGGCGCGCTGACGAACCGCGTCCGCCTCTCGACCGAGTGTGCGCCCTGGACTTTCGGGGCCTCGCATCTGATGCGCAACCTTGCGGCACGCCAGCTACTTTGACGAACCTCAGGGAAGGCCGGCGGGATCTTCCGCCGGCCTTCCCCTTGCCTGAAGGTTACGAAGATTTAATGCGGGCAGTCGTTGACGTTCGCAGGTCGACTAAATAACGGTACCAAGTAGTTCTGTTATTAGTGTCGATCATGAAGCTCAGATATCCAATCATTCTACTATGCCTGCTTGCCGCGGCTGCCGCCTTCTTCCTGAAGGAAGATCTGTCAGCCGCACAGTCGGCCAGCTATCTCACCGCACACGTGGAGAGGGGCGACATCGAGGAAACCGTACTGGCGAGCGGCACGCTCAAGCCGTCGCGGCTGGTCGCCGTCGGTTCGCAGGTGTCGGGCCGCATTACCGCGCTGAAGGTCAAGCTCGGCGACACCGTGCGCGAGGGCGATCTCATCGCCGAGATCGATTCCACCACGCAGGACAACGCCCTGCGCAAGTCGAAGGCAGCCCTTGCGAACGTTCAGGCACAGCGCAGCGAAAAAGTGGCCGAACTCGAAAATGCGCGGCTGACGCTTAGCCGGCAGCAGACCATCTTTTCCAAGCACGTCGGTTCGGAAGCGGATCTCCAGTCGGCCGAAGCGGACGTCAAGATGGTTGCCGCACAGATCGAAGCGCTGGACGCCCAGATCGCGGAGGCCGAGGTGGCCGTGGAGACCGCCAGGGCCGACGTCGGCTACACGCGCATCACCGCGCCGATGGACGGGACCGTCCTCGCGGTCGTCAACCAGGAAGGCCGTACCGTCAATGCGATCCAGTCGGCGCCGACGATCGTCATCCTCGGCGACCTCACGACGATGACCGTGCGGGCCGAAATCTCCGAGGCCGACATTACGCGCGTCAAGGAAGGCCAGCCGGTCCGCTTCAGCCTGATCGGCGACCGGGCAACGGCCTACGACGCGGTCCTCGCTTCGATCGAACCCGCGCCGGAATCGATTACGAGTGACAGCAGCGTCCAGACCTCGACCTCGACGTCGCAGACTTCGTCTTCGTCCTCCTCGTCCGCAATCTACTATATCGGCGTGTTCGACGTTCCCAATGACGACGGTCGCTTCCGCACCTACATGTCCGTGGAGGTCAGCGTCGTGCTCGGCGCGGCCAAGGGCGCGTTGACGATACCCTCTTCTGCGCTGGGAACGGCAGAAGGTCCGGGGCGCTACCGTGTACGGGTCATGGCCGCCGATGGCACGGTGGCGGAGCGGAGCGTCGAAATCGGCCTGAACAACAAGATCACCGCCGAGGTCCGCTCCGGGCTGGAAGAGGGCGAGCGCGTCGTCATCAGCTCGGCGAGCACAAGCGCCTCTCCCGCAAGGACCGGTCGCGCCGGTGGCCCGCCGCCGATGGGACTCTGACCGATGACGCCGCTGATAACCGTTGAAAAGCTGAGGCGTGAGTATGCTTCGGGCGAGGGCACGATCGCCGTCCTCAAGGACATAGACCTGACCATCGAAAAGGGCGAGATGGTGGCGATCGTCGGTTCCTCAGGGTCCGGCAAGTCCACGCTGATGAACATCCTGGGCCTGCTCGACCGGCCGACATCGGGAACCTATCGCATTTCCGGTCAGGAAACCTCCACGCTCGAAAACGACGAGCGCTCGGCCTTGCGCCGGGAGCATTTCGGCTTCATCTTCCAGCGCTACCATCTGCTGTCCGAACTGTCGGCGCTCGGCAATGTCGAGATACCGGCAGTCTATGCCGGTCGGGCCCGCTCGCAAAGGCGCGAGCGCGCTGCCGCCCTGCTTGGGCGTCTCGGAATGGCTGAGCGGACCGGGCACCTGCCGGGGCAGCTCTCGGGCGGCCAGCAGCAGCGCGTTTCGATTGCCCGCGCGCTGATGAACGACGCCGAGGTCATCTTGGCAGACGAGCCCACCGGCGCGCTCGACAAGGCGAGTGGCGACGAGGTGCTACGCATCCTGGACGAGTTGCACGCCGAGGGGCGCACCATCATCATCGTCACGCATGATCCCGGCGTGGCCGCGCGCGCCGGACGCATCATCGAGATTTCGGACGGCCGCATCATCGCCGACCGCCGTTCGCAGAGGGATTCCGCCGGCGTCGAGACCGCTGTTTCGGCGACGCCCGAAGCACCGTCTCCTTCGAAGATCGGCGCGCGCGTCGATCGCTTCCGCGAAGCCTTCTTCATGGCGATCAAGGCGCTGCGTGCACACCGCATGCGCAGCTTCCTGACGATGCTCGGCATCATCATCGGAATCGCCTCGGTCATCTCGGTCGTGGCACTCGGCACCGGAAGCCAGCAGAAGGTGCTGGCGAACATATCCAGTCTCGGCACCAATACCCTGGAGATATTTCCCGGTACCGGCTTCGGTGACGTTCGTGCCGCAAGGGTCAAGACGCTGGTCGTGTCCGACGCAGACGCGCTGTCGCAGCTTTCCTATGTAGATGCGGTCACGCCGACCGTCTCCACGGCTGAGACCGTCCGTTTCGGTGCGGTGGAGGCCAATGCGCTCGTCAACGGCGTCGGCAGCGAGTATTTCGTCGTAAAGGGCTCCACGCTCGTTAACGGGCGGCTTTTCAACGCGGACAGCGTTGCGTCCATCGCACAGGATGCCGTAATCGATGAGAACGCCGCAAAGGCGCTCTTCGGCGACAGCGGGCGCGATCCGATCGGTCAGGTCATCATGGTCGGCAGCGTTCCCTGCCGGGTCGTCGGTGTGATCTCGTCGCAGCAGGGCGGGTTCGGCTCCAGCGACAACCTCTCGATCTTCCTGCCCTATACCAGCGTGCAGGCGCGCTTCCTCGGCGACATGTCGCTCCGGAGCGTCACGGTCCGCGTGGACGACACGGTCGATACCGCCGTGGCCGAACGGGCCGTGACGGAGTTCCTCACCCGCCGCCATGGCACGAAGGACTTCTTCATTCTCAATACGGACGATATTCGCCAGACTATCACCAGCACGACGCAGGCGCTGACGCTGCTTGTGAGTGCCATTGCCGTCATCTCGCTCGTCGTCGGCGGGATCGGGGTGATGAACATCATGCTGGTATCCGTTTCGGAGCGGGTCAGCGAGATCGGCGTGCGCATGGCGGTCGGCGCGAGACGCCACGATATCCTGCAGCAGTTCCTGATCGAGGCGGTGCTCGTCTGCCTCATCGGCGGCGTGGTGGGAATAGCGGCGGCGTTGGCCTTCGGACTCGCCTTCAATGCGGCCGGCACCAGCTTCACGCTGGTCTTCTCGATGACGCCGATGCTCGTGGCGTTCGCCTGCTCCTGCTTCATCGGCATTGTCTTCGGCTATCTCCCGGCCCGCAACGCTTCCCGGCTCGATCCGGTGGCGGCGTTGTCATGACCCGTGCGGGGGCGCAATGTATCACTCGACAGGCAAGGGCAGCCCGAGACCAGGAATGGCCAACCGCGAAGAGAAACGACCCGTAACCCAAACGGCCCGGAAGCGGGGACGCCCGAGGACGCAGAGCGACGACGAGCGCCGCGCCTTAATCGCTGACATCGCCCGGCGCACCTTCGTCGAACTCGGCTATGCCGGCACGACGACGGATATCGTGGCGACGCACTGTCGGATTTCGAAGCAGACGCTCTACCGGCTCTTTTCGACGAAAACGGCCCTCTTCCTCGCCGCCGTCGCCTCGCACCGGCAGATGATGCTGGCGCTGCCAAGGCCGGAGCAGGAGGAAGGGAGCCTGCAGGACGTGCTGGAGCAGATCTTCATGATCGACCTGGACGAAGGAAGCTACCGCGAGCGGGAGGCGTTCATCCATGTCGTCATGCGGGATTCCGCGCGCGTGCCGGAACTTGCAGAGATCTTGCGGAAGGAGGGCATCGAGCGATCCCGCGACAGTCTCGCAGACTGGCTGAAGCGGCAGGATGAAGCGGGCCGCCTTGTCATGGATGACCCCCAGAGCGGCGCGAGAATGCTGATGGACATGATCTTCGGGGGGATGAGGCCCGGATGGCTCAGTCCGGAGGCCCGGCGCGTTCATCTGCGGCGATGCATCCGGGTTTTCGTCCGCGGCGTCTCGCCAACCTGATGTCGAGCAATCGCGCTCAGCGCAGGCGGTGATCCATCCGGCTCAATCGGACGACGTTTGATTCGCTGAGGGCATGTTCGATTTCGGCAAACAGGCCCTCGATCAGGTCGATGAACTCGGCGCGCCGCCGATCGCGCAACTCCGGCGGCAGATTGTCGACGGTGGCCAGCGCACGTTCGGCGGCTGCCAGATCATCGCACATGGAGCGGAAGTCGTCGTCGCGCCAGATCAGCGCTCGTATACGTTCGGCCTGCATCGGAAATCGACGAACGACCGATGGCATGCCCTCGCTCAAGCTGAAATCGGCAGTCGCCATGCCCACGCGTCCTCCCTGTCAGGAGCGTTGATGCATCTCTTGCGATGATATTGGACAACGTGTCGAGTTGACGTAAGATACCCGAGTATACAGGCGTGGGCGCCTGTGGCCTCGCGTGTTGCGGCTGGGGGAAGCTATGAGCCTCGTACACCAGGGAACACTGCTGGCGGAGGTGGAGACGCCGCCCTCGGATCGCGAAGTCAGGGCGCAACTGGCGAAGATCCAGGGCAGTTCAGCCTTCGAAGCGCCGGAACGCGCGCGTAGATTTCTTACCTATGTCGTTGATGAAACACTGCAAGGTCGCTCCGACCGGATCAAGGCCTTTTCCATCGCGGTCGAGGTGTTCGGCCGCGACGCTTCCTTCGACGCCCAGAACGATCCCGTCGTCCGCATCGAGGCCGGGCGCGTTCGTCGCTCGCTGGAGCGATACTACCTGCTGGCCGGGCAGAACGATCCCATCATCATCACCATGCCCAAGGGCGGGTATGTGCCGGTCTTCACCCGATTCGGGGGGGCGGTAGCAAGACCGCAGTCCGATGAGGGACGCCGTACGAGCGTAGGCTCCCCGCCCGCGCTCCCGCGCCAACTGGCCTGGGCGGTTGTCGGTGCTGCCGCAGTGGTCGTGGCGGCGCTCGTCGTCTACACGGCGCTGGTGCGACCTGCGACAGAGCTTGCCAGGCGGCAAAATTCCATTCCAGGAAAACCGGGCGTTGCGACGGTGCTCATCGAGCCGTTCAAGGACCTGACCGACACAAGAAACTCGTCTGCCCTGGCCAGAGGGCTCACGGACGAAGTCATCGGTCAGATGGCGCGCTTTCGCGAAATCACCGTTGTGACCAAGCAGGCGGATCCGGGCGGTAAAGAGGACACCTCGCAGCCGCATGGTGGACTGCCTTTCTATGCGCTCGAGGGAAGCGTGCGCACCGACGAGCAGAAGATCCGTCTGAGCGTGCGCTTGCTGGATCGTGCCGACAACTCTGTCATCTGGTCGAACAGCTACGACCGCCAACTGCAGGTCTCAGACGTATTGGCCATGGAGACCGACATTGCGCGCTCCGTGGTGACAGCTTTGGCGCAGCCTTACGGTGTGATTTTCCAGACGGATGCAGCCAGGTTGCTGCAGTCGCCGCCCGACGACTGGGACGCCTATGCATGCACGCTGTCCTACTATGGGTATCGCGCAAATCTCGACAGCAGATCACATGCCGCCGTTCAGAACTGCCTGTTGCGCGCTGCAGAAAAGTATCCGGATTATGCGACTGCCTGGGCACTGCTTTCGCTCACCTATCTCGATGAGTACCGCTTCCGCTATCACCTGCGCTCACCTGCGGTCGCATCGATCGACAGGGCCGCGGAGACGGCGAAGCGTGCGGTCGAACTCGATCCGGAAAATCTTCGCGCTCTGGAGGCGGAGATGCTCGCCTATTTCTTCCAGGGAAATGTGGAGACGGCGCTTTCAATCGGCGCGCGCGGCATTTCGATCAATCCGAACGATACGGAGTTTGCGGCGGAGTACGGCTTCCGGCTCGCGCTGGCGGGCGAATGGGATCGGGGGTGCGCGATGGTCTCCGATGCCCTCGGTGCCAATCCCGGACCGCTCGGCTATTTCGAAGCCGCCCTGGCCGTATGCGCCTATGTCAAGGGCGACTACGGCGCGGCGGAAAAATGGGCGCGCATGTCGGACCTTGCCAGCAATCCGATCTACCGCATCATCATGATCGCCATCCTCGGCCAACGTGGCGAGATGCAGGAGGCTGCGGAGCAGATGCGCTGGCTGGAAATCAACGCTCCGGAATTCGTCAAGGATCCCGCGCGGGAAGTCCGCACCCGGATCCATCGCCCCGAAGATCAGGCGCATTTCATCGATGGCTTGAAGAAGGCGGGCATGGCCTTGCCTTCACCCGCAAGCGTGACCCGTTGACAGGCCGAGCCGACATAGGGGCGGACGATAGCCGCGCCGTTGATGCGTGCGCTGTGCCGCAACAGACCGATTCCGCCTTCGTCGGTTCGAGCCATGTTCGTCGCCCGGCTCGTTTCGGAGCTGTCCTGCATTGGAAATGGATGTGATGGAGCCGGTCGCCGACATGCCCGACCCCTCGCAGAGCACCCTGCAAGCAGTTGTGGAGCCTGTGCACGTCCTGGCCGCGCGCGTCGGTGCCGTGCTTTCGGCAATGCCGCATGATGTCCTGGATGCGGCCGAACGCCGGCAGGCGGATGGATTTGTTCACCTTGAGGATCGGGAGCGCTACCAGGCAGGCCATGCGCTCGTTCGCCATGCGATTGCAGCCGTGAGCGGTATTCCGGCCTCTGCACTTGCCTTTGTGGCCGGCCCGAATGGCAAGCCTGCGACCGTGGTGCCGATGGGGCTCGACTTCAACCTGACGCATAGCGGCCGATGGGTCGCCATCGGCCTGTCGAGGTCGGGGGCTGTCGGTGTCGATGTCGAGGCAGATCGACCCGAGGCCTTCTGGCGCGAGATAGCGGCTTCCTTCCTGTCGCCCATGGAAATGCGGGACCTGCCATCGGCGGGAACGTCGCGATATCTGCGGGTCTGGACGGCGAAGGAGGCGGCTCTGAAAGCTTGCGGCGCCGGCTTCTCCATCGCGCCAGAGAGCATTTCCGTCGCTATTCAGGCCGGCGGCTTCTCCGCCGACATTGCCGGCAGACACGTTATCGGGACGTGGCATCTGCTGGACGACGACCACCTGCTTGCGGAGGCCCGGGATGCCGCGCGCGCCTCGTTTGTCGCGTGCCGAACCTCAAGCGAGCTCACGGACGAACTGGAGCGCCTCACAATGGCACGGCAAGCCTGGTTCGGCGGCGCCTATTGACGCGAGGGCATGGGCTTTTGGCCCAGAATAGTTTCGAAAAATGGCGATCGTCAAGCATTTGTAATATTTGCCGTATGTTCAAGTCGGAAGTATTGTGCCATAAATCTGCTAATTGAGGATCGGCGTCGCCCGGTTTGACCCACGAAATACATATTGGGCGGACGCTTTTGGCGCGTCTTCTCCTTGGGGGGTTTGTTTGTTTTGACCCCTTCTGTTGAAATTACGGTGCATTGCATGAATCTTCCGCCTCGGGAGGTTTCCCATACATGGAGCGTCACTATTGTTTCACCGTCTCATGCTTCGGTCGTTTCTCACGATTTCTCCCACCTCCTTCTACTTCCCGAAATAGGCTAAGATCGGCCAGTCGCCGTAAGTATATCTCGCGGCGGCCGCCGTGCAGATCCATACGAACGCGCTCAGACGTGGAAGCAAGTGCCTTTCCTGCAGAAACCGGGTCGAGCGCGTGATGCGTTCAGGCCGGCGGTCCTGTCGGCCTCGGTGTCCCGGCCCTTCAGGAATCCCGCGTCACCGGAATTGCCATTGGGAGTTTCGTTATGAACACAAACGTTGGAATGCTGACTGGACGAGAAGCCGACCTGAATTTCAATTCCGCGGTAGCACATGTCGCCGGGCAGGCGGCACGCGGACGTGGCGCAGCGACACAGCCGGCCGAGATCGCCCCCCTCGTTCCAACCTATGCATTCTCGACGGATGCTCTCCGCGTCGCTGACCGCTTCGACGCCTGGTGCCGCAGTTTTGCGCCGATGGTCGATCTTTCTCGCGAGACGCGCGGAGATTTTTACGGAAGCCAGGATCTTTGGGATCTCGGCGGGCTCGCCTTCTCCCGGATCAAGACGGGGGCGGTGCGCTATTCCTGCAGGCCGCCGCAGGCGCAGAGCCACCCGCTCGATCATTGGGTGATGACGCTGCTGCTCAGCGGCCACTCTTCAACGACGACTTCCAACGCAAGCTTCGTCGGGCGGCCTGGCGTGGTTCAGATCCACACGCTGGGCCGGAAATTCCAAGGCGCGATGTCGGACAGCGAAATGCTGATGCTGTGGGTGCCGCGCGACTTCTGTCGCGATATGGCCGGGGTACTCGACGCGGCCGAGTTCACGACGCTCGACACGGCGATGGGGCGTATGTTCACGACGTTCATGATTGGCCTCGCCCATCAGGTGACGTGCATGCGTGTGGACGAATTGCCGAGGTTGATGTCGGCGGCGCGGGAAATGATTTTGTCCTGCGTGGCACCCAACGCCGACCGGCTGGACGAGGCGCAGGGCACCCTCGTGACGCTCCGTCTGGAAAAGGCGCGGCAGTTTATTCAGAAGAACCTCTACAATCCGAAGCTCGGGCCGGAGATGCTGATGCGGGAGTTGGCGATTTCACGCACGCGCCTCTACCGGCTTTTCGAACCGGCCGGCGGCGTCAACCGCTACATCCAGCACCGCCGGCTGCTGGACGCCCACTCCGCGCTCGCCGATCCCAACGAGCAAAGGCGCATCCTGGAGATTGCCGAACAGCGCGGCTTCGACGGTGCCGAGTTCAGCCGTGCTTTCAAGCGCGAGTTCGGTTACAGCCCGAGCGACGTTCGTCGCGGGGAGCGCATCGGGCGGCCGAGCTATGCGGCGGAAAGCATGTCCAGCCTTCCCCCCGAGGAGTGGCTGGGCGCCCTTCTATGGCGCCTGCAGAACGACAGGAAGGCGGCCTGAACGGTCTGGCGCCAAGACCGCGGGTGGAGGATTTCACTGCCCTATTGGCGCCGGTCGCCGCCGGCAATGTTCCCGCGGAGCACGCTTGATTGGCCCAGAGCTCGCTGAGGTTCCTATACCTCGTCAGACGCCGTTGTGGCCGGCGGGATCATAGAAACGCAAACGGACGTCTGCCGCGGCAAGGCGTTCGAACAGCTTGCGTTCTTTTGCGATCGGCCACCATTCGTACAGGAAGATCTCCAGCGGACGCCACAGCGCCACCCAGCCAACGATCACGAGACCTTCCTCGACGAAAACGACGATGCCATTTTCCGGCATGAAGGCGGCGAAGGCCTGCGCCAGGATCAGACAGGCGCCGAGGATCAGGCAGCCGATGAGGAGGGTCCTGCGGCCGGTGCTGAACAGCTCGCGCAACTCCCTGTTCGTAACGGCCGCGCGCTGGCGGAAGAAGGTGGCGATCGAGGCGCGCAGATCGCGCGCCACTTCCTGCTCGCCCGTCCCTTCGGGAAGATAGACCACGAGCTCAAACGGCTTGTCACGTGGCATTTCGCGGGCGCTGTCGGCAATGTATTCCTCGGCATGCGCGGCCAGATCGCGCGCACGGAAGGGTAGCGGATCCAGCGTCTCGAACAGCTGCGACAGGTCGCGCAGCTTGATTTCGATCCGATTGACCGCATCGCCATTGCTCATCGTTTCCTCGCCGCGGTGCAGCGCGTCGGGCGCCGGCTTGCCCGATGTCACGACGTCGTTCGCCGGCCGCGTTGCGCCATCCATCGGGGCGCTCACGAGCCGGCCGGTGCCAGTTCCGGCTGTTCGGTGCCGGTTGGCGCAGGCTCGTCCTTCGCCTGCGGCGGTACACGGAACCAGAGCACGTAGAGAGCCGGCAGGAAGATCAGCGTCAGCACGGCCGCCACGATCAGGCCGCCGATGACCGTAAAGGCCAGCGGCTTCCAGAACGGATCGCGGATGATCGGCAGCATGCCGAGAATGGTCGAACCGGCCGTGAGGAAGATCGGTCGGACACGGTCCGCCGTTGCATCGATCACGCTCTGCCAGGAGCGCCCGTGCTGCTCGATCTTCTTGTCGATCTGATCGATCAGGACGACGGAGTTGCGTGTGATCATGCCGATCAGGGCGATCATGCCGAGCACCGCAATGAAGCCGACGGGCACGCGCGTGATCAGCATGATCAGCACGACGCCGATCAATCCGAGGGGCACGACGCTGATGACGAGGAACAGCCGCTGCACGCTCTGCAACTGGAACATCAGTATGACCAGGATGATGACGGCCATCACCGGCAACATGGCGGTCACGGCGGCAAGGCCGTCCTCCGCTCCCTCGACCGAGCCGCCGACCTCGATCCGGTAGTTCGGGTTGTCCTGCGCGAGCGCTGAAATCTTCGGCGCGGCCGCATCGACGATGTCGGTCGCCAGCACGCCCGTTGCCGCATCGGCCTGGACCGTGATCGTCGTGGATCCGTCACGGCGCCAGATCAGCGGCTGCGTTGTCTGGTATTCCACCGATGCTATGCTTGAGAGCGGCACCGTGTGGTTGGGGCCCACCGGGATTTGCAGCGACCGAAGCGTGTTGATGTCGATGCGCTGCTCCGGGGTCGCGCGGATAACGACATTGACCAGATAGATCGAGTCCCGCACCTGCGTGATCGGCAGGCCGGAGGACGTCGCAAACAGCGCCTGGGCAATGACCGAGGAGTTCAGCCCGACCAGCCGGGCGCGGTCCTGATCGACATTGATGACAACCTTGCGGATCGGCTCGTTCCAGTCGAGGTTCGGCTCGACGGCTCCCGGAACGTCGTGGAGCACGTCCGCGACCTTCCAGGCGAGGTCGCGGACCCCGGCAATATCCGGCCCGCTGACGCGATACTGGACGGGCCAGCCGACGGGCGGTCCCATTTCCAAAGGTGAAACGCGTACGATGACATTGGGGAACTGGTCGTCGAGCTGTTGCTGCAGCCGCGCCTGCAATTCATCGCGTTCGCCGACACTCTTGGCGATGACGACCGCCTGCGCGCGGAACGGCGCCGGCGGGTTGATATCCATCGACAGATAGAAGCGAACGGGATCCGAGCCGACATAGAAGCTCCAGTCCGCGACGCTTTCGTCGGCGGCCAGAATTTCTTCGATCCGCGTCACCTCGGCACCGGTCGCCTCCTGCGAGGAGTCTTGCGGCATGGTCAGGGACAGGAGGAGTTCCGGCCGATCCGAGGCGGGAAAAAATTGCCGCCGCATGTATTGCGATGCGAAGATCGAAACGACGAACAGGGCAACCGTCGCCAGGATGACGAGGACGCGCATCCGTATGCAGGCGAACAGGATGTTCTTGAACCCGCGAACGAGCGCACCTTCCGCTCTCTCGCCCGTGCTGGTGCTTTGCTTCAGAACAGCAAGGCCGACGATCGGGGTCAGCAGCACGGCCACCAGCCAGGATACGATCAACGCAAATCCGATGACGAAGAACAGAGAGCGCGCATATTCGCCGGACGAGCTCTGGGCGAAGCCCACCGGAATGAACCCGGCGATGGTAACGAGGGTGCCGGCGAGCATCGGGAAGGCCGTCGAGGTATAGGCGTAGGCAGCCGCCTTGACGCGGTCCATCCCTTCCTCGATCTTCGCCATCATGATCTCGACGGTGACCATCGTGTCGTCGATCATCAGCGTCAGCGCGATGATGAGGGCACCGAGGGAGACACGCTGCAGGGCGATGTCGGTGATGTTCATGAAAAGAAACGTCAGCGCCATCACCAGGGGAATCGATACTGCCACGGCCAAACCGGCGCGAACCCCGAGCGCCAGGAAGCTGACGCCGAGCACGATGATGACGGCCTGCCCGAGCGACGTCGTGAAGCCGCGGATAGCGTTGTCCACCACCGTCGGCTGGCTTGCGACCCGCGACAAGTCGATGCCGATCGGCAGGTCGTGCTCGAACCGGTTCATGACGGCGTCGATGTTCGCGCCGAGTTGCAGGATGTCGCCGCCGGAGGCCATCGAGACGGCCAGTCCGATCGCAGGCTTGCCGTTCACCCTGAACCGTGGCTGCGGAGGGTCTACCGTGCCGCGCGTGACGCTGGCGATGTCGCCGAGGCGGACGAAGCCGGAGCTGGTCGGAATATTCAGATCGCGCACATCGTTTTCGTTCACGAGGCTGCCCGACACTTGCAGGACCGTCCGATCTCGATCGGTGGTCAGCTGGCCAGACGGAAGGACCGCATTCTGCGCCTGTATGGTGGAGATGATGGTCGCGGTGCTGAGGCCGAGGCTCGCCAGCCGTTCGACGGAGAACTCAATGTAAATCGTCTCTTCCTGCGTGCCGATCAACTGGACCTTGCCGATATTGTCGAGCTTCAGCAGGCGGTTGCGCGCTTCATAGGCCCAGTCTCGAACTTCGCGGTCGCTGAAGCCGTCGGACGTAAAGCCGTAGATGATGCCGAACGTGTCGCCGAAATCGTCGTTGAAGAAGGGCCCGCGGACGCCGGCGGGCAGGGTCGCGGCGATATCGCCGACCTTCTTGCGGGCCTGGTACCACGATTCCCCGACCGCATCTGGCGGCGTCGCATCATCAAGAATGACATAGATGACCGACTGCCCGGCGCTCGTCAGGCTGCGCAGATGGTCGAGATGCGGCACCTCTTCGAGCGTCCGTTCCAGCCTGTCGGTGATCTGGTCGGTGGTCTGCTCGATCGTGCCGCCCGGCCAGCCGGCGGAGACGACCATTGTCTTGAAGGTGAACTCCGGATCCTCGTCGCGGCCGAGATTGACGTAGGCGAAAATGCCCGCGGCGGCGCTGAGCAGAACGAGAAAGATGATGAGGGCCTGGCGCTTGATCGCCCATTCGGACAGGTTGAAGCCTTCGTTCATCAGCGGTTTCCCTGCAGCAGGCGCACAGCCATGCCCGGGCGCAGCTGCTGCGCGCCGGCGACGACCACGTTGTCGCCGGCGGCGATGCCCTTCGTCACCAGGAAATCGTCCGTCTCGAAGCGCAGGACGGTCACCGGCACCAGTTTTGTCGTGCTGCTCGCGGGATCGACGACCCAGACCGCCGAGTCGTTGCCCTTATTGAACAGGGCCGTCATCGGCAGACGGGCGACGGCATCGCCGGCGAGGCGGACGCTGCCGCGCACCGCACTGCCGAAACGGAAGTCTTCCGGCGGATTGTCCAGGGCGACGCGGACGGTGAAGTTGCGGGTGATCGCGTCGGCCACCGGCGAGATCTCGCGGACCCTGCCGCCGGTCGTGCTCTGCGGATTGCTCAGAAGCCGCACCTCGATGCGCATGTCGCGACTGGCCGCCTGGATCGCGCTTTCGGGGACCTGGAACACTGCGTCCTTGTCCTCCAGGCGCGCCACGCGAACCACCATCTGGCCACCGCCGACATTCTGGCCAACCTCGGCGCCGACGGCCGTGACGACGCCATCGGTATTGGCCTTCACGGTGCGGTTGTCGAGGTTGTTGTTGGCGACGCGAAGCGCAGCTTCGGACGCGTCCTTGCTCGCCTGGGCCGTGGTAGCCTGGGCGATCGCGGCATCGAGCGCCTGCCGGGTTGCCGTGCGGGGATAGAGCGACTGGGTCCGGTCTCGGTTCTGGACGGCGTTCTGCAGGTTAGCCACGGCCGCAAAGACGTTGGCTTCGGCCTTGCGGACGGCATCCTGCTGGTCTTCGGAATCAAGCCTTGCGAGTACGTCGCCCGCCTTGACAATATCGCCCACCTCGACGGCGCGCTCGCGCACTTCGCCGCCCTGTCGGAAGCTGAAATTGGTTTCGAAACGCGGCTGCACCTCGCCAACGAGCGAGCCGAAGGTGTCGTCCGGATTGAAGGATACGGTGACGGTCTTTACCGGCCGCGGGGGCACCTCCGTCTGTTCCTCCTCGTTCTGGCAACCGGTTACGAGAAACAGTGCGGCGGCCAGCCACATGCCGCGCACGGCCACCTGTCGTGTGAGGAAGAGCTTCGGCGTCATGAGAACCTCTTGTGGCGGCTGGGACAGCGCGCGACCGCGGCCGCGCGCGTTTCTCTCGAAGGTTGTCAGTAGTCGACCGCATCACGGATGATCGGGCAGGTCATGCAATGACCGCCGCCGCGTCCGCGGCCCAGTTCGGCGCCGGTGATCGTAATCACCTCGATGCCTTCCTTGCGCAGCAGCGTGTTGGTGTAGGTGTTGCGGTCGTAAGCATAGACAACGCCCGGCGAGGCGCAGACGAGGTTCGCGCCACTGTCCCACTGGGTGCGTTCGCGCATGTAGTCGTTGCCGCCGGTCTCCACAACGCGCATTTTCTTGAGGCCGAGCGCATCGCGCACGGTCTCGACAAATGTGCCCTTGTCCTTGTGCAGTTCGACACCACCCTTTCCGTCGGGGCGGTAGGAGAAGGCGTCGATGCCGTTGACGATATCGGGATAGAGCAGCACGCAGTCACGGTCGGCGAAGGTGAACACGGTATCGAGATGCATGGCCGCGCGCAGCTTCGGCATGGCTGCGACGATGACGCGCTCCGCCGCGCCCTTTTCGAACAGGGCCGCCGCCACCTGGCTGATCGCCTGGCGTGACGTGCGCTCGCTCATGCCGATCAGCACGTTGCCCTTGCCGATCGGCATGACGTCGCCACCCTCGATCGTGGCCAGCCCCCAGTCCTTGGTCGGGTCGCCCCACCAGACGTTCACCTTGCCGGCGAAATCGGGGTGGAACTTGTAGATGGAGGAGGTGAGGATCGTCTCTTCGTGCCGGGCGGGCCAGTAGAGGGAGTTCAGCGTGACGCCGCCATAGATCCAGCAGGTCGTATCGCGGGTGTAGAGCGTGTTCGGCAGCGGCGGCAGCAGGTATTCGTTGACGCCGGCCGCATCGCGGATCAGCATCAGCTGGTCGCCGCCGACCGTCTCGGGGAATTCATAGGTCGAAAGGCCGCCGATCAGCGTTTCGGCGAGTTCCCGGTTGGAGAGGCCCTCGAGATAGGAGCGGACCTCGTCCAACAGGCCGAGGCCGATCTGGTTCGGCACGACCTGGTTGTCGAGGATCCATTTCTTGGCCTCGGGTATGGCCACGGTTTCCGCCAGCAGGTTGTGCATCTCCACCACCTCGATGCCGCGATCGCGCATCTTGGTCATGAAGTCGAAATGGTCCCGCTTGGCATTGTCGACCCACAGCACGTCATCGAACAGCAGGTCGTCGCAGTTGGAGGGGGTGAGACGCTGGTGCGCGCGGCCGGGCGCGCATACCATGACCTTGCGCAGTTGGCCGACTTCGGAATGCACGCCGAAATTGCTTTCCATCTTGGGGACTCCCGTTCTTTTCTCGTTAGTGGGTGATGGTGCCTGTCAGCAGGCCGTATGTGCCGATAGCGCCGGCTACGACGGTGACGGCAAAGATGACGAGTTCCACAGGCGTAAAGATCTGTGCGTTCTGCTCGCGGCGGGCCCAGAAGTAGAGAATGGTGCCGGGCACGAAGAGCACTGCGACCAGAAGCACATATTTCAGACCGGCGGCGACGAACATGAACAGCGTGTAGACCACTGCGATCCATGCGAAGATCTGGTCTCGCCCGCGCTCCTGCGGCGTCGTCTCGTAGCCTTCGCCGCGCCGGGCGATCAGCACGCCGTAGCCGGCGACGAGAAGATACGGCAGCAGCGCCGTCACGCTCGTCATGTCGAGCATGAAGTTGAAGGCGTCGCGCGACCAGTAGGTCGAGATCACGAAAAGCGAAACGACGATGTTCGTCAGCCACAGCGCGTTGGCCGGCACGCGGTTGCGGTTCTGTGCTGCGAATATCCGCGGCATGTCCCTGGAGTTCGCCGCGGCGAACAGCACTTCGGCGCAGATCAGCGACCAGGCGAGATAGGCGCCGAGCACCGATACCAGTACGCCGATGGAGATCATCACCGCGCCCCAATGGCCGACCGCGAGTTCCAGCGCACCGGCGAGCGACGGGTTTTGAACACCGGCGATGTCAATGCGCGGCGCAGTCGCATAGGGCAACAGCGTGACGGCCACCATCAGGCCGGTCACGGCGACGAAGCCCAGAATGGTGGCCGAGCCGACGTCGGAACGCTTCTTCGCAAAGCGAGAATATACGCTTGCGCCCTCGATGCCGAGGAAGACGAAGACGGTGATCAGCATGGTGTCGCGCACCTGTGCAACCAGCGACTTCTCGTACATGCCGACGCCGCCAAAGAAGTTCTCGGCAAACTGCGAGTAGTTGAAGACGACGACGAAGGCGATGATTGCGATGATGAGCGGCACGATCTTGGCGATCGTGACGACCGTGTTGATGAAGGTCGCCTGTTCGACGCCGCGCAGGATCATGAAGTGGAAGGACCAGATGCCGACAAGAGAGACGACGATCGCGGTCAGCGTGCTGCCGTCGCCGAACACTTCCGGAAAGAACCGCCCCAGCGTCGAGCCGATCAGGACCCAGTAGAAAACGTTGCCCAGGCAACTCCCCAGCCAGTAGCCGAAGGCCGAAAGGAAGCCCATGTAGTCGCCGAACCCGGCCTTGGCGTAGGCGAAGACGCCCGAATCGATGTCAGGTTTCTTCTCCGCCAGCGCCTGGAACACCCTTGCCAGCATATACATGCCGGTGCCCGCGATCAGCCAGGCGATGATCGCGCCGAACGGTCCGGTGGCGCTGGCAAAACGGCCAGGCAGGTTGAAGATGCCCGCGCCGACCATGGAGCCGACCACCATGCCCGTCAGTGCGAACAGTGAGAATTTCTGCGTCGTCTCCGTAGCCATCTCGCCCCCGATAAGTGCTTTAAAACTACTGATGATTTTCGTTGGATGCCGTCGCATCGGCCCAAACTATAATGCGGAACAACAACGGCTGTGATGAGCACAGAATCCCAAAACTATGCTTTGCGTTCACAATTCCGCCCCTTGACTTCCGCGAAAAAAAGCTGCCGCCCGCCCGCTGCGATCGGCGTTGCTTCCCCTTGCCCCTTGAATTCAAGCGGTCGGCATCGGGCAACGGCGGGTTAGGCCGTGATTACGCCTGTCGCGATCAGGTAGATGGCGAGGCAGGCACCGAGGACTGCGAGGATGAAGAGCCCGAGCTCCAGCGGCGTGAAGGCACGTTTTGCCTGCTCCCGGCGCGCAATGAGATAGAGAATCGTTCCAGGCGCATAGATCACGGTGGTCAGCAGAAGGTGTTCGGAGCCTGCGGCATAGATCAGGCCGGCGGTGTAGAGCGTCGCAATGCCGGCGCGAACGAGATCGGCGCGGCGAGAACCGGGCTCGCCGCCGTAGGTTTCCCCGCTCCATGCCAGCTTCAGACCATAGGCCGCGACCAGAAAATACGGGATGAGAATCATCGAGCTCGTGAGCTCAAGCGCCAGGCGGAAGGCATACTGCGTGAACAGCGTGACGATCAGGAAGATCTGGACGACGATGTTCGTCAGCCACAGCGCGTTCGAGGGAACGCCCTGCGCGTTCTCATGGGAAAGAAAGCGCGGCATCGTCTCGTATTTCGAGGCCGAGTAGAGGATCTCGGCTGCCAGCAGCACCCAGGAGAGATAGGCACCGGCAACCGAGATCAGCAGGCCGACACTGACGAACACGGCGCCCCACGGGCCTACGACGGCCTGGAGCACCCCCGCCATAGACGGGTTGCGCAGGCTGGCGAGTTCGGCCCGCGGCAGCACGCCATAGGAGAGCAGCGTCACCAGGATCAGCAGGCACAGCACGCCGGCAAAGCCCATCAGGGTCGCGATCCCCACGTCCTCTCGCCTGCGGGCATAGCGCGAATAAACGCTCGCGCCCTCGATGCCGACGAACACGAAGACGGTGACGAGCATTGTCGCGCGAACCTGGCTGGCAACGTCCGACAGGCCGGCCTGCTCGCCACCCCAGAAACTCGCGGTGAATTGCGCGGCATCGAAATTCAGCGCGACGATGACGATAAAGAGCAGGATGGGAATGATCTTGGCGAAAGTGACGATGTTGTTGAGCGCCGTCGCCTGCTTGATGCCGCGCAGGATCAGCGCGTGCATGCACCAGAGCAGTACCGACGAGACCGCGACCGCCGCGATCGTGTTTCCGTCGCCGAAGACGGGAAAGAACAGGCCGAGCGTGGACTTGATGAGCACGAAGTAGGAAACGTTTCCGAGGAGGGCTGCGGACCAGTAGCCGAGCGCGGACAGAAAGCCCGGATAGTTGCCGAAGCCTGCCTTGGCGTAGGCATAGATGCCCGCATCGAGATCGGGCTTGCGGCGTGACAGCGTCTGGAAGACAAGCGCCAGCATCAGCATGCCGACGCCGGCTATGGTCCAGGCGACCAGCGCGCCGAACGGACCTGTGGCACGACCGAAGGCCTGCGGCAGCGAGAAGATGCCGGCGCCGACCATCGAGCCGACCACCATTGCCGTCAGTGTCCAGAGCGTGAATTTCTGCGGCGTCACCGGCGCCATGTCCTTCATCCATCCCTTGCAATATCAGTCCCTGATTCCTTCAGGGTTCCCGCGATCCTGCACAATCGACAGCGCTCTGTAATCGGCTGCGAATCCCAAGACTTGGCAGAGCGTCCCGTTTGCCGCGGCGGCGTTTCTCCGCGGGTCTCTTCGGAACGGGCCGCCCCTGTTGCCGTCAGACGAGACCGGTGATCTATTGCAGCCGCGTTCGTCACATGATTGAGATGATGCGCCAACACATTGAAGCATCGCATGCGCCGGACGTTCGACCCCGCTGTCCTTCCGGCATCCGTGCGTTTCGTGGGCCGGGCAAGATCCGAACGGGGCGACTTTGACGAAGCGACTGATACTCCTGCTGACGATGCTTGCGGTTCTTTCCGGATGTGGGGGGCGTGCGGTCACCGGGCTTCAGGCCGGGGTCTCCGGCGAAAAGTCTGCAGCCGTCGTGCCGATCTTCCTTGCCACCAACCGTGCGCGCTCCGACAATCCGGCGCTGCCCTATTCGGCCGAACGGTCTCAGATGCTCAATTTTGCCGAATTCGACATCGGCATCCCCGGAAACCATATGCCCGGCCGGGTGGAGACGAGTTCTCGCGTTCCCGATCCCGCGCGCCAGTTTGCCGCTCTCGACTATCGCCCGATCGAGGACCGCAAGCGCTTCGTCGCCGCGCTGAACGCTGCCCTCGCCAAGCGCGCGCCGGCAGACCGGGAGATCTTCATTTTCGTCCACGGCTACAACAACAATGTCGCCGAGAGCCTGTTCCGCAACGCGCAGATCACCCACGACTACGGGATCAACTCCGTGTCGCTTCACTATGCCTGGCCGTCCGGTGGTGCCATCCCGCTCTACGTCTTCGATCGCGACAGCGTCATCGTCGGCCGCCGCGGGCTGGCAGAGACGATCGAGATCGCCGCACAGACCAATGCGACGAACGTCGTTCTCGTCGGCCATTCGATGGGGGCCTACGTGGTGATGGAGGCACTGCGGGACCTCGCGCTCAGCGGCCGGCAGCGTTACCTGCAGCGGTTCGGCGGCGTGGTGCTCGCTGCCCCCGATATCGATATCGACGCCTTCCAAAGCCAGGCGGACGATATTGGCAAGCTGCCGCAACCCTTCACCATCATCGTTTCGCGCCGCGACCGCGCGCTGGGCTTCTCGCGGCGCATCGCCGGCGGCCATCCGCGGGTCGGCAGCGGCGCCGATATTGCACTTTTGCAGTCGCGCGGCATTACCGTGCTCGACGTTTCGGAACTCGAGGGCGGCACGCACAGCGTCTTTGCCAGCTCGAAAACGCTGATGAAGCTGGTCGACAACAGCCGCCTGATGCGCGCCACCCTCGACGACGAGAAGGCGTCTACGGAGCCGTCAGCCCTTGCCGCCAGCGCCGCCGCCGTCGAGGGTGCCACCTCCCTGACACTGTTCCTGCCCGCCCGTCTGATCGGCAGAATTGCGACTACGACGCCCAGCCAATAGCGCCCCGGAAGCGCGGGGCGGCGAGCGTTCGGCGTCCTGTCGAATGGGACGCAGTGCCATGTACAATTGCCGGCGCTCGTGCATCATCACCCGGAAGTGAGCCTTCCGTGTCCGTTCTGCGGCACATTTCAGGAGCGCATGCCTGTGTCATCGGCGGAAGACAGACGACAGCGAACAGGATCCTCACTGCCCGCAGGGTTCACCGGCCTGTGGCTGCTTTTGTTCTCCCTCTGGCTGATCTTCAATAGTTCGCTCGCCCTACCGATCCTTGCGACCGGCGTCGTTGCCGCAACCGCGCTGGCCTGGATCTTCGCGACGCGCAGCACGGTCTGGCACGATGTGCGACTGACGCCGCGCACGTTCTATCACTTCCTCGCCTATACCGGCGTCTTCTGCGTGGAACTGGTGAAGGCGAACGTCAACATGCTGCGCTACGTCTATTCGCCGCGTATCGACATTCATCCCGGCATCGTCAAGATCCGCATCAGGTTGCGCTCGCCGATCGGCCGGCTGGCGCTTGCCAATTCCATCGCGCTGACGCCCGGTTCGCTCGTCATGGATGTCGAAGAAGACGCCCTTTACGTCCACTGGCTGGATGTCAGGACGACGGATATCGAGCAGGCGAGCGCGATGATTGCCGGGCCGTTCGAAAAGCATCTGGGGAGGGTCTTTGGCTGACACGATCCTCCTGTTTGCCGGCTTGTTGATCCTGCTGAGCATTGTCTTTTCCTTGCTGCGGCTGGTCATCGGCCCGACGATGGTCGATCGGGTGGTTGCGATCGACACGCTGACGGTGATCTCGCTGTCGCTGGTGGCGCTCTATGCCCACCTGTCGGGTCGCTTCGTCTATCTAGACGTGGCCCTCGTCTACGGGCTCCTCAGCTTCCTTGCGGTGCTGGCGCTAGCCCGTTTCCTGGAAAAGGGGCGTTAGCGATGCTGTCTGAGCTCTTCATTCTGGTCATCTGTGCCGGCATTCTCGTCAGCGGCATCCTCGCGGTCTCCCTGCACGGCCTGATGGCGGCGATGATCAGCGCGGGACTGGCGAGCCTGTTTGCCGCCGTGTCCTATGTCCTGCTGGCCGCACCGGATGTGGCGATGGCCGAGGCTGCGATCGGTGCCGGGCTCTCGACGCTGGTTTTCCTTTACGCCATTCGCAAGACGAACGCCGGAAAGGAGTGACGATGGAATTGATCGGCAGCATCGTCATCCTCGTCGGCGCGTTTTTCCTTTTTTCTGCGGGCCTCGGCCTTCTGCGCATGCCAGATGCGTTTACCCGCATACAGGCGGGTACCAAGGCGTCCACGCTCGGCAACATCCTCGTCCTTGTCGGCCTGGGTTTCTATCATCCCGACTGGGCGCTCAAGCTGCTGGTCATCGCCTATTTCGTCATCCTGACGAACCCCATGTCCTCGCACGCGCTTTCGCGCGCAGCGCATGCCATACGCACGCCGATGGCGGCGGGCACGGTCGTCGACGCGCTGTCCGAACGGAACGGCGCGGCGAAACAGGGAAGGATGCGGCGATGAGGCGGTTGTTCGGCGCGATCGCCGTCCTTCTTTTCGGTGTTGTCTTGTCGGGCGTGGCGACCGGCTATGTCGAGCGCATCGCTCCATCGGAACTCGCCAGGCGCTATCTGGCTGAAGTCCCGCTCGACCTTGGCGCGGCCAACGTCGTCACCGGCATCCTGATCACCTATCGAGGCTTCGATACGCTGGGCGAAGTCGCCGTGCTGTTCATGGTGGCGGCGACGGTCGGCCTTCTGCTGGGTGCCGAGACCCGCGGCACTTCCGTAGCTTCAAGGCCTGAACCGCGGCCGCCGAGCGAGCTCGTCAGCAATGGCGCCGAGATCGTGCTTCCCGTCATATTCCTGTTCGGCGTCTATGTCATCGCCAATGGGCACCTGTCCGCCGGTGGCGGCTTTCAGGGTGGCGCGGTGGTCGCGTCAGCCGTAGGCTTGATGGTGCTGGCGCGGCCGTCGATCGGCCTCGACCACGGCTTTCTCAGCGTCGCGGAATCGCTTGCCGGCGTCTTGTACGTCACGGTCGGCATACTTGGCCTGGTCCTCGCTGGCGGCTTTCTCGACAGCCGGTTCCTGCCGCATGGCGCGTTGGGCGCCTTTGTCAGCGCGGGCGCCATTCCGCTGATCTCCGCGCTCCTCGGCATCAAGGTCGGAGCGGAGCTCAGCGTTATCATCGATCGATTCCGAAGCTGACGAGGGCAGGATGGGACTGCCGATTTCGCATGTGCTTCTGGTTACAGGCCTGCTGCTGATGCTGATCGGGCTGTGGGGCGTCTTTGCGCACAGGAACATCCTGCGCATCATCATCGGCTTTTCGATCTTCAACACCGGGATCCACATCGTCATGGTCGCGACGGGTTACGTGACGGACGGCACCGCGCCGATCATAGACAGGGCGCTGCCCGTGGGGGAGGCCGTCCGCCGCGCCGTCGATCCGATCCCGGCTGCACTCGTGGTGACGGCGATCGTGATCGGCTTTTCCGTGACCGCTGTCATGCTCGCCTATGCCGTCAGGCTCCATCAGGCCCGCAAGACGCTCAGCATCGACGCCTTCACGGAGTCGAAATGGTAGAGGGGCTCATCCATCCGCTGAACATCTTCCTGCTGGGGCTTGGCGGCGGCTTCCTGATACCGCTCCTCTATCGCCTGTCGAAGCGGCTGCCGGCGGTTGCCTTCTGGGTGGCGCTTGGCGGGATTGCGGCGCTGTCGGGGATCTGTTTCTGGCGCGTTCTCGAAGGGGGAGGGGTCATCGAAATCGAGACGGCGGGCAGCCTGCCTCCGCTGGCGATCAGCCTGCGCTTCGGCGTCGCCGAGGGTTATTTCGCCTTTCTCGTCAATCTCGTCGCGGTGCTCGGCGCCTGGCAACTGTGGCGCAGTCTGCGGGAAAGCTACACCACCCTGCTTCTCTACCTGATCCTCGTCATGGGCATCAACGGCATGATCATGACGCGGGACCTGTTCAATCTCTTCGTCTTCCTCGAAATCGTCTCCGTCGGAACCTACGGCCTGTTCGGGCTGGGGCGGTCGCCGTCGGCGCTCGCGGCGAGCTTCAAGTACATCATGGCGACGGTACTGGCCTCGTCCCTTTTCCTTCTGGGTGCAGCGCTTCTCTATCACGTCTGCGCGACCCTCAGCATCGACGAGTTGATTGCCCGGCGCGGGCTGATTGCAGGGCCGGTCGGGGCGACGGGGCTGATGCTGGTGCTGGCCTGCCTCGTCATCGAACTGAAACCCTATCCCGCCAACGGCTGGGGGCTGGATGTCTATGAGACCGCACCTGCAGGCGTCGCCGCGATCGTTTCGGTCGGCGTCTCTGCCGGCGTATTCTTCGCGCTCCTCAAGCTTCTGCCGCTGTTCGAGCCGCATCTGACGCTGATTGCCATTTCGGCGGCGATCACGTTTCTCGCCGCCAATCTGATCGGCCTGCGGCAGGCGAATGTGCAGCGGATGCTGGGATGCTCCTCCGTTGCGCAGATGGCGCTCCTGACGATGGCGCTCGCGCTGTTGTCGCGGTCCGGTGACGCTGAGTTGAACGTGGCGTTTGTGATTGGCGGGCTTTTCGCCAATCACCTTTTCGCGAAGGCGGGATTGTTCTGGCTGGCTGGCGCTCTCAACCGGGAGCGGATACGGGACTGGAACGTGCTGTCCACCGGCGCGCCTTTCGTGATGGTTTTCGCGGCTCTGCTCGTGGCGATCGCCGGGCTGCCGCCGTTCCCCGGCTTCTGGGCCAAGTGGGAACTTGTCATGCAGCTTGCTGTCAACGGGGATCAGGTTTGGATCGCCGTCGTGCTGTTCGGCTCGCTGCTGGAGGCCGCCTACATGTTCCGGTGGTTCTGCCGGGCGGTGGGCGACGCAAGAGGCGAGGATGCCGCGGTCTCGGCATTGATGCGCTGGCGCCGCGGCCTGATGCCGTCCGCCGCATGCGTGGCGCTGCTTCTTTTTGGCGGTGTTGTTGCGGCGTGGGAGGTGGGCGCGGCCTCGGCCTGGCTGTTCGCCCCGCTGGTGTCCGGTGTGATTCTGCTCGCCTCCGAAGGCCTCGCTGGCAGGGTGAAATGCGTTCTGATGCTGCTTCTGGTATCCGCCGTCGGGTTCTGGCTGCTCCAGGGCGTCGGCGGTATCAGCGGGCTGTTTGGCGCGCTGTTTCTGGCAGGCGGGGTGGTGATCGCTTCGGCGGGCCTCTATCGCGACGATGCGCGGCATGGCTACTACCCGCTGATGGCGGTGTTGCTGCTGTCGATGATCGCACTGTTGCGGGCAACAACCAGCCTTGAGTTCTTCTTCTGCTGGGAAATGGTGACGCTCGCCTCGTCGTTCCTGCTTGCCCTTTCGCCATCGGCGCGCCGATATGTCCTGCAGTTCTTCCTGTTTTCGCTCGCTGCCGCCTTCCTCCTGCTTGCCGGTTTCGGACTTGTCGCGGCGACACTCGGAACGAGCAGCTTTTCCGCCTTCGTGACGGCCGGGCCTGCTGCGGCACCCGCCTTTGTGCTGCTGGCGCTCGGCTGCCTGGTCAAGATCGGCGTCATCGGCGTGCATGTGTGGTTGCCCAACGCGCATGCGACGGCCGATGGCGATCTGTCGGCCATATTCTCACCGCTCGTCACAAAGGTGCCGGCCTTCGGGCTGTTCATGGCGACCTATCTGGCCACACGCTCGCAGGTCGGCCTCGAGCTGGCACACGTTGTCGGATGGATCGGCATGCTGACTGCGGCCGGAGCCGCGCTGCTGGCCCTCAACGAGCCAGACATGAAGCGGATGCTCGCCTATTCGAGCCTCAGCCAGACCGGATACATTGTCGCCGCCATATCCTTGATGAGCCATCTTGGCTGGGTTACTGCCCTCTACCTCGTGGCAAACCACATGATGGTGAAAGGCATCCTGTTCCTAACGGCGACGGCCATCATTTACCGTACGGGCCTGCGGCGGCTGGAGGACTGCGGGGGGCTCGCGCGCCGGATGCCGCTCACTTTCATCGTGTCGGTCGCCGCCCTCGTGTCGATGTCGGGGCTGCCGCCACTGGCGGGCTTCGGCGGCAAGTGGCTGCTCCTGACCGCCATGCTGCAGAAAGAGTGGTACGGCCCGCTTGCGCTCGGGGCCGTCGCCACGCTGATCGGCCTGCTCTACATGTTCCGCTTCGGCCACGCGCTGTTCCTCGGGCCGCTCAAACGCGCGCTTTCGGATGCGCGCGAAGCGCCGGCCGCTCTCCTCGTTCCGCAGTTTTTGCTGCTCGCCGGCATTCTGCTGCTGTCGTTCTTTCCGAAGCCCTTCATGGTTCCGGTATCCGCGGCGATCGACCCGCAATTCGCGTCGACGCTCGTATGGCAGGGCATGTCGCTCGAACTGATCTACGCCTACTGGGATCCGACGAGGGCGATTGTCATCGCCGTTATCATCGCGGCAATCGGCTGGCTCGCCCTTTGGTTGATCTATCGTGGGGGGCGCCATCCAGCGCAGGTGCCGGGTGTGGCCCGTTTCTTTCAATTCTACCGGTTGATGCTGGCCCCGTTGCGGAAGGCTTACGTCGAGCGCTTCTGGGACGGCGTGGCGATCGCCGCGGAGCGGGGCGCCGGCGCGGCGCGTTTACACCGGCAACGGACAGACCTATGCGCTTCAGGTACTCTACTATGTCATAGCGCTCTATTTCCTCGCGATCGAGTTTCCCAAGTGGTGAAGCCGGTGATGAGCAGCATCTTCAAAGAGAAGGAAGGAAAGAAGATGAGAAACGCTTTCTTGATAGTTGCCTTGGTCGGAATCGTCGCCTCGGGCTGCACGGCAACTGAAAGAGGTGCCGGTATCGGTGCCGCTACCGGCGCGGTGGTCGGCGGCGCCATCACGAACGACGTGCGGGGGGCCGCAGTGGGCGCAGCCATCGGTGGCGTTTCCGGCGCTGTAATCGGAAACGTCGCCGGCCGTCCCGGCCAGTGCTACTACCGTGACCGCAACGGCCGCCGCTACGTCGCCGCCTGCCCGCGGTAGTCGATAGCTTTTCTGTCGCAGGCGTGTCGGCCCGGTTTGCTTTTTCAGCCTCGCCGATACGATCTCCGGCGGTTCGGGCCAGGCATTGATGGATCGGCCGGCGGAAAAGCCGGCGAAGGAAATGTGCTTCCGCGCGCAATCAAATGCGGAGGAAAGAACGCCGTGCCGCGCCGCATGTCGGCACGCCGGCGATGAATGGAAACTAATTTTGAAGGAGAGTTTCTTGCGCAGAGCATTTATCGCATCCCTGCTTGCGGTCCTCGCCGCGACTCCGCCGGTGCTGGCGCCGGTCCCGGCCGAGGCAGTGACGGTCAACATCCAGATCGGCACCAACATCAGCGGTGGCCGCTCGATTTCCTGCCAGGAGGGCAGCCGGCGGCTACGCAGCCGGGGGTTCCGTGATGTGCGGGCGATCGATTGCCGCGGCCGTTTCTTCGTCTATCGCGCATGGCGTGGCGGCAGCCGCTTCGAGATCGCGATCAACCGCCACACCGGCCGCGTCGTCGACATGCGCCGGCTGCGGCGATAGCGTCGCAATCTGAACTGCGGCTTACGGAGCGGGGTCCGATGTCGCTCCATGTGCCGCCTTGGAGCTTGTTGCGACGAAGGATGCGGGAGCGGCGGAATTTTCGTCGTCACCCGACAGCAGCACGGCGATCCAGCGTGTGGTCTCCACCCGCCGGCCATACTCGATGAGGCAGATGAGGATCGGCACGCCGATAAAGGCGCCCGGAAGGCCCCACATGAAGCTCCAGAAGAAGACCGCGAAGATCACCGCAAAGGGTGAGATCGCGAGCGAGGCTCCCGTCAGCCGCGGCTCGAAATAGCTGCCGATGATGAACTGGATGACGTTCAACCCGACGAACACCATGATCGCCGACTGCCAGGTGTCGAACTGCGCGATGGCAAACAGTGTCGGGAAGGCCGTTGCGATGAAGGGCCCGAGGAAGGGAATATAGTTGAGCGCAAAGGCGATCGCGCCCCAGGCTGCGGCCAGTTCCAACCCGACGAAGCTTGCAAAGATCCAGACCACAAGCCCGGTCAGCACGCTTGCAAACGTCCGCACTGCCATGAACCGCCTGAGCTTCGCAGCGATCGTCAGATTGGCGTCGAGTATCAGCGTGCCCTGCGGCTGAACGCTCGGCAGCATCAGCCGCCGCTTGAAATCGTCGACCTCGAGAAGGCCGAGCAGGACGGAGATGAAGATGACGAGCGTAAGCCCGGCAAAGCTGTTCATGCGGCCGGCAACGCCTTGCAGCATGCTCACCAGCCACCCGACGTTGAACTGCTCCGCAAGCGGGCCGGCGATCGCGATACCATGTTCTTCGAGCCAATTCGTCCAGTCCAGGTAGATGGTCTGGAAGCGGCTGGCGTTGAGAAACAGCCAGTGCCCGAGAACGCTCATGCCCCAGGCAATCGAGGATGCCACCGCAACGACGACCAGTATGGTGACGATCAGGGTAATCAGAAGTGCGAGCATGCGCGGCATGAACCGCTGCAGCATTGCCTGCAGCGGCCACACCAGTGCAATCACCAGGATCGAAAATGTCAGCGGTACGAAGACCGCATGTGCGACGTATAGAAGTGCCAGCACGAGTATGCCGGCGACCACCAGCGTTGCCATGCGTCCGTCTTCGATTTTCATCATGCGCGATCCCCGTCGAACGCGGCCGTTGCCGGTGCGGCCAAGTCAACCTTAAGCGGGGTTGGTCGCGGACTGCAATGCGTCGCGCAGGACCTTTTCCTTGGTTTCGTCCAGCGAGCTCTGCAGGACTTCGCCGCCATAACCGGAAATTTCCTTGAGCACCTTGTCGGCCGTCATTTCGCGGACCAGCACGAAAAGCGCAGCACTCCCGGGTGTCAGCTTCGCCGCCAGCTGCTTCATGAAATCGTCGTTGATCCCGACATCGGTCAGCGCGCCCCCGACTGCACCCGATGCGGCGCCGACCGCGACCCCGAGCAGGGGATTGAGGAAGATGACGCCCACGAGCAGACCCCAGAAGCTGCCGGACAGCGCCCCTGCGGCCGTCGTGTGCAGCATCTGGTTCAGCCGGACCTTGCCGTTGTCGTCGCGCGTGGCGATCACCGCGTCGGCCAGCGTAATCAAGTATTCCTTCTGCAGGTCGATCAGGCGCTGGCGAACTTCCTCCGCCTTGGCTTCGGTCGGATAGACGATGGCGATCAGGTCGGACATGACAACTCCTGGCGATGGATTTCGCGTTGATTCGCGCGGACGATAGCCTGCCGGTTTCGGGTTTGAACTAGCATCCAGTCCCGAAGTTAGGCACGCAGTCTCTTTCTGCGAACGCGTCGTCAGGGTCGCGCCGGTCGGCTGTTACTCGACGTAGTAGCGCGTGTAGTTCTTGCGGAACTTCTCCGAGCCGCCGCTGTCGCCGTAGGCCGGCAACTGCTCCATGTCGGTCTTGTTCAGAACGACGCCCAGAACCTTAGAGTTGATGTCTATCTCGGCCTCGAGGATGTCGCGTACCAACCTTGACGGCGTCTTGCCCCATTCGAGAACGAGGATGAAGCCGTCGGCATGTTGGGCAAAGGCCTTGGCGTCGACGACCGGTCCGAAAGGGGCGAGATCGACGATGGTGTAGTCAAACGTCTTGCGCGCGTTTTCCATCAACGTGCCCATGCCGGGAGAGGCGAAGATCTCGTTGGTATAATGGAACTGTTCGGTTGCCCCGTCCGGTACGTTCGGCAGGATCGCAAGCCGGGTCTGCTGGTCGATCTTGATCGCGGAGGCCCATGGCACGTCACCCAGCACCGCTTCTACCAGGCCCGCCTTGGGGGCCGGCTTCAGCATGCGGCTGAGGCTCGGATTGCGCAGGTCGGCATCGACCAGCAGGGTGCGCTTGCCCGCCGAAGCGAGCAGCAGCGCGAAGTTCGCTGCAAACGTCGTGTTACCCTCGCCTGGGGCGGCCGAGATAATTCCGATGACCTTGTTCGGCCGCTTCTGCAAAAGCATCTCGCAGGCCAGTTTGGCGTTTCGAAGCGTTTCGGCGAAGGTCGATTGCGGCGCATCGCGCACGATGCGGGTCATCTGTTCCAGTGGCATCGGCTCGTCCGATTCGACGTCTTCGCGCCGTTTCCGTCTGAACAGCCTGCCGAAAGGCGAACGCTGCCCTGCTGTCTTGCGCCCGATGAGCGGCAGATAGCCGAGCGAGCGATGTCTGAGCTGGGACCGGACATCGCTCTCCAGCCGCAGACCGCGTTCCCGCATCTCCTGCACGAAGGCGAAGGCGCCGCCCGCCATCATGCCGAGGACGGCAGAAAGCGCCAGGATCATCGTCTTCTTCGGGCTCGAGGGCGAGACCGGCAGGCCGGCTTCGGAGATCACGCGCGCCTTGGCGATCGGGAACGAGCGCTGCTGGCTCGCCTGCTCATAGCGGTTCAGGTAGGATTCGTAGACCGCCTTGAGCGTCGTTGCCTTCTGCTCCAGTTCGCGCAACTTGACTTGCGCTTCGTTGGCGTCGGAGTTGCGGCCGGCCACGCGGTCGATGCTGTCGCGTAACGACTGCTCGCGTGAACGTGCGACCTCGTATTCGTTGCGGTAGGTCGCCGTCATCTGCTGCAATTCGCGAAAGATCTGCCGGGAGAGATCGAGCTTCTCGGCACGCAGGGCGACGGCCTGCGGATGGTCCGCGCCGAAGTTCTGCGTCACGTCCTGCTCTCGCTTGCTGACGGCGCCATAGCGGCTTCTCAACTCCTGTATGGCGGAGTTGTCGATTTCCTTGGCGGTCAAGACGGAATTTTCGACGGCCTTTTCCGGGCCGGTCTGGATGATCGAATTCAGCTGGTCGTAGCGCGCGGACGCACTCGCTGCGTCCGCCTGGGCGATGATGAGCTGGCTGTTGAGGTCGGCAAGCTGCTGCTCCGACATCAGTGCGCCGCGCGTGGAGGTGAGATTGTTGTCGCGCTTGTAGGTCTCGACTTCCATGGCGGCGGTCTGGGCGCGCTTGCCGAGGTCGTCGATGCGCTCCTGCAGCCATTCGGAGGCCCGTTCGGAAGCCTCGAAGTTTGCGCTCAACTGGTCGGACAGATAGGCGTCGGCATAGGTGCGGGCGACGAGGGCCGACAGTCGCGGATCGGGCGAAGTAAAGGCGATCGAGACGACCGAGGAGCGCGAGACGCGCTCGACCCTGAGCGACTGCTGCAGCATGGCGGCAGCCTTCTGGCGCCGGGCATTGGCCAAGTCGTCTTCGGATACACGCGCCCCCTTGGCGAAGACGCCGCTGACCGCAGCAACCCATCCCTTGACGGTTGCCATGAGAGAGCGTGGCGGGTTGGTCAGCAGCTCATTGTCGGAGAGATCGGCCTGATCCACGACACGCAGCGCGAGCTTTCCGGATTTGAGGATCTCGACGGTGCTGGCGATGCGGGTGTCGAGCTGCTGGCCGGTCTGGGCCGAACTTTCCTGCTCCTCGGCATAGCGCGACAGGCTGTCGTCGATCAGCACCTGGGTCATCGAGGTATAGAGCGGCGTGGCGAACGCCAGATAGGCCGCCCCGCAGAGGATCGCCGCAATCGTGAAGAACACCAGTGTCTTATACCGCCGCTGGATCGCCGAGAAGAGGCGGTCGAGGTCGATGAAGGCATCGGAGCTGTCGATCGTGTGCGGCAGCGACCTGCTGAGCGGTAAACTTCTCTGGTTCATGAAAACCTCGCTGTTCCCGGATAGGGAAACCTGTCCTGGCTTCATGCCGGGACAGGTCGTTGGCGGGACATGCCCGGGACGGGCGGGGCCCATCTTATGCGGCCTGAATGCGGCTCTCGTGGGTCAGCACCATGTGTCTGACCGATTCGAACACCATCCCGCCGATGTCGGGACGCGAAAGGGCGAGGGCGACATTCGCCTCGATAAAGCCCTGTTTCGAACCGCAGTCGAAGGTCTGGCCTTCATAGGGATGGGCGTGGAAGCGCTGGTTCTTCGACAGGTGCAGCATGCTGTCGGTCAGCTGGATCTCGTTGCCGGCGCCACGCTCCTGGCGGGCGAGCAGGTCGAAGATCTCCGGCTGCAGGATGTAGCGCCCGTTCAGGAAGTAGTTGGAGGGCGCCTCGCCGGCACGCGGCTTTTCCACCATCCCCGTCACCTCGAAGCCATGTGGAACCGCATCGCCCTTGCCGACGATGCCGTATTTGTAGGTCTCCTCGGGCGGGCATTGCTCCACGCCCACCACGTTGCCGCCGGCGAAATTGTAGAGATCGATCAGGCCGGCCATGCAGCCGCGGGGGCCATGGCAGATCATATCAGGCAGAAGCAGGGCGAACGGCTCGTTGCCGATCAGGTCGCGCGCACACCACACGGCGTGGCCGAGGCCGAGCGGGGCCTGCTGGCGGGTGAAGCTGACGGTGCCGGCTGCCGGCAGCATCGCCTCGAGTTCTGAAACCTGCGCCGTCTTGCCGGAGCGCGACAAGGAGGAGATCAGTTCCGGCGCGTCGTCGAAGTGGTCCTGAATTGCCTGCTTGTTGCGGCCGGTCACGAACACGATGTGCTCGATACCCGCCTCGCGCGCTTCGTCCAGCGCGTACTGAACGACGGGCCGGTCGACCACCGTCAGCATCTCTTTCGGCATGGCCTTGGTGGCGGGAAGGAAGCGGGTGCCGTTTCCTGCGACAGGAATGACGGCTTTGCGCACGCGTCTGATTGGGTCCATGGCGCTATCCTTTGCTGGTATGAGGGCGTTTGCCCGGGGATCTGTCAGATTGTTTGATCGCGCGCGCCGGGCGTCCGATGAGCCGGCGCAGGCGTGCCTCGATCGGCATGCGCAGGTGGCGCACCGCTGCCGGATCGCTGATCGCTGTTCGCAAGGCCCGCAGCAGCGCGCCGCGTTTGAGATGCTCGACGAGATCGAGGAAGGAGCGGGCTTCGCGAAGGCTGTGCGTGCGCACACGCTGGGCGGCCTGCGCGGCAGAATCCAGGCGGTTGTCCATGAGGAAGCGCTGGTCGGAGACGAGCATCGCCTCGACATGGTCCTTTCTGAGGACGCGCGATATCGAGCCGTCACGCACATTGTATATGTAGCCTGCGGTCGGCTCGACCACGCACCGGCCGCCGCGGGCGAGCGCGGACGCCAGGAGGATGTAGTCCTCGCCGATCCTTAGCGTTTCGTCGAAACGAAGCGCATGTTGCTGCAGGAAGCCGCGCAGGAACACCGGCTTCATGTAGCCGTAGTTGTGTTCCGACCGGAAGAGCGCGTTCGAGGCGATAAACGCCGGCAGCGTCAGCTGGCTTTGCCGCGCGAGGTCGGATTCCGAGAACATGCGCTGGCGCGATCCGTCCCCGGAAACCACGTCCAGATTGTCGACCACGATCTGGGCATCGGCCTTTTCCGCCCGCGCGATCATGCGGGCGAGCCGGTCGGGTTCGACGGTATCGTCTGAATCAAGGATCGCGATCCATCGTCCACGTGCGGCCTCGAGGCCCGCATTGCGCGCGCCGCCGGGCCCTGTGTTCCGCTCCAGCGCAATCAGCGTCAGCCGCGTATCGGCGAGGTCCCCCACGACCTCCCGCGTATCGTCTGAAGAGGCATCGTCGACGACGACGACTTCGATCGAGACGTGCCGCTGGGCAAGCGCGCTCTCGATCGCATGCCGGATCGTCCCGGCCGAGTTGTAGGCGGCGATGACGAAGGTGACGTCGGGCGGTTCGATCATCGGCTTTGTACCTCGGCCAACCCGTATTGTTCGATCTCGCGCACCCCGGCGAGGCCGCTGATGACGCCCGCGTGCAGAACGGCGCGCAGCCGATAGCTGTTGCTGCGCGAAGGCGAGAATACCGTGATCGCACTTGCGGCCGCGCAGACGACGAACTTGGCGCCGGCAAGGCCGACCTGAACGATCCGCCTTGCGCCTTGTGCGCGTCCGGCGATCAGTCGACCATGGGTCTGTCCCATCCGGTAGCGTCGCTTCGCGAGCCAGCCGAACGTCGCGCGGCCGGCCGTCACGGGCTCGAACACCCACGCCTCCGCCGCGAATTCGATACGGGCGCCGGCCTGCTTTGCGAGCGTGAAGAATTCCGTGTCCTCGCCGCCGGTCTTCCCGAGAGAAAGGCTGAAGCGTCGTCCTGCAAGAGCGGCAGACGTGAGCCGCATCAGCACGTTGCAGGTATAGCCCGTCTTGATCTCGCCGCCGACCCACACGGGGCGGGTCGAGTGAATGTCTGCCCGCCGCATCCATTGCGGCGCAGGCGTTGCGTAGGTTGCCTGGACCGGGCCGAGAACGACATCGGCGCCGGTTTCGCTCATGCGTTCCGTCAGGCGGACAAGCCATTCGGGCGCAGCGATCTCGTCGTCGTCGATGAATGCCACAAGCTCGCCGCGGCTGTGGTCCAGGCAGGCGTTGCGGGCAATCGAAATGTTTGCCGCAGGGCAATGCACGTAGTCGATGGCGAAGGGAAGCTCCGAACGGAGTGCGTCGACCAGGTCCGAAGCGCTCGGCACGCCGTCGTTGTCGGCGATGATGATGCGGACAGAGCAGTTCTCCGGCACCTCGATTGCGGCAAGTGAACGCAACGTCTGCTCCAGCGCCGGGCGGCGGAAGGTGCAGACCGCGATGTCGATCAGGGTGAAGGGCAGCGTTTCCACGCGGGTGGCCGTCATGGGGTCACCCGTGCTTGGCCGAAGGTCGCGGCCGACCGCCGGCGCGGGGAGAGCAATTCGCGCCAGAAGCCGGCAGACCATGCGAAATGCATGATCATCGCGGAGACCGCTGCGAGCGGGCCGTAGGGATTGCGCTGTCCGACGGCCATCCACACGCCATAGCCCAGGCAGGCCGCAGCCCAGAAGACGAAGGGGATTGCGGCGGCCCAGTTGATCACGGCGAGAAGCGCCCCGGCGGCGACCGGGGCGACGCTCAACGGGATCATCTGGCGCAGGCTCGGCCAGGAGCGATGTTTGAGCAGGTTGCGGGCCCGGCCGCGGCCATAGGCGAAATACTGACGAAACAGGGGACCCGCGCTGGCACGCGGGTAGTAGACCATGTTGGTCCTGTCCGTCATCCAGATGCGATAGCCCGCGGCATTGAGCCGGAAGTCGAGTTCCGCATCCTCGTTGTGGCTGAAGTCCTCGTCGTAGCCGCCGACCGCGCGGAATGCCGCAATACGCATCAGCGCATGGTGGCCATGGTCGGCCCAATGGCTCTTGGAGCCAACCCGATGCCGGGCGCCGCCATTGCCGAGCTTGGAATTCTGTGCGTAGGCGGTCGCCTTCTGGAAGGCGCCTGTTCCGACGGTCTCCATCGCGACGACCACGGAATCGGCGCCGGTCGCGGTCGCCTCGGCCACGAGCGTCTCGCAATAGTCTTCCGGATAGTCGCCATGGGCGTCGATGCGGATGAGGTAGTCGTACTGGTCGCCGAAGGCGGCGACTGCAAGGTTGATCCCCGCGCTCTGGATCCGCTTCGGATTGTCCAGAAGCGCGATGTCGTCGCGCAACGCCGCGATGTTGTGGACGATCTCGCGGGTGCCGTCCGTGCTGCCGCCGTCAACAACGACGAGGACTGCATCCAGCGTTTCGATGGCGCGGCCGAGCCGGCCGATCAGAGGGCCGATGTGGCGGGCTTCGTTCAGGCAGGGGATGACGATCAGGCAGCGTGCGGACTTCGGCGTTTCACCTGTCATTAAGTTCCATCTCCATGGTTGCGGCCGCCACCTGCGCGGGATTGCGGGAGGCTGTTTCAGGGGCGTTGGCTATCGCCGAAAGGCGGTTGACGAGCTCGATGCAATCTCTGCGCCGGAAGGTCCATTGCTTCGCGCCCTGGTCGGCGATGCGGGTCGCCGCATCGACATAGCGCGTGTGGTCGATGCCGGAGAACAGCGCGACAAGCGCGTCGACGGAGGCCTGCTGCAGAACGAAACCGATGTCCCTGCCGCCGATGAAGCGGGCGGTTTCGGTCCCGGCGATCGCGATCGGGACGGCGCCGTAGCGGCAGCCCTCGTACATCCGGTTCGGCAGGAGCCAGGCGGAGTTCTGCCCTTCCTCGAAAAAGTCGATCGCCCAGCAGAACTGGACTTCGCCGTAGATTTCGGCGAGGTCCTCCGGATTGCGATAGGCGCCGCGAAAGCTCATGAACGGTTCGCCCCGCATGAAGCTGTCGAAGTCCTTGAGTTCCGTGTAGGCAGGGCGGCCCCGGACGACGATCTCGACCTTGCCTTCCATCGCCCGCGAGAACCGGGACAGAAGATCGAGCGACTTGCGGCACCGCAGCGCGCCGAACCAGCCGATCTTCCAGGGTTGGCTTTCCGTTGGCGGGCGGGGCGCGGGGACGACGGGATTTTCGTCGTCCAGCTCCAGAACCTTGTTTTCCAGGAGCATCACGGGTGCGTCGAGACCCGAGAGCGGCTGGAAGTAGTTTTCAACATAGGCCGGCGAACTGGTGATCAGCAGGCTGACCTCGCTTCCCAGCCTGCGTTCGGCTGCGCGCAGCGCACGGCCGCCGATATCGTTTCGAAGAAGCAGGCGATGGATATCGAGGCATTCGTAGACGACCGGAATGTCGTCGCCGAAGAGAGCCACCGCGCGCCGGGCGACTGCGAGCATTTCAAGATTGCGGGCAATGACGAGGTCGGGCCGCACGACGCCGCGCATCGAAGTGCCGAGGTTCATGCAGGCGCGCGCCACGGCGCCGGCGCGCTGCAGGAAGCGTGCGTCCTCGGTCGTTCCCAGTTCTATCGCCGTGACGCCGTTCATGGCCGCGGCCGCCTGTTCGCCACGGCGGAAACCCGCCAGCGTCACCGATGCATTGCCGGTCTGCAACGCCAGGACCCGGCGTCTAATGGCCGGGTCGGAGAGGTCATGCGCGAGATAGAGAATACGCAGCATTCAGTTTTCCCGTTCTCCTGCCCGCTTTTGCGGGCGCTTGTCGATAGGCGGAAGTGCAGGTCCAGGCCGGGAGGGCTTCCCCGGCCCGTCGTCAATTCAGAAGGCAGACCACGGAATCGGCGAACTGGCAGGCGTCGCCCTCTGCGGTGAAGGCGATGCGGTCGATCTGCATCGAGGTCGGCGCCTTGTAGGCGAAGGTGCCCATCCAGTCGCTCAGCGTGTCGGTGCCCCAGAGGCTTGCGAAGATCTTCTGGGCGTTGCTGGGCAGCTTCTCGGTATCTGTGACCTCGTGAACGAGCTTGCCGTTGACATAGTAGCGAAGCCGCTCCTTCTCCCAGATGAAGGCGTAGTCGTTGAAGCCGTTGTTGGCGCCGCCAGGGACGTCTGCCAGCTTCTCGTTGCCACCCTTGGCCGCGACATACTGGTTCAGCTGCACCTTGGCGGGGTTCTTCCCCAGGACTTCGAAGTCGATCTCGTCATGCGGCTTCTTGTCGGTCGGGCCGATGAACGTAAAAAACGCGGAATTGAGGCCGGTCCCGTCTGCGGTCTTCATCCGCACCTCGTAGGCGCCGTATCCGAAACGCTTGCGGGTTTGCACCTCGCCGCAGGCATAGTCACGTTCGCCGAGCGGCTTCTTTTCGAACGTCAGGTTCAGGATGCCTTCGGAAACGCTGACCTGGCCCTTCGACCATGTGCAGTTCTGGTGCCCGCCATTGTTCCAGCCGTCGGAGACGTACCAGAAGCCGGTGTCGAGCTTGTCGAAGTTGTCGACGAAGGAGGCGCCGGTGGCACCTTCCTGGGCCAGGGCGGCCTGGGCGGAGAGCGCTGTAGCGAAAGCGGCGGCGAGCGCTGCAAAAAGGGGTCGTTTCGTCATGGTCGGTCGCATCCTTTCACCGTCGAGTGGTCGAGTAGCGGACGTCATGGTGGGCACTGGCGCCCGTGGCGGAAGCCGTGCGCGACAGGCTGGTGCGGCCCGCGCGACTGCCGGTCAGGAGGGCGTGAAGGGTTGGAAAGGATCGCTGGGCAATGGCGTGGGAGATGACCAGGATCGCGATCGTCAAAAGGGGCGCCGTGAAATAGAAGACGGCGAAATGATCTATGCCGACCCGGTTCCACGCCATCCAGAACCCCACCAGAAGCGGATAGTGGGCGCAGAAGATCCAGAAGCTCAGGCCACCGCCCTTCGATAGCTCCGCCCCCAGCCGTGTACGCAGCAGAAGCTCGGAGAGCGCCCATGCGCCGACAATGCCCGAGAGTGCGGTGAGGGCGCGCAGCATGTCCAGCCAGGCCGGGAATTCCGGGCCGATCGCGTAGAGCGCGATGGAGAGGAGCAGGGCTGCTGCCAGTACCGCTGCGACGATCCGGCCGGCATTGCGATCGATCGCGCTCGTATCGACGCGGTGCAGTGCGACGGCAATTCCCGTGCTGAAACCGAAGAGGATCGATTTCTTCAAGAAAATCCCGTTCGGAACCGGCAGAACCGCATAGGCGAGAAAAGCGACCAGCGTTAAGCGCGGATAGCGCATCACCAGCACCGCAAGCACCGGCGAGAGGATCAGGCACAGCAGCAGGTCGCGCAGGAAATATAGCGGCAGGTTGATCGGCCAACCTTCCAGCGCAAAGGCAAGCGTGGCGGCTTCGCGTGGCGTCGCATGCACGACGTCTGGCAGATAGCCGAAGCCGATGTTGTTCTGCTGTGCCAGAAAGACGAAGACCAGGAACGAGAGGTTCCAGAGCAGCAAGGGCACGAGGACCGTCGCCGCCTTCGTGCGCAGTGTTTTTCCGTAGCTGAAACCGTCGAGGCCGCGGCGAAACAGGAGATAGCCCGAAATGGCGCTCAGGCATGGGACACCGACCCGGAAGAGGCTGTCGCCGAGAAACACCCGCAGCCAGTCGATCAGGCCATTTTCACCCAGGAAGGGGCTATTGGCCGGATCGTAGGGCACATGTACGAACACGATCCCCGAAATGAGGACGATACGCATCAGATTGATCCGCGAAGAAACGCCCGCGTTCATTTCCACGATGTCAGCTACCCCTTGCATTGGTGCCGTTTCCGGCAGCCGTTTGGACAGAGCAGACTTGAGCCCGCATCGAAAATGGTAGGGCGGTTCGGGCGGAAAAATATGGCAGTGCAGCAAAAATCTGCGGGGCGACTGGTTGCACTGCACAATGACGAGGCCGAGGTCTCGGACCGTCCGGTTGCTATCACAAGGCCGTGAGCGGGAAAAAGCGCCGCTGGTCCCGCAAATTGCAGAAATTGCTCATAAACTCAGATACATACACGCTTCAAGTGTATCGCGGTGCGAGAATTTCTCTGAATTTCTGTTTCTAAACGCAGCATCCAAGCACAATTGTGAGCGCAAGGCCGCTCAATTGTGTCTGAAATGAGGCGGTGCGCCTGCTATTCGGCGGGGCTCGCCTCCGCCGCAGGGGACCGCTTCCTGGCAAGGTCCTTGAGCTTGCGCAGGAGCGGGCGCTCTGTTGCCAGGACAATCGCGCCGTAGATCAATCCGCCGATCACCGCCCCGATCGCGACCTGCAGGGCGGCGTGGGGCACCAGATCGCCGTAGCGTTCCAGCAGCAGGCGGACGGCGCCGGCCATGATCGCGGCGGACAGCATCGGGCGGCAGCAGATCAGGAAGCCACGGACGAACGGCGTCCCGTCCGCCCGGAACACGACCAGCGAATAGCCGACGAGCACGACGACGTTCACCGCGCAAAGCCAGATCATCGCTTCGACAAGCGAGCCGTTGTAGGCGCCGAAGGCAACGGCTGCTGTCGTGATGAGCGCCCGCAGGATGGCCCACCAGAACAGCGTGCCGCCGCGGCCAACGCCCTTCAGATAGGGAATGAAGGTGCTGCAGGGTGTGAGGACGCCCTTCGACAGCGCAAGCAGGCCCAGCACCGGCCAGGCATAGGCCCATTGCTGGCCGAACAGCATCAGCATGGCCGGTTCGGCAAGCGCCCACAGGCCGAACATCATCGGTGCGAGCAGAACTGTGGTGACCTGCGTGCTGAGCATCAGCGCATTGGAGCGCCGGGCGCTGTCCTGCATCATGCTACTGAAGGCGGGGAACAGCACGCCCATCACGGCGGAAAGGACCACCTGGTTCGGGATGCTGGAAAAGCGGTTGGCCGCGGAATATGCGCCGGCGTCAGCCAGGCCGAGGAAGCGCGAGATGATCACCATCGGCGATTGGAAGCTGACGAAATTGGCGATCTCGGATCCCATCATGCTCAGGCTGAACCGTGTCAGCCCGATGACGCGGCGCACAGACATCTGCAGTCGCGGCACGTAGCGCGACACCGCAAAGAGACCGACAAGCCGGATGATGGCCGACAGGAACAGCTGCGCGATCAGCGACCAGATCCCGAATCCGGCCAATGCCAGCACAACCGCCGCCAGTGCGCCGGCCGATTCGGAAACCATGTTCCAGAACGCGTCCTTGCCGAACTGCATGCGCCGTGCGAGCAAGGCATAGGCGACGTCGCCGCCGAGCTGCAACGGAATGAGCACGCTCATCAATTGCACCAGGTAGGCTGCCTCCGAAGCGCCGAGCAGTGTCGCGATCGGTTCGGCCCAGACGAAGATGCCGATCGCCATGAGGCAGGAAATGGCGAGATTGGCCCAGAAAACGGAGTGGATCGTGCGCATGTCTTCGTCGCGCTGGATGATCAGCGCGGATGCAAGACCGGCCCCGCCGATCATGGCCAGGAACTGCACGACGGTCAGTGCGACGGCGACCGCACCGAATTCTTCAGGGGTAAGGATTCTTGCCAGAATCGGAACCGTGACAAATTTCAGCCCGAATGTGCTTGTCTTGGATAGGACGCTCCAACCGACGTTTCGCGTGACAGATTTCGCGTTGATTACAGTGGGCATGGCAGCGTCCCGAAGTTTGGAGGAGAGGGAAGTCGCTTATTTTTCAAGTCTTTGTTGAATGAATCGGCCTTTGGGAGGAAGCCGACCCACCTCTTTCTAGAGAAACCGAAAGGGCGAAATGATGGCGAAACTGACGGTCGCAATCCCTTACTACCAGAAGCAGGCAGGCATCCTGAGGCGCGCGCTCGCCTCTGTTTTCGAGCAGAGTTTCACGGATTTCGACATCATTGTTGTGGATGACCAGTCGCCTTTTTCCATCGATGAGGAACTGGCGCCGCTGCCCGCCGAACAGCGCACCCGCATCACCGTGATCCGGCAGAAGAATGCCGGACCCGGCGGCGCCCGCAACACCGCGCTTGACAACGTACCGGCGGAAACCGAATTCGTCGCCTTCCTTGATTCCGATGACGTGTGGACCCCGGACCACCTCAAGAACGCCTATGAAGGCATGACCGGTTTCGGCGCCGACTGCTACTGGGCATCGATCACCGGCGGCGACGCGTTCTACTACCATTTCGGCGTCGCCGATCTCGAAAAGACCGAGCGCGTCGAGCGGCTGCGGGATAAACCGCTTACCGTGGAATTGCCGGAACTCTCCAGCGTGATGCTGAAGAACTGGAGCTTTCTGCACCTGTCCTGCATGGTCATCGGCCGCAAACTTTTCGAGACGGTTCGCTTCGACGCGCGGCTGCGGCTGGCGGCCGAAGACGTGCTGTTCTTCTGTGATTGCGTCAAGGCGGCCGATCGCGTGATCCTGTGCGATGAGCCCGGTGCGGTGCGCGGCGAGGGGATCAACATCTTCCACGGCATCGACAACGACTCGCCGCAGTTCCTCAAGCAGCAGTTCAACACATGGATCGCGCTGGACATGCTCGAGGGGCGGTTCGCGCGTCGCTCGAGCGAGGCGGCGTCGATCCGTTCCTACAAGAGCACGGCACGGCGGCAGGCCCTGTGGAGCCAGGCGAAAAGGGTGCGCAGCCGCAAGCTGCCGCAACTCGATCTCCTCGCAAAATGGGTCTGGCGCGATCCGGTGCTGCTGCGCAGCGTCTTCGAACTGGCCGCCGGCAAGATCGCCCGCTGAGGCGCCCCGATCGGCCCGTTCTGGAAACAATTTTCTCAGGAGACTTGCATGAAGCCCTATTACTGGGAATCGCATCACGGCAATTTTGGAGACGACCTCAATCTCTGGCTTTGGGACTTCCTGCTGCCTGGCTTTCGCGACGTCCATCCCGACGTTCTGCTCGTCGGCGTAGGCACTGTCCTGAACAAGGTTCTGCTGCCCGAGGAGGGCCGCAAGCTCGTGATCGGCAGCGGCTTCGGCTATGGCAGCCTGCCGGACATGAGCGACGGCAAGCTTTGGGACATCCGCGCGGTTCGCGGACCGCTGACGGCGAAGAAGGTCGGGGTGGACGAGGCGCTCGGCATTGTCGATCCGGCGGTGATGGTGGCGGAGATGCCGGAATTCCGACATCTGCCCAAGGCCCACAAGAAGAGCTTCGTTCCGCACTGGGAATCGGCGATCGCCGGCCTCTGGCCGGAGGTCTGCGCGACGGTCGGGATCAACTACATCGACCCGCGCGGCGATGCGAAGGAGGTGATCGCCGAGATCGCACGCTCCGAAACGATCATTGCGGAATCCATGCACGGCGCGATCCTGGCCGATGCGTTTCGCGTGCCGTGGGTGGCGGTCTCCACCTCGCGCAACATCAACAGCTTCAAGTGGAACGACTGGGCCAATACGCTTGGCGTCTCCTATCGGCCGCGACACGTCCCGGTGTCGAGCCGGGCCGAGGCCATCCTGAAAGGCACGCGCTTCTGGGGCGTGGGTTTCGAAAACCCGCAGCCGGAAACAGCCCCGCAGCAGGACGCCTCGCCCGCGCCTGACGGCGAGTTGATGGTGCGCGAGCGCGAGCCGCGCAAGGCCGGGCTGCGCGGAGCGGCAAAGCAGATGCTCGCCGTCCCCTCCGCGCTGGCGCTCTGGCAGGCCGGTCGCGCCGAGCCGCAACTGAGCGCGGACACGGCTCTTGCCTCCCGCAAGGCCCGGTTCCGCGAGGTCCTGGACGGCGTTCGCCGGGACTATTTCTAGCCGCGCCTTGCCGAAGCCGGGGGAAGCTCCCAGTCGATGGGACGCTCCCGACGGGCCTGATCAACTCGGGTGCAGAGGCTTGCACGACCGCTGCCGCGCGGCCATGTTCTCATGGAGAGGCTTTCGACGATGGCAGCAGGTAACGGATCGTGCCGGTGCCCCCGAGTGCGGCCGGTTCCTCCGCCTTCCGGCGGAAGCGCGCGGTCTTGTCGAAGAATATGCCTCCGGCGATCGCGGGCACGGCTGTGGGATGCGTTGCGGCATAGAGGAACGCGCGGCCGATGCCTTGTTCCCTTTTGACGTCGAGGAAATGGCGCAACTCGTAGCGGGCGCGGATGTGTCGCTCGTGCCGGGCGATCAACGCTCGCTGGGCCGGCGACAGACCCGGCTCGGCCAGGATCGCGCGATCGGCCTCATAGAGGCGCCTCAGATCCTCCGTGCGATGGCTGCCGCTCAGCGAATTGCCGCGGACCACGGCGCCGTAGCCGCAGCTGTGGATGATCTTGTAGCGGGCCCCGTTCGTTAGCGCGCGCGCATAAAGGTCATAGTCCTCGCCAAGGCGCAGTCCTTCCTTGTAGCGCAGCGCAAACCTGTCGAGGAAATCCCGGCGGATCAACGGCTTGAGGAAACCGATCTCGCCGCGCCGCACGCCGCGGCGGGAAATGTTGCCCTCCACGAAGCCCTCCAGGTCGAGCAGCCGCGGCTGCGGCGCGATCTCGGTGATTTCGTAGCGTGCCTCTTCTGCGCGCGCCTCGTCGACGAAGGCGATGTTGTCGGCGATGAAATCCCAGTCGCGCTCCGCAAGCAGCCGCTCGAAGCGGCCGGGAAGCAGGAAGTCGTCGGCGTCCAGCACACCCAGCAGCGGCGAGCGGGAGACGGCGATGGCATGGTTTCGCGCAGCAGCCGGCCCCCGGTTCATGTCGAAGCGGTGCACGCTCAGGCGGGCGCTTCCGTCATCGGCGGCCCTGGCAGCTTCCCCGGTGGCGTCGGAGGAGCCGTCATCGACGACCACCACCTCGTTGGTCTCAGGCTGTTCCAGCGCCGAGGCGACCGCGCGCCCGATGGTCTGGGCGGCATTCTTCGCAGCGATGATGACGCACACTTCCCTGTTCATCGTCCAGTCGGCCTCCATTGCAGATCAAGCGCAGGGCGCTCGCCCCTATGGTGCAACGCAACATGGCGAGAAGATGAAGACCGGGTGTTTTGGGTGTGCGGGCAGAGCGTTGGCCCGTGCGGCCAGGGCAGCGTTCAGAAATTTGGGTGGCCGGGCTTGTTCAGCGAGGACACGGACAGGCCGGCACTGGTGCTGGGCTCGCCTGCCGCGACGGCGCGGATGGCTTCCTCCGTCTTGCGGCGCCGTTCGCGGGCTTCCTTCCACACCAGAAAGAGGACGCCGGCAAAGTAGCCCACCTGCAGAAGAACGGCGCAGATGAGCGTCTGGATGAGGGTCGCCGACAGCGAGCCGCCCAGCGCATAAGTCGCAATTGCGAAGACCAGCAGAGCGCCGATCATGCTGAAGAAGACGCGCGGACCATACATCGGCGCTAACTCGCAGTCCTGAAAGGGGATGAAAACGACATGTGTATGCGTACTCCTCCCGGCATCCGGCTCCTTGCCGTAACGAGAGTATATTCGTTGGATGCCGTCGGTTCAATTGTCAGCCGTGCGGCTGATACAGCGCGAGGCGAATTGCTGCAATTCAAGAGGTTGTGAGCGGTGCGGATGCAGCGCGGCGCGCGAGCTCTCGAATCGTAAGCCGCCACGTTTTCGCCCCAATTCGGCCGCGTTGCAGCGAATGCGGGAACAGCAATTTGACCTGCGCAGCTATTGGTAAGCACGACTGACCTATTCCGATCAACTTTTGTTACAACGATTTTCTGGCGAGAGGCGTCGATTGTGTGCAATGCAATATAATGTTGCGCCGCAGAATTCCATTTTGAGACAAATTATCATCATCGGATCCCCCGGCACTCAGCGTATTTCCTGGCCTTTTTGAAATATATCGCATTTATATCTGGCGCTGACGCGGTTTAACAAAACGTAAATGCATGCTTTTCTAGAGAAAAGACGGCGAAAACAGGCATGCATATATTCTGAATTACACTGTGTCGCTCGAAGGGATTATCTAATTTATATATTATAAGGTCCTTATATATCCCCGATTGGCATCTGGGCAAAAAGATTTCTCTTCCAAGACCAAATTCTGACCATACCATTCGCCTTGGATGTCCCTCGTCCAAGCAGACAAGACCTATCGCCAAAACGGAACGGAGCCCACTCTATGAAGTCCGCGACACGATCGGCCAGTTCGACGTTCATCAGCGTAGCCAAAACCGGCGCGCCCCCACTCGGGGGAATCTCCAAACGCGGTTTCGATGTTGCCACGGCGTTCGTGGCCTTGTTGTTCCTGAGCCCCATTTTCCTGCTGATCGCCGCGCTGGTGAAGCTGTCCGACGGCGGCAGCGTCTTCTACGGCCATCGCCGCGTCGGCCACAACGGCCGCGCCTTCCATTGCCTGAAGTTCCGCACCATGCGCCCCGATGGGGACCGCGTGCTCCAGGCCTACCTGCAATCCAATCCCGAGGCCTATGAGGAATGGCGGGCGACCCGCAAGCTCAAGTTCGATCCGCGCGTGACGACGGTCGGTGCCGTGTTGCGCAAGCTGAGCCTCGACGAACTGCCGCAGCTTGTGAACATCCTGCGCGGCGAGATGAGCATTGTCGGCCCGCGGCCGGTGGTGGAGGACGAGCTTGAGCTCTACGAAACTGCCGCCGGCTACTATCTCCAGACCCGCCCCGGTCTCACTGGGCTCTGGCAGGTCAGCGGTCGTAACGACGTCTCCTATTCGACGCGTATCGCCTTCGATACCGAATATGTCCGGACCTGGTCCCTGACCAAAGACGTGATCATCGTCGCACGGACCATTCCGGCGGTCTGCCTGTCGCGGGGCAGCTACTGATCGCGCCCAACCGTTACCCGGTCCGGGAGTTTGCGCTTCGTCTTTCGCCGTAGCGCAGCCATTCAGAAGAAACGGATGCTCAGCATGAGATCTGCAACGACGGCCGCTCGGCCGAATCGTATCCGGGACGCTGCAAGGCGTCTCGTCATCGCCAGCCTGCCGGCGGCCCTGCTTTTGCAGGCCGCGCCGGCCTGGGCGGATGAATACCGCCTCGACGTCCTCGACAAACTGCGCGTTCGCGTCGTCGAGTGGCAGACGGCGGAAGGCGCGGTGCGCGACTGGTCGGCGGTGAGCGGCGATTACGCCGTCGGCGCGTCTGGCACCATCTCCCTGCCGCTTGTCGGCGAACTGCCGGTGTCGGGAAAAACGACCGAGGAGGTGGCGGCGGAGATCGGCGCGCGCATGCAGAAGCTGTTCGCCCTGCGCGATCTGCCCTCCGCATCCGTGGAGCTGGCACAATATCGACCCATCTACGTGGCGGGCGAAGTGCAGACGCCGGGCGAGTATCCCTTCGCCCCCAACATGACCGTGCTCAAGGCCGTCAGCCTGGGCGGCGGCCTGCGTCGCGGTGATGCGGGCCAGCGTTTCGCCCGCGATTTCATCCGCGCCGACGGTGACACGGCGGTGCTCGTCGCTGAGCGCAACCGGCTTCTGACGCGTCGCGCGAGGCTTCAGGCGGAAATCGCCGAAAGCGACAGCATCAAGGTGCCCGAGGAGATGAAGGACATGCCCGAAACGGCAAGCCTGATCGAGAGCGAGACGGCGCTGATGGAATCGCGCGACCGGCGCCAGAAGGTGCAACTGACAGCGCTGGCGGACCTGAAGACCCTGTTGCAGAAGGAGATTAGCGCTCTCGAACAGAAATCGCAGACGCAGAACCGCCAGCTCGACCTCGTGGAGCAGGACCTGAAGAAGGTCGACAGCCTCGCCGAGAAGGGACTGACGATCAGTTCGCGCAAGCTGGCGCTGGAGCAGCGGGTCGCCGATCTGCAGGCCGCGCTCCTCGATATCGATACCGCTTCCCTCAAGGCGAAGCAGGATGCCACGAAGGCGAGCCAGGACGAGACCAACCTCGTCAACGACTGGGACGCGTCGCTGGCGCAGGAACTGCAGAACACCGAGAGCGAACTCGAGGCCGTCACGCTCAAGCTCGATACCAGCCGCAAGCTGATGTCGGAGGCTTTGCTGCAGTCGGCCGGTGCCGCTGCCACGAAGCAGAACCCGTCCGAAGCGGATGTCTCCTTCGTCATCGTCCGGCAGAAGGACGGTAATGCCGCCGAGATTGCGGCGACGGAAACGACGCAGGTTCTTCCTGGCGACGTGATCAAGGTGCGCTACAACGTGGCGATGCGATGAACGGCCGATGCGGATCGCAAAGGCCAACCTCGTAACGCCGGGTGAAAACCAGCTCTTCGGCATCGCAGCCGTGGCGCTGTCGCTGCTCGTCTTTGCCTATTCCGCGCGGTTCGGGCAGGTCTCGATCCTCGCCTATTACGGGCTCTGGCTGCCTCTGGTGCTCGTCGATTATCGCAGGGTGCTGGGCAACTACACCCGGTATCTCTGGATTTTCGGCTTCACCGTCTTTGCCTGCCTGTCGATGTTCTGGTCGGCGGCTCCCGGCCAGACGGCGCGCACGGGCATTCAGTATTTCACGCATGTCGTCTGCGCCCTGATTGCAATGCGGGTGCTGGATATTCGCACGCTTGCGCGCGGCGCTACTGCCGGTGTTGCGCTCGTGCTCGCCTACTCCTTTGCCTTCGGGGTCTATCACGCCGATCCACTCGACGGCACCGTCAGTTTCGTCGGTGCCTTTGCTTCGAAGAACCAGCTAGGCTTCTATGCTTCCCTGGGCGTCTACTTCGCCGTCGCGACGGTCATGATCCTGCGCGAGAAGGGCCTCTGGCGCCTTGGCGCTGCTGCCGTGTTCCTGTTGTCGGCCTATGCGCTCGCGGCCTCGCAGTCGGCGACCTCCGTGCTCACGACCGGGGCTGCGGTCGCATGCCTTCTCAGCCTTCGTCTCCTGCTCTGGCTTTCTCCCGACAACCGCCGGTCGCTGTTCATCGCAGCCGTCATCTTTCTTGTCATCGGTGGCGCCGCGTTCGTGTCGGCCGGCGGCTACGAGATGGTGCTGGCCGCATTCGGCAAGGACGCGACGCTGACCGGGCGCACCTATCTCTGGCAACAGGGCATGGCGGCTGCCGCAGACAGTCCCTGGCTTGGCGTCGGTTATCAGGCCTATTGGGTGCAGGGTTTCTCCGAAGCGGAACGGCTTTGGGAAGAGTTCTACATCGGCAGCCGCGCCGGCTTCCATTTCCACAACACGCCGATCGAGGCGATGGTGGAAACGGGCGGCATCGGGTTTGCGCTGCTTTTCATGGTTCTGATCGTTACGATCGCCGGCCATCTCCGGCGCTTTCTGGCTGGAGATGGCAGTGCCGACGCAGCGTTGCTGCTGGGGATCGCAATCCTGCTCGCCATGCGGTCCTTCTTCGAAATCGATATCATGAACCCCTATCACATCGGCTCGTTTCTGCTGTATTTCGCAGCCGGCAGGCTGACCGTACGCGCGCCGCAGAAGCGGATCGTCGTAGCGCCCATGCCGGTAGTGCGGCGCTTGCCGGTGACGTCGCTGGCGAAGGTGGGCTGGCGATGAAGACGCTCTACGGCATTCAGTATCTGCGGGCATTGGCGGCGATCGCAGTGGTCGTCTTCCATGCGGCCGAAAAGGCCGGCGGGAGCTTCGCGATCGGTGCGGCCGGCGTCGACGTCTTCTTCGTGATCAGCGGTTTCATCATGTGGGTGATCACGGCGCGACGGCCGGTGACGCCGGCGAGGTTTCTGGCCGATCGGGCCGTGCGGATCGTGCCGATCTACTGGCTGGCGACGTTGGCGATGGTCGCAGGTGGCCTCCTCGGGCTGTTTCCGAACCTCAAGCTGACGATTGCCCACGTGTTGGGTTCGCTGTTCTTCATTCCGATGCGCTCGCCGAGTTCGGGCGAAATCTGGCCCGTCCTGGTGCAGGGATGGACGCTGAACTACGAGATGTTCTTCTACGCAGTGTTTGCGCTCGCGCTGCTTCTGCCGCGGCGGAGCCAGCTGCCGGCGGTGGCGATCGTGATGGGGGCGCTGACGCTGGCAGGCGCCGTGCTGCCGTCCGACAATGCGCTGGCTGCGACTTACATGCGGCCGATCATCCTCGAATTCGTGGCCGGGATGATGCTGGGCCAGCTCTGGCTGTCGGGACGCGTGCCGGGAGCTGTGGTCGGCGGCGGGCTGGTGGCCCTCTCGCTTTCGGGCTTTGCGGCGATCGCGATCTTCCGGTTGCCCTTCGACGAATGGACCTGCGGCCCGCTGGCCGCTATGCTCGTGCTCGGAACCGTCAGCCTCGAGACACGGGGGCTGGTGCGCCCGATGGCCGTGCCGAGGCTTTGCGGCGATGCCTCCTATTCCATCTATCTTTGGCATACCTTCGTGATCTCGGTCGTGGCCAAGCTCGGCGAGCGGCTGGGAGTCTCACCGCTCACGACCCTGGTTGTCGCCTCCATCGCCGGCGTTGCCGGCGGCATCGTGGCCTATCGACTGCTGGAGCAACCTTTGCTGAACCTGCGCCGCCGGCCCGCTGTCCCCTCCGTGGCGCCGGCAGGCCCGGATGCCCTGTCAGGAGCGGGGCGAAGCCTCTAGCCGCAAGCGGTCTCGAAGCGCCAGGCTGCCGATGCCGCTTGCACGCCGCCAAGGCTTTCGGTGTCTTGCTCCCTCCACCTCGCCCAACACATCATACAAGTTATGGATTCCGCCGCTTATCTGGTATATGCCGTTGCAGGCAGGTCAGTTGGCTTGCGAATGACGTATGACAGCAATGGCAGACAGGGGGTGCCGATGACCATTCAAGCTAGGTCGGGTGTGGGGAGTGCTGCGGGCACCTTGACGACGCGGCTTGCGGACGAGCTGCGCCGCGCGATTGCCGGGGGACAGTTTCCGCCGGGAAGCAGGTTGCCGAGCGAGGCGCAACTGACCGAGGCGCACGGGGTAAGCCGCACAGTCGTCCGTGAGGCCATCGCGGCACTCCGAGCCGACCGCCTCGTGGAGGCTCGTCAGGGCGCCGGCGTCTTCGTACTCGACGTCGCTTCGCCCGGGCTGTTCCTCAAGAACGTCGACCACGATCGCGTATCGTCCATGATCGAGCTTCTGGAGTTGCGCACGGCGGTGGAGGTCGAAGCGGCGGGACTGGCGGCGGTCCGTCGCTCTCCGGCCCAGGAGGAGGTCATCATCGAGCGGCATTTTGCCGTACGCGCCTGTCTGGAAGCCTCGCTGCCGACCAGCGAGGCAGATTTTGCCCTGCATATCGCCATCGCCGAGGCGACCAACAACCCGCGTTTTCGCGAGTTCCTTGCCATGATCGGCAAGAACGTCATACCGCGCGCAGCACTTCGAAACGACGAACCGGATGCTGATCACGCCGCCTACATCAACCTGCTTCTGCGCGAACATCAGGAGATCGTCTCGGCCATCTCCAATGGCGACGAGGAGGGAGCGCGCGCGGCGATGCGCCGGCATTTGCGCGGGAGTCAGGCCCGCTATCGAAAATTGCTGCACGAGCAGCGAAACTTGTATGATGAGTGATTGACATATTTGCGCATAATACATATTACAAGTTTATAAGTGGCAGACGCAGGAGGACAGCCCGTGAATCCGCAGGAGATAAAGGCCGCGCTTGGCGCAGGCTTGCTTTCGTTCCCTGTCACCCATTTCGATGCGGAAGGGCGATTCAAGCCGGAAAGCTATCGCCGGCATATCGACTGGCTGTCGGGCTTCGAGGCGCCGGTCCTTTTCGCGGCAGGCGGGACAGGTGAATTCTTCTCGCTCGCCCCGTCGGAAATTCCGGGCATCGTTCGCGCGGCGAAAGAGGCTTCGGGAAAGACGGCGATCGTCTCGGGATGCGGCTTTGGCACGCATGTGGGCGTGGAGCTGGCGCGCGAAGTGGAGAAGGCAGGGGCGGATGGCATTCTCCTTCTGCCGCACTACCTCATCGACGCTCCGCAGGAAGGGCTCTACCAGCACGTCAAGCGGATCTGCCAGTCGGTCGGCATCGGCGTGATGGTCTATAATCGCGACAATTCCGTCCTTGCGGTGGATACGCTGAAGCGCTTGTGCGACGAATGCCCCAATCTGATCGGTTTCAAGGACGGGACGGGCGACATCGGCCTCGTGCGCCAGGTGACGGCGACCATGGGCGATCGCCTGACCTATCTCGGCGGCATGCCGACGGCGGAACTGTTTGCGGAAGCCTATCTGGGGGCTGGCTTCACGACCTATTCGTCGGCGGTGTTCAACTTCGTTCCTGAGCTGGCCGTCGATTTCTACAAGGCGTTGCGCCGCGGCGACCGCGCGCGCTGCGAAACCATCCTCAATGAGTTCTTCTATCCCTTCATGGAGCTTCGCAGCCGGCGCAAGGGCTATGCGGTCGCGGCGATCAAGGCGGGCGTTCGCCTGCAGGGATTTGCGGCCGGCAAGGTTCGTCCGCCGCTGGACGACCTGACGGCCGAGGAGGAGGGCATGCTGGAGCGCCTTATCGCGCCATGGAAGCGCTGAGATGAAGATCGTCGCCGTCCGGACCCATCTGCTGGAGCACCGGCTGGCGGTGCCATTCGAAAGCGCGTCCATGCGCTTCGACCGTCGCGCCCACGTCCTCGTAGAGATCGAATGCAGCGACGGGACCACCGGCTGGGGCGAGTGCCTCGGCCCCGCACGGGCAAATGCGGCCGTGGTCGCCACCTATGCGCAATGGCTCGTCGGCGCCGATCCGCTCGAGACGGAAAAGCTGTGGGCGGTGCTCTACAACGCCCTGCGCGACCAGGGTCAGCGCGGCCTGACGATTACCGCCCTGTCGGGTATCGACATCGCGCTGTGGGACATCAAGGGCAAACACTTCGGCGTCCCGGTTTCCACGCTGCTCGGCGGACGGTTTCGCAACGAAGTGCGCGCCTATGCGACGGGCAGCTTCAAGCGCGAGGGTGTTGATCGCGTAGAGGACAATGCTGCAGATGCGGCGCGTTATCGCGCGGAAGGATTTCACGCAACCAAGATCAAGATCGGCTTCGGGGTGGAGCAGGACCTGGCCGTCATTCGCGCCGTGCGCGAGGCCATCGGTTCCGAGATGCGGCTGATGATCGATGCCAATCACGGTTACGACGTTCTTGAAGCGGTCGACCTCGGCCGTCGCGCAGCCCAGTACGATATTGACTGGTTTGAGGAGCCGGTGGTGCCCGAGCAGCTCGACGCCTATCGCACGGTGCGCGCACGCCAGCCGATACCGGTGGCAGGCGGCGAAACATGGCACAGCCGCTGGGGCATGCGCGAGCCGGTGGAAACCCGTGCGATCGATATCCTGCAGCCTGACCTTTGCGGCGTCGGCGGCTTCAGCGAGGCCCGCCGCGTCGCCGACATGGCAGCGCTGCACGGCGTCCGGATTGTGCCGCACGTATGGGGAACCGCCGTCCAGATCGCGGCGGCACTGCAATTCATGGCGGCCATGGTGCCGAACCCGGTGCGCGTCAATCCGATCGAGCCGATCCTGGAGTTCGACCGCACGGAAAACCCGTTCCGTCAGGCTATCGTCACCAAGCCGATCGAGCATGTCCGCGGGGTGGTCAAAATCCCGGATGGTCCGGGCCTCGGCATCGACATCGATCGTGATGCGCTTGCCGAGTTCCGCATGGAGGATGCTTGAATGATCGTCAGATCGCTTTCCGGAAGGTCGCCTCGGATCAGGCTCCCACGGGGGGCGGTCGACAGTCAGATGCACATGTATCTGCCTGGGTTTCCGGCACGCGACGGCGGGCCGCCGCTGCCGGGCGGTGCCCTGCCGGACGCCGGTCAGTATCGCAGCCTCATGACGTGGCTCGGCATCGATCGCGTGATCATCACCCAGGGCAACGCCCACCAGCGCGACAACGCCAACCTCGTCGCCTGCCTGCGCGAGATGGGCAGCACGGCCCGCGGCGTCGCCGTCATCGACGGTGGTACGTCCGAAAAGGAACTGGATGCGCTGGCAGACGCGGGCGTCGTCGGTGCCCGGATCATGGATCTTCCCGGCGGAGCGGTCGGGCTCGACCATCTGGAAGCGGTCGACGCGCGTGCAGCCGCCCGCGGATGGATGGTCGCCGTTCAGTTCGACGGCAGCAACATCGAAGCGCACGAGGACCGGCTCGGGAAACTGAAATCCCGCTGGGTCCTCGACCATCACGGAAAGTTCTTCGGCGGCGTGTCGCCGCAAAGCCCGCAGGTTAATGCGCTACGCCGTTTGCTCGATGCGGGCAACTGCTGGTTCAAGTTCGCAGGCGTCTATGAATCGTCCAGAAGCGGGCCGCCCGACTACGAGGACGTCGCCGCTGTCGCCCGCGATATCGCAGCTCATGCCCCCGAGCGCATCGTCTGGGGGACGAACTGGCCGCACAATCTGGCGCGTACCACGCAAGACTACCCGAACGACGCGGACCTGACCGATACGGTACTGGGCTGGCTGCCGGACGACGATGCACGCCGGCTGGCGCTCGTCGACAATCCGGAACGCCTATTCGGCTTGCCGGCCTATTCATGAGGGGTCACTGACATCTGCTGTTTTCGGAGCGAGGAGGCTCTGAACGGCATTCTTGGAGGAGGAAGAAAGCATGAATATCGCAAGATCGCTTTGTGTTGCGCTGGGGGTTACCCTGGCAGCGGGCACGGGACAGGCGCAGGAAATCACGCTGCGCTCGGCCGACATTCATCCGGATGGTTATCCGACGGTGGAGGCGGTGAAGTACATGGGGCAACTGGTGTCGGAGCGCACCAATGGCCGTATCAAGATCGACGTCACCAACAACGCCGCGCTCGGCAGCGAAAAGGACACGATCGAACAGACGCGCTTCGGCGTCATCGACATGAACCGCGTCAATGCGGCGCCGTTCAACAATCTGGTGCCGCAGACGGTCGTCCTGGGCCTGCCCTTCCTGTTCCGCTCGACCGAGCACATGCACAAGACGGTCGATGGGCCGATCGGCGAGGAAGTGCTTGCCGCGTTCGAGCCGCATGGGCTCGTTGGTCTGGCGTTCTACGATTCCGGTGCACGCTCGTTCTACACCACCAGCAAACCGATCGAAAAGCTTGCTGACCTGAAGGGCATGAAGATCCGCGTGCAGCAGTCCGACCTGTGGATCGCGATGATGGAGGCCTTCGGCGCAAACGCCACGCCGATGCCTTTCGGTGAGGTCTATTCTTCGCTTGAAACCGGTGTCGTCGACGGGGCGGAGAACAACTGGCCTTCCTACGAATCCTCACGCCACTTCGAGGTCGCGAAGAACTACACGTTGACAGATCATTCGCTGAATCCGGAAATCCTTGTCATCTCGAAGATCACCTGGGACAAGCTTTCACCGGACGACCAGAAGGTGATCAAGCAGTCGGCAAAGGACTCGGTCATCAAGATGCGCGAACTCTGGCAGGCGCGTGAGAAGGCCTCCGAAGAGAAGGTCCGCGCTGCCGGCGTCAACGTGATCACGGTCGACAAGGCGGAATTCGCCGAGGCCATGGCGCCGGTCTACGAGAAATTCGTCACCGATCCTCAAATGAAGGACCTGCTGGCGCGCATTCGCGCGACCGACTGACCTGGCCGGCCGGATCGGATGCCGATCCGGCCCCACCGCTTACGGTCGCGTGCGGGGAGCGCGATTGATGCCCTTGGAGGAAAAGGCAATGTCGACTTATTTGCATGCGGGCCGGCCGGTGCTCGCCTGGCTCAGCCGGGCGTCGCTCTATATCTCGGGAATTGGCCTGGTGGCGATGACTGCGGCCGTCGGCTGGCAGGTGTTCGCCCGGTACGTTCTGAACAACACACCGAGCTGGTCGGAGCCGCTTTCGCTCCATCTGATGTCCTGGTTCATCATGCTCGGGGCTGCCGTGGGCGTGCGCGAAAGCGTGCATCTCGGGCTCGACTTCGTTCGACATGGAGCGTCTCCCGCCGCGCGCCGCACCATGGACCTGCTCAGCCTCGGCCTGATCGTGCTCTTTGGTCTTGCCATGGCCTGGTACTCCGCGGTGCTCGCTGCCGGGACGTGGGCTGCAACGATTCCCGTGCTCGGCTGGCCGGGCGGCGTCGATTTCTTTCCGATGATTGCGGGCGGCCTTTTGATTTCGCTCTTTGCCGCCGAACGTTTCGTCGATGTGGCGGCGGGCGAGCAGACGGCGGCCGAGATCATCGCGCAGGAGCTGGCGTAATGGCTTATACGGTTCTCTTCGGCGTTTTCACCGTACTGATGTTCATCGGCATGCCGATCGCCTTCTGCCTCGGCATCGCAGCATTGGCGACGGTGCTCTACATGGGACTGCCGCCGATCGTTGTCTTCCAGCAGATGAATTCAGGGATGAGCGTCTTTGCCATGATGGCGATCCCCTTCTTCATCTTCGCCGGCGATCTCATGGTTCGCGGCGGCATTGCCGACCGGCTCATCCGTTTTGCCGCCAGCATCGTCGGCCATCTGCGCGGCGGCCTCGGCCAGGTCAACATTGTCGCCTCGACCTTGTTTGGCGGGATTTCCGGTTCCGCGGTCGCCGACGCCTCGGCGGTCGGCGGCCTGATGATCCCCCAGATGGCCGCGCGCGGCTACGACCGGAGCTATGCGGTCAACGTGACGGTCAACGCCGCGATCATCGCGCTGATGATCCCGCCGTCGCACAACATGATCCTCTATTCGATCGCAGCCGGCGGAAACGTGTCGGTGGCCGATCTTTTCACGGCGGGGATTCTGCCCGGCCTACTGCTTGCGGCGGCACTGATGGTGACGGCCTATTTCGTCGCCCGGCGGCGCGGCTACCCCTCGGAGCCCTTTCCCGGGTTTCGGAGGATGGGCTACTACATGCTGGCCTCGATCCCTGGACTCCTGCTGATCGGCATCATCTTCGGCGGCGTGCGCTCCGGCGTGTTCACGGCGACGGAGAGCTCGTGCATCGCGGTGTTCTACGCGCTTGTCGTCGCGCTGCTCGTCTATCGCGAGCTTGACTGGAGCGGCTTCGTCGAGGCCGTGCTGCAGGCGGTCCGCACGACTGCGATGGTGCTGCTGGTGATCGGCACTGCCGCCGCCTTCGGCTGGTTGATGGCGTTTCTGCAGGTGCAACAGCAGATGATCGCCGTGATCAGTTCCATCTCCGAGAACCCGATCGTCGTGCTGTTGCTTATCAACGTGACACTGCTTGTGCTCGGCACCTTCATGGACATGGCTCCGCTCGTGATCATCACGACACCCGTGCTCCTCCCCGTTGCGAAGGCGTTCGGCATCGATCCGGTCCATTTCGGCGTCGTCATGATCCTGAATGCCGGCATCGGCCTCAATACGCCGCCGGTCGGAACCGTGTTGTTCGTCGGCTGTGCGGTGGGCGGCATTTCGATCCGCGAAGCGATGCGGACCATCTGGCCGTTTTTCGGGGCAAGCATCGCCGTGCTGATGCTGGTGACTTACATCCCCGGCCTGTCGCTCTGGCTCCCGAGCCTGTTCAAATAGGCCGGCGGCATCGCCGTAACCTCCTGGTTCGGCATCGATATCCGTTGACGCGTCTCTGACGCGTCATACTATGATTGGCAACTTAGAGGACAAGTCTGCGGTCCGCCTGCAGGTTTGGAAGTGTTCGGGAGTATCCATGCTCAAGACCTTGTTGATGACGGGCGCCGCTGGAGGCGTCGGAACCGCGTTGCGCCCGATGCTGCGCGAACTGGCCGAGACGGTCGTTTTGTCGGATATGGCCGACATATCGGATGTTCAGCCGCACGAGCAGTTCAAGCGCTGCGATCTCTCCGATGCGAGGGGCGTCGACGATTTGCTGGAAGGCGTCGACGGTGTGATCCATCTCGGCGGCATCTCGGTCGAGCGGCCCTTCGACCTGATCGTGCAGGGCAACGTCGTCGGCATGTACAATCTCTACGAGGCCGCGCGGCGGCATAGCCGGCCGCGCGTCATCTTCGCCAGTTCGAACCACGTGGTCGGCTTCTACCGGCGTGACGAGCGGCTCGACAACCAGGTGGTGCCGCGACCGGATTCGCTCTACGGCGTTTCAAAGGTGTTCGGGGAAGCGATCGCCAGCCTCTATTTCGACAAGTTCGGGATCGAGACACTGTCGGTCAGGATCGGCTCGTGCTTTGCCAAGCCCGCCAATCCGAGAATGCTGGCGACGTGGCTCAGCTCTCGCGACATGCTTTCGCTGTGCGCGCGCGCATTCGCTGCACCCCGTATCGGTCACACGGTCGTCTACGGCGCATCTGACAACGAGGAGCAGTGGTGGGACAACGGAAACGCGGCCTTCCTCGGATGGAGGCCAAAGGACAGTTCCGAGCAGTGGCGCGCTGAAATCCTGGCGTCGCTTGGCCCGGAAGATCCGGCCAATCCCGCAACCCTCTATCAGGGCGGCGGCTTTGTTTGCGGCGAGCATCCTGCCAACCTCTAGGTTGGCGGCGTCGTCAGCAGCTTTTTGGCGGGACAGATGCGGATAGTGATGCTGCCGGGCCTTGCTGCCCGGGCAGCCATGACGGCGGCACGAATGGGAACTTTGGGTTCAAGGCCGCCGTTGCGAGGCTCTTCTAAGCGCGCCACAAATTGACTGGGCGCGATCGGCTGACCGGATGCTCCGGTCGCCGATGGTTCGGTCGTTCTATTAACGGCCGTTAACGGCAGAGCGGATCTGCGAACGCGACAGACCAATATCGGCCAGCGTGTGGTCGTCGAGCATGCTCAGTTCACGAATGGCCTTGCGGCGTTCTGCGAAGTCCTTGATTTTCTGACGGATGTTCATCTCTTTTCTCCATATCTTTGAATGCGCCTGATATGGTGCAAATCGTGCCTATTATGAAGGCATAAGCATGCAGAAGAGGCATGCAAAAATGCAGATGCTTGCTTATCGCCTCAGCAGGCGGTGTTACATGGCGAATTTTTCGGCATCACTGATGCCGTCAGCAAGCCCTGCCGGATCTGCGAAACGCAAAGAGAGGGAGAAGCTTTCGCTCCTCCCTCCCGGGTTCTAATGCCGCTGGCTCGCTACCACTTCTTGCTGAGCTTGAACGTGATCGTCCGGGCATCGCCGTAGCCGCAGACCAGAAGACCGCCGCAGCCGCTGACATATTCCTTGTCGAACAGGTTGGCCACATTGAGCGCGGCGCCCCAGTCGTTCTTCTCGTAGCGGATGCCGGCATCGAATACGGTCGCGGAGGGAACCTTCGCCGTGTTCTCGTTGTCGGCCCAGCTTTGGCCCTGATAGCGTACGCCCGCACCGACGCTCATGCCTTCCAGCGCACCGTCCTGGACGGTGTAATCCAGCCACAGGGAGGCCTGGGTGTCGGGGATGAGGTAAGGTGTGTTGCCGATCAAGGCGGTATTGGCGTCCTTGGTGATCTGGAGGTCGATGAACTCCAGGCCGGCGATGAGTTTCCAGCTCTCGTTAATATTGACCTTTCCTTCCAGCTCGACGCCGCGCGAGCGCACTTCGCCCATCTGGCTGGAAAGCATGGTCAGCGGGTCGGTGACGACGACGTTCTGCTTGGTGAGCTGGTAGACCGCGGCAGTGAACACGCCGTCGAGGAAGGCAGGCTCGTACTTGACGCCGGCCTCGAACTGGTCGCCCTCTTCCGGCTTGGTGTTGCCCGTCAGGGTTACCGCGACGATCGGGTTGAAGAAGGTCGAGGCGCTGATGTAGGGCGTCACGCCGTTGGCGAACTCGTATGCCAGTCCGGCCCTGCCGCTCAGCGCGCTTTCATTGTAGTCGAACGTCGCGTTCTGCGCCGGATCCCAATAGGTCGGGCCGTTCTCCGTCTTGGTGTCGACATAGTCGTAGCGGCCGTTCAACGTCACGATCCAGCCGTCGCTGAAGCGGATCTGGTCCTGGGCGTAAATGCCGAGCTGCTGCTGGGTGATCTCCTGGTTGATGTAGATCCTGTTGGGCGGCTGCAGCGCGCCGTAGATCGGGTCGGTGGCGCTGATCGGCGTGGCCGCGGAGGATGCCTGCTCCTGATCGAGCCGGTAGAACTTGTAGTCCAGGCCGACGAGGACGGTATGGTTCAGTGCGCCCGTGTCGAATTCGCCTTCGAGGCGATTGTCGACCGCGAAGGTGTCGACCTTCGAGGTGTGCTCGAAGCCGAGGCGGTAGAGCAGGTTGTCGGGCGTGACCGGGGCGTTCACGTAGGATGGCGCGGGGAACACGGCGTCGGGATCGTAGTAGCCATAGGTGTAGGGCGCGTTCTCGTGCTTGTAGAGATGGCCGTAGCGCAGGTTCTGGGAGAAGCGCCAGCCGTTGTCGAACTCGTGCTTGAACTCGTAGCCTAGCATCTGCTGGACATAGGTGCCGGTGTCGATGTCCGGTTCGCCGAAAAATGCCCGCCGGTCGATCTTGCCGAACGAGGCTGCCTCCACGGTGCCGATATAGGGAAGGAAGCTGCCGCCGCTGTGCCTCTGGTCGAGGCCCTGCAGGACGCCATAGACCGTCAGGCTCGTCGCGTCGTCCTTTTCGAACGTCACCTGCGGCATGATGAACCCGCGCAGATCGTTCGAATAGTCGGTGTAGTTCTCCCCGCCGGCCACTTTGCCGGTGACGCGATAGTTGACGCCCTCGTTGAGGATGCCGTTCACGTCGAAGCCCGCGAACGCGTTGGCATTGCTGTTGATGCCGGTCTCGGCATAGGCCGAGGTTTCACCCGTGGGCCGCTTGCTGACCATATTGACGATGCCGCCTGGATTGGCGCCGCCGTAGAGCACCGAGGCCGGCCCCTTGAGCACTTCCACCCGTTCCAGCATGAACGGGTCGACCTGGAAACCGCCGAAGCCGTAGCTGAACAGGTTCAGCCCGTCGAGGAAAACGCCCGTCTGGGTCGCGTCGAAGCCGCGAATGTAGAACCAGTCGGTGTCGGGGTCGACGCCGAAAGGCTCGGCCGTCACGCCGGGCGTATAGCGAAGGATCTCGTCGACCTTGTTGACGATGCCGCGATCCTCGATCTCCTGGCGGCCGATGACCGAAACGGATTGCGGAATTTCCGAAAGCGGCGTGTCTGTCTTGGAACCGGTGGTGGTTTCTTTTGCGACGTATCCCTGCACGGGACCGGTGCCGCCACCTTCGCCGGTACCTTCGACGACGACGGTCGCGAGCGGCGTTGCCTGCTGTTCCTGCGCTGAAGCCGCCACGGCCCCGAGGATTGCCGCTCCCGCGACACCGCTCCGCAGTGCAGCCCTGATGCTTGTGGCTGCCGTGCCCTTACCCTTGCTGATCATTGCCCCCGCATTCCCCGCTATGAGTGACCAGGCACCGCAATGGGCGCCAAGTAACATGAGCAATTATATCAACTTAAATTGACGTGCTTGACCGCATCGGGGAAAATTGAACGTTATTGGCTCTTTCGTGCACTGCGCACAGATTTCAGTCGCGCGTCATCTTGCGCCACCGGGCGGGCGTCGTGCCGACGTTTTTGCGAAAGACACGGGTGAAGTGAGCCTGGTCGGCAAAGCCGGTTTCCGCGGCGATGGCGGTCAGCGGCGTGTCATGCTTGCGCAGGATGTTTTTCGCCCGTTCCAGGCGGGCGTTCATCTGCCACTGATGCGGGGCAAGGCCGGTGGTCGCCTTGAAGGCGTGACTGAAGTGCGACTGGGAAAGCCCGGTCAGGCCCGCCAGTTCCTCCAGACGGATGCTGCGCAGGCAATTCTCGTCGATATAGTCGGTCACCCGCCGCAGCTGCCAGGCGGCGAGTTGGCTCCGCTTGCGCGGCTGCGGGCGGTTGACCTTGAAAAGGTCGATGATGAGGGCCAGCGAAAGCCCGTCGCCATAGAGATCGTGCAGGGGCTGCGGATTGGCGCATTCCGCAGCGATCAGTTCTGCAAGGGACATGATGCGTGGGTCGTCGAACATCAGCCGCGGGGTTTCAACCGGCTGGCTATCGAATTCGTCGGCCAGACGCTGCCGGAGAATATCGATATCGAAATGCAGGTCGAGATGGCGGACAAAGCTGAGATCGACCACTTCGGCCCAGAGTTCCATCCCGGCCGGAACATAGGAGATCGCGTGACGATGGTCGCTCTGCACCATGCCCCGGGCAGAAGGCGCGACCTTGAGGTTGCAGTTTCCACCGCCCTCGGCTTCGAGGACGATGAAGATGCGCGGATCCTGCCCAACATAGAAGCCGCCGGCATTGGGCGCGCATTCCACGTCCCACAGGTCGGCGACGATGCCGTTCCAATGACGCCGGCGGAGGTCGCCGACCACATGGAACCCGCTGATCTTGTTGTTCATGCGCGGCTGAAAATTCATCGCCCAATCCATTGATGCGGGGGCTCGCCCACATCCAGCGTTTAAACCTTCATATTTTAATCATGTTTTATTGCAACGCGGCCGGCATTGCAATCCGCCGCCCGAACCGTTCAGAACTGCGCACTCAGCAGGCGGGAATAAATGCCGCCGCGCTGTTGGAGCTCGTCCGGATCGCCCTGCTCGACGATCCCGCCCTCGTCGATGACGACGATGCGGTCCGCATTGCGGATGGTAGCCAGGCGATGGGCGATGATCAGCGTCGTGCGGCCTTTCGACAGTTCCGCGAGCGCCTGCTGGATTGCCTGCTCGGTGACGGTGTCGAGCGCCGAGGTTGCCTCGTCCAGGATGAGGATTGGCGGGTTCTTCAGGAAGATCCGGGCGATGGCAAGGCGCTGCTTCTGGCCGCCCGAGAGCTTGACGCCGCGTTCGCCGACGACCGTGTCGAGGCCGGCTGGCAGCATGGCGATCAGGTCGTCGAGTTTAGCGCGCCGCACCGCCTCCATGATCTCCTCTTCCGTGGCGCCCAGCTTCCCGTAGGCGATGTTCTCGCGGATCGAGCCGCCGAACAGGAAGACATCCTGCTGAACGATGCCGATCTGCGCCCGCAGTGACGCCTGGGTCATGTCCCGGATATCGACGCCGCCAATCGTGATGGCGCCGGATCCGACTTCGTAGAAGCGGGGCAGGAGCGAACAGATCGTCGTCTTGCCGGCACCGGAAGCACCGACAAAGGCGATGGATTCACCGTGCCGTATCGTGAGGTTGAGATCGTCAAGCACACGGCGCCCATCGCGGTAGGCGAAGCTGACGTTTCGGTAGACGATATCGCCTTCGACATGCGCCATGGCAACCGCGTTCGGCCGGTCGGCAATGTCGGGTTCCGTGTCGATCAGGTTGGTGAAGCGGCGGAAGCCGGCGATGCCTTTCGGATAGCTTTCCAGCACGGAGGTGATCTTGTCGATCGGCCGGAAGAACACATCGATCAGCAGGATGAAGCTGACGAGGCCGCCATAGCTGAGGCTGTCCTGCATGACGAACCATGTGCCGGTGACCATGACGATCAGCTGCACGAGGCGGGTGCTCAGGTAGCTGAGCGCTATGCTTGCCGTCATGTAGGCGTAGGCGTTCAGCTTGGTCCTGCGGTAGTTCTCGTTGTTGACGGAGAAGAGCGCGCGCTCGTGATCCTCGTTGGCAAAAGCCTTGACGACACGGATACCGCCGACACTTTCGGCGACCCGGTTGTTGAAGTCGCCGACCTGGCCGAACAGCCTCTCCCAATTCTGCGTCATGCGTGCGCCGTAGCGACTGACGAGCCACGCCATGAAGGGCACGATGATCAGCGTTATCAGCGCTAGTTGGGCGTGCACCACGAACATCAGCGCGAACGCACCGATGAACGTCATGATGGCGATGAAGACGTCTTCGGGGCCATGATGGGCGACCTCGCCGACCTCCTCAAGATCCTTCGTGACGTGGGTGATCAGGCGGCCGGTCTGGTTCTCGTCGAAGTAGGAGAAGGAAAGCTTCTGCAGGTGATCGAAGGCGCTGCGGCGCATGTCCGTCTCGATGCCGACGCCAAGCGCATGACCCCAATAGTTCACGATCGCCATCAGGATCGTGTTGGTGACGTAGATGCCGAGCAGAACCGCCGCCGCGCCGAGGATCATACCCCAGTTCCTGCCGGGAAGCAGATCGTCGATGAAATACTTGATGGCAAGCGGGAACCCGAGTTCGAGCAGGCCGGCGAGCACCGCACAGCCGAAATCGAGCGCGAAGAGCTTCTTGTAGGGAGCGTAGTAGGAAAAGAAACGGGCGAGCATCGAACCGGAACTCTGGCATGCGAAAATGGAGAGACGCCGTCAACTATAACGTGATGCACGCTTTGGGAAGCCTGTGATGTTTCTTTGCCCGCAATGGACGATCACGTCCCGGCTTGGGCGCAGGCCGCGACGCCCGATGTCCCGGCCACATAGCCGCGGCGCTTCTTGCGCTCCGCCTGCCGGTGCAGGACGCCGTGAGCGTCGTCCATCGGGCCCAGGAAGCATGACTTGCTGCGGCCGCGCGTGCCGATGCGCCCCCAATGGCGCATGACGGCGACCTCGCCGAACAGGGTCGGCTCGAGCGTCAGGGCGTAGAAGCGGGCCATGTTGCAGGCTGGATCGATCCGGCGAAGGAAAACGGATTCATCGGTCCGGGGGAGGGGTGGCGTCTGGTTCATGTCGCGCAGTGTCGGTGAGGCGGATTCCGGCGTCCAATGAAAGGTTTGAATCGGTCGCACCCAACCGATTCACGGCCGTGATGGATGATGTTTCCTCGATGCGATGCCGTGCCTTCGGCGGGCACGAGGTCCTTTTGTCCTCCGCTTGATAGTTACAAAATTGATAGTTACGAATGCAACCAATTTCGATCTGGCGGAGGAGGCCGATCATGCTGGATAAGTCGGAGGCAGGTGCGCGCGCAGGCGCGTCGATCAGCAACAACGTCGGCTACATGCCCGGCTTCGGCAACGACTTCGAGACCGAATCCCTGCCGGGCGCGCTGCCGCAGGGGCAGAACAGCCCGCAGAAATGCAACTACGGTCTCTATGCGGAACAGCTTTCGGGATCGCCCTTTACCGCCCCCCGCGGCACCAACGAGCGTTCATGGCTCTATCGCATTCGCCCGAGCGTGCGCCACACCGGCCGGTTCTCGAATGCGAGCTATCCGTACTGGAAGTCCGCCCCCTGCCTGGACGATCATTCCCTGGCGCTGGGACAGCTGCGCTGGAATCCGCTGCCGGCACCCGCAGAGCAGCTGACCTTTCTCGAAGGCATTCGCACCATGACGGCGGCGGGAGACGTCATGACCCAGGTCGGCATGGCGGCGCATGCCTATGTCTTCAATGCCGACATGACGGACGACTATTTCTTCAACGCCGATGGCGAACTGCTGGTGGTGCCGCAGACCGGCGCTATCCGCGTCTTCAGCGAAATGGGCATCATGGATGTCGAACCGCTGGAGATCTGCCTCGTTCCGCGCGGCATGCTGTTCAAGGTATCGCGGCTGGGGGACGGCGATATCTGGCGCGGCTACATCTGCGAGAACTACGGCGCCAAGTTCACGCTGCCCGATCGCGGACCGATCGGCGCCAACTGCCTGGCCAACCCGCGCGATTTCAAGACGCCGGTCGCCGCCTTCGAGGACAAGGAGACGACCTGCCGCCTGCACGTCAAATGGTGCGGAAAGTTCTATGTGACCGAGATCGGCCATTCCCCGCTCGATGTCGTCGCCTGGCACGGCAACTACACCCCGTTCAAGTATGACCTGCGCACATTCTCGCCGGTCGGCGCGATCCTGTTCGACCATCCGGACCCCTCCATCTTCACCGTCCTGACCGCTCCGTCGGGCGAAGAGGGAACGGCGAACGTCGACTTCGTGATCTTTCCACCGCGCTGGCTGGTGGCTGAGCACACGTTCCGCCCGCCCTGGTACCACCGCAATATCATGAGCGAGTTCATGGGCCTGATCCACGGCCAGTACGATGCCAAGGAAGAGGGATTCGTGCCGGGCGGGATGAGCCTGCACAACATGATGCTGCCGCATGGTCCGGATGCGCCGGGCTTTGCAAAGGCTTCGAACGGCGAACTGAGGCCGGTGAAGCTCGACAACACCATGGCGTTCATGTTCGAGACCCGCTTTCCCCAGCAGCTGACGAAGTTTGCCGCCGAGCTCGAGACGCTGCAGGACAACTACATCGAATGCTGGGATGGGCTGGAACGCAAGTTCGACGGTACGCCGGGCATCAAATGACGGGGAAAAGCAGCATGCCTGCGGCGGCCCGGTCAGCCGCCGCCCTGCCAGGCCTTCACCGCCTCCAGCGGCCAGACCAGCATCAGGATGTTCAGCGCCAGGCCGTCGCGGATAAGGTAGGTCGTCACCGCCTCGAAAACGATGATGATTGCAATGCTGGCCCAGACGGGAAGCCGGGCGGCAAGGAAAAAGCCGATCACCATCGCGGCGACGTCTGCCGCCGAGTTGATGATGCTGTCGCCGTAATAGTCCAGCGAGATGGTCGCCTCGCGGTAGCGATTGATGATGAGGTCGGTGTTCTCGAAGATCTCCCACGCACACTCCACGACGAGTGCCAGCGCCAGGCGGGTCACGATGCTGGCGCGTGGAAGCAGCCACGTGAAAAGCGCGTAGAACAGGATACCGTGAATGATGTGGCTCGGCGTATACCAGTCCGTCAGGTGCTGCGAGTTTTCCGAGGAGACGACCACGCCGTGCCAGAGCTTCACGTAGCCGCACTTGCAGATCCAGATTCGCCCCATCAGGTGCAGGATTACAGCTGTAACGGCGATGGCGGCGGCGGCGATGCCAAGGGAATTCACAAACGTGCGGTTCAAGCGGGAGATTCCTCAGCAGGGCTGACGTGACAGGCGACGCGTCGCGGCGAAGATGCCATAGTGGCGCGGGAGAATTCAAGACCAGGGAGAGAGCATGAAACTTGCCACACTCAAGGATAGTACCCGCGACGGCAGGCTGGTGGTCGTGTCGAGGGATCTGACCCGCTGTTCGGAAGTCGGGCACATCGCCCGCACATTGCAGGCGGCGCTTGACGACTGGGCGCATGCCGGACCGCGTCTGGCCCGCGTAGCCGAAGGAATGGAAACCGGCTCGCAGCCCACCATTCGCTTTCATGAGCACGAAGCGGCCTCGCCTTTGCCGCGTGCCTATCAATGGGCCGACGGCTCGGCATATGTGAACCATGTGGAACTGGTGCGAAAGGCCCGCAACGCTGAAATGCCGGCGAGCTTTTGGACGGACCCGCTGATCTACCAGGGAGGCTCGGACAGCTTTCTCGGCCCGCGCGATCCGATCGTGATGGCGGATACGGCCTACGGCATCGATATGGAGGGGGAGATCGCGGTCGTCGTCGACGACGTGCCGATGGGCGCAAGCATCGAAGAAGCGCGCGCTGCCATCCGGCTGGTGATGCTCGTCAACGACGTGTCGCTGCGCGGCCTGATTCCCGGCGAGCTTGCGAAGGGCTTTGGTTTCTTCCAGTCCAAGCCGTCCTCCGCCTTCTCGCCGGTGGCCGTCACGCCGGACGAGCTGGGAGAGGCCTGGGACGGCGGCAGGCTCCACCTGCCCCTGCTCGTGTCGCTGAACGGAAAGCCCTTCGGACGCGCCAATGCCGGCATCGACATGACCTTCGATTTCGGCCAGCTCATTGCGCATGCGGCAAGGACCCGGCCGCTGGCGGCGGGTTCGGTGATAGGCTCGGGCACGGTTTCCAACAAGCTCGACGGTGGACCGGGCAAGCCCGTCTCGGAAGGCGGGGCCGGTTACTCCTGCATCGCCGAGATCCGCACCATCGAGACGATCGAGACCGGCGCGCCGAAAACCCTGTTCATGACCTTCGGCGACACGGTGCGCATCGAGATGAAGGACGGCGCGGGCCATTCGATCTTCGGTGCGATCGAGCAGACGGTGAAGCAATACCAACGCGACTGACGTAAGGGGCGGGTCGTCCCGCTCGATGGGAGGACCCGCCGGCGCTGCGACACGGGAGACACCATGCCGTACGAAACCGTCCTCTATGACTATTGGCGCTCATCGGCGAGCTATCGGGTCCGTATCGCTCTCAACAGCCTCGGAATCGAATACCTAACGGTGCCGGTAAACCTTCTGGATGGCGAGCACAAGGCGACCACGCATCTTCGCCGCAATCCGCAAGGGCTGGTGCCGGCGCTTGAAATCGACGGTCTGATGATGACGCAATCGCTTGCGATCATGGAATACCTTGCCGAAACCCGCGTCGGATCGGGTTTGCTGCCCGGCGATGCTCCCGGTCGCCAGCGGGTCCGGGCGCTTGCCTATGCGATCGCCATGGACGTCCACCCCATCTGCAATCTCGGCGTGGTCGGCCATGTGATGGAATTGACGGCGGGCGACGAGGCGGCGAGAGTGGCGTGGATGAGGAAGTTCATCGGCGAGGGTCTCCTGGCCGTCGAGCGGATGCTGGACGATCCGCGAACCGGCCTCTTCTGCCATGGCGACAGTCCGACCATGGCCGAAATGTGCCTCGTGCCGCAGGTCTACAATGCAGAGCGATGGGGTGTCGATCTCTCGGCGCTTTGTCATGTCCGGCGCGTTGTCGCGCTCTGCAATGAACAGTCTGCCTTCCGTGCAGCGCATCCCGACCGGGCGAAATTGCAGTCCGCATGACGTGTGCCATTTTGCGGCGAATAGAAGCAACGGCAGGCCCGTCATCCATGCATGGGGCAGTGTGTCGAATCCTTGCAGCCACGGCATTCCGCCGTCGACGGCAAGGCGCGGCGCCGTCGTTATCCCCTCGCAGATGGCATTCCATTGACAAGCATCGTGGCGCCGGAACCGCGGCGATCCAAAGCCCGCAATTGGCCGCCAGCGCGTAATCTCGGATAGACGACCATGAGCGAACCAACCCAAGCCTTTGTCCCGCGTCTTGCCGACGATCGTCTGCTGCCGCGCAACACGCTCCGTTCCCTGCCGATCGCGTTGTTGCGTGCGCGCGAGGCTGTGATGAGCCATTTTCGACCGATGCTTGCGGCGTATGATGTCACGGAGCAGCAGTGGCGGGTCATCCGGGTGCTGGCGGAGGCCGGGACGCTGGACGCTTCGGAGGTGGCCGAGAAGGCCTTCATTCTCGCGCCCAGCCTCACCCGAATGATCAAGTCGCTCGAGGAACGCGGATACATCACGCGCAGCAAAGACAAGGAGGACGGCAGGCGGATTCTGCTGGAAGTCGCTCCCGCCGGCATGGCGCTTATCAACGCGGTTACGCCAAGCACGCATGCAATCTATACCGAGATAGAGAAGCGCTACGGGAAGGAGCGGGTAGAGCACCTGATCGACCTCCTGGAGGAGATGGCGATGCTCAAGGAGACATCGCCATCCGCTCGCGAGCATTGAAACTTTCTGAAGGCAGGAAACGTAAATCGCCTCCACCATGACGACATGGCGGAGGCGATTTTGATCTGGACTGATGGCAAATGGCGCAATGACCATTCGCGTACCGGTTTCAGGCGATGTTGCCCATGCAGAGATACTTCATCTCCAGGTAGTCGTCGGCGCCGTGCGTGGAGCCTTCGCGCCCCATGCCGGACTGCTTGATGCCGCCAAAGGGGGCTGCCTCCGAGGAAATCAAGCCGGTGTTGATGCCGACCATCCCGTATTCCAGCGCCTCGGCGACCTTCCACACCTTCTTCAGGTCTGCGGCGTAGAAATAGGCCGCAAGGCCGAACTCCGTGTCGTTCGCCTGGGCGATGACGTCCTCGACCGTCTCGAAACGGAAGAGCGGCGCCACCGGACCGAAGGTTTCCTCGCGGGCAACCTTCATCGTCCTGTCCACGCCGGTCAGGATCGTGGGGCTGAAGAAGGTGCCCTTGCCGTCGACGCGCTTGCCGCCGGCAACGACCTTTGCGCCCTTGGACACCGCATCGGCGATATGCGCCTCCACCTTGTCGATGGCAGCCTCCTCGATCAGCGGGCCGATCGCGACGCCGGCTTCGAAGCCGTTGCCGACCGATAGCTGACGCACTTTCGCGACCAGTTTCTCCGCAAAGGTGTCGTAGATCTTCGACTGGACGTAGATGCGGTTCGCGCACACGCAGGTCTGGCCTGCGTTGCGGTACTTGGAAACGAGCGCTCCCTCGATGGCGGCATCCACATCGGCGTCGTCGAAGACGATGAAAGGCGCGTTGCCGCCGAGTTCGAGGCTCACCTTCTTGATCTGGTCGGAGCACTGGCGCATCAGGATGCGGCCGACCTCGGTGGAGCCGGTAAACGAGATCTTGCGGACCTTCGGGTTGAAGCAGAGTTCCTTGCCGATCGCCGGGCCGTCGGTGCCGATGACGACGTTGAAGACGCCGGCGGGAACGCCTGCCTTCTCCGCGAGCACTGCAAGCGCGAGCGCCGACAGAGGCGTCTGTTCCGCCGGCTTGGAAACGACCGTGCAGCCGACGGCGAGCGCCGGCGCCACCTTGCGGGCGATCATCGCGGAGGGAAAATTCCACGGTGTGATCGTTCCGACGACGCCCACGGGTTGCTTGATCACCAGCATGCGCTTGTCGGCAGACGGGGCGGGGATGGTTTCGCCGTTGATGCGCTTGGCTTCTTCCGCATACCACTCGACATAGGACGCGGCGTAAAGGATCTCGCCTCTCGCGTCTGTGAGAGGCTTGCCCATTTCTGCGGTCAGGATCGCCGCCAGTTCGTCGGCGTTGGCGATCATGAGGTCGTGCAGCTTGCGCAGGATGGCGCTGCGTTCCTTGGCAGGCCGTGCGGCCCAGGGCCCTTGTGCCTTGTATGCGGCGTCGATCGCAGCAGCGGTCTCCGCCGCCCCCATTTCCGGCAGCGTCGCGAGCTTTTCGCCGGTCGCGGGATCTAGGACATCGAAGGTCGCCGTGCCATTGCCACCGACCCAGCTGCCGTCGACATAGCCGGAATCGCGCAGGAAATCCTTCGATTTCAGGTGCCTGGTAAGGGCGTCGTAGAAGGCCATTTCGTCATTCCTTCAGGTATCACGCAGGGTGCGCCCGGACTGTTTCGTCCGGGCGTGGTCGCTGCGGCAGGTTGTCGTTTCGGTTGTGTCAGCCGCGGGCTTCGATGATCGCGGCTTCGAGGATGTCGAGCGCTTCGGCGAACACCTCGTCCTGCACAGTGAGTGGTGCAAGGAAGCGGATGACGTTGCCATGGACGCCGCAGGTGAGCAGGATCAGGCCCTTCTCAAGAGCCTTGAGCCGCACCTTGTTGGCAAAGTCGGCACTCGGCAGCTTGGTCGTCGCGTCGTTGAATTCGACGGCGTTCATGAAGCCGGGTCCGCGCACGTCGACGATTTCCGGAACCTTTTCCCGCAGCGATTCAAGACGCTGCTTGAGGCGGTTGCCCAGGCTGGTGGCGCGGTCGCAGAGATCCTCGTCCTTGATCACGTCGAGTACGGCATGTGCCGCGGCCACACCCAGCGGGTTGCCGGCATAGGTGCCGCCGAGGCCGCCAGGGCCGGGTGCGTCCATGATTTCGGCTCGGCCGGTCACAGCGGCAATCGGGAAGCCGCCGCCCAGCCCCTTGGCCATCGTCGTCAGGTCGGTCACGACGCCGTGATGCTCCATGGCGAAGAGCTTGCCCGTGCGGGCGAAGCCGGTCTGCACTTCGTCGGCGATCAACAGGATGCCGTGCTGGTCGCAGATCTCGCGGATCTGCTTCAGGAATGCCGTGGTGGCCGGGTAGAACCCGCCTTCGCCCTGTACCGGCTCGATGATGATCGCGGCGACGCGGTTGGGGTCCACATCGGCGGCAAACAGTTTCTTCAGGGAAGCGAGCGACTGTTCTGCTGTCTGGCCATGCAGCTCGACGGGGAAGGGGATATGGAAGACGTCGCCCGGCATCGCGCCAAAGCCGACCTTGTAGGGGACGACCTTGCCGGTCAGCGCCATGCCCATGAAGGTGCGGCCATGGAAGCCGCCGCCGAAGGCTACGACAGCCTGGCGGCCGGTGGCTGCGCGAGCAATCTTCACCGCATTTTCGACGGCTTCCGCACCCGTCGTCACGAAGATCGTCTTCTTGGCGAAATTGCCCGGGACGAGCTCGTTCAGGCGCTCGGCAAGCTCGACGTAGTTCTCGTAGGGAACGACCTGGTGGCAGGTGTGGGTGAAGCGGTCCAACTGCTTTTTGACCGCTTCGATGACGCGCGGATGCCGGTGGCCGGTGTTGACCACCGCGATGCCCGCTGCGAAGTCGATGTAGCGGTTGCCTTCCTTGTCCCAGATCTCCGAATTCTCGGCGCGGTCGGCATAAATCTGCGTCGTCATGCCAACCCCACGGGAGATGGCAGCGTTCTTGCGGTCTGTAAGAGAGGAGGTCGCGGTCATGATGCAGATCCTGGCGCTAGAGAAAGGCTATATCTTGCATTTTTTCTGCAAGACTTGGTGGAATAGCTACATTTTTTCTGTAAGATTGCAACGGGTATTTTGTTACTGAACGGCACTTTGGGCAACGGCGGGAAACGCCATGCCACGCACCGCTTCGCAAGCTGTTATAACGCGGCGATTATACAGGAATCAGGGTTGATTGGCATGAACGAGCGGGACAGCGTTCACTACAAGGTGGCGGAGGCGGCCCGCATGGCCGGCGTATCCGCGTCCACGCTCCGTCTTTGGGAAAGTCAGGGCTTGGTCGTGCCGGGACGTTCCGACACCGGCCACCGCCAGTACAGTGCCGACGACGTGGCGCGACTGAAGAAAATCGCCTGGTACCGCACCGAGCGAGGCCTTAACCCGGCGGCGATACGCCAGGCGCTGGACAGCGAGGACGCCGGTGCAGAGGCGGGCGTCTCTGTCCCGTTCGTCGATGGCGATGCATCGCTTGGGGTCGGCCGCAAGTTCCGCGCCTTGCGCCATGCGGCCGGCAGGACGCTCGATCAGGTCGCAGGCGACATCGGCATTGCAACCTCCGTGCTTTCGACGTTCGAACGCACGTCTCAGGGTGTGACATTCCGCGTGATGCACGACCTTGCGGAATACTATGGCACCACGGTTTCGAAGCTTTCGGGCGAGGACGAGGCCGAAAGGCGCAGCCTCGTGCGCGCCGGCGAGTGGAAGTTCTGGCCGGAGACATCGCCGGGCGTAACAGTGCAAGTGTTGGCGGACGGGCGCAACATGATGGATTGCCATCGCTTTGTGCTCTCGCCCGGCGCCTCGAGCGACGGGGCATACCGGCACGAGGGCGAGGAATTCATCCATGTGCTTTCCGGTCGTTTCGAGATGGTGCTGGACGGGGACGAGTTTCACGACCTCGGCCCGGGGGACTCGCTCTACTTCGACAGCCGCCGCCATCACTCCTGGCGCAACCGCCATGACGGAGAGACGGTGCTTATCTGGATCAATACCCCGCCGACGTTTTGAGAACGTTCACGGTTTCGCGCGACGACAGACGGGGGCATTTCCTGCCAATACGCTATTGAACCGTCTGTGACGGCGGGAGGCACTGTCGCGAGGCGTCCGCTGCCTGAATGGGCGCGCGCTGCCCGGAGATCGGGCCGGGATCCGGCTCCTCGGGCGGCCTGCACTCGATTGTGACCCCCACAATGCCGTCCCAACCCTTCAGGATGATGTCCCTCGCCCGCCGCTGTTCCTCAACGGTGGGGAATACGGGTTCGGCGCGACCGCCCTTTCCGTCGCTCTCGGGGCTTGGCAGGTCCTGCAGAAGGTTTGCCGGAACCTTGCGGTCCCGCAGCAGCGCTCCGAGCCGGATCGGGTGGCAGCGGCCGGACAGCAAGATCAGTTGCACCTCATCCGAATAAAGATATTCCATCCATAGCCGTGCAGCATTCGGACGCCGCGCATATGCGCTGATGGCCTGCGCATAAATGCCGGCGACAATGCCCGTTCGCGGACGGACAACGGCGATGCGGGTCTTACCTGCAAGAGCATCGCGATCGCCGAGTGCCAGATGATCCCATCGGATCAGAACCGGTGTGCGGCCGTCAGCGAGGGTTTCGGCGTTGCCAATCATGGGTAGGAGATTGCCGCGCCGGTTCAGTTCGGCAAAAAACTCCAGTCCGCGCTGAGCAGCCTCCTCGATCCGCCCATTCGTCGCCGAGAGGCCCGCAGCCAGCACCGTCTGGATCGTCTGGTTCGAGCCTGGCGCGCCGGCGATCCCGATCGCATTCCTGAACTCCGGCGATGCGAGATCTGGCCAATCAACGGGCAGCCGGGCGACACGGTCGGCATTCACTTCAAAGGCGAGGAGCCCATAGTAGTCGCCGTACCAATAGCCGTTGGCATCCTTCGCCGCGTCGGGAATGGAATCCCAGGTCGATACCTTGTAGGGCTGCAGCAAACCCTCCTGTTTCGCGGCTTCCGCGAAGGACAGACCCACGTCGATGACGTCCGGCACAATGGGATCGCCATTGCCACGACTTGCCCGAATTGTCTCGAGCTCCGTCTCTGAAGAGGCTTCCGGTTGCAATTCGTCCACCGCCAGGCCGTACCGCGCCTTGAAGCCGTCGATGATGCGACCGTAATTGCACCAGTCGCGCGGCAGGGCGATCACCGCAAGCCGGCCTTCCTTTTGCGCCGCCGCCACGAGTTCGTCCGGCGGAGCGGCGGCCGCAATGATGGTGGATGCAAGAAGCAAAAATGCCGATGTAGCAAGAATGCCCGTCGCTGCCAGCAATCGTCTCATCTGCCCCTCCATCCGACCGTGGACAAAGCGGCAGCAATTCTATCACTACGACGGAGCGCAGGCCATGCCGGCGCAGCGCGGCAGACCCTAGGCCGCGTGCGTTTTTGCGCCGATCGCTCCCGCACCCGGCAGCAGCAGGCGCATCGCATTCAGCGTCACCAGCACCGTCGCACCGGTGTCGGCGAAGACGGCAATCCACAGGCCGGTGATGCCGAAGATCGTGGTGACAAGGAATACCGCCTTCAGGCCGAGGGCGATGGCGACGTTCTGGCGGATGTTCGCCATGGTCGCCCGGCCGAGCGTGATCACGCGCGCGACATCCACGACACGGTTGCCCATCAGCGCCACGCCTGCGGTCTCGCGCGCCAGCCCGGTGCCGGAACCCATCGCCATGCCGACGCTTGCCGCTGCCAGTGCCGCCGCATCGTTGATGCCGTCACCGACCATCACCACGCCGCGCTTTTGCGACATCGCCTTCAAGGCGTTGACCTTGTCTGCCGGCAACAGTCCGCCGCGCGCGTCGTCGATGGAAAGAGCACGGCCGATGGCGGCCGCCGTAGCCGGATTGTCGCCGGAAAGCATGACAGTCTCGATGCCGAGAGCCCTGAGCGCCTCTATCCCCTCGCGGGTGTCGTCGCGCGGCTCGTCGCGTAGCGCGATGGCCCCGATGCCGACGCCATCGGCGATGATCACGGCGATGGTATTGCCGGCCTGCTGCATGGTCTTGATTCTGTCTGCTAGCGCCGGACCGATCTTGCCCTCCTCGGCTGCGAAACGTGGCGCGCCGATGAAGATCGTACGCCCGTTGACGGAGCCGGAAACGCCGCGCCCCGCCAGTGCCTTGACGCCTGATGCGATCACCGGCACCAGTCCTTTCGCCTTCGCCTCGGCAACGATTGCTTCTGCCAGCGGATGGTTCGATCCCGCCTCTATGGCCGATGCAAGCGCCAGCAGTTCGTCCGCGCCGGCTTCGACGGCATGAACCTCGGTTACCGCCGGCTTGCCCTTCGTCAGCGTGCCCGTCTTGTCGAAGGCCACGACGTCAGCCTTGGCGATCGTTTCCAGAATGACGCCGCCCTTGACGAGAATACCGGCACGCGCGGAGGACGACAGCGCCGAGGCCACCGCGGCGGGTACGGAAATGACCAGCGCACACGGGCAGCCGATCAGGAGAAGGGCGAGGCCGCGATAGATCCACGTGTCCCAGTCGCCGTCGAGGAACAGCGGCGGAATGACGGCGACCAGCAACCCGAGGGCTGCAACCAGTGGCGTGTAGATACGCGAGAACGCGTCGATGAAGCGTTCGGCCGGCGCCTTGGCGTCCTGCGCCTCCTCGACGAGCTGGACGATGCGGGCGATCGTGTTGTCTGACGCCGTCTTTTCGGCGCGGATCTTAAGCGCCGCATCGAGGACGATGGAACCTGCGAAAACTTTCTCGTCCAGACCGCGCGAAACCGGAACGCTTTCGCCGGTAATGGCCGCTTCGTCCAGATGCGCGCGCCCCTCGACGACGGTGCCGTCGGCAGCGACGTGGTCGCCGGGGCGGGCAAGCACGATCTGTCCGGGACGTATCTCGGAGGCGGGAATTTCGCGGACGACCCCGTCCTCCTCGATGAACGCCCGATCGGGAACGAGGGAGGCGAGCGCCTGGATGCCGGCACGGGCGCGCCCGGCCGCATAGGCTTCCAGAACTTCTCCGCTTGCAAAAAGGAAGACGACGACCGTCGCCTCGGCCGGCTCGCCGATCAGGACCGCACCGATAACGGCGATCGTCATCAGCATCTCGATCGTGAACGGCGCGCCCGCGCTTGCCGCGGCGAACGCGCGGCGCGCAAACGGCAGCGCCAGCAGGATCGCCGCCGCGATGAACATCCAGTGCCCCATCTGCGGCGAGAAATGGCTGACGGCGAAGGAGAGCGCCGTGGCAGCGCCGCCGACGATGGCATGCAGTCCTTTGAAGGTTCGCCACCACGCGACAGGCACCGGTCGCCGCGCGGGCGCGTCTTCGGTCAGCAGCTCGGCGCCGTAGCCAAGGCTTTCGACGCGCTCGCGCACGGCTGCAAGCGGCGTCTTTGTCTCGTCGAGCGCGACCGACATCATTTCCCGGGTGACCGAGACGCGGACGTCCGAAACGCCTGCCATGCCGCCCACGGCCGTGCGGATCGTATTCGCGCAACTGGCGCAGTCCATCCCGGAAATACGCAGGCGCCGATAGCCGTCGATCGCCTCCGGGAGGGCTGCGTCGGCGATCGTGTCGCCGTCGGATGCACAGCTTTCGCCATCGCCGTGCGCATCTCCCGCATGCTCGTCATGAGCGTGGTCGTGGCGTCGACCGGAAGGCTCTGCCGCGGTCCCACGGGCGTGCGCAGCGCCGCTGCAGCAGTCGGGGGCATGGCCCTCGTGCGCAGCCGGTTGGTGCTTGTGGTCCTCCGCGCGGGAGGACGTGGCCGAAACTTCGGGACGGTGATCGTGCATTGCAAATCTCTTTGATTTGCACCACCTATAATTCCTGTAGTCACTAGAGCTTCAAGCGGAAAAATTCATGGAACGCGTCTTTTCTATCGGCAAGCTCGCCGCAGCCGGCGGGTCGAAGGTCGAGACGATCCGCTACTACGAGGCGATCGGCCTTCTGCCTGAACCAGAACGCAACGCCGGCAACCAGCGCCGTTACTCCGCGCGCCACTATGACAGGCTCGTGTTTATTCTTCACGCCCGCGACCTTGGACTTTCGATCGAGGCCATCAGACAACTGATCGATCTTTCCTCGCACCCCGACATGCCCTGCCACGATGCCGACGAAATCGCGCGACGTCAGCTCGACGACGTCCGGCAACGGATCGCCCGGCTGAAGCTGTTGGAGGCGGAACTCGAGCGCACGCTTTCTGATTGCAGTCACGGCACGATCGCCGAATGCAAGGTGATCGAGACGCTCGCCCAGTGCGGCGCGTGCGAGCGTCACCATCGTCCGCCGCGTTGACGACGGCGCCAGCCCGTCTCGAGCGGCCTTGGTAATGCCGCGGTAAGCGTGTAGGCATAGGCGGATGAACGAGAAAAAGCGACCGATGCGGATGGGCAGGATGGCCGTGGGTGCTGCCGTGGCTGCGGGCCTCCATGTCGCCCCCCTTGCCTCGGAGGCGGCCGGCGCGGCCTCGGCGCCCGCCATGGCGCCGGCGCGCGACCCGAACATCGCCGTCCAGGAGGAATTCGATCTGGCACGCCAGAGTGGAACGGCAGAGGCCTTTGATCTTTTCATCCGCCGCCATCCGAAGCATCCGCTGGCGGAGGTGGCGCGCGAAGAGCTCCGCAGGCTCGGCGGAAAGTAGGGAAGGATCCCGGCTGCGGCGCTTGCATCCAGGGAAGAATGGAGCGATGGCCGATAATGCCACCTACGAACTTGGTCGCTTTCACCAGGCGCAAGCGGAGACCTATTCGCAGGCGCTCGGAGAGTTGAAGCGCGGGCGGAAGGAAACCCACTGGATGTGGTTCGTCTTTCCGCAGTTCGAAGGACTCGGCCTGTCGGCGATGTCGCAACGCTATGCGATCCGCTCCCGAAGCGAGGCGCGGGCCTATCTCGCCGACCCCATTCTCGGCGGCAGGCTCCGCGAATGCGTGGCAGCGCTTCTTGCCGTCCCCGACAAGCCGGCGCATGCGATCATGGGTTCTCCCGATGACAGGAAGCTGCAGTCCTGTCTGACGTTGTTTGCAGCGGTGGGCGATGATCCGGCGCTTTTCGAACAGGCGTTGTCGCGCTTTTATGAAGGCGTGCCGGACCATGAGACGCTGAAATTGCTGTCGAGGCATCCCTAAGCGAGCGTCTGTGCTGCCAAACAATGCGGGCGAAAAGACACCTCGACTGGCCGACCAGATCGTGGCGGCCTGCGGAGGCAGGGCTGTGACTTGCCGCCGCCGTCTCCTACGCAGGCCTGCTCAGCCCCTGACTTTCCGACCCGGTCCGCTAGATATCATAGGCGTCTCGCCGGCCGCGCGGCTGGTAGATGTGCGCAAAAATTGACCGAATGGGAAAAATTTTCTGCATCTGCCGGTTTCGAGCGCAGTTTTCTGCGCTCCGCGCGACCAAAATTTCTGCGATCTAATGATCACCAGCCAATACCAGATACGGAGATCGACATGTCCTGGTTCAAGACCCTTGCCGCTGCCACCCTCCTGCAGGCGGCTTTCCTGCTTCCGGCACATGCCGGCGAAAATCTCGCTGCGATCCAGTCCGCCGGCGTCCTCAAGATCGGCACCGAAGGTACCTACGCTCCCTTCACCTATCACGACAAGTCGGGCACGCTCGTCGGCTTCGACGTCGAGATCGGCGAGGAGGTGGCCAAGCGCCTGGGCGTCAAGGCCGAGTTCCTGGAGGGCAAGTGGGACGGCCTGATCGCCGGTCTCGATGCCAACCGCTATGACGCGGTGATCAATCAGGTGGGCATCACCGATGCACGCAAGCAGAAGTACGATTTCTCCGATCCCTACATCGCCTCCAAGGCCGTGCTCATCGTCCGCGCCGACGACGACAGCATCAAGGGCTTCGCGGATCTGAAGGGCAAGAAGTCCGCCCAGTCGCTCACCTCCAATTTCGGCAAGCTCGCGCAGGAGAACGGGGCCGAGCTTGTCGGCACCGACGGCTTCGACCAGTCGATCCAGCTGGTGCTGACCGGCCGCGCCGACGCGACGATCAACGACAGCCTCTCCTTCCTCGATTTCAAGAAGCAGAAGCCGGATGCGAACGTGAAGATCGTGGCTGAACAGCCGGGCGCCGATTACTCCGGCATCATCGTAAGCAAGGGCGAGCCCGAACTGGTCGAGGCATTGAACAAGGCGCTGGCCGAAATCAAGGCCGACGGCACCTATCAGAAGATTTCCGACAAGTATTTCGGCCAGGACGTCTCCAAATAAAACTCCCAGATCTGGATGGATGCCCCGGAGCACGGACCGTGTTTCCGGGGTTTCTGCTAGTCGTCGAAACGCTGCTCCTCGAAAACGAGGTGACGCGGCCGCCGCTCCTCCTGTAGATTGCCCGCATTTCGCAGCTTTCGCGTCGGTTCGCATGTCCGGCGCCTGTTTCCGGGGTCCGCCTTGCCGCACTGGCTTCAATTGATGCTCGAGTCGCTCGGCCCGCTTCTGTGGGCCGGCCTCATCTTCACGGTTCCGCTGACGCTCCTGTCGTTCGCCTTCGGTCTTTCGCTCGGGCTGCTCGTCGCGATCGTTCGCCTGTTCGCGGCCGCACCGTTCGTGGCGATCGCCCGCTTCTACGTGTGGATCTTTCGCGGCACACCGTTGCTGGTGCAGTTGTTCGTGATTTTCTACGGTCTTCCGAGCATCGGCATCCTGCTCGATGCGTTTCCGGCGGCCCTGATCGGCTTCACGCTCAACATCGGCGCTTATACGTCGGAGATCATTCGGGCGGTCATCGCCTCGGTGCCGCGCGGCCAGTGGGAAGCATCCTATTCGATCGGCATGACTTGGGGGCAGGCGATGCGCCGCACGATCCTGCCGCAGGCGGGCCGCACGGCGGTGCCGCCGCTGTCCAACACCTTCATATCGCTGGTAAAGGATACCTCGCTTGCAGCGGCGATCACCGTCCCGGAGCTTTTCCAGACGGCGCAGCGCATCGTCGCCACCACCTATGAACCGCTGATCCTCTACATCCTCGCAGCGCTGGTCTACCTCGCCATGAGCTCGGTGCTTTCCGCGCTGCAGGTACGGCTGGAGAAACGCTTTGCCCGCTTTGGCGGGTTCCTGGAGGCACGCGCATGATCGAGTTGACGAACATCGAGAAGCGTTTCGGCGACAATGTCGTACTGAAGAATGTCAGTGTCGACATGCCCGAGGGCACGGTGACGGCGCTCGTCGGGCCGTCCGGCGGGGGAAAGAGCACGCTATTGCGATGCGTCAACCTGCTCGAGACGCCGACCAGCGGCTCGGTGCGCATCGGCGAGGATGTGCTGACCTTTTCGCCAGGCACGCGGGTCGGCTGGGCCGACATCCAACGCCTGCGCCGGCAGACGGGCATGGTGTTCCAGAATTTCCAGCTTTTCCCCCACCGTACCGCGGTGGAAAATGTGATGGAGGGGCTGGTGACCGTGCTGCGGTGGCCAGCGGAACGCGCGCGGGCGCGGGCGATGGAGCTGCTGGAAAAAGTCGGGATGGCGCACAAGGCCGATGCCTGGCCGGCGACGCTCTCCGGCGGGCAGCAGCAGCGCGTGGCGATCGCTCGTGCGCTTGCGCCTTCGCCGCGTGTGCTACTGTGCGACGAACCGACCTCGGCGCTCGACCCGGAGCTGGCGGAAGAGGTGGTGGATGTTCTGGGGCGGCTCGCCCGCGAAGGCACAACGATGATGATGGCCACGCACGACCTGCGGCTTGCCTCCCGCGTCGCCGACAAGGTCGTGTTCCTCGACGGCGGCTCCATCGTGGAAAGCGGCCCACCGGGCAAGATTTTCTCGCAGCCGGAGCGCGAGCGCACCAAACGCTTCATCGCCTCGCTGAATGTCACGGCCGATTATGTGATCTGAGCTGGCTTCACGATTGCTGTCAATTGGCGAAAGAAAACACATCGTTTGCTTTCGTTGAGCGAGTCGGACATCGTGCCGCCATGCACTACGACACGCGCAATCTCGATCTCGCGGCGCTCTTTCTGCCCTGCTGCAGGGCGGTGGAGGCGCTGGCGCGGATGGACGAGCGCGTCTTGCGCTCCACGATCCGCGAGGGGTTTCTGCAACGCCAGGACTTTCAGGACGCCGCCGCCTCGCTTTGGGTCGACGGCGAACTGGTGCATGTGGAGGATCTCGTCCTGCACGATGCGCGCATGGACGTGCGCACGCCGACGCACGAGCTGACGATCGCCCATTCCGTGCTTCGCGCGCGGCGCCAGATCTTCGATCAGCCGCCGCCCTGGGCATTGACGGCTGCGGGGCTGGCACGCCTGCGCGGACGTGCGGACGGAGAGCGTAGCGACCAGATGGCGGTATCGGTTTCGCCGACGTTGGATGGCGCTGTGGCCGGCAACGGCGACCGCGACGACGCAGCGGATGATGAGGTGGGCGCCGAGTTTGCGGAGATAGACGCGCTGCTGGCGCGCAGCAGCGCCGTGCTCGACGGCGTGATCGCGCCTTCGGCGCGCACCAGCCGCTCCGAGCGGGATCCGCTGGTGTACGATGCGGATTGGGACGAGGAGGAACGCCTGGCGGAATGGCGGGCAGTGTTCGCGCAGACGGCGGAACTGCCTGCCGTCCTGCGTGCGGCGCTGCTGCTCGATGCCTGGAACCGGCTGCAGGTTCTTCAACATATCCCCTGGCTCGGCCGCCAGCTTGTTGCTTCGTTCCTCAGGAGAGAAGCGAGTACCGGGGCCCATCTCGCCGCCGTCAATTCCGGCTTGCGCGCGGTCGCGCGCGAGCGCCGTCACGCCCCGGATCGCCAGACGCGATTGCTGGCGATCCTCGAAGGTTTCGAACTGGCATCCGAACTGGGGTTGAAAACGCATGACCGGCTGGTTCTGGCAAAGCTGCAGCTGGAGCGACGGCTGGTCGGAAAACGCGCCAATTCGAAGCTGCCCAAGCTGGTTGATCTCGTCATTGCGCGTCCGGTGGTATCCGCCGGCATCATCGCCAAGGAACTCGGAGTCACCCCGCAGGGCGCACTCGGGCTTACCGCCGAACTGCAGCTTCGCGAAATCACCGGGCGCGAACGCTTCCGCGCCTGGAGTATCCTCTGACGGGGAAGAAGTTCCCGTCACCTGTCCCTGAAGGGGATTGGCGCATACATCTCGATGATCTGCAGGAGGGCGTCTCCAGGCGGTTGTTCGGCGAACACCCGGAGCGGGTCGATGGTGTCATCGGCCTCCGGAGGGAAGAATGCGCGCCATGCATCGCTACGCCATGCAGCGATATCGCTTTCCGCAACCGTTGGCTTTCCGGTGCGCACAGTCAGGATGCGGCCGTAGAGCGGCCCCTTTTCCGGCGGTGCCGGCGGATTTCCAGCTTCGAAGGGTTCGAGCGTGATGTTTCCGCTGCCGTCCGCCTGGGCCTCGGGGGAATGATAGAGGCCCACGAAGGCCTCGTCGGTTCCACCCGCGCCGTTGGCAATCCCGGCAGTCACCAGAAGCAGGTTGAAAAGCCCCTGGTCCTTCCGGCCCGCCGCCCGTTCCTTCCTGAGTCCGTTCGTTGCGAGCCAGCCGCCTGCCGCGCCGAGCAGCAGCTTCGCTCTGTCTTGCGGGTGGAGCTTAAGCGAAAGGTTGTCTACGGGCACCTTGCCGAGCCGCCCAAGCACCTCCATGTTGGGCAGGAACTGCGTCCAGCGCCCTTCGGTCGGGTCGGACAGCTGTGGTGCTCTGCTGACCCGGATGTCGCCCGAGGTTGCGCCCGTCGTTACAACCGTCATGTCGAGCGTGAGCGATTCGCCCGACGTGTCTTCGATGCTGCCGGGAGGCGCAGCGTTGAACCAACGGTCCTGCCAGGCGAGGAACCAGTGCCCGCCCGTTTCGCGAAACAGCAGCACGATATCGAACCACGCATAGCGCGGGCCGCCGGCATTCTCAGGATCGATCGGGGAGGAACGGCGAACGGCGACGAGACGCGCGTCGAAGCCGGCGGAAGTCAGGTCGACCGTTCCTTCACCGAAATCGAGCGTCCATTTCCCGCCGGCGCGAACGCCGTTGACCACAAGGTCTTGTCCGCGGGCGTCGAGCCGGGCTTGCAGCACGAGCCGGATGGTTGCCTTTTCGCCGCTCGCGGCGATGTCGTGCTGGGTCAGCGAAATCTGCGCTGATGTCGAGCCGATCGGCAAGGCCTGCGCGTCGTCCCAGTAGCCTGTCAGGGCCTCGGCGAGGGTGAGGCGGCGGAAGGCGAGCTTGCCCATCCACCAGGCGCCAGGATCGGTGTCGGCAAAGGCCGGCGCCCGGACAATGAAGGAACTGTTGAGGAAGAGGCCGGTTGCGGTACCGGTGTCGAAGCCATGACCTAGCGGACCTGCAACCGTAAGCGGCGCCACGCTCCTGAGTTCGTCAATCCTCGGGGAGGCGGACGCCTCCGCATTGCGCCCCAGTCCGTGGGTTCGCACCAGCGGGTCGGGACCGAATTCGACAGCGCGCGCGGGTGCACCTTTGCCAGTCTCGGGATCGATCAGTTTCCCGCGGTAGGCGATCTCTGTACCGGCGAGCAGCCATTCGGCAAGGCCCGCCTGTTCGTACCAGGCGCCGTCAGTGATCACGAGCACGCCGGATACCGGCGAAAGCTCGCCGCCGTCGTGCACTGCCCTTGTCAATGGAACGATCGCCTTGATGCCTGGTTTCGGCGGAGGTTTCATTGCCGTGGCAGGCCGCAGCATCCGGTACCAGCCGGAGGTCCAGCTGGCGTCGGCATTTGCCCATAGAGCGCGGGAGCGTTCGAGTGCGATGCCAGCTCTCTCGTAGGCCGCCGTGTAACGCGATGCGGCGCGTGCCCGGAAGCGCAGATAGCGGGCCGGCTCCAAGCGCTGCGGCGCGTTGAGGGCGATGCGTGCAGCGAGCGGCTGCGCCGCGCCGCTGGTGCCAATCCTCTCGGAAATCGGGGTCGCTACGGTGAGATCGCCGAGCGTTTCGTCCAGGCGCTCGGCAAAGCCGAATACATCCCAGAGCAGGGGATGGCTTGACGGCGGCGGCGGCTCGCGCCGGTTCGCAGGATTGCTGTCGTTCGGGTCGGCGGGATCGTCGGCGGGGAAATCGTTGAAGCCGCCCGCCGGCTTGAACGGGAAGGGTGGCAGCGGCCGCCCCGTCCAGCGCCAGGCCTGCGTGCCCACCGTGATCGATCCCACGGCATCCATCGCTACGCTCGGCGTCCGGGTGAACTCCAGACGGATATCGCCCCCATGCTCGTCTGCAGCCACAGTGCCGGTTACGACATGGCCAGCGATGGCGGCGGCAAGCCCTTCCGGGGAGGGCATCTCCTGGGACGCACCCTCGACGGCGAAGGCGTGCAGGCTGAACAGGCGATAGGCCTGGCCTGTCCCGTCCACCGGCAGTGCGCTGTCGGGCAGGGGCTTGCCGGGCGAGCTGCCGATGCAACTGTCGCGCACGACCCGGTCGAAGCGGCGCTCGCCGTCGGGCAAGACCGGATCGCTGAAACGTTGGCTTCGAACGGCTGCGAAGATCTGCACGATCACCACGTCACCGGCAGCCAGCGTGACCGTCAGACTGTCCTTGTCGAACAGATCGTCAGTCTGCGCTCCGAGCCTGCATTCCAGCCGAACCGGCGTTCTTGTCGCGAATGGTGAGTCGATCTCCGTTCCCGGCTGCCATTCCCATGCCCATGGCAGTATCAACGGAGCAAAGGCGCCGTCCGCAGCAACATTTGCGCCATCGCGCCGCACGCGCACGACGCGGATGGCGAGCCCGTCCACCGCCGGATCCTGCAGGACGAGGTCCTCGCGGATTTTGGCAATCCTCCTTTGCAGTTCTTCGGCGTCTTTCCCCCGTGCCGTCGCAAGCTGCCTTTCGCATTCATCGAGCTCCTGCGTCAGCGCTTGCTGCCGATCCCGCAAGCCTTTTCGAAAGGTGCGAAATTCGTCACGGTTCGGGTCGTCGCCTGCCAGCAGAGCCTCGTCCAGGGCGATCCATCGGTCAAAATCCTCAAGCGGCGTGACCGGCGGATCGATACGCAGTTGCAGGCGGCCGCAACTGCCGTCGACCTTGCCGAGGCTACTGTCGGCGAGGAGAACCGCCGTCTTCATCTTCAGCGGGCGGATGGCCGCAGGAGTGGGGGATGGAAGCCACGGCTCGACCACTTGCGAAGGCACGAGGATTTCCTCTGCCAGCGGACGCGTGTCCTTGCCAGGCGCGAGCGGATGGTAGCTTTGCCCGTCCGGCAACGGATCGGCTGCAACGCGCAACGCACCAATGCCGGTGCGGCGCAGATAGGTGAAGCGGCGGACGATGTCGCTGTGGGCCGCAAAGAGTTCATCCGTCAGCTTCTCGGTCGCAAGCAGGGCCGGATGCTCCGTCTTTCTGATCATTTCCGGCAGCGCGCCCTGATTGGAGATGCCGAACGGAGCGATCTCGTAGGTCGCGCCATAGGCGAGGAACGGAATCAGCGTTGCCTTTGGTGCGTTGTCCTGCCTAGCCGGTTGAACGAGCCGTAGGATCCGGGGATCGGGGTCATCGCCCTGTTGGCGTTCGATCGCTGTACTGTCCTGCATGTCGCCGATGATCGGATGGTTGTCATAGACGACCGTCGCCTGCGGCGCGAGGCCTATGTAGCCGACCGGCAGTGCACCGAGCACGGTCCTGTCTGCCGCCTTGAACTCGACCGGACAGGGTCCGCTGCCAAGCTTCCGGTCAGGATCGATTTCCGCATAGGATGCTGTCAGGCAGCACCAGTCGCCCGGCGGTTGCGACCGGCGCATGAGAACGCCATAGCCGGCAAGGTCGTCGTTGAAATCCGCCTCGGTAGACTGGCTGACGACGAAGCGGTCGATCTGCAGGACCAGCGGATGGGCGTCGGGTGCCAGAGGACCGCTCAGCAGTGTCTCGCCGCCGACGTCCATGTCGGGCTCGGCGAACCAGGTGCGGACGCGGCCGGCAACAGCAGTGTCGAGCGCGTCCGCAAGCGCATCGCGGGCGCCGGCCGGCAGGGCTGCGACCCGTCCGTGCAGGTCTGCATAGCTGGCTTCCAGCCCGGCCGCTACGCCTGCAGCCTCACAGAGCGTGCCGAGCGCATAGGCACCGATCGCCTCGCGAATCCTGCCTTTTTCCGTCAGACTGCCGCGCAGGAGATCGATATCGCGCGCGGTGCCTGGCGCAGACTTGCGCCAGATGCCTGCATCATCGTTCCAGGGGAGATCGATATTGGCGTGCCGTAGAACGGAGAGTATGTCGAATTTCTGCTGCAGCAGACGCGAAAACGCTTCGGCCGCATCGACCACCCAGCGTTGGAAAGCGGCATCGGCGGCGACGGCCTTGCGCCAGATGGCAAGCTGGATGGCGGTCATCTTGGCGGGATCGACCGCGGCATCCACGATCTTCCGCAGGGGGGCCGCGTCGTAGGGGCCATCGAGGTCCGGCGCACCGGCGACCTGTTCGGCGATCGACGCCACGAAGGCCTCGCCGTCCGCGGGCAGCTCCAGCGCCGGCGCGATGACGCCCGCGAGCAGCGCGACCCATGCGGAGAGCGCTTCGCCGGCACTGGTTCCGCCCATGCGAACCGCGTCGCGAAACGCCCTGTCGTCCTGCTCCAGTAGTGTGGCGAACCCCGCGGCACCTTTTGAATCCAGTTTTGCGTCCCGGATCAGTAGGTTGACCTGCGCGATGATTGTCCGGTGCGCCGGCGAGCCGTTCGGTCCTTCGAGCACTGAGCCGTCCGGCCGCGTGACGACGCCAGGTCCGACGATGTCGCGCAGGGCGGCAAGCGTGGCAAGCGTCAGGCGGCGGGCGCCTTCCCGCCTGTCGCCGGCCGCGATCGCGGCGGTCAGCGGTGATCCGGGCGCTGCTGCATCGTTTTCCAGCGCCAGCAGGAGGAGGCGCGGCAGGTCGAAGCCCTCGGCGGCGCGCGCGGGAAGCCGCGCCAGCCAGTCCTCGAAACCGATGCCGGAGCGCGGGTCGTTGGCTGCCGCGCCGCTGTGTCTGCGCCGAACCCAGAGCGTATCGAGGTCGATAAAGCTCGCCGCACTTGCGGGAATGGAGAAAGGATCGATGGCCCTGCAGATCGCCTCGACGGCGTAAGTGCCGGATGTGGTGTCGAATGTGGCTTTGTACGGGATCGTGGCGACGATGGACCTGTCGCTGCCTGACCATGCGATCTGTGAGAAATCGGGCTCCAGAACCGTGCCGGAAAGCAAAGCGAGCCGGGGGGCTGCGACCATCAGGCATTTTTCGCCAGAGCCCGGATCCCGGATCGCCGTCAGCTTGGCAAACCGGACGAGATTGAGGGCGCCGTGCGGTATGGGGGCCGGCAGTGAAGCGAGGCCAGCCATCAGGGCTTCGTAGCGATAGCCGCGTTTGTCGTCGTAGGTTTCATCGATCCGGTGCCTGGAATTGTCGTCTCCGAGCCCGGCCAGCGCGAACGCGTCGAGCACGGTGAAGTTTGCCGTATGCTCAGGCGATAGTAGATCGGCAAGTGCGGCATGGCGTAGCGCGGTGAGCGCTGCGTCCGTCAGATTGTAGTCCGGTGTGCCTGCGCCGCCCGAGGGAAGGGGGATATATTGAAGGGTGAAGCCGTTGGGGTCGGTAACCGGCGGTGCCGTCGGATCTGCCGCGGGGAATGACGCCCACAGTGCTTCGAATTCGACATCGCCGCCGATCCAGGGAAACAGCGGACCGCCCCCCTTTGCCAGCCGGTCAAGATAGCCGGAAAAATCGGCGCCACCGGCTTCCGGCAGGGGCAGGCCGCTGACGTCGGAGAACAGGGGCCTGGCGGCCTTGGCCACATCCTCGCCCGGAGAAGTGGCGCGAAGTGCAGCACCCGTCAGGCGCATGCCGACCACGGGCGCGTCCTTTGCGCCGGGGGCGCGCACGAGATCACAAAGAAGCACGAATTTCATCGCGTGGCCCTCATGCAAAGCTGTCGAGATAGTGTGGCCGTGAAGAGGCTGCCGCGGCCCTGCGGGACGACGACGACTTCACCAGGTGATAGGTCACCGACTGGCGCACCTTGATTTCGCAACACCAGCAGATCCGGAAGCTGACCTCGATCGTCCCCCGTCCGAACAGTGAGCCGTCGTCGCGATAGACGAGTTCCAGCAGCAGCGACAAGCCGATGTTGAAGCGCCCGAGGATGACGATGCCGCCGCGCAGGAGAAAGATCACGGCAATGGAGAAGCTGGTTCCGCGGCTTCCGTCACTCTCGAATTCGGCGTACGCACCGAACATAGCGTAGACGAAACCCCGGCATGGCCCGAACGCGAAATCGATCCCGAGGCCTGCCGTCAGGCCGATGGAGACCCCGCTCGAGAGGCGGCCGGAGGCCGGAAAGTAAGTCGCGCGGGTCTCGAGCCAGCCGCCGCCGACCAAGAGCCAGACCCGCAACGCGAAGGGCTCGGCCTTGCGCCCCATCGCCAGCGTCGTCGAAAGTGCGAAATCGCCGCGCTTTCCACCGGATCTCGCCGTGATAAGGGCGAACGAGCTCGAAAAGCGCAGGCCCGTTGCCGAGAACGCGCCGAAGGAGAGCGGCGGCATCGGCAGGTCGAGCCGTGCGGCAAGCCCGGCCGGGAAGCCTTCTTCCTCCAGCATTTCGAGAAAGAAGCCCGCGCCTGGTTCGCTGAATGTCTTGACCAGGTCCGAGAGGAACTGGATCGACCGGTCCAGCCGAATCCGGCGCGGATCGATGTCGACGTCCAGACCCTTGCCGTCCTCGAAGGTGACGCGCGTACGCTCAAGCGTCACCAGCGGTCGGCCGCTGAACGCAAGCTGCCAGTCGCCCACAACTTCCCCTTGTGTCGTTCGGCGCGTGATGCCGTCCACACCGGCCGCGAGATCTGCAAGTGCCTCGAAACGGCCGCCGGCCATGGACAACTCCAGAGGTCCCGCCTCGAAGATTTCGCAGCGATCCGGAAAGGGCGCTGCCGCTTCTGCCTTGGCCCACGCCGTCAGCGTCGCCTTGTCGAAACCATGCGTCAGCTTGACCTTGTCGTTCAGGGACGCCGGCATTTTCAGATTCTTGAAAAGGCCATCCAGCTTCAGGCCGCCAAGGTCGGGGAAGAGCTTGCCGAAATCGAACTGGTCCATGCCCTTGGGAACGAGACGATCGAGGATCTCGTCGGTGGGAACGCGGATGCCGAGCGCCTTGAGATCGTCATCGAGGCGGTTCATCAGCGCAACGACTGGCGAAGTCCGGATGGCATCGCGGGCATCGTCGAAGAAATAGGCGATGCGCTCGCGGTTGAATTTCAGGTTCGGCAGGATGGGCGAAGTGCCGGCTGCGCGCACCAGCGCCAGCGTCTCGCCCGGGTTCTGGAACGTCGGTGCCTGCGACAGCCGCTCATAGCCGGCTTCGAGCATGCGGACCTGGTCGCTGATCGAGGCCGGCACCTGCTGGCGCAGCCCCTCCGCGACCGCATCGGCGGCGTCGCCGAGTTTACCCGCCGCGTCTGCGATGACGGCGGCCAGGTCGCTGGTACCGCCCTTCAATGCCGCGATGCACGCATCGACCGAGCGGATCAGACGATCCTCCAGCGAAGATATCGCACCCTGCGCGGTTTGCACCGTGGCTATGGTGCCGTCGATCTCCTGTTCCACGACATCGACGGCGGCCCCGAGCTCGTCCAGCAGGTCGCCCGTCGCGGCCTTAAGGGCATCCTTCGTCGCCGCGGCCTTGCCCGCGAGGTCCACAGCGAAGGAGCGAAGTGCGCCAAGTGCCGTCCTCAGGACCGCCAGCTTGTCATCGATCGACGGCCCCACCGCGGCGCAGACGGCATAGATATTGGCGATCTCGCATGTAAGGTGCTGGTCGAGATCGCGACCGAAGGCGGCGACCGCGTCGTCGCCTTCGGCAGTCATTTGGCGCCCCTGTGCGACCAAGCCCGAGAGATCGAGGCATGCGGCATCCATCGATGCGGCCGCGTCGTCTATCGCCGCCGCTATCGCCGATTGAAGGGCCGCGAGCTCGAATGCGGCGTTCTGCGCCGTCTTGATCGCTTGTCCGTGGAACGAGACAAGCGTGTCTCGCAGGTGGTTCAGGAATTCGTCGAGCGTCTTCTTGCCGCCGGCGAAAAGCGTCATGGTCTTGATCGAGCGCGGCAACTGCCTGCGCGCCGTCTCTGCGACGGTGTCCAATCTGGCGAGCAGCAATCGGTGGAAGGCGTCATACGAGGCGACAAGCGCCCTCGTCTCCTCCGGCTTCGCCGCATTCAGTTCATCGCGAAGCTTTGCAGTCGCCGTCTCAAGCGCATTCCGCGCGGCGTTCATTTCGCCCGTAAAGCCGGCGATCGCCCGGTCGAGCCGGGATAGCGCCTCGCCGACCTTGCCGGGGCCACGGACGATGGCTGTTCTAACGGGCGTCAATGCCTCCTCGATCCGCCGTGCAAGGACGTCCGCCGTCAATGGGGTTATGCCGTCCGCGAGCGTGTCGAATCCGTCGATCAACGCTTCGCTCGCTTTCAGCAATTGGTCGGCGCGCGCAACGAGGGCTGCTTCCACGCCGGACCAAAGCCGCGCTTCGGCCGTATCAACGTTGTCTGTCCAATGCGATTTCGCATCCGCAAACAGATCCTTTGCCCGCTGCGCGGCCGCCCCGATCGCCATGCGTGCATTTGCGGCCTCCCTGCGGATGACGGCTTTGATGGCTCCCAGGCGATCGATCTCGGCATCCAGTGCCCGCTTGATTTCCGTCTCGTCGGGACGGCGAAGACCGAGCCGCGTGAGATTGGCGAGTGCGGCCTGCGCTTGCCCGAGGCCGTCATCGAGCACGCGTTCGAGCCGCCGCGCGTCTGCGAGGATACGATCGAGCTCCTGCCGGAGCGCCAGCGCCTTGCCCGGCCTGCCGCCGTCCTGCCCGCTGGCGGACGAGCGCATCATCGTCACGTTTTCCAGGACCGCGCCGATGGGGTCGGCCACGCTGCGTCTGTCCATCAAATTGGCGGCCGTGCCGGAGGTGTCGAGGTCGAAGGTGCAGGGATTGAAAAGGGGATCGCGCATCATGTCGTCCGGTGCCGGCGCATCCGGATCGGCAGCGTTTACAACAGGCTTGCCGACGGGCGAAGGCGGTGGCGCGTTGATGAAATCGATGGCCGCGCATGATGCCCACAGATTGGGATCGTCGCCTTCCTTGCGCGTCGTGGTGAAGAAGACTAGCTGGCTCGGGTCGCTCAGCCGGGCTGGCGTGGAGGCTGCGGCGCCCATATGTGCGGCGGCGATCTGCAGCCGGATATCGGGTTTGGGATAGATGTCGGGATCGGCATCGGGCTGCCAGAGGGGGACGATCCAGCCACCGTCGACGTCGCGCCCCCACCGGCTGTCGACGGGGATGCGGCGGGAGCGGAACAGGCAGGCCTCGACGAAGCCGCGCGAGCGCGGCGCCGCACCGCTTTCCGGATAGGAGCGGTCGCACTGGATGATGTCGATGTATTCGGCCGCCTTGCGGACGATCGGTCGCCCGAAATGCTGGCCCGCCTGCTGCCCGGCGAATTGATCATGCGGCAGTACCGTTCGCTCATAGACGATGACGTGTTTGGCGATGTTCCAGAAGACGCCGATGCGACCGATCCGTTCGACGCTGTAGGTCTCCGTTCGTCCGAAATTCGTGTCGGAGACGATGCGTGTCTTGTCGTGTGCGAAGAAGGCCCGGACGAAGCCCGAACCGCCAAGGGCGGAGAAGCCGGGCTGAACGATCTGGCCGCGCGTGCTGCGCGGTTGCTTCACGACCTCTTCGAAGATGTTCCTCGATTCGAAGCCGCGTGTCGCGCCGCCCCTCAAGCCGGCCGAGGGGCTTTCCGGGTTCCACGGTTCCCGGTCCAGGTCCGCATCGTCGCGAAGCTCGAAGGCGACCTTCTCCTCCACCGACAGCGGCGCATCGCTCCCCTCCCGATAAACCTCGAATGCGGCGAGCCGCGTGCCGTAGAGTTTGGCGAAAGAGGCGCAGAGGTCGCGGAAACGATCGTAGAGCTCCGCCTCGACGAGCGGTTGCGCCGAGGTGGAGGTGCCACTGCTCGCCGCGGCCAGCCGCCGCCGGATGCCGGCTGGGCGGGCGGGCAGCGGATCCCGGATGGCGCCGATACGGGCGCCCTGCTCGGCGAGCCGCAACCCCGCGGTCGTCATCCGGCCCGCGAGCCCGTACAGAAACTCCATCCGCGCTGTTCGCAGTCCGGCTCCGGGCGCACGCTCGCCGGCAAAGCCCAGCACACGGCGGACGTTCCAGGGCGCTTCCGCATACCGCTGGCGATAGTAGGACGACGACAGCGCCAGCCGCGACACGGTGCCGAGCCGGTAGTCGAGTGCCGCTTCCGACCCCGAAGGAGAGATGGAGGGCCAGGGTTCGCCCTTTTCGAAGGCTTCGCCTGTTGCCTGCGGGGTAAAGTAAAGGTCGAAACCTTCGGTGACGCCCGCGACTTCCCACTTGGCCCCGCCGTTCTCGGACAGTTCCCAATTGGCGATCTCGCCGTCGTTTTCCTGGGCGTCGGTTGCCGACGGAATGAAGGTCGGCACGTCCACCATCGTTACGGTGAAGGGCTCGGGATCGACGACGATCGTTCGCTTCTTCGTCCTCTGCCGCGTCGGGGAAGCACGGGGTGCCCGGTGCAGCGTCAGGGCGAGGTGGCGATTGCGGTTCGTGGCGGTTGTTTCTTCACCGCGCAAAAAGAACGGCGTTTCCCCATTGCCGCCGTTTGCGGAGGAATTGACGATGACCACCGGCGCCTCGCGCGACAGATTGCGGGCAATCCGTCGCTCCCGTCTGGCCCGCTTGTCGTCGCCGGCATCCGGCGTCACGAGCTCCTGGAGCACGGCGTCGAAGGCGCGCGCGGCATCGGGAACAGGGTCCTGCGCGCCCGGCCTTGCGTCCCGCAATTCGAACTTCTCGATGCGCAGGCGAAGTCGCGGGATTGCTTCTCGGGCACGCGGCAGGCGCGCTCGCCCGCTTTTCTTCTTGGGATCCATTGCCTTCGTGGCAAAATGCTCCCGCTCTGGCGCGGCCGAACCGAACGTGGCGGCGATACGGATGTCCAAGGACCCCGTCTCGACGTGCATCGCTGCTGGAACGTCGAGATCCAACGCGCCGATGCGCAGCGGGCCGCCGGTGCCGGCGTCCGTCCCCTTGGCCTCGATCCTCACATTGATCTCCGGCGCCTTGGCGGGATCGGGCGGCGCATCGAACCACTCAAAGGTTTCCGCCAGGCTGGCTCGTTCGACCGTCACCTTCACTGCACGCGTCACCGGTTTGCCTGCATGGGTCAGAAGTCCGGGAAACACGGCGTCGGCGAGGAAGGTGGCGCTTTTGCCGACCGGCCGGATGGCGACGGCACACAATTCCTCGGGATCTGTATTGCCGCTCATGTCCGGCAGCACGGCATCGTACAGCGCCTCAAAATCGCCGCTGGCGTCCTTCGCAGGCCTGACGTTGTGCAATTCGGGAACGAACGATACGTCGGAAGCGTCGTTGATGGTTCGCAAGGCCTTGAGATAAGGTCGTACGATCCGCTCGTTCCAGATCGTGGTGAATGGTTGCGGCGGCAACGGGCCTGCGCGCAGATAGAATGAGGCTGGCTGCGGTGTGGCGATGGCTGCCGGGGAAAACACATCGGGGATCAGTTCGATTTCGATACCCTTGGCGACGTCGATCGCGGTATCGAGGGCCGGATCCCGCTCGTCGAGAACGATGGTCGCATTGCCCGCCGTGCCGGCACTCGCCGGTGCGATCCGCAACCGCGTGCTGAAAGTGACGAACTCATGAGACTTTGAAGTCCGGCTGTTTCGGCGGATACCCACGGGACGGATCATCACCGAGCGCGGGTTCGGAAAATTCTGCCTCGGCGCAATCGGAGTGATGTCCTGCGCGATGATGCGGCGGGCCTCGCGAAACAGTCGGGCAGGCAGCGGGAACGCGTCACCGTTCAACGCGGGTGGTGCGTCCGTACCGAATATCCGGCCGTCTAGCGGGCCGGGGGCCTCCGCGAGTGCGGCGATCGAGTAAAACTTGGCTATTGCGTAGCCCGAACCGGGTGCATCGCCGCCGACGTGCGCTGCTCGATAGGCCAGTTGCACATAGAGCGAGCCGTCGCCCGCAAACATCGTGGAGGCCGGAATGTTGATGTGGCAGTCGGTGACAAGACGTGCCTTGTTCGCGGTAAGGCGCATCAGTGGAAAGGGAAGCGTCATCGACAGTGCCAGGTGGTCGTCGGTGTTCCTGTAGTAGTTGAATCTTCCGGCCATCACCTGCAGGCTGAGCCGCAGCTTTCTCTCTTCCCCGTCGAAGAGTTCAACATGATCGAACGCGACACTGTCGATGACAGGTCGTCGTTTCATGCCGTTGCCGTTCTGGCTGATTTCCAGCACGAGCGTTTTTTTGCCCGCCGCGATCTGGTAAAGTCTCAAAGCGAGCCGTTCCAAGGCGACCTCCCTGATCACGCGGAGTTGAAACAGTCTGCATGGACGCGTTACGCGCGTTATCGGCATGGGATCGGGGATGCGAGTGGGCAAATTCCACGGCCTGCGACGGCGTGTGTCGCCGTCTGGATGCAATTATAGATATATAAAATGCTTCAATGCAAGCATTTGTTGTTTTGGTGCAAGCCTCGCCGAATATCCACTTCTCGCCGTGCCGACAGGCTCGACCGCGAGGGAGAGAGTGATAGGATCGCGCCGCAGACGCATCGCAGGCAGAGGGAAGGAACGGATATGGCAACCGAGAAGGTGGCTCTGATCACAGCAGGTGGCAGCGGCATGGGCGCCGCAGTGGCGGGGCGGCTCGCGGCGGACGGGTATCGTGTGGCCATCCTGTCGTCTTCCGGCAAGGGAGAAACCCTCGCAAAGGAACTGGGTGGGGTCGGGGTGACAGGTTCGAACCAGTCAAACGATGACCTGAAACGGCTCGTGGACCTGGCCATGCACAACTGGGGCCGCATCGACGTCCTCGTCAACAGTGCCGGTCACGGCCCACGCGCGCCGATCATCGAGATCACGGACGAGGACTGGCACAAGGGGCTGGACGTCTACCTGATGAACGTCGTTCGTTCGACGCGCCTCGTCACGCCGATCATGCAGGCGCAGAAAGCCGGCGCGATCGTCAACATCTCCACCGCATGGGCTTTCGAGCCGACGGCGATGTTTCCAACTTCTGCGGTCTTTCGGGCCGGGCTTGCCGCCTATACCAAGCTCTTTGCCGACACCTACGCCGCTGACAACGTTCGCATGAACAACGTCTTGCCCGGCTGGATCGACAGCCTGCCGGCGACCGAGGAGCGGCGCGCCGGCGTTCCGATGCAGCGCTACGGCACGAGTGCCGAGATCGCCGCTACGGTCGCCTTCCTCGTTTCCGAAGGGGCAGGCTACATCACCGGCCAGAACATCCGCGTCGATGGCGGGCTGATGCGTTCTGTCTGAGCACAATCGGCAGAGAACTCATGTCCCTGGAGAATTTCGTGAACCCACGCGCCCTGAGCGGCTTTCTGGCCGGTTTCGTCCTGCTCTCGCCGATGCTTGCGCATGCGGATTGGAAGCCCGTCGAACAGGTGAAGACCTATGCGGTCAGCGGCGCGACCGGGATGGAACTTTATCGCTCCATCGGCGAGCACGGGCCGAAGGTCGGCGTCGGCCGCGCCATCGCCTTTACCGATTTCAAGCTGACGTGGTCGCGAAAATACGAGCCGCGGGAGGGAGGCTGCGTGCTGTCGTCTGCGCGGCCGAAGTTGATCATCACCTACATGCTGCCGAAACCAACGCCCCGACCCAAGGGGGCGCTCGGAGAACGCTGGGATACCTTCCTCGCCGGCGTGCGGGCGCATGAGAAGATCCATGGCGACATTATCGAGGACATGGTCAGGCAGATCGAGGCCTATTCGGTGGGGCTGACGGTGGCTGACGACCCCGATTGCCGCAAGATCCGCAAGGTCCTGACGCAGAGGCTCGGCGAACTCTCGCAGGCGCAAAGGCAGCGCAGCCGCGATTTCGACCGTGCCGAACTGAGCAACGGCGGCAACATCCACCAGCTCATCCTCGATCTTGTGGGCGATGGCTGACACATCCGCGCACTCCGAAAATCCGTTCCGCATTATTGGATCCATGCTCTATCATCCCCACGGGAACTGAACGTCCAGTGCGTGCAGATCGGGGTCGGGGGGACGCCGTGATGGCGGGCAGTGCAGTGGAATCCAGCGATATCCAGGACTACCTCGCCTACCGCGGCGGCCCGTTCTTCGAGCTGCAGGAGCAGATGGGGCAATTGCGCAAGGATGCGCTGAACGCCCGCAGGCGCGCGCTTTTCTACATCGCCCTTGCATGGCATGTACCCCTGCTGCTCGCCGTTCCGGGAAGCCTGCACCTGTGCCCGTTCGGCACGAGCATCTGACCGACGTTCCTCCACTTGTTCTTCCGCAAGAACGACCATACCGATTGCCAGCACGAAGCGCCCCCCAAAGGCCGACGTTCCCCTTCAACGATGTTCTTTCGCTGGTTAAAAAACTGCTTCTTCTCTGATCTTCGGCCGAATGGACGCAGCATTGACGGTGGGGATGCGAATTCCATGCTCGGCAGATTCCCTTGCTGACCCGGGAATTCTTCTAAGATATTGATAAATAGAAATTTTCACTCTCTGTTCCGCGCTGCGCAAGGCGCAGTGGATGCCCAAATCGGCTGCCGCGGAAAGGGGCTGTTAACCTTTATTTTCTATTCCCAAGGCAGGGGTTTTCACGGCTTCCCGCCAGTTCCAGCGTTGCAGGTTTCCATGCGTCTTTCCCGAACGATTTCGCCTATCGCCCATGACCAAGTCGCAAGCGGCGACACCGAAGGTCCGCAGCAGCGGCCGACACCGCACGTCACGCTTCCGGGAATGACGGTCACAGGCGAGGTCAAAGCAGACGCGGCCCTGCCGGCCTGGCAAAGCGCGTTCATTCTCGGACCGAACGTTCGTTTCACGCGCACGCCCGAAAGCGCCTATTCACGCAAACAGGCCGAACCTGCTCCGCAGAAGCAGGAAGAGGCAAACGAGACTGTCGAGGTCCAGGTGCAATCTGAAACACCCGTCGTGGAAGAAGCGCCCGCAGTGTCCGGCCCTGCAGCACCTGCCGTCGAGGCGCGCGCGGACATCGACGGGGACGCGATGCGCAGGATCGAAGGCGCAGGCGTGGGGGAAGCGTCGGCTGCAACCGGGCGTACGGCCGCTGCAAGGTCCGTTCCGCCTGAAGAAGGCAGTGACGGCAATGCCGGCGCGCTGGCGCTTTATCTGCGCCTGAAGCGGGAAATGGCTCAGGCCAGCCAGGAGCAGGTGCGCATCGCCGCTCCTCTAGAAGCACGGCTGGCGGTTGCCGGCCCTGCCGATCCGGCTCCGTCCGCTGTCGCGGCGGCTGGCACTCCTCACGCATTCGGGCTGCATCTATCCGACCACGTCCTTTTCGAAACGATGAGCCTCGACGTCGACCTGTCGCCGCTTGCCGCGGCCGAACGGAAAGTCCTTCCGACCTTCCGCGCTGCCGCCGACACCACGCCGTCGCTGTACCGCGAGGTCAGCATTCGCGGACGCAACGGGCGTGCTGACGCAGTACCGGAGGCAACCATCCCAGTTGCAGAAATGGCGGGGCGCCAGGCGCCGTCGGTGCCGGTCGCTCGCGCCACGGTAAATTCCCGGCCGCTCGCGCGACCTGAAGCCGTCGCTGCAGCACAAAGCCCGGTAAAGGCGGCCGTTGCGAGCCCGGCAGCAGCCGTGGCCCAGCAGAAGCCTGCCGCCATTGCAGGGGCGGACGAGGCTGCGACGCTTCCGGGATACACACCGCTTTCTGCGCTGCCGTTGCTTGCCGCATTCCGGCTGGGCACGGTCTGGCCGACGTCGGTCAGCACGATCTCGATCGGCGATCAGACCCCGGTGGTGGATGTCCAGCCGGCCGAAGCCATGCCAGCCGACGAAGTGCCGGCGGCATTGCCGGCCGAGCCGGCTGTTCCAGCCACTGTCGAAGCCGCGCCGAAGCCGATTTCCACCACTTCGCGGTCGTTGGCCCGTTCCGGGCTGTTTGCCGCTGTCGACAGCAATCCCGACTACGAGTTCCCGCCCGTGGACCTGTTGCAGCAGCCGACCGGCGAGCAGGCGCACACGATGACGCAGGAAGCGCTCGAACAGAGCGCCGGCCTTCTGGAAAGCATCCTCGAGGATTTCGGCGTCAAGGGCGAGATCATCGACGTGCGGCCCGGCCCGGTCGTCACGCTTTATGAATTCGAGCCGGCACCGGGCGTGAAGTCCTCGCGTGTCATCGGGCTCGCCGACGACATCGCCCGATCGATGTCGGCGCTTTCGGCTCGCGTTGCCGTCGTTCCCGGCCGGAACGTGATCGGCATCGAACTGCCGAATGCGGTGCGCGAAACCGTCTATTTCCGCGAACTCATCGAGTGCGAGAGCTACTGGGAGACGAAGTTCAAGCTCGCCGTCTGCCTGGGCAAGACCATCGGCGGCGAGCCTGTCATCGCCGAACTCGCCAAGATGCCGCACCTGCTGGTTGCCGGCACCACCGGTTCTGGCAAGTCGGTCGCGATCAACACCATGATCCTGTCGCTGCTCTACCGGCTGAAGCCGGAGGAATGCCGCCTGATCATGGTCGATCCGAAGATGCTGGAACTTTCCGTCTATGACGGCATCCCGCACCTGCTGACCCCCGTCGTGACCGACCCGAAGAAGGCGGTGATGGCGCTGAAATGGGCGGTGCGCGAGATGGAGGACCGCTATCGCAAGATGTCCCGTCTCGGCGTGCGCAACATCGATGGCTTCAACGCCAGGGCGGCCGCTGCCCGCGCCAAGGGCGAGACCGTGATGTGCGACGTGCAGAAGGGCTTCGACCGCTCGACCGGAGAGCCGCTCTACGAACAGGAGGAGATGGATCTCACCCCGATGCCCTACATCGTCGTCATCGTCGACGAGATGGCCGACCTGATGATGGTGGCGGGCAAGGAGATCGAAGGGGCGATCCAGCGTCTGGCGCAGATGGCGCGCGCCGCCGGCATCCACCTGATCATGGCGACGCAGCGTCCCTCGGTCGACGTCATCACGGGCACCATCAAGGCGAACTTCCCGACCCGCATCTCCTTCCAGGTCACGTCGAAGATTGACAGCCGCACCATCCTCGGCGAGCAGGGAGCCGAGCACCTGCTCGGGCAGGGCGACATGCTGCACATGATCGGCGGCGGCCGCATCGCCCGCGTGCATGGTCCGTTTGTCTCGGATTCCGAGGTCGAGGCCGTCGTGGCGCACCTGAAGACGCAGGGGCGGCCGGAATATCTCGGCACCGTTACGGAAGACGCCGAGGAGGAGGATGCGGCCGAGCCGGAAGATACCGCCGTGTTCGACAAGACGGCGATGGCCGAGGATGATGGCAACGATCTCTATGAAAAGGCGATCAAGGTCGTCCAGCGCGACCGCAAATGCTCGACCTCCTATATCCAGCGGCGGCTTTCGATCGGCTACAACCGCGCCGCCTCGCTGGTGGAGCGCATGGAGCGCGACGGTCTGGTCGGGCCTGCAAATCACGTCGGCAAGCGCGAGATCCTGAGTGGCGGCAGCCGTGACAGCACCACGCCGATGGAAATGGCCGACGACGAGGACTGACGCCCCGGCGTGAGCGGCCCCGGCTGCGAATTTCCGCCGGGGAAGGCCTGCCATTGGCGATGAACTGTGTGTCGGGCGCGGCGCGGGATGTTCACCTCGCGCCGCTTTTCGTCGATGACGAGCGCTGTCGGGCAGGGCCGCTTTACACGCGGTTCGCCTCGAGGATGCCCTTGGTCAGGCTGCCGGTCGCTGGATAGAGCGGGACGAGGCAGGCCTGCAGGGCGTGGTAGATGTCGTCCTTGCCGGCAAACAGCGTGTAGCTCGGCGCGAGGTCTTCAGTGAGTTCTTGGTGCCAACCGCCGCGATCGCCGTCTATGAAGTGTCCGGAGATGCCGTCCCAGATCTTGCGATACCATGTTTCGTGGAAGTCGCTCGGCAGGTGTTCGCACAGGAAGGCGGCGGCGGCGGCGCCTTCAGCCATCGGCCACCAGAGCTTCTCGCGCCTTGCCGGCTCGTCGTTCCAGTCGAGCGTGTAGAAGAAGCCGCCCTTGTCCTTGTCCCATCCAAGTGCGATCGACTGGGCGAACAGCGCCTTTGCGGCCTCCGGCATCCAGTCGTGCTTCCTGCCGCCGAGCGCCCACAGTTGCAGCACCAGACGTGCCCATTCCAGCCAATGGCCTGGCGTGGTGCCGGAAGGGCGGAACATCTCGTTGCCCTTGTAATCCTTGTCCAGCGTCCAGCTTTCGTCGAAATGCTCGGGCACGCGAAAGCCGTTCTCGCCGGCCCGCCGGCGGATGAGGAGATCGGCGATGCGTTCGGCCTTCCTGAGGTAGCCTGTATCGCCGGTGGCCTCGAAGGCGGCCATCAGCGCTTCCGTCAGGTGCATGTTGGAATTCTGGCCGCGATAGCCCGGCACGGGCGACCAGTCGGCGCCGAATTCCTCGGCGATGGCTCCGTGCTGTTCCTCCCAGAACCGGGAATTCAGGATCTCGGTGATATCCGCGATCATCCGGTCGGCGTCGGGATGTCCCGCCACCTTGGCACTGGAGGCGGCAAGCAGCACGAAGGCGTGCCCATAACCCTGCTTGGTGGCGTCAAGCAGGCCGGAATTGTCGAGCGACCAGTGATAACCGCCGCGCTCGGCATCCCGGTGCTTCTCCCAGAGATACTTCATGCCGTGGTCGACGATGTCGTTCGAACCGGGCCGGCCGAGCAGGCTGCCGATCGAGAAGCAGTGAACCATGCGGGCCGTCGAATGGATGCCCCTGATCGGATTTCCGGGATTGATCGGACGTCCGTCGCCATCGAGTTCGTAGAAGCCGCCATTGGGGTTGAAGGCGCGGTTCTGGAAGAAATCGAAAAGGCGGTTCGCCTGATCCCACAGCCATGCGCGATGATAGGGGCGCTCGCGCCAGGATAGCTGTCCATTCAAACCCATGTTCGTTCTCCTCGTGCTTAAAGCGACTGCCGACGACAGACCTGTTGCGGGCTGCTCCGGGCGGTCTCTTGCCACCGCGGCGTGAGCGGCGAGCGCACGGCCCTGCAATGGCAAAAGAATGGCAAAGGTTCCGGCTGACCTCGACAGAATGGGTGCGGAGTTATCGCGCAGTTCTTCCGGCGGGGCAAGTTTGGATGAAGAATATCCCGACGCCCCTTATATGATTTACAGCTTATATTCCTTCGCGTAGAGTTCCGCTGGTACTTCGACCGCCGCCTGTGCGGAGACTGCGAAGTCGTCCAGAGTTCTGCAGCCAGACCATTCATTGCGTGCACAATCTTCGCCCGATCGCAAAGGCCGACCCCGTGCGCAAACGGTTGCGGCAAGTCGACTTCGACCGCAGGCGGCAGTCTCGTTCGCGGTCTTTGCTTTCGCCGGCGGTAAACGGAGGGAGTTTGAGAATGACGATCAGAAGCCATGTTCTTTCAGTCGCCATGTTCGCAGGCGCATTTGCCCTTTCCGGTGTCGCCGCAGCGCAGGACGCCATATCCGCACCGGCGCAAAAAACCGTCGGCGCGACCCGTTCACAGCAGATGGTTCCCTCGCTGGCCGTGATCAATTCCGCAGGCGCGACGCTTGCGGACGGCAAGCTGACGATGAGCGACGTCGGTGCCAGCACGATCGTGTTCGCCGATCGCCCCGTTCGCGCCGCCGGCCATGTCGCGACCACGGAGTTCATCAAGCAGTGGGACGAGGGCAAGGACAGTTTCGCCAAGGACCCGCCCAATGCAACGATCTCCGTATTGAGCCCGGACGGCAAAGGCGTCGAGGATGCCGTCGTGGTGCTTAGGTCGCCGAAGCTGGAGGGAAAGGCGCTGACTTTCGAAGTGTCGGTTCTCGAGGGTGCACTGGGTAGCGCGGATGGCCCTGCGTCGCTGTTCATCGACTGGTTTGCCGCCCGCGGACCCTACGGAGGGGCCGTCGTTGCCGGTGGCGCGTGGCGGCACGGACCGGTGTGGCATGGCGGCTGGTATGCCCACCCCGGTGCCTATTATGGGGCGGGGCTGGCTGCGGGCGCAGCGATCGGAGCCGCCGCGGCTGCCGGCTACCGGCCATACTACTACGCGCCGCCCCCCTGCGGATACTATCCCTATCCACCGTGCTACTGAGGTGACGGGGCCGCCGTCTCCTTTCCCGGTGTGAGGCCCGCGCCCGCGGCGTCGATAAGCCAGTCGCGGAAGGCACCCATCGCCGGCGTGATCGCCCGTGATTGCAGTCTGGTCAGCCAATAGCTGCCGACCGGAACGCTCACGTCGAACGGCTGGACGATGGCGCCGGAAGTCAGTTGTCGTTCGAACATCCGAGGCGGGGCGAGGCCGATGCCGGCGCCCTGCAGGATCGCTTCCATCATTGCCAGCGAGGTGTCGAAGACGATGCTGCTGTGGTGCTGAACGACGCGTCGCAGGCCTGCTGCTTCGAACCAGCGCGTCCACTCGTCGGGTCGGTACGAGCGCAGCAGCGTGCGACCGAGAAGGTCGGCGGGTTCTCGCAGCTCCTGCGCCATGCGTGGCAGGCAAAGTGCTGAAAGCGGTGCGTCGAACAGCAGTTCGGCATCCGTACCATGCCACGCCCCGCTGCCGAAGCGGATCGCGAAGTCGAGGCCTTCGGCTGCGAGGTCCACGCGATTGTTGTTGGTGGAGAGCCGCAGTTCGATAAACGGGTGCCGTGCCGCGAAGCCCTGAAGACGCGGCAGCAGCCAGCCGACGGCGAAGGTGCCGACGGCCCCGACATTCAGGATCTCGCGGATGCCTTCGCCGCGGAAGCGCTCGACCGCATCCGCCATCCTGTCGAAACTGTCGCGCAACACCGGCAAGAGCCGTTCGCCCTCCGGCGTGATCATCAGCCCACGCGGAAGGCGCTTGAAGAGCGACGTCCCCAGCATTTCCTCCAGACCCTTCACGTGATGGCTGACGGCGGCCTGCGTCACCTTCAGCTCGATCGCCGCGCGGGTGAAGCTCAGGTGGCGTGCCGAGGCCTCGAATGCCCGGAATGCGTTCAGCGGAAGATGTGGTCTCACCATGGCAATGACCTAGTTTTTCTAATGCCACTTACCAGTATTCGTCCTTTGTGCCCCGGTCAAACTGCTGGTAGCAACGTGATCATCGGTTCTGAAAAAAGAGGATTTCCATGAGGAAGCATGTTTTGTTCGTCGGGTTTGTGGCTGCGTGGTCGCTTGCATCCTCCGCCTCAGCCAAAACAATTTGTACGGTGATCGCCGATGCGAAAAGCGGCAAGACGATCGTGGAGGAGGGCAGCTGTGCCGATCGCTACACGCCGGCGTCTACCTTCAAGGTTGCGCTCAGCCTGATCGGCTACGATTCGGGATTTCTGCAAGACGAACACACACCGAAGCTGCCCTTCCGCGAGGGCTACCCCGACTGGGGCGGCGACAACTGGAAGCAGCCGACCGATGCGACGCGCTGGATGAAGTACTCCGTCGTCTGGTTTTCGCAGGTGATGGCGCATTCGCTCGGCGAACAGAAGTTGCGCGCCTACGCGACGAAATTCGACTACGGCAATGCCGATTTTTCCGGGGATCCCGGCAAGGATAATGGCCTGGACCGCGCGTGGATTTCCTCGTCGCTGAAGATATCGCCGCTGGAGCAGGTCGCGTTCCTGCGCAAGCTCGTCAATCGCCAGTTGCCCGTGTCCGATCACGCTTTCGACATGACGATGAAGGTCGTGGAGAAGACGGAGCTTGCCGGCGGCTGGTCGGCGCAGGGAAAGACGGGCATGGCCTATCCACGCCAGGCGGACGGGACTCTGGATTACAATCACCCCTGGGGCTGGTATGTCGGCTGGGCGAGCAAGGGCGACCGTAAGGTGGTCTTCGCCCGCCTCGTGCAGGAGGAGAAGCGCCAGAAAGGGTCGGCGGGAGCACGTGTGCGCGACACGCTGTTCAACGAACTGCCTTCGCTCGTCGCAACGCAGTAGGCAGGGCCATCCTGCTCGCTGGCTGCCACTATCCGGCTGCCGGGCACCTTTTTGCCGCGGCCCGGATGCGGAGACGGACGGAGGCGCTGCCATTGCACCTTTGGCAGGCTCGCGGCACGCAGCGCGAGCCTGTAGCGCGCTGGGCGGACTTCAGGTCGCCGCAGCCACTCAGCTGCGCAGGCCCGGTGCTTCCTGCCCGGTGCGCTCGACATATTCCGTGTAGCCGCCGCCGTATTGATGGATGCCGTCCGGGGTCAGCTCGAGAACGCGGTTCGAAAGGGCCGCCAGAAAATGGCGGTCGTGCGAGACGAAGAGCATCGTGCCCTCATACTGCGCCAGCGCCTTGATCAGCATTTCCTTGGTGTCGAGGTCGAGGTGGTTGGTCGGCTCGTCGAGCACCAGCAGGTTCGGCGGGTCGAACAGCATGCGCGCCATCACGAGCCGCGCTTTCTCGCCGCCCGACAGAACGCGGCACTTCTTCTCCACGTCGTCGCCGGAAAAGCCGAAGCAACCCGACAGCGCGCGCAGCGGTGCCTGACCTGCCTTCGGAAAGGCCTCCTCCAGCCATTCGAGGATGGTGCTGTCTCCGTCGAGCAGGTCCATTGCGTGCTGGGCGAAGTAGCCGAGCTTGACGCCCGCGCCGATCGTGACCGTGCCCTTGTCGGGCGCTGCGGACCCCGCCACCAGCTTCAGCAGCGTCGATTTGCCGGCGCCGTTGATGCCCATGATGCACCAGCGCTCGCGCCGACGGACCATGAAGTCGAGGCCTTCATAGATGGTGCGGCTGCCGTATTTCTTGTGCACGCCCTTGATGTTGATCACGTCCTCGCCCGAGCGCGGCGCCGGCAGGAAGTCGAAGGCGACGGTGTGGCGGCGGCGCGGGGGCTCGACGCGGTCGATCTTGTCGAGCTTCTTCACCCGGCTCTGCACCTGTGCCGCATGCGAGGCACGCGCCTTGAAGCGCTCGATGAACTTGATTTCCTTGGCCAGCATCGCCTGCTGGCGCTCGAACTGGGCCTGCTGCTGCTTTTCGTTCTGCGCACGCTGCTGCTCGTAGAAGGCGTAGTCGCCGGAATAGGTGGTCAGCGATCCGCCGTCGATCTCGATGATCTTGCCGACGATGCGGTTCATGAACTCGCGATCGTGCGAGGTCATCAGTAGCGCGCCGTCGTAGTTTTTGAGGAACTCCTCGAGCCAGATCAGGCTTTCGATGTCGAGATGGTTGCTCGGCTCGTCGAGAAGCATGACATCGGGACGCATGAGAAGAATGCGGGCGAGCGCCACGCGCATCTTCCAGCCGCCCGAGAGCTTGCCGACGTCGCCGTCCATCATCTCCTGGCTGAAGCTGAGGCCCGCAAGCACCTCACGCGCGCGGCCCTCCAGCGCATAGCCGTCGAGCTCCTCGTAGCGCGCCTGCACCTCGCCGTAGCGCTCGATGATGCGGTCCATCTCGTCGAGCTTGTCGGGATCGACCATCTCGGCTTCGAGTGCGCGCAGCTCGGCTGCGACCTCGCTGACCGGTCCCGCGCCGTTCATGACTTCGGAGACAGCGCTATGGCCGCCCATCTCGCCGACGTCCTGGTCGAAGTAGCCGATCGTCACACCCTTCTCGGTCGACACCTGTCCCTCGTCGGGTTGCTCCTGCTGGGTGAGCATCCGAAACAGCGTGGTCTTTCCGGCACCGTTCGGACCGACGAGGCCGATCTTCTCGCCCTTGTTCAAGGCGGCGGAAGCCTCGATGAAAAGCAGGCGATGGCTGTTCTGCTTGCTGACGTTCTCGATGCGGATCATGCGGCGGGGGCCCCGTCTGTTGCGGCGCCGTCACGTGGTGGATCGCCGGTCGCGATCCCTTGGAGCACCATTGGATGGGGCCAGATACATCAGTGGATTGCCGAACGCCAGCCCCGGAGCGGGATCGCATGCCTCCCCGCTCCGGGCCGGCCTCGCTCAGTTTCCGGCGGGAATGCGGGCGATCGCCTTGATCTCGAAATCGAACCCGGCCAGCCAGTTGACACCGACCGCCGTCCAGTTCGGATAGGGCGCGCCGCCGAGCACCGCCTCGCGCACCTTCATGACCGTCTCGATCTGGGTGGGCGGGTCGGTGTGAAAGGTCGTCACGTCGACCACGTCGTCGAGCGAGCCACCCGCAGCCCGCAGCACGGCGGTCAGATTGTCATAGGCAAGCCGCACCTGGCGTTCGAAATCAGGCTCCGGCGTGCCGTCCTCGCGGCTTCCCACCTGTCCGGAAACGAACAAAAGGTCGCCGGAGCGGATGGCCGCCGAGTACCGGTGTTGCGCATAGAGGTTGTGGCGGTTGGCGGGGAAGATCGGTTCGCGTTGCATCTCGTTTTCCTTGAATTCGGGTTGTCTTGTAACGGAAGCCGCGCGGCTGGGATGGCCGGCCCATGCGCGGGCTTTCCACGGCAGAGACAGGTTGATATACGTCTCGTATGTAAAACTATCTCGCATACGCGGCGTATGTCAATGCTGGCATACGCCGCGTATCTGAAAATGGGAGTCTGGTAGGGTGGCGACGCGGCGATCGGAAATGATGGAGGAGACCCGAGGCAAGCTCATCCAGGCGGCGCGCAAGGCCTTTGCCGAGAAGGGCTATGCCAATGCCTCGATGGACGACCTGACGGCCGCCGTCGGGCTGACGCGGGGCGCGCTATACCATAACTTCGGCGACAAGCGTGGCCTTCTGCAGGCGGTGGTGGATCGCATCGACGGCGAGATGGCGGACCGGGCGCAGGCGATCGGCAACGCCGCCGGCGATGAGTGGGCAGGGCTTCTGGCGGAGGGAAGGGCTTACATCGAGATGGCGCTGGAGCCCGAGGTGCAGCGTATCGTACTGCTCGACGGGCCGGCGGTGCTCGGCGACCCCTCGCAGTGGCCGAGCCAGAACAGCTGCCTGCAGGCGACCATCGCCAAGGTGGAACGCCTTCTGGCGGAAGGCCGGCTGAAGCCTGTCGATCCCGAGGCCGCAGCCCGGCTTCTGAATGGCGCCGCCCTGAACGCGGCGCTCTGGATCGCCGCCAGCAAAGAGCCGGAAAAGGTGCTGGCGAAGGCGCTTGAGGCGTTCCGCTGCCTGGCATCCGGCCTGCTCTCAGAGCCCGGCTGAACCGGGGCGCAAGCCCAGCCGGCCGGCCGTGGTGGACGGTGCCGCGCGAATGTGCCGGCCACCGATCCGCTTGGACGGGCGGGCCGGCGTTGAGGTTGCGGCGCTCAGCCCTTGATGTACCAGCCCCAGGGCTGGTCGGCCTCGAAGGCGGTGATCTGTTTGATTTCCAGGTAGTTCGACAGTCCCCAGCGGCCGAGTTCGCGGCCGATGCCGGACTGCTTGTAGCCACCCCAGGGCGCCTCGGTGAAGGTCGGCTGCGAGCAGTTGATCCAGACGATGCCAGCGCGGAAGGCGCGGGCAACGCGCTCGCAGCGTGCCCGGTCCTTCGACATCACCGCTGCCGCCAGCCCGAAGCGGCTGTCGTTGGCCATGCGGATCGCGTCCTGTTCGTTGCGGAACGGTTTCACGCAGACGACGGGCCCGAAGATTTCTTCCGTCCAGACGAAGCTGTCCTCTGCCATGTCGGTCAGGATCGTTGGTTCGAGGAAGTAGCCGGTATTCAGTCCCGCCGGGCGCTGTCCGCCGCCGCAAACCGTCGCACCTTCTGCCTTGCCGCGTTCAATGGCGGCCAGCACCTTGTCGTATTGCCCCCTGGAGACGAGGGGTCCGAGCAAGGTGCCGTCCGCAAGGCCGTTGCCGATCCGGATCTTTGCTGCTTCCTCGACGAGACGCTCGAGCAGAGCCGGATAGAGGCCTTCCTCCACCAACACGCGCGAGGTGGCCGAGCAGACCTGGCCCTGGTTCCAGAAGATGCCGAACATGATCCACTCGACGGCCTTGTCGATATCGCTGTCGGCAAAGACGACGAAGGGCGACTTGCCGCCGAGCTCCAGGCTGACGTTCTTGATGTCGCGGGCCGCCGCCGCCATGATCTTCGCCCCTGTCGGGACCGAGCCGGTGAAGGCGAGCTTGTCGACGCCGGGATGCTCGGAGAGCGGCTGGCCGGCATCCGGGCCGAGGCCGGTGACGATGTTGAGCACGCCGGCGGGCAGCCCGGCCTCCTCGGCGATCGCGCCCAGCTCCAGTGCCGTCAACGGGGTTAGTTCGGAAGGTTTCAGGACCATGGTGCATCCAGCCGCGAGCGCGGGCGCCACCTTCCAGGAGGCCATCAGCAGCGGATAGTTCCAGGGGATGATCGCGCCGGCGACGCCGATGGGCTCCCGAACCACCTTCGACGAGAAGCGCGGCTCGGAAAGTGCAATCGCCTCCTCGGGGTTTTCGTCCATCTCCTCGGCGAGCCCGGCGTAGAAGCTGAAGCAACCGGCGGTGTCTTCCATGTCCCAGATCGCTTCCGGCAGCGGCTTGCCGTTGTCGCGGACCTCGATGCGCGCGAGTTCTTCCTTGCGGGCCAGGATGATGCCGGCGATCCGGCGCAGGCAGGCGGCGCGTTCCCTGCCGGGCATCCTTGACCACGGGCCGTGATCGAAGGCGCGGCGGGCCGCACCAACGGCATGGTCGATGTCGCGCGCGGTTCCGGCCGGAGCCTGAAAGATCGTTTCCTCCGTCGCCGGATCGATGACCGGAAATGTTCCGCCTTCGACCGGAGCCACCCATTGTCCGTCGATGAAAAGCTTGTCGCGCATGGTCGTTCCCGTCTGATGTTGTCGGTCTCTTTTCGCGGTGGGGGACCCGGCACGCTGGGCCGGATCAGGACGCCCGCGCGCCGATGGCCGCGGTATCCGCCACCTTCAGGATTTCTTCCGCCGCCCGCGTGACGCCGGCGGCCGCCCGCATGGTCTTGGCATTCGCTTTCAGCCGCTGTGCCATCGCGCCGTCCGCGATCAGCTCGCCGATCGCCGCGGCGAGATCGCGCGGGTTCCAGCCATACCGGTCGAGCTTCCGTCCGACGCCGGTTTCGGCCGCACGCGTGGCGTTGTCGTGTCCGTCCCAGCAATAGGGCATGACCAGCGACGGCACGCCATAGTAGAGCGCCTCGCAGAAGGAGTTGTTGCCGCCGTGATGGATGAAAAGGCTTGCCTGTTCCACGACGGAGGGCTGCGGAAACCAGCTGTCGATGAACACGTTGTCCGGCACGTCGCGATACTCGTCGCGCCAGTGGCCGGCGTTGACGAGGAAACGATAGGGTAGGGTGGAGAACACCTCGATCATCCGTTTCGTCATCGCCACATCCATTGCCCCCAGCGACCCGAAGCTCGTCAACACCAGCGGCGCATCGTTGTGGCTGGCGAAGCGCGGCGGCGTATAGGGCGCCTCATGGCGCACGCAGCCGTCAAGGAAGACGAACCTTTGCGGATCGAGCGCCTTTTCGCGATCGTGCCGGATGATCTGCGGCGCCAGCACCAGGTTCAACCAGGGCGAGGCGGATAGGAAGTGCGAAGCCTCGAGCGGCTTCAGCCCGCATTCGGCGAGGAAGGCGGAAAAGCGTCGGTGGGCCGGCGCCGTCACCCGCTCATAGGCCGTTGCAAATCGTTGCCAGCTCCTGTCCGGCGTTCCCCCGCAACCGGAAAGATAGGGAGGCACGTTCCTGTCCGGCACCTCGGTTTCCGCGCAGGATACGACGCGGATCCAGGGTACGCCGGCATTGGCGATGGCCGGAAACATGACGACGTTGTCGAGCACGATCGCATCCGGCTTCAGCCGTGCCAGCAACTGGCGCAACGGCTCCTCGACCCGGATCGCCGTGTCGACGATCGCATCCCAGGTGGGGCCGACATAGCTCTCCAACTGGTCGAAGGGCGTTTGGCGGAAGGCGTCCTGATGACGTTCGATGAAGTCGTTCCAGTCCGTCGGGGCGCCTGAGGCGTCGTCTGCGAGCTGGTACTCGGGAAAGCCGTATTCGGAGAAGACGCCTGAAAAGCCGGGATGACAGATGAAGACCGGCCGCGCTCCGAGCCGGCGCAGTTCCTGGGCGATACCGACGCAGTTGAGGGCTGCGCCGAAGCTCGCTTCGGGAAAGAGGGCGATGGTCTTGAATGCGGCCATGGGGTCAACGCGATACGATCTTGAAGGTGGCGGGTACGCCGCGGCCGGCGATCCGCGGCCGTTGCTGTCGGGAAAGCTGCAGATGCACTTTCATCAGATCGGCGGCAAGCTCCATTTGCCCCCGCTCAATCTGCTCGAGAATCTGCAGGTGCTCGAGGTTCGACTGCATGAGCCGGAAGACGGCGACATGGCCCGCCGGCGGCGTCGTTCTGCGGCGCCGATGGTGGTTGACGAGCGCCTCTGCCATGAACGGATTGCCGCAGCTCTTGGCGATGAGGGTATGAAAGTCGAAATCGGTGCGTTCGAACAGTTTTCGATCGAAGGTCGCCTCGCTCATACCCTTCAGGATCAGCATCGACTGGCGGAGCGCGGTCAACGCCGACAGGTCGCGGCGGAAGTCGGGAAGCGTGATCGCAAGCGGCTCCGTCACAAGGCGGAACTCGTAACTGCGCATCGCTGCGTCGCCACTGACGGCAAACTGCTTCAGAAGCCATTGCTGCCCGGCGCCCCGTTCGGCCAGGTTTCCCTCCGACAGTTTCATCAGCGCATTTTGTACCGTCTGTCGGGACACGGTGTATCGTCGCTGGAGCGAGGCGATCGTCTGCGTTTCGGCAATACGGCCGGCTGCAAGGTCGCGCAGGATCGCGGCATGAATTTCGCTTTCACCTTCGGTCGCGGCCGTGTCGTCGAGGCGTGCGGTGGCTGCCGGATCGACAGCGAGGATATAGCCTCCCTCCGCCTCCGGCGTGACAAGGCCTCGATCAGCAAGCACCTGTAAAGCCTTGCGGATCGGCGTTCTTGAGACGTTGCAGAGCGAGGCGAGCGCCTGTTCAGCCAACCGTTCGCCCGGCGAGATGCTGCGCTCGCCGGCAATATCCAGTATTTTTTGCGCCAGTTCGACATGGCGATAATTGGGGCGCTTCGGTTCCGGATTCATGCGCTCGATCTGGCCTCCATCGCCGCGCATGCTGCCTGTTGCGCCCAGCTTTCGCAAGTCCGGCATCGCCAAAATTCCATCGCGCCGGATTTTATCAGAATCCCTATTGACGTATTTTTTTTCTAATTAATACTGCCTTCGGACGCAGCAAAGAGTTCGGATCAACCGGCGGGCTGCATCGCACAGAGGCCAGGAACAAAATCAAACAAGGGAGTTTTTTCGTGGAAGCGAAAAACGGAACGGTCGCGTTGCGCGCGGCCGCGGCAGTCGTTGCCGTCAGCCTCTCCGCGGGGATGGCAACCGCCGCAGATCTGGTGATCTCCAACTGGGACGGCTACATGGCGAAGGATATCGCCGAGAGCTTCAAGGCGGCGACCGGGCTGGAGCTTGAGGTGGTGAACCACGCCACGAACGAAGAGATCATGGGCAAGATCATGGCCGGCGGCGGCAAGGGCTATGACGTGGTCTTCGTCTCCTCGCCCTTTGCCGAAGTGCTCAATGCGCAGGGCATGCTGGAGCCACTCGACAAGAGTGCCGTCCCGAATCTCGCCAATCTCTATCCGGAAGCGGAGAAGCTGGCCTACGATCCGGGCAACCAGTTCTCCGTTCCCTACACCTGGGGAACGACGGGTCTTTGCTATCGCTCCGACAAGGTCAGCGGGACGCCGGACAGCTGGATGAACCTGCTGCAGCCCGCTGACGACCTGAAGGGCAAGACGACCATGCTGGCGACCGACCGCTGGCTTATGGGCGCAGGCCTGCTCGGCAAGGGTTACTCGGTCAATGAAACCGACCCGGCCAAGATCAACGAGGCGCGCGACCTGCTGATCGAGGCCAAGAAGACCCTGCTCGCCTACGACGACACCACGTTCTACTCCAAGCTGGTCTCCGGGGAAGCCTCGCTTGTCCATGCCTGGGACGGCTGGTGCAACTACGGCATAGCCGAGAACAAGGACATCAAGTTCGTCGTGCCGAAGGAGGGGTCCGACCTCTGGATCGACACCATGGTCGTGATGAAGGATTCCGAGCACAAGGACAATGCGATGAAGTTCATCAACTTCATCCTGGATGCGAAGAACCACGCCTGGGCGGCGGAGAACATTCTCTACAAGGTGCCGAACAAGGCGGCGATGGAAAGCCTGCCCGCTTCTCTCGGCGAACAATATCCCAACATGAAAATGCCGCCCGAAGAACTGGTCAAATACGAGCTTCTGCGGGATCTCGGCCCGGCGCAGAAGGACTATTCGCGCGCCGTCAGCGAGATCAAGGCGGCGAACTGACGGGATCAACGCCCTTCCTTCCTTGTCCGGGAAGATGTTGCCGGCAGGCGGAGGAGGGGTCTCATGGGGGTGGCGGCCTCTGCTGAGAACAGCCCCCCTGCCGTGCCCCTGTTCCCGTAAGCGGGGAGAGGGAGCGCCGTCGCCGTCTTCGGCTCGGGCAATCTTCGCAACCCGTCAGCCGGCGCGTCTGCGCCGGTCGTCTCCAGATATCAGCAAGGCGAATTCCTCCCGTGTCATTCAATGCCGCCAGACCGAACCTGCTCGCCGCTCCCGGCGTTGCCTGGCTCGTCACCTTCATGGTGGTGCCGTGCCTGCTGGTTCTGTCCTATGCCTTCTTCCAGCGCGGCGTCTGGGGCGGGATCGAATACACCTTCACGCTGGAGAATTTCGCCCGGGTCGCCGATCCGCTCTACGCCAGGATCTTCCTGAATTCGGCACGCATCGCGCTGACGACCACGGCGATCGCGATCCTCATCGCCTATCCGGCAGCCTATGCAATCGCGCGTGCGCCGCGGACGCGCCAGCCGATCCTGCTGTTCTTCGCCGTGCTGCCGTTCTGGAGCAACTATCTGATCCGCACTTATGCCTGGATCGTGCTTCTGAACCGGGAGGGACTGATCAACAACCTGTTGCGTAGCATGGGCTATACCGGCGAGCCGCTGTCGCTGCTGTACACCGAGGCAGCCGTCATCACCGGCCTCGTCTACAACTACCTGCCCTTCGTCATCCTTGCGATCTACTCGACGCTGTCGCGGCTGAACCCGGAACTGATGGAAGCCTCGCGCGATCTCGGCGCCGGCCCGGTGCGCACCTTCCTTCGCGTCACCCTGCCGCTCTCCCTGCCGGGCGTGGCCGCAGGCGGCGTGTTTGTCTTCGTGCTGTCGATCGGAAACTTCGTGACGCCCGCCCTTCTCGGCGGTGGCCGGTTCCAGATGGTCGGCAATCTCGTCTACGACCAGTTCCTGACCGCCAACGACTGGCCTTTCGGCGCAGCCCTCGGTGCAGCCCTCATCGTCACGATGATCGTGCTTCTTTTCGTGCAGGCCCGCGCCACCGCACGCGCGAGCGGCGAAAGCAGGGAGGCGCAGGCATGACCGGCAATTCTGCGACTGTCACCGTCGCCGACGCCCCGGTCGCAGGGCGTGCTGGGGGTGCGGCCGCTTTCCGCCGCACGTTGCCGGGCCGCATCGTGTTGCTGCTCGTCTTCGGATTTCTGTACCTCCCGATCGCGGTTCTGGTCATGCTGTCCTTCAACGACAGCGGGCTTCCGACCGCGTGGTCGGGCTTCTCCACCCGATGGTATTCGGCACTTCTCGGCAATTCCGACATCCTGCGTGCCGCCTGGAACACGCTGGTCGTCGCCATCTTCGCCACGCTTGTCTCGACGATCCTCGGCACGCTGCTGGCGCTCGGCATGGAGACCCGGCGCCGCAAGAGCAACGGCCTGGAAGCGCTGGCCTTCGCGCCCATGGTCATCCCGGACATCGTGCTTGCGGTGGCGCTGCTGACCTTCTTCTCACGACTGGGCCTGACGATGGGACTGCATACGATCATCGTCAGCCATGTCGTCTTCGACCTCGCCTTCGTCTGCTCGGTGGTGCGGGCCCGGCTGAAGCACTTCGACTTCTCGATCGTCGAGGCCTCGCGCGATCTTGGCGCCTCGGGCTGGACGACGTTCTGGCGGGTCACCTTTCCCGTGCTGCTGCCCTCGATCGTCGCCGGCGCCCTGCTCGCCTTCACGCTTTCGGTCGATGAATTCATCATCGCCTTCTTCACTGCCGGCGCGGGGCGCTCGTCGATCACCCTGCCCATGCAGATCTACTCGATGATCCGCTTCGGCATCACGCCCGAGGTCAATGCGCTTGCCACCATCGTCATGGGCGTCAGCGCAACAGCCCTCCTGATTTCGCAATGGCTGAACAAAGAACAGGTCCGATGAACGCAGAAACGTCTCCCATTCTTCGGATCGAAAGCGTGGCGAAGAAATTCGGGCCGGTCGTCGCCGTCGACGGAGTCTCCATCGACGTGCGCGAGAACGAGTTCTTCGCGCTGCTCGGACCTTCGGGCTGCGGAAAGACCACGCTTCTGCGCATGCTGGCGGGTTTCGAGACGCCGAACGCAGGGCGCATCCTGCTCGACGGGCGGGACATCTCGCCGCTGCCGCCGGAGAAGCGTCCGCTGAACCTGATGTTCCAGTCCTACGCTCTTTTCCCGCACATGACGGTGCGGCAGAACCTTTCCTACGGGCTGGAAATGGAAAGGCTGGACAAGGCCGAGATCCGCCGCCGCGTCGACGAGACGATGGCCACCACCGACCTGACCCAGTTCGCCGACCGCAAGCCTGAGCAGCTTTCCGGCGGTCAGAAGCAGCGCGTGGCGCTCGCGCGTGCGCTCGTCAAGCGGCCGAAGGTGCTCCTGCTCGACGAGCCGCTCGGCGCGCTCGACAAGAAGCTGCGCGAGAAGATGCAGCTCGAGCTGAAGCGCATGCAGAACGAGGTGGGCATCACCTTCATCATCGTCACGCACGATCAGGAAGAGGCGCTGGTGATGGCGGACCGCATGGCCATCCTCAAGGACGGGAGGCTTTTGCAATGCGGGTCGCCTGAGGAAATCTACGAGGCGCCGGCCGATCGGTTCGTCGCAAACTTCATCGGCGTGATGAACTTCATCGACGGCCAGGTAGCGGAGGACGGCGTGTTTGAGGCCGAAGGCCTGCGGCTGGCGCTGGTCAATGCCCGGCCGGGTCCTGCGACGCTCGCGACCAGGCCGGAGAATATCGCCGTGGGCGCGCCGGGCGAACGGCTGGCCGGCACGATCGCAGACATTGCCTATCACGGCCTGGATCGTGTGCTGCATGTAAAGACGCCCGCCACACCCGTGCCGATGCAGGTTCGAGTCCCGGCCAGCGGCGCCGCCTACCGGGTCGGCGACGCTTTGAGCCTCAAGATCGACCCGGCCCGCTGCCGGTTGTTCGCGGGAGGCGCCGTTGGCGCTGGCGGATGAAGGGCGATCTCCAGGAACCACGGAATTCACGGACCACATAAAAGAGGGAACACATGTCCAAGACCATCGCATTCTTTCCGGAAGCCGCCTTCGGGCCGGCGCTGAATTCGGTCGGCATTGCCCAGGCGGTCGAAGCACTCGGCCACAAGGCGGTGTTCCTGTCCGATCCCGGCTTCGTCTCGGTCTATGAAGGCTACGGCTTCGAAGCCCATCCGGTGAACCTGTCGGAGCCGATGCCGCCGGAGCAGATGGCGAAGTTCTGGGAGGACTTCATCAACGGTCACATCCCGAATTTCCGCAAATCCCCGATCGATCAGGTCGACAACTATGTGAAAGACTGCTGGACCGCGATCGTCGACAGCGCCAAGTGGGCGCAGAAGGACCTGCCGGGCGTGCTGGCGAAGATCAAGCCGGACCTGATCTGCGTCGACAACGTCATTCTCTTTCCGGCCATCAAGCAATTCGGCAAGCCCTGGGTTCGAATTATCTCGTGTTCTGAAAACGAGATCGAGGATCCGAAGATCCCGCCGCATCTCTCCGGCTGCGGCGAAAAGGACTACGCCGGCCACAAGGCCTATCGCGACCATTTCAACAGTGTGATCAAGCCGATCCATGACGACTTCAATGCGTTCCTTGCGGAGAATGGCGAGAAGCCCTATCCGATCGGCCAGTTCTTCGAGGCCTCGCCCTACATGAACCTGCTGCTCTACCCCGAGTCGGTGAAGTTCGAGCGCGAGCATCCGCTTGACGGCAGGCAGTTCCAGTATCTCGAAGGCTGCGTGCGCAAGGAGAAGCCCTACGAGGTGCCGCCCTTCGCGGAGAAGAACGACAAGCCCCTGATCTACATCTCCTTCGGCTCGCTTGGTGCGGGTGACACCGACCTGCTGAAGCGCCTGATTTCGACGATCGGCAAGCTCCCCTACCGCGCGCTCGTCAATGTCGGCGACTACAAGGACCAGTACGAGGACCTGCCGGGGAATGTGATCGTCGACAGCTGGTTCCCCCAGCCTTCCGTCATTCCGCAGGTCGACGCCGTCATCCATCACGGCGGCAACAACTCGTTCACCGAGTGCCTCTATTTCGGCAAGCCGGCGATCATCATGCCCTATGTCTGGGACGGTCACGACAACGCCACCCGCGTCGACGAGACCGGCCATGGCTTCAAGATGCCGCGCTACGACTGGACCGATGCCGATCTTGCCGCCAAGCTCGACGCCTGCATCAATAACCCTGCGATGAAGACGAAGCTCGCCGCCACCAGCGCCCACATGCAGGCGCGCAGCGGGCCGAAGAAGGCAGCGGGGATCCTCGACGAACTGGTCAGGACAGGGGCGTACAATGGCTGAAACGCTCAATTCCTCCGCACCGCACATCCACGGTGCCACCACCTATGACGACCTCGTCGACTGGGGCGTGCAATCGGACGCGATCGAAGGCGTTTCGAAATCGTCCGGGCGGCTGCTGTTCAAGGGCCCGGACAACCAGCCGGAAACGGGTATCTGGGTCTGCACGCCCGGCCGCTGGCGGCTTTCCATTCCGCGCGAAGAACTCTGCCACTTCGTGGCCGGGCGGGCGATCTACCGATCCGACGACGGCGAGGTGATCGAGGTGGAACCGGGCACCGTCGTGATGTTTCCCGGCGGCTGGACTGGCGAATGCACCGTCATCGAGACGATGCGCAATGTCTACATGCTCGTGTGAGGTGAAGCCATGACCACGCCCTACTGGCCGGAGACCGCAGCCGTCGCACTCGACGACTGGGGTGCAAGCGCCACCGCCACCGAAGGCAACCCGCATATGAGCGGCAAGGTGCTGTCCGTGAACGCGGACGGCTCCAGCGAATGCGGGGTCTGGTCCTGCACGCCGGGAACGCGGGCGATCACGATTCCCAGCGACGAGTTTTGCTATTTCCTCGGCGGGAAGGGCGTCTATGTCCACGAAAACGGTGAGGAGATACCGGTGTCTGCGGGTGCCGCGGTCTTCTTCCCGGCCGGGTGGACCGGCAGCTCCATCATCACCGAAACCCTGACCAAGGCCTTCATGAGCCGCGGCGACTGAACGATACCGAAAGACAAAGAGGAAGCACGATCATGCCGATCACCCCATTCATGAAGAAACCACTCGAGCAGACGGATCTCGTCGACTGGGGCATTATCCCGACCATGATCGAGGGAGAGAGCCGGACGTCGGGCAAGGTCATCCACAAGGGGCCGAGCGGGGAATCCGAGTGCGGTCTCTGGGTGTGCACGCCCGGAAAATGGTTCTGCCATGTCACCCGCGACGAGTTCTGCCACTTTCTCGAAGGCCGCTGCACCTATGTGCACGAGAGCGGCGAAGTGATCGAGATTACGCCCGACACCGCCGCCTTCTTCCCGCAGGACTGGAAGGGGGAGTGCACCGTGCACGAGACGATCAAGAAGGTCTACATGATCCGGTGAAAGAGGGCGCGAGGGGCTGGGAATGGCTGATCGAGGCTTGCCTTGCCGGTGTGACCATCCGGGTGCCCCTCATCCGCCTGCCGGCGCCTTCTCCCCGCAGCCGGGGAGGACGCTTGTCGCAACGTCGCCAATCCTTCTCCCCGCCTGCGGAAGAGGGCCAGGGTGAGAGGCAAAGCAAAGGCACGCAGTCCCGAAACAACAAGCCGAAGATGGGCCAACCCATCCCGAATGAGAGAGGAACGACCATGTTCAACCCCGCCGAACCCGTCTTCTACCGCCATCCCGACTACGTGCCCGCCCGGGGACCGCACCATCGGGTGATCGATCCGGCGCGGCTGACGGAAGTCGGCCGGTTCGCGATCACGACGATCGACGAAATGGAGGCGGTGCTGGACACTGCTGCGGCCGCCCAGCGTCGGTGGAAGCGACTGGACGCCAAGTCGCGGGCGACGCTTCTGCATCGGATCGCCAATCGGATCGAGGCGACCGACATGCGCCGCTGCGCCGAGCTGATGTCGCGGGAGATGGGCAAGCCCTATCCGGAGGCGATCGGAGAGGTGGCCAACTGCGCCGGCGCCTTCCGGTACTTCGCCGAGATGGCGCGCGACGAGGCCGGCAAGGTGGCCGGGACGACGCAGGCCGGCTCGTTCCAGCACGCGCGATACGAGCCGCTGGGCCTGAGTGTCCATATCATGCCGTTCAACTTTCCGATTCTGCTGATGTGCTGGACGGTTGCCGCTTCGCTTGCTTCCGGCAACGGCTGCATCATCAAGCCGGCGCCGGCGACGACCCTGTCGACGCTGGAGTTCATGGCTGTCTTCGAGGCACTGCCGGCCGGCCTGGTCGCCTGCCTGCCCGGCGGCGTCGAGCTCGGCGAGGCGCTGATAGCTTCGCCGAAGACCCATGCGGTCGCCTTCACCGGCTCGGTCGCGGCGGGCAGGGCGGTTGCGATGGCGGCTGCCGGGCAGATGAAGCCTGCTGTGATCGAGGCCGGCGGCTCCGACCCGATGATCATCAGCCGGCATGCACCGCTGGACGTGGCTGCCGCCGGCGCCGTGACCGCCGCCTTCCACATGTCCGGCCAGGTCTGCACATCGGCCGAGCGCTTCTTCGTGGTCGATAGCGTCCACGACGCGTTCGTGGAGAAGTTCGCAGCCGAGGCCAGACGGCTTCGCATCGGCAACGGGTTGTCGAAGGCTGAGATCGGCCCGCTCGTCTCGGAGGCCGCGCGCGACAAGGTGATCCGTCTCGTCGAGGACGCGAAGATCAAGGGCGCGACGGTCGTGATCGGCGGAAAGATCCCGGAAAGCGAACCGGTCGGCTGGTTCTACGAGCCGACGATCCTCACCGGCTGCACGCCTGAGATGGCGATCATGCAGGAGGAGTGCTTCGGTCCTGTCGCCGCGATCATGAAGGTCCGCAATTTCGACGAGGCCATCGAGCGGGCGAACGACAGCGAATTCGGGCTCGGCGCCTCGATCTTCACGACGTCGCTGGAAGAGGCGATGGAAGCGGCCGACCGGCTGGAGGCCGGCATGGTCTGGGTCAACAATCCGCTGATCGACAACGATGCGCTTCCCTTCGGCGGCTGGAAGAAATCCGGCCTGGGCCGCGAACTCTCAAAACTCGGCCTCGACGCTTTCCGCCGCTCCAAGATGGTCATCATCGACCACAAGCCGGTCGTCCAGGACTGGTGGTATCCCTACCCGGACGACTGGTTCTACGAGGCGGAGGGGCGCAAGCATGTGTGACGACGTGTGGGCGTCGGCCCGCTCCCTCCTCTCCCCAGCGGCGAGACGGCGGCCCACAGAGCCGGAAGAGGGGGCATTTCGGTCTCAGATATTCGCCGCCCACCCCAATCCTCCCCTCGCGAGCGGGGGAGGGTGCGCAGATCGCCCGCGTGCTCAAAAACTCTAAACGACAGGAACACCCATCATGATCATCACCATTCTCGGCGGCGCGGGTTTCATGGGCGCCGGCATTGTTCGCGACCTTCTTTCGGATCGCGCCATCGTCGATATCGAAACGGTTCGCCTCTGCGATGCCTCGCGCGACAAGATGGAGGCGTTGGCGACGGAGCTGGGCGATCCACGGATCGAGCTTGTTGCCCTTGATGTGACCGACCCGGACGCCCTTTCGGCTGCGATTTCCGGTGCCGACATCTGTATCAACTGCGTGCCCACGCTCCTCGGCTTCCAGATGACGATCTTCGAGGCTGCGCTGGCCGCAAGAGTCTCATATGTCGATCTTGGCGGCCTTGGCACCTATACGGTCAAGCAGATCGCCGAACACGAGCGGTTCAAGGCGGCTGGCGTGACAGCCGTGATCGGCGTCGGCGCCGATCCGGGCATGTCCAACGTCATCTGCCGCGCGGTCGCCGACGAACTCGACGAGATCGACAAGATCAACCTCTACTGGGCGGCGGAGCTGACGGGCGACGAGAACCCGGTGCTCGTCCCGCCCTACAGCGTCTCGACCGTGCTTGCAGAATACGCCCATCCGAGTACGCAGTTCTATGACGGCAAGCATGTCGAATGCGCGCCGATGAGCGGCGGCGAATATCTCGACCTGCCGGAGCCGTGGGGACGCTGCGAGTTCATGCACTCGCCGCATTCCGAGCAACTGACGGTGCCGCTGGCCGACGGCATCCGCGAGAAGGGTATCAAGGAATTCTCCTGGAAATTGCACCTGCCGCATCGCGAACACGAGGCCTGGGTGGGGCTGGTCAAGGCCGGCTTTGGCGACTTCAACGAGCCGGTCGATATCGGCGGCGTCAGCGTCAAGCCGCTCGATGTTCTGAACAAGGTGATCGAGCGCAATATCAAGAAGAACGCGGAGCGGATTCCGGCGCAGGAAAGCCATGAAATCCACTTCGCGATCGGTTATGGCCGAAAGGGCGGCAAGCCCTGCACGGTGCGGGTCGAGGTCGTGGTGTCACCCGACCCGTTGTACGGCCCCTACGTGGATGCCTGTACGTCCATGAACGGCTCTATTGCAGCCCAGTTGATCCTGAAGCATCCGAAAAAGCCAGGTGTCTACGCCCCCGAAGGCTATTTCGACGTGGAGAGCTATTTCCCTGAACTGGAGAAGCGGAAATTCAGGATCTCCAAGACGGTATCATGAATGAGGTGGGTCGACGGTCGGCGAAGGGCCGTCGTCCCCTTCGTCCGCCATACGGAACATATGTGCCGCGCACATGCAAAAACCGTAAAACCTCCGTTCATCAATGTGGCGAAAAAGAGAAAATTAAACCCTATCATTCTTATAGACATTCTTTATAATCGACTCTCGCCGGATATGAAGAGCCCGGCAGGTGGTGTCCGTGTGGGCGCTGCTTTCAGGACGATGTCCTAACCAGTCAAGGATGACGACGATGAGCAACGTGGATGCTTTCGGCAAGGCCGGCTTCAGCCACAGGCATGAAACGCCGTCCGCGCGCCCCAGCGCAACGCGCAAGGGAGTCCTGGATGGCATTGTCTGCAAGGTGGTCGCCGGCGCGGCCCTGCTGTTTGTTGCAGCGATCGTGGTTGGCCTGATCGGTCATTAAAGCATCCCCGCCCGCTGCGACCTTTGTGGTTCTCCGCGATGGACGCCCTTCAACTTCGCCTCCGTCCTTTATGATCCTTCATATCTGCCAGAGACGTCTGGCGTTGCCGCGATAGAGCTTTTCGCGCTCGTCGGCTGAGCAAGGGCCGAAAATGGCCTGCGTCGCGCCCACCCAGGTGGAAAGGCCGCCGCCTTTCGTGCACACCGGCCAGTCGCTGCCCCACACGACCCGATCCCAGCCGAAACTGGAAACGATGTGCTCCACATAGGGGCGAATGGTCTCGACCGTCCAACTCTCAGGATCGGCATAGGCGACGACGCCGGAAACCTTGGCCATGACGTTCGGCCGCCTGGCGATCTCGGCGATCCCCTTTTCCCAGCTCTCCAGCGCGCCCGAAACGATGTCCGGCACGCCGCAGTGATCCAGCACGAATCGGACGTTCGGTGCGCTGTCGATGAGGGCGACCGCCTGCGGTTGCTGGCGCTCCAACATGCAGATGTCGAAGGTCAACCTGCTCCCGCCCATCCGCTTGAGATTGTCACGGAACAAGGCCTGCTCGGAAATGTCGTCCGGAACGACGTGCAGCACCCGGCGAAACCCTTTCACAAAGGGATCGGCTTCGCATTTCTCCAGATAGTCGGCGAAACCGATTTCCTCCGGCCGGCAGGCGGCGATCACGCCGCGGATAAGGTCGCCCTGCGTCTCTGCCAGGCTGCGCACCATTTCTGTCTCCACCTCTATGTCCGAGGTGGCGACGTCCACTTCCATGTGCAGGGCCGCTTCGATGCCGAGCCTTTTCGCCTCCTGCGCATATTCCGGATAGGTGAAGTCGCGATTCAGGTCGCCTGCGCCGGAGAGCCAGGGATAGGCAAGGCGCGACTGGTCGATGAGATGCAGATGGGTGTCGATGAACATGGTTTCCTCCCCCCGGCGCCGTGCGCATGATGCTTGATTTCCTCGCCCCGGCATTTGTTGACAGCGGCAAAATTTGTCCTTTATGTATAAAGAACAGAAGACGGATTTCAAGCGCTGAAAGGCACACCGGAAACGCCCGGTCGCGTCCGGCGCGCAAGGGGAGGAAAAGATGGCCCGCATCACCGGCATGCGCGTGTTCGACCTGCGGTTTCCGACATCCAGCAGCCTTGATGGCTCGGATGCGATGAACCCCGATCCGGACTATTCCGCCGCCTACGTCATCCTCGACACCGACGTGGATGGCCTTGCCGGCCACGGGCTGACCTTCACGATCGGCCGGGGCAACGATATCTGCTGCATGGCGATCCGGGCGATGGAGCACCTTGTCGTCGGGACGGAGTTGGAAGACGTACGTGCGGCGCCCGGAAAATACTGGCGGCATCTGACCAGCGACAGCCAGTTGCGCTGGATCGGCCCTGACAAGGGAGCGATGCACCTTGCGACCGGTGCGGTCGTAAACGCCGTGTGGGATCTGCTCGGGCGGCAGGCCGGAAAGCCGGTGTGGCAGCTCGTTTCGGAGCTTTCACCGGAGAAGATCGCCGATATCGTCGATTTCCGCTACCTGACGGACGTTTTGACCCGCGAAGAGGCGGTGGCGATCCTGGAGAAGGCCGAAGCCGGCAAGGCGGAGCGGGTCGAGACGCTGCGGCGCGAGGGCTATGCCTGCTACACCACCTCGGCCGGCTGGCTCGGCTATCCGGAAGACAAGCTCAGACGTCTGTGCCAGGAGGCCGTCGATGCGGGGTTCAACCACGTCAAGATGAAGGTCGGCCGCGACCTCCAAGACGACATTCGCCGTTTGACGATTGCGCGCGAGGTGATCGGGCCCGACCGCTACCTCATGATCGATGCGAACCAGGTCTGGGAGGTCGGGCAGGCGATCGAGTGGGTCAGGAAGCTCTCCTTTGCCAATCCCTTCTTCATCGAGGAGCCTACCAGTCCCGACGACATTGCCGGACATCGCAAGATCCGCGAGGCCATCGGCCCGGTGAAGGTGGCGACCGGCGAGATGTGCCAGAATCGCATCATGTTCAAGCAGTTCATCGCCGAAGGCGCCATCGATGTCGTCCAGATCGACAGCTGCCGCATGGGCGGCCTGAACGAGGTACTGTCCGTTCTGCTGGTGGCGGCGAAGTACGGACTGCCCGTGTGGCCGCATGCGGGGGGCGTCGGCCTGTGCGAATATGTGCAGCATCTGTCGATGATCGACTACATCGCGGTGTCAGGCACGAAGGAGGGCAGGGTCATCGAATATGTCGATCACCTGCACGAGCATTTCGTCGATCCATGTGTTATCCGCAACGCCGCCTACATGCCGCCGTCGCGCCCCGGCTTCTCGATCGAAATGAAGCCAGAATCCATTGCCGAATACACGTTCCGCTCCTAAAAGATGACAGTCGAATTCGGGGCGCGTCGCATTGCGCCCCGCCGCATGTAGGGGTGAAGCGTGAACGATATTCTGACAATTGCCGACCTGAAAGCGAGAGCCAAGCGCCGCGTGCCGAAGATGTTCTTCGACTATGCCGATTCAGGCGCCTACACCGAGGGCACCTATCGGGCCAACGAGGACGATTTCCAGAAGGTGAAGCTGCGCCAGCGGGTTCTCGTCGACATGACCAACAGGTCGCTCGAAAGCGAGATGATCGGTCAGAAGGTCTCGATGCCGGTGGCGCTCGCGCCGACCGGACTGACCGGCATGCAGCACGCCGACGGCGAAATGCTGGCGGCGCAGGCGGCGGAAGAGTTCGGCGTCCCGTTCACGCTGTCGACCATGAGCATATGCTCGATCGAGGACATTGCTTCTGTGACGACGAAACCGTTCTGGTTCCAGCTCTATGTGATGCAGGACCGCGACTTCGTCATCAACCTGATCGAACGGGCGAAGGCCGCAAAGTGCTCGGCGCTCGTGCTGACGCTGGACCTGCAGATTTTGGGCCAGCGCCACAAGGATATTCGCAACGGCCTTTCGGCACCGCCGAAGTTCACGCCGAAGCATATCTGGCAGATGGCGACGCGGCCGCTGTGGTGCATGCAGATGCTAGGCACGAAGCGCCGGTCGTTCGGAAATATCGTGGGCCACGCCAAAAGCGTCACGGACCTTACCTCCCTTTCGGTGTGGACGTCCGAGCAGTTCGATCCGCAGCTGTCCTGGAAGGACGTGGCCTGGATCAAGGAGCGCTGGGGCGGCAAACTGATCCTCAAAGGCATCCTTGACGAAGAGGACGCGCGCATGGCGGTCTCGACCGGTGCTGACGCGATCATCGTCTCCAATCACGGCGGCCGTCAGCTCGACGGTGCGCCGTCCTCGATCAGCATGCTGCCGCGCATCGTCGATGCGGTCGGCGGCAACATTGAAGTGCATCTCGATGGTGGCATCCGCTCCGGTCAGGACGTGCTGAAGGCGCTCTGCTACGGCGCAAAGGGCACCTATATCGGGCGCCCCTTCCTCTATGGCCTCGGAGCCGGCGGCAAGGCGGGGGTCACGCGGGCTCTGGAAATCATCCGCAAGGAACTCGACATCACCATGGCGCTGTGCGGCGAACGGGACGTGCGCAACCTCTCGCGCCGAAACCTGCACCAGTGAAGCTGATGCGTTCAACGGCCACGGTTACGTCTCTGTTTGGTGCGCCTCTTAATATTAGTTTACGCTAATACCAATGGATACTGCAGCCCGATTGTCTGCCATGGCATTCGGGCGCACACTGCCGCCGTTCAAACGGAGGGACGCATCCATGACGGATCGCAGAGAACTCGAGAGGACTGTCCGGACATTCTACCGGGCACGCAACGATAACGACATCGAACAGATCATGGCGTTGGTCGATCCGAACGCCTGCTTCCGCATCGCCGGAAACTACAGGCTCGGACCGCTGACGCACATGACCGAGGGCACGTCAGAAATCAGCGCCCGGTTCGGTGACCTCATGACGAACTGGGACGTCTCCGGCCTCGACATCGAGAGCATGCATGTCGACGGAGACACGGTGCTGGTCCATCGTTCCGGTTCCATCCGGTTCATCCCGACAGACACCTTCATCGATACGGAAATGCTGGACAAGCTGACGTTCAGCGACGGCCGCATCATCGAGTTCGTCGAGTTCGTCGATACGCTGATGGCGGCCGAGATGATCGGTTTCGTGAAGCCATCCGGCATCTGGACCGGGGTGCCTGGCATGCCGATGGAGCCGCGTACCGCGAGGGATCCGGGAAGACCGAGAGCCTGAGAAACCTTGCTCGAACCGGCATACACAACCTGGCGATTGCCGGGCATCGCGGCTCGATGTCCGGCATGACGCAGCAGTCTTGCGACAAGCGACACGCTTAGGCGCGCTCGAACCCCTGCAGCACGTTGACGGCATTGATGCCAAGCGCATCCACCGCATAGCCGCCTTCCATCACAAAAAGCGTCGGCAGGTCGAAGGCGGCGATGCGAGCCCCGATGACGAGAAAGTGCTCTCCGTCCAGATTGAACTGCGAGATCGGGTCGTCCTTGAACGTATCCACGCCCAGCGAGACGACCAGGGCCGACGGCTGGAAGTCGCGGATGCGCTCGTGCGCGTCCTCGAAGGCTTCGCGCCACTCCGCCCATCCCGTTCCGGCGGGCAGCGGATAGTTGAGGTTGAAGCCCTCGCCGGCACCTGCGCCGCGCTCGCGCGCGTAGCCGAGATGAAAGGGAAACTCGAAATCCGGGTCGCCATGCAGGCTGGCGAGCAGCACGTCGGCGCGGTCGTAGAAGATCTCCTGCGTGCCGTTGCCGTGGTGGTAGTCGATGTCGAAGATCGCGACGCGCTCGTGGCCGCCGTCGCGCAGGCGCTGGGCGGCGATCGCCGCATTGTTGAGGTAGCAGTAGCCGCCGAAGAAGTCGCGCCCGGCATGGTGGCCGGGAGGCCGGCACAGGGAGAAGGCGGCACGGTCCCCGGCAAGCACCGCGTCCGCGCCGGCCAGTGCCGTATCGGCTGCGCGCCGCGCCGCCTGCGAGGTGGTCTCCGTGATGGAACCGGCCATGTCGAACGAGTAGTAGGACAGCCGCGCGTCCAGGCCGGAGGGTGGGCTGTCGATAGGCGGCATCGAACGGTGACGCCAGCTATAGGGCCAGACCTCGCCGTCGCGGCCGGCCGCGCGCCATTCGGCAAAGACGTTTTCGAGAAAATCGAGATAGTCGGGCGTATGCACCCGTTCGATCGGCGCGCGCCCGTAGGGCTGCGGATCGAGGACCGGGCCGAGTCCGACGTCCTTGATGCGGGACAGCACGATTTGCGCCCGCTCGGGCTTTTCGAAGGTTTCGACGATGCTGCCGAAGGAAACCTCCATGCCGCTGTGATGCAGATGGTGGTCGGCGGTGTAGAAGGTTTTCATGCGGTCGGCCTGCTGGGGGAGAGGATCAGACGATTTCGCCGTAGAGCGAGCGCTCAAGGGGTGTGATTTCGGCGGCGAAGCGGCGGAACTCGGCGCGCTTGAGTGCGAGGAACACGTGGTGCATCCGTTCGCCCAGCGCCTCCTTCAGGAACGAGGATGCCGCCGCCTTGTCGATGGCGCTGCGCCAGTCTGGCGGAAGGCTGTCGCCGGCACCATCCGCGTACGCGGTCGTCTGCGGGCCCGGATCGGCCTTCGAAACGATGCCTCTCTGCATGGCGGCAAGCACGGTAGCGCCGACGAGGTAGGGATTGGCGTCGATCCCCGCCGCCCGCTGCTCGAGATGCCGTCCGGCACCGGCGCCTGCGGGAATGCGAACTGCGACGGAGCGGTTGTTCGTTCCCCAGGTCGGTGTCGTCGGTGCGTAGCTCTGGGCGGAGAAGCGCCGCCAGGAATTCAGGTGCGGGGCGAAGACAAGCATGGATTCGTCCATCGTCTCCAGCAGCCCGGCGACGGCCTGCGTCATCAGCGGCGAAAGCTCGCCGGCGCGGTCGGCAAACAGGTTGTCTCCCGCGGCATCGGCCAGGCTCGCATGCACATGCATCCCCGAACCGGCGCGGCCGGGAAACGGTTTGGCCATGAAGCAGGCCATCATGCCGTGGCGTAGCGCCAGCGCGCGCAGAAGCCGTTTCAGCATGACGAGATCGTCGGCGGCGCGTAGCGCGCTGCCGTGGCGCAAGGTCAGCTCGAACTGCCCCTGTGCGTATTCCGAGATCATAGTCTCGACAGGCAGGCCTTGTGCTTCCGCCGCCCGGTAGACCGCGTCGATGAAGGGTTCAAGACGGTCGAGCTCGTTTACGCCGTAGACCTGGATGCCCTCCGGGCGCTCGCCGGAAAGCGGCAGCCGTAGTGGCTGAAAGTTGCCGGCTGCGTCCCTTTCGCGGTCCAGCAGGTAGAATTCCAGCTCGTAGGCCAAAACAGGATGAAAACCCTGTGCCTTCAGCAGCGTGTCGCGTCGGGAGAGAACCTGGCGGGGATCGGCGGCCATCGGCGCGCCGTCGAGTTCGAACAGCGACAGGCGCACTTCGCCGCGCGGCGGATTGGTCCACGGCAGCGGCACCAGCGAGCCGGCAATCGGCCAGGCGCGGCGATCGGCATCACCGTCCGACCAGACCAGCCCCGTCTCCTCCACGTCCTCGCCTGAGACGTCCAGGCCGAGAATGGAGCCCGGCAGATGCCGGCCGGAGCGGAAGATCGGCAATAGCTCGTGGCGGCGGATGATCTTGCCGCGCGCAATCCCGTTGGCATCGATCAGGACCAGATCGAAGGCGGTTGTTTCCGGATGGGCGGTAAGGAAGGCTTCGGCTTCGGCGATGTCGGCGACGCCTTGGGGGCGTGCGGCTGTGTCCTTGGTCATGCGTCCTTCCCCTTCACCAACCGCCCAAGCACGGCGACGAACGCCTCGACGAGGCCATCGGCCTCTGCGGCCGTAAGGGCCGGGCTGACAAGAACCATATTGTGGAACGGGGTGAGCAGATAGCCGAGATTGAGCATGGAGAGATGCAGCGCCTGCTCTATGGTGTCGGAAGCCGCAAGGCGCGCCTCGACGGCATTGCGCACCGGATGAAGCGAGAACACCACCTCAAGCCGCGCCCCTACGCGCGAAACAGTCCACTCCAGCCCGTTAGCCGCGATCGCGGCCTTGAAACCGGCCGCGATCCGGTCTGCGCGCGCATTCATGGACCGGTAGGCCTCGTCGGTCATGACCTCTTCCAGGCAGGCGCGCAGGCAGGCAAGCTGGATGGCGCTTCCCGAAAGCGTGGTGCCGATGCCGGAATGGCCGTGGCCGCTCTGCTCGCGGCGAACGATATGCAGACTTTCGGCCACCGCCTCGCTCATGCCCCAGACGCTGACCGGAATTCCGCCGCCGATGGGCTTGCCCATGACCATCAGGTCTGGCTCAAGCCCATGCAACCGGCTGTAGCCGCCCGGTCCAGTGGAGATGGTATGGGTCTCGTCGATGAGGAGCAACGTGCCGGCAGCCCGCGTCAACCGCCGCAGAGTATCGTGGAAGCTCGGGTCGGGAAGGATCATGCCGCAATTGGTCATGACCGGTTCGGCGAGCACGCAGGCGATGTCGTTGGCCGCAAGCGCCGAGGCAAGGGCCGCCTCGTCGTTGAAGGGGATGGAGACGGTCAGTTCGCCGAGGTCGCGAACCTGGCCGAGCAGGTTGCGGCGCGAGACCGTTCGCCCATCGACGAGGTCGACCAGGGTATCGTCCACGGCTCCGTGATAGCAGCCGTCGAAGACGAGCAGCCGGGCGCGGCCGGTGACCGCGCGGGCCACGCGGATGGCGAAGCGATTGGCGTCGCTGGCGGTGGCCGCAAGCTGCCATCGCGGCAGGCCGAAACGATCGGCAAGCAGCTTGCCGACGGCATGGGCGTCGGAGGATGGCAGCATGGTGGTCAGGCCACGCGCGCCGGCGTTGGCGAGTGCCTTCAAAACCGGCGCAGGCCCGTGTCCGAACATGGCGCCGGTGTCGCCGAGGCAGAGGTCCGTCAGCCGGTTGCCATCGATGTCGGTGAGGGTCACCCCGGACGCCGTCTCGATGATCGGCGGAAACGGGGAGGGCCAGTCGAGCATCCAGTGCTGCGGCACGCCGTCGAAGAAGCCGGGTCCGGATTGGGCATGGATCTGTGCGGTACGTGGCCGGCGCTGGGCAAATAGCGCCCGCTCGGTCTCAAGCAGCGCTGCCGCGCGCGCCTCCAGTTCGGACTTCTGGCCGGACGTCGTTGCCTTGTGCATTGACAAGATGCGCACCCCTCGAAGCTCATCGTGTTCAGCTTGTACTCGGCGCGCTTTTGCGTCTTTCCGAAATGTGATCACTTATATTGAGATGTGATCTCAATTGTCAACGCAGTGCCTGTGTGCATTCCCGGCGAAGGCGTGACGGAAAAATTGCGTTTGTGACGAGGCGCTGCTACCGCTCGCAGCAGTTTCGGCGCATGCTTGCCGCACCTTGAAGAGAATGAGGAGGCCACCTTGGCGAAGTCCATCCACTCCATGATCCGCGTGCTAGACGAGCAGCGCTCGGTCGATTTCTACCGCGACGCCTTTGGCCTGGACGTGGCGGAACGGCTGGATTTCGATACCTTTACGCTCGTTTACCTGAGCAACGAGGAGAGCGAATTCGAGCTCGAACTGACGATCAACAAGGGCCGCACCGAACCTTACGCGCTCGGCGACGCCTACGGGCATTTCGCCGTTTCGGTCGATGATCTGGATGCCGAGCACGCGCGACTGGTGAAGCTTGAGCTTGAGCCCAACAAGATCGTCGAGTTCAAGCGCGATGGAACCTTGCTCGCCCGCTTCTTCTTCATCGCCGATCCGGACGGCTACAAGATCGAGGTGCTGCAGCGGCATGGCCGCTACAAATAGACAGCGGTGCACCTGAGTGCCGCTTGATCGCGTAAACTGCAACTGGCAGTTTCGCAAGATGTCGCTGTGTTCGACGCAGGCGCCAGCGACGGAGCGAAGCGACGGGCAGGTAGGATCGAAGATGCAGGAAACGCCTTACGAGATTTTCGATTCCCGGTTCAGCAGCCTGATCGTGGGCAGCGCGCGGCTGGAAGAGCTTTACACCGGCTGCCGCTGGGCGGAGGGGCCGGTGTGGTTTTCCGACGCCAACCAACTTCTCTGGAGCGATATTCCCAACCAGCGCATTTTGCGCTGGACGCCGGAGGGCGGCGTGTCTGTCTACCGGCAGCCTTCCGACTTTGCCAACGGCCATACCCGCGACCGGCAGGGAAGGCTGGTCTCCTGCGAGCATGGAACCAGGAGGGTCACACGCACGGATTATGATGGAACGATCACCGTCCTTGCCGACAGCTTCGAAGGGCGGCGACTGAATTCGCCCAACGACGTGGTCGTCCGTTCTGATGGCTCCGTCTGGTTCACCGACCCGACCTATGGAATCCTGTCAGACTACGAGGGTTATCAGGCCGATCCGGAGCAGCAGACGCGCAACGTCTACCGCATCGACCCCGCAAGCGGGGACATCGCCGCTGTCGTTACCGACTTCGGTCAGCCGAACGGGCTCGCCTTCTCTCCGGACGAAAGCATCCTCTATATCGCCGACTCCGCTTCGAGCCACGACGCACAATGGCCGCCGCAGATCCGTGCCTTCGATGTCCTGGACGACGGTCGGCGCCTTGCGAACGGCCGCGTCTTCGCGCTCATCGAAGGTGGCGTGCCGGATGGCCTGCGTGTCGATACGAACGGAAATGTCTGGACGAGCGGCGGTCCCGCCGTTCATTGCTTCGCACCCGACGGGGCGTTGCTCGGCCGCATTCGCGTGCCGCAGTCCGTGTCGAACCTTGCCTTCGGCGGCCCGCGCCGCAACCGCCTGTTCATCACCGCGACGACATCGGTGTATGCGATCTACACGACGGTGAGGGGCGCCCAGGTTCCCTAGGCCTTACTACTGCGCGGGCTGCCGTGCCCGTTTCAGCTTCTGTTCCCGGAAGAAGATGAAAAGCCCTGAGGCGACGATGAAGCCGGCCCCGACCAGCATGGCGGTGCGCGGCATGTCGCCGAAGAAGATCAGTCCGAAGACCACCGCCCAAAGCAGGAGCGTGTACTGCAGCGGCACGACGGTTGCGGCGTCCGCAAGCTTGAGCGACCTGTTCACCAGCATGTGTGCCGCCATGGCAACGACACCCAGCAGGCTGAGAAGGCCGATGTCCAACGGGCGCACCGGAGCCCAGCCGGAGGGATCGAAGGCAAGCGTCACCAGCGAGAAAACGGCTGCGCCCGCGACCTGCCAGAAAACCAGCGTCGTGTCGGGCGTTGCCCGCAAGGTGCGGCCGAAGATCATGGCGAACGAGAAGGCGATGCTGCCGGCAAGCGCGATGAGCGCCGGCAATGTGAGGCTTTCCCTAGAAGGTTCCAGCGCGATGACGACGCCGGCGAAACCGACGAGGATAGCGCTCCAGCGTCGCCAGCCCACCTTCTCGCCGAGCATCAGCGGCGAGAGTGCTGCGACATAGATCGGTGCAGCAAGCCAGTAGGTCATCGCATCGGCGAGCGGCATGTAACCGACGGCGAAGTAGAACGCGGTTGCCTCGAAAGCGAACAGCAGGGAGCGGAGGGCCTGCAGGCGAGGGCGTTCCACGCGCACGAGATTGTGCCATCCCGTGCGCCAGAAGAACGGCAGCAGCACGGTTATGGCCGCCAGACTGCGAATAAACATGAGTTGCGAGGGCGAGTAGGTCGCCACCAGCCATTTGCCCAAGACGTCGTTCAACGAGAACATCACCATGCCGAGCAGCATGAGCAGCACGCCCAAGCGCGTCGCATTCGACGGCGTTACGGAGGTGGCGGTCGCATCTGTCATGGCCGGTTCTGCGCGCTTGGGCTGCGAGCCTGCGCGAGGCGTCGACGGGCCACAGTTTGGGGATGAACAGCCCTTTGCACATCCAATTCCGGCGATCCAGTCAACAATATTGATGGCTGCATTCAGTTTGACGAAGCTTCGACGGTGGGAGGGGGACGATCAGCGAGATCGCAGTGATCGACGGCGCCGTGGCGGCGGGCGAAATGCGCGCCATTTCGCAGCATGCCCCAATCAAAAGCGATCGGGCGCATCGATGGATGCGCCCGACAGCCGATTTCGCCATGCCTTTCGATCGCCCTTATGCGGCGTCGGGGCGGTGGACGGTTTTCACCTCGAGGAAGTCCTCCAGCCCGAAGATGCCGCCTTCGCGGCCGTTGCCCGACTGCTTGAAGCCGCCGAACGGGCTGCCGTAGCGATGCGGACCACCGTTGATGTGGACCATGCCGGCGCGAAGGCGTGCGGCGACGCGTTCGGCGCGGTCCGCATTTCCTGTCTGCACATAGGCGGCAAGGCCGTAGTTGGTGTCGTTGGCAATCGCGATCGCCTCCTCTTCGGTGTCGAAAGGAATGATCGACAGAACCGGGCCGAACACTTCTTCACGGGCGATGCGCATGTTATTGTTGACGTCGGCGAAGATGGTCGGCTTGACGAAGTAACCGGTTTCGAAGCCTTCCGGCTTGCCTGGACCGCCGACGAGCACGCGCGCGCCCTCGGCCACACCCGCCTCGATCAGCGCCTGGACGCGACCGAACTGGATGTGGGAGACCAGCGGGCCGATATGGCCGCCTTCCTGTTCCGGATTGCCGACTTTTGCTGCCTTGCCGGCATTCTCCGCGATTGCGACGGCCTTGTCGTAGACCGAGCGCTGCACGAGCATGCGCGTCGGCGCGTCGCATGACTGACCGGAGTTGTTGAAGCACTCGGCAACGCTGCCAGCGACACGATCTTCCAGGTCGGCATCCTCGAACACGATGTTTGGCGACTTGCCACCGAGTTCGAGTGTCACCCTTTTGACGGTATCGGCCGCGTCCTTGCTGACGGCAATGCCGGCACGGGTTGAGCCGGTAAACGACATCATGTCGATGTCCCGGTGCTTCGAAAGGGCCGCGCCGCATTCGATACCGTCGCCATTGACGAGGTTGAACGTGCCGGCGGGGAAGCCGGCCTCCTCGACCATTTCGGCGTAGAGCAAGGCGTTCAGCGGCGTGAACTCGGAAGGTTTCAGCACGCAGGTGCAGCCGGTAGCGAGCGCCGGAACGACTTTGAGCGCGATCTGGTTGATCGGCCAGTTCCACGGCGTGATCAGCCCGCAGACGCCGATCGGCTCGCGCCGCACCACGTCGCCATTCGGCAGCACTTCACGGCTCTTCAGGCGCTTCAGCGCATCGATGAAGCCCTGCAGGTGGCCGACGCCGACATCGGCCTGCTGCTCGGTGCTCATGGTGATTGGGGCGCCCAGTTCGAGCGTGATCGTGCGGGCCATCTCGTCGTAGCGGCGCTTATAGATTGCGAGCAGCTTCTCCAGCAGGGCGAGGCGCTCGTCGACGCTGGTCTGGCTGTAGCTCGCAAACGCCTTCTTGGCGGCGGCGACTGCCCGATCGATGTCGGCAGCAGTACCCATGGAGATCCACGCGATCGGCTTTTCGGTCGCCGGATTGATCACCTCCAGGTCGCGCGGCGTCAGCGGGTCCACCCATTTACCGTCAATGTAGAACTTGCGTTTGTCCAGCATGCTTTTCTCCCGTCGCATTCATTCTTTTCGTTTCCCGCCGCCGCATGAGCCCGGCGGGAGGAGAATGTCCGCCGCCATGGCAAAGCGCAATACCCTTCCGGGGATAGGAGAGGGATGCAGCGCTTGGGCGCCTGTTCTGTGGCGACGACCGTGACGCCTTGCCAACTCAACCCTTGTCTGTGCCGGCATAAAAGGCCCGCACCTCATCGGTAAAGGCCTTCCGTTCGCCGGGGTCGGTGTAGAACATGTGACCGCCGCGATAGAGCTTGAGCCCGACGCGACCTTCTGCGAGCGACGGCGGAAGGTGGTCGACGACATAGCGGCTGACGCCATAGGGCGTGATGGCGTCGCTGTAGCCATGTGCAACCAGTACGCGCATGGACGGGATTGTCGAAAGAAGCTCGCGAAGATCCCGCGCCGCGCTGACATTGGAGCGGGCGCCGTTCCAGTCCCAGCGGCGGTTCACGTCCTTGTCCAGCAGGCGGTAGGTCATTTCGGTGGAGAACTTCAGTTCGTCACGGGCATAGGCCGCAAAAGCACCGCCGTAAGCACGCGTATAGCCGTCGAGGATCGGGTCGGCCCCGCGGTCTTCCGATGTTTCAGGATAGGGGTCGTCCGCGACATAGGCAGCATCGTAGTGGCTCGCGATCTTGTCCGGGGCGCCTTCGATATCCTTCGTATAGATATCGCCGACGAAGCCGCGGGCGCGTGCCACCGCGTCCTTGCCGATCCCCGTCATCCCGGCGATGCGGGCATAGAGGCGGTCGGCTTCATCGCCGCTCGGCGCGGCGCCGGCGAGCGCGACCAGGTAGTCGCGCATCGCGAACCGCTCCACTTCCCGGAGTCCATCCGCGGAGAAGGCGCCCTTGCGCTCCATCTCCGCTGCCGCCAGCGAAGGAAGCTGCAGGGCGGCGCCGACAGGATCGCCGGTCCCGAAAATGTAGCGACTTTCGATCATCGGCGAAAGCATCAGGATGCCGGAGACGAGGACGCCCTGGCTGTCCTTCAGCGCGGTCGCAACCTTGGCGGCGCGAAAGCCCCCATAACTTTCGCCGAGCAGATATTTCGGTGCGGCGGAACGGCCTGTCTTCTGAACATAGAGCGCGATGAATTTGGCAAGGCTTTCCGCATCGGCGCGGACGCCGTAGTAGGCGGCCTCGGAATCCTTGTCGGCCACCCGGCTCCAGCCCGTCCCGGCCGGGTCGATCAGCACGAGATCGGTGAAGTCGAGCCAGCTGTCCGGGTTGTCAGACAGCGACGGCCGCGTTCCGTCCAGGGCCACCTTTCCCTGTGCGCCGCGGAATTCGACGATGCGTGGCCCCACGAGGCCCAGGTGAAGATAGGCGGAGGCCGCGCCCGGTCCGCCGTTGAAGGCGAAAGTGACCGGCCGTCCAGCGGGCGCATCCTTTGCGGTGTAGGCGGTATAGAAGATCTTTGCGCTGACCTTGCCGTCCGGTCCGCGCATCTCCAACGTCCCGGCGGTCGCGGTGTAGGGCAGGTCCCCCGACGCGCGGCGCAGCACGTGGTCTGTAACGGCATCGCCCGGCAGCAGGTCCAGCAGGACGGAGCCGGATTGATGCCGTGCAGGCTGTTGCGCCATCGCACCGCCGAGCGGTGCAGCGGCAAGAGCGGCGATGACGGCAATCGATAGGAGATGGTAGCGCAAATCCGGCTTCCTCGTTTCAGGCCGGCGGCAGTCTACGGTCGAAGGACCGACACCGGAACTCAACTCAATTTGATTGACGAGGGCGCGTGGGAAACGGTCTTGCGAACGTGTCACGGAAGGGCGGATTCTTCGCCTCCTACTTGTCTCCGTCATATTTCGGAACGGCCCGCCACGCGCGGTCAGCGCGAGGGATCGCAAATCTCGGTGCGGGCTATTCGCAGCATGCCCCGCCATCATCGCCCGTCCCGCTCGCCAGCCGCTCCAGGATGGGGCAGTCCGGCCGGTCGTTGCCCTGGCAATGGGAGGAGAGGTGCTGCAGCGTCATGACCATCTCCTGCAACTGCCGCATCTTGGCGGTAAGTTCTTTTATGTGTCCGGCGGCGATACGCTTGACGTCGGCGGATGCACGGTCGCGATCCTGCCACAACGCCAGCAGGTCGCGGATCTGCGCAATCGAGAAACCGAGATCGCGTGCCCTGCGGATGAAGCTGAGGGTGGCGAGATCTTTCGGCCCGTAGGTGCGGTAGCCCGAGCCGGTTCGACCCGCTTCCGCGATCAGGCCGATCGATTCGTAGTGGCGGATCATCTTCGCCGTCACGCCGCTGGCGCTGGCCGCTTCGCCGATGTTCATGCCCGGCTCTCCCGATCCGCATAGGCCCGGGAAGGGTGCAACCGCTTCAACCTGAGGGCATTGCTGACGACGAAGACGCTGGAGAGCGCCATGGCGCCGGCGGCGATGGCCGGAGACAATAGGATCCCGAACGCAGGGTAAAGCGCGCCCGCCGCCACGGGGATCAGCGCGACGTTGTAGCCGAATGCCCAGAAGAGATTCTGGCGAATGTTGCGCATGGTCGCGCGGGAAACCGAAATCGCGGTTGCGACGCCACGCATGTCGCCGGCCATCAGCACGATGTCGGCGCTTTCAATCGCAACGTCGGTCCCCGTGCCGATGGCAATCCCTGTATCGGCGATCGCGAGCGCCGGCGCGTCGTTTATTCCGTCGCCGACGAAGGCGACCTTCCTGCCGCCTGCCGAAAGTGCCTTCACCGCGTCGACCTTGCCGTCCGGGAGCACCTCCGCCATCACCTTGTCGATCCCGAGCGTCGCGGCAACGGCCTCCGCGGTGCGGCGATTGTCGCCGGTGATCATCGCGACCTCGATACCGAGCGCCTTGAGTTGCGCGATGGCCTCCTTCGTCGTTGGCTTGATGGGATCTGTCACGGTGAGGAGCGCGGCGAGCCTGCCGTCGATCGCAGCGTAAAGGGGCGAAGCGCCGCTTGCAGCACGCCGCTCCGCCTTATCCCTGAACGTGGCCGGATCGATCCCGAGCGTCGACATGAAGCCGGCGGAACCGACTTCGACCTTGCGTCCCGAGACCATTGCGGAAATGCCCTGCCCGGACGTCGCCCGGAACGCTTCCGCCTGCGGGATTTCCAATCCCTCCGCCGTCGCGGCCTCGTGGATTGCAAGCGCGATCGGGTGCTCCGAGCGGACTTCGGCTGCGGCCACGAGCGACAGCGCCTCGCTTCGGCCGAAACCTTCGGCCGGGATGATCTCGGTCAGGCTCGGGCGGCCGAGCGTCAGTGTGCCGGTCTTGTCGACGGCGACGACCTCCGTCGCCTCCAACGTCTGCAGCGCCATTCCCTGTCGGAAAAGCACGCCGAGTTCGGCGGCCCGTCCTGTTCCGGTGATGATCGAGGTCGGGGTCGCAAGCCCCATGGCGCACGGGCAGGCGATGATGAGGACTGCGACGGCGGCCACGAGTGCGTGCGCCAGCGCAGGGCTCGGGCCGAAAGCCAACCAGATGCCGAAGGTGACGAGGGCTATGGCGATGATGGCCGGCACGAACCATTGGGTCACGCGATCGACCAGCGCCTGGATCGGCAGCTTGGCGGCCTGTGCGTCCTCCACCATGCGGATGATCTGCGACAGCACCGTGTCCATGCCGACGCGTGTGGCGCGGAAGGAAAAGGAGCCGGTCGTGTTCATCGTTCCGCCGGTTACGGTGTCGGCTGGCTTGCGCTCGACCGGCATCGGTTCGCCGGTTATCATGGACTCGTCGACGAAGGAACTGCCCTCCGTCACCTCGCCATCCACGGGCACCCGCTCTCCGGGGCGGACCAGCACGATATCGCCGGGCACGACCGCTTCAAGCGGCACATCCACCCCTGCGCCGTTCTTGACGACGCGCGCGGAGGCTGCGCGCAGACCGGCAAGGTGCCGGATTGCCTCGCCGGTCCGCCCCTTGGCGCGGGCTTCGAGATAGCGCCCGGCAAGGATCAGGGTGACGATGACGGCGGCCGCCTCGAAGTAGACGTCGGCCGTGCCGCCCGGCAGCAGGCCAGGCGCGAAGGTGGCGACGGTGGAGAAGATCCAGGCTGCGGCGGTTCCGATGACGACGAGTGCGTTCATGTCCGGTGTGCCGCGCAGAAGGCTGGGAATGCCCTTGCGGAAAAAGCGCGCCCCCGGCCCCGCCAGCACGATCGTCGCCAGCACGAACTGGATGATCCGGCTCGTCTGCATGCCGATCGTTTCGTGGATGTAGTGGCCGAACGCGGGAATGGCGTGCGCGCCCATCTCCATGACGAAAAGGGGCGCCGTCAGCACGGCGGCGATGACGAGCGAGCGCCGCAGGGCGCCGATTTCGCTTTCGCGCCGCTCCTCGTCGGATGGTCCCTCCTCGCGACGGTCTTGCCGGACGGCGCGATAGCCGGTCGTCTCGATCGCTGCCGCCAACGCGTCGAACGTCACGGCACCGCGCAGATGGCGGACCCGCGCCCGTTCGCTGGCAAGGTTGGCGGTGGCGTCGATGACGCCTGGGACTGCCTGCAGGGCTTTCTCGACCCGCCCGATGCAGGATGCGCATGTCATTCCCTCGACCGGGAACTCGAGCGTTTCCTCGTCGACGCCATATCCGGCATCCCGCACGGCCTCGGCCACAGCCGCGGCGTCAGGCATGCCGTCGAACCTCACCTCGGCGCTCTCGGTCGCAAGATTGACGGAGGCGCCGGAAACGCCCGGTACCTTCTGGATCGCCTTTTCCACGCGCCGGACGCACGAAGCGCAGGTCATGTCTTCAATGGACAGCTTGATCGTGTGAACCGCATCGGGTTCCTTGAACGTGAGCATGGTGCACGCTCCTTTCTTTCGATAGATCGTGCACCTTCCCATGATGTCAAGGTCAAGCGCATTCTTCGCTTGGGAGAGACGGCGCGAGGCTGCCGCAGAGCCTGCCTCCGGCAACCTCTGGTTCTTCCTATCCCGGAGGTCCAGCCGGATCCCAGATCTGCCGCGCTGTCGCAGCGGCGAGCTCGTTCTGGAAGCACTTGATCGTAAACTCGGCGAAACTCGACAACTGGCGGCCGCGCTTGTGGATGGCATAGGGGGTAATCATCGCCGGCTCCTGCAGCGGGCGGCGTACGATGCCGGGAATGTTGGCGGTTCCGACCGAGAATTCGTCGACCAGCGCCACCCCCAGCCCCTGCTGCACGAGACCGAGGATGGTTTGCGAGAAGCGCCCTCTGACCGTGTGACGCAGATCAATGCCGGCATCCCTGAATGGCTGAGCGAGCGTGCTGCCATAGGGATCGCCGGGGTCGACGCCGATGAAGGGATAGCGCGCGAGGTCATGGACGGAGACCTTTTCGAGTGCCGCCAGCGGGTGGCCTTCCGGCACGATCGCCAGCAGACGACCGCGCGCCAGGGGCTTGTTGCGCACCGCGGGGTTGTCGACCGGCGAACTCATGATGACGACTTCGCCGTGCTCCAGCAGCAGGTAGTCCAGTGTCTCCTCGATCTTCAGGATGTTGAGTTCCACCCTGAGATCCGGGAAGCGCTGGCGGATGGTTCGAATGACGCGCACGGCGACGAAATTGGCGATCGACGGGGCCGAAGCGATGGAGAGCGCAAAATCGTGTCCCTTCTGGAGCGAAGAGACTGCCGCATTCAGGCTCTCCATCTGGCGATAGACGAGATTGAGCATCTCGAAAATCGTCTGCGCCTCCGCCGCCGGAACGAAAATGCCTGCCTTGCGCTCGAACAGGCGGACGCCGAGCCCGCCCTCCGCGTGCTTTAGGAGCCTGCTGATGCCGGGCGCGGACACATTCAGGAGATCCGCGGCACCCTGGATGGTGCCGGCGATCATCACCGCCCTGATGACTTCGATCTGCCTGAGTGTCAGTTCCCTCATCGCGCGCTATCGCTTCGGCATGCCCTCCGGCCGGAGCAATCTTCTCTGCGCGGCGATGCGGAACGGGGCGTTCATCGCGCCGTAGCCGTTATAGGCGCCGCGCCGCTCGACGATTTCGAAGAAGAAGCCCTCGCCGAAGGTGCGGCTATAGATCTGGAAGTATTCGCCGTTGTCGTCGCGGTCATAGAGGATGCTTGCCTCCCGAAGAGCGTCGGAGAAGGACGGTTCCAGACCAAAACGCGCTTCAAGGTCGTCGTAGTAGTTGCGCGAGATCGGCAGGGCATGAAAATCCAGCGCTGCCAGCGCGCCTGCGGTGGCAAAAATGTCGTCGGTGGTGAAGGCGATGTGCTGGATGCTGGAGCCGAAGCCCTCCGCGAGGAACTTGCCGGCAAAGGTCTTGCGGCTGTCGGCGCCGTTCATCGTCAGGCGAAAGCCGTTTGCCGAAAGGCTTTCGATGGCCTGGCTGCGGACCAGCCCACCCGGATCGACGACGTCGACCATGGGCGTCCGGCGCGTCTCGAAAATCGAGGTATAGAAAAGAAGCCAGGTCAGCATCTCGTCGTAGTGGGTCGTCTGGGCGAGATGATCGATCCGCTTCAGTCCGGCGTCCCCCTCGCCCGGATCGTCAACGGGTGTGAATTCGGTGTCCCATATCGAAGCGAGTGCCGGCGTGTCGTCGAGGAAATAGATGACGCCGTTGCCGACGCCCTGGATCGCCGGAACGCTGGTCTCACCGGCGCGGCGCGGCTCGGAGAAGACAGGAGCATCGAGCGCTGCGGCGCGGGCCAGCGCATCCTGCGCGTTTTCCACCTTCATGCCGTAGGCATAGGCATTCGTACCATGCACGAAATACGAGGATCCGGCGAAGCTGTCGCCGGAATCGTCGGAATTCACGACGATGCGGATGTCCGCCTGCGTGTAGAGATCGACATTGCGGTTGCGGTGGCGGGCTGTCTTGCGGAAGCCGAGTGACTTGAGCAAGGTCACCAGATTGTCCTTTTCCGCCTCCGCCGTCGTGAACTCGACGAAGGATACGCCGGTGGCCTGGATGCGATCGGGCATCGGCGGCACGTCGATGCGGATATCCGGTTCGAGGCGCCGGACCTGATCCATCACGTAGACCAGCGAGCGATGGCCGTCTTCGGCGAGCGCGCGGGCGGAACCGCCACGGAACTGGTCGTTGAATATCTCGAGTGAAAGCGGACCGTCATAGCCGGTTGCGGCGACGGCACGCATGAAATCGACGACCGGCAGATCGCCCTCGCCGGGCATGTTGCGGAAATGGCGGCTCCAATAGAGCAGATCCATGTCGATCAGCGGTGCATCCGCCAACTGGACGATGAAAATCTTGTCGCCCGGAATGGAGCGGATGGAATTGACGTCTATCTTGCGCGAAAGCGTATGGAAGGAATCGAGGATCAGGCCGACATTTCGATGATCGGCGCGGCGGACGATTTCCCACGCGTCGCGGTGGTCGTTGATGTGGCGGCCCCAGGCCAGCGCCTCATAGCCGACGCGCACGCCGTGTTTGGCTGCCAGGTCACCCAGTTCATGGAAATCGGCCGCCGCGCGATCGATCCCGCCGAGCGAAATCGGAGACACGTTCGAGCAGATCAGCATCAGATCGGTGCCGAGTTCTCCCATGATGTCGAACTTGCGCTGCGCGCGCTCGAAGGCGCGGGCGCGGTGCGGCTCCGGCATGCCTTCGAAATCCCGAAACGGCTGGAAAAGCGTAATCTCCAGCCCAAAGTCCCGCGCCATCTGCGCCACTTCGCGCGGCGAGGCGTCATAGGTCAGGAAATCGTTCTCGAAGATCTCGACACCGCTGAAACCGGCCTTGGCAATGGCTGCCATCTTGTCCGGGAATTCTCCGCTGATGGATACCGTCGCTATCGAAGTCCGCACAGTCTCTCTCCTCCTGATGCCAGCTTTCGCATTTGGCCGCGATCCTGCGGAAACTACTCGCTTTTTCCCAGTACTTCGATTTGGCCGAGCAATCTCAGCGAAGTCAACAGGGCAACGCCGGTGGCAGCTGTCATCTGCGGAAGGACGAGCCATTCCAGCGTCCAGGCGGCGCCCGAGCGTTCCTGTTCGTGCACCACCGCCTGGTGCATCGCTGCAAGCTGCGCCGCATTGAAACGCGCGAGCGTCACGAGAAGCTCCGCCGAGACGGGGTTCTGCTTGTGCGGCATCGCCGATGAGCCGCCGCCGCCGGAGATCCGGATCTCGCTGCCCATCTCCGCAAGCAAGGCCACGTCCTGCCCGAATTTGCCGAGGCTGCCGGTGACCAGCGAGAGGAGGCCTGCGAATTCGGCGAGTGTGTCGCGCTGGCTGTGCCACTGCAACCGGTCGACAAGGCCGAGCCGCGTGGCCAGCGCGGCGCGCACGGCAGGCCCGCGGTCCCCAAGCTTTTCCAGCGTACCCGCAGCGCCACCGAACTGGACGGCGAAACCGTGCGCGGCGAAATGGGCAAGTCGTGCCGCTGTCCGCTCCAGTGGAGCGCGCCAGGCGCAGATCCGGTCGCAGGCGGTGATCGGAATGGCCGCCTGCATGCGGGTATAGCCCATGAGCGGCCGCTGCCCGTCGCGTTGCGAAAGCGTCGTGAGACCGGCGACTGTCGCCGCCAGTCTTGTTGCAAGGATATCCGTTGCCGCTTTCAGGCGCAGGACAAGGCTCGTGTCGATCGCGTCCTGGCTCGTGGCGCCGAAATGCACCTTCTCCCGTGCGGGAGCGGCGACTGCCTGACGCATCTGCCGAACGAGTTCCGGGATGACGACCCCGTCCTTGGAGACGCCGGTCTTCAGCGCCGCGATGTCCGGCGCGAAGCCGGACAGCCCCTCGACAATGGCCGTCGCGTCATCCTTTGCGATGATGCCGCAGTCCGCCTCTGCTTCGGCCAGCGCGGTTTCGAAACGGATCATCGCATCGATGTCGGCTTCCGCCGAAAAGAGCGACGAAATCTCGTCGTCGCCCAGAAGGCCGGACAGGAAGGGATGCTCGAAGGGGGTAAGGCTCATGATCGTTTCAGATGTCGAAGAACACCGTTTCGCCCTCGCCCTGAAGGCGAATGTCGAAGCGATAGGTGTTGTCGCCTTCCTTCTTGGCGATCAGCGTGGGGACGCGGACCTTGTGTTCGATGCGCGCGAGAATGGGATCTTCTGCGTTTGCCGTTTCCTCCTCGGGAAAATACATCCGCGTGTGAAGCCCGATGTTGATACCGCGCGCAACGATCCAGAAGGTCACGTGCGGGGCCATCCAGCGGCCGTTCTTGAAAGGCACGCGGCCGGGCTTGATCGTCTCGAAGACGAATTCGCCGGTGTCCATGTCGCCCGGCGAACGGCCCCAGCCGACAAAGTTCGGGTCGGCAGCGCCGCGCGTTTCGCTCGGGCTGTTGTAGAAGCCGGCATCGTCGGCCTGCCAGATCTCCACCAGGGCGTCCTTCAGGGCGTTTCCGCCGCCGTCGTAGACGGTCCCTCGAATGGTAATGCGCTGGCCGCGCGTCTGCTCGTTGTAGAGGGCGCCGGAGCCCAGGTCCTTCTCGAAGACACCGTGAATGCCGACGAAATTCGGCGTGCAGCCGATGTGCACGTAGGGACCTGCGGTCTGCGAGGCGCTTTCCTTGAGGTAGCCAAGCGGTTGAACCATGTCAGTTGCCCTCCGGACGGTTCTCGAAGAAGGTGGAGCGACGGCCCCTGAGGACGATGTCGAACTTGTAGGCGCGCATGTCCATCGGAATGGTGGCGTTCATGTCGAGCGGTGCTATCAGTTGGCGGATGGCGTCTTCGTCGGGGATCGTTTTCACGATCGGACACTTCCAGATCAGCGGGTCGCCCTCGAAATACATCTGCGTGATCAGCCGTTGCTGGAAGCCGTGGCCGAAGATCGAGAAGTGAATGTGTGCCGGACGCCAGTCGTTGACACCGTTCGGCCAGGGATAGGGACCCGGCTGGATGGTCTTGAACCAATAGTAGCCGTTCTCGTCTGTGATGGTGCGGCCGACGCCGCCAAAATTCGGATCGACCGCGGCAAGATAGGTTTCCTTCTTGTGGCGGTAGCGGCCGCCGGCATTGGCCTGCCAGAATTCGACCAGCGCCCCGTCGACGCCACGCCCGCTTTCGTCGAGCACGCGGCCGTGCACGAGAATGCGCGGTCCGATCGGCATTTCGCCCGGGCGGGCATAGTTGAGGATGAGGTCGTTATCCAGCGGATTGAGCATGCCGTGGCCGAAGACCGGGCCGGTGATCTCGCTCTTCGTGCCTTCCAGGGAAATCAGCGCGCGCTGCGGCGACCGCAGCACCGTCGTCTTGTACCAGGGCGTAAAGGCCGGGGGCTGCATTTCGCGGTCGCGGGCGAAAAATGGCCCAGTCTCGGGCGGTCGATTGCTCATCCCTTGTTCTCCTCCTGGGAATTATTGGCGCGCAGTTCAGCCAGCGCAAGCTTTGCGATCTTGAAGGCATGATTGGCCGCCGGTACGCCGGCATAGATCGCCACATGCATCAGCGCCTCGCGGATGTCTTCCTCGGTCGCGCCGGTGTTGGCGGTCGCCCGCACATGCATGGCCACTTCGTCGTCCTGGCCGAGTGCCGCCAGAAGGGCGATCGTGACGATGGATCGTTCACGCTTGGTCCACTGTGTGCCCGACCAGACGGTGCCCCATGCCGATTCCGTGATCAGCGTCTGGAACGGCTGGTCGAAGGCCGTCGCCTGCGCGCTGGCCCGGTCCACATGGGCATCGCCCAGAACGGAGCGGCGCGTCTCCATGCCTTTGGCATAGCGTTCGCTTAGCGCTGCGGGTTGGTTCATGGCTCAGGACTCCGGCAAGGTTTTCAGGAAGGCCCCGACAGCTGCAGCGTAGGCTGCGGGCTGTTCGATGCAGGGGATGTGGCCGCAGCCCTCGATCACCGCAAAACGGCTGTCGGGCACGAGATCGGCCAGCGATCGCACCAGGGGGGGCGGGGTGGAGCCGTCCTGGTCGCCGACGACGCAGAGCGTCGGCACCGCGATTCTTGCGACGGCATCGGTGTAGTCCGCATCGCGAATCGCAGCGCAGGTGCCGCAATATCCCTCGACCGGCTGCCTGCCGAGCATGTTGCGGCATCCGGCGTAGACGGCATTGTCCGCTCCGCGGAAGGACGGCGTGAACCAGCGCTCCATGATGGGATCGATCATGCCGCCGAGACCATCCTTCAGGATGGCAGCAATCCGGTCGTTCCACATGTCGGGCGATCCGATCTTGTGGGCGGTGTTGGAGAGAACCAGCGCCCGGACAAGATCGTCCCGTTTCGCATGGACGGCCTGCGCGATGAGGCCGCCGACGGAAAGCCCCCAGATCACTGCGTTTCCGACCTTGAGATGGTCGAGCAGCGCTATCAGGTCGTCGGCATGGGTCTCGATCGCATAGGGCGGTTTGCCGATGTCCGACAGGCCGTGGCCGCGCTTGTCGTGCAGCACGTATGCGTAGCCGTCGCCCAGCGCCGCCATGACCGGTTCCCAGATGCGGAAATCCGTGCCCAGCGAATTGATGAAGGCGATGACGGGCTTGCCTTCGCCGATGCCGATCGCGCGATAGTGGATCGCCGCGTCGCCGACCTTCAGAAATCTCATCGGTCAATCTCCTCTTGAAAGCCATATTGCAATGATGATCCGGTTAAGTAAAATGAGTTTTTCTCCTCTAGAGATAACCTGTAGGTTATGGTTCTCCCGGTCGATCCCCGCATCAAATTTCGCCATCTGCAGAGTTTTGTGGAGGTGGCGCGCCAGAAGAGCGTCAACGGGGCGGCGGCCACGCTGCGTGTCAGCCAGCCGGCGGTAACGAAGACCATCCGTGAACTGGAGGAGATCCTCGGCATCGTCCTGTTCGAGCGGGACGGGCGGGGGATCCGAACCAGCAGCCATGGCGAGGTGTTCCTGCGACACGCGGCGGCGACACTGACGGCGCTTCGCCAGGCGGTCGATTCGGTTTCCTACGAGATGGCCCGCTCCGCGCCTCCGGTCCGCATCGGCGCATTGCCGACCGTCTCCGTTCGCATCATGCCCAAGGCGATGACTCACTTTCTGGCGGAGCGCACCGGCAGCCCGGTCAAGATCGTCACCGGCGAGAACGCGGTTCTGATCGAGCAACTGCGTGTCGGAGAACTCGATCTCGTCGTTGGCCGCCTTGCATCCCCGGAAAAGATGACCGGCCTCGTTTTCGAGCATCTCTATTCCGAACAGGTCCGCTTCGTCGTGCGGGTCGGTCACCCGCTGCTGGCAACGGGCGTATCCGTGTTCGACCGGTTGCGCGATTTCCCGGTCCTGCTGCCGACGCGCAATTCGGTGATCCGCCCGATCGTCGAGCAGTACCTGATCGCCAACGGCGTGCCGGCGCTGCCGACGCAGATCGAGACCGTCTCGGATGCGTTCGGGCGCGCCTTCCTGCGCATCAGCGATGCGGTCTGGATCATCTCCGAAGGCGTCGTGGCCGCCGATATCGCTGATGGTGTGCTGGCGGCCCTGCCGATGGAGACGACGGATACGCGCGGCCCGGTCGGCCTGACGACGCGCGCCGATACGCTGCCTTCCCTGCCGCTGACGCTGCTGATCCAGGCTATCCGCTCGGTGGCCTCGGACGCGGCTCCCGCCGTGCGGATCTGAGGGCGTGCACGGCATCTTCGTTTCGTGAATGAAGAACGCGAAGTCCGGACGTCAGAACCGGACGCGGTGTTCCGGCCTGCCCCTTACACCCGGCTGGAACACCAGCACCTTGCCGGCGAGCGGTTGCGCGGCCCGTTCAGGATTTGTCAGCGGTTCGGCGGCCGAGGTCACATAGAGTTCATCGAAGTCGCTGCCGCCGAAACAGCAGCAAGTCGGATAGGTCACCGGCAGGTCGATGGCCATGGAGACCTCGCCGGATGGCGCAAACCGCAAGAGTCGGCCGCCGGCATATTCCGCGTTCCAGAGATGCCCGTCGGCATCGATGCAGCTTCCGTCGGGGCGGGCGGGGGCAACAGTCCTGGCGAAGCTGCGCGCTCGTCCGCGCTGGCCGGTCTCGGCGTCGTAGTCGCAGGCCCAGATCTCATAGGCGCGCGTATCGCAGAAATACATCCGCTTGCGCACGGGGTCGAAGGCCAGCCCGTTCGGGATGGCGAGGTTTTCGGCTTCTGCTATCGCGTTCCGATCGACCCCGACGCGATAGAGCGCACCGACCGGGGCGTAGTCCGCCTCCCGCAATGTTCCGACCCAGAAATTGCCGGCCGGATCAGCCCTCCCGTCATTCTTGCGATGCCCGGCCTTTCCCGGCTCCGGATCGCAGAGGAATTCCTGAGTGCCCGATTCCGGTGCGTAGGCGAACAGCCCGTTGTCGCAGGCAAGCAGCAATCCGCCAGTTTCGCGGAGCCCGATCGAGCCGATGCGGCGGGCGGTGACCGGGTGGCGGCGGCATTCTCCTGTTGCCGGATCGTAGCTCCAGAGGGTCGGCGTCAGCACGTCGACCCACCACAGGCGCGCGGTTCGTTCGCACCAGATCGGGCACTCGCCGAGCCGGCTCGCTTCCGCGTCGAGCACCTGGTAGTTCATCATTTGCGCCATTCGAAAACGTCGCTTTCCTCATCGCCCCGAGCCCGGCGGCAAGGCCGGGCGGGGCGACGACGGCGGCTCAGAGGGCTGGGACCGTGGAAACGACGACGGACTGACCGTCCTTCACCTCGACCATGAAGCTCGGACGGGACATTTCGCCGCGCTCGTCCCAGCAGGTGTCGAGCAGGATGTTCGGATAGTCCTTCGCTTCCAGGCACAGGCCATGCATCTTCTGCACGAAGGCTTCGCGGTCGAAGCTGCCGACCATTTCGGTGACGTACTTGGTCGTCCACGCCGCGATATAGCCCTTGATCGCGTCCTGAATCGGCTTGTGGCCATACTTTGCCTCGAATTTCTGCGCGACGGCTGCGATTTCCGGTGCGGTCACGGGCAGATTGACACGGGCTATGGCGCCGTCGGCGGCCGCCCCTGCGAGGTCGATCACCTTCTGGTCGTTCAGCGTGGTTTCGCCCACCAGCGGCATCGGCAGCGCCTGCTTGCGCGCCTCGACGAGGAAGCGGGCGGATTCCTCCTGGTTCATGTAGACGAAGACGGCTTCCGCGCCGGAGGCCTTCAGCTTGGCGATGTCGGCACCGTAGTCGGTCTGTGCCTGTTCGGAGGGTACGTCGATGACCACTTCAATGCCGGCGTTCTCCATCTCCTTCAGGAAGACGTCGTGGCCGCCCTTGCCGAACTCGTTGTTGACCCAGGCGATGCCGATCTTCTTCACCTTCAGCGTGTCGGAGAAGTACTTGGTCAGGCCCGGAATGCCCTTCTGAGCGCCCATCGACGTGCGGAAGATGTAGGGATTGCCCTTCTCCACGATCGCGGGCGCTTCCGATCCCGTGAACTGCGGCACGCCGTTCTGCTTGGCGACGAGCATGTTGACCACGGTGGAGCCGGAATAGATCGTGCCCCAGATCACGTAGGCTTCCGCGTCGATCGCCTTCTGGACCAGGGCGCGCGAGATCTGCGGGTCGGTCTGGGTGTCGTAGCTGGTGACCTCGATCGGCTTGCCGAGAATGCCGCCCTGGGCGTTGATTTCTTCTACGGCGAGCAGGGCACCTTCGTTCCAGTTCGTGCCGGAGGGGGCGCCGGCGCCGGAGAGCTCGGCGACGATGCCGATCTTCACGGTTTCTTCGGCGTGGGCGATGCCGATGGTCGTCATCAACGCGGTCGTCAGAGCCAGAAGTGTCTTGCGGGTCATGTGTCCTCCCATTCGCGGATTCTCGGGCGGCGGCATCGTCTTTGCGTGCCGGGCCGAAAGTGAGTTGCAGTTCGTTTCGTCATGTCGTTTGCGGCTGCCGCGCAAGCCGGCCTGGTGCTCGGCCGTGACTTGTCTCCCGTGAACCGGGCCAGCGCGCTCCTCCGCAGTGTCCGATTGGTCCAGCCTATCGGCTCGATGGATGAATTTCCCTTACTAAATTGGCATTCCTCATAACATCAGGTTAATCGCCCGCGGCGTTGCCGGCGAGCAAGTACCTGACATAGCTTAAGCTTTTTTCCAGCGCCGCGGCCTCGTCGCCGTAGCCTGGTGCCAAATAGTCGATCTCGATTGCGAGCACGCCGTCATAGCCCGCCCCTCGCAGTGCCGTGAGAGCAAAAGACATGTCGATCAGGCCTTCGCCGACCGGAACACTGGGCCAGAAGGCGATCGTGTCGGGATCGCCGCCGCGCGCCATGATATCCTTGATGTGCGTGGCGCGTGCATAGGGGGCCATGCGACGGATGGCATCCTTCGGGTTCTCGTGCATGCGCAGATTGTTCGCGGTATCGAGGCAGATGCCGAAATAGGGCGAACCGATCGTCTCGACGAGGTCGACGATCTCGTCGGTCAGAAGGTCGATGTGGTTTTCAACGGCGAGGACGATCTTCCGCGCCTCTGCGGCCCGCAGCAGTTGCATCAGCGGCGGGAGCAGGCTCGCCTTGTGTTCGGCCCAGCTTGCGGGCCTTGTGCCGCGTCCGCCGGCGCAGATGCGCATGGCCTTCGCCCCGACTGCGTCCGCATCCGCAAGGCTGGCGAGCGCGCCTTCGAGCGCCTGCGGCGTCTTGCCGGAGTGAAAGCCGCGCGGATGTCCCCAAGCCCAGACCCGCTCCAGTCCCAGAAGATCGAGGCGGCGGCGGATCTCGCCGGTGAGATCCTTGTCGCCGACCGGCAGAAAGCACGATTCGAGCGAGACGGCCTCGACGCCGAGGCTGCTGGCGCGGTCGAGAAAGTCCCACACCGTCCAACGGCTGCCGGGGTCCGTCTCGAGACCGGCGTAGGTCTCGCCGAAATAACGATGGAACGTGTAGGAATCTATGCCCAGCTTCACCGGTGGTCCTCCTCCTTGGGTGATGGCTGGGCGCATAGCAGGAAAACGAAATGCGCACGAGAGGCGATCGGCAATTTCGGCGGTGGCGATAAAAGTGGAGTCAAGCTGAGCGTCGGCAGAATGAATGCGCTGCGCGCAGTGCATGGTCGCGGTGCCTTCGTGGGAATGACGAGAACGGTAAAGGCGTCGGGCGCGCATTCTCTGCAGGCGCAGAAAAGCACAGGATTCTGCTGTGGCGGGCATTTCCCACTGATTTCTAGGAGAAAAATCTAATCATCGCAGAGAGGTTGAAAAGCGCGTTCTCGATTTTCTATAGTTACAATAGAAACGCTGCAGATGGTGCGGAACATTCCGCATCTTGCGCTGATCCCGCTGGTGATCCTGTGGTTCGGGATTGACGAGACGGCGAAGATCTTCCTCGTTGCGATCGGCGTGTTCTTCCCGATCTACATCAACACCTTCCACGGCGTGCGCACCATCGATCCGCAACTCGTTGAAATGGCTTCCGTCTTCGGGCTGGACCGCAAGGCTTTGATCCGGCGCATCATCCTGCCGGGTGCGCTTCCCCCGATCCTCGTCGGACTTCGTTACGCGCTCGGCTTCATGTGGCTGACGCTCATCGCTGCTGAGACGATTTTCGCCACCAGCGGCATCGGCTACATGACGATGAACGCGCGGGAGTTCCTGCAGACTGATGTTGTGCTGCTGGGCATCATCGTCTATGCGCTGCTCGGCAAGGCCGCTGACGTGGCCACCCGCGCGATCGAGAAGCGCATGCTCGTCTGGCACCCCGCCTACCAGGCAGATACAGGAGCAAGACGGTGAGCCTCGCTGAAATTTCCACGCTGCCCGATCAACAGGAAGGGAACGGCGGACTGCCGATCTCGCTCAACCGTGTCGAAAAATCCTTCGGCAAGCTCAGCGTTCTCAGCAGCTTCAACCCTGGAAGTTCCCACAGGACAGTTTTTCGCGGTCGATGGGCGCTCCGGGGGCGGCAAGTCGACGCTGATGCGGCTGATCGCCGGCCTCGATGCGGCGAGCGGCGGTCGCGTCTCCATCGCGGGAGAGACGGTCGAGCGCCTCCATCCCGCCGTCCGCCTGCTCTTTCAGGAAGCACGGCTGGTGCCCTGGCAGCGCGTCGTCGAAAATGTCGGCATCGCGCGCGGTTCGAACTGGCGGGAGACGGCGCAGCTTACCCTTGCGGATGTCGGGCTGGGAGGTCGCGAGCAGGATTGGCCGAGTGTCCTGTCCGGCGGCCAGCGTCAACGCGTGGCGCTCGCCCGCGCGCTTGTCAGTCGGCCGCAGATCCTGTTGCTCGACGAGCCCTTCGGTGCGCTTGACGCATTGACGCGCATCGAAATGCACCGCCTGCTCGAGCGCATCTGGGCCCAGCGTGGCTTTACGACGGTCCTGATCACCCACGACGTCGCCGAAGCCGTCGCCTTGGCCGACCGTGTGGTCGTCTTGCGCGAGGGGGCAATTGCGCTCGACATCGACATCGATCTCGATCGCCCGCGCCAGGAACTGGCCGATCCGCAGGCCGTCGATCTGCAACGCCGCATTCTCGACGCTGTATAGCATTGAAGGGGAGCCGCTGGTTCCCCTCAGATCATCCGCTGGAAATCGCCGCGCCGGGACTACGCGCTCCCGGGGCCTGCCGGCACCTTCTTCTGTGGGGCGTTTCCGTGGATCAGGTCGCGCCCGGCATAGATGCCCTCGGCTGTTTCGATGGCGAGGCGTTCGCTGTCGCGGCGGCGAACGTCCTCCATAACGCGCTGCCGCTCCGCGTCGTCGACATCCATCACCGCAAGCGCCTTCTCTCCCAGCGCCAGGGCGGATTCGAAGGTTTCGCGGATCTGCCATTCCACGCCGGCCTGGATGAGTTCCATGGCGTGCTCGCGGTCAAAGGACCGCGCGAGCACCGGAACCATGGGAAATTCTGAACGAAGAAGTTCGGCGATCTTCAGGCTCAGCGCCCGATCATTGACGGCGATGATGACCATGCGTGCGTCATGCGCTCCGGCCGCGTGGAGGATGTCGAGGCGGGAGCCGTCGCCGTAGTGGACCTTGAAGCCGAAGTCGCGCGCATTGCGGATCGCGTCCGTGTCCGTTTCGATGATCGAGATCGAGCAGCCGTTGGAGAGAAGCGGCTGGCTGACGATCTGGCCAAAACGGCCGAAGCCGATCAGAAGCACGCTTGCCGAGAGGCCGTCGGCGGTTTCGACCCCCTCCATCGACGGTCGGGTTTTAGGGACGAGGCGATCATGCAGGATCATCATGATGGGGGTAAGCGCCATGGAGACGATGATCGTCGCGGTCAGCATGGCGTTGGCCTGCCTGTCGATGATCCCCACCGCGGTGGCGGCGGCATAGAGCACGAAGGCGAACTCGCCCCCCTGGGCCATCAGCACCGCACGCTCGATCGCCTCCCGCCTGCCGGCTCTGAAGAGGCGGGCAACCGTATAGATGCCGAATATCTTCAATGCCATGTAGGCCACGACGGCAATGGCGATCAGGTGCCAGTTGGCGGCGATGGTCGCGAGGTCGAGCGACATCCCGACACCCAGGAAGAAGAGGCCCAGCAGGATGCCGCGGAAGGGCTCCACGTCGGCCTCGAGTTGATGCCGGAACGAGGATTCCGACAGAAGCACGCCGGCCAGAAAGGCGCCCATCGCCATCGAGAGGCCGCCGAGTTGCATGGCCAGCGCCGCGCCGAGCACGACGAACAGCGCGGCTGCCGTCATCACCTCGCGCGCCTTCGCCTTGCCGAGAAGACGAAACAGCGGATCGAGAAGATAGCGCCCGGCAAGGACCAGGCCGATGATGGAAGCAAGGCCGATCGCGACGCCGGTCATCCGGTCGGCGAGCGTGGCGTCTGCCCCTCCGGGTGCAAGGAACGCGACCAGCGCCAGCAGCGGCACGATAGCGAGATCCTCCAGCAACAGGATCGCTACGATCCTGCGTCCCTTGGGCAGGCCCATCGCCCGGCGCTCCTCGAGCATCTGCATGACGATGGCGGTCGAGGTCAGCACGAAACCGGTGCCCGCGACGAAACTCTGTGCCACCGGATAGCCAAGTGCCAGGCCGACGCAGGTGAGCAAGCCGATGCAGAGGGCAACCTGGGCGAGGCCAAGGCCGAAGATTTCTCCGCGCATCGACCACAGCCGCGATGGCTGCATCTCAAGGCCGATGACAAACAGAAACATCACGACGCCGAGTTCCGCGACGTGCAGGATCGATTGTGGATCGGAAAACAGCCCTATGCCGAACGGACCGATGACCAGTCCGGCGGCGAGATAGCCGAGCACGGAGCCGAGCCCCAGGCGCTTGAACAGCGGGACAGCGATGACGGCCGCCCCCAGCAGGATGACGATGGGTGCGAGAGCAAAGCCGTGATGGGAGGCCGCTTCGGCGGCATGAGCAAGGGGTTCCGTCGCCATGGATCAGTTCTTTTCCAGCTGCCAAGCCAGCGCCGCCGCAAGCGCTGCCGGAACCGCGAAGACCACGAGCAGGATCGGCAACTCCTGAGCGACCGTGTATCCGGCTTTCGTCACGCCCACCCACATGTTGGTTAAGGACACGGCCAGCCATGCGGGTACGAAGATCTTCGCCGCGGTTGCCGCTCCGACGGCGTCGCCGCCCCAGAGCTTTCCGAATAGAGCGAAGACGCAGAGCATTGCGGCGCCCCCGATGATGACAAGCAACATATGCATGGTCGTTCCCCTGATCTCTGCGTTCCCCGCGGCATGCCGTCGCCGGCAAGAATTGCCGGAGTGGCAGCCTCGCTCAACCGTCGTCGGCCGGAACGGTCTGGCGGTCCATTGTTCGTCCTCCGATAGCACAAAGCAAATGTCAGGGGCGATAGCTGCGAAGATCGCGAGAGCGGTAGCCGCGAAAGTCTCCGCCGGCAATTTAGTTTGAATTGCAAATCAAACTAAATTGTGCTTCACTGCTTTCATGATCAAAGATGACCCCTCTCTGCGGTCCCGCTTCGGGATACGGTTCTCACTGCTTGCCCGCCGCTGGCGGCGGGCCCTTGATGTACGCCTTGCCGAATCGGGTCTTTCGGACGCCACTTGGGCGCCTCTGATCCACCTGCAGGAAACCGGCGGCGGCGTTTCGCAGAAGGAACTGGCAGCGCTTGTCGGAATTGACGGTTCCAGCCTCGTGCGCCTGCTCGATATCCTCTGCAGGCAGGAACTGGCCGAGCGTCGCATCGATGATAACGACAGTCGTGCGCGGCTGATCTATCTCACGGCGAAGGGCGAGGAACGGGTTGCCGAAATCCGGCGGGAGCTGGCCAAAGGCGAGGAGGAGATGCTGGCGGATATCTCCGACAGCGAGATCGCCGAAATGCTCCAGCACTTCGACAAGATCGAACAACGGCTGTCCGACATACAGACGCGGCGCCGAAGAGAAGCTTCCGAATGAACACCAGAATATCTTTGGCCACCGAAGCTGAGTCATCTGCTGTGTCTAGGGCTCGCCGGGTAGATGCAGCGCGGCACGTTCTCCACACGCATCAGGTCCGCGAGAGCATGAGGCTGGCACAGCAGCCTTCCCTGCGCAATGCAGCGCTGGCCGGTTTCCAGGCGGCGGCGACCGCGGCGCTCGCACTGCCGATCGTCCTTCTCTCGCCCTGGCCGCATCTGATCGGCTTTGCTTCGCTCGGAGCGCTCGTCGCGCTGTTCGGTCGGTTCGCGCCGCGCGCGAGCCGGGGCAGGGTCCTTATTCTTTGTGCGTTCTGGCAGACCTTCGCGGTCGTCGTCATGTCGCTGGCGACCTGGCTCGGCGCATCTCCCGCCATCCAGTTGCTGGTGCTTGCCGTTTGCTCCGGCCTGTTTTCCTTCGTCTGTGTGTCCGGGCAGTTCGGCCCGCCGGGCCCGCTCATCTTTGTGTTCGCTGCCGGCGCGTCGATGGGGCCGGTGGCTTCCGGCTCGGCTGTCGTCGAGCGTGCGATTGCAACTGCGTCGGTCGCCCTCATTGCCTTTGCCGTCTGCGCATTGACGGAAGCCCTGCGCAAGCTTCCGGAGGAGGGCAATTCCCTTGTTGGCGAGCCGCGCCGGCCGGTCGCTCACCGGGTCATCGCGGCCATCCGTGTTGCTCTCGGGGCAGCGGTCGCAGCCCTTTCGGCGCATGCGCTGGGTGCGGCTCATCCCGCTTGGGCAGCCATCGGGGCAGTTGCCGTCATCCAGGGAACCCATCTGCACATCAGCATGAACCGCGCGTTGCAACGGACGGCCGGCACGATCATCGGTGCCGTCGTCGTATGGATGGTTCTGGTCCAGCAGCCGTCTGTCTGGACGATCGTCGCGTTACTTGCTGCCCTGCAATTCGCAACCGAAATCGTCATCGGTTTCAACTATGCGCTGGGCCAGATCTTCGTCACTCCGATGGCCTTGCTCATGAGCCAACTGGCGGCACCGCACGCTGCAGGCCCGGGGATGGTGCCCGAGCGCGTGCTGGACACCCTCCTCGGCGCCGCTATCGGCGTCGTGCTCGCCATCCTATGCTCGACGCTTGATGACAGACGGTATCTTGCCGAGCATCACGCCGCCCGTGCTTCAAGGAACTCCGTCGCGAGAGCCCCCACTTCTACTTGAGGTGTGGACCGAGGAGGACCCGATCCGCCTCGCCCAACCGGTCGCTGGCGGTATTGAGCTGGTGCCAGTAGGGGTACAGGACGGGCGGCGCGCTGACGGCATCAAGCCGACCACGCTCCTCATCCGACAGGGTCAGCTCGGCTGCTGCCAGATTGTCGCTGAACTGCTCGGGCGTGCGCCCGCCGATGATGACCGAGGTGACACCCGGCCGGCCCAACAGCCAAGATAGTGCGACGCGGGCCGCGGAGACGTTGCGCTCGTTGCCGATTGCCACCAGCGTGTCGACGATGTTCCACAGGCGGTCCTCGTCCCGGATCGGCGGCTCCGTCCACCCGGCGAACTGCCGTGTCCCTTCCGGCGCGGACTGGTTTCGGCGGTGCTTGCCCGAGAGCAGGCCGCCGGCGATCGGGCTCCAGACAAGGACGCCGAGGCCCTGATCGACGGAGATCGGAAGGAGCTCGTATTCTGCTTCGCGCGCTTCGAGCGTGTAATGGATCTGCTGGCTTACGAAGCGCGATCGCCGGTCTCTGTCGCTCACCCCCAGCGCCTTCATGATGTGCCAGCCGGAGAAGTTGGAGCAGCCGACATAACGCACCTTGCCCTGGCGGACGAGTTGATCCAGTGCCTCCATCGTTTCTTCAAGCGGGGTGACGCCGTCCCATTCGTGCAACTGGTAGAGGTCGATGACGTCGGTCTTCAATCGCCGCAGGCTTGCCTCGCAGGCACGGATGAGATGGTAGCGCGAGGAACCGACATCGTTGGGATCCGGCGACATCGCAAAGCGCGCCTTGGTGGCGATGAGCAGGCCATTGCGGCGCGGACCGCCGATGATTTCCCCCAACACTTCCTCGCAGGCGCCTTCGGAGTAGACATCCGCCGTGTCGATGAAATTGACGCCTGCATCGAGGCACATGTCGACCAGTCGCCGGGCGTCGGAGACGCCGAGGTCGCCAACCGTCTTTGCCCAACCCTTGCCACCAAAGGTCATGGTTCCCATCGTGATGGTCGAGACCTTCAGGCCCGAACGACCGAGGAGGCGGTATTCCATGTTTTCGTTCCTTGTGTTCGATTGCAGTGCGCTGGCTGCATATGTGCATCAGGGTGGCATAGAAACGTCAAGTCGAGATATTTCGCTTGTCGCAGTCGCTGAGCGACGCCCGGCCGGCCGGTGCCGGCCGGGCGTCAGCCGGATCGCATGTCCAACAGGGCCAACGCATTGGCGTAGTTGGGCTCCATCGCCTCTATATGCTGCTTCAGGAGAAGGCGCAGCTGATCGGCATCTCTTGCCTCAACGGCGCGGGCGATCTGGTGGTGTTCTTGCAGGGTCTTTTGCCGGTGCAGGCCCAGTTGTTCGGCAAGATGCGATCGGATCGCCGCCAGCCGGCCGGCGGCGATCCCGTAGGCTTCAATGACCAGCGGATTGCCGCAATGGGCGATGAATGCCTCATGGAACTGCGTGTCCGCCGTGGCATAGGCAAATGAATCGTCTTCGTCGCGCGCCTTTTCCATGAGCGCCAGCGCCTGTCGAAGCGCCGAATGCAGGGCTTCCGGCGCCCGCTGCGTCGCCCAGTCCGCAGCCAGCAGTTCGAGCTGGAGGCGATACTCGACCAGCGAATGCAAGGTCGCCTGATCCGGCTTGAAGACAAAGCTGCCTCGGCGCGGCAGGATGGTGATGAGCCCCTGCAATTGCAGCATGGTCAATGCTTCGCGCACGGGCGTGCGGCTGACTTCCATGGCGGCCGCGATCTTTTCCTCCGAAAGCGCCTCGCCCAGCGCCAGTTCCCGGCGAAGAATTGCGGCCTTCAAGCGATCGGCGACAATTTCCGCAAGGGACTGCGGCCTGATGGGACTTATTTTCATCGGATTGATGTTCCTGTCGGCTTTCAGGCTCTCATGTTCGTTCATGGGACGCGTCATTTCCTATGACCGGCTGGGACGGCCAATCGTTACAGACATTCCTTTGCAGCGATAAGGGGGAGGACCTGTTTACGGTGCAGGTCAATTGACCAGGACGAGCTTTGCCGCATCTGCGAGCCCCCGATCGAGAGCGGCGAACGCTGCTGCGCCATCGGACATTTTCCTTGTCTCGACCCAGTTCAACGGGCCCAGACCTCCGGATGCGAGCAGGGCCACGGTCTCGCGGAAATCGATCGTGGAATAACAGTAGGATCCGACGAAGGCGATTTCTGCGAGCGTCAGGCGGCGAACGTCGACGCCGTCGCCACCCGGCAAAAGGCCGAGATGTACGATGGTGCCGCCGCGCCGCGTCATGCGAAAGGCGGCCTCCCGCGTGGCCTGCGCGCCTACGGCGTCAAAGACAAGGTCCACGCTGGCGATGGCAGGTTCGTCCGCGCCGCCGGGCTCGTAGGCGACGATATCGCCATTTGCAGAGCGTGCGGTCGCTCGTCTGTTCGCGTTCGTCTCGCCCAGAAAAACTTGCCGCGCTCCCTGGGACAAGGCCACAAGGGCCGTGGCCAACCCGATGGCGCCGCCACCCAGAACCGCGATGCGCCGAGCAGAAAGAGGGCGGTCTGACAGGCGAGTTGCGATCCGGACGGCGTGGTAGGCGACCGCGACCGGTTCGCTGAGTGCGGCGGTAACGAAATCCATCTCATCGGGGATCGGCACCAGATTGGCTTCGCGGACCACCACCTTGTCGGCGAAAGCCCCCGCATGCGGAGGCAGTCCTATATTGCGCTGTTCCTCGCAAAGCTGCGGCGCACCAGAGATACAGGCGTTGCAGCGGCCGCAGGTCAGCAACGGATTTACCGTGACGCGCTTGCCCGTCATCGGCCCGGTTTCCACCACGCCGGCAAATTCGTGCCCCATAATCATCGGCGGTATGCGCCGCGGGTCGTAGCCGTGATAACCATGCATGTCGGAACCGCAGATGCCGCAGGCTGCCACGCGCACCACCGCTTCACCCGGACCAGGGCGAGGGTCGTCGAGCTCCCGGTACTCCATGTTTTCTTTCCCGAGATAGACGAGCGCCTGCATTCCTTTCTCCTCCCCTTTTTCATGGGCGTCGCCGCCCATTCCAGCCGCACGCCCTTGCCTCCGACGAAGCGTCAACTTGCAAGCTGAGGTACTGTATGTCAACAATCGCTTGCGGCATCCGGGCGGGAGGGGCGCGGCCAATCGGCCGGTGACCGTGTGGTGAGTGTGCCGAGACTGCTTGCATGGCGCAGGAGGAGGATTTGGAATGAAAGCCGAACATGGTGCTTCCGGTGTCGCGCCGTTTGATACCGGCCTGCTCGATCGGTTGATGGAGGAGCGGGGCCTCGATCTGCTCCTTGTGACATCCAAGCACAATGTGCAGCACCTGTTGGGCGGCTACCGCTTCTTCATGTTCGATTACATGGATGCAACGGGTCTAAGCCGCTACCTGCCCATCTTTATCTATCGGCGCGGCCATCCTGAGTTCACCGGCTATGTCGGCAATCCCAATGAGGCCTATGAACGGGATCTCGGAAGTCTCTGGCCCAGCCATCTCGATCTGCGCGCGCGCGGATCGGTCGATGCGATGCGTTATGCGATGGAATACGTCACCTCCGCCGGGATCGGACTATCGTCCATCGGCGTCGAGGCAGGGTTCCTCCCGGCGGATGCGATGAAGGCTCTGCAGGACGGCTTGCCCGCCGTGCGGCTTACGGATTGCGTCGAAGTGCTGGAGGAATTGCGGGCGATCAAGTCGCCTGCGGAACTGGAGTGTCTCAGGATTGCCTCCGAGGGGGTCGTCGATTCGATGCTGGCCACGTTTGCGCGTATCGAGCCCGGACTTGCCAAGCGCGATGTCGTCGAAATCCTGCGGCAGGAGGAGGTGCGGCGCGGACTCAACTTCGAATATTGCCTGATCACGGCGGGCAAAGATCTGAACCGCGCGCCCTCCGACCAGCGGATCCGGGAGGGCGATATCCTGTCGCTCGATTCCGGCGGAAATTATCGTGGCTATATCGGCGATCTCTGCCGCATGGGCATATTGGGGCGACCCTCGCCGGAGCTCGAAGACGCGCTTGCCGCGATCGAGGAGATACAACAGCTTGCGCGCCGGCCGATCCGGCAGGGTGCGATGGGCGCGGAGATCTTCGAGGCCGTTGCCGGGCGCATGTCGCGCCCATGCGAGGGAAAGCTGAGTTTCGTCGCGCACGGCATGGGGCTGATTTCCCACGAGGCACCGCGCCTTCTCGATGACGGCCCGATTCCCTACCCGGCGGCCCACCGCAATCGGCCGCTGCGTGCCGGCATGGTCCTGTCCATCGAGACGACACTGCAGCATCCGCATCTCGGTTTCATCAAGCTGGAGGACACCGTTGCCGTGACCGATGACGGGTGCATCGGCTTCGGCGATGCCGCGCGCGGCTGGAATTCGCTGGGGCGCTAGAGCATGCTCTAGAAGGCCGGCTCAGTCGGGGAGCGGGCCGATATGGTCGAACGAGGCGTTGCGCGTCGCCTTGCCCGATCGTCCGGTCGCGCCAGGCACCGCGATCGGTTCCAGGCTGTAGCGCTTGGCCATCATGAGAATGTGGGTTCCGAGTGCTTCCATGGCGCCGTTCATGTCGTTGGCCTCGAGCATCGACAGGATCGTGAAGTGCTCCTCGCTCGCCTGCCGGCGCGTAGGCAACGTCGACCGGTGCGATCTCAATGCGCCCACTTTTGCGGCCACGAGCCGGTAGGCGTTGATAAGGTAAGGGTTTCCGCAATTCTCGATCGCAACGCTATGGAAGCGCGTATCGGCGCTGGAACTGCGAAGATTGTCCTCGGCGAGGATGGCCTCCCGCATCTCTTCCGCCGCGGCCGTCATCGCCGCAAGCGTTTCGCTACGCTTTTTCTGCATGGCCAGCCGCATTGCCTCAAGCTCGATCATCCGGCGGAACTCGCAAAGGTTTTCCGTATCTTCCCTGCTTGGGAGGAACACGAAGCTGCCCCGCTGGGGCCGGATGTCGATCAAGCCCTCCTGCTCGAGCGCCGTGAACGCTTCGCGCACCGGGCTGCGGCTCACGCCGAGTATGGTTGCCAGCTTGTCCTCGGAAAGCGCGTCACCAAGCTCCAGTTCTCCGTCGAGAATGGCGCTGCGCAGGCGCTCCGTGACGCGGGCGGTCAATGAGCCACGTGTTCTACGTTCCACTTCGCGATGCCTCCCCGACCTCTCGCGTGCACACTCATCCAATTCGTCCACACCATCATTTCGAAACGGGCCACCCTGCCGGCGTTGGGGCCGCGGAGGACGTCCGTTCCTCGCGGTCGTTCAACTGGCGGCCGATGCTCATGATCGGCCCGGCAGTCCGTCGAGAAACGCGCGCGTGGCAGCCATGCCCCTGCGTGCCCTCTCAAGAAAGTCGAGTTCCGTATCGCCTTTGTGCGGCGTTTCCACGCTGATGGCAATGCTTGCCGGAAGCAGCGCCATCAATTCCTCAAGCCACAATCCGCCGTCGCCCGGCAGCATTCGCGCACTGCGCGCTTCCGCGATACAGGCCGCATTGTCGGCGGGCTGCTCGGCCGGTGCGTCGCAAAGCTGGAGATAGAGGATATGGTCCTGCGGCAGGGCGGCGACGGCGGCTGGATTGCCACCGGAGCGTGACAGATGCAGAGTATCGAGCAGGATGCCGACATTGCCGCGACCTGAAGCCAAGGCCAGTGCTTCCGCATCCTCGATGGTTGCCGCGTTGCGCCAGCGCATGAATTCGATGGCCATCTTCATCCCTTGATCGGCCGCAGCATCGGCGATGCGCGCCAGATTGTCCGCCGCGCGCGATAGCTCCGGGTCCTCGCAGGTGATCTGCATGATCGGCATGCCGAATTCGCCGGCGGTCTCGATGACGGGCAGCCATGCCTCCACGTCCGTGTCCGGCAGCAAGGTGAAAACTTCGCCGTCGAGGAAGGAGATGCCGAGATCGGCTGCGACGGTGCGGATCTCGCGGATCAACGGCCGATCGCCGACGATCGGGTGGGCGAGCGACAGGCCGTGCGGGGCGATGAGTCGCAGCCCCGCGGCGTCATAACCTGCGGCGGCTGCGCATTTTACGTGTTCGATCGGCGGGCATCCCTGGACGGTCAGGAAGGCGAGGGAAAGCAGGTGTTGTCCGTGCATCGGCCCGCCTCAATAGGTCGCGCGGCCGCCGGAAACGTCGAAAACAGCGCCGGTGGAGAACGAGCATTCTTCGGACGTGAGCCAGCACACGAGTGCGGCCACTTCTTCCGCGCGGCCGAGACGCCCGACGGGGATCTTGGATGTGACGTAAGCCTTGAATTCGGGGGTCAGCTGCTCGAGCATCTCCGTCTCGATCGCAGCCGGCGTCACGCAGTTAACGCGAATAGAGGTTGTCGCCAGCTCTCTGCCGATCGATTTGGTGAGGCCGATCACGCCCGCCTTCGAAGCCGAATAGGCCACCGCGTTCGGGTTGCCTTCCTTGCCCGCTATCGAGGCCATGTTGACGATGCGTCCGTATCCGGTCTTCAGCATTTCCCGGACGGCTGCCTGGCAGCAGTGGAAAACCGCGTCGAGGTTGAGCGACATGACGAAGCGCCAGCCGTCGAGGGGATACTCGGCGAATTCCCTGAGCGGCCCGTTATGGCCGGCGCAGGTGACCAGAATGCCGAGCGGCCCGAGATCGCTGACGACCCGTGCGGTTGCCTCGTGCACCGCGTCGGGGTCGGTCACGTCGACCTCGTAGCCCTTCGCATTGGGAAGCTTTGCTGCGGCCGCCTGCGCACGCTCGCCGTTGATGTCCCAGATCGCGACCTTGTGCCCCTGGGCTGCCAGCCGCTCGGCGATGGGATACCCAAGGCCGCCCGCGCCTCCGGTGATGATCGCAACCCGTGACGTCTCGCTCTGCTGCATACGTTCCTCCTCCCGTCAGCGCTCGCGCATCGAAAACTCGCGGCTTGACAATTGCAACATACTAACATTCTAGTAGTCTACATGAAGCGGAAGCGGCCTGATTGTCAAGTTGGTCGATCAAGCCGGCCGGTTGGAGGACTGGGAGGAGCATGAAATGGCATTGAAGGGGTCTGCCTTTCTGGCGATCTGGCACGATATTGCCGAAGGCGAGCATGGCGAATACATCGAGTGGCACACGCGTGAGCATATGCCCGAGCGGCTTTCGATACCCGGCTTCCGGACGGGAAAGCGGCTGCACGACCCCCAGGCCGTCCGCCACGTCTACGGCACCATCTATGCGGCCGATACGGTCGAGGTGTTCCGGTCGGCGGACTATCTCCAGCGGCTGAACAATCCCACGCCATGGACGGCCGCCGTGGCGCCGAGCTTCCAGAATTTTCTGCGCGTCGCCTGCGAGCGCATCGCTGAGGCCGGCCGAGGGAACGGCGGCAGCATGGCGACGATCCGTTTCGACTTGACCGATGCGGGTGCCCGCGCGGCGATAGAGGGGGAGGCGCAGGCTCTGGCCGATGCGATACTGGCTCTTCCCGGCATCTGCTGTGTTCACGTGGGGCTGGCGCGCAGCGAAGTCTCCGGGGTGCGCACTCGCGAGACGGAACTTCGCAGCACCATGTCCGAGCGGGAGTTCGATGTCGTCATTCTCGCCGAGGGGGCTTCGCGGGCCGGTCTGGAGGCTGCGGTCCCGGCGATCGAGGGTCTGGCCGCGACGACCGGGCTGCTGGTCGCGCCGGTCACGACGATTTATGAAACGGCCTATACGCTGACCGACGACGACATGCGGGTGAAGCCATGAAGCCGGTTCTGATCACCGGCGGCGGCGGCTTCCTTGGCGGCTGGATCGTCCGGGCGCTTGCGCAGTCGGGTCATCCGGCGCGGATATTCGACCGCTCTTCGGACCGGCGCGTCCTGCGCGAAATCGCCGGTGACGAAGCGGACCGGGTCGAGTGGGTCGAGGGCGACGTCACGGATGCCGCCGCCGTCAGTGAAGCGGCGCGCGGGTGCTCTTCCATCATCCATCTGGCCGCATTGCTGACGCCGGCCTGCAAGGCCGATCCGGCGCGGGGGGCAACGGTCAACGTCATCGGTACGCTGAACGTCTTCGAGGCGGCAAAGGCTCGCGGAATTGCCCGCGTCGCCTATGCGAGCAGTGCTGCGGTGTTCGGCCCGGACGATGGGGCCAATCCGTTGCCGGTCACGCTCTATGGCGCCTTCAAGCTGGCGTGCGAGGGTGTGGCCCGCGCCTATTGGCTGGACGAGGGGATCGCAAGCGTCGGGCTGCGTCCCACGGTCGTCTACGGTCCCGGACGCGAGGTCGGCCTGACCGCCGGCCCGACCATCGCCTGCCGCGAGGCGGTTGCAGGCCGTCCCTACACGATCGGCTATTCCGGCCGGCAGGACCTGGTCTTCGTCGCCGATGCCGCCGCCGTTTTCGCTGCAGCCGCCACCAGACCATTCGACGGTGCGCACGCCTTCTCACTCATTGGGGGCACCGCAGACGTTTCCGAGGTCATCGAGGCCATCCGCAGCGAGATACCGTCGGCTTCCATCGACTTCGTCGGTCCGAACATTCCCATGGCCGCGGAGATCGCCGAGACGCCCTATGACGGCCTTCTCGGGCCGATGCCGCGGACGCCGTTGCAGGACGGCATTGCCCGGACGGTCGAACACTATCGCGCGCTGTCGGAGGCCGCCTGATGTCGATCCGACCGGACGAACCGCAGAATCATATCGGTTATCGATTCGAGGCGCTTTTCTATGGCTTCGTCGGTCGTGAGGTCGCGGCCGAACAGGACCGCCAGCGTGTGCTGGTTGGAGATGTAGGTGAAGCCGAGCGCAGAAATCGAGATGTAGAGGTCGAGCGGATCGATGCCCTCGCGGAAGATGCCTTCCGCGACGCCCCGGTCCAGAATCGCCTTGATCCTGTCGAGGATCGACCGGTTGAGCGCGGCCATGTCTCCGGCTGCCCGAAGATGGACGGCGCGATGGAGGTTTTCGGTGTTGATCATCCGCACGAAGGCGGGATTGTCGACGTAGTAGCGGAAGGTGAAGGCGACGAGCGTGCGGATGGCGGCTTCGGGGGCCGAGAGGTCGAGCTCCAGTTCGTTCTCCGCTCCGCGGATGCCGGCATAGATATCCTGCAGGGCGGCGAGGTAGAGGTCGTCCTTGTTCCCGAAGTAATGGTAGAGCATGGCCTTGTTGGTGTTGGCGCGCTCGGCGATCCTGTCGACCCGCGCGCCTCCTATACCATAGGTGGAAAACTCGACGATGGCCGAATCGAGCAGCGCGCTCCGGCGACGCTTCGGCGCGCGCTCGCCGCTGCCCGGTGTGCCCGTGCCGTTTTCACTGTCGTCGCTCGCCATCGTCGCCATTCTCCACGTCGCCGGGTTCTGTCCACTGTTGTTCATAACGCCAATCAGGGCGGCATGAACCATCTGTCGACGACTTATAGAGCATTAATTGACATCAACCAACTGGTTGGTTAATTGTAATCGAGTTGTTTGGAATGGGCTGGCGATGGTGGAGTTGCCGTCCTTTCAGAGGCTTGGTCGGAGGAAGTGAATTAGGTCAGCAACCCAGCGGAGGAGTTATGGGTATGTTTTCAGTTCGTGCAGCAGCTTTCGCCTTGATGGCGGGTTTGGGTCTCGCAGGCATCTCGTCTACGGCGAATGCTCAGGCCCTGGAAAGCATCAAGGAAGCCGGCGTCGTGCGCATCGGCGTCATGGGCGAGCAGGCGCCTTGGGGATCCATCGATGCCAGCGGCCAGAACATCGGCTATGACGTCGATGTCGGGCGCCTGATTGGCGAGGAGCTCGGGGTCAAGGTCGAGTTCGTGCCGAACGCGGTCGCCGCGCGCATTCCGAATCTGGTGACCGGGAAGGTCGACCTTCAGATGGCCGTGATGGGCATGTATCCCGATCGCGCCAAGGTGGTGCAGTTCTCCAAGCCCTACGCCGGCCTGAAGATCATTCTTCTGTCGAGCCAGAAGAACAAGATCGAGACGATCGAGGACGCACGCAATCTCCAGATCGGCGTGCCGCGCGGCGCCGCTCAGGACAAGGCGATCACCACGCTTCTCGGCGACCTTCCCAATATCCGCCGCTTCGACGACGACAGTTCGACGATCCAGGCGCTTGTCTCGGGGCAGGTCGATGCAATCGGTGGCAACACCACCTACAAGATCAACCTCGACAAGGCCGCCCCGGGCAACGACTTCGAGCAGAAGCTGGTGTTCAACGAACAGTGGATGGGTATCTGCTCGAAGCTTGGCGACAAGGAAATGAACGAATGGCTGAACAGCTTCATCGACAAGATCAAGGCCGATGGCCGGCTGGAAGCCATCAATAAGAAGTATCTCGACGCGTCTATGCCGCAGTTCCCCGAGAAACTCGAAGGCGTGCCCTTCACGGTGCAGTAAGCGCGAAGCGCCCACCCACATCAATCAGAGGAATAGGCGCGGCCGCACATTGCGGCCGACGCTCCACAATTGCCCTTGGGAGGAAAGGCATTGCGAACAATATTCATCCTGAACGGCCCCAATCTCAATCTGCTGGGACAGCGCGAGCCTGAAATCTACGGCAGCACGACGCTCGACGAAATCCGCGGCTGGTGCGAGGGCGATGCGAAGGAACTGAACGTCGCCATCGACTTCAGGCAGTCGAATTTCGAAGGCGAGATCATCGAATCCATTCACGCGGCGCGGACGCAAGCGGCCGGCATTATCATCAATCCGGCAGGCTACACGTTCACGTCGATCGCCATTCTGGACGCGTTGAAGATGTTCAATGGCCCGAAGATCGAACTGCACATATCGAACGTGCACCAGCGGGAGGAAATCTATCACAAGTCGCTCGTCTCGAAGACCGCGACGGCCGTCATGGCTGGCTTTGGCGCCTACGGCTACAGGATTGCCCTCAGGGCGATGGCGGAGATGACGAAATGACAAGAATTGCATTGTTGGGCGCCGGCCTGATCGGTCGGGAACATGCCGAGCTCCTTGCGTCCCACCCCGAGGTTGAAATTGCGGCTGTCTGCGATCCGTCGCCCGAGGCTGCGTCCCTGGCCGAGCGCCTTTCGGTGCCGCATCGCACGGATTATCTTGCGATGCTGGACGAAATCAGACCTGACGGGGCGATCGTCGCCCTGCCGAACCAGCTTCATGCGCCGGCTGCGATTGCCTGCATCGAACGCGGCGTCGCCTGCCTGATCGAGAAGCCCATCGCCGAGAGCGTTGGCGCGGCCGCGCAGATCTGCGCGGCGGCAGAACGCTATGACGTGCCGGTTCTGGTGGGGCATCAGCGTCGCCACAGTCCGGATATTCGTGCGGCCAAGCAGGCGATCGAGAGCGGTGCCCTGGGCAGGCTCGTAGGCGTCAACGGCATGACGATGTTCGACAAGCCCACCGACTATTTCAACATGGAGTGGCGTCGCAAGGCGGGTGGGGGCGTGCTCCTCATCAATCTCATCCACGACATCGACGTGCTGCGTTACCTCGTCGGCGAGATCGAGAGCATCCGTGCCTTCACCTCGAACGCGCAGCGTGGCTTCGAGGTCGAAGATACCGCCAGCATCTCGATCCGCTTCGTCAACGGTGCGCTGGGCACCTTTCTGATCTCCGACAACGCCGTCAGCCCCTGGGCATGGGAGTATACGTCGGGCCAGGCCCTCTATCACCCCGCCCAGCCCGGCCCGTCATTGTTTCTGGCGGGCAGCAAGGCCGCCCTTTCGGTCTCGGACCTCTACCTCTGGCGGCACGCCAACGAGGGCGAGCACTGGCAGCATCCGCTCGTGCGGGAATATCGCGGCGCCCCCGGATTGCCGACCTATCTGGCCCAGCTCAATCACTTCCTCGCCGTGATCCGGCGCGAGGAGCAACCCCTGATCTCGGCAAGAGATGGCAGGGCGACGCTGGCCGCCACGCTGGCCGTTGCGCGCGCGGCAAGGGAGGACCGAACCGTCACGCTTTCGGAAATGCTCGAAGAGGACGGGACGGAGGAATGACGAGAGAGCTTTCCCTGTCCTTCCTGACGTGCCTCGGGATCGGCCCGGAAGAGGCGGTACGGGTCGCTGCCGAAGCAGGATACGACCATGTGGGGCTTCGCATGCTGCCAGCAGCGCCCGGCGGCATCGCGTTTCCCCTTATGGACGACCCGGCACGGGTTCGCGACCTTCGCACGCTGATGACCGACCTCGGCATGAGCGTGTTCGATGTCGAGATGATCCGCATCGCGCCTGATTTCCGAGCGACGGATTATCTGTCGTTCCTCGACTGCGCCGGGCGGCTCGGAGCCCGCGCCATACTCGTCGCTGGCGACGATCCGGACGAAGGGCGGCTGACCGCCTCCTTTGCCGCGCTGTGCGAAGCCGCTTCACCGTTCGGCCTGGCGATGGATCTCGAATTCATGCCGCAGTCGGAGTTGCACGACCTGGCCGCAGCGCTACGCGTGCTGAAGGCGGCGGGCCAGCCCAACCAGGGCGTCATCGTAGACGCGTTGCACGTCTCGCGGTCGCGGACGCCTGCGGCTCTGATCGCAGAGATTCCTGAGAAATGGATGCACTATGCGCAGATCTGCGACGGGCCGGCGGAAATTCCGGATACCCGCGAGGCGCTGAATTTCGCGGCGCGCCATGAGCGGTTCCTTCCCGGTGACGGGGCGATCGATCTGGCGGCCATATTCGGGGCTCTACCGGGTGGACTGCCGGTCGCCGTGGAGGTTCCCAATGACCGGCAGACAGCCGGTCTCTCGCCCGCAGAATGGGCACGGCGCGCCAGGCAGGCGAGCCTCGCACTGCTTGGAACAGTTCATGGAAGGAGCCAGCGATGAGTTCACCGGCCAGAAAGATCATCCGCGGCGAAGCCATCCCCGCGCTCGGGCTCGGGACGTTCGAACTGACCGGACCGGACGGCGAGGCGGCCATTCGAACCGCCATCGAACTCGGCTACCGGCAGATTGACACCGCTATCCGCTACGGCAACGAGGCCGAGGTCGGCCGGGCGATCCGTGCCTCGGGTGTGCCGCGCAACGAGCTGTTCGTCACAACGAAGATCTGGTTCAACGACCTTTCGCCCGAGAACGTCGCCAGCCGCGTCGGGGAAAGTCTCGAGCGGCTGGGCCTTGATCAGGTGGATCTCCTGTTGGTGCACTGGCCGACGCGCGAGGTTCCACTCGGCGAGACGCTTGCCGCTTTCGCCGAGGAGAAGAAAAAGGGGCGTACGCGCCTGATCGGCGTCAGCAACTTCACCGTCGCCCTGCTCGACGAGGCGCTGGATGTCCACAAGGCGGACCTGTTCTGCAACCAGGTGGAATATCACCCCTTCCTGTCGCAGCAAAAGCTCCTGGCGCGCATGCGTCGGGCGGACATGCTCCTGAACGCATACCAGCCGATCGCCCGCGGTAAGGTATTCAAGTCCGAACTGCTCAACGAGATCGGCCGCAAATGTGGCAAGAGCGCCGGCCAGGTCACGCTGCGCTGGCTCGTGCAGCAGGACAATGTCGGAGCAATCCCGCGCTCCTCGCGTCCTGAAAACATGCGCGCCAACCTGGACATCTTCGATTTCGAACTCTCGGGCGAGGACATGGTTGCGATCCACGGGCTTGCCCGCGGCGAGCGCTATTCCAGCTTCGACTGGGCACCGGATTGGGACCAATGAGGATATCCAACATTAACGGGGGGAGCCCATGACACTCGATTTCAGTGTGGTGACCGACGCCTGGCAGTCCCTGCTCTTCGGAACGCTCGGCACCTTGTTCCTTGCCTTTTCCGGCATGATTATCGCCATGGTGATCGGCATCGCGGGTGTCGTCATCCTCAGAATGCAGATGTGGCTGCCGTCCCTGCTTGTGACGGCCTTTGTGGAAGTCGTGCGCAATACGCCGTTCCTGGTGCAGATCTTCTTCGTCTTCTTCGCATTGCCGCTCGCCGGCATCCGGCTCAACCCGACGATGACAGCTGTGATCGCACTCGGCGTCAATGGCGGCGCCTATGCGATCGAGATCATCCGCGGCGGTGTGGAAAGCATTCCGAAAGGCCAGACGGAAGCCGGACTGGCGCTCGGCCTGCACAAGCACGAGGTCTTCCGGCTGATCGTGCTGACGCCGGCATTGCGTGCGATCTATCCTTCGCTGTCCAGCCAGTTCATCCTGCTGACGCTGACGACGGCCATCTGCACTTCGATCTCGGCCTATGAGTTGACGTCGGTCGGGCAGCGGATCGAAGCCGAAACGTTCCGCAGCTTCGAGGTCTACTTCACGCTGACCGGCATCTATCTGGTGATTTCGCTGGTCACCATGTGGTGCCTTGCCGCCATAGGCCGCTGGGCCTTCAGCTATCCGCAACGGTAAGGAGGGCGACATGGGAATTCAGGAATTCACCTATCTGCTGCAGGGTCTGGCCTGGACGCTGTTTCTGACCGCCATCGGATTTGCGGGCGGAATCTTCTTCGGCCTCGTCGTCGCACTGATGCGTGTTTCGCCGTCGGCCTGGCTGCGTGTGCCGGCGATCTGCTGGATCGGCCTCTTTCAGGGAACGCCGCTTCTCATGCAGCTTTTCGTCGCCTATTTCGGACTGCCATTGATCGGCTTCGACCTGCCGGCCTGGGGTGCTGTATCCGTCGCCCTGACGGCTCATGCTTCGGCGTTTCTGGGCGAAATCTGGCGCGGCGCCATCCAGGCCGTTCCAAAGGGGCAGAGCGAGGCTGCCCAGGCGCTGGGCCTTCACGGGGTCAGCCGCATGTTCGACGTCGTCCTGCCGCAGGCCTTCAAGCTTTCGCTGCCGGCGACGGTCGGTTTTCTGGTGCAACTGCTGAAGGGGACGTCGCTGGCCGCGATCGTCGGCTTTATCGAGCTCGCCCGCGCTGGCACAATCGTATCCAATCAGATCTACAGGCCGCTGCTCGTGTTCGGCGTGGTCGGCGCGATGTATTTCGCGATGTGCTGGCCGCTGTCGTTGTGGGGGCGGACGCTCGAACGCCGCATGGCGGCCGGGCAGGCAAAGTAAAAGGAGGAGAAACACGTGGCATCCATGATCGAAATGCAGCACATCGAAAAATATTACGGCGCCTTCCACGCGCTCAAGAATATAAATCTGACTGTTGCGAAGGGCGAAAAGATCGTGCTGTGCGGCCCTTCGGGATCCGGCAAGTCAACGCTGATCCGCTGCATCAACCATCTGGAGACGATCAAGAGCGGCGAGATTGTCGTGGCCGGGCATCGTCTGAACGACAGCCAGAAGGCCGTCGATGCGGTCCGTCGCGAAGTCGGCATGGTCTTCCAGCAGTTCAATCTCTTTCCGCACAAGACCGTGTTGGAAAACTGCATTCTAGCGCCGATGCGCGTTCGCAAGCTTTCCCGTAGCGAGGCGGAAGCGACAGCACGCAAGTATCTCGAGCGGGTGAGGATCGGCGATCAGGCTGAAAAATACCCCGCCCAGCTTTCCGGTGGCCAGCAACAGCGTGTCGCCATTGCGCGTGCACTTTGCATGGAGCCGAAGGCGATGCTGTTCGACGAGCCGACCTCGGCGCTCGATCCGGAAATGGTCAAGGAAGTTCTCGACACCATGGTCTCGCTGGCGCGCGACGGCATGACGATGATCTGCGTGACGCATGAAATGGGCTTCGCACGTCAGGTCGCAGACCGGGTGATCTTCATGGCCGACGGGCAGATCGTCGAGGAAAATGACCCCGAATCCTTCTTCAGCGCCCCGAAGCACGAGCGTACACGCGCATTTCTCGGCGAAATCCTCGCGCATCACTGAACAGCGGTCGCTGAGGGAGATTCACGCGAGGATGTTATTGCCTGATGGTTCGATCGCACTTACACTCCTGCCGTGTATGGGTTGAGTTGCGCGCATTTTGATCGCGAGGCACCGGAGCTATATCGATCCGGATACGGCCGCGGCGCGGGCGGCCAGCAGACTCGCACAATCGACGAAAGGATGCTTTGGCCGGTCTGGTTGCGGTTGAAAGTTAGTCTGTTTTCGACGCCTGGATGTCGGTTTGGTCCCAATTGTCACGGAGCGTGGCATGGCGATTTCGGGGCAAATTGTTCTCGTTACCGGCGCGAACGGCTTCGTGGGCCGACACGTCGTCGCGCGACTGGCGGCCGGCGGCGCTGAAGTGGTCGCGGTCTCGCGTCGCCCCACAGCACATGTGATGCCTCCCGGCGTGCGAAGGATCGTTGTCTCTCTCTCGAAGCCCTCTGAACTGGCGAGGCTTATCGAATGCTGCCGGCCGCAGCTGGTCGTTCATGCGGCAGGTCGCGTTCCCTCGCCGGGACAAGACGACGAGCAGCTTCTTTTCGAAGACAATCTCGGTTCGACCCTGTCCCTGCTGGAGGCGATCAGGATTGCGGCCCTGCCTTTGCGGCTGGTGACGATCGGCTCCGCCGCGCAGTACGGGCTCGGAATGCCCTCGCATCGGGCCACGCGCGAGGACGATCCGCTCCGCCCGGTTACGCTCTACGGGGTGAGCAAGGCGGCCGCCCTGCTTGCCGCAATGGCGGCAGGGGCGAGGGACGGGCTCGATGTCGTGTGCGCGGTGCCCTTCAACCTGACCGGGGCAGGGCAACCGGCACATCTCGTTCCCGCGGCATTCCTGCGGCACGCGCTCGACAGTCCGGGGGAAGTCCTCAAGGTGGGCAATGTCACCTCGAAGCGGGATTTCATCGACATTCGCGACGTTGCTGCGGCGATCGAGGCGGTGGCGTTGCGCGGGAAAACGCAATCCGTCTACAATATCGGATCCGGCAAAGCGCTTGCCATCGCCGATATTCTTTCCATAATTGGGGATCGTATGGGGCCGTCCTTCCATTGGGAGGCGGACGAACATCGGTTTGGCCCTGAACGGGTGCCGGTCAGCTATGCCGATATTGCCCGTATCGAAGCAGATACGGGATGGAGACCGCAAATTCGCATCGAGCGGTCGATCGCCGACATGATCGAAGACATGCTGTCGCGAGGTCCACAGGCGGAAGACAGGGAAGTGCTCCGATGACGTTCTGGTCAGACAGGCCCGTACTCGTAACCGGTGGCGCCGGCTTTATCGGCAGCCATCTTTGCGAGGCGCTGGTCGCGGCCGGCGCACGGGTCACGGTCTTCACCCGCTATTCCTCGCGCGGCATCCGCGGCGCGGTCGATTCCATGCCGCCCGATCTCCGGTCGCGCATTCGCTTCATCATGGGTGATCTCAAGGATCCCTCCGGCGTGAACGAGGCGGTACGCGGGGCGGACACCGTTTTTCACCTCGCCGCGCATATCGGTATACCTTATTCCTATGTGCACCCGGTCGATGTCGTCCAGACCAACGTCAACGGCACGATGCACGTGCTGGAGGCCTGCAGGCAGAATGATGTCGCCAAGCTTGTCGTCTTTTCGACCAGCGAGGTCTACGGCTCGGCGCTGAAGGTGCCGATCGACGAGGATCATCCGCTGCAGGGCCAATCCCCCTATTCGGCAAGCAAGATCGGCGCGGACCAGCTGGCGCTCAGCTATTTCCGCGCCTTTGGCGTTCCGGTCGCGATCTGCCGCCCCTTCAATACCTATGGGCCGCGCCAGCCCGCGCGCGCGATCATACCAACGATTATTTCTCAGGCGCTGCGCTCCGATACGGTTCGCCTGGGCTCGCTCCTGCCGACGCGTGACCTCGTCTATGTCGGCGATACGGTTGCCGGGGCGATGATGATCGCGGAGTCTGGGGAGGCACCCGGCCAGGTCATCCAGCTCGGCACGGGTGTGGAGGTGAGCATCGGAAACCTGTTCGACACCATATGCCGTGTGCTGGGAAGAACGCCGCGGATTATGGTGGAAGACAGCCGGCTGCGCCCGGACAAGAGCGAGGTCATGCGCCTCGTCGCGGATCCTTCCCGGGCGAGGACGGTGCTTGGCTGGGCGCCGCAGGTGCCGTTGGAGGAAGGCATCGCGCGCACGGCCGAGTGGGTGCGTTCCAATATCGATTTCTTTGAGACGGAGTATCAGATCTAGACGGGGAGCAAGCGATGAAGGCTGTCATTCTAGCCGGGGGTAAAGGCACCCGATTACGGCCATATACATCGATTTTGCCTAAGCCGCTGATGCCGATCGGCGAACTGCCCATTCTGGAGATCATCCTGCGCCAGTTGGTTCACCATGGGGTTACCGAGGTGGTGATCGCGATCGGCTATCTCGGTGCGCTGATCCAGACCTATCTCGAGCAAAGTCCCATCTCGAAAAGGCTGAAAGTGCGCTACCACATCGAGCACGAGCCGCTCGGCACGGCCGGCGCGATCGGCACGATACCCGGCCTTGACGAGCCGTTTCTCGTGATGAACGGGGATATCCTGTCCAATGTCGACTATGCCGACATGATGCGGGTCCACAAAGCGCGGGCCGCGGACCTGACCGTGGGCGTCGTCGAGACGACGGTTCAGATCCAACTCGGCGTGCTCGATGTCACATCGGATCGCCGGATTGTCGGCTATGACGAGAAGCCGACCAAGTCATACTCCGCCTCCATGGGCGTCTATGTCTACTCTCCCGCCATTCTCGAACTGATCGAGCCGGGCCAGTACCTCGATGCGCCATCGCTCGTCCTGAAACTGATCGCCGCGGAGCGCAACGTCATTGGCTACAGGGAGGATTTTCACTGGATCGACATCGGTAACCTAGGCGAGTACGAGCGGGCGCAGGTTGAGTTCGAAGCGAATCCGGCGCTCTTCCTTCCTCCGCCGCTATCGACATGATGGCAATCCCGGGCGCGAAGCCGGCGAATTTTGCGTGCGATTCCGACGCGGACCACCTGGTGAGATCAAGCCGGGAGCCGCATTCCGGCATGGTGCATTGATCGATGGGCATTTTTGGTATATTAACGACGAGTGAAATACAGATGTGGGGTTCCGGCTCATAATTTGTTTTATAGCCGAGGCGGGGCGACTTGCAGGCCTCAGCCAAGAATAAAAATTCCGTTAGTGCTTTATATGTTTAGTGTCCGTTCAGCAATACGGACCTCGTTCTTCGTCTTTCGTGCCCGATCAATTCGGTTACTGGAGTTGTAGATGCAGCGAGTATGTATTACTGGCGGAGCGGGATTTGTTGCTTCGCATCTTGCGGATAGCTTCTGCAGCCAGTTCCCGTTGGCCGAAATTATAGTCGTCGACAAGATCGGCTATGCTTCCCGCCGCGATCATCTGGCGGCCGCCTTGGGTTCCGGCCAGGTCCGCCTCATCGAAGCGTCCATTTGCGATCTGCCGCTGATGCGCAGTCTGCTGAAGGGGGTCGACCTCGTCGTTCACGCCGCAGCGGAATCGCATGTCGACAACTCCTATCGCAACGTCCTGCCATTTCTGGAAAGCAACATCGCGGGCACGGTGGCGCTGCTGCAGGCGGCGATCGACAACAATGTCGGGCTGTTCCTGCATCTCAGCACCGACGAGGTCTACGGCGGTGCGGACGACCACCTGTTTCTCGACAACGACGCGCTGGCGCCCACCAATCCCTATGCCGCTTCCAAGGCAAGCGCCGAGATGTTCGTTCACTGCTATTCGAAGTCCTACATGCTGCCAACGATCATCTCGCGCGCAAACAACATTTTCGGACCGCGCCAATATCCCGAAAAGCTCGTTCCCAAGCTGATCTGCGATGCCCTGCGCGGGGAGAAGTTCAAGATTCACGGAAATGGAAGCGCCAGGCGCTCCTTCCTGCATGTCCGGGATTTTTGTGGAGCGGTCGTGACCCTTGTGACGAAGGGCGAGCACGGTCAGGTGTACAACGTACCGGGTGCTTGTGAGCACTCGGTGATGGAAGTGGTGGAGCTCGTCGGACGGCACACGGGAAGGAGCTGCGAACAGCTGGCCGAGCGCGGGCTCGACAGGCCCTTCAACGATAGCCGCTACGGCGTCGTGGCCGACAAGCTGCTGGCGCTTGGGTGGCACCCGGAATCAACCCTCGAGGCGGAACTGCCGGGCCTGATCGACTGGTATGCCGAAAACCTCCACCTCTATTTCGATGCCGTATCGGATGGCGCCGTTCTGGCCGCAGAACGCGGCCGACCGACAACAAAATATGTAACCGGGCTGCCGCGCTAGGTGGCGGGGAGGGAGGCGATTGCGCGTCATGGGTTGGCTACACCCACATCGCCCGAGGCAGTCCGCGTCAACCGCGACAACGCTCCGCGTTGAGGCGCCTGTCTCGTTCCGCCCGAAGCTGGCCAAAACCCGTGCGGGCCGTGGCGAGCGCGACTTCACGCTCGATGCGTCCGTGACGGATTGAAGCGAAGCGACCGATGGTCAACCTGTCGTTGACGGTCTGGAACGATGCCGGATGGGTCTGCCGGGGGAGGCAGGTGACGCCGAACCGAAGGCCGAGTTCGGCTGCGGCGGCGAGAGTCCCTCGGTCGAAGGCGCCGTTGGGGAAGGCGATCGATATGGGAAGGCGGCCGGTCAGGCGGTGGAGTTCTTCCTGGCACCGGCGAATGTCTGACAGCTGTGTACCGCTGTCGACAACGGTCAGGATCGTGTGGGAATGCGTGTGATTGCCAATCTCTACAAGCGGCTCGCGCGAGAGCGCTGCGACCTCTGCAGGCGTCATCGGGCGGTCGATGTCGGCGACGGGGCGCATGGCACCTTCGCCGTAGCTTGTCACGATGGCCGCCCGGATTTCGTCGGGAGGGCAGGCTTTAAGCCTTTCGCGCCGGGCAGCGATTGCCGCCGCAGGCGTGCCACGTTTCGATTCTTCGCGAAACAGGACGTCCCACCAGAAGGCTTCTCCGCTCGCAACGTTGCCAGAAGATATGAAGACCGTAAGAGGCATGTCGTTGCGACGAGCAAGTGGCAGAAGCTTCAGGTTGTTGGCGTAACCATCGTCGAAGGTGAGCCATGCGGCAGGTCCGCGGACGTTTCCCGCATCGAGATCGTTTCCGGTCACGAGGCGAAATCCTCGCCGGCGCAGCAGCGTCGCGACGAATTCGACATCCTGGACCGTCATAGGCTGAAATGGGTCGAGCAGGCCGGTCTGCAGGTCTTCCATGCTGTCGATCACGCTGTGAAAGGCGAGAACGACCAGGGTGTCTTCTTCATTCCGGCGTACCGCAAGAAACTTGGCAATGGCCAGATCGAGCGCTTTGATCAGCTTTTCCTTCATGAGTGCCTCGGAATGTCCAATCAGGGGCTGCGTTCGAGGGGCGGTGAAAAAAGCTGCCCTGACGGGCGCCTGCCAACGACGGAAGAGTAACATGCAGGATGATCCGCGCGCGACAATTGTAATCCCGACATATAACTCGGCCCGATGGCTCGCTCAGGCGGTCGACAGCGCGCTTGCACAGACCTTCGACGATATCGAGGTTCTCGTGCTCGACAATGCCTCGACGGACGGCACGGCGAAACTGATGGCGCGCTATTCGGATCCAAGGCTGCTCTACCGCCGTTTCGACAAAAACGTGGGCTTTGCCGGCAATGTCACGCGCGGGATCAAGGCTGCGCGGGGCGACTACTTCATAGTGCTCGGCGCCGACGACATTCTGGATCCGCGCTTCGTTGCAACCGCCGTGGCCCGACTGGAAGCGGATCCGACTGCCAAGATGGTGCATGGCGGCGCGATCTGGATCGATGACGATGGCGTCCCGATCGGGCGTTTCACCGGTCGGTGGCCCCCGAAGTCCGGCGGCAGTGATGCATTCGTCCGCGCCTTCACCGAGGGGTTTTGCTACTCGTGTGTCTTGTCGCGAATGGCGCCGGTGAAGGCGCTGGGGGGCATGGACGAGGAATGGGGGATGATCTCCGACAGCTGGCTTTTCCTGAAGCTGTGTCTGGCGGGCGATGTCCTTTTCATTGAAGAACCGCTCGCGCGCTATCGCGTTCGCGAAAGCAGCCTTTCCTTCGAGCTCTATGCCGACGGCAAGATGTTCGATGACCATATGGCAGGTCTTGAGACAGCATTCGCCTGGCCGGAGGCAAGCCCGTTGATGAAACGGCGGCACGAGGCCCGGACCGCGGTGGCGCGGCAGGCGTTCGAGACGATGCATCTGACGCGGATGGGCGCGGGCCTGCGAGGCGTGGGCCGCAAGACGTGGCAGATCGTGCGGGCGGAGCCGCGGGTCCTGTTGGTGCCGGCGAGTTGGTTGCGCCTTGGGATGGCGCTGATGCCACCGGTGGTCATCAGGGCGCTGCGGAACCATCGACGCCGTCGAGGCATCGCGCATTTCAGTGAGCCCGCACGCTCATGAGCCCGCTGCTGGGCCGAACCGCTGTGGTGTCAGGTATCCGTATTTTCTACCTCGGACTATGGTTCGTCGCGATTACCGTCGCATACCGCCACCTCGGCACCCTCCCTGACGGGGTTGCCCAGGTCGGGCTTCTCACTTTCGCACTGGCATCGATCAAGATGGTGACGACCGCGCTTGGCGATCCGCTCGATCTCGATGTCGTTCGCCGCGTGCCGCCGATACTTGCCGCCGATCCTCACCGCGCCGCTCAGGCATGGCGTGCTGCCCAGCAGATCCGCACCGGATTGGCGGCAGCAGTATTTGCACTTTCCCTATTGCTGGCGGTGCCGATCGCGAGGTTCTTTCTGCACGATCGCGCATGGGCCACGGCCGTCGTTCTGGCCGGTGGTGCGGCGGCCTTCGAGTTCGTTTATCGCGGCTACCTGGCTGACTGCCAGTCCCGCGAACGGTTCGACAGGCTGTTGCTGCTGGAGGGTGCCCTGCAAGGCTTCCGCGTTGTCTCCGTGGCGGCCCTGCTGGTTGGCGGAGCGTTGACGGCGTCCAGCTTTCTGGCGGCCTACCTCCTGTCTGCGCTCTGTGTCTGCCTGATGGCCTTTGTCCTGTCGGACGCGGCGCGGCGCAGGCTTTTCACTTTCTCCGCGGAGGCAAGCCTTGAAACATGGCGCTATGTGCGATGGGTGGCGCCGGCCCTCATGGTCAGTGCCGTCGTAGAGCGGCTGGACATCTTCCTGCTCACCAGCCTGCGCGGGCCCGCGGAGGCGGGTTTCTATGGCGCCTTGCTGCCGCTGCTGCTCGTTCCGGAGATGGTCATGGGTTTTGCGATGGTCGTATTGCAGCCCCGCGTCGCAGACCTCGCAAAGCATGGCGGCGCGCTGGAGCTCTGGTCTTCCGTCTGCCGGCTAACCGTGCCTCTGGCCGCCATCGCCAGTCTCGTGGTGTTCCTGTTTGCAGAGCCTTTGATCCGCATGACCATCGGTCCCGCCTACCTCCAGTCCGTGCCGGTGTTCAAGCTGCTTTTCGTCGCCGTCATGTGCTGGGTTGCCTTCGTGCCCGTTGCGTTGTCTTTTGTCGTTATGACGCAGCCGCGTGCGACGCTGGCGATCTGCCTGTTCCAGGCGGTTATTGTCGGGACCGCCGGCTTCCTGCTGATCCCCGCATATGGGGCGACAGGAGCGGCCGTCTCCGTTTTCGTGATGCGGCTTTTGACGGGTGTCGTCATCTGTGGTGCCGCCTATCATCGGCTGCGAGGCGGCTTTCTCGAAGGGAGGGCCTAGGCAGTTGCGGGTCGCCCACATCAAGAGCCGGTATGGCCGGATCGGCGGGATCGAGTCTCTGCTGGAGGGGCTGATGCCGGAGCTGGCCCGTCAGCCGGATGCAGAGCCGTTGCTGGTGTTTGTGGCTGACAGGCGCGACCGGGAACTGGAGGCCAGGCTTACGGGAAACGGAACGGTGCCGCTTGTCTGGCTGCCGTGGAACGGACTGGCGTCGTCTCCGCTGAGCGCGATGCGTCTCACACGGATCCTGCGCGAGCAAAAGATCGATGTGATCCATACCCATGACATGCGTGCCAACCTGCTGGTCGCCATGAGCCGGCCAATCCTGGGAATACCATGGCTTTGCCACATGCACGGCTGGCTCGGCCATACACACAAGGGTGTTCACCGCTTCTACGAGGCCGTGGATCGCCGGCTGGTTGGGCTGGCTGACCACGTTCTCGTCGGGTCCTATGCCGCGCTTGAAGAGGTGCGGAGGGGCGGTGCGCGGTCTTCCTCGGTTGCATGGAACGCAGCGGCCATCGCTGCGCCCGCAATGACGTCGCGCAGAGATCTCGGGCTGCCGCCGGAGGTGGTGGTCTGCACCGTGCTGGGACGGCTTCACCCGGGCAAGGGTCAGGATATATTTCTCAAGGCGCTGGGCAATCTGGCCACTCACGCCGGATGGCATGCGGTTTTGGTCGGCGTCGGCGAGACGGAGGCGGAACTGAAACAGATGGCGGCGACGCTTGGCATCGCCGATCGGGTTACGTTCACCGGCTTTGTGGACAGGCCGACAGACTGGATCGACGCAAGTGACGTCATCGTGGTTCCATCGCGCAAGGACAGCCTGCCAATGACCTGCCTGGAGGGCATGGCGCGGGCGAAAGCGCTTATCGTGAGTGCGGCAGGCGACATGCCGCGCGTCATTGCGGACGGAGAGGCAGGGCTTGTCGTTGCGATTGACGACGTCGACGGACTGCGAGCCGCACTCGTCGCGCTTCTCGACGCACCCGTCCGGCGTGAAGTTCTGGGGCAGGCTGCAAGAGCCCGGTTCCTCGCACACCACACCGCTGCGGCCCTTGCCCGTCAGATGACCGATAGCGCCATGCAACTCACCCAGGCGAAAGGCAGGCCCGTTCGTAGATAGCCGAAAGGCGCTCCACGAACATCGGCACGGAATATTCCTGCTCCTGCCGTAGGCGCCCGGCAACGCCGATCGCCGCTGCGCGGTCCGGAAACCTGAGCAAGCTGGAGACCTGCTCGGCGAGTGCCTGCGCGTCGCCCGGCGGCAGCAGGATGCCGGATACGCCATCCTCCACGATCGCAAGAGGTCCTCCCGCTTTCACGGAAATGACCGGCGTTCCCACGGACATGGCTTCGAGCAGGACCAGCCCGAAGGGCTCCGGCGTGATGGATGTATGGCAAAAGACGTCAAGGCCGTCCATCAGGTCGACCATGCTGTCCAGCCGGTAGCGCCAGCCAAGGAACTTCAGCCTTTCGCCAAGGCCGAGCGCGGCGGCCTTGCGCTTCAATTCCCGTTCATATCCTTCAAGGCCTGGCGGAGAGCCGCCGCTGACGACGAAGATCGCCTCGGGATGCCGCGCCGCCACAAGTGCACAGGCGTCGAGAAAGACATGGCAGCCCTTCCAGGGGTCTAGACGGGCGGCGAAGCCGACAATCGGTGTGTCGACGGCTACGCCGAGATCGGTGCGCAAACGGCCCGGCTGAAGCGATTTGCGGAAGGCGTCGCCATCCAGTGCGTCGGGCATCACGACGACCTGCCTCGGCCAGACGCCGTAAAGCGCATCCACGCACGGGGCCGACATCGCCAGAATGATCGTCGAAAGGCGGCGCACCATGGCGGCAAACAATGGCGTCAGGACGGGGACGGACGGGGCCATTTCCCGGACATGCCATATGTGAGGCTTGCCGGCGAGTTTGGCCGCCCATGCCCCGTACAGGCAGTAGAGTGAATTGGAGTGGACCAGATCCGGATCGATATGCCGGATCTTGTCGCGCAGCCGCAGCACGGTCGGAAGGAATTTCAGCAGGTAGCCAAGCTGGTAGCTGACGGACGGCAGCGTCCGCAGTTGCTGCATCGGCAGGAAGTGAACCTCGGCGCCGGCTGCGCGCAGTCGTTCCACAATCGGACCGTCGCATGGCAGGATGACCGAACTGCGTTGGCCGGTCGATCGCATGGCTTCCAGCGTACGGGCGAGGGCGATGTCGGAGCCGCCGACCTCGGAGTTGGGGTGAACGTAGAGCACATGCCGGCTGCCGGAGGGAGTTTTCATCTGGCGCTTCTTGGCGCAAACAGACTACGGACGGGGCTGTCGCCGACGACGGAGATGCGCCGTGCGGCCATCACCAGGCCCAGGATAATCCAGAGCAACTTCAGGAATTTTGCATGGCCGAAAAGGCTGCAGACCAGAAACGCGAGCAGGCTGGCCTCAAGGGCGACGGCGAGCAGCCGCAGTCGCGGCGGACCGGTCTTCTCCATCCTCCGGAGTTCGCGGAACGCTGCGACGAAGATTGCGGAGAAGAGAACCAGGCCAACTGCGCCATATTCCACCAGAATCTCGAGTTGTAGGTTATGCGCGCCGATATTGGAGACCAGTTCTCGCCCTTCATTGACGGCAAGTTCCATATCGTCGATCCACGCCCGGAGGCGGATGTCGTCTGGCAGATGCTCGCGGACGTCGTCGTAGAACTTGAAGCCGAAAGCCTTGTACCCATGCCCCACTATCGGGCTGTCGAGCCAGATATCGGCGGCTCGGGTCACGAGCAGACTTCGTAGCGGGGTGCTGCCCTCGCTGAGATACTTTTGGGAGAACATTCGGTCCAGAAAACCGGGTGGAAGATAGATCAGCAGCCCCACCAGCATCGTCGTGCCTGCGGCAAGCGCGAGGCGAAGCGGTATGACGCCACGGATGCACAGAAACAGACCGGCGATCCCGAGCCCGAAAAAGCCGGTGCGCGTGTAGCTCAACGTCAGCGCGATCATTTGCAGCAGGCCGAAGGCTGCGACGACGGAGCGGGTCCAGAAGTCCGTCCAGCGCTGCCAGGCGTAGAAAATGAGCGGTATCGACATCGCGATCGAATAAGACAGCCAGTTGGCGTCGCCGATGCCGCCGGTAATACGCTTGATGATGACGCCATCGAGCGACTCGCTGTCGATCACGCCCCCGAGAGCGCCGAGCGCGAGACGTGGGTCATCGGATTCGATAGCGAGCGAAGGCAGGAAGTGTTCCATCAGGCCGATGATCCCCGTAAGGGCCATGGCCGCCGACAGGATCATTATGGTCGCGTCGAGAGCCCGCTGCGACTGCCCGGCGATCGTGGCAGCCAGCGCGGTCAGCAACATCGTCAGCAGCAGTCGGCTTGTTCCTTCCAGCATGCCCGTTTCGGGATAGCGCCGGGCGAGGTCCCAGCCGACCACAACGACCAGAAAAAGGAAGATCGGTTTGTAGATCGCAGATGCTGTCAGCTTCCAGCCGGCGAACACCATGTGGAGGATGACGGAGCCGAGGGCGATGGCTCCGAAGATCTTGGACAGGCTGCTCGGGAGGCCGATGATGTGGCTGCTGCCGACGACCTGAAGGGACGTATTGGCGAAGATCACGACCGCAAGCGCGACGAGAGGCTGTGAAATGCTTACGAAGACGCCGATGAGGCCGAGCGCGGCAAGCATTCCCTTGAAGGGCCCGAGCGAGAGTATCGCCGCGATCCCAAGGCCGAGGCAAAGGATGGCGTATGAAGCTGACCAGGAACGAAGGCCGATTGCTTGCGGTTTCACATCAGCGCTCCGCTCACAACTCCGGGCGCGACAGCGACCTTGGGAAAAGACTATACGGAGAGCGTCAACAACTCCGCAAGTAACATTTAAATACTGTGCACCTGGTTATTTCGGCGGACGCAATAGCGTAGATAAGGTTTTTCGCTGTCTGCAAACGCTTGCCAAAGAGTGCTTTTCGATCGACCGTTTTTGCCGGACGGGTTGACCTGCGGCGCAATCCGTTCGACAGTTTGCGCAGCAGAGTGCGAGGCACATCTGTACAGACGCATCAGCGGCGAGATGGCCCGGCTTGATGGTAGGCTTCCAGGTGAGGCGGCAAAGGCCGGGCGCAGGCCAATTCGGTAGCGGAATGCCGACAGCGTTGATTTCAGAAGCTTGAGTTTCGGTGGGCTGGGCTGCGGGAGCGTCGTGCGTATTCAGGTCTTTGCATTCGGGGATGGGGATCCAGATCACGTGATGGCGAAATGTAAGCCTGGTTGGTGACAATGCACTGAAGCGACTGAAGGAGGCGTAGTGAGCCGTCTGTCGCAGGTCTTTTGCCCTATCTTTCTTGTGTTCGCGGTCCTCGCGAATGCGTCGTCGCGCGCCCAAGACATGGAGCCACTCCCGATCGGGGAAGGCGATCGCGTGAGGCTGAAGGTCATCGGCCAACCTGACCTGTCCGATGTCTTCGAGATCGGCCGCGGCGGCCAGCTGTCGCTGCCGGGACTTGGAACCCTTACGGGCTTGCGCGACCTGGAGCAGACCCGCAAGGAGATCGGTGTGCTGATCGACCGGAAGTTCGGTCTCTCAGAGACGGCGTTCTCGCTGACGATCGATCGGCTGCGGCCGGTCATCGTCGGCGGCAACGTTTCCCGACCGGGCGAGGTCGCCTTCACGCCGGGCATGCGTGTGGCGCACGCGCTGGCGCTGGCAGGCCAGGGCCGTCGCGCGAACGACGACCTCTCGATAGAACTGCAGATCAACGAGGGCAGGGAACGCCTGATCAGCGCGAAGGCCAGGCTTGCGCGCGCGCTCGTCAAGGAGCAGCGGCTTGTCGCCGAGATGCGGCGCTCGCAGGCGGTCGATTTGCCCGCCGAGGCGAAGGAACTGATCGGCGAGAAAGAAGCGGGGCTGCTGTTTGCGACCGAGCGGCGCACGCTGGCTGCGCGGCTCGAAAATCGTGCGATCGCACTTCGGCGGATCGACGCTTCTGCGCAGATCAATCGCGAGGACATCAGTTCGCAGGAGGCCGTATCGCAGTCCCTGCGAACGCAACTGGAACTGGTTCAGGGCGATCTGAAGCGCCTGGAACCCCTGTTTGCCGATGGCAGCATAACCTCCAGCCGCATTCTCGAACTTCGCCGCGACTATGTCGAGATACAGGGACAGGTGGGCCAGACGGTCGCCTCGCTGGCCCAGGCGAGGGCGCGCCAGGCCGTGCTCTCCGAGGAAAGTGCCGCATACGATCTTCAGCTTCGCCTCGAGCTTCTAGGCGAGGTGGCCGGCGTACAGTTCGAGATTCTCGATGCCCGGGCTTCGATCAAGACCATATCGAGCTCGCTCGAGGCGGCGGGGGCGGAATTACCCGCTACCGATATGGCATCGCCAGCTTCCTGCCGGCTTACACTGCTGCGAGACACAGGAGCACCCACGCCGACCTTGATGGCGGCCGACCCGCTGACCAGGCTTCAACCCGGCGATCTCGTCTTCGTCGGACGGACAAGCACCAGGTGCCCGACATTGGCAGAGGTGCGGGGGGCGGTCCAATGAACCAGTACCGCGCCAGCGAGATCGGCCGGCGGGCCGAAACGGACGCTCACCGGACGCCACAGCAGGAGGACGGCCGGACAGTCACCAATGCCCGTTCAAGCGTCGTATGGACGCCGCCGGATGTGCTCAAGCTTTTGACCGCGCTGGCCCACAACTGGATATGGATCGCCATTGCGCCAGTGATCGCGGTACTGGCCAGCATCATCTATCTGTTATTGATCAACCCCACCTACGACGTGGGCGCACAGCTGATGCTTCGCTTCGGCAACGAGCTGTCAGCGCCGCCGACCGTCTCGACGCAGACGACGCAGCAGGTCATCCCGATCTCCAAGCGCATCGAGGACATCACTGCCGAGGTCCAGATCATGAAGGATCCGGGCATTGTCCGAGCGGTGGTAGAGGGGCTGGGGGAAGATTTCTTCTACGGGGAAGACCAGGCGGTGACGTTCGTCCAGAAGGTCAAGCGGTTCGTCAAGCATACGGTCAACTATGTCAAGGAGCAGGTTCGCGGCCTTCTGGTGAGGATCGGTATCCTGCCAGAGTTGAGCAAGCTCGACATGGTGACCGTCGCCCTGCAGCGCTATCTGTCGATTTCCCACGTTACGCGTTCAGACGTCATCGAATTGCAGTTGTCCTATCCCGATCCGCGAAGAGGAGAGGAGCTGCTGCGCCGCTTCATCGCCACCTACATGGCCAAGCGAGAGGATATCTACACCGACGACCGTGTCCCGCACTTTTTTGCAAGCGAGCTTGCAAAGCTGGACAAGGCGCTGCTGGTGGCGGAAGACAGCTACAGCACGGAACGACAGAAACTGTCGGCGTGGTCGATTGACGACCAGAGGAGCCTGGCGGTGCAGCGGCGCGAACAGCTTATACGCGCGCTGCAGGATGCAGGATCGACGGTGGAGGCGGCCAATGCCCGCATCGGAGAGATCAATCGGCAGCTTGCGGCTCTGCCCGAACGGATACCCTCTTCCACCTCTCAACGACCGAACGCATTGCGTGAGGCTCTGGAACTCAAGCAGTTCGACATCAGGTTGCAGGTCCAGTCGGAGAGCCGGCGTGCGGGACCGCGCTCGCCGCAGGTCGAAGGACTGTCGGAGCAGATCAAGGATCTCGACAGCTATCTTTCGGATCAACCCGCCCGTGTCCCTGGCGAAGCGGTGACGGTGCCGAATCCGTTACGCGAGGCTCTTCTCAAGGATCGTGCCGAGGCCCTTCTCCAATCGGCTTCGACGGAGCGAAAGGCTGCTTCCCTCGCGCGCGATCTGGCAAAGGCGGAAGATGAGCTGAAGTCGATCGAGGAAGCGGCTTTGTTACTCAGCCGGAAGCTGCGCGACGTCGAACGCCTCCGCCTGACGCAGCAGCGGTTCCAGCAAGGGAGCGACGATGCGCGCATCGCGCAGGAGATCGCAGCCGCGCAAATCTCCAATGTTGTCGTCATCGCTGAGCCGCAGGCTGGCGTCACGCCGGCCTCGTCCCGGATGCGGCTGCTGATGCTGGCGGCCGGTCTTTCCGTGCTTGCCGCCTGCGGCGTCGTCCTGCTGCTCGATGCGCTGAGACCAAAGGTGAGAACCGACCAGGATGTTTCCGGCCTTGTCGACGGTCACACGATTGTCCGCGCGATCGGCGAGCGCGGGGCCGGTCGATGACGCCGCTTGTCCGTTCCGAGCTTATCGTCAACGACGCAGCGCGTCTGCTGGCCGATCTGGGGCGCGGCGAAGGGCGGCAGAGCTTTCTCGTAACAGGCTGCGTGGGTGGAGAAGGCGCGACAACGCTTGCGATCGCACTTGCGCGCGCCGCCCGCAAACTCAATGGCGCAAAGGCACTTTTGATCGATGCCGATCTAGCAACGTCCGACCTGACCCGCTTGGCCGGATCAGTCGACAAGTCCGGCTTGAGGCAGCTTCGGGACAAACCCGATCTCTATCCGCAAGCGGTGGTCCAGGTCGGCAGTGATCTCGACATACTGCCAGCCGGCAGCAGGCCGGGCGCCGGTATGAGCGAACTGGTTGCCGCCGGCGTGCTCGAGACAATGATGTCGGCGGCACTCAGGGAGTATCGCTATGTCTTCTGGGACACCCATGCCCTCGGTCGCTCCGCCGATACGGGACTTTTGATGACTGTCGTACCGAGCGTCATTCTCGTCACGGAATCAGACGTGACACGGATGGACCACTTGAGCAGTCGCTTGGCCGAAATCGCGAATGGGCGCGCGCATGCCGTCGCTGTACTGCGCAACCGGGCGGGGCGCCGGCCTTTCAGTGCTGGCCCATAGGCGCTGAGGCGCGGAGAGCCAGGACGGGGCTCGACCGCCGGTAGCTCTCCAGTTGCTCCAGCGAGAAACGCCGCATGTCGGTGCCTTGCTCAAGCCAGGCGCGGTACCAGTCGGCCGTCCTGGCGATCGCTTCGCGGGTGTTCCAGCCTGGCCGCCAGGATAGCTGCCTCAGGGCGAGGCCTGAATCGACCCGCAACGTCGAGGCCTCTCCCGCAGTCTTCTCCCTGATCAGCAGGCGGGTCCGGTGCGAGGGCATGGCGTCGAGGAACAGGGTGGCGATCTGCGCCACATCCGGCGGTTCCATTTCGTCCGGGCCGAAGTTTACCGCCCCAGGAGATGAGGCGGGGTCGTCGACCAGCGCGCCGGCGAGACAGAGATACCCGCCAATAGGTTCCAGAACGTGCTGCCACGGCCTGATCGCGCTTGGCTGGCGGATTTCCTGATCGCGCCCATCGGCGATCGCGCGGACGAGATCCGGAATGAGACGGTCCGCGGCCCAGTCGCCCCCGCCGATAACGTTTCCGGCACGCGCTGCGGCGATCGCCGGCCGGTTCGGCGATTGAGCGCCTTCGTGAAACGCCTCGGACCGGTAGGCCATCGTCACGATCTCTGCTGCGGCTTTGCTTGCGCCATAGGGTTCGTGTCCGCCGAGCGCGTCGGTTTCGCGGAACCGCCGCACGGCGCCGTTGTTGTGGTAGACCTTGTCGCTGGTGACGACGACCACCGCCCGGACGGACGGAACCTTCCGCGCCGCCTCCAGCACCGACACGGTGCCGAGCACGTTGGCTGCGAACGTCTCGTAGGGCTGCCTGAAGCCCTGCCGGACGATCGGCTGTGCCGCGAGATGGAATATGACGCTTGGCCGGGCGGTCGTGATGACCGACAGGACCTTCTCAGCGTCAACGATATCGCCACGCTTGTCAGTCAGTTCAGCGCCGAGCGCCATCAGTTCGAACGCGCCCGGCGCCGTCGGAACGCGATCGCTGAAGCCAGTGACCTTTGCCCCCATTGCCAGCAGCCAGAGACACAGCCAGGAGCCCTTGAAGCCCGTATGTCCGGTGACGAGGACGGATCGGTCGCGAAACAACTGCTCGATGGTCTGGCCCATGCCTATTCCGCCTCCATCGCCTTCTTGATCCTCGACAGTCCTTCCGTCATCGATATCTTCTGATTCCAGCCGAGCGTTTCCCGGAGGCGGGCGGAACTGGAGAACCGCCGTGAGGTTTCGCCGGGTGCGTCGTCGGAGATTTCCGGTTCTAGGTCGTCTCTGCCGAACACGTCGAGCGTCAGCCGGGCAATCGCATGTGTGGTCATCGCCGGCTCGCCGGACACGTTGAACGCCTCGCCCCGTACGCCCGGCTCGGCGGCGTGTTCAGCCAGCAGTCGAAGGGCTGCGATGCAGTCGTCGACATGAAGGAGGCTGCGAACGGCGCGGCCGCCACCACGCAGGCGCGGGGCGCGGCCGTGGCGGATGGCGTCAAGCGTTCCGGGGAGGATGCGCGCCTGATTTTCGTCGCCGTAACCATAGACGTTGCCCAGGCGCGCGACGACGACCGGCAGGCCGAATTGCGCATAGGCGCGTGCCGCGGCGTCCGCCATCAGCTTGGAGACTTCGTACGGTCCGAGCGCATCGAGGGCATGCGCTTCAGTCGCTGGCGCGTGACCGGTTTCGCCGTAGAGGGCGTCGGTGGAGGCCACCACGGTTCTTGGCGAAACCGGCATGTTGCGCACAACGTCCAGCAGCTGCCACGTCTGCCGGGCATTCGTTTCAAAGGCCAGAAGCGGGTTTTCCCGCGCGTAGCCAACCTGGCTCATGCCGGCCAGATGAAACAGGGTCTCGGGCCGGCACCTCCTTGCAACTTCGGCGATGTCGTGATCGATAACGACCTCGACGAGAGGCTGGGCATCCAGGCCGAGCCTGTTGAACAGTGTCGACGGCGGCCGGCGCATCTGGGCGACGACGCGATAGCCATCATCGGCAAGGGCCCTCGTCAGCCAGCTGCCGACAAAGCCCGATGCACCGGTGACGAGCACACTCATGGCGCTGGTCCCGACGCAGTCCTCGTCCAGGGTGCGCCGCCGCGTTCGAACATTTCATTAAGCGCGCGGTAGTCCTTGAACGTATCCATGCACTGCCAGAAGCCGCTATGCTCGAACACCTTCAGTTCGCCGTCGCCCGCAAGCCGGCGAAGCGGTTGCTGCTCCAGAATGCAATCGGTTTCCGCCGACAGGTATTCCAGGAATCGCCGCTCGAAGATGAAGAAGCCGCCGTTGATCATGGCGCTGACCTGGGGCTTCTCGATGAACGAACGCACCGTATCGCCTTCCAGCACCATTTCGCCGAACTGAGAGTGTGCCCGTACGCCTGTGACAGTGCCAATCTTCCCGTGCGAGCGATGGAACGCCAGCAGCCTTCCGAGGTCAATGTCGGCAAGTCCGTCGCCGTAAGTCAGCAGGAAGGTTGGTGTATCGATATACTGGGAGACGCGTTGTATGCGCGCGCCTGTCTCGGTCTTGTGTCCGGTCTCGGCGAAGGTTATGTCCCAGTCGAGCGGTGTCGCTCCTCCCAGGAGTGTTTGTGTTCCATGCTCGAGGTCGAGCCTCAGGTCGGACTCGCGAATGTCCCGGCCGAGAAAATAGTCCTTGATCATTGCCCCGCGGTAGCCGAGGCACAGAATGAAGCGCCGGAACCCATGACGGGCGTAGATGCGCATGATGTGGAGGAGCATCGGTTCGCCGCCGATCTCCAGAAGCGGCTTCGGCACGTTCTGCGTTGCCTGTCCGAAGCGGGTGCCTTCGCCGCCGCAAAGGATGACGACTGGATAATCTCTGACCTCTCGTTCGCTCACGGGCTGGCTCCCCCGGCTCTTGGAGTCGTTTTGTTCGTACAGAGATGCAGGATATGCTAATTTAGCTTATGTTGACCATTCGGGATGCATGGGGCACTCTATAACAATATCTATTCCCCGTGTAGTAGATCCAGAATACGAGCACTCCGCATTTTTCGTCTCCGGAAAGAGATACGAGATGCTGAAGAAAGTTCTTGTTTGGACGGGCGTAGCATTCGCCGGCATCTTCGCAGGTGCCGGCCTTCAATCTATGCTTGAAGGCCATGCGCCGCTGTTCAAGAACGAAGTGGCGGCCGAAGAAAATTTCGCAGGCCTGGCGAAGTCCGAATGGTATTACAGGGGAAGCGTGATCGCTTCCGATCCCTCGATCGTGAAGACAAATGACGGATACGTCATGTTTTATACCGATCTCGATGCCGGCAAGGGCCGCACTGTCATTGCAAAGGCATCCTCGCCGGACGGGCAGGACTGGAAGACGTCAGGTTCCTTCGACGGTGTCAACGGTGTGGTTATGGCCGGGCGAAGCGGCCAGTGGGACGAGAACGTCGAGTCTGCTGCAGTTGTCCGGCAGGACGACCGGTGGTTGCTCTATTTTTCCGGATATCGGGACAACGGCAATCCCACCCGCGGCTTCCCGGCCGCTTTATGGCTTGCCACCTCCAAGGACGGAGGTGCCTTCGAACGTTTGTCTAGCGACCCGATCATGACGCCTACGAAAGGATGGTATGACAACGACGCCATCTATAGTCCGACTGTACTTCTGGATGATGGCGTATTCCATATGGTGTATGTCGGCCATTCATATACAGACTTTTCCGCCATAGGTGCCGGCGGGGTATACTTGCTGAGCGCGACGTCGACGGACGGCGTCAGTTGGACGAAAGGGGAAAAGCCGATTGCGGGTCCCGGCCAGTTCAACGACTGGCGCAAGGACGGGATCGCTGAACCCTATCTCGTCAAGCGGGGACCTGACGAGTATCTCCTTTTCTATACCGGGCTGAGCGGAGAAGAACGGGAGATCGGCGTTGCGACGGGCAGTTCGCCGGAGGGGCCGTGGGATTTCGGCTCCGGCCCTATCGTCAAGCGGGGGCCGCCGGGCGCTCCTGACGAGCATCAGGTGCTCGCGCCTGCGGCCTTGGTGGAAAACGGACGCCTCAGGCTGTGGTATCTGGCTGCAAACAAGAGCGAAGCTCTTTCGATCGGCCAGGCCGACGGATCGCTCAACGAAGCCCTGTCCGCCAGCGGACACTAGACCATTTTCGAGACTGCGCGGCAGATTGACCGCGAAGACAGCCGGACAACCGGAGACGCGAAGCCCTTTCGCTTTCAGGAAAAAAACGAAGCGCGTCAGCGCAGCACTAGCCATTGGCATTTTCGAGTCCGAGGCCACATCGGAGGCGCAAAGTGACGATACCGGATCGCGAAGCTGACTTCTGGGACAAAGTGGTCGAACGATCGGCTGCCGATGAGCAGGCGTTGCGGATATTACCCGACGATCTGTGCGATCCCGCTGTTCCCTGGTTCAAGCATCTAGATCTCGACTGCTTCGTGGCAGCGGTTTTGGCCCACATCGATCCGAAGCCCGGGATGCGCATCCTGGATCTTGGATGCGGCAGGGGATTCTTGTCGGTCGCGCTCGCGCATCGTGGTGCGGTGGTGGAGGGGGTCGACATCTCGCCGCGCTCCATTGGCTACAGCATTCGGCGCGCCGAGACATCCGGCGTTTCCGATCGCACCACCTTCACCGTGATGGACTGCAAGGATCTGACCTTCGAAGACGAGAGCTTCGACGCTGTCTGCGGAGGGTTTGTCCTGCATCACCTGGACCTCGAAAATGCGGCACGCGGCGTCGGACGCGTTCTCAAGCCGGGCGGCAAGGCCGCCTTCATCGAGACAATGGGCCTCAACCCGCTGCTGATGCTCGCACGCGCGACGCTTCCGGGACGTCTGAGCATACAGAAGGAATCCAGCGACGACGAATATCCCCTCGACCATGCCCGACTTGCGAAACTGCAAGCCAGTTTTCCCGGCCGTGTGCGGACGTCCTTTCCCCAGATCGTATTTCTCCGGATGGGGGGCTATCTGCCTTTCCTGGACAATCGGTGGGGCATCGGCCTCATGACGGGACTGGATCACCTGATCGCGCGTGCACCCGCGCTCGGGTCGTTGAGCTACTACGGTCTTGTCACGATGGATCGCGGGAGCAAGACGGAATGCTGATCCCGGAAGCCGAAACAGAGCGCGGTCCGAAAAGCGGCCGGGCTGCCAGGATATGCGGTGCCGACGGCATGCCGCTCGATATCGTTTGTATCGCGACATCGAATTGGGGGGTCGTGAAGTCCAATCCCGACTACACCATCCTCGGCCTGGCCGCACGCGGTCACAGGGTGCTGGTGGTGGAGCCGTTCGAATCCGTGTCATCGGTCTTTCGCATGGCGCGCATTCAAAGCCGCGGAGTCGGCGGGGAATGGGGTTTGCGGCCGGTGGCGGACGGAATATGGGCATATCGGCCGAGGCCCTTCGCAATGCCCGGTCAGTCGCGAACCCCTGTCGCCGCGCATCTCAGCGGGCGCCTGCTCGCAGCGCTTGCACGACGCGAGGCGCGGCGGCTCGGCTTTCGCAAGATCTGCCTGTGGACCTTCATGTACAATTCCGGGGCGTTGCTGGAGGCCTTTCCGGCCGGACTGAAGATCTATGAAAACGGCGACGACGACGCCGCCCTTGCCAGTACGGACGCGCAGAGGCGGACGGTGCGGCAGCTGGATGCGGAAACCTGCCGCGCATCGGATCTGGTCTTTGCCGTTACCGAGGAACTGTGCAAGCCCCGCCGCTTAAGCAATCCCGCGACGTTTGAGGTCAACTGCGCCGCCGATGTCGGATTCTTCGGCTCCGCCCTCAACCCGGCAACGCCGGTGCCGGAATCGATCGCCCACTTGCCGAGGCCGGTGATCGGTTACGTCGGCGGCCTCGACCCGTGGAAGATCGACGTCCCGCTGCTCGTCTCCATGGCAAGGCTGCGTCCGACATGGTCCATCGTGCTCGTCGGCTATGTCTGGTTCGGCTTTGACCGCTCGGTGTTCGACGACGTGCCCAACATCCATGTCCTCGGCCCGCAGGCCTATGCCGACCTGCCAGGCTTCATGAAGGGAATGGATGTCGGCATCATGCCGTTTCCCCTCAACGACATCACGCGCAACGGCGATGCGCTAAAGTGCTACGAGTATCTCGCCGCCGGGCTGCCCGTCGTCGGTCGCGACGTTCCCGTCGCTAGGCGCCATTCGGAGCTGGTCGCCATTGCGGATACGCCGGACGCCTTCGTCGCCGCCTGCGAGGCGGTGCTTGCCGACGCGACGACGAGCCCGGCCGGTCGCCATGAAGCGATGCTGGCGCACGACTGGTCGCGCCGTGTCGAGCAAAAGATCGAGATCATAAGCGAGTTCATGCGATGACAGCTGTCGACGTATCGATACTGATCGTCAGCCACGGCCACGGGGCGCTTGTGCGTGATTGCCTGTCGACGATCGGAGCCGGCATGGTGGGGATGACCTACGAGGTCATCCTGGTAGACAATCTCAACGAGGCCGACTTCCTCACAAAGGTCGGGGGAAACCGGCCGGAGATGACGGTGGTGCAGAATGCCGAACGGCTCGGTTTCGGCGCGAACGTCAACAAGGCTGCGCGCATTGCGGACGGGCGCGTCCTGCTTATCCTCAATCCCGACACGAAATATCACGCGGGCCGCGTCGCCGATGCGGTCCGGTTCCTTGAGGATGACATATCGATCGGTGTCGTCGCCGCCCGCCTCCTCAACGTCGACCTTACCGATCAGCGCAACTTCCGCTCCTTTCCGTCGATGTGGATCGCCGTCTTGCGCGGTTTCGGAGCCGACGACTGGCGTCGCCGGCCGGCATTCTATCGCCGGAGCCTGCTGGAGGGCGTTCCCCTCGATGGCCCCACGAAGGTCGACTGGGTCTACGGCTCCTTCATGCTCATCCGCAAGTCGGTGTTCGAGGCCTTCGGTGGTTTCGACGAGGGCTTCTACATGTACTACGAGGACGTGAACCTGTGCTTCCGGCTGCGGAAGGCGGGGCTTTCCACCTTCGTCTATCCGGGCCTTGAGTTCGTCCACCACCATCTGCGCACGAGTTCGGAATCTGCGACCGGAAGCCATCGCAAGTACCACGTCAACAGCCTGGCGCGCTACTTATGGAAATCGAACGGGTTTCTCACCAGTCCCCGCATGCCTTGCGATGCAGGAGTGCCGAGCAGACGAGCGGCGATGGCAGGCGGTGTGCCGGAGGCTGCAGCCAATCCGCTGGCGCTCGTTGTGTCACCCTCTTCGATGCGTCCGTTTGTGCAACTGGCCTTCCTGGCCGCAGTCGCGGGCAGCACAGTCGTCGCGTCGGCACTGGCCTGGAACCTTGTAGTTGCAGGCGGCATGGCGGCCGGCGCGATGGACCGTGTGACATGGCTGATCGCTGCCAGCTACATCGCCTGCATCATCATCGCCGAATTCATGCTGAAGGAATTCGATCCGACCCGGTTGGGAGACGCCCATGCCCGCGTCATAGGTGTCGTCGAATCGAGCATCATTGCCGCTTTCCCGGTGGCCCTGTTCGTCGTCGCATCCGGCAATCTCACCGATCGAAAGCATGAACTGTTTCTCATGATGCTGGTTGGCGTTGCGCTTCTGTTCAACGCTGCGACCGCCCTCGTTTTCGCCAGGCTGATCTCGTCGGAAGGGGCGCGGATAGGTCTGGTCGTCGATCAGGCATCGGCTGCCCCGCCCAAGGCGCCTGAATTGCCGATCGGGCTTCAGATCGTCTCCCTCATCATCCCGATGGGCGGAGTGGGGATGGCGAGCGTTCGCAACAGGATCGCCGATGCGATCCGGTCCCAAGCGATTGATCACCTCCTTCTCGTGACCGGCAGGACAAGCGGTGCGGACGCGCTCCAGCTGGTGCACGACCTGTCGATGTTCGACATACCGATGTGGCATGCCCAGGTCGGCGAAGACAACTCCGTCGATCTCGTCCAGTTGAAGGCGCAGCTGCGCAGTCGCACGCGCGAAGGGCTCAAGCGCGGCTTCGACCTCATCTTTGCCATTGCCGCCCTCACCGTTCTCTTCATCCCGATGCTTGTCATCGCCGCCGCGATCAAGCTGGAGGATTCAGGCCCGATCTTCTTCGGTCAGCCGCGCCTCGGACGCAACCAGGTGCCCTTCATGATGCTGAAATTCCGCTCGATGTATGTTTCACAGGCAGACGTGCGTGGTGACCAGCTGACGGCGCGCGGCGACGCGCGCATCACGCGTGTGGGCGCATTCCTGCGGCGGACCTCGCTGGACGAACTGCCTCAATTTATCAACGTGATCAACGGCGACATGTCGATCGTCGGCCCGCGGCCGCTGCCGATCGGCTTTCATTTCAAGGGCAAGCCGTTCGAACACATGATCCCGAACTGGCATCACCGCCACCGGGTCCGACCGGGTATCACCGGCCTCTCACAGCTGAAGGGATTGCGCGGCACGCCCGAGGAAATCTTCGAGGCCTGCGAAATGATGAAACTACGGGCCAAATACGACAATCTTTACATCGATCACTGGTCGATCTGGATGGATTTCCGGATCGTTATCATGACCGTCGTCAGCGGCGCATTCATGTCCAGTGCCTATTGACGCTGTCGCCGGACTGGTCCGTCTCCGGTTGACGTCGAAGCGTTAGCGGTAGGGCCGCGGGCACTGCCGGAGGCCGCGGCTGGCCGAGAAATCCTCGGGGATTTTTGCCTGGGGCGGGTGGCACGAGATCTTCTCGGTTACTGGACGTCCCCGTACATCCCTACCGATCGCGGTCGTTCCTGAACCGGCAACTGCTCTCGGTCCGTGGGCAAAATCCGGGTTCCTTTGCCGACGTGCCGCAGCTTGCAGGTCACCACGTCCTGTCCGACGGTAGCACAGCGTGGAATGTTACGACGGCAGCTCTCTTGTCGGGACCACACGGATGAGAGAGCCCGACTGGCTTCGACCAGCCGGCGCCAACCATTCGCGCGGCCCGAACCGCCCAGGATCATCGGGAAATGACCGGACTGAGATATTTGTCCGGCAGATGACGCTACCGGTAAAGCTTGCTAGTTTGGCTGGCACATTGTCTCTTAAATAGGCGATACTCGCTTCATGCTGGCACCTACCTACGATCTTGTTCTGGTGTTTGCGTCCATCGCGGTCTCCATCATGGCCTCGTTCACGGGACTGACATTGACGCGGGGAATCAATGCGCTGCCCGACTTCAGGCGAAAGTTCATGATCGTGATGGCGTCGATGGCGCTTGGCGGCGGCATCTGGTCGATGCATTTCGTCGCCATGCTGGCCATGCGCCTGCCGGTGCCGATCAGCTACGACGCGATCAACACGCTCGGCTCGGCGCTGATCGCCGTCCTGATGTGCGGGATCGCCTTTCTGGTCATGCACTATGCCGGACGGACCTGGACACACACCGCGATTGCCGGCGCCATCCTCGGCAACGGCATCGTTGCCATGCACTATGTCGGCATGTCCGGCATCCGCGGCTGCCTGCCGACCTTCGATCCACAGGGGGTGGTGCTCGCCATCACCGGCGCGACGATCATGGGGATCCTGGCGCTGCGCATCTCCTATTCCAGGCGGACGACCGGCGGCATCTTCATCGGCGCCGTCACGTTTGGACTGTCGGTAGTGCTCGTCCATTTCGTCGCCGTCGGCTGGACCGGGTTCCGCATCGGCGGCGGTTCGGGGGACGTGGCGCCGATCATCGACAACGGCGTGCTGGCGCTGCTCGTGATGCTGTCGGCCTTCGTGATCTGCGGCACCTTCCTGCTGACGGCGACCAACTTCGTTCTGACCGGGGAGAAAGCGCCAGCCGCGACGGCGACCGCGCCGCCTCCGGCCGTTGCCGCAGCAGCGGTCGTTCCCACTCACTTCAAGGCTCCGGCGGACGGCCATCTGCCGGAAAACAGCCGCCTGCCTTACGAGCGCGACAAGCGCATCCATTTCATCGAGCCCTCGAAGATCGCCGCGATCCGCGCCGAGGGGCATTATTCGATCATCTACACCGCCGACGAAAAGCTGTTCTGTCCTTTGTCCATATCGGCCGTCGAGAAAAGGCTCGACCCGCAGCACTTCGTCCGCACCCACCGCAGCTATCTCGTCAACATCGAACAGGTGGCTGCCTTCGAACGCGCCAAGGACAACGGCCGATGTCTTTTCGAGGGCGTCGCCGCCCTCAAGTCCGCGCCCGTCAGCCGCGCCTTCGTGCCGCGCGTCCGCAGCGCGCTCAGCATCTAGGGCAGGACTGAATTCAAGTGCTTTCGCGTTTCGTGCAGCTATTTCGCATTTCGTGCAGAACCGTTCGCGCCCAGGGCGTTTGACGTTGCGGCAGGCCGAACGGGGTTCATCATTTCTTTTCAGAGGCGTGCCTGCCGGCGCGCTTCGTTTCTGGGAGGAAATCGATGATACCGGCACCTTTTGACTATCACCGCCCGGACACCGTCGAGGCGGCGGTGAAACTGATGGCCGATCTCGGCGACAGCGCCCGCGTGATTGCCGGCGGCCACAGCCTCATTCCCCTGATGAAGATGCGCATGACCGATATCGCGCATCTGGTGGACCTGCAAAAGATCGGCGCGCTGAAGGGGATCGCCATCGACGGCGACACCGTGACGATCGGCGCGATGACCACCCAGCAAGAACTGATCGGGAATGCCGCGCTCGCCGGTGCCGCCCCGATTATCCGCGAGGCGGCGCTGCAGATCGCCGACCCGCAGGTGCGCTACGTCGGCACGATCGGGGGCAATGTCGCAAACGGCGACCCCGGCAACGACATGCCAGGCCTCATGCAGTGTCTCGACGCCACCTACCATCTGCAGGGACCGGACGGCGCGCGCGAGATCAAGGCGCGTGACTTCTACGAGGCCGCCTATTTCACGGCCCGTGCGGACGACGAGATCCTGACGGCGATAAGCTTCCAGGCGCCGGCCGGCGGCCAGGCCTATGTCAAGCAGAAGCGCAAGACGGGCGACTATGCCACCGCGGCGGCATCGGTCATAATCGCGAAATCGGACGGCAACTGTTCCGCCGCGTCGATCGCGATGACCAATCTTTCCGATACGCCCGTCTGGTGCGAGGCGGCCGGGCAAGCGCTGGCCGGCTCCCCGCTCGGGGAGGCCGACGTCGAGAACGCGGTCAGGGCGATGCTGGCCGTCATCAATCCTCAGGACGACAACAAGGGACCGGCGGAATTCAAGCGCCATACCGCTGCCGTCATCCTGCGCCGCGCGATCGAACGTGCGGCGTCGCGCGCCTGAAAGGAGGATCTCATGGGCAAGATGCATATCAAGCTGACCGTCAACGGCAAGCCGGTCGAACTTCTCGCCGAGCCGCGCGAACTGCTGATCCACGTGCTCCGAGAGGAGCTTTCGATCACCGGACCGCACATAGGCTGCGAGACCACCCATTGCGGCGCCTGCACGGTCGACATGGACGGCAGGTCGGTGAAATCCTGCACGGTCTTTGCCGCTCAGGCTGACGGCGCCAACGTCACCACGATCGAGGGTCTCGGAACGCCGGACGGGCTGCATGTGCTGCAGACGATGTTCAAGGAACACCACGGTCTGCAATGCGGCTTCTGCACGCCGGGAATGATCACCCGCGCCTATCGCTTCCTCCAGGAAAATCCCGATCCGACCGAAGAGGAGGTCCGTTTCGGCATGTCCGGAAATCTCTGTCGCTGCACCGGCTACCAGAACATCGTCAAGGCGATCCTCGCTGCGGCGGCCGAGCTCAACGCGGTCAAGGAGGCGGCGCAATGAACGAGATGACACCCCCGAAAACCGAGCGCACAGCAGCCCTCAAGGGGCTTGGATCCGCCCGCAAGCGCGTCGAGGACGCGCGCTTCACCCAGGGCAAGGGTAATTATGTCGACGACATCAAGCTGCCCGGCATGCTGTTCGGCGATTTCGTTCGCAGCCCCTATGCCCACGCCCGCATCAAGTCGATCGATGCCGAAAAGGCAAAGGCGCTTCCCGGCGTGATAGCGGTTCTGACCGCCGCCGACCTGGCGCCGCTGAAGCTGCACTGGATGCCGACGCTCGCCGGCGACGTCCAGATGGTGCTCGCCGACGGCAAGGTGCTGTTCCAGGGGCAGGAGGTAGCCTTCGTCGTGGCCGAGAACCGCTATATCGCGGCAGACGCGGTGGAACTGGTCGAGGTCGACTACGAGGAACTTCCCGTCGTCGTCGATCCCTTCAAGGCGGAGGCGCCCGATGCGCCGGTATTGCGCGAGGATCTGGCCGGAAAGTCGGAGGGTGCGCACGGGCCACGGCGGCACCACAACCACATCTTTACATGGGAACAGGGCGACAGGGACGCGACCGAAAAGGTGCTCGCCTCTGCCGACGTCGTGGCGGAAGAGATGGTTTACTACCACCGCACCCATCCCTGTCCGCTGGAGACCTGCGGCTGCGTCGCCTCGATGGACAAGGTAAACGGCAAGCTGACCGTGTGGGGCACGTTCCAGGCGCCGCATGCGGTGCGCACCGTCGCCTCGCTGATTTCGGGCATCGCCGAGCACAATATCCGCATCATCTCGCCCGATATCGGCGGCGGTTTCGGCAACAAGGTCGGCGTCTATCCCGGCTATATCTGCTCCATCGTAGCGTCCATCGTCACCGGCGTTCCGGTGAAGTGGGTTGAGGACCGCATGGAAAACCTCATGGCGACCGCCTTTGCCCGCGACTACTGGATGAAGGGCAAGATCTCTGCGACCAAGGACGGCAGGATAACGGGGCTCTGGTGCCATGTGACTGCGGATCACGGCGCCTTCGACGCCTGCGCCGACCCGACCAAATTCCCGGCCGGGTTCTTCAACATCTGCACGGGCTCCTACGACATCCCGGTCGCCTATCTGGCGGTCGACGGCGTCTACACCAACAAGGCGCCGGGCGGGGTGGCCTATCGCTGCTCGTTCCGCGTGACGGAAGCGGCCTATTTCATCGAGCGGATGATCGAGGTGCTGGCCATCAGGCTCGGCATGGACTCAGCCGAACTGCGGGCGAAGAACTTCATCCGCAAGGACCAGTTTCCCTATCACTCGGCGCTGGGCTGGGAATATGATTCCGGCGACTACCACACCGCCTGGGACAAGGCCTTGAAGGCCGTCGACTATGAAGGATTGCGACGGGAGCAGGCCCAGAGGCTTGAGGATTTCAAGGCGGGCAAGACCCGGAAGCTGATCGGCATCGGGCTCACGCACTTCACCGAAATCGTCGGCGCCGGACCGGTCAAGAACTGCGACATCCTCGGTCTCGGAATGTTCGACAGTTGCGAGATCCGCATTCATCCGACGGGGTCGGCGATCGCGAGGCTCGGCACGATCAGCCAGGGCCAGGGACACGCCACGACGTTTGCGCAGATCCTCGCCTCGGAAATCGGTATTCCCGCCGACGACATCACGGTGGAGGAGGGCGACACGGATACCGCGCCCTACGGTCTCGGCACTTACGGCTCGCGCTCGACCCCAGTCGCGGGGGCTGCGACCGCCATGGCCGGCCGGAAGATCCGCGCGAAGGCGCAGATGATCGCGGCCTACCTGCTGGAGGTCCATGACGACGACGTGGAATGGGACATCGACCGTTTCGCGGTCAAGGGCGCGCCCGAACGGTTCAAGACCATGAAGGAGATCGCTTTTGCCGCCTACAACCAGGCGATCCCGGGCATCGAGCCGGGCCTGGAGGCTGTGAGCTACTACGATCCGCCGAACATGACCTATCCCTTCGGCGCCTATATCTGCGTGATGGAGATCGACGTCGATACCGGCGAGCACGAGATCCGGCAGTTCTACGCGCTGGACGATTGCGGCACCCGCATCAACCCCATGATCATCGAGGGCCAGGTGCACGGCGGCGCGACCGAGGGTTATGCCATCGCCATGGGCCAGGAGATCGCCTACGACGAGATGGGCAACGTGAAGACGGCCACGCTGATGGATTTCTTCCTGCCGACGGCCTGGGAGACGCCGCATTACACGACCGATTTCACCGTCACGCCTTCGCCGCATCATCCGATCGGCGCCAAGGGCGTGGGCGAGAGCCCGAATGTCGGTTCGGTGCCGGCCTTCTCCAATGCGGTGCACGACGCCTTCCGGGCCTTCGGGTTGACGCAGACGCACATGCCCCACGATCACTGGCGGATCTGGAGGACGGCGCACGAACTCGGCCTTCACGGCTGAGGACGCGGGAGGGCGGGTCGGTACGAGGCCGGCCCGCCTTCTTGCCGGGATGATCACGATGAGCTGGAAGACGCTGAAGGACGAACTCGCAAAGCATGGCTATGTCGCCGCAGACGACCTTGCCATGGCGCTGCATCTCGCCGTGACGATCGGCAAGCCGCTGCTGCTCGAAGGAGCGGCGGGCGTCGGCAAGACCCAGTTGGCGAAGACGCTCGCCGAACTGTTCGACACGCGCCTCATCCGCCTGCAATGCTACGAGGGGCTGGATGCGGCCTCTGCTATCTACGAGTGGAACTACCAGCGGCAGCTCCTTTCCATCCGGGCGGCGACCGCGAGCGGCGCGCCCGGCGAGGACATCGAAGACCGGATTTTCTCCGAGAAATACCTGCTCGCCCGGCCGCTGCTCGAAGCGATCCTGCAGGACAAGGCGCCTGTGCTTCTGCTCGACGAGGTGGACCGCGCGGACGAAGAGTTCGAGGCCTATCTGCTGGAGCTCCTGTCGGATTTCCAGGTGACGATCCCCGAACTCGGCACGATCACGGCAAGGACCAGGCCACACGTGATCCTGACGTCGAACGGCACGCGGGACCTCTCCGACGCGCTCCGTCGCCGCTGCCTCTATTCCTATGTCGACTATCCCGACCGCGCGACGGAACTTTCGATCCTCGCCGCCCGCCAGCCGGGGATCGAGGCGCGGCTCTGCGAGCAGATCGTCGGCGTCGTCCAGGCGTTGCGCAAGGAGGACCTCGAGAAGAAGCCGGGCGTGGCGGAAATGCTGGATTGGGCGGCGGCAATCGCCGGCCTCGGCATCAACGATCTTACGGACGATCCCGTCGAGCTGCAGGCAACGCTGGTCTGCCTGCTGAAGACCCAGGCGGACCGCGCCGCCGTACCGATCGAGGTGCAGCAGCGTCTGGTCGGAAAGGCTGCCTGATGCGCACGACCCGCTTTCCGGATCGTCAGACCATGTCGGAGCGCATGGCCGGCTTCATGGCGCATCTGCGGCTGAACGGGCTCGATGCCGGCATGCCGGAGAACGAGACCGCGCTTGCCGCGCTCGGCGCCATCGATGCGACGGATCGCAACGAGGTCAGGCTGGCGCTGAAGTCGGTCTGCGCCCATGGGTCTGAAGGCTTCCGCGCCTTCGATGATCTCTTCGATGGCTATTGGCTCAATCATGGCCGACGGCGCGAGAGGGCGGTGCACAGGCATGATGGCGAACGCCGCCCGCCCCGCGCGACCTCCAAAATCCGCGAAATGATGCAGGGCCGCACCGGTGGCGGTATTCCGGACATGCCGGACAATGACAGCGAGGGCGAAAGCGAGGGGGGCAGCGGACGGTTGCTCGCCTCGCGCATCGAGGCCGTTCGCCGCGCCGATCTGCGCGGTCTCACCACGCCGGAGGAACTGGCGGAGGCGGAAGCGGTCGCCCGACAGATTGCGCGTTCGCTGCGGGACCGCCGGTCTCGGCGCCGCAGGGCCGCTCGCCGCGGCGCCCTGCTCGATCTGCGCCGGATCGCCCGGCGCTCTGTCGCCCATGGCGGCGATCCGGTGGAACTGCTGCGCCGGCGCCGTCCGGATCGGCCGGTCAATATTGTCGCCATCTGTGACGTCTCCGGCTCCATGACGGTCTATGCGCGCGTCTTTCTCGCCTTCCTGCAGGGCCTCGTCAGCGCCGACAGCCGCACCGATGCCTTCCTGCTGCACACACGGCTCGTGCGGATCTCCGATGCGCTGCGTGACAACGATACGCTTCGGGCCGTCGAGCGCCTGTCGCTGATGGCGAACGGTTTCGGCGGCGGCACGAGGATCGGCGCCAATCTCAAGGCGTTCAACGACCAGTATGCACGCGGCATGGTGACCGGCAGGACCGTGGTGGTGATCCTGTCCGACGGCTACGATACCGATCCCCCCGAACTGATCGGCGGCGAGCTCGCGCGGCTGAAACGGCGGGGCTGCAAGATCGTCTGGCTGAACCCGTTGAAGGGCTGGAACGGCTACGAGCCAGTGGCGCGCGGCATGGCCGCGGCGCTGCCGCATCTCGATCTCTTTGCGGCGGCCAATACGTTGGATTCGCTCGCAGCACTTAGACCGCATCTTCAAGGGATGTGAGCGGAGGAGGCTCGCATGATGAGGAAACCGAACATCGACCAGATCGCGGAAGGCCTGAAGCGTGCCGGCACGCCGTATGTCATGGCGACCGTGGTGCGCACCGTTGCGGCTACTGCGGCGAAGGCCGGCGCCAAGGCCGTGATCCTTGAGGACGGCACGATTGCGGAGGGCTGGATCGGTGGCGGCTGCGCCCGCGGCGCGGTGCTGCGGGCAGCGCGGGAGGCGATCGCCGACGGCGAGCCGCGGCTCGTCTCCGTGCAGCCGGAGGATCTGCTCGCCGAACTCGGCGTTTCTCCGGGAGAGATGCGCGACGGCGTCCGCTTCGCCCGCAACATGTGCCCGTCAAAGGGGAGTATGGACGTCTTCGTCGAACCGGTGCTGCCGGTTCCGCATCTCTACGTGCTGGGGGCGAGCCCGGTGGGCGTGGCTCTGGCCGATCTCGCGCGGCGGTTCGGCTTTCACACGGTCGCCTGTGCGCCTGCCTCCGACCAGCAAGCCTTCCCCGAGGTCGACGACCGGATCGAGGGCTATCTCCTGCCGGCGGACGCGCCGGGCGAGCGTTACCTGGTGGTGGCGACGCAGGGGCGGGGCGACGAGGCGGCGCTGCGCGCCGCACTCGGCTCTCCCGCCGCCCACATCGCCTTCGTCGGCAGCCGCGCAAAGGCAGCGTCGCTGAAGCAGAAGCTTCGGTCGAGCGGCGTACGTACGGAAGACCTCGATCGGGTGAAGGCGCCCGCTGGGCTCGACATCGGCGCGGTGACGCCCGAGGAGATTGCGCTCTCGATCGTCGCCGAGCTGGTGGAGGTCCGGCGCCGCCACCACCGAGGGATCCTGCGGGCAGGGACGGAGGCTAGGGGGACCGTCGCCCACAACGCACCAGCCGAAGCCGGTGATGTCGCGGTGCCGGTTTCGTCCGCCGGCGCGGGAGGGCCCGGCACATTGCGCCGGGCACTGGCCTTTGTTGGCGAGAGGCTGCTTGGCGCGAGGAAGAAACCGAGCGAAATGCCGGATGCTGAGAACGGGCAGGACGAGGCCTTCTACCTCGGCCTGCTGCTGCAGCGTCGTTTTTGTTGCATGTGAGGGTGGAGACCAATGGAACTGCATGACGAAATCCGCATAGAGGCGCCCAAGCACGAAGTCTATGCGGCACTCAACGACCCCGAGGTGCTGAAAGCCGCAATACCCGGCTGCCAGGAGCTCAACAAGGTCTCTGACACCGAACTCGAAGCCAAGGTTGCGCTGAAGGTCGGCCCGGTCAAGGCGACTTTCGGCGGCAAGGTGACGCTGGATACTGCCGGCGCGCCGGACCGGTTTTCACTGACCGGGGAGGGGAGTGGCGGCGTTGCAGGTTTCGCCAAGGGCGGAGCTGATGTCGAATTGCGCGAGGACGGCAACGCCACAATCTTGCGCTATGCGGCGAAGGCCGATGTCGGCGGCAAACTCGCCATGCTCGGAGGCCGGCTCATCGCCAGCACGGCGCAGAAACTTGCAGCCCAGTTCTTCGAGAATTTTTCTGCGCAGGTCTCGGCGGGCCGGGAGTTTTCCTGACGCTATCTACTGACGTGGGAGGTGCGATGGTTCGCTTTGGCGATCGAACTGCGCCGCGGTCCACCGCGACACTCGCAAAGGCAGACTGGAAACGTCGATGCGTTCTGTGTGGGTGCTCGACTGCGGTTCTCGCGGGGCGCGGCGTTGCGTCGCAGGTAGGCGATGTCACGTTGTTCGCTTAATGCCCGACAAGGCTTTTGTCCGTGGCGCAGACTTTTGCGCCGGCCACGGGCTTTCCACTGCTACGCGCGGATCCGGTTCTGACTGCTGAGTAGACTGAGATGAAACGAAATCGGACATCTACACCTTCAGCTATCGAAGGAGGTCGCACCGGCACCGGTCAAATGCCTGCGAACGAGTGCGGAAGCAAAGGTGTAATCCTTGGCTTCGATAGCGCGTAGGATCATCAGATGTTCGCGCGCGGATTCGCGAAGCCTTGGTTCACTGAGGTGGGAGAAGTCGCTGAGTTCGGTCATGCGCCGCAGACTGTTCTGGCGTTCCAGGCTCTCGGTCAGAAAGCGGTTGTTGGCCCAGGCAACGATCGTTTCATGGAACTTGGCGTTGATCGAGAACCATTCGATACGGCTGATTTCCTGGATGGGTCGCGTCAGCATCGCTTCCTGTTCACGAATTAGCGCATGCAGTTGATCTTTTTTTGGTGTGTAGCGTGGCACGAGCAGGGCGTTGCATTCGATGATCAGGCGGAACTCGTAACTTTCGTCGACCGCTTCCTTGCTGACCAAACACTCGGCGAACTGCCAGCCATGTCCGGCCCGGCGATTAACGAGACCCTCCTTGGCCATCCGCATTAACGTGCGCCGTACCGCGCCGCGGGTCGTTGAAAACTGCTCCAGCAGTTCCGTCTCGGAGACTTCCTCGCCGATTTTGCCGGAGGCGCGGGCCTCCATGAACCGGTTATAGAGCGTATCGGTTTCGGATTCGCCTATCACGTCTGCCATCGGCATGTCGCCCGGATCGCGCGCCAGCTGGAAGCCGCGCGTCGGAGAATGTTCGATCAGCCCTTCGGCGAGGAAAATCTGCAGCGCCTGCCGTACCGGTGTGCGTGATACGCCGAGTTCGCGCGCAAGCGCCGTCTCTGAGATGCGCTCCTTCACCGCCCATCGGCCCTGGTTGATCAGGCCTAAGACCTTCCTGGCCACCTCGGCCTGGAGATTGCTGAGCCCTGATGTCTGTTCGAGTGTTGCGGTTTCCGCCAAGGGGCGCCTCCATCAGCGCCGTTGTCCGGCGCATCGTCCTGTCACGCACGAATATAGGCAAATCGTAGCTGCTACGCAATCGATCATCATTTGCTCAAAAACCTAAAACAGCGGACAAAGTAATGGACATTGGTTTTTTATGCATATACAGAACCAAAAAAGTTCAAACGGAGCCGACATGCAGACCCAACCTTTTCCGCTCGTGACTCTGACAGGCGCTCCCCACGAGCGTGGACGGCAATACGGCACGCTTCTCTCGGATCGAATCGCGCTCAGCGCGCGCCTCTATGGTGGCGCCCTAGAAAAGCTGGGTTATCCGGAAGACCGCAGGGTAGCTCTTATCCGTTCCTATGCTGACCGGATCGGCGAGTTCGACGCCGCCTATGTCGACGAGATGCATGGCATTGCCGAAGGCTCCGGCGTTTCGTTCGAAGACATCGTGATGATTAATGCGCGTACGGAGATCGTCGCGGTCGCGCGGGCAGAACTCGGTGCGGCCGAGGAGGATGATCCGGATGACGGCTGCACCTGCGCGCTCGTCATGCCGGAGCGCAGCGAGACCGGAACGCTGCTGCATGCGCAGAACTGGGACTGGCGGGCCGAGTGTGCCGAAACGGGTGTGGTCCTGCGTGTCCGTCGTGGCGATGACGGTCCCGATTTTGTCACCTTCGTCGAGGCGGGCGGTCTGGCACGCAGCGGCTTCAATGCCGTCGGTACCTCGATCACCGCCAACTACCTGGAATGCGAGCGTGATTTCATCCAACAGGGCGTGCCGCTCGGCGCGATCCGTCGGAAGGTGCTGGAAGGCAGCCATTTCGCCATGGCGATCAAGGCAGTGGCGACCACGCCAAAATCCTGTTCGAACAACATCATGGTCGCATCGGCCGCCGGATTCGGCATCGACCTGGAATGCGCTCCGGACGAAGCCTTCCCGCTCTATCCGGAAAACGGGCTGCTGGTGCACGCAAACCACTGGGTGAGCCCGGTCGCGTTGTCGAAACTGCGCGATACCGGCATACCCTATGTTCCAGAGAGCTATTACCGCGATTGGCGCGTGCGCCGTATTCTTCAGCAACGCGGCGAGAAGCTGGGACGCGAGGACCTGAAGGCCGCGCTGTTCGACGATTTTCTTATGCCCTATTCCGTCTGCCGTCCGCCCCGCGAGAGCGAGACCAACAGCATTTCGACAACGGTGGCAATGATCGTCATTGATGCGGCCAAGGGCTTTATGGAGATTGCTCCGCTGCCTGCGCTCAACCGGACGTTCCGTTCCTATGCCCTGGATGATTGGCGACCGCTGCCGCAGGATGCGGCCCTGCGGGAGCCATCTCGGCAGATCGGAGACTAGCAATGTTTCGCTTCGTGCTCGGCCGCCTCACAATGGCAATACCGACGCTCGTGCTGGTCGCGATCACGGTTTTTGTTCTGATCCGTCTCATTCCTGGCGATCCTGCAGCGCTGATGTTGGGCGATGCTTCGGATGCGCAGGGGTTGGCGGCCCTAAGAGAACGGTTCGGGCTCGACAGGAGCATTCCCGAACAGTTTGCTATATGGGTCTCGCTGTTGTTTCAGGGGGATCTCGGCAGATCGATTGCGACGGGCCATGAGGTTCTGCCTTCGATCATCGACCGCTTTCTCGTCAGCCTGCGGATCGTGGTGCCGGCCATCGTGCTGGGGACGTTGGTCGCCGTGCCGCTCGGCATGTTCGCGGCCTGGAAGCAGAATGGCCTGCGCGACGTAACACTTGTCAGCTGTGCAACGCTGCTTCTGTCCATCCCGACATTCTGGATGGGCATGCTGCTGCTGCTGCTGTTCGGGCTGCATCTGCGCTGGGTGCCGATCGTCGGCTACGCGGATTTTTCCGAGGATCCCAAGAGGGCCTTCGTTTATCTGGTCCTGCCGGTGCTGACGCTGTTTCTGCACGAACTCGGGGTGATCCTGCGCATGGCGCGAGCTTCGACCCTCGAGGTGCTGAGCCTCGACTACATCACCCATGCTCGCGCCAAGGGGCTGCCGGAACACGTGGTGATGTGGAAGCACGCATTCCGCAATGCATTCGGACCGACATGGACGCTGCTTGGGCTGATCCTCGGCAATCTTCTCGCCGGCGTCGCCGTTATCGAAACGGTCTTCACAATCCCCGGGCTGGGCCGGCTTCTGGTCGATGCCATCTTCGCCCGGGATTACCCGGTCATCCAAGGCTGCCTACTGTTCATCGCTGCCATCTACATCCTGGTCAATCTGATGGTGGATCTCCTTTATCCCTTCTTCGACCCTAGGATTGCCGCGCGATGAACAAGTCCGGGATCAATCTCTACATTGGCGGATTGCTGGTCGGCGTGTTGCTGGTCGTGGCCCTGATCGGCATGGTCTGGACGCCGCACGATCCGCTGGCGATGAATTTTGCCGCGCGGCTTGCTGCGCCCGGCGCCGCGCATTGGTTGGGTACGGACGAGTTTGGCCGCGACCAGCTGAGCCGTCTGATGCAGGGGGCTGCGACCAGTGTCAAGATCAGTGCGCTGACCGTGATTTTTGCCGTCGTCAGCGGCACGGTTTTCGGTGTGACCAGCGGCTTCTTGCGCGGCTGGGTCGATCGCGTGATCATGGCTGTCAACGACGTGCTGCTCGCCTTTCCCGGGCTGCTGTTCGCGCTCGGCCTGCTTGCCGTGATTGGCGCGACGGAGTACGGCATCATCCTCTCTCTCGGCCTCATCTACATGTCGTCGGTCGTGCGGGTGGTCCGCGGCACGGTGCTTGGTCTCAGGACACGAGAATTCGTGGAAGCTTCGGCGGTCATGGGCAATGCCAGCCTCTTTACCATGTGGCGGCACATCCTGCCGAACTGCGTAGCCCCGCTGACCGTTCTTGCCACGTCGATCTGTGGCTGGAGCATTCTGGCGGAAAGTTCGCTCAGCTTCCTGGGGCTCGGCGTCGCCCCGCCGGCGCCGACCTGGGGCAATATGCTGGCTAGCAGCCGTGGCTTCCTCGATCAGGCCGTCTGGCTTGTCGTGTTTCCGGGCCTATCCATTTCCCTCTCCCTGTTGGGCATCAATCTCCTGGGCGATGCCCTGCGCGACTTGCTCGACCCCCGCATGAGGAAACGCGCATGACGAAGGCTCCGCTTCTCGAAATCGCGAATGTAACGCTTGGCGTTCCGGCGCTCCACGTGACGATCGTACGCAATGCCAGCCTTCATGTTGCACCCGGGGAAGTGGTCGGCATCGTCGGCGAGTCCGGGTCGGGAAAAACCATGCTCGGTCGTGCCGTGATCGGCCTCTCGCCGCAGCCGGTTCGCTTGATCGATGGCGATATCCGCTTTCGCGGCCGCGCCTTTCGGGACATGAACGCGGAAGAAATGCGCGCGATCCGTGGTCCCGGCGTGTCGATGATCTTTCAGGAGCCAATGACCTCGCTCAATCCGTCGATGTCCGTCGGCCGGCAGATGGAGGAAGGGCTGGCGCTGCATGGGGGTATCGATGCCGCCGAACGGCGCCGGCGCATTCTTGCCATGCTGGAACGCGTCGGCATCGGCGATGGTGCACGGATGCTGAAGGCCTTTCCCCACGAATTCTCCGGCGGCATGCGGCAGCGTATCATGATTGCCAGCGCGATGCTGCTGCGCCCGGCACTGTTGATCGCCGACGAGCCGACGACGGCACTCGATGCCGTCGTCCAGCGCGACATCATGGATATGCTCGCCGAACTCACCCGGGAGTACAGGACGGCGGTCATGCTCATCAGCCACGATCTGTCGATGGTGGCCCGCTATGCCGACCGCATCGTTGTGATGCAGCATGGCGATATCGTAGAAGCCGGCGACAAGGAGGTTGTGCTCTCCGCGCCGAAGCACGACTATACCCGCAAGTTGTTATCCTCCTTGCCTGCGCGTGCACCATCAAGACCCGAGATTGGCGACGATCCGCTGATATCTGTCGAGAAACTCGGCGTGTCCTTCGTCCGGCGCGGCGGGCTGTTCAGCCGCGACACTGTCAAAAATGCGGTGCGCAATGTCAGCATGGATATCCGCCCCGGCGAAGTAGTCGCTGTGGTCGGCGGTTCCGGCTCCGGCAAAACGACGCTTGCGCGGGCGATTGCCGGCCTGACGGATTACCAGGCCGGTACGATCCGGTTCTGCGGCCTTGACCTCTCGGATCCGAAGGGCGAGGCGCGGGCGCGCTATCGCAAACAATGCCATATGGTCTTTCAGGATCCGTTCTCGTCGCTCGATCCGCGGATGAAGGTGGGTGCCCTAATCGCCGAGAGCCTGCGCATACTGCCGCAAATCCCGAAGTCGGATCACGCTCGCCTTGTCACCGAAGCGCTGCTGGATGTCTCGCTCGATCCGAAGCTCGTGGAGCGTTATCCTCATCAGTTGTCCGGCGGCCAACGGCAGCGTGTGGCGATTGCCCGGGCGCTCGTCCGGCGGCCTTCCTTTGTGATCGCCGATGAAGCTGTCTCGGCACTCGATGTTACCGTTCGGGCGCAAGTGCTTTCCCTGCTAGCGGACCTACAACGAAAATACGGCTTTGCCTGCCTGTTCATTACTCACGATTTCGCCGTGGTGGAGCAAATTGCCGACCGCGTAGTCGTAATGCAGGACGGGATGATCGTTGAGCAGGGAACGCGCGACGCAATTCTCGACACGCCGCAGCATCCTTACACGCTGAAACTTCTCAGCGCGATCCCGATGCTCGAACCGACCGAAACCGGTGGCCTCAGGCTGAAATGGCGGCATGCGCCTGAAACCGCCGCTGTATTGCAGAGTTGAGAGGGAGAGACGAGATGGCCGACACACAAGAAAGGCAGCGGCAGGGGCACGGGATAAAGCTGAGCTTTTACGATTTCGGTGCGACGCCGTTCTTCGCCAGCCAGATGGACCAGCGCTTCAGCTACTGCCTCTATGTGCCGCAGGACTACAGCGAAACCGCCGAAAAGCGCTACGACCTTGCGGTCATCGTCCACGGTACGGGACGCACCGCTACCTGGTACCGCGATCGTTTCGCCGGCTTTTCCGAGAAGAACGACTGCATCGTGCTGGCGCCGCTATTCCCCGTCGGCATCATCGAGCCGGGCGAACTGTCCAACTATAAGCGCATCGAATTCCACGGCATCCGCTACGATCTTATCTTGCTCTCGATGGTCGACGAGGTGGCGGCCAAGTACCGTTTGCGCGATCGCCGTTTCCTCATGTACGGCTATTCGGGCGGCGGCCAGTTCTGCCAGCGTTTCTATATGCTGCATCCACTGCGACTGCGAGCCGTCTCCATTGGCGCGCCCGGCGTCGTGACGCTTCTCAACGCTGACTACGACTGGTGGGTCGGCGTGCGCGACATCCAGCATCGGTTCGATCGGAAGATCGACATCGAGGCTATGCGGAACGTTGCGGTGCAAACCCTGGTCGGCAGCGAGGATACCCAGACCTGGGAAATCACGATTCCGCGTCACAGCAAGCTCTGGATGGACGGGGCCGATCTGCAGGGCGCCAACCGCCTCGACCGCATCGAGGCGCTGGCGCAATCCTTCGAAACTGCTGGCATTCGCGTACGCCGCGATGTCGTGCCGGGCGTGGCGCATTCGCCCTTCGACATGGCCGATCCGGCCGAAGACTTCTTCAGCACCATCCTCAAGCAACAACAATAAGTTTCACCTCCAGAAAACGGGAACAACGACATGGGACTGAATTTGCGATACTCACTGGCCTCGGCGCTCGCGGGGCTGTCGGTGATCGCTGCGCCGGCTCTGGCGGCCGATGCCGACACCCTGCGGGTGGCCGTGCATGCGGACGTCGCCAGCCTCAACCCCGGAATCAACCGCGATGCCAATTCCGACGTCGTGCTTTCCCATGTCGTGGAAGGTCTCGTTGCTTTTGGCGACGATCTTTCGGTCAAGCCGATGCTTGCCGAAAGGTGGACCGTGAATGACGACAGTACCGTCTATGATTTCCATCTGCGGAGCGGTGTCGCCTTCCACGACGGCAAGCCGCTGACCGCCGACGATGTGGTCTGGAATTTCCAGCGCTATCTCGATCCGGCCACAGCCTTCCAATGCGTGGGCCGTTACAACGGTCAGATCGGTCCGAAGCTGACGAAGATCGAGGCCGTCGATGCGGCTACGGTTCGCTTCACCTTCGACGCCTCCGCACCGAATTTCCCGACGACGCTTGCGACGATACAATGCACGCCCTGGATCATCGGCAAATCCTCGGTCGATGCGCAGGGCGCCTTCATTAAACCCGTCGGCACAGGCCCTTATGCCTTCGGTTCAATGCAGCCCGGTCGCTATCTAGATCTCGTCCGCTATGCTGGCTACGCGGCGCTTCCCGGCAATAGAGATGGTCTAGCGGGAAATAAGACCGCATCCATCGAGAATATCCGTTTCATGACGGTGCCGGACGCGAGCACCCGCTCCAATGGGCTGCAGGCCGGGGAAATCGATGTGATCGATGAGGTCGAACCAACCTTGTTCGATAGCCTGAAGGCCAACAAGATCACGGTTAACATCCAGCCGACGCCGGCCTGGATGACGCTGCAACTGCAGACCGAAGCTCCGGCCCTTTCCGACCCGCGCATGCGCCAGGCGATAGCCCACGCGATCGACCTGAAGCAGCTCTCCGAAGCGCTGGGCAACGGGCTCTACAAGCCAAACCCCTCTGTGCTTTCCGAGGGGACCTATTACTACGACAACGCCGCAGCCGCATGGCCGGCCTATGATCCCCAGGCGGCGCGCAAGCTGGCGGCCGAGGCCGGATATAAGGGTGAGGCGATCAGCATCCTCGTTGCAAACAGGCAGAACCGCGTGCAGGTGGCGACCATCGTTCAGGCGATGCTGCTCAGCGCGGGCATCAATTCGCGTCTGGATGTCAGGGATTGGGCGACCCAACTCGACCAGTATCGATCCGGCAAATATGAGCTGGCAATCTTCGCCTATTCCGCCCGTCTCGATCCGCTGTTGAGCTTCCAGTCGTTGATCGGCGACAAGAAGGCCGAACCGACACGTATGTGGGACGAAAAGACGGCCGCAGCGCTCCTGGAGAAGGTTGAAGCCCTGAGCGAGCCTGCCGACCGCAAGGCAGTGTTCTCCGAGTTGAATGCCGAGATGGGCAAGCAGGTGCCGATCCTCGGCCTCTACAATATCCCCAGCGTCACCGCGCTTGCGCCTGCGGTGGAAGGCTATCTCGGTTGGCAGGGCGGCACACACCGGTTCTGGGGCGTTTCCAAAACCGCGAACTGACGAAGAGGCGAAGACGCAATGACAATACGGGATTTCGATTATGTCACTGCCGATGCCGTTGGCGTGGCCGAGGCCGTTGCCGCCGGTGTCCTCACGCCAAACGAGGCTGTCGATGAGGCGTTCGCTGCCATTCGCCGGGTCAATCCAGCGTTAAATGCCGTTATCCTCGAAATGCGGGAAGCGGCGCAGGCACAGCTTGCGTCGCTTCCGGCGGAGGCCCCGCTTCGGGGTGTTCCAATGCTCCTGAAGGACGACTGCCCGTCCTATGCCGGAGTGGAAATGTCCTATGGCTGCCGGGCGGCCGTCGGCAACGTGTCGAAGGCGGATCATGCCATCGTCAGCCGCTACCGAGCGGCTGGTCTGGTGGTTGTCGGCAAGACCAATATGCCGGAGATGTCCTGCAACATTGCGACAGAACCCACGCTGCATGGTCCGACACTCAATCCGTGGAATGTCGAGGCGAGCGTCGGCGGCTCTTCGGGCGGTTCGGCGGCGGCCGTGGCTTCGGGTATGGTGCCGCTGGCCTATGGCAATGACGGTGCTGGCTCCATCCGCATCCCTGCGTCCAATACCGGCCTTTTCGGTCTTAAGCCTTCGCGTGGCCGTACACCTTGCGGCCCGATTTCGTCGGAAAACTGGGGCGGCCTGGTCTGCCATCATGTGCTGACGCGCAGCGTGCGCGATTCCGCGCTGATGCTCGACCTGACATCCGGGCCGGAACCTGGGCCGCTTTATGTCGCTCCCACGCCTGAGGGGCCCTTTCTCTCCGCAATCGAACGCGGGCAGGCGCCGCTTCGCATCGGTCTTGTCAGCGAGACCGCCCTGGGCATGTCGGTCGATCTCGAAGTGGGGGCGGCCCTGGAACGGGCGGTGGCGAAGGTTGAAGCGCTGGGCAATCACGTCGTCCCGATCTCGTTGTCCCATGACGGCGAGGCGTTGGCCGAGGCGTTGCGAAAGCTGATCGCCACCTATACCGCAATCGAGGTCGAAGACATTGCGCAGGATACAGGTTACCCTGCGGATGACCGGCATTTCGAGCCGGTGAATGTCGCCCTTGCCGAATACGGTCGCAGTCTTTCGGCATCGGAGGTTATTCGCGCACGCAATCGGGTTAATGCGACAGCGCGCTGTTTTGCGCGGAGTTTCGCCGAGGTCGATCTGATCATGTCGCCGGTGATGCCCTGCCTGCCGCAGCCGCTCGACACGTTTAACGTACGCAGCACCGATTGGCGTCGCTTTACCGATCTGTTCCTGTCAGCGAGTGTCTTCACGCATCCCGCCAATGCTGCGGGTATTCCCGCCATGAGCGTGCCGCTGGAGATGAGTGCAGGCGGACTCCCCATCGGTATCCAGTTCCTGGCTCCCTACGGTGAGGAAGCAAGGCTCTTGACGCTCGCTGGCCATCTCGAACGCCATTATCCCTGGTCGGTGCGCCGGCCGGCCATTCACGCTTGAGGCTTTTCCGCATGCTTTATACAAAACCCTATTTCGCGCCCCATGCTGACGACGAAATCTTCGATGTCGTAGGCCGGGTGGTGATGGGAACCCTAATCACGCCGCATCAGCAGGGCGTGGCGATTTCCCACCCGATCTTCATGGCCGACAGGAAGCGCAATCGCCTCATATCCCATGTCGCTGTCGGCAATGATCACGCCGCGCTGATCCGACGCGGCATGCCCTCCGTCGCCGTGCTGATGGATACGGGCAGCTACATTTCCTCTTCATGGTATCCCGCCGCACCGATGCGCGACAGCGCTCCCACCTGGAATTTCATTGTCGTTCATTTTCATGGCAGGCCCGAGGTGATCTCGGCCGCGGCGACGGCCAAGCATCTCAGTGACCTGGTGACCCATATGGAGAAAGATCGGGAAAAGGCCTGGGAGATGGGCGAACTCGGACCGGAAGGGCTTGAACGACGCCTGCCGAACATACTGGGCTACGAATTGCCGATCGAAAAGGTCGAGAGCCGTTTCAAGCTCGGGCAGGATGAACGTCGGCGCGACATGCTGGCGGCTGAGGAGAAGCTGCGCGGGGAGGGGAAAGCGGAATTGGCCCAACGCATGGCACAATACCGTCCCGAAGAGTGAACGCCATGAACCAACACGCTGATACTGCCGATCTGCTTGCGCAGCCCGTTTACGATTTCAATCGCCTTGGCCAGCATCTGGCGACTTTTGCCGGCGCAAATGGCGGCAGTTATTTCGCATGGGTGAAGGCGTGCAACAAAGACCCGGCCGTGGCTGCCCGGCTGGATGCGATGGATCCCGTCGTGGCGGAAGCCGCATTGCGTCTTGGCGCTGGGCTCGAGATCGTGCCGGATGCGGCGGATTTTCGAGCATGGCTTGACGCCAATGCCGGCAGCTGGAGCGATCTACTTTCGCCGGCTCTTGAACAGTCGCGGCTGACCGTTCTCGATCTGGGTAGTGCCGGCTCGGGGTTGGCCAATGCCTTGGCCGCACAAGACCGCGAGACGGCACAATCCCTTTACGATGCGCTGATGCAGGCAAGCGGCCATGAGGTCGCAATCGGCCCCTGGCTGGAAAAGCGCACGATCTACAGCACCGACAATTACATCTCCGCCTTCGATCGAAATGCGCGCCGAAATCTTCATCTGGGGCTCGACGTGTTCGTACCGGCCGGAACGGTTCTTTCTCTGCCGCTGGCCGGAACGGTCGTGCAGACCATGATCATGAACGACAGCCTCGACTACGGTGGCGTGCTCGTGCTTGAACACGAATGGCAGCCGGGAAAGCACTTTTGGTCGCTTTGGGGGCATCTGACCCACCGATCGGCCCGAGGCTGGAAGATCGGCGACCGGATCGCCGCCGCTACGGCCTTTGCCACCGTTGGGGATTTCGAGGAGAACGGCTGGTGGATTCCACACCTGCACCTGCAGCTCTTGCGGAAACCTTATTCAAATTATGCTACAGCGCCGGGTGTAGGCGAAGAAATGTTCGCCGCCATGTGGCCGGACCTATTTCCGGATCCGAGCATCCTCGTGGTCGGTTAAAGTCTGGGTAGTGCGCATTTAACACGAGGGGACACCTGATCTATTGTGTGCTGCCAAGCCAAGCGCGAAGTTGCACAAGTAACATAGTTCCATAATTGTGCTTTACGCCAAGAACCGGAGGTCGAAGCCTTCGGCACCTATCGCGACGGCTGCGCGATCATGGATCGATGCCATCGACGGTGATCGTACCGGACATGGTCTCGTAGAGGCGCGGCAGCAACGAGCAGATTGTCGTCCTGCCTGCACCCGGGGGGGCGACGAGGGCGATCGTTTCTCCTGCCCTGATCGTCAATTCCAGACCCTCAAGGATCGGCCTGTCGGGCCGGTAGCCGAAGCAGACGGCTCGATAGGCGATATCGCCGTGCAGCCGCCCGGCGTCCCGTGCACCCTCGTGATCTTTGATGTCGGGCTGGGTATCGAGAAACCGTGTATAGCGCTCGAAGCCGGCAATACCCTTGGGCTAGGTTTCGATGATCGAATTGATCTTGTCGATCGATGCAATTTCACCAGCGGCAAACCCATCCCGGGCGATGGCGAGCCGGTGGTCGGTGCCCGCAAGGCCGTTCCCGGCGCCTATGTCGTCTTCAGCCACAGCGGAGCGACGCTCGGTCTCATCCTTGGCGAGGTATCGGGTTTCGAGATTGCGACCGGAGCGGAACATCCGATGCTCTCAACGTTCCGCCCGTACAGGGGCAGGATCGGCGGTTGCAGACACCATGCCGCTTTCCGCGGTGGCATGCCTATGCGAACCGTCGACCCGACGCTACAAGGAGGATCGTCTTGGATCCTGCTTGTGCGATGGCGAAGGGTGAAATGGTTCGGAAACCGGCGACTTTGAAGGATGTGGCGGCGCTGGCGAATGTGTCGCGGGCAACGGCTGCCCGCGCCCTTAACAGTTATGGCTATGTTGGCAACGAAACCGCCCAGAAGGTTCAGGCCGCTGCGGAAAAGCTCGGCTATCGCGGCAACCGGCTGGCGCAGGCGTTGCGTAGCGGGCAGTTGCCGATCGTCGGCTGCATCCTTGGCGATATACAGAACCCGTTCTTCGCGCGCATCGCGCACGACATCGAGGTTCTCGCCCGCGAGTGCGGACACAATCTGGTCATCGGCAGCAGCGAAGAGGAACTTGGACAGGAAATCTCTCTGCTGGCGAGCCTCCAGTCGCTCAGTATCCGCGGCTTCATCGTGGCGCCGACGTCGGCCGACAACAACGCCCATCTCAAGGGTCTGATCGCAGAAAACGTACCGCTGGTGCTGATCGACCGCGTAGCGGAGGGCATCGATTGCGACAGCGTCGTCGTGGACAACGAGGGGGGCGCGCGCAAGGCCGTCGAGTACCTGATCGGGATGGGCCATCGCCGAATCGGACTGTTGCAGGACGACATGCGCATCTTCACCTCGCGTGAGCGCATGAGCGGCTACCGGGCCGCCCTTGCCGCAGGCGGTATTGCGCCGGACGATCGGATGGTTTCCGTTTCACAATCAACGGTTGAGCATGCCGTCGACGCGACCATACGCCTCTTCAGCCAGAAGAGCCCACCGACCGCGCTTTTCACGGTCGACAGCTTGATGACGCAGGGCGCGCTTTTGGCTTTCCGTTCCATGGGCATTTCGATTCCCCATGACGTCTCACTGATCGGTTTCGACGACTTCAATCTGGCGACATTTACCGATCCGCAGATCACGGTCGTCTCTCAGCCAGTGGCTGAAATCGGTCGCGCGGCAGCTCGGTTGCTGTTCGATCGGCTCTCCGGAAAATGCGGTAAACCGCAGAAATTACGCTTTGAAACCAAGATGATAGTTCGTGGTTCCGTCAGCCGCCGAAGAGACGCCTGAACAGCTAGCACCCCCATCGGAAAATTTTTGGACTGCCCACTTGCCACCGCAAAATTCTTGTGCGCTAAATATGTGTGAGATCGATCTCACACAGTCTCAAAGATCATTTGCGCAAGACGCGGTCTCGCTACGACAGCGATCTGGCGACGCGCAAAACGGGAAGGTTCTAATGCTCAACTTCGATAGAGATCGCTTTGTAAAGATCCAAAGCGGCGCAGTTGCAATCGCTCAGGACGTGCGTCACCTGATGCGTGAACTGCTCAATGACGGTCTGGAACGCATTTTCTTCATTGGGACCGGCGGTGTGCAGTTTCTCACCCAGCCGGCCATCGAACTTGCTCGGAACTCGACGCTTTTCCCGGTTTCCGCGGCCTATTCCGCGCAGGTCGTTCTGGAGCCGCCGGCCGGTCTGAACGAGAAGGCGCTGGTCATCCTGCCCTCGCTGTCGGGCACGACCAAGGAAAGCGTCCAGCTTCTGTCCTTCCTCAAGGAACGCGGCGTGAAGACGCTGTCTTTGACCGGGCACAAGGACACCCCGCTCGGTCGCGACGCCGACTACAACTTCACCAACTTCGCCGAGGACGATACCTCCTCGGAATCGTTTTACCTGCAGAGCTTGATCATCGTCCTCGCGCTGCTCGCAGAGCGCGGCGAATATGCCGACTTCGACGCAACCGTGGCCGAACTGAAGCTGCTGCCAGAACTGCTGGTCTCGGTGAAGGAAAGCTACGAGACCGAGGCTGCCGCACTCGCCAAGGACATCAAGGACGAGACTTATCACATCTTCACCGGTGCGGGATCGGTCTGGCCGGAAGCTCACTACTACGGCATGTGCATCCTCGAGGAGATGCAGTGGATCCGCACCCGTCCGGTGCATGCATCCGACTTCTTCCACGGCACGCTCGAACTGGTGGAGCCGGGCGTCAGCCTCTTCATCTTCAAGGGCGAGGACGCCTGCCGGCCGCTGACTGACCGGGTGGAGAACTTCGCCAAGCGCTACACCGACAAGGTGCGCATCCTCGATGCGGCTGCGGCCAGCCTTCCGGGCCTGTCCACCGAGACGCGCGGTCTCATTTCGCCTGTCATCCTGGCAACCATGCTGGAGCGCCTGAGCGCGCATCTGGAAGTGCTGCGCGATCACCCACTGACCACGCGCCGCTACTACAAGCGCGTCGAATACTGAGCGTTTCCCTGTCCGTCGGTGACGCCGGACAGGGTTACGGACCTTGGCATGCCCTGAGAAGCGAACGACAACAGAGAGGAACTGCGAAATGAAAGCCAACACGTTTTTGAGCACGACGAGCCTCGGATCGCTCGTTGCAGCCGCGTTCGTCATTGGCGGCGCCAGCGGCGCGGCTGCGGCGGAGCCGGTCGTCGCCGATCCCAGCGCTGCAGTCGAACACTCCGGCACGATCAGCGTTCTGACGAAATTCGGCCTGCAGCAACTCTCCCCCTTCTTTGTCGATGCGGCAAAGGCATACGAGAAACTGCACCCCGACGTGAAGGTCGAGCTGATCCAGGAGAGCGACGACAGCGTGAAGGGCAAGACGAAAGCCCTGGTTGCATCCAACTCGCTGCCCGACATCTACTTCACATGGACAGGCAGCTGGGGCGAGAACTTCGTGCGCGGCAATCGCGCCGTCGACCTCACCCCCGTCATCGGCCCGGAGACCGAATGGGGCAAGGAACTCGCACACGCCGCCGTTTCCGCCTTCCAGTACAATGGCAAGCTCTTTGGTATTCCGCTTTATCTCGACGCCAAGTTCATGGGCTATAACAAGGGTCTTTTCGAAAAGGCGGGCGTTTCCGAACCGGCGAGCTTCGAGGAGTTCTTGAGCGCTTGCGCGACGCTCCGCAAATCCGGCGTCACGCCGATTTCGTTCGGCAACAAGGAAGGCTGGCCGGGCGTTCACTATGCGGGGCAGTTGCTTGCCTACAACGTGCCGCAGGCGACGCTTGAAAAGGACTTCGTCCCGGCCACGGCCGAATATAGCGATCCGGGCTACGTCGTCAGCCTGACGCAGTTCAAGCAGTTGATCGACGAATGCTCTGATGGAGCCGGCACCAATGGCTCCTCCTACGCATCGGCCTTGCAACAGTTCAGCAACGGCAAGTCAGCGATGTACTATCAGGAGATCATAGAATTCGATCAGGCGACGGCCGAGGGCGCTCTGAAGCGCGAGGATTTCGGCTTCTTCAAGCTGCCGGCTCCGAAGGATGCCAAGGGCGACGTCAAGGCCATCGAGGGCGCGCCGGAAGGCTACATGATCAACGCAGCCTCGAAGAACATTCCGCTCGCGATCGATTTCATGCGGTTCGTCACCTCAGCTGAAAACGGCAAGATCCTGTCGGCGCCGCCTTACGGCCAACCGAGCGCGACGGTCGGCGGCTATTCGGCCGAAACCATGAACCCGGCCGTCGTCGATGGTCTGAAGGTGATCGCGGACTCCTCCTATCTCATGCCCTGGCTCGACACGGCCAACCCGCCGCGCGTGGCGGCTGCCTGGCTTTCGGGGCTGCAGGCCCTGATCGGCGGCTCGATGACGCCCGAAGAGGTGGTGGAGCGCGTAAAGGAAGCGGCGGCTTCGTCCAAATAAGGATCGGCCAGTGATTACTGCGGTGAAGCATGACTACAAGGGTGAAGCCGTCAAAATCGGCTTCACCGGGTCGCGCCGGCCTGAAAGGGCCAGGCTCGGCCCGATAACCGGTATCCTTTCGTTCCGCTGGATCGTGATCGCATTCGTGCTGATCCTCTGGTTCGTCTACTATCCGATCATCGACAACTTCGTCGTCAGCACGAAGAACCAGGACATCTTCACGGGCGAAACGGCCTACGTCGGACTGGATAACTACCGGCGCCTGCAAAGCGATCCCGTGGTTGGGACGGCAATCCTCAACAACACGCTCTATGCCGTTATTTCCGTCGTTTTCCAGGTTTTCGGCGCGTTCGTTCTGGCTGCCCTCATTGAGGGGCTGAGCGAGGAGAGGTGGCGCCGTTTCTGGCGCGCCGTTTACTTCGTGCCTTCGGCCATTTCCATCACTGTCACCGGCCTTCTCTTCTATTTCATCTATCAACCCGACATCGGCCTTCTGGATTCGGCGCTGACGCAGATCGGCCTGGCGGACTGGTCGCGCGCCTGGCTCGGCGAGGAACAGACCGCGATATATGCCATCATCGCCATGAGCCAATGGCAAGGTTTCGGCTATTCGACGCTGCTGTTTGCCATCGCGATCCAGAAGATCCCACGCGAACTCTACGAAGCGGCGATCATGGACGGGGCAGGGACCTGGCGGCGTCTTTGGAACATCACCTTTCCGCTGACCCGCGAGATGACCGGCCTGATGGTGATCGTCACGATCACTGGAGCATTCCAGGTCTTCAACGAGGTCATGGTCATGACCGGTGGCGGGCCCAACAACAGCAGCCAGGTGCTCGGGACATGGCTCTACCAGCAGGGGTTCATCGAAAATGACTTCGGCTATGGCGCGGCCATCGCATCGGTCATTTTCGTCATCACGCTATTAACCGGCTTTGCGCAGCTCTGGTACACGAAGAGACGGAGGGTCGACCTGTGAGCGTCTCCCATCAATCGCGGGAAACCGAGCGCACCGACTTCGTCGCCGTGCTGGCGAAGGTCTGCCTCGTGGCCTTTCTGATCAGCCTTGGCGTGGTCGTCCTCTATCCGCTGTTCTGGATGGCGCTGAACGGCTTCAAGACCAATGCCGAAATCTTCGGAAACCCGTTCGCCCTGCCGGGCGGCTTCAGCGTCGCAAACTACATTGCGGCATGGAACCAGGGCATCCGCAACTATATCGCGACGAGCGTCATCGTCACGCTCGGATCGGCTGTCTGCACCGTGCTGGTCAGTGCGTGGACCGCCTACGGCCTGACCCGCTCGAAACTGCCGGGAAAGCCGTTCTTCGTCGGCATCGTCCTCGGTGGCCTCATGCTCAGCCCGACGGTCGCGGTCATCCCACTGGTGCGCATGATGCAGGATCTCGGCCTCTACAACACCTATTGGGCGCTGATCATCCTCTACACCGCTTTCCGCATTCCCTTCACGACCTTCCTCATCCGCGCCTACATGCTCGGCCTGCCGCGCGACCTGGATGAGGCCGCCATCATGGACGGCGCCAGCGAAGGCCAGATCTTCTGGAAAGTGACGCTGCCCTTGTGCAAACCGATCCTGGTGTCGTGCGTAATCCTGCACGTGCTCTTCGCGTGGAACGAATATCTGTTCGCGATGATCTTCACCAGCGGCGCGGACCTGCAGACACTGCCCGTCGGCCTGACGTCCATCATGGCAAAGCACGGCACGAACTATGCCGTCGTCTTCGCCGCCATGACGCTCTCGGCACTTCCCATCGTCATGACCTTCTTCGCGGCCCAGCGCTTCTTCATCCGCGGGCTTGCGGAAGGCATCGGGAAATAGGAGCGGAATCCATCTTGAAACGCGAAAAACTCATCGGTGCGAGTTTCTCCTTTCAGCAATTTGCCTTCCGCTGGGCTGCCGAACATCTCGGCGAGATCGTCCTCCGGCGGACGGAACCGTGGGGCATCGCTCCAGCATTCGATCAAGTGGAAGAACTATGAAGAACGCCAATCCCAATCTGATTGCCGTCGGCGACAATTGCCTCGACGCCTACCTGACCAAGGGGTTTGTCACCGTGGGCGGGAATGCCCTCAATGTCGCCGTGCAATGGCGCCGGCTGGGCCTGAATACCCGCTACTTCGGTGCACTGGGACCGGACGAGGAAGCGGAAATCATGTTCGGCGCCATCGAGGAGGCTGGCCTCGATCGGGGCGATGTGGAGATACGCCCCGGCTCTTCTGCCGTGACTCTGCTTGCCGACGATGCGGGCGAGCGGCGCTTTCTTCTCGAATCCCTCGGCGTCGGGGAGGGCTATGTCCCGAGCACGGAGCGCTACGAGGCGCTGCGGCAGGCCGATTGGGTCCATCTCGGCACGAACTCCAGCGAAGCCTTGGTCCGTTGCCTGGTTGCGGATGGCGTGCCGTTCAGCGTCGACGTATCCACACGCCACTTCGAGCTTTCGCTCGACGGCGTTCCGCTGGTCTTCGCCTCCGGCCCGGACGATCCGGCCGTGCCTGTCGAGCCGCTGATCGCGCGGCTCAAGGCGGAGGGCGCGCGTCAGGTCGTGGTCACCTGCGGCAAGCGCGGCTCCTTCTACGACAATGGCGACAAGGTGTTTGCCGCAGGCTCCGTCCCGGTGACCGTGGTAGATACCTGCGGCGCGGGGGACAGCTTCATCGCAACCTTCCTCCTGTCGCGCTTCTTCGAGGGCTGCTCGGAGCGGGCCGCCCTTGATCGTTCCGCGGCCAATGCCGCGGAAACCTGCACGCATCTCGGTGGATTTCCCCAGCCGATCCGGGCGATTCCCCAATGGTTGCTGGACAAGTACGCCAGCGTCATCCGCACGACACAGAGGGCCTGAGCATGAACTCCATCAAGATGAGGCCTCCTGTTGCTGCAGCAAAGGCGGACCGCTCCTTCTGGCTGCAGAGCATCGATGCGGACGCCGTTACCGCTCCGTTGCATGGCAGCGAGGACTGTGACGTGGCGATCGTCGGCGGCGGATATGCCGGTCTCTGGACGGCTCTACGCATAAAGGAGCAAGCCCCGCTGACGCGCGTGACCGTTCTCGAGGCGGACTTCTGCGGGTCAGGTGCTTCGGGCCGCAATGGCGGCCAGGTTCATAGCTGGTTTGCGGAAATCGACATGCTGCGCGCGCTCGTGGGTGAGGATGACGCGCTCATGCTGTGCCGGGCGACCACCGATGCCATCGAGGAACTGAGCAGCTTGCAGGCCGCAGGCACCATCGAGATGGATCTGCGCCTCGACGGCTGGCTATGGACGGCAAGCTCGACTGCGCAGGAAGGCGCCTGGGCGCAAGCTTGCAACGTGTGCCGTACGATTGGAGAAGAGCGCTTCCGGCCGCTCCAACGCGCAGAAATCCTGCTCCGCACGGGCTCCGCCGCCTCCTACGTCGGCATCGTCGAGGAGAGGGCAGGGACCGTCCAGCCCGCAAAGCTCGCCCTCGGCCTGCGCCGGCTCGCCCTTTCCAGGGGCGTCATCATTCACGAACATAGTCCGGTTCTCGAAATCGTGCCGGGCGACAGGCCGCAATTACGCACGGCGAAGGGCGTCCTGTCTGCCGGCAAGGTGATCCTTGCCGCAAACGCCTGGCTGTCGGCCATTCCCGAACTGCACCCCTATCTCTACGTTGTCAGCAGCCAGGTCATCGCCACCGCACCTGTACCTGATATCCTCGACGAAATCGGATGGACCGATGGCGCCTCGATCTGCGATGCGCAGCATCACGTGCTCTATTATCAGCGAACGCCAGGCGGAGAGGTCATCTTCGGGCGTGGCACCGGCGGCATTGCCTTTGGGGACCGCATCGACCATCGATTCAACCGCAGCGGGGATGCGGGGGTGGACAATATCCGGGAAATGCATCGGGTCTATCCGCTACTCAAGGGGGTGCCGGTTCTCTACGACTGGACCGGACCGATCGACTGCACGGCGCAGCACCTGCCGGTTTTTGATCGTCTCAGGGACCACCCGAACATCTTCTATGCCATGGGCTTCAACGGCACGGGCATCGCGCAAGCCCCTGTCGCCGGGAAGATCATGGCAAGCCTTGTTCTCGGCCGCGACGATGTGTGGAGCCGTTGCGGACTGGTCGGCATCGGCAGACGGACGCGGCTGCCGCCAGAGCCCCTGCGCTACGCAGGCGCCAGGGTCGTCCGTCGGGCCATTCGCCGGAAGAATGACCTCGAAATCCAAAACAGGAAGCCGGATCGGATAACGCGGTTCCTGGCTGGGCTCGCGCCCTGACGGCGCGGTGTGCTCGCGGGTGAAATCAAGAAAATGGAGCGGGAACGATGGCTGATCTCACGCTGAGAAATATACGCAAGTCTTATGCCGATTTTGAAGTCCTGCATGGGATCGACCTCGACATAAAGTCGGGGGAATTCATTGTCTTCGTCGGGCCCTCCGGCTGCGGAAAGTCGACGCTGCTGCGTTCGATCGCGGGTCTCGAGACGATAACGTCTGGCGACCTCGTCATCGACGGGGAGCGGATGAACACCGTGGCGCCTTCCAAGCGCGGCATTTCCATGGTGTTCCAGTCCTATGCGCTCTATCCGCACATGACGGTCTACGAAAATATGGCATTCGGATTGCGTATTGCCGGCGTCTCTAAGGCCGAGATCGACGAGCGGGTTCAAAAGGCGGGGGAAATCCTGCAACTTAGCAAGTATCTGCAGAGGTTGCCGAAAGCGCTGTCCGGCGGACAGCGGCAGCGCGTCGCCATCGGCCGCGCCATCGTGCGCAATCCGCGGGTCTTCCTCTTCGACGAACCGCTTTCCAATCTCGACGCGGCGCTGCGTGTGGCGACACGGATCGAGATCGCCAAATTGAAGCAAAGCATGCCGGATGTGACCATGATCTATGTGACCCACGATCAGGTCGAGGCAATGACTTTGGCCGATCGCATTGTCGTGTTCAAGGACGGGAACATCGAGCAGGTTGGAACGCCCCTCGAACTCTACAAGCGGCCGGCCAACCTTTTCGTTGCCCAGTTCATCGGTTCGCCGGCGATGAACATTCTCGAAGGCACGGTCGTGGGGAAGTCGCAGGGCGTCACACATCTCATGCTTGAGTGCGGTGCTGAGCTGAACGTGTCTGCCGATCGCGGGGTACTGCCAGTGGGCGAAAGGCTCAGCATCGGTATTCGCCCTGAAAACACGCAGATTATCCCAGCCGGGGAACACGGTCCAGTGCTCACCGGCACAGTCGATTTCGTCGAGCATCTTGGCGAAGTCCAGATTCTTTACGTGGATATGGTCGGTTCTGCTCAAAAATACCTGATCAAGACAGCGGACGACGAAGCATACGCAAGGATGGACACTATCCGCTTCACTGCGCGGACGAATGACATCCACCTATTCGACGCGAAAGGTCGCTCTATCGCGGGGCGGATTTTGGAGGATCATGCGCTGACGCATGTTAGCCGCAGCCGGTTCCGCGGTGATGCTCCCGGAGGAGGTGGTACAGCGCAACGATCTGCGGGACTTCGGACGGGCGCTCTTGATCCGTGAGACCTGCTTCAACTCCGCTGCAAGCCCGATTGAACCCATACAAGCTGACCTGTCGTCAACCCTTGTAGGGGCCTTCCAAGCTCTCCGCGCGCAACAGCGTGGCAAGAAGGTTGCTGTCGAGCAGGAGTTGTTCGCCGGCCGTCGCAGCGCCGTCTTCCACCAGGCTGTTGAGCGCCAGCAAGAAGGCGCGTCCGGCGGTTCTTAGCGCTTCGACCCGCGCGGCGTCCGAACGAAGCTCTTCCAGCCGGCCTTCACCAGCGCCGGTCGGCGAAGTCGCACCACCATCGCTGTATCCTGCCGGCAGGTCGCCTTTCAGGTTGCGCGTGACACCCGTCTGAATGGCATCGAGGATCTGATCCACGGCTTGGATGGCGCCGGAAACGCGGGTCGGATGATCGGTGTCGGCGGCGGCATGCGGCAGGAGCGACAGTTTTTCCGCGTGCGACGGCAGGAGCGACAAATAGGGGGCCATCGGACCCGACAGGGTGCCCTGCGCAGGGTCCTGGAAAAGGTCCGCGTCGATGGCGGCGTGGGCGACACGGCCAGACGAAAGCGCCGCAGAAAGTGCCCGCACATCAATCAGCTCGCCGCGATCATAGTTAATCACGACAGCGCCCATAGCGAGCGCCGACAGCACCTCCTCGCCAACGAGACCGGCATTTGCGTAGCCGTTCGCACCGAGCGGACCGAGGCCGATATGCACGGAAAGCACGTCGGCGCCATCTGCCGCGTCACGGGGCGTCGCGGCATAGTGGAAACCTTCGCTCTCGACCCACTTACGGTGTCGGGATCGGGCATGGATGCGCACCGTCATGCGGAAAGCGCGCGCAAGCTTCGCCACTTCGCGTCCGATATTGCCATAGCCAATGACCGCAAAGACCCGGCCCTCCAGCTTGCACGTCGGGAAACGCACAAGATCGCGGCCCGTATCTATGCGGCCGGCCGCCACAAGAGCGTTCATCTCGTCGACCGGCAGGTCGGGCCGAACACGCAGAAGCGCCTTCATGACCATCTGTGCAGTGGCATGGGCGTTGATACCGGGCGTGTTCATCAGCGGGGCGATGCCGCCGCGTCCGTCGCCGCCGCCCCAACTGGCGGAGCCCATATTGCCGGTCCCGGAGCCGATCCGCACTCCGCCGAGATCGAAGCGCGTGTCCTTCGGCAGGAAGGTCGCTGCCGCGATCACGGCGTCGTAGAGTCCGTCCCCGGCTTCGGCTAGAAGCTCTGCCTCGGTCGACAGCATGGGCAGGTAATAGAAATGTGGCCGTCCGGCTTCCGGGGCAGGCCGGCCACGTGCGGAGCCTTCGTGGAAGGCACCACCACGGGCCTCGATATGCGCCTTGACATCGGAATGGCCGGGGCGGCCGTCCGGTCCGGGGGCAAGGCCTACCAGGTCGACGATCAGGATCTTCGGCGTGGTTTTGTCGGTCATATTTTCTTGGCCCCGTTGCGATGTCGGAACAGGTTAGAGACGAAATTGGCGAGCTCCGGGCTGGCGGGCGCGGCGAAAACCGCCAGCGTCTAAGCGTAAACGCGATCGCTGGTGCCGGCCTTCACGACATAGCCGGGCGTCCCGTGACCCAGAAGGACGGGAAGCTCGCCTGAAAGCCCGATCAGCGCTGAAAGATCGACGCCGGTGTCGATGCCGCAATTGTGGAACATGTGCACGAGATCCTCGGTGCAGACATTGCCCGTCGCGCCGGGTGCGTAGGGGCAGCCGCCGATGCCGCCAAGTGCGGAATCGAAGCTTCGGATGCCGGCATCATAGGCGGCAAGTGCGTTGGCGAGGCCCAGGTCCCTCGTGTTGTGCAGATGCAGCGTCAACGGCAGGTCGGGGTGATGCCGGAAGATCGTTGTCGTGAGTTCGTCGACCTGACGGGGATTGGCGACGCCGATCGTATCGGCGATGGTGATTCCCTCGATGCCCATTTCGCGATAGCTATCGATGGCCCACAGCACCCGTTCCACCGGCTGGCGACCCTCGAAGGGGCAGCCAAACGTCGTGGCGATCGTGCCGTTCACGAAGATGCCGCTACCCGCAATCACGGTCATGATCTCCCGGAACTGGGCCAGCGACTGGTCGCAGGTCATGCGCATATTCGCAAGATTGTGTTTTTCTCCAATGGACATGACGAGGTTCACCTCGTCCACGACGCCTTCCAGGGCCCGCTCGGCGCCGCGCACATTCGGCACGAGTGCGGTGTAGCGCACGCCCGGTACGCGCTCGATGCCCCGCAAAACATCGGCCGCGTCGCGCAGGTTCGGTATCGCTTTTGGCGAGACGAAGGACGACACCTCCAGACGCCGGATACCCGTGCGGGATAGACCATCCGCAAGGCGGATCTTGTCTTCGGTGGGAACGAAATCCGGCTCGTTCTGGAAGCCGTCCCGCAGGACCACTTCATTGATCTCCACCCGATCCTGCTGGTGCATCATCGTTAGTCCTCCGTTATCGCTCGTGATGCCGCCTAGCATGGACTATTGAATGTATCAATAAAAATACAAACTGATGCATCAGAGAAAATATTTTGGTTGAATTGGCCTCTTGATCAACGTATAGGACTCGTGATGCCTTACCTGATGCATCACGGCGTGCAGCAAGTGGCCGTAGCCGCGGCCCGGAGGAACAATGTCTCAGTCCGCAGATCATCTTCACATCGCAGAACTCGTTGACCGCGCGCGCAGGGCGCAGGCAATCCTGAACGGATACAGCCAGGAGCAGGTCGACCTGATCGCCGGTGCCATCGTCTACCATCTGTCGCGCCCCCAGTTGGCGGAGACGATTGCCGAAATGGCTTATGACGAGACGAAGATGGGCCTTGTCGAAAGCAAGCGCGCCAAGCTGACCCACAAGATGCCGGCGATCTTCCATGATATCCGCACGGAAAAGACCGTCGGCGTCATCGACCGGGACGAGGAAAACGGGATCATCACGATCGCCAAGCCCTATGGGGTTATCGCGGCGCTCGTGCCGAGCACCAATTGCGAGGCGACGCCGATCTTCAAATCCGTTCTGGGCATTCGCGCCCGCAACGCCGTGATCTGCGCGCCGCATCCGGCGAGCAAGAAGACCACCATCTTCGTCGTGGATGTCATTCGTCAGGTGCTTCGCGCACTCGATGCCCCGGAAGATCTGGTTCAATGCATCGCTGCGCCGTCCAAGGCGCTCGCCGCCGAACTCATGGCTCAGTGCGACGTCACTATGGCGACGGGCTCTGGCGATATGGTGGCGGCGGCCTATTCTTCAGGTAAGCCGGCCTACGGCGTCGGCGTCGGGAATGCCGCCGTGATCATCGATGAGACGGTCGATCTCACGGAAACCGCATCCAAGATCAGGATCGGCAAGACCGGCGACAACGCCTCCGGCTGCTCGGCCGAAAACGCCATCATCGTCCAGGCATCCATCTATGACGACTTCCTCCGCGCGCTGGAAAAAGAAGGCGCCTATATCGCGACGGCCGAAGAGAAGGCGAAGTTTCAGGCCGTGCTTTGGGAAAACGGTCATGTCTCGCGTAAGGTGGTGGCCCGCCCCGTCGGCGAAATCGCAGCCCTTGCCGGTATCGCCGTGCCGGCGGACCGCAAGTTCATTGTGGTGGAAGAGCAGGGAGCCGGTGCCGACTTTCCGTTCTCCGGCGAAAAGCTCAGCCTCGTCCTGACCTGCTACAAGTATGATGCCTTCGACGACGCCATCGCGCGGGTCAATGCCATCACCGGCTATTCCGGCTCGGGCCATTCCTGCGGCATCCATTCCAACGATCCAGAGCGCATCCTGAGGCTCGGCCTCGAAACGAAGACGTCGCGGGTCATCGTGCGCCAGCCGCATGGTGTCGCGAATTCGGGCAGCTGGTCCAATGGGCTGGCCAAGACCTTCTCGCTCGGCTGCGGCAGCTGGGGCGGCAACTCAGTGTCCGAAAACGTCACCCAGAAGCACTACTACAACACAACGCGCATCGCCGAGCCGCTTGACCGGTCAGCGCCGGATGATCAGGCCATCTATGGTCCCCTGTTGGGGAAGATCGCCGCCGTGCGCATCGCTGCGGGAGCCTGAACGACGATGAAGTTCGCTGTTCGCCCACAGCTTCATGGCTATGACACATTCGCCGCCTTCACCGAAGCCCATGCCGTCACGGAACGGGACCTGATCTTCACGCAACGCGTCCTGCACGATGCCTTCATGCGGGATACGCCGGCGCAGACCCTGTTTTACGATGACTTCTGCGGCGGCGAGCCGACGGATGTCGCCGTCGACGAGATGCTACGCGTCGTTCGCAAGCTCGGTTTCGATCGTCTCATCGCGATCGGCGGCGGCTCCATCCTGGACTGTGCGAAGGTTCTGGCCTTGGATGCGGATGAGACAGTGGCAGGGCTTTTTGCGGCGGGCGTACAGCCGGGCCGCAAGGCCGGCCTCGTGCTGATCCCGACGACATGCGGTACAGGCTGCGAAGTCACCTGTGTCTCGGTCTTCGACTTCCCGTCCATCGGCAGCAAGATCGGCAAGGGTTTCGATGCGGGTTTTGCGGACCATGCCGTCCTGATCGACGAACTCCTGTCGAAAATCCCTTATCACGTCTTCGCGACGTCTTCGGCCGATGCGCTCGTGCATGCGCTGGAGATCTACCTGGCGCCGCGGGCCAGCGCTTATACGGACATGTTTTGCATGGCGGCCATCCGGGCCATCCTGCAGGGCTACATGCGCATCGTGCAACATGGCCGCTCGGTCATACAGCAGGATGCCAAGGCCTACCTGACAGCCAGCAACATGGCAGGCATCGCACTGGCAAACGTGCTCGCCGGCGGCGTTCACGCCATCGCGATGCATTTCGGCAGCGCGCATCACGTGCCGCACGGCGAGGCGACACGCCTATTCCTGCCGCCGGTCTTCAAAATCTACTACGAGAAGGCTCCGGATGGAAAGATCGCCGACATCGCACGCCTAATCGAGGATGTCGTGGGCGTGAGCGATGGTGGCAATCCGTTTGATGCGCTTGATGCGCTTCTTGCCGCGGTGGTGCCGACAAGGCGGCTTGGCGAATATGGCATGACTGCCGGCGATGCCGGCCGATACGCCGACAAGGTGATCGAAACGCAGCAGCGATTGCTGGTGAACAACTATGTTCCGCTGTCGGCGCAGGATATAGCGAGGGTATATAGCGAACTGATGTGAAGAGGCCCTGCGGTGCCCAGAGGGAAGGCGATGACGCGAAACTATTCCGACAAGGCGTATGAAACGCTGCGGGACAGGATCATCAATGGTGGTCTGCGTCCGTCGGCTCCCCTCGACATTCACCGCATCGCCAGTGAATTCGAGATGAGCATCACGCCGGTGCGCGACGCCATCAAGCGGCTGGAGGCGGACGGGTTGGTGGAGGTCATTCCGCGCTCTGGGACGTTCGTGCGCCATTTCACGATGCAAGACCTCATCAAGGGTTACGAACTGGTCGAGGCGCTGGACGGCATGGCGGGATATCTGCTGGCAGAACGTGTTGCCGCCGGCGATGTCGACGGACAGGAGCTGGAAGCGCTGCTGACGCCGCTGGTCGACAGGATGGAGGAGAACCTGGACCGCGACCAGGCGCGGATATGGGCGGAACTGGACGGGCAGTTTCACCAGATCATCTTCGACATGTCCGAGAATGGGCTGATCTCCAGCAGTTATTACTCGGTTCGCGACCAGATGAAATCGGTGCTTTCATTCGTCAGCCCGATTCATGTCGACCGGGCAAATTCCGTCCGGGAGCACCGGCTGATCATCGCTGCCATTGCCGCCGGTGACAGTGAGAAGGCGCGCAAGCTTTGCCAGGATCACCGCCATCTCGTGCGAGAGATCCTGAAGAAGCTGCTGCTTCAGATGTAGAAACGGTAGGAGAGGTGTTCATGATCAATATTCAGTGGCCGGTACGGAAACAGGCGGCCGCGCCGCAGATGGAAACTGCAATCTGAATGCAGCAAGGATCGGTTCGTTCCCAGGAGGAGAGCGATCTGATCGGCGTTCCCTGAAACAGGAGCGTCTGTTCAACCAAGCCAGATTGGTATCACGCCAGCGACACCTGTCGATCAGGTGCGCGAGGGTCTGTGTTGCCGTTGCTTGGCCCAATGTTCGGGTGGGGAGCCCGAAACGCTGTACCGTTCGTGACAACAAGTGGAGGATAGTCATGAAAGTTCGCAATATCGTCGCAGCTCTGGTCGTCTCGTTGTGCGCCAGTTCCGCTGCCGCGCAGCAATTCCAGATTTCACACAGTGCGGCCACCGGCAATCCCAAGGACACCGCGTCCCTGAAATTCGCCGAACTTGTCAAGGAGCGCACGGACGGGCGCATCACCGTCGATGTCGGTACCAGCTCGCAGTTCGGTGACGATGCGGAAAGCGTGACGAACATTCGCCTCGGCACCATAGCCTTCTCGGCCAATGCGCAGGGTGCAACGTCTGGAGCGGTGCCGGAGATCGGTCTTCTGGGCCTTCCGTTTCTGTTTCAAAGCCTCGAGCAGGCGGAGGCCGTGATGGATGGCCCGGTAGGCGAGAAGATCGCCGCAGCCGCCGAAAAGCAGGGCATCTACATTCTCGCGTGGTGGAACAATGGCATCCGCGAGACGTCGAACTCCATCAAGCCTATCGTCGCCCCGGGGGATCTAGCCGGTATGAAGATCCGCACGCCGCCGGACCCGATAACCATCGACATCTTCGAGGCGCTCGGCGCATCGCCGACCCCCATGGCCTTCTCCGAGCTTTATATCGCGCTCCAGCAGAAGGTGGTCGACGGTCAGGAGAACCCGCTGATCAACATCTATTCCTCGAAGCTCTACGAGGTTCAGCCCTTTATCAGCCGCACCAACCACAAGTTTGAATCCGTGCCGTTCCTGGCCTCGAAGATCGTTTTCGCTTCGCTCTCGCCGGCGGATCAGGACATCATTCGCAAAGCCGCTGTCGAAGCGGGTCAGCTGAACCGTCAGATGGTTCGCCAGCAGAGCGAGGAACTCTATGGAAAGCTGCAGGAAGCCGGCGTGACTTTCAACGACGTCGATCCTGCACCATTCGTTGCGGCAACGCAGCCCGTGTATGAGAAGTGGCGGGCGCAGTATCCGGAGCTCGTCGACGAGCTGGTGTCGGCTGCCAAGCAGGCAGCGGCGAAGTAATGGGACGGCCCAGTTCCCCCCTCTATGACGTCAAGGCGGGTCCGCCCGCCTTGCGCGTCTCCAACATGGCCGGTCTCTTCATCGACTACGCCGCCATCGTGATCTCCGTCGGCTCCATCGTTGCCATCTTTATGGCGCTGATGGCCGAGGTCGTCGTGCGCTATTTCACCTCCGCCGGCCTTGGGTGGCCCAACGAGGTGCCGAACCTACTCTTCCCTTGGCTCGTCATGGGCGGCATCGTCATCGGTGCACAGCGCGGAACCCATATCGCCGCCGAGGCCATCCGTAGCTTTCTAAGCACCGAGCAACTGCGCAAGCTTCTCGTGCTGCTGCATGTGCTCGTCGCCTTCGCCTTCGCTTACCTCGCTTGGCTCTCGCTCCAGGTCATCGCCATCACCAAGGCCCAGGTTTTCCCGATGACGGGGCTGGGCCAGGCCTGGGCCTATTCCGCCCTGCTCTTCGGCTTCGGCGGCATCGCGCTCGCCTCGCTGGTCAACACCGTGCGGGTCGCCTTCGCGCAGGACCCGCAATTCTTGAACCAATCCGATCCGGAGCACGCATTATGACTGCGATCATGCTCGCCATCTTCGCGGTCCTTCTGGCACTCTCCATGCCGGTCGGATACGCCCTCATCATCGCCTCCGGCGGTGCCATCCTGTGGCATGGCGGAACGCCGACGGTGCTTGCGGTCGTCAAGCTGTTTCAGCCGACCCAGAGCTTCCCTCTGCTTGCCATCCCCTTCTTCATCCTCGCCGGCTCGCTGATGATGTCCGGCACGCTCGGCAAGAGGCTTGTCCAGCTCGCCGCTGCCCTCGTCGGACGCTTCCATGGCGGCATGGGTCAGGTGACTGTCGTCGGCTCGACCATCTTCGGCGGCGTCTCCGGCTCGGCCGTGGCGGAAGCCTCGGCGCTCGGTTCCATGCTGATCCCCTGGCAGAAGCGCGAGGGCTATCCGGCCGGTTTTGCCGCCGCCGTCACCGCCTCCTCGGCGACGATCGCCGGTCTTATCCCGCCATCGATCCCACTCATTCTCTATTCAACCGTCGCCAACGTCTCCATCGCAGCGCTGTTCACGGCCGGCATCCTGCCCGGCCTGATGCTCGCCGCCGGCATGATGGTGGCCTGCTACCTGTCGGGTCGTATCCGCAATTTCCCGCGGCTCACCGATCGCTCGCATTTCCCGCCCTTCGGCAAGCTGCTCGTTTCGGCTCTCCCAGCGCTCGCCATGCCGCTGTTCATCGTTCTTCTGCTTCGCGCCGGCATCGCCACTCCGACCGAGGTCAGCGTCATCGCGGTGTTCTATGCGCTTGTCGTCAGCGCCGTCGTCTACCGTGATCTGACCTTCAAGAGCATCTATGCCGCGCTGGTCGGAACGGTCGTCACGACGGGCATCGTCATGCTTGTCATCACCGCCTCCAGCCTGGTCGGCCATGTGCTCATCACCGAGCGGGTCCCCACCATGGTGGCGCAATGGGCGCAACAGACGCTGGGCACGATGATCCTGATCATCCTCATGATGAACGTCATCATGCTGGTTGTCGGCATGTTCCTCGATCTGCCGGCAGCGATCCTTTTGCTGGGACCGACCTTCGTGGCCATCGGGCAGGCGATCGGCCTGGATCCAATCCAGCTTGGCATCATGATCTGTATCAATCTGTCGATAGGACTGTTCACGCCGCCCATCGGCACCACGCTGTTCATCGGTGCGGCCATCGCCCGCGTGCCCATCGGCGTGGTGGCCAAAGAGCTCTGGCCCTTCTATCTTGTCGCTGCGGCCGTACTCGGCTTGATATCCTACGTCCCGGCTTTCACGATGTACTGAGGTGCAAATATTGCTTTTCGCGTTGTGAGCGTAGGAAAGAGAGCAGCCCTCTTATCGAAGGACCGGTTCGTCGTCGGTGGCGAACCGGATCCGGCAGCCTAGCTCTGTCAGCAAGGAGCGGGCCTGCCGGTCGAAACTGCGGCCCTGTTCGCGGATCCAGTCGGAGAAGATCCGAACGGTGCGCCGGTTGACGTGGCGAGGCGGGCAGGCGATCCAGTAGGCCGGAAATTCGACGACTTCGAAGGTGGTCGACAGCGGCACGAGCGTTCCTCGCTCAAGGTCCTCTTGGGCTAACGTTGCGGAATCGAGCACGACGCCGGCGCCGTCGCGCGCCAGCTGGATCGCCATCGAGGATCGGTCGAACCGCAGCGGTGCCTGTTCCAGTGGCGGATCAATTCCGTGAACCAGCAGCCAGGCATCCCATTGGTAAAGCGTTTTGACCGAGTGGATCAGCCGCGCATTGGCGAGCAGGCCGGCCGGATCGCTGTTGAGGGCGGCGAGCGCATCGCGATAGGCCGGGCTGCACATCGGCAGGAAGAAGTCGTTGATGATGCATTCGGTGTGCAGGCCCTCCCACGCGCCAGCGCCGTAGCGCATGTCGAGATCGATCGCCTCCGTTTCGAAGTCGGAGAAATCCGGTGTTGCATCGACACGCACGCCCCAGTCGGGATTGGCATCCAGAAAATGTTTCAGGCGGGGCGTCAGCCATCGAACGGCGAAACTCGGGCTGGAGCGCACGGTCAGTTGCCAGCTGTTGCGCTGGCGCAGGACAACGGCGCGCGCGCCCCGGATCATGCGGAAGGCATTCGTGGTCGCCTGGAAGAGCATCTCGCCATCGAGCGTGAGCGTCAGACGTCGGTCCTTGCGGCGAAAGAGGCGCACACCCCATTGCTCCTCAAGCTGCTTGAGCTGCTGGCTGACGGCGGCAGCGGAGACGCCGAGTTCTGCGGCGGCCAGCGACACGCGCCCGGTGCGGGCCACGGCCTCGAAATAGGCAAGCGAGTTCAGATTGGGATTGATGGCCACGCCGGTCTCCGCACGATAGGGGGCGTGCCGGGGAAGATCCGGCACGCCGTTCGCCAATGGGCGGCGGCGTGCCGTCGATGTCAAGAGATGCCGTTGAGGCGCCGGTAGGCAGCGACGACCTGGCTGTCGTCGGCCAGACCGTTTCCGCTACCGCTTTCTGCCAGGAACATCTGATGCGCGGCGGCTGCCAGCGGCAGTCCCATGCCCGCGGAACGCCCGGCGGAAAGTGCGATGCCGAGATCCTTGACGAAGATGTCGACAGCGCTCGTTACCGGCGGTGTTTCCATCAGCATGCGCGGGCCCCGGTCCTTCAGCATCCAGCTCGAGGCCGCCGAGCCGGAGACGATCTCGAGAAGAGTTGCAACATCGACGCCGGCCTTTTCGCCCAGCGCCATGGCTTCACCCGCCGCGGCCAGGTGAACACCGCAGAGAAGCTGGTTGATCGCCTTGACGACCGCGCCCTGTCCGACCTTCTGGCCGCAATGGTAGAGCTTGTCGCCCATGGCGCGAAGGATCGGCGCGACGGCGTCGAAGTCCTCCTTCGCCGCGCCGACCATGATGGTCAGGGTCGCGGCCTTCGCGCCGACGACTCCGCCGGAGACGGGGCAGTCGACGAGGCGCTTGCCAGCTGCCCGGACCTCGGTTTCCAGCGCCGTGACCTCGTCCGGCGGGCATGTTGCCATGAGGCAGACATGCGCGCCGGCGGGAAGCGCGGCGAGCGCTCCGGCCTCGATTAGCACGGTCCGCGCCTGGGCGGCGTTGACCACCATGAGGATCAGAGCATCGGCATGCTGGCAGGCCGATGCGACGCTTTCGGGGCGGACCCCGCCAGCTGCGGCAAGCGCGTCCATGGCTTGCGGCCGCGTGTCGAAGCCATGGACGGCGTATCCGGTCTTGGCCAGGTTGGTGGCCATGGGCAGGCCCATGGAGCCCAGCCCGACGAAGGCGATGGTCTTGGTCATGCTGTCCTCAATAGATTGTGAGTGCCGGAACGTATGACATCAGTATCAGCACCATGAAGGCGACGAGATAGAAGGGCCAGAGCTCCTTGACGACGGCGCCGATCGGCACGCGCGCTATGGCCGCGCCGATGAACAGCGTGGTGCCGATGGGCGGCGTGAAGAGGCCGATCGACAGATTGATGCAGATCATGATGCCAAGCTGGATTGGATCCAAGCCGATCGCCTGCCCGATAGCCACGAAGGTCGGCCCCAGCAACAGGATCGCTGCCGGCAGGTCGAGGAACATGCCGACCACGAGCATGATGACGTTCATCATGAGGATGATCAGAATGGCATTGACCAGCGTGTCCTGCGCCCACTGCGCCACAATCGTTGGAACACGCTCGGTGATGAGGACGTGGCCGACCAGGCTGGAGGCGGTAATGACCAGCATGACGATGCCGGTGGTAATCACGGTGCCCACCAGGGCCTCATGGAGGCGTGCCCAGGTCAGGTCGCGGTAGACAACGAGGCTGACGACAAGCGCATAGAACACTGCGATGACGCTGACCTCGGTCGGCGTTGCTATGCCGGCGCGCAGCAGCACGACGATGAAGAACGGCATCAGCAGCGCGGGTAGGGCGGAAAGTATCGATTTGCCGACGGAGCGCAGATGCGTCTGGTCGGTGAGCCGCGGAAAATTGCGGATACGACCCGACAGGTAGCAGACCAGCATCATGCCGGCGGCGAGCATCAGGCCGGGCAGAACAGCGGCTGAGAACAGTGCTGCGATGGAGGCATTGGAGACGGTGGAATAGAGGATGAGCGGAATCGACGGCGGAATGAGACCCGCGATCGTCGAGGACGAGGCTGTGACGGCGGCGGCAAAACCGGCCGGATAGCCCTCACGCTTCTGCCAGGGGATCAGCATGGAACCGAGCGCTGATGCTTCCGCCACCGCGGACCCGGAGACGCCACCGAAAATGGTGGAGCCGACGACGGTGACCTGGCCCATACCGCCATGGAAGCGGCCGACGAGAGCGGCTGCGAACTGCACGAGCTTCTGGCCGAGCGTGCCCGACATCATCAGCGAGCCGGACAAAATGAAGAAGGGAATGGCCAGCAGCGGGAAGCTCTGAGTGGGCTGGAACAGCTTGACAACGGCGAGCACCGTGGGCGTTCCGCCATGGAATAGAATGGCCGTGCCGGCGGCGATGATCAGCGCATAGCCGACAGGGACGGACAGGGCCAGAAGGACGGCGAAAATGCCGGTCATGACGGCTGTCATGTCATATGCTCCGTTTCCGTCTGGTGGATAAGCCGCGGATCCGCTGCGTAGGCCACCCGAATGAGATTGACGACGGCCGCCAGCGCGATGCCGCCGAAGCCGAAGAGAAGAGAACTGTACGCCCAGGCTTGGCCAAGACCGGTCATGGGAAAGACCTGGACCTTGGTGATCTGGATTACCTGCAGGGAAAGCCAGGCGAGGTAGGCGAACGAAATGGCTACGAGCAGATTGATGGCCATCAGCAGAAGGCGCAGCTTCGCCGCGTCCAGCATGGAGCGTAGCGCTTCGGCCGCGATGTGGGCACCGCGCTGGGCGCCGACGACGATGCCGCCCATGATCAACCACGGGAAGAGCAGGTTGGGCACTTCGTTCGGCCAGCCTAGTCCGGCAGAGGTGAAATAGCGAACGACGACTTCCGCCATCAGGGCCAGGAAGATGACGACGACGGAGGAGACGGCGATGACGATTGCAATCTGATCGAGCGCGCGCCCGGCCAGATTGGCGATGTGCAAGACGGGAGAACCCGCCTTGCCATCCGTTGCCCGAACAGGAGCCGCCGTCATCACTGGGCGGCTTCCTTGGCCGCTGCGATGAGTTCATCGACGAGTTCCGGATACTGGGCACGCCACTTTTCGTAGACCGGCTGCGTGGCCGCAACGAAAGGTGCGGGATCGACCTCGTTGAACTTGATGCCGGCTGCCTCAAGCGTGGCGCGCAGTTCGTTCGACTGGTCGCGTACCATCTTTCGGTTCAGCTCACCGGCTTCCTTGGCGGCAGCGCGGACGATTTCCTGGTCTTCGGCGGAGAGGCCATCAAAGACGATCTTCGAAGCCAGGAAGGGGGTCGCCTCGTACTTGTGGTTGCTCATCGAGATGAAGGGCTGCACTTCATGCAGCTTCGACGAATAAATGTTGATCAGCGGGTTTTCCTGACCATCGACCACGCCCTGCTGGAGCGCGATGTAAAGCTCGGAGAAGGCCATGGGAGTCGGCGAGGCGCCGAGCGCTTCGAAAATGTCGATCGTCATCGGATCCGGCGGCGTGCGGATTTTCATGCCCTTCAGGTCTTCCGGCGTCACGATCGGCTTCTTGGAATTGGACACTTCACGAATGCCGTTGTTCCACCATCCAAGGACGACCAGCCCCTGCGCTTCGGCGGCGGCTGCAATCTTGTCGCCGACCGGGCCGTCCATTACGGCTTCGGCCTGCTCGAGGTTCTGGAACAGGAAGGGCAGGCCCAGAAGTGCAATCTCAGGCACGACCGCAGAGGTGGTGCCCTGCGAGTTTGCCGAAAAGGCAATCGTGCCAAGGCGCATGTTTGTGATGGTCTCGGCGTCGTCGCCGAACTGCGCGGCACCGCCGACGTCAACCTGAAGGCGGCCGCCCGACTTTTCTTTGACGATCTCGGAGAACTTCAGCGAGGCGACATCCTTCGGATTGCCGGCGCCTGCATTGTGAGACAGCTGGAATGTCTGGGCATTTGCCGTGCTGGCGCAGAACGCAAAGGCAACGGCTGTCAGTAGATGGCGAAATTTCATGTCACTCCTCCCTAAGGCGTGGGTTGTATACGCGAAAGGGAAGCCTCCGACACTGCGTGATCCTGCGACAGTCGATATGCCGCAAGAGTGGCGGCGGCGACTGAGCAGATCATGCAGCGGAACGTCCTCCTCGCCCGCTTCCATGAAGCTCGCCTATCTTGAGGGGTGCGTCATCTAAGTTTTTCTAAACAACATGTTCGAATAACTTAATTGAAGGTTGTTTTTTTCCGCGGCAGTACTGTCGGCCGTTGGCGCCGGGATGCGCCGGACGAGACGGGAGGAATCATGACCACTCAGGCCACGACGGCGACGCTGTCGAACATGAGCCTTGCGCGACGCGCTTGGGAAATCCGCCGCAAGGCCGTTCGCATGGGCGAGGTGCAGGGTCAGGGCTATGTCGGGCAGGCGCTCGGTATTGCCGATGTTCTCTCCGTTTCCTACTTCCACGCGCTTGCCTATCGGCCGGATGAACCGGAATGGGAAGGACGCGACCGCTTTCTGCTTTCCATCGGCCATTATGCCATCGCGCTTTATTCAGCGTTGATAGAGGCCGGCATCCTGCCGGAGCAGGAGCTGGAAACCTACGGGACCGATGACAGCCGCCTGCCGATGTCCGGTATGGCAGCCTACACGCCCGGCATGGAAATTACCGGCGGATCGCTTGGCCAGGGGCTGGGCATCGGCGTCGGCATGGCGCTCGGCCTCAAGGCCAAGAAGAACCCGGCCTTCGTCTACAATCTGATGTCGGATGGCGAACTCGGTGAGGGCTCTACCTGGGAAGCCGCGATGTCGGCAGCCCATCACAAGCTCGACAATCTCGTCTGCATCGTCGATTTCAACGATCAGCAGGCCGATGGCAAGTCGACGGACATGCTGTGCTCCGAGCCACTCGCGGATAAGTGGGCCTCCTTCGGCTGGCATGTCCAGCGCGTGGACGGCAACGATATCGCCGCGCTCGTCGCGGCCTTCGATGTGGCCCGCAACCTCAAGGGAGCCAAGCCCCGCGTCATCATCTGCGACACGATCATGTGCAAGGGCGTACCCTTTCTCGAAGAGCGCGAGATCACGCATTTCGTGCGGGTCGAGGCGGACGAGTGGCAGAAAGCGCTCGCCGTTCTCGATGCGAACCGGCCGGAATGAGGGAGGATCACGCAATGACTGCCACGCACAAATACGACCCGCACCGGAAATGGGAAGCCCGCATGCCGCCGAAGCCCGGCGAAGGCGGACGCACATCCGCGATGATCGCCTCATTGGCGGCCGAAGGCTATGATACGGTTTCAGCACCCTTCGGCCACGCGCTGGTGGAGGAAGCGAAAAAGAACGACCGCGTCGTCGGCTTCACCGCCGATCTTTCGAAATACACCGACCTTCATATCTTTGCCCAGGCTTTTCCCGAACGGTTCTACCAGATGGGCATGGCCGAGCAGGTGATGATATCGGCCGCCGCCGGCATGGCGCGCGAGGGCTTCATTCCCTTCGCCACCACCTATGCCGTCTTCGCCTCGCGACGCGCCTATGATTTCATCGCCATGGCGATCGCGGAGGAATATCTGCCCGTCAAGATCGTCTGCGCCCTGCCGGGCCTGACGACCGGCTACGGGCCAAGCCACCAGGCGACAGAGGACCTCGCGATCTTCCGCGGCCTACCCAACCTGACGATCGTCGATCCGTGCGACGCCATCGACGTGATGGAAGCCGTTCCCGCCATCACGGCGCATGAAGGGCCGGTCTATATGCGCCTGCCGCGCGGCAAGGTGCCGTCCGTCATCCGCAAGCATTGCCCGGATTACAAATTCGAACTCGGCAAGGCCAAGCTTCTGCGAGACGGCAAGGACGTGCTCGTGATTGCTTCTGGCTTCATGACGATGCGGGCGCTTGATGCCGCCGTCGAACTGGAAGCGCAGGGCATTTCCGCCGCCGTGCTGCATTGCCCGACAATCAAGCCGCTCGATACGGCAACGATCCTTGCCGAAGCCGGCAAAGGTAATCGTCTCGTCGTCACGGCGGAAAACCATACGAAGGTGGGCGGTCTCGGCGAGGCGGTTGCCTCCACGCTGCTGACGAATGGCGTAACGCCCACCTTCCGCATGATCGGTCTGCCGGACCAGTTCCTCGATGCGGGCGCACTTCCGACACTGCACGATCGTTATGGCATCTCGACTGCCGCAATGATCACGCAGATCCGCGGCTGGCTCTGACCATTTTTCAACGAATTTGCGCCGCGGCAGAAGGCCGGGCGCGGCTATCAAGGGAGAAACCTCATGGCTACTGCTCTGCTTCAGGGCAAATTCGCCGTCGTCACCGGCGCGGCATCCAAGCGCGGTCTCGGCAAGGCGACGGCAAAGCTTTTCGCCGAACACGGCGCGACCGTCGCGATCCTCGACCTCGATGAGGGCGCCGCGAAGGAGGCTGCCGCCGATCTCGGTCCGCAGCATATCGGCATGGCGTGCGACGTCACCGATCTCGAAGGCGTAAAGAAGGTTTTCGACGCGCTGGCCGCCAAGTGGGGTCAGATCGATATCCTCGTCAACAATGCCGGCATCACCCAGCCGCTAAAGATCATGGAAATCGCGCCGAAGAATTACGATGCCGTGCTCGATGTGAACCTGCGCGGCACGCTGTATTGCAGCCAGGCGGTCATTCCGCACATGCGCTCGCGCAAGGAAGGCAAGATCGTGAACCTTTCCTCGGTCTCCGCCCAACGCGGCGGCGGCATCTTCGGCGGCCCGCACTACTCCGCCGCCAAGGCCGGCGTGCTGGGCCTCACCAAGGCGATGGCGCGTGAACTGGCACCCGACAATGTCCGCGTCAACGCGATCTGCCCCGGCTTCATCGCCACCGACATCACCGGCGGCATGCTGACGCCGGAAAAGCTGGAAGAGATCAAGCTCGGCATCCCGATGGGCCGCGCCGGTACAGCGGATGACGTCGCCGGCTGCGCGCTGTTCCTCGCTTCGGATCTTTCGGCCTATGTCACGGGCTCTGAAGTCGATGTGAACGGCGGCTCGCTCATTCACTGATCTTGCCGGCCGGTGCGTTTTGATGTGCCGGCCCCGCATCCGGGGAGGAATGCATGAAACTGGGATTGGGAAGCTACGCCTTCCGCTGGTCGATCGGCATCAAGGATCTGCAGCCGGCAAAGCCGATGACGGCGATGGAGGTCCTGGAGATCGCCCACCAGCACGGCCTGTCGCTTGTGCAATATGCCGATAACCTGCCGCTCGATCGGCTGACCGCTGAAGAACACCTCGCCCTCAAGGCGCGCGCCGACGGTTACGGCATGGCGTTGGAGGTCGGCACGCAGTCCTTCGATGCGGAAGAACTCGCGCGCTATATTCCCATCGGCGAGCGCATCGGTTCGAAAATCCTGCGGGTCGCGCTCGATGCGGAGGATGCGCAGATCCCCGTGCCGGAACTGGCCGCGCAAATCCGAGAACTTCTTCCGGACGGCAAGCGCGCCGGCCTGCGTTTCGCCATCGAAAACCACTTCAACTATCCGTCGCCCCGCATGGTCGAGCTTCTCGATGCTGTGGCCGACGACGCGCTCGGCGTCTGCCTCGACGTTGCCAATTCCATCTGCGCCGGCGAGTGGCCGATGACCACGGTGAAGATGCTGGCACCCTACACGATCAACCTGCATCTCAAGGACTACGAAATCACGCCGGATCCCTATGGTGTCGGTTTCCGCATCCACGGCACGCCCTTGTCGGAGGGGAGGGCCGAGATCGAGGAAATTCTCGGAACGCTCGCCCATTGCCCTGACGACATGAGCGTCATCCTCGAACATTGGTTGCCGCAGTCCGACGATATGGAAGCCACGCGGCAACTGGAACATGTCTGGCTTGGCCGCACCGTTGCCGCCGCCAAGCGGTTGGTGCCGGGCAAACATCAGGCCTGAGGGCCCTTTCGGGCAAGAATTGAGGGGGCGGCCATAAATGGCCGTCAGGGACGAAGTGCGTCCGGCAGGAGGAGAACGCCATGACGATAAAGACCAAGAAGCTCATCAATGCACCCGACGATATCATCGCGGAATTCATCGAAGGGCTTGTTGGCGCGTGGCCGGATCTCCTGACGGTGGAGGGCCCGACGGGTCGGGCCGTGGTGGCGCGGCACGGACCGCGCGACGGCAAGGTTGGCATCGTCATCGGGGGCGGATCAGGCCACGAGCCGGCTTTCGCGGGCTATGTCGGCCGCGGCCTTGCCGACGCGGCGGCCGTCGGCAATGTCTTTGCCTCTCCCTCGCCGCAGCAGATCCTCGATGCCGGACGCGCGGCCGATGGCGGCGCTGGCGTCGTATTCCTCTACGGCAATTACACGGGCGACGTTCTGAACTTCACCATGGCGGCGGAGGAACTGGCCGGCGAGGGAACGCCGGTTCGCCATGTCGCCGTAACCGATGACATTGCATCCGCGCCCTTCGCGCGGCGGGAAGAGCGTCGCGGTGTCGCCGGCGATTTCTTCGTCTTCAAATGCGCGGGGGCCGCTGCCGACCTGGGCGAGCCGCTTGAGCAGGTCGAAGCGCTGGCACGACTTGCCAATGAGAAGTGCCGCTCCATGGGCGTTGCTCTAGGAGCGTGCTCATTGCCTCAGACGGGCACGCCGAACTTTGAGATCGGGCCGGAGGATATGGAGATCGGCATGGGGATCCATGGCGAGCCGGGTATGCGCCGCGTGCCGCTTGCCAGCGCCGATGCCGTCGTTGATATTCTGATGGAACCGATCCTTGCGGAACTGGAACTTCACAACGGCGACAGTGTCGCCGTATTGGTCAACGGGCTTGGCGCAACGACGCAGCTCGAACTGTTCGTGCTGTTCCGCCGCGTGCACCATATTCTTCAGAACAAGGGAATTCACATCCACGCCCGCTGGGTCGGCGAATACGCGACCTCGCTGGAAATGGCGGGCGCTTCGGTTACGATCCTCAAGCTTGACGATACGCTGACACGCCTTCTCGATCATCCGTGCCGTACGCCCGCGCTGACGGTCGCGATGGAGCCAGCCCCGCTGGCGAGTGCAAAACGCAGTGTGCGTCAGGTGCAGGTCAAGAATCCCGTCGTCAAGCGCGACGCTGTGCTTTTGCGGACGACGGGAAGCATAACGCCGGCGCGGTTCCGCGTGATGATGGCCAATGTCGCGGCCACCATCCGCGAGAAGCGCGACTGGCTTTCCGAGCTTGACGGGATCATCGGCGACGGCGACCACGGCGTCACCATGGATATTGGCTGGACGGCCGTGAGCGCCGCTCTTTCCGAACTGGAAGCGAATGCGACGATCTCCGAGACATGCGACGTGATCGCCCAGGCCTTCCTGACGGCGGTCGGCGCATCGTCGGGACCGCTTTACGCCAGTGCGTTTCAAAGCGCCGGTGCGGCCGTTTCCGACCGGCTCAATCTCGACGGCCCGGCCATGGCCGCCTGGGTCAAGGGTATGGGCGACGGGATACTGTCGCGCGGCGGTGCCAAGCCGGGTGACAAGACCATGCTCGACGCGTGGGTGCCGGCCGGGGACGCTGCGGTCACTGCCGCTGGCAACGGTGCGGATGAATGCGCTGTCTTGCAGGCGGCCACGGACGCTGCACGCGCCGGTAGGGATGAGACCGCCACCATTGAGAGCCGCAGGGGCCGTTCGGCGAAACTGGGCGCGCGATCGCTCGGGCATATAGACCCCGGCGCGGCGTCCGCTGCGCTCATGCTCGCAGCGATGCTTGAAACCTGAAACACCTGTGACATCGGAGTGTGGGGGCTTTAGTCAGCTTCCGCGCTCACCGGCAACCAGGGTTGCAGACTGGCGATTATCTTGATGAGCGCTGCGGCGGAAACTGCGCCGGGATGCGCGTGCGGCGCTGGCCCCCGGGGGCACTGATCGTCGTGATAGCGCGCGGCTTCGCCTGATGTGGCTCCTTTTATTACAGAGCCGACGGTGCAGAGATCGACTGGGTGTTCGAGCAGGCTGGCGAGATGTGGCTGTCGAGGTCAAGCGCGCTAGTGCTCCGCAAGCCGAGCGCGGGTTCTTTTCACCTTAGACGATCTTGAAATGGACAACAGACTTGGTGTTGGAGCAGGTGCGGAGGATTGTCCGGCGAAGGGGGCAAGGTGCGCACCCTCCCGTCGGCGGTCAAAGAGGTCAGCGAAATTCTGAAATCACCGTGTGCCGCGTAACCATGGATTTATCGGCATCCTTTTTTCCAATCGGCTGGCAACGTTTGCAAACGGCGCGCTGTGTCCGTCATCACTACCCATGGCGCTGATCGGGTGTGTCTTGTCCGAAAGCGTAATTGCGCCGAGATCCGAGAGAGGGACGGCAGTGTCGGGCGCCGGCCCTCGGCTGCCTGTCGCGTTGATCATATGGCGGCCTCGCGGACTGCGCCGCGCTCTTCACTGCCGATCTCGGCGCTGGGTCGACGGGAGAGGGCGCGAAAGGCACTTGGCGTTTCTCCGAATGCCTTCCGAAACTCCCGCGAGAAATGCGCTGTATCGGCAAAACCGGTGATGTGAGCAATCTCCATCACCGAGAGCGACCCGCCTAAAAGCAGATAGCGCCCGTAGTTCAGCCGCATGCTGCGAAAGGCCTGTCCAAGTGTCTGGTTCAGGTTGGCCCGGAACAGCCGCTCCAATTGGCGGAGCGAAATGGAGCAATAGCGGGCTATAGCAAGGTTATTGGGCGGCTGGTCGAGTTGTTGCTCCATGAAATGCAGTGCCTTGCGCACGCGCGTATCGGTGCCGTCGGGGGGCAATTGGAAAAAATGCGCTTGGGGTACGCTGGCAGGACGCATCGACGTCATCATCATGTGTCGCATCACCTGCCTTGCCCGTTCGGAGCCGCAGTGGCGCACGATGATGTACAGGGCAAGATCGATCGCCGCTGTCGATCCAGCGCAGGTGATGACATCGCCCTCGTCGATGAAGATCCGGTCCAGCGAAATCTGCGCACGTGGGAACCGGCTCTTGAATGCCTCCATGACGTTCCAGTGGATGCAGTATCTCCGCTCGTCCACCAGCCCGGCCCGCGCCAGCGCGAAGCTGCCGGTGCAGATGCCGAGTAACCCGACCCCTTGCGTATGCGCTAGTTTGATCAGTTGCATCAGAGCCGGAGCCGGCGTGTCGTCGGCATAGCTGTTGCCACCACAGATGGCGACATAGTCATAACCCTTTGGATCGGGCAGTCCCGGCATTGTGGCGACCGCGACGCCGCAACTGGCTGCCACCTGCCCTCCGGTGAGCGAATAGACATCCCAGCCGACGCGGATCTGTCGGCTCTTTGCGGCATCGTCGGCCGCAAGCCGGAGTGCGTCGATGAAACCCGAAAACGCGGCCAACGTGAACTTGTTCTGCAATATGAAGGCGATACGCAGCTCAAAGCTGCTTTCCGGCGCGGTCCCCATGGCGATCCTAAGGTGTTAACTTGTCGCCTATGTTCAATCATGTGTCAGAATTGTTCAATATGGAAGTTGCGGTTGTTGCTATGGTGGTGTCCGGAAAAAGTTCCCAATCGCACAAAGCGAACCCCAGAGACGGAGATATCACATGATGAAACGCTTATTGCTTGCCTCAGTTGCCGGCCTTATCGGCATGCCGCAGGCAGTGCTTGCCCAGTCCGCTTCGCAGTCGATCACCGTTGCCTATTACGGTGGAAACTGGGGTGAGGCGTTCGACGCATGTGTCGCTCAGCCGTTCTCGAAGGCCACCGGAATCAAAGTCGTCGCCGAAATCGGCAATTCAACCACCACCCTGTCCAAGCTGCAGCAGCAGACTGGAAATGCGGTCATCGACGTCGCCTACATGGATGGCGGCATTAGCGAGATCGCCGAGGCCGCCGGCGTGCTGGCACCGATCGATCTTGCCCAGCTTCCCCATGCAACTGCGCTTCAGCCGCAGGCGGCCTACAAGAACGGTGGCCACGTCTTCGCCGTCAGCGCCGGCTATTATTCGCTCGGCCTCATCTACAACACCAATGAAGTCTCTGAGGCGCCGTCCAGCTGGGAAGAGTTGTGGAACGACGCCTATGCCGGCGCCGTGGCGGTCCCGTCGCCCAACAACTCCGCCGGCGTGCCTTTCGTGATCTTCCTCGCCGGTGCCTTCGGCGACGCCTCGGAAAGCATGGATGCGACGTTCGCCAAACTGAAGTCCCTGGATTCGGGGCTGCTCTATGACACCTCGGGTGCCGCTTCGAACGCGTTCCAGAGCAACGAAGTCATCATCGGCGCGCATTTCAACGTCGGCGCCTGGGACCTGATCGACGCCGGTCTGCCGATCGGCTTTACCGTGCCCAAGGAAGGCGTGTGGGCAACCGATGCGCGGATGCATATTGTGAAGGGCACCAAGAATGCCGAGGCTGCGGCCAAGTTCATCGACACAGCGTTGACGCCTGAGGCGGCCACCTGTCTGGCTGAAAAGCTCTATCTCGGGCCGGCCATCACCGGCGTGGCGCTCTCTGCCGATATCGAGCGGAAGCTGCCTTGGGGCAGCGGCGGTTCGATCGAGGACCTGCGTCTCTTTGACTGGTCCGAAGTCAACGCCAAGCGCCCGGCCATAACCGACCGCTGGAACCGCGAAATCGCGAACTGAGCCAATGACCCTGCTTGCCATCACTGACGTTACCAAGTCCTTCGCCAACCACCGCGCGCTCGATCGTGTGTCATTGGATGTCAGGCAGGGCGAACTCATCTCGCTGCTCGGACCCTCCGGCTGCGGCAAGACCACGCTTCTGCGCATCATCGGCGGCTTCATGTCCGCCAACAGCGGCCGCATCACAATCGAGGGCGAGGACGTTTCGGCCCTGCCGCCCAACAAGCGGCCGCTGAACACCGTGTTCCAGAACTATGCGCTGTTTCCGCACATGACCGTGTTGCAGAACGTCGCCTATGGGCCACTGCGAGCCGGCGCTTCACGAAAGGAGTCCGAAACCCGCGCTCATGAGGCGCTGGAAATGGTGGGCCTTGCGGCAATGGCGCCTCGCAGCCCCCGTGCAATGTCGGGGGGGCAGCAACAGCGCGTGGCGCTGGCCCGCGCTATCGTCAACCGGCCCAAGCTTCTGCTTCTGGATGAGCCGTTGTCAGCACTCGATTTGCAATTGCGCAAGCGCATGCAGATCGAACTGAAGCAATTGCAGGTCCAACTGGGCATCACGTTCATTTTCGTCACCCACGACCAGGACGAGGCAATGGCCATGTCCGATCGCATCGCGGTCATGTCGGCAGGCCATATCGAGCAGATCGACGCACCCGAGAACATCTACCGCCGCCCGCGGACCCGCTTCGTCGCCGATTTCATCGGAGAGGCTAACATCCTGCCGATGCAGGCCGATGGTCGCGCGCTCGGCGCCGAAGGTGCATCCGAGGGCGTTTTACGTCCAGAGAACCTGCGTGTCTTCACCCGTGCGGACGATGTGCCGGCCGGATGGTTGTCGCTGCCCGGCCGCGTCACTGCCATCACCTACGTTGGCGGCACTTCGAACATCTACCTGGCTTCCGGAGCGCGGGAGCTGCATGCGCGGCGCTACAGTGCCCTGCCGGAGGGGGTGCGCGAGGGTCTCGACGTCATCGCCGGTTTCGATCCGGCCGATGTGCACGTTCTGAAAGGATAGGCGATGTTCACGTCTCGCCTGACCCTCCTCTGGCTGCTGGCTCTGCCGGTCTGCGTGTTCACGGCCTTCTTCCTGATGCCCCTGGGCGTAGTGCTAATCTCGTCGCTGAGCACGCAGGACGGCCAGTTCACCTTCGCCCAATACGGCCGGATCCTGATGGACGGCTATCACTGGCAGGTCATCGGCGTCACCTTCCGGCTGGCGATACTGTCCACGTTGATCTGCGTGGTCCTCGGCTATCCGCTTGCCTGGTATCTCGTTCGCATCGTCAAATGGCGCAACTGGCGCCGGACCTGCGTCATCCTGCTGATCCTGCCGCTCTTTACATCCAACATCGTCCGCTCTTTCGGCTGGATGGTTCTTCTGGGGCGTACCGGCCTTGTCAACGACGCCCTTCTGGGGGCCGGACTGATCGATCGCCCGGTCCGCTTCCTGGGCACGGAAACCGGTATCCTGATCGGCCTGGTCTATATCCTGCTCCCGTTCACAGTTCTGACGATCGGCAATGCGCTCGCAAGGGTCGAGCCCGCACTGGAGGAGGCATCGCGCGATCTGGGCGCAGGGGCAGCCCGCACCTTCTTCAGCGTCACGTTCCCGCTGACGATGCATGGTGTGATGGCGGGTGGTATCATCGTCTTCTCGATGGCGATCAGCGCCTACGTGACGCCTGCGCTTTTGTCTGGCGGCAAGGTCACGGTCCTCGCGATGCTGGCGTTCCAGCAATATTCGACGGTCTTCGACTTCAACTATGGCGGGGCGCTGTCGATCACGCTCCTGGTCTTCACCATGGCCCTCATCGGCTTCTCGTCCTGGCTGGCGCGGCTCGGCGCCCAGGACATGAAGGGAAACTGACATGATCATCCGCATGATCGCGCTTACGACGCTGGCCTATCTCGTACTGCCGCTTGTGGTGGTGATCGGCGTGTCGCTGACCGAGACGAAGTTTCTTGTCTTTCCGCCACAGGGTCTGACGCTTTCCTGGTACAGGGTGATCCTCGAGGATCCGACCTATGTGCGCTCGTTCCTCGTCAGCGCCGTTCTTGCCGCCCTGGCGACGCTCGCCGCGATCGTCGTCGCGCTGCCGGCCGCGATTGCGATGGCGCGCTATTCGTTTCGCGGAAAGGCTGCGCTTTCTGCCCTGCTGCTGTCGCCACTTGTCCTGCCGCATATCGTCATCGGTGCAGCGCTGCTTCAGTACGGCGCATCGATCGGCCTGGTGCGCAATTTCCCGGCGCTTCTGGTGGGCCACCTGGTAATCGTGACGCCCTTCGTGCTGCGAACGCTCATGCCGCTATTCTCGCCGGAGCAGTTGTCTCTGGAGGAGGCGTCGCGCGATCTAGGCGCCTCCGCGTGGGCGACGTTCTTTCTCGTCACCTTGCCGCAGATCCGGGCTGGGCTTGTATCGGGCGCCATCTTCGCCTTCATCACCTCGTTCATCAATGTCGAGCTGTCGATCTTCAATACCACATCGACGCTGAACACCATTCCGGTGCAGTTGTTCAACTATGTGCAGTATTCGGTCGATCCATCGATTGCGGCGGTCTCGTCGCTCACCATCTTGGCCGCGGCCATAGCGATCATACTGATCGATTGGCTGATCGGTCTGGACTTCCTGTCCGGAAGATAGACCCCAACATCCCATACCATCCTCAGGAGGCATGCAATGCGCGTTCAGGACGTGTATAACGTAATCTATACCCATACCGAAGGTGAGCCGCTGTGCATCATCTATAGCGGCATCCCCTATCCGGCGAACTCGAGTATCCTCGACAAGCGCGCCTTTCTCGAAGAAAACTACGACTGGCTGCGCAAGGCGCTGATGCGCGAGCCCCGCGGCCATGCCGATATGTTCGGCGTATTCCTGACGCCGCCGTCCTCGCCCGACTACGATGCCGGCCTCATCTACATCGACGGCAAGGAATACTCGCACATGTGCGGCCACGGCACGATCGCCGTTGCCATGGCGATGGTGGCAAACGGGCTGGTGCGCCGCTCGCCGGGCGGGTTGACGAAAATCCGCTTCGAGACGACCGCCGGCCTTGTTGTCGCCGAAGTCGCCCATGAGGGCGACCGCGTGTTGTGGACCCGCTTCGAGAACGTCCCCGCCTACGTAGCCGAGCAGAACATCGAGTTCGAGCTGCCAGGCTACGGCCCGCTTAAGGCGGACCTCGTCTGGGGCGGCAACTATTTCGGCATCATCGACCTGCGCGGCACCAAGCTGCGCATCGGACCGGAGAACGGTTCGGAACTGTCGCGCATGGGCCTGATCGCCCGCGAGGCCATCCGCGCGAAGGTAAAGGTCCAGCACCCGACCGAAGCGCACATCAACAACCTGAACTTCATCACCTTCTGGCACGAGCCGACGATCGAGGGCTGCCTCTACAAGAACGTACACGTGTTCTCCGCCGGCCAGCTCGACCGTTCGCCGGGTGGAACGGGCACCTCGGCGATGATGGCCTATTTCGAAAAGCGCGACGTGATCAAGCTGAACCAGACGATCACATCCGAAGGTCTTCTAGGCTCGGGCGTGTTCGAAGGCTGCCTGATCGGCGAAACGAAACTCGGCTCGGTCCGCGCCGTGCGCCCGACGGTGAAGGGCACCGCCGGCATGCTCGGCACCGCGGCCTGGACGATCAATCGCGACGACCCGGTGGATGCCGGCTTCCTCGTTCTCTGATCACCAAACGGTGCGGCAGCGGAGAACCTGTCGCCGCACCAATCTGGCGGTACGCTTGTGGCGCACTTCATCGGGGGCACTTCACAAAACCGCTGGAGCGAACTCGCAATTGGCTAAGACTTGGGGCAAGGTCAGTTTGGGTCCTTTCGCGACTGTTGAATTGCTTGCCGGGCAATGGGCCGTAGGGGGGGCCTCATCAAGTAGCGTCCGCTACCCGGGCGATTCAGTACTTGACCATTTTCCATGACCATCAAACCCCGCAGCATGGTGGCGATCGGCCAGCCGGTGACCTCGAAGCCTTCCCAGGGCGTGTAGTCGCTGCCGTGGTGCAGGTTCTCCTGACGGATGGTTTCCTTTCGATGTGGATCCCACAGGACGAGATCGGCGTCGCTGCCTACCGCGATCGTGCCCTTGCGGGGATAGAGGCCGTAGGTTCGCGCATGATTGGTCGCCGTCAGGGCCACAAATTTCTCAGGAGAGATGCGGCCCTTGCTCACTCCTTCGGAGAACAGGATGGGAAGCCGTGTCTCGACGCCCGGAATTCCGTTGGGCACCCAGCGGAACGACGTTCTGGCCTTCGGCGTATCCTTCCCACGGCCGTCTTCGTCCTGGAAGAAGAAGGGGCAATGATCCGAGGAAAAGAGTTCCAGCGTGCCGTCCACGAGACCCTGCCAGATGGCCGCCTGGCTTTCGGCGTCCCTCGGCGGTGGCGAGCAGACATATTTGGCGCCTTCGAAGTCCATGTTGAGGTCGCGCAGGTCGTCTGCCGTCAGGGTGATGTATTGCGGGCACGTCTCTGCCGTCACCTTGAGGCCGCGCGCCCGTGCCCAGCGGATCTGCTCCAGCGCTTCACGGCCCGAAACATGGACGATAACGATCGGGATGCCGGTGATCTCGGCATGGCTGATCGCCCGATGCGTGGCTTCCCGCTCCACGATCTCAGGCCGCGAGAGCGCGTGATAATAAGGCGCGACATGGCCCTCGCGTTCCAGCTTTTCGGAGAGGAAGCGGATGGCGTCGTAGCCTTCGGCGTGTACCATGACGGTCGCGCCATGCGTGCCGGCGACCGCGAAGACCTCGAGCAATTGCCGGTCGTTCAACACAAGGTCCTCATAGGTCATGAACACCTTGAAGGAACTGTATCCGGCCTCGATCAGCGCGGGCAGTTCCTGCCCGAGAACCTGCGGTGTCGGGTCCGAGATGATCAGGTGGAAACTCACGTCGACATGGCACTTTCCGTCGGCCTGCGCGTGATATTCGGCGACGGCCTCGCGCAGCGACTGGCCCTTCTTCTGGAGCGCGAAGGCAAGCACGGTCGTCGTTCCGCCGGCCGCCGCCGACCGCGTGCCGCTCTCGAAATCGTCCGCCATCACCGAGGCGTCGGAAGACGGCTGCGACAGATGCACGTGGCTGTCGATGCCGCCTGGCAGGACCAGCAGTCCGGATGCATCTATCAGTTCCCCGGCGCCGGAAAGCTCGGCGGCGAGCGCGGTGATGCGTCCGTCCTTGATGCCGATATCGGCAGCGTACCGATCCGCCGCGGTCACGATGATCCCGCCCTTGACGATTGTATCGAATGCCATCATTGCGAAACTCCTCTCAGTGCGCAGTACGCAGCAACAATCCTAGACGCTTCAGCGCCGTCGTCACCGGGTCGATGATCGGCAGGGCGAAACGATGGTCGAGGCGGCGCGCGGCCGCCGAAAGCGGGCCGCCGGCAACCAAAACGGCGTTTGCGCCGTCCTCGGCCATCACCCGGCTGATCAGCCGGCCGAGTTCCCGGTCGAGCCTGCAGGCATCCGCCATGACTTCGGCGGGCACGCCGGGCGTCAATCGGATCGACCGCAACTGACCGCGGACACCGAGCCCTTCGACCTGCCGCCTGATCGAGGTTTCAAGCTCCGGCGTCGTGGTGACGATAGAGAAGGGGCGACCGCCGGCGGAGGCTTCTGCGATCGCGGATTCGCCGATTCCGACCACGGGGACGGGAGCGCGCAGCCTGAGGGCGGCGAGACCAGGATCCCCGAAAGCACCAATCACGATGGCGTCGGCCGGCCAGCCCGTCTCCGCCATCGTGTCAGCGAAGGCATTGACAGCGAGGCTGGCCTTATCGAGGTCCGGCGGATTGACAATGATCGGCGCGCCGAAGTCGGCTGTGCGGCCTTCGACGTCCGCCCAGTTCCTGGCGGTTTCGTGCGCGACGGCGACCATTTCGGCAGTCGTGGCGGAACTCGTATTCGGGTTGAACAGAACAACAAGGCTTTTCATAGGGTATGGCGCATGGTTCAGGAAGTCAGTCCCGCAGGCACCGCGGTCAGGCTGCCGCCGATGGCCGGCCTGTGTTCGATCCAGGCGGCCAGCGGCGGAAAGAGCCCCTCGGCGGGTTTTGGACCTGGCCGGGCGAAACGTCCGGCACTTGCGGCACGGGGTTTCAGCCGGGCGAGGGTCTGGGCCTGGCTCACGGCTGCGGCGAGCGGATCGACGAGAGGCACGGAGACGCGGTGCGCGATACGCTGCGCGAGGCCGGTCAGCGGCGCGCCCGCGAGGATCAGCACGTCTGCGCCGTGTTCCCTGACCGTATTTTCGGCAAGCGCGACGATCTCGTTCTCAAGTTCGTACTGCACTGTAGAGACGGACTGGAAGCTGACATCCGGCACGCGAATGGCGGCGCAGCGATGGTTCAGCCCGGTCACGGCGACTGCGTCCTCATACCAGGCGACAAGCGTTCGGGAGAAGGTGAGCATGGCGAAGCGCTCACCCAGCATGCAGGAGGTCAACATGGCAGATTCTGCCATGGCAGTGATCGGCAGTTCGAAGAGTTCGCGCGCTGCGATCAGGCTCGGATCGCCGAATGCTGCAATAACGGCCGCGTCGCAGCCGTGATGATGCTCGGCCAGCATCTCAAGCGTAATGCCGCCGGCGATCATGGCTTCGGCCCGGCTGGCGATATAGGGAAAGCCGCGCGTCGCGGTGAACGCGACGAGCTCGGTATCGGGTGCCAAAACCGACTGGGCGGTGGCAACCATGCGTTCGGTCATTTCCACCGAGGTGTTCGGATTGATCAGCAATATCTTCAAGGTCGTCTCCTCCCGGTCAGGCTGCCGGTTCTGAAAGAATTCTCTCGACGCGCAGGGCCGCCGCCAGCACGGCCGTATCCGCCCCGCGTGGACCGACGATCTGCATGCCGACAGGAAGGCCGTTCTGCCTACCTACATCGGAAGGCGGTCGTTGACCATCCGTCATTGTCGCCGCAGTTTTGGTCGGGAGGGACGAGACGCCGTTCAGGGCGCGTGCGAGGATCGCTGATCCGCGACGGCATTGGGCCAGTGCCAGATGCGCCGGCTCCGCCCGGAAATCGAGCGGACAATTTCTCGTCTGCCGCTATGGTGGGGCGGCTCCAGTACGGTCAAGGCGTCATGATCGCGGTGCGCGAGAGCAGCGTGATGGCCTCTATGATGTTTCCGCCGCTTTCGTGTCGGTCGATGGCGATGGGCACGCCATCCGGCGTTGGTCAAATAGGCGAGCGAGTATGCGAAGTGAGTCCCGACAGCCCCGGCGCATGCCGGGGCTGTTTGTCGATAGGGCGGACGACCTATTCCGCCGGTGCAGGATGCGCCGTGACCGTCGCCTCTCCATGCTGGATCAGCGGACGATTGCCCGTCAGCTTGCGCACCAGCACATAGAACACCGGCGTCATGAAGATGCCGAAGAAGGTGACGCCGATCATGCCGGAGAACACCGCGACACCCATGGCAGCGCGCATCTCGGCACCGGCGCCGGTCGAGGTGACCAGCGGCACGACGCCCATGATGAAGGCGGCCGATGTCATCAGGATCGGGCGCAGGCGCAGGCGGCTTGCCTCGATCGCGGCCTGGACCGGCGAGCGCCCGGCAAATTCCAGCTCGCGGGCGAATTCGACGATCAGGATCGCGTTCTTCGCCGAAAGACCCACAAGGACGATGAGGCCGATCTGGGTGAAGATGTTGTTGTCTCCCCCGGTAAGCCACACGCCCGTCAGCGCCGCAAAGACACCCATCGGCACGATCATGATGATCGCAAGCGGCAGGGTCAGGCTCTCATACTGGGCAGCCAGCACGAGATAGACCAAGAGCAGCGCCAGCGGGAAGACCAGGAAGCCGGACGAACCCGCAAGGATCTGCTGGTAGGTCAGGTCCGTCCACTCGAAGCTGATGCCCTTGGGCAGGGTTTCAGCCGCGATGCGCTCGACCGCCGCCTGCGCCTGGCCCGACGAGAAGCCCGGCGCCGGGCCGCCGTTGATGTCGGCGGCAAGGAAGCCGTTGTAGCGCGTGGTGCGTTCCGGACCCGTCGTTGCCTCGACCTTCAGAAGCGTCGAAAGAGGAATCATCTCGCCCGTCTGCGAGCGAACCTTCAACGTGCCGATATCCTCCGCCCTTGCCCGGAACTTCGCATCCGCCTGGACGCGCACGCTGTATGTACGACCGAAGGCATTGAAGTCGTTGACATAGAGCGAACCCAGATAGATCTGCAGCGTGTCGAAGACATCGGTCACCGAGACACCCAGCTGTTCAGCCTTCTCGCGGTCGAGGTCGGCGTAGAGTTGGGGCACGTTGATCTGGAAGCTCGAGAACAGGCCCGCCAGCTCCGGCGCCTGATACGCCTGCGCCAGGAAGCCCTTGGTCGCTTCGTCCAGCGCCTGATAGCCAAGACCCGCCCTGTCCTCGATCTGCAGCTTGAACCCGCCGGTCGTGCCGAGGCCCTGGACGGGCGGCGGCGGGAACATGGCGATGAAGGCATCCTGGATGGCACCGAACTTCTGGTTCAGCTGCATGGCGATGGCGCCTGCCGAAAGCTCCGGCGTCGTACGCTCCTCGAACGGCGCAAGACCGACGAAGACGATGCCGGCGTTCGAGCCGTTGGTGAAGCCGTTGATCGACAGGCCGGGGAAGGCGATGGCGTGTTCGACGCCGGGCTGCGCCAGCGTGATCTCGCTCATGCGCTGGATGACATCCTCGGTGCGGTCGAGGGTTGCGGCATCCGGAAGCTGGGCGAAACCGATCAGATACTGCTTGTCCTGCGCCGGCACGAAGCCGCCGGGAACCGCCTGGAACAGCTGATAGGTGCCGCCGGCCAGAACCAGATAGACCAGCATGACAAGGCTCTTGCGCGACAGGATCCTGCCGACGCCGCGGCCGTAGGCGTTGGAACTTGCACCGAAGAACCGGTTGAAGCCGCGGAAGAACCAGCCGAAGGCGCGATCCATGAAGCGCGTCAGCCAGTCCTTCGGCGCATTGTGATCCTTCAGCAGAAGGGCCGAAAGAGCCGGAGACAGGGTGAGCGAGTTGATCGCCGAGATCACCGTCGAGATGGCGATGGTGAGTGCGAACTGGCGGTAGAACTGGCCGGAAAGACCGCTGATGAAGGCGAGCGGCACGAAGACCGCCACCAGCACCAGCGCGATCGCGATGATCGGGCCTGACACTTCCCGCATCGCCTGATAGGTCGCCTCGCGCGGAGACAGCCCGTTTTCGATGTTGCGTTCGACGTTTTCCACCACGACGATCGCGTCGTCGACGACGATACCGATCGCTAGCACCAGTCCGAAGAGACTGAGCGCGTTGATCGAGAAGCCGAACACATACATGACCGCAAAGGTACCGATGATCGAGACCGGGACGGCAAGCAGCGGAATGATCGAGGCGCGCCATGTCTGCAGGAACAGGATGACGACGAGAACGACGAGCGCAACGGCTTCCAGCAGCGTGTCTACGACCTTTTCGATCGAGGCACGCACGAACTGGGTGGTGTCATAGACGATGTCGTAGCGAACGCCTTCCGGCATGGCGAGCTGCAGCTCATCCATGGTCGCCTGCACCTGATCGGAAATCTCGATGGCGTTGGAGCCCGGCGCCTGGAAGACCGGGATGGCGACCGCCGCCTTGTTGTCGAGCAGCGAGCGCAGCGAGTAATCGGCAGCGCCCAGCTCGATGCGGGCGACGTCGTGCAGCCGGGTGATCGCGCCGTTCTCACCGCTCTTCACGATGATGCGGCCAAACTCTTCCGGCGATTGAAGCCGGCCCTGCGCGTTGACGGAGAGCTGCAGGTCGATGCCGGAGACGCTCGGCGAAGCACCGATCACGCCGGCGGCGGCCTGAACGTTCTGCTGGCGTATGGCGGCGACGACGTCGCTGGCGGCAAGCCCCCGCTCGGCAGCCTTCTGCGGATCGATCCAGATGCGCATCGAATAATCGCCGGAGCCGAAGATCTGTACTTGGCCGACACCATCGATACGCGCCAGCCGGTCCTTGATGTTGAGAACGGCATAGTTGCGCAGATAGGTGATGTCGTAGCGGTCGTCCGGCGAACTCAGATGGATCACCATCATCAGGTCCGGAGAGCTCTTGACGGTGGTCACGCCCAGCGTGCGCACCTCCGTCGGCAGGCGCGGCTCGGCCTGGCTGACGCGGTTCTGCACCAGCTGCTGCGCCTTGTCCGGGTCAGTGCCCAAAGCGAAGGTGACGGTCAGCGTCATCACGCCGTCCGCCGTCGCCTGGCTGGACATATAGAGCATGTCCTCGACGCCGTTGATCGACTCTTCGAGCGGCGTTGCCACCGTCTCGGCGATGACCTTCGGGTTTGCGCCCGGATACTGGGCCCGCACCACGACGGAGGGCGGAACGACTTCGGGATATTCCGAAATCGGAAGCGACCGCATGCCGATCAGGCCGGCGATGACGATCAGCAGCGACAGGACACCGGCAAAGACCGGCCGGTCGACAAAGAATCGTGAAATATTCATGGCGGCACCCTCTCCAAAGGGCTGACGTGGGGACGAACTGTCCCTGGCCTGCGGCCTAAGGCCGAAAGCGCGGGTTCATGGACAGGAAAAAGAGGCCGGCGGAAAAGCCCGCCGGCGATATCGATTACTGGGCGGCAGCGACTTCCGTCTGCGGATCGACCACGACACCGGGGCGAACGCGCTGCAGGCCGTTGACGACGATGCGGTCGCCGGCCGTCAGGCCTTTTTCGACGATACGCTGACCGTCGACCGAGGCCCCGAGCTCAACCTGGCGATAATTCACCGTGTTCTTGTCATCGACGACAAAGACGAACTTCTTGTCCTGGTCCGTACCGAGGGCGCGTTCGCTGATCATCAGGCGCTTTTCCGCCTTCGGCTCACCCATGCGGATACGCACGAACTGGCCGGGGATGAGGCGGTTACCTGGATTATCGAAGACGGCGCGCACGCGAATGGTGCCGCTTGCGGTATCGACCTCGTTGTCGATCAGCTGCAGCTTGCCCTTCAGCGGCGTCCCCTCATCGCTCAGCGTCCCGATCTGCACCGGCACCTGCTCGATAGCCGGCAGCGCGCCGGAGACCTGGGGAAGCTGCGCCAGCGTGCGGGCGATCAGTTCCTCGTTGGCGTTGAAGCTCGCATAGATTTCACCGGAGGAAACCAGCGTGGTCAGCGGGGTCGTCCCGGAGCCGGCAGCGACGAGATTGCCCTCGGTGATCTCCAGCCTGCCGACGCGGCCATCGATCGGCGCGCGGATTTCGGTATAACCGAGATTGAGCTTCGCCGTGGTCAGCGCCGCTTCGGCGGCCCTCACATTGGCGACGGCCTCGTTGCGGGTGCTCTGGCGCTGGCTGAAATCGCTGTCGGAGATGATGTTCTTGGCGATCAGCTTTTCCCCGCGGGCAAGCTCGGTATCGGCGAGTTCCAGCCGCGAGCGGGCCGACGCAAGCAGGCCCTCGGCCTGCGCGACGGCGGCTTCATATGGCGCTGGATCGATCTTCACCAGAAGGTCGTTGGCCTTGACCAGTGCGCCTTCGCGGAAGTGAACCGACTGGATTTCACCGGCGACGCGCGAACGGATTTCAACGCGGTCGATGGCTTCGAGCCGGCCGGAAAAATCCTGCCAGGTGGAAACATCGCGCGGCTCGACAGCCGCCACCGTGACCGGCACGGCGGGAACCTCTGCAGCCGGCGTTGCGGCGGAAGCGGGCGTCACATTGACCCCCGAGATATAATCGAAATGGAATGCTACGGCTGAAATGGACGCAGCAACGCCCAGGCCGGCGCCCCACAGGGCCCAGCGTCTCTTGCTCGACGACATCGGTATCTCCTTCGGTCCTAAGCCGGACCCTTTCTCAAAAACAGAAAGTCCTGTTTTCCAGTCCCTCTACAAAATTCTCAAATTCGGTGCGCAGTTCGGCCGGTGGAACGCAGCCCGCCGTCGCCTCCGCATCGTATATCTGCGTCCAGCCCTGACAGGCCGGAAGCACGCGTTTTCGAACCTTCACCCCCGCCGCTGTCAGACGCGCCGCATAGTCGGCAGCCTCGTCGCGCAGCGGGTCGTCCTGCGATGTCAGGATCAGTGCGGGAGCCACACCTGACAGTCGCGAACAATGGCTGGGCGCGGCATAGGGATGGCAATATCCCCCGCCGGAGCCGAGATAATGGCTCCAGCCTTCCGTCCAGCGGTCACGCATGCCGGTCTCCTGCGCTTCGCGGAAGGAAACCGTCGCCATCAGCGGGTCGATGAGCGGCGAGAGCAGGATCTGCCCGTCGATCTCGTTCGGCATCTGATCGCGTGCCTTGAGGGCCACGCCCGCCGCCACATTGCCGCCGGCCTCTTCGCCGGCAACAAGCAGCAGCGACCGGCGGCCGCCATAGACCTTGCGTTTTGCGCTCAGGCAACGCAGTGCGGCAAAGGCGAATTCAAGAGCCTTCGGAAAGACATTTTCCGAAGGCCCGGCATAGTCCGCCTCGATGACGACAGCACCGGAGTTCGCAAAAGCCCTTGCGATCGGGCTTTCTTCGTCCCGGCCCTTGTCGAGAAAGGCGCCGCCGCCAAAATAAAGAACGACCGGCGCTTTCTTGCTCTCGTTCGAGCCATCATAGATCCGGAAGGGCATGGTGCGCCTGTTGGCGCCATCCACTTCCGTCTCTTTCCATTCGCTGCCCATTGCCTGGCCTTTCGCATGCAACACACTGTCCGAAATGGATGGGTGCACGCTTTCACTTGTTTTAGATATCATTATTCCAAGCCAATTGGATAAGTGCTGGAAATTGGGTATCACTATTCCAAATTCCGAATAATACTGCGTCGCAACACAAAAGGGGTGCTTATGGACCAGCTTTCAGCGATGCGGGTTTTCGTACGCGTGGTGGAAACCGGCAATTTTTCCCGTGCGGCGATCGCCCTGAATATGCCCAAGACTACCGTTACCAATCTTATCCAGGGATTGGAGGCGCACCTGCGCACGACACTCCTCAACCGGACGACCCGCCGTGTGATGGTGACGACCGATGGGGCACTCTACTATGAACGTGCCAGCCAGATCATCTCCGAAATTGACGAACTCGATGGTAGCCTCTCGAATTCTCAGGCTCAGCCCTCCGGGCGGCTGCGGGTCGAAATGGCTGGCGCCTTCGCCGACCTTGTCGTCATCCCCTCCCTCTGCGACTTCCATTCGCGGCACCCGCAGATCCAGATCGATCTCGGCGTCGGTGACCGTCTCGTGGACTACATGGCGGAGAACGTCGATTGCGCGCTGCGCGCAGGCACGCCGACCGACCAATCGTTGATCGCGCGCAAGATTTCTGAAATCGCCATGGTCACCTGTGCCTCCCCCGTCTACCTCGAGAAAATGGGCATGCCGACCATGCCGGAGGAGATGGCCGAAGGGCACCACTTTGCCGTCGGCTACCTGCAGGCGCAGGCGGGCCGCATCCTGCCCATGGAGTTTTCGCGAGACGGCGAGACCCGGGATATCGTTCCCAACTATGTGATTTCCGCCAACGATGCCCGCTCTTATCTCACAGCCGCTCTGACAGGGCTCGGCGTTGCGCAGTTGCCGTTATTCATGGCCCGTGAAGCCCTTGCCGACGGACGCCTGATCCGCGTTCTTCCCATGTGGCAGCACGAACCGTTACCGCTGTACGTGGTCTATCCCCAAACCCGGCATCTCAGCAACAAGGTGCGTGTGTTCGTGAACTGGCTCGTTGGTTTGATGCGCGATATCGACAAATGAGCAGCGTAAGAGTTTTGGGGACAATGAAAAAGGTGAAACGACCGGCGCTACGCTTGCGACTGACGCAAGCGCTGCCGGCCGGTGAAACTCGCCACCTACAAATGTCAATGGCATCAACGGCTGCCTCCACGTGCTGTCGCGCTGGCTCGCCGAGGCGATGCTCTTTTTTGCAGCAGCACGCGCCGAGTGACCTGCGGGTTCCATAATTTACCTTATGCAAGTTTACATGTAGCCAGGGCAGGTTCCATTTTCAAATGCAACGAGGACAATAATGGCCATGGTTTCAGGAGGATGGAATGGCCCGCTCCTTTGCGCAGTTGAGTTTTAACGAACGCCGCATCGTTGCGCGCATGCATGAGAAGAAGTTCAGCCAGGCCGAGATCGCGCGCGCTCTGCAGCGGGATCGCTCGACGATGCAGCCAGTGCGATCATGCATGAGAATGGTCTCGAACAGCGCACGCCCAAGACCGCAGGCAATGACCCGAAACGCAAAATGGCGGTGAATTGAGACGGTGGATGCCGCGGAGGAAGCCGATTTCCGGCATTTCGCGTCTTTTCATGGCGACCGCATTCCGTTAAGGCGCTGTCACAAAACTGTCATAGATGGGAAAATGCCACGTGCTGAGTTGGTTTCGCGCCTTGATGCCCCGGGAAGACCGGTTCTTCGATATGTTCGACGCGCATGCGAAAACGGTGGTCGGCGCGGCGGAGGCGCTGGAGAAGGTTCTCGCCGGAGGTCCTGACTTAGAGAAGCACTGCGACCGCATCGTCGAACTTGAGGACAAGGCCGACCACATCACCGCCGAAGTGCTGCTGGCCGTTCGCAAGAGCTTCATCACGCCCTTTGACCGCGGCGACATCAAGGACCTCATCCAGTCGCTCGACGATGCCATCGACATGATGCACAAGACCGTCAAGACCATCCGGCTGTTCGAGCAGAAGAGCTTCGATCCCGGCATGCAGGAGATGGGCGCGATCATCGTCAAGGCAGCCCACCTGGTCAGCGAAGCGATACCTCAGCTCAACAAGATAGGCACGAATGCGCCGCGCCTCAATGCGATTGCCGAAGAGGTGATGCGTATTGAGGGACGGGCCGACGAACTGCACGAAAAAGGTCTGAAGGGCCTGTTCCAGCGCCATGGCGCGTCCAGCCCGATGGCCTACATGATCGGCAGCGAGCTCTACGGCGAGCTGGAAAAAGTCGTGGACCGTTTCGAAGACGTGGCCAATGAAATCAGCGGCATAGTGATCGAGAACGTCTGATGGACGCCACCCTCGCCCTGCCTCTGCTGGTGGCGCTCATCGGCATCGCCCTGCTGTTTGACTTCCTGAACGGGTTGCATGACGCGGCGAACTCGATCGCCACGATCGTCTCCACCCGGGTACTGCGGCCGCAATATGCGGTGATGTGGGCCGCATTCTTCAATTTCATCGCCTTTCTGTTCTTCGGCCTGCATGTCGCAGAGACGATCGGCCGGGGGATCATCGATCCCGCGATCGTCTCCCCTGCCGTTATCTTCTCGGCCCTGATCGGCGCGATCATCTGGAACGTCGTCACCTGGCTGTTCGGGATTCCGTCCAGTTCCTCGCATGCGCTGATCGGCGGGCTCGTCGGCGCGGGACTTGCCAGAAGCGGCTTCGACGCCATCGTCCTGTCCGGTGTGCTGAAGACGGTCGGCGCGATCTTCATGTCGCCTGCCATCGGTTTCCTCCTGGCGCTGATGCTTGTGCTGCTCGTCTCCTGGGTCTGTGTGCGCCAGACGCCGTTTGCGGTCGACAATAGCTTCCGTGGGCTGCAGTTCATTTCCGCCTCGCTCTATTCGCTCGGGCACGGCGGCAACGACGCGCAGAAGACGATGGGGATCATTGCGGTCCTGCTATATTCGCAAGGCCATCTGGGATCGGAATTCTATGTCCCCTTCTGGGTCGTGATTACCTGCCAGGCCGCGATTGCGCTCGGCACGCTGTTCGGGGGCTGGCGCATCGTCCACACCATGGGGTCGAAGATCACCAAGCTCAACCCGATGCAGGGCTTCTGCGCCGAGACCGGCGGCGCCATCACTCTCTTCGCCGCCACCTGGCTCGGTATTCCCGTTTCGACGACGCACACGATCACCGGCGCGATCATCGGCGTCGGTGCTGCACGCCGGGTCTCCGCCGTGCGCTGGGGCCTTGCCGGAAACATCGTCGTCGCCTGGTTCGTCACCCTGCCGGCTGCAGCCGTCGTATCCGCCCTCACCTACTGGATGGTCGGCCTCTTCGGCGGTCACTGAACCACGCCGGCGTCCATCACCTCCGCTCTCACGATGCCCTTGCCAGTCTGCACAGTTGAAGGCACGCTCTACCTCGGCTGATTCGCACGTGTGCTTCGGGGGAGACCGGCATGGTAGTGAGAACAGATGTGGCGGGCGCGGCGTTGTTTGCATGGGCGATAGCCTGTGGCACGGCGGTGGCGCAGGAAAGCAGCGCGGATCTGGCAAAAAAGCTCGCCAATCCCATCGCATCGATGATCAGCGTGCCGTTCCAGTTCAATTACGATCGCGGTTTCGGCCCAGAGGACGGCCACCGCGAAACGCTTAACATCCAGCCCGTCGTGCCGATCTCTATCAACGAGGACTGGAATGTCATTTCGCGCACGATCATGCCGGTGATCTGGCAGGACGACATCGCTGGTCCGTCCGGTCATCAGTTCGGCCTTGGCGATATCACCCAGAGCCTTTTCTTTTCCCCCAAGCAACCTGGGCCAGGCGGTCTGATATGGGGCCTCGGGCCGGTATTCCTCATCCCCACCGCGACCGACGAGCTGACCGGCAGCGGCAAATGGGGTGCCGGCCCGACGGGAGTGGCGCTGAAGCAGCAAGGGCCATGGTCCTACGGGATGCTTGCAAACCACATCTGGTCGTTCGCCGGCGAGGACGATCGGGTCGACGTCAATTCGACCTTCCTTCAGCCGTTTCTCTCCTACACCACCCCAGATGCCTGGACCTTCACTCTGAACACCGAGTCGACCTATGACTGGGAGGGCGACCAATGGTCGGTTCCCGTTATGTGTGGACGGCCCGTGGAATGCAAGACTCTGTATCGATGGGATCGGTCAGGTTCAGTCATGTGTCCGGCCTTTTATCGTGGCATTGTAGCCACTGGCCCTGATGAAGTCCGCGGATGGAGAGCCAATCAATTTGTCGAGCTCAAGGCTCTGGGGGAACCTAGGCTTTG
>NZ_OBQD01000025.1 GCF_900220975.1 Rhizobium subbaraonis | reverse complement strand
ATCAGCAGGCTGCAGCAATTGCTGCCGTGGAACTGGACACCCAAGACGCTGAGTGCTCAGGCGGCCTGACCTGCGGCCTTCGCCGGATGCTTACGGCTGCCCGTGCTCGTGGTGAAAAAGAAACCGGGCGACACGCGCGACCGGATTGTTGTCGCGATCGACCTGTCGCCCGCGGCATCGGGCGTGCTCGCGACCGCTGTAAGGTTTTTTCGACCCGAAAGCCTCGTGCTTTTCCATGCGATAGAGCCGACGTACAAAAACTGGGTCGATGACAAGGAGGCCTACAGCCGGCAGATCTCGAAGGAGGCCGTCAAGCAAGTCCGAAGCTTATCGGATGACTTCACACAACACGGTGGAGCTCGCGAGATTCAGATCGTCACGTTGGAAGGCGATCCTGTACAGCAGCTGGCCGCCTATGTCGATGACAACGACATTGATCTGGTGATCGCCGGCACGGAAGGAAGGCATCAGATCATGAACTTGTTTGTCGACAGCGTGGCAGGTCACAATCCCCATGAAGTTCAATGCGATATCATGATTGTTCCCAGGCATGCTCAGAACTGAAAACATGACACGCGTAACGCCCCGCCTGTTCTTTACGCGGCAACGACATTCGGCGGAGACTCGTTGTAACGCCGGCCGATCCACTTGCGAATTTCGCTGAACCACAGGACGCTGCTGCTCATCGCAATACAGAGCAACCACTGGTCCAGAGACAGCGGCAGAGTTCCGAAAGCAGTGTTCAAAATGCTCAAGTTGACGACGGTGATCTGAAGGATAACCGAGAAGCCCACCGCCGCCCAAAGCCATTTGTTCGTGAACAGATGGCTGAACGCGCTCCTTGTTTCGGATCGTGCATTGAAGCAGTTGAACAGCTGGGCGAAAACAAGCGCCGTGAAACCCGCAGTGCGCGCCTGCTCCAAGCTTTGCGTACCTTCGATCAGCCCCCCGGGCAGATGGATATCCATGGTTAGAAGCGTTGCCAGGGCCATTACGAGGCCGATCTCGGCGACACTCCTCCACATCCGCGCGTCGATCGCATGTTCGTCGGACTTGCGTGGCGGTCGCGCCATCGCGTCGTCAGTTTGCGGATCGATGCCCATGGCAAGAGCAGGGCCGGAGTCGGTGATCAGATTGATCCAGAGAATCTGCGTTGCCAGCAACGGCAGCACGAGTTCCCCGCTGCCGGCGCCGTCTAATCCAATAACGCCCGCGCCGATGACGCCGAGAAAGACGGTCAATACCTCGCCTATGTTGGAAGACAGCAGGTACCGTAGGAACTTGCGTATATTTTCGAAGATCGCGCGGCCTTCCCTCACAGCGTCGACGATCGTGGCAAAATTGTCGTCGGCCAGGATCATCCTGGCCGCCTCCTTGGTAACTTCGGTCCCGTTGATCCCCATGGCGATGCCGATATCGGCCGCCTTCAAGGCTGGCGCGTCGTTAACACCATCGCCCGTCATTGCAACTACATTGCCATCAGCCTGTAGAGCATCGACGATACGCAGCTTGTGCACCGGCGCCACGCGGGCATAGACCGAAACCGTACGGATCGCGGCCGCAAATGTGGTCTCGTCCATAGCATCGAGTTCGGCACCCGTCAGCGCCCGCGCGCCGTCATCGACGATCCCCAGCTGGGCGGCAATGCGCGATGCGGTGCGCGGATGGTCGCCGGTGATCATGATCACGCGTATTCCGGCTCGCCGGGCTTCCGAAATGGCGACCGCTGCTTCTTTCCGCGGCGGGTCGATGATCCCGACAGTGCCCGCGAAGATCAGGTCACGTTCGAGCCCCTCGCCCTCTTCCAACTCATCGACGTCCATGAGCGGGCGATAGGCGACCGCCAAGGTGCGCAGGGCTTCGTCGGACAGCCGTTCGACATCGGCAATGGCCCGCGCCCGCTGCCCGGCATCGAACGGGACGACATCCATGCCGACGCGTATAGACGTGCAATGCGTCATCAAAACATCGGGCGCTCCTTTGGTCACCACGATCCGCTGGCCGCCATGCTCATGGTCGAGCTCTATGGTCGACATCATCTTGCGATCCGAGGTGAATGGAATCTCGGCAACGCGTTCGAAGCGTTGCTTACGGCGGTCGTCGATCCCGAGCTTTCGCTCGCCAACCAGGAAAGCGGCTTCGGTCGGGTCGCCCTGAATTTCCCACACTCCGTTCTCCGTCTGACGCAGCGCGGCATTGCCGGCCATGCTGCCACCGCTGAGAACGACGATCTGCTCAGCGCGTGCGGGACCCTGGGGGCCGCCTTCACCGCTCTCGACCTCCAGCTTGCCAATCGGCACATATCCTACGCCGGTGAAACGGCTGTTGCCGGATGCCGTCATAATGCGCTCGATGGTCATCTCGGACCGTGTCAGCGTTCCGGTCTTGTCCGAGCAGATGACCGAGGCCGAGCCGAGCGTCTCGACCGATGACAACGTCTTGACCACGGCGTTGCGCTTTGCCATGCGCTGGACGCCGATCGCCAGAACCAGAGACAGAATGGCGGGGAGGCCCTCCGGGACGGCCGCGACGGCCAGCGACACACCCATCAGTAACACCGAAATAACATCTGACGGACCATCGATGTCGGATAACAGCAGCACTGTTGCCACCACGATGACAGCGATGGCGACAACGGCAGTCCCAAGCGCGCGACCTACACGCTCAACCTCTTTCTGCAGGGGGGTCGCGTCTTCCTTGCTGGCATCGAGCATATGCGCAATGGCACCGATTTCCGTCCGCATTCCCGTTCCGGTGACGACAGCACGGCCGGTTCCCTGGACCACCGCGGTGCCTCTGAAGACCATGCCGAACCGCTCCGCCAGAGGCGAAGGGCTCTGTAGAACGGCCGCATCCTTGAGAACGGCTTCGCTTTCCCCAGTCAGCGAAGCTTCCTGTACGCGAAGGTTTGCGGTGCTAATCAACCTTCCGTCGGCGCCAACTGCGTCGCCCTCCTCGAGCAGAAGGATGTCGCCAGGCACGAGTTCTCCGCTTGGAATGCGCGTTCGTTCGCCGTCTCTCAAAACCGAGGAACTGGCGGCGGTCATCCGCGCGAGCGCGGCAACGGCGTCGGCGGCTCTGGCTTCCTGCACGAAGCCAATGGTGGCATTCGCCAGGACCACCATAAGGATAACGATCGCATCGATGGGCCATCCTTCTCGGCCATCGATAACCCAAGCAATCAGGGCAATGACAATCGCGCCAAGCAACAGATGGACGAGCGGATCCTGAAATTGCGAGAGCAAGCGCCGCCAAAGGGGGATCGGCGCTACTGCCCGCAGTTCGTTCCCGCCATATTCTAAAAGTCGCTTTGCCGCTTCCGTGGAAGTCAGACCGCGCTGAGAGTCGCTGGCGAAATGATTTACGACTTCCTCCGTGGCGCGTAGCGAATAGTCGTCCGGCGTCGCTGACACCAATTCACGACGGCTTTCTTCGCCCTTCATTCCACAATCCTGTCCTGCGACCTGTGTATGGTCTGCGTCCGCGTCAAAACAGCCTGGGCGGTGGCAGTGGACCAAGCGCAACCAGACCCGCCCAGGAGAAGTTAAAAAGCCATCTTAACTGGCAGAACCATCGTTACGACAGATGGGTGCCATCAGGGCTGAGAGTCAGGCCACTTCCAGTTTTGAATTTCTGGCATATCCTCACCATGTTCGTAGACGTAGGCCTTGTGAAGCGCGAGTTTATCGCGGAACTCTGCGGCAATCTTCGCACCTTTGTCCTTCAGGACAGGGAGCCGATCGATTGCCTCGATCGCCAGATGAAAGCGGTCCAGTTCGTTCAAAACGGCCATGTCAAAGGGCGTCGTGGTGGTCCCCTCTTCGATAAAGCCGCGCACATGGAAATTTGGATGGTTGGCGCGTTTGTAGACAAGGCGATGGATCAGGTAGGGATAACCGTGATACGCAAAGACCACCGGTCGGTCGCGTGTGAAGATGCTGTCGAACTTCTCGTTAGAAATACCATGCGGGTGGTGTTGCGGCGATTGCAGCGCCATCAGGTCCACGACGTTCACGACTCGGATTCGCAGATGTGGCAGAGCCTGCCGCAAGAGGTCGACAGCGGCGAGCGTTTCCATGGTCGGCACGTCGCCGGCGCAGGCCATCACGATGTCTGGCTCTAATCCGTCCTCGGTTCCAGCCCAGTCCCAGATGCCAAGGCCCGCCTCGCAGTGCTGCTCGGCCTCCGCCATGGTCAACCATTGAGGCGCGGGCTGTTTGCCGGCGACAATGACATTCACCCGATCCCACGTCTTGAGGCAATGATCGCCGACCCACAACAGGGTATTCGCATCCGGGGGCAGATAGACGCGGACGATGTCGGCGCTTTTGTTTGCGACGAGATCGATGAAGCCGGGATCCTGATGACTGAACCCGTTATGATCCTGCCGCCAGACATGAGAAGTCAGAAGGTAGTTCAGCGAGGAGATCGGCTTGCGCCATTCCAATTCCCGCGAAACCTTCAGCCATTTGGCGTGCTGGTTGAACATGGAGTCCACAATGTGGATGAACGCCTCGTAGCAAGAGAAGAACCCGTGACGGCCAGTGAGCAGGTAGCCTTCAAGCCATCCCTGGCACAAATGCTCGGACAGCACTTCCATAACGCGCCCGTCGGGCGACAGATGATCGTCAGTTTCGAGTGTTTCGGCCATCCAGACCCGGTCCGTCGCCTCGAACACGCTGCCGAGCCGGTTGGAAGCCGTCTCGTCCGGCCCGAACACACGGAAGTTCCGCTCGTCATCGTTGAGCCGTAGGACGTCGCGCAGATAGTCGCCGAGAACTTTCGTCGCCTGCGCTTCCGTCGCGCCGGGCCGGCCGACCTCCACGGCATAGCTGCGGAAGTTGGGTGTACGCAGTTCCTTGCGCAGAAGGCCGCCGTTGGCATGCGGATTGGCGCCCATGCGCCGCGGACCCTTCGGTGCCAGGGCCTTGAGCTCTGCCTTCAGTGCGCCCCTTTCATCGAACAAGTCCTCCGGGCCGTAGCTCCGCAGCCACCCCTCGAGGATAGCACGGTGTCCTTCGTCCTCGCGGCAATTCGCGACCGGCACCTGATGAGAGCGCCAGTGGTTCTCCACCATCTTGCCGTCCACGACCTTAGGTCCTGTCCAGCCCTTGGGGCTGCGCAGAATGATCATAGGCCACTGCGGGCGCATCGATGCTGAGGACGCGTTCCCTCGGATTGCTGCGAGCCGGTCAAAGACGGTATCGAGCACTCCGGCCATCTGCTGATGCATTTCAGCGGGCTCGCTACCCTCGACAAAGAACGGCTCATAGCCGTAGCCGATGAAAAGATGCTTCAACTCGTCGTCGGAAAGCCGCGCAAGAACGGTTGGGTTGGCGATCTTGTAGCCGTTGAGATGCAGGATCGGCAGAACCGCGCCGTCGCGGGCTGGATTAACGAACTTGTTGGAATGCCATGCGGTCGCGAGCGGGCCAGTTTCCGCCTCGCCGTCGCCCACCACACAGGCTACAATCAGATCGGGATTGTCGAGCGCAGCTCCATAGGCATGAACAAGGGCATAGCCCAGCTCTCCGCCTTCATGGATCGAGCCTGGCGTCTCTGGCGCAACGTGGCTTGGAACGCCGCCCGGGAACGAGAACTGCTTGAACAGCCGTCTCATTCCCGATTCGTCATCACCGATCTCGGGATAGGTTTCGGAATAGACGCCTTCCAGCCAGGTGTTCGCAACCATGCCAGGGCCGCCGTGCCCAGGCCCGCAGACATAAAGGATGTCCGCGTCGCGCTCTGTTATGATCCGATTCAAGTGCGCATAGATGAAGTTGAGCCCGGGAGTCGTCCCCCAATGTCCAAGGAGGCGCGGCTTGACATGCTCCGGTTTCAGCGGTTCGCGGAGCAACGGATTGTCCATCAGATAAATCTGGCCAACGGATAAATAATTGGCCGCACGCCAGTAGCGATCAATTAGCGATAAGTTTCTGTTGTCAAGCGACATAATGTTCCTTGTTACATCCACATTGCTAAGCGCGAGAACTGGAAACGATCTGCGCAAACATCACTGGCGATACAATCCGCAAGTGAACGACCGACCGCACGGTATAGCTCTAATACTCGACGGTCAACGGCTGATGACGATAGCTGAGCTGTGGGCATGTCGCCTGATATTGGCCTCGCGCTCCGGAGTCGAAATCAACAGCATCGGATATTTGGGGGCGGTTAGTCGGTCCTTCCTTCGCACCGAACGCCCGTCAGGTTTCATTCCCTGAGTGCAACCCTCCCAGTCGCCAGAAAGAGGCTGGAAATCATCGCGGCAGCGGCGCTGATGAACAGAGGTCCCCGCCAGTCTGAGACATAACCGGAGACCCATTGCCGCAGAGCATCGATAACACGCGATAAACCGCTGCACGGCCGCTGAAACTACGGTGCTTTAAGCCGACGGACGTCTTCAGTTTCCACAATTCTGACGATCTGAATGTCCCCTGCTGATTTCCTCTTCCCCTCAAGGCAAACAGCAAGGTCACCTATGCCTCTCCGCAACGCGCTACCGCCAGCGAGATCTCGTCGAGCGCTTTTCCAATCGCATCAAAAGTTTTGGACGATCGCAACCAAGCACAACAGGCACGCACAAAACCACCTTGCCGCGATCAAGCTCGTAGAAGGTCGTAGCTAGCGTCAAACGTAACGGGTCGATGGATTACGCGGTCAACTCCGCGGAAATGTTCGTTGGTCCGCCGCGATCCCGGGTCGACGGCACCCGATGCGCAAGCGGTCATTGTTTTTAACGCTATTGACAAGCCGAACAAGATTTACATATGGTTCGCCTACTGTCATCAGCTGATGATTGAGTCGTCAACGGTTGATGTTAAAGAACTATCTCTAGTTTATCGAAAGTATATTCTAGAAATACCCTAGATTCTGGAGTCATACATGAGCGTCAAAGCGATGAATTTTAGAGCAATACCCGCAATACGGCGAATAATACAAATCTTATAGTCTAAAACAAACATAGAACTTCTGTTGCCGGTTCGAGACCGCCGGCGCTGTAGACTTAGGTCTGTTTCTGGACCGTTTGGAGGAGCTTGTGGGCATCCCCTGATCCGGACTGGTACACGCTAACCGCTGATCTCTGTCACAATCTCCGCGAGAAGCAGGTTTGCCAGGAACCAAATTCAGGTCCAACCGAAAGATCACGCGACAACTCGTCTCATATGCCTTGCCGCAGCGTTCTTTTCTCGGCTGCGCCGATGCGCGATGCAAGCGACTCCGCCGGGCCATTGAAGCGATGGTCTAAAATCCCGCCCCCGGGCAAATCCAAAACGAAGGAAGATTGCTATGAGTGTCGACGTTGTGCCCCTTAACCTGCACAAAGCCAACCTTGAATTGCAGATTCAGATCAACCGCCTCCTCCAGGAGGGCGGCAAGCGGTGGGTCGATGTTGCTTGCCAGGCAAGCGCCGAAGGCATCGCCGAGGTCAAGGCCGAGATCGAAGGCCTTCGCAAAGCCGAGAACTGGCAAAGCCTCGCGACACTGCCAGGCGAATCGTTCTGGCGGCAGTTGCAGCAGCGTGTCGGAGATACGCAGGAGCTTACCCAAGTCGCGATCAGCAATCAGGCGGCGTTCACCAGTGGCCTCCAGGAGGCGATCGAAACCTGGCAAAAAGCTGTCAGCGAGACTGTGGGCGGCGTGGGTTCGGCGCAACCGATGCGGGACATCTTCAAGCAGTGGGCCAACCTCTGGCCTGTTCCGGGCGTGAAGACTTCTGACAAATCCGGTGGCGCGTGAACGATGTCGACTGAACCAAGGACTGCTTTGGTGACCGGCGGCATGGGAGGCCTGGGCGAGGCAATCGCCCGGGCTCTACACGACGCAGGCCACAAGGTGCTCGTGACCCATGCACGCGCCGAGGATTCCGCACGCGAATGGCTCTCCGCCGAGAAAGCCAAAGGCTACAGTTTCATTTCCTACGACGTGAATGTCGCCGATTTCAAGTCATGCCTGCGCATGGCCGAGCGCATCAGCGCCGACGGCCATCAGGTCGACATTCTCGTCAACAACGCGGGCATCACCCGCGACGCCACGTTCCGCAAGCTCGAGAAGGAAAACTGGGACGCGGTCCTGCGGGTCAATCTCGACTCCGTGTTCAATGTTACCAAGCCGCTCATCGACGGTATGCTCGAACGCGGCTGGGGGCGGATCATCAATATCTCGTCGATCAACGGGAGCAAAGGCCAGTTCGGGCAAACTAACTACTCTGCCGCGAAGGCAGGTATGCATGGCTTCACCAAGGCGTTGGCTCAGGAAGTTGCCAGGAAGGGAATTACCGTCAACACGGTCTCGCCCGGCTATCTCGCCACCAAGATGGTGACAGCGGTCCCCGAGGATGTGCTCGCCAAGATCGTCGGCGCCATCCCGGTCGGGCGCCTCGGTGAACCCGACGAAATCGCGGCGCTCGTCGCCTTCGTCGCCAGTGACACGGCAGCCTACATGACCGGCAGCAATCTTTCAATGAACGGCGGTCAGCACATGTACTGACGCCGCGCCGGCACCCACGGGGCATAGGTCTCGCGTCGTCCCGTGTACACCGCCGACTTTCAAGGAGTTGAGTTGAAAATGAGCAAAGATGTCGCCGTTTTGGCAGCTACACGAACGGCCATTGGTGCCTTTCAGGGCAGCCTTTCCATCCTTCCGGCTTCGGATCTGGGTGCCGCACTGATCCGCAGCGTTCTCGAGCAGACCGGAATTGCCTCGGAAGAAATCGATGAGGTCATTCTCGGACAGGTCGTCTCGGCCGGAAGCGGGCAGAATCCTGCGCGTCAGGCGACCGTCAGCGCTGGCCTCCCCCATGCCGTGCCAGCGCTCACCCTGAACAAGGTCTGCGGTTCCGGCCTCAAGGCGGTCCATCTCGCGGCTCAGTCGATCCGCGCCGGAGACGCTAATCTTGTCCTGGCCGGCGGCCAAGAGAACATGTCGCTTGCTCCCTATTTGCTGCCCAAGGCACGCACGGGGCTTCGGCTCGGCCACGCACAGGTCGAGGACAGCCTGATCCGCGATGGTCTCTGGGACGCCTTTAACGACTATCATATGGGCATCACGGCCGAGAACCTCGCGGAACGCTATTCGATTACCCGTGAAGACCAGGATGCCTTCGCTGCCGCATCACAGGGCAAGGCCACCGAAGCGATCGCGACTGGCCACTTCAAGAATGAAATCTTCCCGATTAAAATTCCGCAGCGCAAAGGGGATCCGGTGGTATTCGACACCGATGAGCAGCCACGCGCGGACACGACAGCCGAAGGGCTTGCGAAACTCAAGCCGGCCTTCAAGAAGGACGGCACGGTCACCGCCGGTAATGCCTCGACGATCAACGATGGCGCCGCCCTGCTCGTTCTCGCAAGCGCCGCCAAGGCGAAGACCCTCGGGCTGCCCGTGCTGGGTTGGATCAGAGGATATTCCAGCGCCGGCGTCGATCCCGCCATCATGGGTATCGGCCCGGTCAGCGCCACGCAGCGCACGCTCAAGCGGGCCGGCTGGACCATCGACGATCTCGATCTCATCGAGGCCAACGAGGCTTTCGCGGCGCAGGCGCTGGCTGTGAACAAGGAGCTCGGCTGGGATACTTCGAAGGTCAACGTCAACGGCGGCTCGATCGCGCTCGGGCATCCCATCGGCGCCTCGGGCGCGCGCATCCTTGTGACGCTCATTCATGAGATGCAGCGACGTGGCGCGCGGAAAGGTCTGGCGACGCTGTGCATCGGGGGCGGACAGGGCGTGGCTCTGGCGCTGGAGGCGAACTGAACCGTCAGGCTAAGGCGCGAGCCTTCGTCCTGTCCTTGTCAAATGGCGATGCATCGGAGGGAACCCATGTCCGAGCCGACAACCTCAAAAACGCAATGGTCGAATTTGCATGGCGGTCCTTTGGCGCTGCTGCAAGCGGCCTATGCCTATGGGATCGATGCATGGCAGCGCGCGATCCTGTATGCGGATATTGAGAGACAGGTGGGCGACCAGTATCGCGACAAGCTGCGCGAAGGCAGTCCCGGCGTCCTCAACTTCCCCTTCGAATTCGTCATGTCGGGGGCGGACCTGCCGCGACCGACAAACTATGCGCTCGTGCGGATCATACCGCCCGCCGGCCAGGCGGCCGACGAGACGCGGCGCCCGTTCGTCGTCATCGACCCCCGCGCTGGACATGGGCCCGGCATCGGCGGTTTTAAGCCCGACAGCGAGATCGGCGCCGCGATCAAGGCAGGTCATCCGTGCTACTTCGTGGGCTTCCTGCCCGATCCAGTTCCCGGTCAGACCATCGAGGATGTCATGCGCACCTTCGCGGCCTTCGTCGAGCGGGTCGCCGGGTTGCATCCCGGAAGCGAGGGCAAGCCGGCGGTGATCGGAAATTGCCAGGCGGGCTGGCAATTGCTGATGGCGGCGGCGGTCTGGCCGGAGCTGTTCGGGCCGTTGATCGTGGCCGGCACGCCGTTGTCCTACTGGGCGGGCGACAATCCGATGCGCTATGCCGGCGGCCTGCTCGGCGGGAGCTGGCTCACCGCGCTGACGAGCGATATCGGCGCCGGTCGTTTCGATGGGGCGTGGCTCGTAGAGAACTTCGAAAACCTTGATCCTGCCAACACTCTGTGGTCGAAGCAATATAACGTCTACGCCAAGGCCGATACTGAAGCAGAACGCTATATCGACTTCGAGAAATACTGGGGCGGCTACGTCTTCCTGAACGATGTCGAGATGCAATACATCGTCGACAACCTGTTTGTTGGCAACAAGCTCTCCACCGCGCAGCTCATGACCTCCGACGGATTGCGCATCGACCTTCGCAACATCCGCTCGCCGATCGTCGTCTTCTGCTCCTATGGCGACAACATCACCCCGCCACCGCAGGCGCTAGGCTGGATCACCGACCTTTATCGAAGCGACGAAGAGGTGCTCAGCCACGACCAGACCATCCTCTACACTACGCATGACAGCATCGGACATCTCGGAATTTTCGTATCGAGTAGCGTCGGCCAGAAGGAGCACCGCAAGTTCGCGAGCATGATTGATCAGATCGACCTTTTTCCGGCTGGCATCTTTCGGGCGAGCGTGGACACGACACCCGAAGGCGCTCGCAACTTCGCGGATCCCTACCTGATGTCGATCAGGCGCAGCAGCGTCGAGGAGGTTCGCGATATCGTCCGCCCGGATCCCGAATCGGACCGCCGCTTCGCCGCGGCAGCACGGGTCTCCGACATCAACGTCGCTTTGTACCGCAATACGCTGCAACCTTGGATACGGGCGTTTTCGACATCCTATTCCGCCCGATGGATGCAGGCGCTTCATCCACTACGGGCATCGTTCGAACTGTGGTCGAGTGACCATCCATTGGCAAGCACGGTCAGCGAGCTCGCATCCGAGGTTCGCCAGAACCGTCAGTTGGCACCGTCCGACAATCCGTTTCTTGTCATGGAACAGGATGTGTCGCGTGCGGTCGAGCATTTTCTGGATCGATATCGCGACCACCGAGACCAGATCTACGCGATGTGGTTCGGTGTCCTTTACGGCTCGCCTGGGCTCAAGGCTCTCGCCGGTCAGACGCTCGACGATGATCAGCCGGCCCGCCCTCATCCGGGGGACACGCCGGAGCACCACGAGATGGTCGGTCGGACGATTGCCCGCCTGGATGCTCGGCTCAATGAAGGCGGGTTGCCAGAAGCAGCGCTACGCGCCCTGTTCTACGTGCTTGATAGGCGCGGCGGGATTGACGAGCGCCACTATCACCACGCTGCTCGCTTCCGGGAGAAGGATGTGGTTACCGGTTACGATGCCGGATCCTTCCGGTTTCTCGTGCGCGAGCAGGCGCTGTTGCTTGCCTATAAGGGCAATGCGGCGGTCGAGGCGCTTCCTGCCCTGCTCGATGGGGCAGACGCCGACGAAATCGACAGGGTTTCGATGGTTATTTCGGAACTGGCATATGCTGGTGGCGAAACGCTCGCGATTGCGGGCGATGCGGCCCTTAAGCGCGTGACGCAAATGTTTGTGTATGCCGCGGAGAAAGCCCGGCAGGCAAAGGCGGTTGCAACGGAACCAGCGTCGGCAACGGGTTCGGAACCTGCCGCACCTTCCGCCCCGATGACGCGCGCGCCGACCACCGCCACATCGGAGGCGAAATACCCTTCGAAGCGTGGACGCCCCCGGAAAACGTGACCTGATATCTGGGCCGGCCTTAACTCTGGCCATGAACCAAGATGGTTACAAGGCCCCGCTGATAGCCGCGGCGCCAGTGGAAGTGATTGGCATGGAATCGGAAAAAGAAGAAAAGTCGAGCAGGGAAGTGGACGAAGAAGCGCACGCAGCATGGTCGCGTGCATGGTCTTCGATTTCGCCGGAATCGCCCTTGCTCGCGTGGATGGACTGGGCAAGCCATCTCGCGACAAGTCCGGGCAAGCGCGCCGAACTCTCGCGATTGGCGCTCGATCAACTGGAGCGAATCCAGACGATCATCACGGCAGGTCTTTCCCAAGGCAACGATGGTCCGAGTGCTGGTGCCGTGCCACAATTGTCAGACCGACGCTTTGCCGATCCCTCATGGGGCCAATGGCCCTTCAATCTGTTCGGCCAGTCGTTCGAGATGCAGCGCCGCTGGTGGGAGGAAGCCACGCGCGACGTCTGGGGCGTGGACCCGCATCATCAGCGCCTCGTCGCCTTCGGTGTGCAGCAATGGATGGAGATGTTCTCTCCCAGCAATCTCGCGCCGCTCAATCCGGTCGTCATCAGGAAAAGCCTCGATGAGAACGGAGCCAATCTGGCGCGCGGCTTGTCCAACCTATTCGACGACATCGCACGGCGAATGGCCAATCAGCCCCCGGCAGGAACGGAGAATTTTGTCGTCGGCAAGGACGTAGCCGCAACGCCGGGCAAGGTCGTGTTCAGGAACCGGCTAATCGAGCTGATCCAGTACGAGCCGACAACGGAAATGGTCCATCCGGAACCTATCCTCATCGTTCCAGCGTGGATTATGAAGTACTACATTCTTGATCTGTCGCCCCGCAATTCCCTGATCCGCTACCTTGTCGATCAGGGATTCACCGTCTTCTGCATCTCCTGGAAGAACCCGGATGCCGGAGACCGTGACATGGGCATGGCCGAGTATCTCGACCTTGGTTTCCACGCCGCTCTCTCGACCGTCAACACAATTGCGGCCGGAGCGAGAGTGCATGCGGCCGGCTATTGCCTCGGCGGAACGCTCCTTTCCATCGCCGCAGCCGCCATGGCCCGCGACCTTGACGACAGGCTGGCCTCCGTAAGCCTGCTCGCGGCCCAGACCGACTTTAGTGAACCGGGCGAACTCGGTCTTCTTATCGACGAAAGCCAGATCGCCCTTCTCGAAGCGCAGATGGCCGAGGTGGGCTACCTGCACGCCGAGCAGATGACAGCCGCCTTCCAGTTGCTTCGCTCATACGACCTATTCTGGTCGCGTATCGTCAATGAGTATTTCCTAGGTGAACGCAGGCCGATGAACGACTTGATGGCTTGGAACGCCGATGGAACCCGCCTTCCCGCCATGATGCACTCACAGTATCTGCGCCGGCTCTATCTTCAAAATGACTTGGCATCCGGTCGCTATCAGGTCGGAGGGCGGCCGATTTCCCTTGGAGATATCAGTCTCCCCATATTCTGTGTCGGCACAATCACCGACCACGTTGCGCCTTGGCGCTCTGTCTACAAACTGCATCTTCTTACACCGACGGAGGTCACCTTCGCTCTGACGAATGGAGGTCACAATGCAGGAATCGTCAGTGAGCCGGGCCGCACGCGGCGCCAGTATCAGATCAGTAGGCGAGCGCGCGGCGACACCTATGTCTCTCCCGACGATTGGGTGGAGAAAACGCCCGTCAAGCCAGGATCGTGGTGGCCGGAATGGGCGGATTGGATGGCCGAGAGGTCTCAAGCGCGAGACGCATCCGCGCGACACTTGAATGCCAGCACGGTCATTACGCCGCTTGCAGACGCCCCAGGCGACTACATTAGAATGCCATAATATCACGAATCGCTCGTAATAACGTCAAATAACACATCGCCACTACAATTAAATAGAATATAGGATACATGGCCAATAAGATCAAAAAATCTCATGCATCTTGGATCATTGAAATTCGTCATTTGCGTTACTTCATTGCGTCAGCGGAGCAAGGAAGTTTTCGAAAGGCGAGTAAAGCGCTAAAAATACAGGAATCAACAATGAGCAGGTGCGTCCGTGATCTGGAAGATCATATAGGGACGTCACTATTTCACCGTCATAATTTTGGCGTCACCCTCACGTTCGCGGGAGAGCGATTTCTGCCTCAAGCACGCAGAGTGCTTCGATTCATTCAGCAGAGCATCGAGGATTTAGGTAATATCGGGCGCGTGGAGAATGGGCGTCTGAGGATAGGAATATTCTCGTCGATCGCATCGGGATTTCTGGCCGAACTGTTCAGTGCCTACGACAAGAGCCACGCCAAAGTTAAAATAGAGTTCGTCGAAGGCCACCCTAACCAACACGTTACCGCTATCCGCAAGTTCGATATGGACGTTGCTTTTCTTACGGGCACCCAGGATTGGCCTGAGTGCGGGACCACTCATTTCTGGTCGGAGCGCGTTTTTGCAGTCTTGCCGGTGGGACATAACCTTTCAGGACGAGAGATTTTGGAATGGCCTGACTTGGTATTCGAATCGTTTGTAGTAAGCGATGCGGCTCCCGGCCCAGAGATACGGGATCATCTGGTACGGCGGTTGGCAACTCTTGGCTATCATCCAGATATTCAGGCGCAATATGTAGGTCGAGACAATCTCTTGTCTCTTGTGGCGATCGGGCAGGGATTGACGATCGTCAGCGAAGCGATGGTTGCCGCTCAGATGCCCGGTATCACCTATCGTCCAATCCTCGACGACATCCTTCCGTTCAGCGCGGTGTGGTCCAGGAGGAATGATAATCCAGCTCTACGACGCCTCCTCAGCATGGCCAGAAAAATGTCACGATCGTTTGTCCCATGCTTATCGATTGTTGGATACCTTCCGATCTAAGTAATATGACGCCGGAGCTTTGCGAAGGCGCGATCCGTCGCGATGAAGCGTTCCAGCATAGGAACGATCAGCTTTGCTGGATCTGAGACGGATTGGCCAGACACACGAGAGAGGATCTCGGCATAGGCAGTGAGGTCGCGGTGAAGCTGCGCAGGAAGCTCTATGGCCACCTTCACCGGCTTGTCGTCGGCCAGGGGACCGAGTTTGAGCTTTGTCATGTTCAACTCCTGTAGGGTTCGAGCACAAGATCGCGGGTAACGATGACCCTGACCGGGAAGCCGGGCCGGATGGTCAGTGTCGGTGCGACCTGCAACTGACGCTGGACGATCTGCTGTCCGGCCTGATTGATGGTGTCCTGCGCCCCGTCTCGGATGGCTCGGATCAGGCGGTCCTCGTCGTCGGTCGCAAGTTCGGTTCCGATGCCGAGTAGCGTGGACAGCCCGGCCGCCTTCATGAGATCCCACCAGTGATAATCGACGCCATCCTCAAGCCCGGCATAGCCCTGCGTGTCGGCGCCCGGCTGGCGTTCGAGGACCATAGATCGGCCGTTCGGAAAGATCAGGCGGCTCCAGACCAGCAGGACCCGTCTCTGGCCGAACTGCACATTGTTATCGTACTGGCCGATGATCCTCGTTCCCTGCGGGACGAGGAGACTGCGGCCGGTCGGGCTGTCGTAGATGTTTTCGGTCACCTGCGCGGTGATTTGGCCGGGAAGATCAGACCTTATGCCCGTGATGAGAGCTGCCGGGATAACCGCGCCGGCCTGGAGCACAAAGGGCGAAGCGGGAGCCATTACGCGATCCGACGAGGTTGTGCGACGGTCGACCGGCCCATTGAGGAAGGCGTTCTGTCGATCCTGGGCGGTTTGCTGACCTGCTTGACCCGCCAAGGCGGCGAGATCGACACCGGGAGTGCCCGGTGTGGTTAAACCTCCCGGCGCTGCCGGGATCGTGCCCGGCTGGGTCTGGAAGAAGACGCGCGACGTGCGCGCGGCCTCTTCCTCCGCAATGCGGCGTTGTTCGGCTTCGTCGACAGTCGGCGTCGTGATCGTCGGAGGTATGACGGGCTGGCCGCGAGTCTGCGCGTCGAGAATAGGTCGTCCGAGATCGCCCGGTAAGGGCGGGCCGAGAACGGGGCCGGTGTAGTCTCGCGGCAATCCGGCGAGACCATCCGCGGTCTGGCGGTTGGCGGTCGAGTAAAGCTCCTCTGCGTCGCGGCCGGCATTCCGGGTCTGAAGTGCGTAAATCAGCGCGCCGCCTATCCCGACCAGAGCGACGGCCGTGACGCTCGCGAGCACCTTGCGCGACAGTCGGGTGACGCGCGGCGGTTCGGCTCGCAGGCGCATCGGAGCGCTCGTATTGCTGTTTTCCTCGCTCATGATGCGGGCCTCCCGTCGGTACGGACAATCCTTACCGTTTGCTGCCGATCGCCACTTCCGAGGCGCAGTTCGGCCGCGCCGAACAGGCGATCAACGATCAGAATGTGTCGGTGGACGCGGGTGTTAACGATCTGGGCCTCCCCCTCCGGTCCGATCACGAAGATCGGCGGCATCTCGCCCTGGACGATGCCGCGAGGGAACTCGATGTAAACGCGACGTCCGTCGTCATAGACGGAAACGGGCCTCCAGGGCGGGTTGCCACCCCTCAGGCCGTAGCGGTAGTTGCGGGAGGCGACGGCTGGGATGACCGGCGTCGCCGGAACGGTCTGGCCCTGTCCGCCTCGTGGCTGCGGGTATGACCATGCCACCGAAGGCATGTAGGGTTTGGCGCCTGAGCGCAGCTCGATCATGTAGACGCGGCGGTCGGTCGTCACCACGAGGTTCGTCGATATGTCCACGCGACTGGGTTTCACGAGGATGTGGACACGCCGGGTCGTGCCGGCGCCGCTTTCGGTGTCGCCGATGATCCAGCGTGCGGTATCCCCGGCGGCGATCGGGCCGGCCCCGGTCAGGCTCTCGCCGGGCTCCAGCGCGATGTTCGTGATCTGCCCGGGAGCGGCATAGACCTGATAGAGCGCGCCTTCGGACCATGGGTAGACCTGGAGGGCGTTGAAATAGCCCTCCCGGCGCGGCTGCACCCGCGCTGCGGCGTTGGCGTTCTCGACGCGGGCCGTCGGCGTGGTGGCGGCCGTGCCGCCTTTCGCCGGTGTCCAGCCCGGAGGGATATGAATCGGGCGCGGCCGGTCGTCGGTCACAGCCACGGGCACGGCCGGCAACGCCGGCACATCGCGATCGTAGCTGATCTCCGGCGGCTTCTGTGGCGTCGCACAGCCGGCCAACGTAGTGGCGGAAAGAAGCAGAGCCGGAAGCACGGATTTACGGAAAGCCGGAATGGCGCAGTTGCGGAAAGCCGGCTTCATTGGCCCATCTCCCGCGACCAGTTGATGGCGTTGACGTAGATCCCCAGCGGATTGACCTTGATCCGCTCGGCGTCGCGCGGTGGCTGGATCACGATGGTCAGGATCGCTGTCCATCGCTGGGTCGTGGAGAGCTGGCCGTTCTCGAAATGCCGCTCTGTCCAGGCGACACGGAAGCTGTCGGGCGATGCGCGTATGACGCTGGAGACCTCGACGGCGATCTGCTGCTTGCCGACCTTTGTGAATGGGTCGTTGGCGCGGGCGTAGTCATTGAGTGCCGCCGCGCCGCGATCCGTCGTCCATTCGTATGCTCGAAGCCAGTTCTGCCGGACGATGATCGGGTCGGCCGGAATGCTCCGCGTCTGTTCGATAAAGCGCGCGAGGTGCCAGGCAACTTGTGGATCGGTCGGCCGGAAATCGGCGGTGGCGGGCGCGATCGCCTGCGCCTGCCCCAGATTGTCGACCTGAACGACCCATGGGACGACGGTTCCTCGCGCCGACTGATAGACCAGTGCGACGGCGAAGCCGGCCGACAGGATCAGCGAGCCGAAAGCCATGGTGCGCCAGTTCCTCGCCTGGACGCGGGCCGAGCCGATTCGCTCGTCCCAGACTTGCGCGGCCTTCTGGTAAGGCGTTTCCGGTTGCGGTGTCTTGCCGTAGTGAACGGCTGGCCTTTTGAAGAGATTCATGAACGGTCACTTTCAGAGAGATTGACGGAGGCACCGGACCCATGACCGTCGCCCGAGCGAACGGCGTGTGCGGCGGCACTGACGCCGTGGGAGACATGGCGGCCGCGCTTCATGCGCTGAGCCCATGCGGGGGGCTGGTCGGTTGTCGTCGCGGGCGCGACGGGAGAAGGCTCTGCCTCGCCGCCGACCGAGCCCATCGTGGACGTGCCGCCGGTGGCACTGAGCCCGGCGCGGGCGCCGTCGGAAAAACTGGATTTCATGCTCTCGGACGCGCGCGAGGCGGCGCGACGCAAGGGTGATGTGGCGCCTGAACCGGCCGCGCGTGCGACACCGCCGACGCCGGATGCCACGCCCGACGCACCGGATTGCCCCATGGAACCGAGCGTATAGGCTGACGATGCCGCCCCAGCGGCCGCTGCTCCGCCACGGGCGACCGCAGCCCCGCCGGAAAGGAGGGCTGCTCCTCCCTTTGCGGCGAGCATCGCACCGCCGCCAGCGGCGAGCGCAGCGCCGCCCACGGCGAGACCCGTGCCGACCGCGGCGCCTGCGCCAAGCTGCGGACCGCCGCTGACGAGGCCGGACGCGATACCGGGTCCAAAGATACCGAGGCCAACGAGCGAGAGCGCGGCGAGCACGACCGCCATTGCGTCGTCAATGCTTGGGGTCTGGCCACCGAACCCTTGGGTGAACTGGCTGAAGAGCGTCGAACCAATGCCGACGATGACGGCGAGGACGAGGACCTTGATGCCGCTGGAGATCACGTTGCCGAGCACGCGCTCGGCCATGAAGGCGGTTTTTCCAAACAAGCCGAACGGGATCAGAACAAAGCCGGCCAAGGTGGATAATTTGAACTCGATCAGCGTCACGAAGAGCTGCACGGACAGGATGAAGAAGGCGAGGATGACGAGCGCCCAGGCGAAAAGCAGGCAGGCGATCTGGATGAAATTCTCGAAGAACGCGATCCAGCCCATCAGGTCAGAGATGGATTCGAGTAATGGCCGGGCCGCGTCGAGGCCAGTCTGCGCGACCTTGCCGGGGCGAAGGAGATCCTGCGCGGTAAAGCCCGTGCCCGAGGCCTTCATACCGAGGCCGGAAAAGCTGTCGAAGACGATCTTGGCGAGGTTGTTCCAGTTGGAGATCAGATAGGCGAACACACCGACGAACAGCGTCTTCTTGACGAGACGTGCGATGATGTCGTCATCGGCGCCCCAGCTCCAGAACAGCGCCGCGAGTGTGACATCGATGACGATCAGCGTGGTCGCGATGAAGGTCACCTCGCCGCTGAGCAGGCCGAAGCCGCTGTCGATGTATTGAGTGAATGTCCCAAGAAAGCTGTCGATTACCCCTGAGCCGCCCATGGATCACCGCCTGTCGTCTGACGACGGCGATACAGGCGCAGCCGGACGGCCTAGGAAGCGATCACGTGTCTCGGCCCAGACGCGCAGGCATTCGCTGTCGCTCGCGGCCGTTGCCCCAAGCTGCTGGCACCGGCGCTGGCCCTCGCGCAGCGGATCGCGCGCGGGCTCGACGATAGGCGCCGACAGTCCCGCCGGCGCCTCGTCCTTGTGGGTCATCTCGACGACCGCCGCCGTGATGGCGATGGCGACGAAGACGACAGCGGCCAGCCGGGCCAGCATCTTGCTGTCCATGACGGTGCTCCTTTCTGGCCCTCAATTGCCGTTGAACATCCGCGCGCTGCCGGCCTGATAGCCGGAACCGGGCGTCAGGAAGCGGCGGCGCTGCTCACGCCCCTGCTCGGCGGCCGCGGTGCGCTCGGCCTCCGTCAGCGCGCCCGAACGGCCGTTGGCTGCGAGCAGCGCGACGAGATCCGAGAGTTGCTGCGACTGGAGGGCGAGGAGCTGGTTGCCGGCCTGTGTCGCCTGAAGCGCGCCGGTCGCGCCCTGGCTCTGGTTCACCAGTTCGCTCATCTGCGTGCGGTTGCTGTCGATGTTGCCGACGACGCCGGCCTGGACGCGCATCGCATCCTGCAGGCTTCCGACGGTGTTCTGCCAGCGGCTGCGCGCGGCGCTGACGAGCTGCTGATCGCTCGCCGACATCGAGACGCTGCCGTATTGCTGCTGGAACATCTGATCGATGTTCTGCACGTCGAAGGCGATGTTCTGCGCCTGCTTCAGGAGCTGCTGGGTCTTCTGAACATTCTGCTGAAGCGTCTGGAGCGAGGAGAACGGCAGGCTCGCGAGATTGCGCGCCTGGTTGATAAGCATGGTCGCTTCATTCTGAAGCGAGGTGATCTGATGGTTGATCTGCTCAAGCGTACGCGCGGCCGTCAGGACGTTCTGCGCGTAGTTGGTGGGGTCGTAGACAATCCTCCAGGCATAGGCGGGCGACATCGCAAGCGGCGACATCGCGAGCGGCATAGCCGCCAGCATGGACGCTGCGAGAACGGCAGAGGATTTGCGAAGACGACGGACGATCATGGCTGAAGCTCCTTTTCGGGCTGGGGGGTAAGCGGTTGAAAACCGGGAAGAAGATCGATGACCCAGCCGACGTCGCGGGCATCGAGCCATGCGGGGAGGAAGCCGTCGCGGCCGTGTTCGGCGACGAGGTTGGCGATCAGCGTCTGGTCGGATTTCGAGGATGCGGCGCAAAGCGCGAGGCCGAGTTCGGAAAGGCCGAGCTCGAACAGGCGATTTCCGCGGCGCGACTGGCAGTAGTAGTCCCGCTTCGGGGTCGCCCGCGCGAGGATCTCGATCTGGCGGTCGTTGAGGCCGAACCGCCTGTAGATCGCCGTGATCTGCGGTTCGATGGCGCGTTCGTTCGGCAACAGCAGCCGAGTCGGGCAGCTCTCGATGATCGCCGGCGCGATGTCCGAATTGTCGATATCGGACAGCGACTGCGTAGCGAAGATGACCGAGGCGTTCTTCTTTCTGAGTGTCTTCAGCCATTCGCGGAGCTGGCCGGCGAAGCCCTCGTCATCGAGGGCAAGCCATCCCTCGTCGATGATGAGCAAGGTCGGGCGGCCGTCCAGCCGGTCGCCGATGCGATGGAACAGGTAGGCGAGCACGGCGGGCGCGGCGCCCGTACCCACAAGGCCCTCGATCTCGAACGCCTGCACGTCGGCCGAGCCAAGATGTTCGGTCTCCGCGTCGAGCAGCCGTCCATAGGGGCCGCCGACGCAATAGGGACGAAGCGCCTGCTTGAGGTCGTTCGACTGGAGCAGGACGTTGAGGCCCGTGATCGTCCGCTCCTCGATCGGCGCGGATGCGAGCGAGGTCAGAGCGGTCCAGATGTGCTCCTTCGCCTCGGGTGTAATCGTGATGCCCTCGCGAGACAGGATCGCGACGATCCAGTCGGCGGCCCAGGCGCGCTCGTAGGTGTCGTGAATGCGGGCGAGCGGCTGGAGGGAGACCGAGACATCGGAGCCTTCGGTGAGGCCGCCACCAAGATCATGCCAGTCGCCGCCCATGGCGAGCGCGGCCGCCCGGATCGACCCGCCGAAATCGAACGCGAAAACCTGGCTGCGCGCGTAGCGGCGGAACTGCAACGCCATGAGGGCGAGCAGCACGGACTTGCCCGCGCCGGTCGGGCCGACCACCAGGGTATGGCCGACGTCGCCGACATGCAGAGACAACCGGAACGGGGTCGAGCCTTCGGTCTTGCCGTAAAGCAAGGGGGGCGCATCGAAGTGCTCGTCCCGTTCCGGCCCCGCCCACACGGCGCTCAGGGGGATCATGTGGGCGAGATTGAGTGTCGAGATCGGCGGCTGGCGGACATTGGCGTAGGCATGGCCCGGCAAGCTGCCGAGCCATGCGTCAACGGCGTTCACAGTCTCGATCATGGCCGTGAAGTCGCGACCCTGAATGACCTTCTCGACCAGCCGCAGTTTCTCGTCGGCAAGGCGCGCGTCGGCGTCGCAGACGGTGATGGTCGCCGTGACGTAGGCCAGCCCGGCCACGTCCGCGCCGAGCTCCTGCAGCGCGAGATCGGCGTCCGCCGCCTTGTTCGCCGCGTCGGTGTCCACGAGCACGGACTGCTCGTTCGTCATCACCTCTTTCAGGATCGCCGCAATGCTCTTGCGCTTGGCGAACCACTGCCGGCGGATCTTGGTCAGGAGTTTCGTCGCGTCGGTCTTGTCGAGCAGGATCGCGCGCGTCGACCAGCGATATGGAAAGGCCAGCCGGTTGAGGTCGTCGAGCAACCCGGGCGTCGTTGCCGTCGGGAACCCGATGATTGTGAGAATGCGCAGGTTCTGGTCGCCAAGGCGCGGTTCCAGCCCGCCGGTCAGCGGCTGGTCGGCCAGAAGCGCATCGAGGTAGACCGGGGTTTCGGGGACGCGGACGCGGTGACGCTTCGTCGAAATCGTCGAATGCAGGTAGGTCAGCGTCTCGCCGTCATCGAGCCAGCGGCAGGAGGGCATGAAGCCGTCGAGAAGCGCCAGCACGCGGTCGGTGCGGTCGGTAAAGGCGCGGAGGATCTCATGCGGATCGATGCCCGAACGGTCGCGTCCTTCGTACAGCCACGACTCGGTGCGCGCGGCTTCCTCCGCGGGCGGAAGAAACAGGAACGTCAGGAAGTAGCTGGAGACGAAATGGGCGCCCGCTTCCTCGAAGCCGGCCTTGCGCTCGGCATCGACCAGGCCGGAAGCCGGATCGGGAAAGCTGCTGTCCGGGTAGGTGTCGGCTTCGTGACGCTGCGCTTCGACGAAGATGCTCCAGCCCAAGCCCAGCCGACGGAAGGCGTTATTGATGCGGCTGGCGACGGCGACCAGTTCGGCCGCGACCGCGGAATCGAGATCGGGACCGCGAAACTTCGCGGTGCGCTGGAACGATCCGTCCTTGTTGAGCACGACGCCTGGAGCAACGAGCGCGACCCAGGGCAGATAGTCCGCAAGACGCGACGCTGAGCGGCGATATTCGGCAAGGTTCATCATCGGCACCGCCTCCCTCAGACCGCGAGGAAAGCCGGGATGCGCAGGTGTCTGCGGCCGACCTCGACAAAGAGCGGGTCACGGCGGGCGGCCCAGACTGCGATGAAATGGCCGATTGCCCAGATGGCGATCCCGACCAGCCAGAGCCGCAGGCCTAAGCCGACCGCTCCGGCCAGCGTGCCGTTCATGATGGCGATCGATCGCGGGGCGCCGCCGAGCAGGATGTGCTCGGTCAGAGCGCGGTGGACCGGCACCGTGTAACCCGGCACCTCGTCCAATTGTTCGAACGCGACCGCCATCAGACGAGCGCTCCGCCGCCAAAGGAGAAGAACGACAGGAAGAAGCTCGACGCGGCGAATGCGATCGAGAGGCCGAAGACGATCTGAATCAGCCTACGGAAGCCGCCGCTCGTATCGCCAAAGGCGAGCGCAAGGCCCGTCGCGATGATGATGATCACCGCGACGATCTTGGCGACCGGCCCTTCGATCGACTGGAGGATCTGCTGAAGGGGTTGCTCCCAGGGCATCGATGAGCCGGACGCATAGGCTGGCGGCATAGTGGCCAGCGTCATGATGGTGAGGAGCGCCGTCGACGCAGAAAGTCGCTTGTAAGCGCCGCGCATGATCGAGCCGGGCGGCGGCTCTCGATGGGCGGGGATCCTGGACAGGACGGGCGGATTGGTGACATCCGGAATGGCGGGCGAATTCATTCAGCTTCTCCGTTCGGGGTGGTTGCGGTGGTGATGCGGTAATCGCCGTCCGGACCGAGCCCTTCGACGCGTGCGAGCTCGGCCAGCCGGCGGGCGGAACCACGACCGGAGAGGACGGCGACGAGATCGATCGTCTCAGCGATCAGCGCGCGCGGGACGGTGACGACGGCTTCCTGGATGAGTTGCTCGAGGCGGCGCAGCGCGCCGATGCCGGAACCGGCGTGGATCGTGCCGATGCCGCCGGGGTGGCCGGTGCCCCACGCCTTGAGAAGGTCGAGGGCTTCGGAGCCCCGTACCTCGCCGATCGGAATACGATCGGGTCGCAGGCGCAGCGAGGAGCGGACGAGATCCGAGAGCGTCGCCACGCCGTCCTTCGTCCGCATCGAGACGAGGTTCGGCGCGGCGCATTGGAGCTCGCGTGTGTCTTCGATGATGACGACGCGATCGGCGCCTTTCGCCACTTCGGCCAGCAGTGCGTTCGTGAGTGTTGTCTTGCCCGTCGATGTGCCGCCCGCGACGAGGATGTTCGCGCGGGAATCGACTGCCAGTCGAAGGGCGGTGGCCTGATCGGCGGTCATGACGCCCGCCGCTACGTAGTCGTCGAGGGTGAAGACAGCGACGGCAGGCTTCCGGATGGCGAAAGCGGGCGACGAAACGACGGGAGGCAGCAAGCCTTCGAACCGTTCGCCGGTTTCGGGCAGTTCAGCAGAGACACGCGGGGAGCGCGCATGCACTTCGGCGCCGACATGGTGCGCGACGAGCCGCACGATGCGTTCGCCGTCAGCGGCCGTCATCGTCTCGCCGGTGTCGGCGAGCCCTTCAGAAAGCCGGTCGACCCAGATCCGGCCGTCCGGGTTCAGCATGACCTCGACCACCGCCGGCTCTTCCAGAAACCGCGCAATGGCGGGCCCAAGCGCGGTGCGCAACATGCGTGCACCGCGCTGGATCGCTTCCTGTCTCTGGTGAGTGGATGCCATTTCGTCCCCATGTTTCGTGGGGACGCAACAGATGATCCCCGGATCGGGGATGATTAAAAGAGCCCGGAATCAGGCCGTTTCAACAAGTTTCGGTCGTAGTAGTAGCGTAGCGTGCAAATACAGGAAAACGGCGGTCTCGCCACATCCTTGAACTTGTCCGCGCCACTACCAGATGCCGCGCGTGAGAAGATCACGGTCCCGATTCGAGGATATCCTCGGAGAGTTCCTGCCGTAGTTTCGGCCCCTGCGCCAAACGTCGACCCAGCGCCGTGATGAACGCTTCGTAACGCTCGCTGGACTTCGCCCGCGCCGCCTGCGCCGCCGGCTCCGGGAGGGCCGGCGTCGTGGTGATCCAGAAGCGGATGAACACCGCCAGCGTCTCGACTGCGATGCCGACATCGCGTTCGAGGCGTGTCATTCGACGATCGAGCTGGTCGAGGCGTTTTGAAACGATCGCCTCGCGCCGTTCGGCGTCGTCCGGGGAAAGGAAGGATGCGATGGCGGCCTCGGCGATCATGGACTGCGATTGCTCGCGCCTTGCTGCGAAATCCGCCAGCGTTTTCTCGATCTCGGGGTCGAGATAGATCGTGGCCTTTCTCTTTTTTCGGCTAACGGTCATGGCGGCTACAGCTCCATGCCGTCGTTGGGATCAAGAGAGACCTGGCGTGCGATGCCCTGCATCTGCCGGATCATGCGACGGTTCCGCACGGCCTCCTCTTCGGCGTCATCCGGAAGGTCGATCTCGAATTCGTTTTCGATGGGCGTCTTCTTCTCAACCGGCTTTACGCGGCTCAGCTCGGGTTGGAGCCGGCGTTCGGAACTTGTGGTGTCCTCATCCTCCGAGGAGGCCGTGGCCGTCACGATCTCTTCCGGGCGCGGTGGTATCGGCAGGCTGGTCCAGTCGTCCGGGCCGGTGCTGTCAGGTCGTTTCGGCTCCGGCGGCGCCAGCACCCGCTCCTTGAAGCGCGCGTCCTCGTAATAGCGCGCCTTCTTCGCCCGAATCGGCGGGATGCCTGCGACCATCACGATCTCGTCGGTCGGCGGAAGCTGCATGATTTCGCCCGGGGTCAGCAACTGACGGGCGGTCTCCGAGCGCGACACCATCAGATGGCCTAACCACGGCGACAGACGGTGGCCGGCGTAGTTCTTCATGGCCTTCATTTCGGTGGCTGTGCCGAGCGCGTCCGAGACGCGCTTGGCGGTGCGTTCGTCATTCGTGGCGAAGCTGACCCGGACATGGCAATTGTCGAGGATCGAGTTGTTCGGGCCATAGGCCTTTTCGATCTGGTTGAGGCTCTGCGCGATCAGGAACGCTTTGAGGCCGTAGCCCGCCATGAAGGCCAGCGCGCTTTCGAAGAAGTCGAGCCTGCCCAGGGCTGGAAACTCGTCGAGCATCAGCAAGAGACGATGCCGCCCGGCCTTGGCCTGCAGGTCCTCTGTCAGGCGCCGCCCGATCTGGTTGAGCAGCAAGCGGATCAGCGGCTTGGTGCGATTGATGTCGGAGGGCGGCACGACGAGGTAGAGCGTGGCGGGACGCTCGCCGCCCACGATGTCTCTGATCCGCCAGTCGCAGCGGCGCGTCACCGTAGCGACCACCGGGTCGCGATAGAGGCCGAGGAAGGACATCGCCGTCGAGAGCACGCCTGAACGCTCGTTGTCGGATTTGTTCAGCAGCTCGCGCGCCGCGCTGGCGACGACGGGGTGCGGACCTGCTTCCCCGAGATGCGCGGTCTTCATCATCGCCCTCAGCGTCGACTCGACAGGCCGCTTTGGGTCGGACAGGAAGTTGGCGACGCCCGCGAGGGTCTTTTCAGGCTCGGCATAGAGGACGTGCAGGATCGCGCCGACCAGAAGCGAATGGCTGGTTTTTTCCCAGTGGTTCCGCTTGTCCAGGCTACCCTCGGGATCGACCAAGATGTCGGCGATGTTCTGGACATCGCGAACCTCCCATTCACCGCGTCTCACCTCGAGCAGCGGGTTATATGCCGATGACTCCGGATTGGTCGGATCGAAGAGCAGCACCCTGCCGTGCCGGGATCGGAACCCGGCCGTGAGCGTCCAGTTCTCCCCCTTGATGTCGTGAACGATGGCCGAGCCGGGCCAGGTGAGCAGCGAGGGCACGACGAGGCCGACGCCCTTGCCCGAACGGGTCGGCGCAAAGCACAGCACATGCTCGGCGCCATCGTGCCGCAGATAGTCGCGCTCGTATCGACCGAGCACGACTCCGTCCGGACTGAGCAGGCCGGCGTCTCGGATCTCCTGATCCTGCGCCCAGCGCGCCGAGCCGTAGGTGGCGACATTCTTCGCCTCGCGCGCACGCCAGACCGACATGCCGATGGCGACGGCGATCGCAATGAAGCCACCCGACGCGGCGATCATGCCGCCGACGGCGAATATGCTCGGGGCGTAGGCGTCGTAGAAATACCACCACCACATGATGGCGGCCGGAAAGTAGACCGGCACGCCGAACAGCGTGAACCACGGCTCGCCGAGCTGCGCCTGATAGCCGAGGCTCCACGCGACATACTGCGTCGCGCCCCAGACGGTGGTGAGGACGATCGCAAACACGATCAGGATCTGTCCCCAAAGGATTTTGGTGGCGGACATGGCGATAATCCTTTCTGACTGAGGTTAGAGGCCGAGCCCGCGCTTCCGACCGAAATCCCAGTCGACGCCGCCGTCGTCGCGCGAGACGCCGGAGACGTGGCGGCCGATCTGCTTTTCGAGCGAGGGAGACCAGGGCACGAGCTGGAAGCCGAGGCCGTCGTCGATCATGGCGAAGCGGCCGGAGGCGAGTGCAAAACGCTGGCGATAGGAGCCGGCGACATATTCGCCTGTCCCGGCCTGAGCGAACGGCAGCCCGGTCTCGGCGGCGAGCTTTTCGCCGAGCGCATTGACCTCCCGCTCGCGCAGCGTGTTGAGCAGGCGGCGTGCGAAGACGATGCGTCCGCCCTGACGATCGGCGAGCCCCTCACCGATCAGATGCTCGGCGCGTTCGTCCATGGCCTGGCGGACTTCCGAGCCGAAGCCGCCTTCGGAAAGCGCGACCGGCTCACGGGCGATGGCCTGCCGGTCGAGCCAGGTGGCTCCGGTCGCGTTCACCTGGGCGCCGAGATCGAGATCGGACCTAACGGCGAGCGCCACCCGGCGCTGGCCGTGCGCATCCTCGTAGGCGCGCAGCTCGACAATCGATCCCGGCGGGCTGTCGCCGGCTGCGTCGAGGTGCGGCAGCCGGATGTGATGCGTGCGGCCGTCCACGCCGTCGACGACGGCGTAGGCGGAGCCTTTGAGCTCGTCGTCAAGGCCGCGCTCGACCAGTCGGCCAACGACCGGCACGTCGAGGCTTTCGCCCGCCAGCACGTAACTGGCCGATCCGCGTTCGATGCCGCGCTCGGTGAGCGCACGGTGCATGCGCTTGATGATGTCGCCGCGCTCGCCGAGTTCGCGCAGGACGTTTTCCGCTTCCGGCTTGATGAACCATTGGGAGTGGCCGACCTGCCCGGCGACGCCGAGGATTTCGAGCGTGCGCAGGCGGCCGACCTTCAGCGCGTGAAACTCGTCAGGCTGGCGATCTGCGAGCGGGGCGAGATCGATGATGCCGGACTTGCCGGCGTCGCGGACGAGTTGCCGATCGAGCTGGGTCCACCGCTCCGCCGTGATCTGGCTTTCGAGGCTGCGGCGGATATCGAGGTCGGTGCGCGGCCCCAGCTCGTGCGTGATGAGATCGCGCACGCGGTCACGCATCCCCTCCTTGATGTAGTCGCGGGAGATCACGAGGTCCTGGCCGTCATCGCGCACGCCACGCACGATCAGATGGATATGTGCATGCTGCGTATTCCAGTGATCGACGGCCACCCAGTCGAGCCGCGTGCCGAGATCCTTTTCCATCTGGCCGACGAGATCGCGGGTGAAGGATCGAAGGTCGGACATTTCAGGAGCGTCATCCGGCGATACGATGAACCGGAAATGATGCCGGTCGTCCCCGGATCGCTCGGCGAAGGCGCGCCCGTCTACGTCCTCCGTTCCCGGGCCGAACAATCGGGCCTTCTCGCCGTCACGGGTCACGCCGTCGCGGCGCAGATAGTCCAGATGCGTTCCGAGTGGCGCTGATCGAGCGGTATGGCGGACCACACGCGCCTTGACGACGGCGCCGCGCGTGCGCGACGTGATGAGGCGATTGGCCTGGATGCTGGCGCGCTGGCCACGGCCGAAGCGGGATCGATTGCCCGAGTTGACGCGGCCGGACGGTGAGACGCCGCCGCCTGCCTTCTTCGCAGCGGCGAGCGCCTGCGCGACAAAGGGACGAGCCTGCTGCGCGCGGGTGGATCGGATGCGCCCGGGACGGACGCGGAATTCGCGTTCATCGGACATGGCGCATCTCCGCGCGGTGCGAAACATCACGCAAAAACAGTAAGATGGGCGTGCGGCGCACGGTGCGCGAATGCGCTGCACGGTGCGGAACGCACCAAAAACATAAACAAAAACAACCGACCGACGGACGCGCACCGTGCGCCCTTTTATCCTGCCATCGTCCGGTTGCTGCGCCTGCCTCCACCCCTGGCGCTCTCAATGACACGCGAGAGCACGACGGGCCGCGATTTGCCGCAGGGCCGCTCATGGCCGGTCTCCAGCGGCAGCGCGGGCGATGAACAGCCCCTTTGGCTGCGCGGCGGTCAGCGTCTCCTGCGCCGCCTGGACGGGTGAGCGGGTATCGGTCAGTGCGCGATCCGAAGACGCGGGATTGCCAGCGGAGGCGCCGTCATCCCGCCCGACGAAGATCGCCGCCTCGCGCCAGTCGAGCGGTCGGGCAATCGCCGAACCGCTCTTGGAAGGGCGCTCGCCGCGCAGAACGGGGGCAAGAAACGTGACGTAGGCTCGCGTTTCGGCGGGCAGCGGGCGGCCCTTCGAACGATGCTCGTCATAGCGCGCCGGGCCAGCATTGTAGGCAGCGAGCATGGCGGCTACGTCGCCATAGCGATCCCACATCTCGCGCAGGTACGCAGTACCCGCGAGGATGTTGTCGCGTGAGTTATATGGGTTGCGGCCGAGGCGGTAACGGAGGCGAAGTTCGGCCCAGGTATCGGGCATAACCTGCATCAGTCCCATCGCGCCGGCCGAGGAGACGGCGCGCACGTCGCCCGCGCTCTCGGTGCGCATCACGGCGACGATCCATGTCGACGGAATGCCGAACCGCCGCGACGCCTCGGCGATATGAGCCGCGTGCGGATGAGCGGACGCGGCCCGGACGGGGGACGGAACTTGCGCCAAAATAGCAGGCGTTTCGGCCGCGGTGAAGGTCAGGCCGGAAAGAAGAAGGAGGAGCGCTGAGCGCCGGACGGCGATCAAGCCGCCGACGCTGGCGCGGTGCTTGACCGCCGTCATTCAGTCATCCTTCCGCTTTTTGGAAGTGAGGTTCGTGTGCAGGCCCCAGGCGGAGCCGTCGTCACCGGCGCGGAAGAGGTTCGCGCGTAGCATGCCTCCGAACAGCGGGCTGTAGATCTCGACGGAAAAGAATTCACCGGCCCGATCGCCGACGGCCGCCCAGGCCGCACCGATCGGAAGCCCGTCTTCGTCGCCGAGCAGAACGCGATAGGCTGGAGCGTTCTTGGCCTCCGAAGGCTCGGCGGCGACGAAGGTGATTTCTTCGTCGATGCCAAGCGCCCTGAACCGCCCTTCGAAGCCGGATTCCGTGCGTGTGAAAAGTCCGATGTTGGCCATGATCGTGGTCTCCTGTTGTGCGGCGGGATTGCAGTGGTCGCGCCGTCACCGCGTCGGCGCGCGCCAGACGAAGCGGCCCTCGCCGTCGTCGTCGGTGAAAAGCGGTGTCGCCCGACCGATCACCGCGGTGGCGGGAAACGGGCCGAAGTAGCGGCCGTCGAGGCTGTCTGGGGCTTCGTGGTTCATGAGGAACAGCTCTCCGCTGCCGATGCGGCGGCAACCCTGCCAAACCGGCAGGTCGCGGCCTTTGCTGTCGCGGTCGAGCGCGTCGCCAAGCGGAACGTCGTCGACGCTGATTGCACGCCCGGAGCGGCAGACGCGTTGTCCCGGGAGGCCCAGCACCCGCTTCAGAAGCGGCACGCCGCGAGCGACGTAGCCGCGCTCCACGATGAACGAGGCGACGGGCTCGGGCGGCATGACGACGACAAGGTCGGGCACCTCGAGACGACCAACAGGATCGATGGTGTAGAAGCCTACTGGCTCGCTCGCGGTCGCGTTCCAAACGAGCTTCAACGGCAAGGGTGTGGCACTGGCGAGCGCAATGCCGAGGACACCGAAGGCGGTCGCCGCAAGGTATTCGAGCCGCGTCATCGCACGATCTCCCGGCGCCGGAGCCATGCCTGATGGCGATCGGACGTGTAGGGACGCGGCGCTTCGCCGGCGTTCATCCAGTGGGCGACATGACGCCAATGATCGGGATCGACATCGGCCGGATCGATGCCGAGCGCGTCGATGCCGTCAACGTGACGCAGCACGTTCTCGACCTTCGGCCAGCCTTCGATCTTGAGGAGAATTTCGCCGCCGGGCCGCACGAAAGGCAGCGTCTGATACGGCTCGCCGCGATCGACAGTCCGCACAATATCGACACGCGAGATGATCGTCCCGTGTTCGTTCGCAGCCCAGCGAACGAAGCAAAAGACCGCATTCGGCGCGAAGCCGACGACCCTGTGCTGGCGGTCGAGTTTCTGCTCGTAGCTCTGGTTCCCGAATCTGATCCAGCTTTCGACGCGCTTCTCGATCCAGGTGAGCTCGACGAGCGTGGTGAATGCGGCAGGACCGTCCGGCAACGGACGGCCGCGCATGCGGTACGTCGCATTGGCGGTCATGATTGGTCTCCAGACGTTTCGGGAAATTCACGCGCCAGCAGCTCGCGCAGCATGTCGGCGACGGTCACTCCGCGGCGGAAGGCGGCGACCTTGATGCGCCCACGCATCGCCGGCGTGATGTCGATCGTCAGCCGGGCGGAATAGATGGCGGCAGCGTTGTCACGCGTCGCCGGTGCATCGCCGGCCTTGATCCAACCGCCCGGATCGACTGGTCGCGTCGCGAAGCCGCGCTTTTCCGTGCGGACCGTCATGACGCGCCTCCGTCGTGGAACGGCAGCACGGAGGCGATGCGCGCGCGGGCGCGTTCGGCCATGGCGGCGTCGATCTCGCAGCCGAGATAGCGCCGGCCTGACAGCCGGCAGGCTTCCCCGGCCGCGCCCGAGCCTGCGAACCAGTCGCCAACAAGGCTGCCTTCCGGGCAGCTTGTGCGGATCAGGATTTCGAGGAGCGCCGACGGCTTTTCGGTCGGGTGGATCGCGCGACCATGGGCGTTGCGCACGTAGATGACCGAGCGCATCAGGCGCGGTCCGCCATCATGGCTGACATAGTGACCGCCGTCGATCTGGCCGGTATGGGGTGGCCGCTGCTTGCGGCGGACCGTGCGGGCCGTCGCGTCCGGCGTGGTCTGGACGTCGTTGTAAACGTCGCGCCAAGGCGTCTCGGCGGGATAGAACTGAACGGCCAGCTCGTGCACCCGCTTGAAGCGGTCGGCATGGAAGCTGGAGCCGTTCTGCTTCTCCCAGACGATCTCCTGTGCGATGCGAAAGCCTGCGTCGACGAACCTGATCGCCGTGACCATGAAGCTGCGCAGCGAGCCGAACACCCACAGAGAGCCGGTCGGCTTGAGGGCGGCCCGCGCGAGCGGAAGCCAGCCCTCGACGCGCCGATCCCAGGCGAGCGAGGTGTCACCGTAAGGCGGATCGGCGAGGATCATGTCGAACGGGCCATGCGACGGCATGAGCTCGCGGCAGTCGCCGGTAAGGACGATCATGACGTCGCCCTCCCGATGCGCAGCCGCTCGATCTCGGTCACGAGCGCCGCAATTTCACGGGCGGCGGGCGATCGCGCGTCGATGTCCGACGCAAGCCGCCCGGTCTGTGCGGCGTCGGCGAAGACGACGCGCTGGCCGATGGTGCTGGCGAGCACCGGCGGATCGTGATCGGCGAGCGTTTCCGCTGTCTCGCGGGCGATGACGGTGCGCGCGGCGCAGCGGTTGAGCACGAAGCGGGCGACAAGCTCTGGCCGGTAGATGCGCGCCTCCGTCAAGAGCGCCAGCATCTCCGCCGAGGCCCAGCCATCGAGCGGCGATGGCTGCACCGGGATCACCACGAGGTCGGCGGCGAGCAGCGCGGAGCGCACGAGCCCGGCAACGCGTGGCGGCCCATCTATGACGATGTGGTCGACGTCACGAGCGAGTTCTGGCGCCTCGCGGTGCAGCGTGTCACGCGCCAAGCCGACGACGCCGAACAGGCGCGGCAGGCCCTCGCGTGAGCGTTGCTGCGACCAGTCGAGCGCGGAGCCCTGCGGGTCCGCGTCGATCAGCGTGACACGCTTGCCGCGTCCCGCCAGCTCACCGGCAAGGTGCAGCGCCAGCGTCGTCTTGCCGACGCCGCCCTTCTGATTGAGAAAGGCGACGATCATCAGCTTTTCCCCGATCGGTCGAGAGAAAGGCGAGGCGCTTTTGCTTCGCTGGAAGACGAAGAGCTGTCGTCGTTGGGCGCCGATCCCGGCGCGGCCGCTTTGGTCTTCTTCGCGGTGACGCTGAGGTTTCGGGCGGTCTCGCGGATGAGGTTTTCCACATCGCGCGCGCGCTCTTCAAACTTAGAGTCTATGTTAGACTCTAAGTTAAGGGCGCGATTTCGTGTGAAGTTTCCGTGGGTTAAACCCTGTTTGGGTTCCTGATAGCACGAGCCTCGGGTTCCCGATAGCACGATAGTCCGGGTTCCCGATAGCACGAGGCCGTCCACAGGCTGTCCACAGGCCGAGAGAGGCTCGAAAGCGAGCAGCGTGCGGCCCCCGATTTCGGCCTCGAGGAAGAGCGTGTAGCCGGGCAGCGGCTGGCGCCGGATGATGTCGCGCAGCTCGAAGGCGAAGCGCTTGAACGGCGACAGGCTTCCGGATTTCTGGTGGAGGTGGCGGAAGTCGAAGCGCCAGCCATCGCGCTGGCGGCCGCCGTGCTTGCGCACCAGGCGGTAGAGCCAGCGGTCGAGGCCGCCCGTGAGGTCGAAATAGGCGCGGTCGATGGTGAGCACGAGCGCATCGTCGAGGACGGCGCGGTAGAACCAGTCCGGCACGATCATCTCGATGCCTTCTGGCCGGCCGTTGTGGTTGGTCCGCTCCTGCCACTCGTTGATCCAAGAAAAGCGGTGGCGGCGGCCCTCGGCCGGCTGCCGGATCGAGGTCGACACCGTGGTCGATTGCAGCCGGTCGAGCGCGGCTTTCAGGCGCTGGTAGTCGCGAAGCGATGTGCCGCGACCGACATAGGTGAGGATTTCGTAGGGCGTGGCGGCCATCAGTCGCGAGGTGCGGAGTCCGGCATCTCGGGCATTCACGATCTGGCTTGCCGCCCAGATCAGGATATCGGCGTCCCATATGGTCGCCATGCCGTGATCGGGAACAGCCTCGACCCGGATCGTCACGCCACCCGCGACGAAGTCGATCGGCGCGACGCGATGGGTCTTGGATAGGGAAAAGAAGGGATAGGCCATGAGATCCTGCGCGTCTCGTGGCGCGAAGTCGCCGGGAAGCGCCCGGAACAGGTCGAGCTGTCCGCGCTCCGAGAGGGATAGACGCCGCGCCGCCATGAACGATTCCGGCCGCGATCAGCGTGCGTAACGGCCGGCGTGGACCGGCTGCTGATGCGCGTGGCGTTTGGCCGGCAGGACCGAGCCGCGCGGATCGGAGGTGGACGTCACTGCGCCGCGGGCAGCCCAGGTTTCGAGATCGTCGATCGCGTAGACGACGCGGCCGCCGAGCTTGCGATAGGCGGGGCCGGTGCCGTAGGTCCGATGCTTTTCGAGCGTCCGGGCCGAAAGGCTGAGGAACTCGGCCGCTTCCTTGGTTCGCAGGTAGCGCGGCGGGAGAACGACGGGTTCGTGTGGCATGGATCGGGCCTCCGTGGTGTTTGGGACGGCCGCTTCGGATCAGCGGCGGGTAATGACCACGGTGGCGGAGAAGAGCCGGCGAGTTGCAGGGCGAAGTTGGGGGGTATCGAATTCGCCCACCATTGAGAGGGCGTGACCGCGCTAGGGTCGGTGGCGATGACGGAGGAGTTTTCGATATCCGCCCGCGATCATGGCTTTGGCATCACGCAGGAGCGTCTTGATCTTGTGACGGACCTCCGACGTCTGCCATTCGTCGCGGTCGAGACGATCGATGCTGAAGATGACCTCGGCGATTTCCTGTTGCGTCGCGCCGGCCCGGTATCCGTCAAAGGCGCGAAGCATTCGGCGTTGCCGCACGCGCTGCTGGCGTGTCAGCCGCGTGTCGGGGGGAATTGCCCGGCCGTGCAGAGCCGAAAGGAGGCGATAGACGGCTTCGATCCGATCGAAGCCCTCTATGCCGAGTGGGATGGCGGCGACAGATGCAATGCCGGCCTCGACGATGTTGTCCGCGATCTGGAGACGTTCACCGGTGGAAAGAGAAAGACGGAATGAACCGTGGCCATCTTCGGTTGCCCGCTCCTGGCGCCAGGATTCGACAGGCTGATCACCGTCGTCGTCCCGCAGATCGGGTGGTACTTCGATCAGGACGACGACGCTCGTATCTTCCCTTGGGAGCCAGAAAATCGGAGCGTCAGGGGGTGGCGTCCGAGGGTCGACAGGGAAATCGCAATCCCCATCGTTGCTGAATCTGCGCCGTCATGGACGTCGCGATTCCGTGTTCGGCCACGGATGCTTCGAAGTCGGCATCATAGGCATCGCTGCGACGCAGCCATTCCCAGGCCAGATCGGATGGCGTCAATACATCCAGATGCTCGTATTCAACAGACGAACGCCACGTCGATGCGTCAGGCGTCATGGAGATCCTCCCACGTTTATTGTTACTTGGGGGATGCAGGATTTCACGTCCGGGTTGAGAATTGGAAGTCATGAAGAGAACAAGAGGTGATGCTTGCGGAGCATCACGAAGAGGGCTTCTGCTGACTTTCACGAACCAGTTCGCGATAGCCGTGTTCGGTCATCCAATGTGCGCGGGCGAGATGGGCATTGTGGATGGAGCGGCATCGGGTGGGATCGCGATACGGGTCGAGGCCGAACAGGATGTGCACGGCCTCGCGCCAGTCGGCGCCGTCCCGCTCGGCGTCGAGCAGCCGCATGTAGAGCTTCATATGCTCGCGGTCGTAAGTTGTGAGTGTGTCGCTGGACGGTGGTGCGTCCAGAAATGCCAGTATTGACTGTCCCATCAAGCTTCCGTACTCGCGTGCGCCGGATTCATTGAATGTCTCAAAACAAGATAAAATGCCTTTATGTCACGGAAACGTCGATATGCGCTCCATAGTGTTATTTCGGTCGGTCGAGCCTGTGGTGGAGGAGCAGAACCCCTTCTCCCTTGTCCGTTGACAAGAGAACAACCCCGGCCGCTTCCAGCGCCCTGCGAACTTCATCGCGAGTCGATTCGAACACTTCGAGCCCGTTCTCGGACTCGAGGCGTTTAAGCGCGGTCAGCGATACCCGGGCCTTGTCAGCGAGCGTCTCCTGCGTCCAACCCAGCAGCGCGCGTGCGGCCCGTGACTGTCGGGCGGTGATCATACATGATCACCTCCCACTCCGATCTGCACGCAATCCAGAACTACGACTATTTTAGTCGCTCTTCGCGCAAAAGCTAGCCGAATTTGGGCCGCAAACCACGGTCCACGCTGCGTTTCCTGAAGTGGCACGGAAACTGATTCGGTTGCCTGACCACTTCGGGGACTAAGGCGCGCCCCTTCGCCCTCACGGGGCGAAGGGATCCAGCTCCTCGACAATGGTAGCGTCCTCGCCGTCGTATTCTGCGGCGGCCATGACGCCCTCCAGCCATGTGGAGGAACACATGTCTCTTGCTCTGGTGAGGTTCGGACTGTTCGCGTTAGCAAGATCGAGAACAAGGGTCGGAGCAACCGTCGTGTAACAAATTCTGTTGCGTAGGTGCGGCGTGCTTTTCATAAATCTCGGCGTCCGTCCGGCATTCGAATCTTGAGGCGACCACGCCGATTGTGAGACCTCTTCATTGCTCTTTTGCGCGAGGGGCCGTTCGGCAATCTTGTCGGCGGCATCGCAGCGGAAGGGTGCGGGAAGTCGCGAAAATGAGAAACCCGGCGGCTTGTGCCGCCGGGCCTTCCGACCTCCCGCTCAGAACGGGATGTCGTCGTCGAGATCGCGCTGGCCGGCTCCGGTTTCGCTCTGCTGCGCCCGGCTCAGGAAGTCGACCGTCTCGGCGATGATTTCGCTGCCGTAGCGATCGTTGCCTTCCTGGTCCTTCCACTTCGTGTAGTGGATGCGGCCGCGAACCAGAACCTTCATACCCTTCTCGCAATATTCCTGGATCGTTTTGCCGAGGCCGTTGAAGGCGGTGATGCGGTGCCACTCGGTGTCCTGAACCCGGTAGCCCTTCTCATCCCGGACAACCTTGCCTTCCGAGTAGCGGGGGCGCGAGGTGGCCAGCGTGAAGTGGGTGATCCGGGTGCCGCCCTGGGTGGAGCGGGTTTCAGGGTCCTGACCGATGTTGCCGGCGAGAATGACGATGTTCTGCATTGTAGGTCTCCGTTGCTTCTCGGAGGGACCATCCCTCCGACGAGACCCGGCCAAGGACGGCGGGAGACGCCTGCAACTGCCTGCTTGCGGGCAGCTCGCCCATAAGGCCCGGAGTGGGGCGGGCAGCCGCGCTTGCGCGGCAACACGGTCCGGAGCCACGTGGGTTGCGGCCGGAAACCGAACGGACTTAGGGGATCAGTCAGTCGGAGGGATTGGTGCCTCTGAACGCATACGAACCGAGACGCACAGCCGAACCATCGTCCTTGCCGGCAGCAGCGAAACGGCAGGCCCGATGAGCTTGCACCGCTCAGAGCGGCGCCTTCGGTCCTCCATTTCCGGCCACCCGCCTCTTCGCTCGCGGAAGCTGTCCGGGACGAGGACGAACAAGGCTATCGGGCCGAATGGCACGGAATGGCGACGCACCCGCTTCGATGGCGGAAGGTGCGATCCGACAGAATTGCGAGGGGGTGGGAATGAAGGTGATCGCGGCTCGCTTTCACGGCGCGAAGGGGATTGACCGGCGGGGCGACAGACGTTCACGGCCTCCGGGACTCATGCCGATGGTCGGGCGATCCCGAGCGACCGGGTGATGCTGACGGGAAACGGCGGCACGGGGCCGCAGCGTCGACGCTCCATGCCTGACCTGAGCGGGAAAGCCGGACATCCGGCGGCGCAAGCCGCCCTGGTTTTCTTGTGGCAGTGATGGTCGCGGTCGACGGGTCAGCGCGAAAACACCGAGACGCCGAGGGCGTTGAGGTTGACCATCGCGGCTATGCCGATGAACAGACCGCCCGCGCCGCCGAGCAGATTGAGCACTATCGTCGAGTCAATCGCGTTCTTTGTGAGGCCAAGGACGAGGGCGTATCCCGCAATGGTGGCCGGGATCGCGAAGATCGCCAGCGCGATCAGGCGCAGGGCCGGATTCCTGGCGAAGCCGAGAACCCCGATCACCAGCGCGATCGACAACAAGGCCGCGCCGATGGCGGCAAGACCGGACAGGAAGACCCCGGCGCCGGCCCCCCAGGCGTACTGCGCGGCCGAGAGGCCGACCATGAAGGGCAAGGCGTAGATGGCAAAGTTGTAGGCGATGATGCAGAGCGTTATCGTCAGCGAGATAGCCAGCAGGATCAGCGACATCGAAACCTCCAGATGAACGGTTGAAGATCAAGACAGGCTACTGGTGATTTGGCTCTGTCTCTGACTGTGCTACTGCGCCGGTTCTGCAAGGGTTCTTCATTAAAGTCATCGACACCGTCGATGGTCAAGTTCTTACATTTGCCAGAACCAGTTGAACGTATGAGGGCTTTGATGTTTCTTTGCGAAAGACAAGCGAAAGCCCTTTTTGGAACGTGCAAATGATATCGCCTGATGGAGTTCCGATTGTTTGCAGTCAGCCCCAGGGAGTGGCTCGCGGCTTGTTCCTTCATTTGCCTGCTTTTGGCCAAAAGAAAGAGGATACAAGGCCGGTTCTCGACCATCTAGCCGAAAAGGGCTTTACGGCGATCGGAATGGATACATGGCAGCAAGGCGAACGGGGCCGCGAAAGCCGAGACCAGCTCACGACGCGCGTGTTCGGGAATTTCCGGCGGAATATGTGGCCAATTCTCGGACAAACGACACTGGATGTATCTCGGGTGATCGATTGGGGGCTGGCAGAGTTCAATCTAACTGCGCCGGTGTTTGTAAGCGGCCTCTCGCTCGGCGGGGACATCGCGGTCGCCGCTGCCGGTCTCGATTCCCGGATTTCCTTTGTCGTTGCGGTCGGCTCGACGCCAGATTGGAAAAGGCCGGGAATGCACGATGTTGTCGACGCCGCGAAACTGCTGGCGTCCGGTGAGGCGGACCTATACGCGCAGTTCTTCTATGATCAGCTCAATCCTTTAACGCATCTGGACCGATATGCGAGGGGGCCATGGCTGAACTTCATTTCGTGTGAATTTGATAATCATATTCCCTTGGATGGTGTGACACGGTTCAAGGCAGCGCTATCGGACGCATATCCACTGGCTGGCGAGCGCATTTCCCTGAAAATGTTACGGGGCCGGCGGCATATGGATTTGCTCGATCTCGATGTCTGGTGGCCGACAGCCTCCGCGCTTATAGATCGCGCTAACAGCTTGGCTTCGTCGGGCAATTCCTGAACGCTGGACCAATCCGCACTTGGCTGCGAAGAGCCACAATAGTCGGCGAGCAGATCTGTCGTTAATAAGGCGACAGCTTCAGGAACGAAGTGGTGCACCTCGGCAAAGGCGGCGCTTACGCGCCGCCATCGAATTGCATGGTCGGGATGCCGAGCTTGCGGGCCTTGTCCGCGAGGTTTCCCTGAATGCCGCCGCCGCCGAAGACGAGGACGCCGACCGGCAGCACCTCCAGCATAGCGTCGTTGCGCTTGTAGGGAGCCTGTTTCGCCGGATACTTCTCGAAGTCCGGCGTGAAGGCGATCTGCGGCACCTTGCGGTTTTCTGCCCAGCGGGCGGCGATGCGCTCTGCGCCCGTCTTCGCGCCACCGTGGATGAGCACCATGTCGGCGTGCTTCGCATGGACCTGATCGAGTTTGGCCCAGATCAGGGTGTGGTCGTTGAAGTTGGTTCCGCCCGAGACGGCGACCTTCGGACCGGCGGGCAGCAGCACCTCCTTCTCAGCCCGGCGCTTCGCGGCAAGGTAGTCTCTGGAGTCGATCATCGCGGCTGTCAGGTTGCGATGGCTGACCTTCGAGCCGGTGCGGGGCCGCCAGGCGCTGCCGGTGTGGTGCTCGAAGGCCTCGGCGGAGACATCGCGGAAGAGCTCCATGCTGTTGCGCCGTTCGATCATGGTCTGGCCCTCTGCCGTGAGGCGTTCGAGCTCGACCGACTTCACCTCGCTGCCGTCCTGTTCTTTCTGGAGGCGACGCTGCGCAAGCTCGTTGTCGTCCAGCTCGCGCTCCACCCGAGCGGTGGCGCGGTGGAAGAGATTCACGGCTCCCCAGAGCAGTTCTTCGAGATCGGGTTCGAGGCGCGTGTCGCCGAGCGTGGCGATCAGGGCGTCGAAGATATCGGCGACGGCTGCGGCGACGGCGTTGCCCTCCGGAAGCGGCCTCGGATCGGGTTCGTCCTGATACGGCCGCCAGCCGTAGAGCTGGAGTTCGTTGAGGACATGATCGGTGGGGGACGAGGTGTGGATCGGCTCGTAGCCTGCGGTTTCGTCTTCGTTCGTCATCGTGAGCGTCCTTCGTCTGGAGACCGCGACCATCGCGGCCTTCGCAGGCGTCGACGCCCACAGGCGGACCGGACTGGCAGCCCTCGTCTCTCGCGAGGGCCTCGATGGCCAAGCCCGGCTATTTTGCTTCGCGATGCAAAGGCGGCGCAGCCGCCGGCGGAAAATAGCCGGGCGCCGCGCCATTGCCCGGCCGGGCCGTTTGTGGGCCGATCGCCCTCTCAGAAGGCCGTGGCTGCGGGCTCTCGGACAGCAAAGGTCGCTTGCGGTGATGAGAGGAGACGGCAGGTGAAGACGCCTTTACCGCGCCACGTCCCCTGCCGATCGCCTCAGCCCTCCACGAAACGACGGACGTCATCGGGATGAACCTGCTCCAACAGGGTCGCCCGGAGGGCGTCGACGCCGCGCCAGCGCAGATCATCGTTGAAGTCCTCAAGCTTCGGCGACAGGGAAATCGCCTCGATCCCGAGGCTCGTTGCTCTGGCGACCAGGCTGTCTCGCGCGCCGTCTCCTGCCGGGTCGCGATCTCGGAGGACATAGAGCCTGCGCAGGCTCAGTGGGAACAGGATGGCGGCGAGGTGTGCGGCCGAAAGCGCCGCCATCATCGGCATGTGGGGCAAGACCTGACGGGGCGACAGCACGGTCTCGATGCCTTCGCCGGCCGCCAGCACCTCACCGGCGACGCCGAAGCGGACACCGTGCCCGAGAAGATCGCCCATCGCCCGCCGCGGTGAATCGACGGGCGCCTTGTCCGAACCGTCCGGTGAAAGCCAGGTGCGGTGCGCGCCGGTCTGCCTGCCGTCGAGATCGGTGACCGACGCGACGATCGCCGGCCAGATCTCGGTGGGCGAATGCGCGTCCGGTTTGTAGTAGCACCGCCCATGGTAGCGCAACGCGGCGGCGCCGGAGAGGGACGTGATCGCCCGCCCGTTGAGGTAGATTTCCGCAAGGGTGCCGCTGATTGGTTCCGACATGGCGAAGAGCCGCCGGGACGCTTCAGGTGATCCCGCCGGCGCCGCACTGGAGATGCTGCCGGTCGGCGTTCTTGTCATCTGCGACTCGGGATGAGGGAGAGAGAGGAACCGGCGCGCTTCCTCTGCCACGTCCTTGAAGTCGATGAGGCCGAGCGCCTCACGGATGACATCGAGGAGATCGCCGTGTTCCCCCGTCGATGCGTCGGTCCATTTGCCGGCTGCGCCCTTGCCGGTTTCAGGCCCGGTCAGGCGCACGAACATTGAGCGTCCGGGGCTGTTGCGGGCGTCGCCGACCTGCCAGTACCGTCCGGCGCGCCGGCCGGATGACAGGTATTGGCGGCAAACCGCTTCGGCGTGATGGCCGAGGCGGATTGCCAGTTCGGAGGCGTCGTGACGGGACATCAGGCGGCCTCCCGTTCGCCGATGCGTTCGACCGGAAAGCGGTCGAGCACTTTGGCAAGCACGACCGGGCCATTCGTGTGGGTCGGCACGAACATGCGCAGCTTCCACGAAATGATCTCGTGGAACAGGCCGTAGGCCGTCAGGCGCTCGCGCATCGTGTCGTCGAAGCCCAACAGCTCGATGCGGTTTGCGCCCATGACGCGGACGCGGCGAAGCTGAAGGCCCTCGGCGAGGTCGAGGATCGTCCGGCCGTCCATCAGCGCCGTGAAGGCGTCGTCCGACGTGATCGTGGCCGAGCCGGTCGTGGTGGCGGTCGCCGCCCATGCCGGCGAGACCCTGCGACCGATGATGCGCTCGCCTTCGTCTGTCTGGAGCCGGTAGACGCGCGTCGAATCGTTCGGCAGCCGTTTCCAGATCGGCAAAAGCAGTCCGGTGACCATGTGAAGCGTCGCGTCGGTGAACTCCGGCACCTCGGCGATCTCGGCGCTCCAGGCTGAGGCGAAGGTGTTCCGGTCGGTTTCGACCCAGTGGGTCTCGCCCATGAAGCGCACCGGGATATTGTGGGCCTCGGTCGGGCGGATCAGGCGGACGCGCCGTTCGACCTCGCCATCATCAAGCATGACGCTGCTCGCGGGGATCTGGACGGCGGCTCGGCCGGAGCGCTCGTTGATGAGTAGTTTTGCGCGCGGATCGCCGAGTTCGGCGAGAGCTGCGTCGAGCGTCACCGGCCGGTTGCGCCTGCGCTCGTTGATCGTGAGCAGGCTGGTCTCCGCGCCGGTGCGCGGATGCGTGTAGATCGTCTGGCGATCGACGACGACGAAACTCTCGGCGCGCAGCGTCTCCAGCCCGGCGTCATAGGTTCCAGACGCGATCGCACCCTCGATACGGGCGGTCAGGAGCTGCTCGAAGGCGGTGAAGAGGATGCCCTGAAGTTCGATCGTGAGAGCGAGCATGCGATTGAGAAACGTCGTGATCGGCGGCAGCTCGTCCTTGATGCCCGTCGAATCCATCAGCGTTAGGCCGGTGGCCCGCTCGAAGCGGTCGAGCGAGCAACCCTCGACCTTGCCGCGCACCAGCAGAAGGTAGAGCTGGCGCAGCGCATCGCGGGCGTAATGGCTTTCCAGATTGTCCTCGGGGCGGAACAGCCCCTGGCCGCCCGTCTGGCGCTGGCCGCGCGTGATCGCGCCCAGCGTGTCGAGGCGGCGGGCGATGGTCGAAAGGAAGCGCTTCTCCGCCTTGACATTGGTCGAGATCGGCCGGAACAGCGGCGGCTGCGCCTGGTTGGTTCGGTGCGTGCGGCCGAGGCCCTGAATGGCGGCGTCCGCCTTCCAGCCTGCCTCGAGCAGATAGTGGATGCGCAGCCGCGTGTTCTTCGCCGACTTCTCCGCATGGTAGCTGCGCCCGGTGCCGCCGGCGTCGGAGAAGACGAGCACGCGCTTGGCGTCGTCCATGAAGGATTGGGTCTCGGCGAGATTGGCGGCTCCGGCGCGCGTCTCGACGACAAGCCGGTCGACGGCGACGCTGCCGCCGCCCTTGCGCACGATCCGTCGCGACCGGCCCGTCACCTCGGCAACCAGGTCCGTGCCGAAATACTGGACGAGCTGGTCGAGCGCGCCGGGAACCGGCGGCAGGCTGGCGAGCTTGGCGATCAGGGCGTCGCGGCGGGCGACGGCCTCGCGGCTTTCGACCGGCTGGCCGTCGCGATAGACGGGGCGCGATGACAGATTGCCCTCCGAATCCGTGAACGGCTCGTAGAGCTGGACGGGGAAGGAATGGGCGAGATAATCGAGAACGTACTCGCGCGGAGTGATGTCGACGCGGACGTCGTTCCACTCCTCGGTCGGCAGCTCTGCCAACCGCCGTTCCATCAGCGCCTCGCCGGTCGAGACGATCTGGATGACGGCCGAATGTCCCGCCTCCAGATCGGCGGCTATCGAGCGCAGCAGGGTCGGCGTCTTCATTGAAGTCAACAGATGGCCAAAGAAGCGCTGCTTGGCGCTTTCGAAGGCGGAGCGGGCGGCGGACTTGGCCTGCTTGTTCAGCGTGCCCGACCCGCCTTCGCCGCCGCCAGTGATGTTGGCCGCCTGCATCGCCGCATCGAGATTGTTATGGATGACGGCGAAGGCCGCGGCATAGGCGTCGTAGATGCGGATCTGCTCGGCCGTGAGCTCATGCTCGACGAGCTCGTATTCGACGCCGGCGAAGGAAAGCGAGCGGGCGGTGTAGAGGCCGAGGGCGCGCAGATCGCGGGCGAGCACCTCCATCGCCGCGACGCCGCCGGCCTCGATCGCCTCGACGAACTCGGCGCGCGTGGCGAAGGGGAAATCCTCGCCGCCCCATAGCCCGAGCCGCTGCGCATAGGCGAGATTGTGGACGGTGGTCGCGCCGGTGGCGGAGACATAAACGATACGGGCGTTCGGAAGCGCATTCTGGAGGCGCAGGCCGGCGCGGCCTTGCTGCGAGGCGGCGACATCACCGCGTTCTCCCTTACCGCCCGCGGCGTTCTGCATCTGGTGCGCCTCGTCGAAAATCACCACTCCATCGAAGTCGGAGCCCAACCATTCAACGATTTGTTTGACCCGCGAAACCTTCTCTCCGCGGTCGTCGGAGCGCAGCGTGGCGTAGGTTAAAAATAGGACGCCTTCGTTCAGCGCGATCTGCTTGCCCTGCGGGAAACGCGACAGCGGCGTGACCAGAAGGCGCTCCATGCCGAGCGCACTCCAATCGCGCTGCGCGTCCTCGATCAGCTTGTCGGATTTGGAGATCCAGACCGCCTTGCGCCGGCCCTGGAGCCAGTTGTCGAGGATGATCGCGGCCGACTCGCGTCCCTTGCCGACGCCGGTGCCGTCCCCGATCATGAAGCCCTGGCGGAGACGGACAGCGCCTTTTGCGTCCTCGGCGGCGGCGGACAGCTTGTCGAAGGTGATGTCGACCGTCCATGCGCCGGCGAGGAAGTCGGCATGCGCCTCGCCGGCATAGATGACGGTTTCGAGCTGCGCGTCCGACAGCAGACCGAGCACGTTCGCCGGCAGGGTCGGGCGATAGCTCGGCTTCGGCGGGGCGACGCTCGCCATCGACGCCGACTGGACGAGCTGGGTTGGATGCGCCGTGGCGCCGGAAATCCGGATGGTCTGTAGGCCGTATTCCTCATAGATCGCGTCGGAGAGGCGTCCGGCCTCGGCGGGCTTCCAGTCGACGGTCTCATAGGCGAGCGGAACGGACTCCGGCTGAGAATGCGTCACAGCAGGTGCCGCCCTGGCCGCCCGGTTGACATAGGCGCGCACGGTCCGGGCCGCGACAGGCGCGGCGACCGGCACAGCGATCGCCGGATCGACCGGCAGGCGCGCCGGGAGATGGTCGGCCAGCCATCCAAGAAGCGTGGCGACATCAGGCGCGACCCCCGGTGCGGCCGGAAAACCGGACGGATCGTCGGCCGGAAGCTTGTCAATGACGGTCAGCCGCGTCGGGATGGTCGTGCCATGCTTGGCGTAGACCGAGCCGTCGATAGCGGCGGAAAAGACGACGCGGCCGCGTTCCTGCAGACGGGCATAAGCCGAAGACCATGCCGGCGCGTCGGGCGCGAAGTTCGCACCGGTGATCGCCACGAGCCTGCCGCCGGGCGCGAGGCGCGACAGCGCCGAGGCGACATGCCGGAAGGCGGCGTCAGCGATGCGTCCCTCGACATTCGCCAACACCGAGAACGGCGGGTTCATGAGAACGACGGTCGGGAGGAGAGCCGGATCAAGGTGATCGTCGATCTGGGCAGCGTCGAAGCGCGTAACGGGAAGGGCCGGAAAGAGGAGGGAGAGAAGATCGGCGCGGGTGTCGGCAAGCTCGTTGAGCAGGAGCAAGCCCCCGGCGATCTCGGCCAGGATTGCGAGAAGCCCGGTTCCGGCCGAGGGCTCCAGCACGCGGTCGGCGGGCGTGATCGCCGCGGCGACCGACGTCGCCAGGCCGAGCGGGATCGGCGTCGAGAACTGCTGGAAGCTCTGCGCCTCGTCGGAACGGCGCGTGTGCGTCGGCACTAGGCCGGCGATCTTGGAGAGTTGCGACAGGATCGCTTGCGGAGAGCCGGCTTTGCGGAAAAGCGGCTTTCCGTATTTGCGCAGCATGAGGACGGTCGCGACCTCGCATGCCTCGTAGGCCGTTTTCCAATCCCAAGCGCCGGCGGTGTCGGAAGCTCCGAATGCGGATTCCATCGCGCCGCGCAGCACGGCGGCGTTGATAGGCTGACCGCGTTCGAGGTGAGGCAGAAGAAGCTGCGCGGCCGCGACGATCGCCGATGCCGTGCCGGAAGCGACGACGGGCGGAAGCGATGCAGCGATCTCGGCGGCCGCGGTTGCGGATAAAACGTTCATGATGGGGAACCTCGGGAGAGCGGACAGGATCGAGCCGCGCAGCGCTCTCTCTCGACCGCAACGGCTCAAACCCGTCCCGGCCCCACTCTCGCTCTCGTCGCAAAAGGCACGTCGCCGAAGACCACCGATCGCCGCCGGCGGTTTCCGGCCGTCACCTCGTGGTGGCGACGGCTTTGATCTATTGTTTAGAGGAACGGATATCGGGCGAATTCGACTTCGCAGGTCGAAAAGCGAGCCCGCTATATTGGAGGGAATAAGCTCGTGACCAAGTCACTTCTCCCGCGAGCGCCAAGGTTCTATTGGCTTGTCATCCTCGCGTTCGCCGCTTCGATAATCGCTTCAAGTTTGCCGGATTTCGGGCCGGAGCATTGGTCGATCTCGATCGCAGTCCGGGGCTGTGTCATCGCGGTTGCCGCCGTTCTCGCGGCGCTGTCAGAAATCTGGGACATTGCGCCTTCCGTCATCATCAAAGCGGAAGCCCGCTACCAGAACCGTCAGGCGCGAGAGTTCTATACGATCCCCGTCGTTTTCGGCGCGGCGCCGACGCGCGTTCCGGGGATATCGCGCCTGCGCGTGACGCGGACGGATGACGATCTGGCGATCCGGCCGTGGGCGCTGCGCTTCGAATACGCGGTGGATGAGGGTAAGGGTGAGTGGTAGCGCGGCCCCAACGACCCGCCAGGCGAGCCAACGCGACGATGGCAGGAGCGTCCCGGCTTGGAGACGGGACGCTCGATAGCATCAGCCGAAGCGACGGCCGGCTTCGGTGAAGGTATATTCGTTCGCGATGATGGTTTCCTCGACGGACTCATCCGAGGTCAGGTATTCGTATTCGCGTTCGAGCTGCCGGTAGAGCCAGTCAGCGAGATCGCGCAGCGCCTCGGTCACGATCTCCCCGGCATCGGCGGTCATGCCCTGCCAGGTCGGACTGTCCCGCTCGACGGAGATCGCCATGCAATAGGCGTGATAGTAGTGGCCACGGTGGCTGACATCAGCGTGGAGCTGATAGAAATTCCGTCGCTGGACGGTCTGCAAACCGTCGGCGATGGCATGCAGGCGGTCGTCCTTCGGGGCATGGCCCCGGATGTCGCGCGAGGCGTTCTTCCGGTAAGAATAGAACGCCTCGAAGCAGGCGCCGTCCCCTTGCGACCAGAAGCCGGTGAAGTAGATGCGTGGCTGCTGCCGGGTTCCGCCGCCCATCAGCCGGACGGCGCGGGCTTTAAGGCGAACGCCGAGGATTTCGCAAATCTGCTCGAAATCATCGAAGATGGTAGCGTACCAATCATAGTCGAAGCCGCCCTCTCGATACCATGCTCGCGCGTTCTCCCTGGCGGCGTCGGATAGCTCGGCAAGCTGATAGACCTTCGTCTCGATCACCTTACTCATCGGGATCGCCTCCGCCGAGGACCCGCGCAAGCCAGCCATCGGTGTAGGTCCATGCGATCGTCTTGCCGGTGGTGAGGTCGACTACATGCGCGCCGCCGCCGAAGGCGTCGACACGCGGCTGCGAGCAGGAGTTGGCGTAATGGAAGCCCCAGCGGCCTTTCAGGCCAAACTCCGCGGCGCAGATCCTGACGAACTGAAGGAGGCGTTCCGGATCGCCGGTGACGTCGTCGCGCATCCAGAGCTTGCTGCCACCGTGCTCGGGCTGGATTGACAAGAGGAAGCCGTCCGAGGGCGGATCTTCGGATGCGCCGTCTTCGGAAAGCTGATTGTAGAGCGCAAGCGCGCGGGCGGCATTGTCGGGTGTGCCGACGTCCAGCAGGCATGAGAAATGGGTGAAGTGGTCGGCCATGTCGGGCTCCTGAAAATGAGAAAGCCCGGCGCGACGGCCGGGCGATGGTCGATGGATACGGTGGTGTCGTGGTCAGAGGCGGAAGTGCGCCACAAGTCGCTGAGCCTCGGCGTGGTGGCCTAGCATCTCGCGATAGAAGCGCTTTCGCGCCTCCCGCTTGTGGGGCTCGTTCCAGGCTGAGCGGGACAGCTTGCGACGCGCCGCCCGGATGACGGCGCGGTCGCTGTCCCAGACCAGAATGTCGAGACGGAGATAGGTCGCGTACACCGGCGCCTCCTAGACCTTGAAGCGTCGGCGCAGCTCGTCGATCTCGTGAAGTTCGAGGCCGGCGTGCGCGCCGTTGTTGGTGAGGTCGTCCATGAACACCGGATCGAGCGGCCCATTGATAAGAGCAAGCTGAAGGGTGGAAAGACCGGCGAGCACGGCGTCGCGCTCGCGGGCCGTCACGGTGATGGTTTGAAACGCTTCGATGGTCTCGCGCGGTTCGAGCAGGCGCACGCCGCTGTGCTCGTCGATTTCGTAGTCGTCGAACTCCTGCACATAGCCGGTGGCGAGCCATTCGCCGTCATAGTTGTGGCTGGTGGCAAGGCGTCGCGCCTGTTCGGGTGTGTCGGCCTCGACCACGGTTTCGTAGTAGGCGAAGGCGTCATGGCCTTTGCTGACGACATATCTGGGCATGGGAAACTCCATAGGATCGGCGCGCGGCGCATGGCCGGGCCGGAAAGGTTGGTTGGGGAAAGCGGGGGCACGCCGCCTCGGGCAGCCGGAGTTCGGCGGCGATCTCGCGCCAGACGGGATCGACCAGTCGCGCTTCGAGCCGGGCGGCCTGGAACCGGAGGTCGCGGGCCGCGGCGTGATCGCCCCGGCCGGTGGCGGCGAAGGCCCTGCCGCGCAGGCGGGTGGCATCGAGCACGATCCGGGTGGCTTCGGCCTTGCTGGCGACGGGCTGCTGCCAGAGGATGACGCCCGCGCGGATTTCACCGGCGAGGACCAGGCCGGACGCGCTGTCCTGCACGACGATGAGCCTCGGCCGGAAGCGCAGCGTGTCGTCGGGCATGGCGCGGATGTCGCCGCGCGCGACGCGGGTGGCCGCAAGCGCCATGGCGTCCTGCGGCGAAGCGGCCTCGCCGATCGGGATGCTGCGGTCCACGCAATCGGCCTCGGTGGCGCCGTCATAGCTGATCGTGCCAAGGCAGGAGACGCGCAGCGGGCGCTTTTGCGCATGCTCAAGGCGGGGAAGCACATGGCCGGCGAGAACCTGTCCGATCGAGCGGAAGGTTTCAGGGTGGGAACGGGTCATCGGATCACTCCGCGACGGGCGGCGGAAGCCTCTCCTCCACCTTTCAACCCGTCACGGCCAACCGGCCCGACCTCTTCCTCTCCTGCCGGGGCGATGGCCCGGCGCCGATGCTTGCGGCGGTCTGCCGCCGCATGATGGAAGGCCCGGTCGCGCTGGCGATCCGGGCAGTCGTTGAGGCGCAAGCGCCTCATTGCCAAGGGTCGATTTCGAGTTCGATCATGTCTTCGTCGCCGTCGAACTCGCCGGCCGGTGCGGCGCCGTGGGTGCCGTCCCCGGCCTGGAACACGACGATCGAGACCATCAGGGTGGCGGCGAGGCTGGTGGCGAAGGCGGTGGCGTCTGCGTAGGACATGGGTTTCGGCTCCTGTCTGTGGAGGCGGGGGACCGTCCCCCGCGCGACAGGCGCCCGAAGTGTCTGACCGGGGCTGCAATCACCCTCGGGCGTTCGGACTCTTTCCGAATCCCCGAGGGCGGCACGCTTGCGTAAGCCGACCCTTCACGGGTTGATTGAACAAGACCCGGATCGGACCAAGGTTAGCGAATGGAAGCGGGGGTGGTGTCTTGCCGGTGACGGGAGCCGCCAGCCTCTGTGCGAGATGCACCGCCCGTCAGCCTTGTCGCCATGCTGATCCAGGGAAGGACGAATGTTCCGGGCCGCCGCTGCACCGTTGCCAGCCATCCGCGTGGTCGATGGCGCCGGAGTGTCGAACGCGAGATTGGCCGCTGGTGTGTCGTCTCCGGCCAAGGACGCTATTATTTCGATCCGGCCCCTACAGGCGCAATATTCCTGTGCGATCAGCATGAACGCCTGCACATCGTCGGCCCGATGTGGTTTCCGTCTGACGGCGCATCGTCAGATTATGAGGCCAGATTTGTCTGGCGTCCGTGGACTGCGAGGCGCAACAGCAGAACGGCGGCGATGATGGCCGCGGCGACGTTGTAGCTCATGGCCGAGACGAAGGCCGAAGCGTAGAGCGCGGCTTGTCCGTCCGATCCCGTCTCTAGCCCTATGCCGAAGAGGATGCCGACAGCGGCCACGCCCAGCGCCGCGCCAACCTGCTGGAGAGTCGAGATGACGCCTGACGCCATGCCGGCCTGCTGCTCCTCCACAAAGCCGAGCACGAGATTGAGCAGCGGCGTCATTATCATTGCCTGCGCTCCGCCGATGACGATCAGTGCCGGGATGAGATGCGCGACGACGAGATCGGCCCCGGTGATCCAGACCTGGCCGATAAGCACGCCGAACGAGACTGCATAGACCAGCGCCCCTGCGGCGATCGCGGGTGTTCCGAAGCGCGCGACGAGGCGCGGTGCGCTGAGTGAGAGGATTACGAATGCGATGGAGCACGGGACAAAGACGCTGCCGGCCTCGAATGGGCTGAGACCGAAGCCGGTCTGCACCAGAAGCGCGAAGCAGAGAAAGAAGGAGGAAGCCGTCGAATAAATCAGCAGCACCAAAAGACCGCCTTGCGCGAAGCGCGGCTGGCGCATCAGCGCCATGTCCACCAGCGGCTGGTGGCCGGCTTTGCGGCGGCATTCCTGATGACGATAGAAGGCGACAAGCAGGATGGCGGCCGCGGCGAGCGCGGGAAAGCTCCAGAGCGACCAGCCATAGCTCGGGGCTTCGATCAGCGGCACGAGCAAGAGCGTCAGACCGAGGCTGACCAGCGCCACGCCCGGCCAGTCTAGCGCCGGGCGGTCGGGGGAAATCGTTTCGGGGATGAAGCGTGCCATCAGCATTGCAATGGCCCCGATGGGCACGTTGATGAGGAAGATGGTGCGCCAGCCGAGATCGAGGATGTTCGCTTCTACGAGAAACCCGCCGACGATCTGCCCGGCGATGGCGGCAAGGCCGAGCGTCATGCCGAAGAAGCCGAAGGCGCGGCGGCTGTCGTCGCCGGAGAAGTTCACGCGGATCGAGGCATAGACCTGCGGGAAGAGCAGAGCCGCCGCCAGCCCCTGCGCTACCCGCGCACCGATCAGCACCTCGACGGTCGGTGCAATCCCGCAGAGGAACGACGCCAAGGCGAAACCCGCCATGCCGACCATGAACAGCCGCCGTCGTCCGTAAAGATCGCCAAGTCTTCCGCCCGTGACGAGAAGGACGCCGAAGGCCAGCTCGTAACCCGCGACGATGAAACCGATCTGCGACAGGCTCGCTCCAAGCTCTGCCTGCATGGATGGAATGGCGACATTGACCACGAAGAGGTCGAAGATCGTCACGAACCCCGCAAGCAGCAGGATCGACAAACCGAGCCATGGCGGCCGTCGGGTGGTCTCAGCAGATACGGAAGAAAGCGGTTCGGCTGTGCAGGCGTCGGAATTCATCTTGCGTCCTCTGGTAATGACGCAGTAGGGATTCCATGAACTTCATTCGGTTACAATTTACCCTCTTATGCTGTTACTTTCTGTCATAGGCTAAGCCATGCGCGCACTTGACCGCACCCGATCCGAACTGGCGGGGTTCCTGCGAACCCGCCGGGAGCGGCTGACGCCGGAAGATGCCGGTCTGCCCGGCGGCAGGCGCAGGCGCACGCCGGGGCTGCGGCGCGAGGAGGTGGCGGCGCTCGCAGGCGTCGGCGTCACCTGGTATACATGGCTCGAACAGGGGCGCGAGATCGGCGTGTCCGCCGACTTCCTCGACAATCTCGCCCGCGTTCTAAAGCTCGATGCGGCTGAGCGGCGACACCTGTTCCTGCTTGCCCACGAGCGCCCGCCAGCGGAGCCCGGCAAGACCTTCTGCACCGTGCCCTCACTGGCTGGCAGGCTGGTGGACGATCTTGCGCCTCATGCAGCCTACATCATCAACCTGCGATGGGACGTGTTGACCTTCAACCCATCCGCCGACTGCCTGTTCGGCTTCGGCCGACACGTCTCCGGGCGCTGCAATCTCCTTTGGCTGCTGTTCACGGATCCGGCCTTGCGCGATGCCTTCGTCAATTGGGAAACACAGGCCCCGGCCATGCTCGCCAGCTTCCGCCGCGATTTCGCGGCCGCGCGCGATGACGCTGACGCCAAGGGACTGATCGCGGAGCTGGAAGCGGCTTCGCCTGAGTTCAAGGGCTGGTGGCGCGATCAGGACGTTCATGCGCCCTGCACGGGAACACTCACGATCAGGGTGGAGGGACAGCCTGTGGAGTTCGAGCACACCTCGCTCACCGTCGACGGCGGGCAGCATCTGCGGCTCGTCGTCTATGCGCGGGTCGATGGGTCGGAGGACGCATCGTGACTGCCTTCGTCCTTATTCATGGTGCATGGCATGGCGCCTGGTGCTGGCAGCGGGTGATCGATCACCTCCGCGCGGCGGGGCACGATGCCGGCGCGCTCACCTTGTCCGGCCTTGCCGAACGCGCCGATCTCTTGTCCCGGCAGATCGATCTGTCCGCCCATATCGAGGACGTCATCGCCCATGTTCGAGCTTCCGGCTGGAAAGCCATCACGATGGTGGGACATAGCTATGGTGGTTTCCCGGCAACAGCCGCCGCCGCCCGGCTTGGCGATCTCGTATCCCATCTCGTTCTGCTCGACGCCTTCCTGCCGCAAGATGGCGAAAAACTCCTCGACCACGCGCCGCACCTGATCGAGGCCTACACGGCCCATGCATCGCGCGATGAGAACTGGCATATTCCGCCGTTACCATCGGTCAATTTCGGCGTTGCCGATGCGGACCGTGCATGGGTCGATGAACGGCTCACGGCGCAGCCGGTCGGAACCTATTTCGAGCCGATCCGCCTGCCGCCGCTCTCGGTTCCAGACAGGACCTATATCCGTTGCACGCAGGCCCCTGGCGCTCTTCTGGAGCGATCGGCATTTCGCGCCCGCGCCGATGGTTGGCGTTATGTCGAGATCGATGCGCCACATGATGCAATGCTCACACATCCCGAGCTTCTTGCGGCAGTAATCGCCGATGGAGCGAGTTGAACCACATCGCGGCGAACGCCTCGTCCCGTGCCAGGAAGGTTTTTGGGCCGTCTCGCCAAGCCTTGGGTTGGACGGAAGCCTGGTGCTTCGGGCCAGACGTCCGGGATCATAGGCGGCGCGACCGGCTCCCACTGCGCATCGGTTCGGTTGGTATCGTAACAGCCCGTCGATTTCGATCACTCCTAGCTCACCGTGAATGGCGGGCAGCATCTCCGGCTCATCGCCTATGAACGTATGGTAGCCTCCTGAAACAGGAAAAGGCCCGGTCTCCTGTGGAGAGCCGGGCCGAAAGATGAAATCGCCTGTCTGGCTCGCCGTCGCTGATCAGGCGGCTGCCCGACCTTCAACGTCATCGGCGCCGATCTCGTCGGCCGTCACCTCTTCGAGGCGGGCGCGGCTGTATCCGGCCTTCGCCAGCCAGAGCTCAGCGGCTTCGCGGTTCTGCGCGAGGTGGATCAGCTCGGCGTTTTCGCCGACGTGCTGCAGCACGCGTACCTGGCCGACCTTCGGTCGCTCGACCACGCGGAAAGTGAGGTCGCTGTCGATGCCGTAAGTCCGCATGATCGTAACGAGGATGATGCCACCCTCACCGAAATCGCCTTCGTGCAGCGTGAAGCATGGCGGGCTCGAATAGGTCGGCCGCTCGCGGGCCGGCTCCTTGCGCACGAGGCGGCCGGCGCCGTTACGGCGTTCCCACGCAGCGAGTTTCCTGGTGAAACGAGCCGGCGGCTTGGCCGTACCGTCGGAATAGGCGACGAGTGAACCGAGCGGCGCGACGTCGAAGATGAGAGCAGCGGACATGAACAAGGTCTCCTGAAACGAAAACGGCCCGGCGGGATGCCGGGCCTTGGAGTGGAAGGGGAAGGAAAATCGGGGCGACCGAAGCCGCCCCGCTGGAGCGCATCATTCGGCGGCGACGAGAACCGCCGGATCGTCGGTCGCATCGGTCGCGCCCGCGTCATCGTCACCGGCGAGGAATTCCGGCAGGGCGACGTCGTCCTCGTCGGAATCCACCGGGGTCTCGACGCCCGGTTCCTCAACGAGGAGGCGAAGCGGTTCCGGCAGCCAACCGGAGTCGGCAAGGAGACGTTCGGCCTCCCGCGCCATGTCGGCCTTTTTCAGATGGTCGATCAGGCGGGCATTCTCCTCACCAAGCGCCTCGTGAACGGCGTCGAGGATGCGAGGTTTGGTTACGCGGCCGAGGTAGTTCGTGACGGTCGGCCGGAAACCGGCTTCCGCCATGTCGAGCCCGGTCGCGCGTGCAAGGCGGTCGGCTTCGGTCATGCGGTTCCGAAGGTCGTATTCGGAAATACCGGTCGCGCTGTGCGGATTCGGCCGCTCGTAGAGCGCGTTGATGCCGAACGAGACGCAATGAGCGAGTAGCGCCATGCGGCTGGCGTCATCGAGCGCGTCCAGCCAATCCCACAGCGCATCGGGATCGGTTGGCACGTCCGCCTTCCATCCCGCGTGCCGCTCGGCGACCGACTTCGCATAAGGGCTGTCCTTGAGGTCGATGCCCTGCTCAGGGAAATATACCTCCTGGACGGAAACCCGGACGGCTGAGCCTTTCGTGGACTGCTTGAAGCGATCACGCACGAGCCGATGCAGGAGCGCCGTCATGGCGATGTGCGGATTGGCGGCCACCGCATCGGCCAGCGCCACGGTGCGATGCGCCGTCAGCTCCGCCACGAGACGTTCGGGAAGAGGCTTGATCGTGTCTTCTTCCTCGTCGGACTCGACCGGCTGACCGCCGACCGTGATGGCGGTGTGCCGGACGTCGGGCGCGGAAACCCCGCCCGCATCCCCGTCGCCCTCGATCTCCGGCGTTTTGCCTTCGACGGTCGCGGTCGGCTCGTCCTCCGGACGGACCCAGCCGCGATCGACAACGAGTTCGCCATCCTCATCTACGGTGACGAAGACGCCGGCGATGGCGATGTCGGTGGGATCGAAGATGGCAGGGCGGCGCTCGAAGGCTTCGAGCTGCTCTTCGATCTCGCCGAGGCGCTGATCGATTTCGTCCGGCAGCTCGTCGTCGGCTTCATGTTCGGCTTCGATCCGGTCATATTCGTCGCGGAGCGTCTGGCGAGCGGCCCGCTCCTCACCGGTTAGTTCGGCGAAGGTGGGGGTGATCGCGCGAAGGTCGTAGTCGTAGCCGTAAGGAAGCTCGAGATCGACCGTGATCCACTTCCAGCCCTCGGCGGCTATCTCCTCGGCGACGGACTTCAGCTTCTCCGTGACCAGTCGATCGAGGAGCGGCACGTCGTCCAGCCAGCCTTCCTCGTCGTCATCGAAGAGATAGCGCGGCAAGAGCGGGCCGCCCGCCGCCACGTAGGCGTCGAGGCCGACGAAGCGGGCGCGCTTGTCGGAGGCGGCGACGCTGGTCTCGGTCAGCATGTTCCGGATGCGCCAGGGCTCGCGATAATGGGACTGCCTGATGGCATCCCAGACCTGCTCCTGGCGCGCGTGATCCGGGTGGGCGGTGAACGCCTCCAGCGTCGCGAGCGTCATGCCGTTTTCGGCATAGACCTGGTGGAGCGTGGGCGAGACCTTGGCAAGCGCGAGGCGCTGATCGACATAGCGCTCCGTAGTGAAATAAGCACTCGCGACCTCCGCTTTGGTCATGCCGCCATCGACCATCCGCTTGAACGCCTTGAACTGGTCGAGCGGATGAAGGGCAAGCCGGAACGTGTTTTCGGCGAGCGAGTCGTCGACCGCCAAAGTCTTGGCATTGGCCTTCTTCACGATGCAGGGGATCAGGCCGTCCTCGGCGAAGCGGCCTTTCTCGACGAGGCGGGCTATCACGCGGAAGCGGCGGCCGCCGGCGGGCGTCTCGAAATCGCCGGTCTCGTTGCCGTCAGCATCGAGAATAGCACGGACATTGATGCCCTGGATCAGATCTTCGCGGCGTTCGACGTCATCGGCGAGATCGTCGAGACCGGCTTCCACGTCGGTTTCGCGCACATTGTCGTTCGACAGACGAATGCGGTTGAAGGGGATGTCGCGCGCCCGCGAGAACTCGATCAATTCGAGGACGGGCTTCTTCTTGGCTCGGGCCATGATGGGTTACTCCGCGACGGGCGCCGAGAGCCTCTCTCTCCGCTATCAACCCGTCACGAAATCCCCATCCCCTCTCTCACTCTCGAACGCCGCCGCCCGCACCGCGTCACCAGGCAGGCGGAGACGGCAGCGGCTCGTTCACCCCGTATTTCCGGCGCAGCGCCGCGATCGCGGCGTCCTGCCGGCCGATCCTGCGCCGCAGCCGGTCGAGATCGGGGCCGGCGATCGCCAGCAGTCCGTCGAGGATGCGGCGGTACTCGGCCTCGTCGGCTCCGGTCCATCGGCTCATCCGGCGGTGATAATGCCGCGCCTTCGGCCGCCGACGGATGGCCTCGGTTTCGGCGCGGCGCGACAACGCGCTCTCGGCGAGCGCGAGATTGCGCCGGCTGTCGGCGAGGCTCGCTTCCATGCGCGCCAAGGCGGCGCGCAGCGCCTCCCGCGTCATCATGGCCTCCTCCGTGGCGACGCGGCCAGCACGGCGCGGAATGCGTCCGGCAGGATGACGTTCGCCGGCGCGTCAGCGAACATCGGGGCGATCTGGTCCGGGCGATAGCCCGCCAGACCGCAGCCGATGGGCGTGACCTCGAAGCGCGTATTCGCGAGGCCGCGGGCGTAGCCGAGGAAGTCGTCGACATGGCCGCGGATCACGGCCAGCGGCAGGACGCGCAGCCCGCGATCCTTGGTGGGGATCGCATAGGCGCGTCCCTGCGGCCCGACGCCCTGGCCGTAGATCGCGCCACGGTGCCGGCGAGCCCAGAGGGCCGCGCCCTTGCCGTGGCGACCCGCGAGATTGGAGCCGAAAACGAAGACGGGTTCGATGGTCGTCGAGCTACGCATGGAGACCTCCTGCCTGCTTCCGCTCGCCGCGAGCGGTACGGCTCCGAGCGGCCCCAGGAATCTGCGGAGAGTCACCGAGGCGGGCGGCCAAAGGCGTCCCGTGAGGGAACGGCAACGCCGTTGGCACTGCGCGGGGGCTGGCGGCACGATGGAAGAGTATCGGTTGTGGTGAGCGGCGGCAGCGCCATGGTCGAGATCGCCCTGGCAACCATCGGCAAGCAGGCGTCGGCGCGGCGGGCGTGTCGCGAGGATCATGCCGCCCTCCTGTCGACGGAGGGCTCGCCAGCGATCGAACCGGCGTCGTCTTCCGGCAGGAAAGACAAGATCCAGTCGGCCGCCTTGCTGGCCTGGCTGGCGGCGCGGACGACGGCGCGGGAATCCTCGCGAAGGACGTCCAGCCAGGAACCGATATAGTCGGCGTGGCGCACGGTCGGGACGATGCCGAGCGATGCGCAGCAGAAAGCAGCGCTCATCTCCGCGACCAACTCCTCGAAGGCGTATTTCTTCGTGCCGAAGGAGGTCGAGAAATCGCGGTTCAACCGGCTGTGGTGGCCGCTGGCGTGCCCGATCTCATGCAGGGCCGTGCGGTGCCAATTGATCGGGTCGAAGTAGGCTTGAGGCGGAGGTACGACCACATAGTCGTCGGCCGGGACGTAGAAGGCCCGGTCGCCGCCGATGCGGAAGTCGATGCCGGTCGCCCTGATGAGCGCCTCGACCCTCGGCTCGATCAGGCCGGGAGGCGGCGGCGGGACCGCGACGGCGATGTCGTCGGGCAGGTTCTCGCACTGCGCCGTGTTGAAGACGGTGAAGCGTTTGAGGAACGGGATCGCCTGCGCGTCCTCGCCGGTCTCGCGGGCGCGCCGCTTCTCGTCCTCGGGGACGAAGCGGTCGGCATAGACGACGGTGGTGCCGCGCTCGCCCTTGCGGACATTGCCGCCGAGCGCCGCCGCCTGGCGATAGGTGAGCCAGCCCTGTCCGGGGAAGCCGTGCTGAACGATTGCGCCCCAGAGGATCAGGATGTTGATGCCGCTGTAATTGCGGCCGCTGCTGGCGTTCCTCGGCAGGCCGAGCGGGGCTTTCGCGGCCGACGTGCCCCAGGGCTGGACCCATGGGAAGCGGCCAGCCTGGAGCTCGGCGACGATCTTGCCGGTGATTTCGTCATAGAGGTTCGCCCGGTCCTGGCCGGTGCGCGTGGTGCGGTCATGTCTGGACATCGCGGTTCTCCGCGACGGGCGCCGGAGGCCTCTCCTCCAGTCCTCAACCCGTCAGTGCGCCAAGCACAGCCCTCTAACTCTTTGAAAGGAAAGGAGTTTTAACACAGAGGCAAAGCTACCAACCAACCCCGAGGGGTGAGAAACCCTCCCGCCACACGGTGCAGCGTGGGGCGCGAAGCGAGCGGGTGAGGCCGTCCGGGTGCTTCCGGAAGGCCATAAATCAGCAGAACCCGCTAACGCCGGGCGTGAGGGAACTTCCGATCCCGATAACGGCCCGGCCAGCCAGTCCGCCATGGAGAGGGAAACCGAACCGATGGCCGAAGCCCCGTCAGAGGGCGCCGCACCGACTCGGAAGTGGGTGGGGCAGTCGAAAGACTTGTGGAGCGCCGACGCGCGATTGATGGGCGCGCGTCAGGGACATCGGAGCAACCCGGTGTCAGCCTCCGGGAAAGCCTGCAAGGCCCGGAAGCCGGATTCCACACGGGGTAGAGTCGGCTCCTACAGCGGACAAGGGGCAGTTGGTGGAACTTGGGAACCCGCACGCGTTGCCGTCCTTCCGGGACGGCTGGCCGAAGCGACCGGCGATCGCGCGCAGCGGGGGCGGAGCCCGCGTAGTAGTCCGAGGGCGGGAAAGCCGTCCACATGGCGAAGGCGGGCAGTGGATACATTTTGCAAGCAGGAGATGGACGTCAATGTCCGACACGGTGAATACCGAGTTCATTCTCGACATGCAGCGCAAGCTGTATCGGTGGAGTGCCGCGTCCCCCGAAAGGAGGTTCGCGGATCTGTTCAATATCGTATGCGACCGCGGCACGCTGCTTCATGCCTGGCAACGGCTGGCCCGTAACAGGGGCAGCAACACACCGGGCACGGACGGCGTGACGCGTAAGGCGGTCGAAGGGCGTCCCGATGGGGTCGCAGGCTTTCTGGAGGAAATCCGGCAAGACCTGCGGCAGGGAACTTACCGGCCTGAACCTGTCCGGCAGAGGTTGATCCCGAAGCCGGGCAAACCGGGAAAGTTCCGCCCCTTAGGCATTCCCACGCTCAAAGACCGACTAGTCCAAATGGCGCTCAAATTGGTGGTGGAGCCGATCTTCGAGGCGGATTTCTATTCGACCTCATACGGCTTTCGCCCCGGTCGGAGCACCCACGACGCACTCGCAAAGGTGCGTCACAGACTGGACCCGACAAAGGCTGGTCCTTCACGGACCCGGTTTGTAATTGAAGGGGACATCAAGGGGTGTTTCGACGCCATCGATCATCATGTGCTGATGGAACGGGTGCGACGACACATTCGGGACCGGAAGGTCCTGCGACTCGTCCTCGCTTTCCTGAAAGCCGACATCATGATCGAGGGCAATCGTCGGCATCCGGTAACCGGAACCCCGCAAGGGGGCATCGTCTCGCCGCTCTTGGCCAATGTCTACCTGACGGCCATCGATGAGCGATACCGGCGCTGGATTCCCAATCCACGGGATAAAACACCGGTGCGGGCGCGACAGCGCCTACAGACCGACTACCAACGTGGTCGTCCGGGGTTCTACGTGGTGCGATACGCGGACGACTTTGTCGTCCTCGTGCAGGGAACTCAGAAGGATGCCGAAGACGAGCGTCTGGCGCTGGCGCAGTTCCTGAAAGAGGAATTGCGCATGGAGTTATCGATGGAGAAGACCAAGATCACCGATGTCCGGGAAGGCTTTGACTTTCTCGGCTACCGGGTTGCGCAGGAAAAGATGCCATCCACAGGACGGTATGTCGGCATGCTCTTCATTCCGAAGGGCAAGCCACAGTTCCTCCGCGACAAGATCAAGGCCCGAGTGCGGGAAACGCCAACTGGCGTCACCCTTGCCGCACTAGTTGATAACCTCAACCCGGTCATCGTCGGCTGGCGAAACTACTACCGATACGCTACACGATCAGGGAAGGAGTTCGGCAAGCTCGACTGGTGGCTGTACTGGCGCCTGAAATCCTGGCTCGGCAAGAAACACGGCAAGGCGTCTGGAAGGACATTGCGTCGTATATATACCGTGCCGGGAACCGGGAAAGACGGCGGTTGGCAATCGGGCGCGAAGAAACTCGCCCGGTTCGCCGACACCAAACGCCTGCGATACCCGGACCGAGGCCTACGCATACCGAACGGATGGGACGACCCGGATGAGCGCTTCCTGAAGGGAGCTGACAAATTCTGGGAAGCAACCCGCGCCCTCGAAACATTATGAGGGCCACCCGTGGCACATGCCACGCATGGAGAGCCGGATGCGGGGAAACTCGCACGTCCGGTTCGGAGCGGGGGATGAAGAAACCTGCCTCGGTGACGAGGTAAGGCGCTTCATCCCTACTCTACCGGCAAACCCGTCCGCACTCTCACTCTCAGGGGGCGTTGCGGGGCAGGCTGTGCAGAAACTCATCCTGATGTCGCTGAGCTTGGACGCTACGCCCAAGTGGCGACCCGGCGAGTCAGCTTTGGTTCGGTCAATGTCCTC
>NZ_OBQD01000083.1 GCF_900220975.1 Rhizobium subbaraonis | reverse complement strand
GCCGCGTGCAGATCGCGCTTGCGCGCCATCTGCACCACTTATCAGCCGTCGGCAGCTTTCGGCCCCGTCGCCCTCGTCGATTACTCGACGATCGAGGCGACGATGCCGGCGCCGACGGTGCGGCCGCCTTCGCGGATCGCGAAGCGCAGCTTTTCTTCCATCGCGATCGGAACGATCAGCTCGACGTCAACCGTGACGTTGTCGCCCGGCATCACCATTTCCGTGCCTTCCGGAAGCGTGACGATGCCCGTCACGTCGGTGGTGCGGAAGTAGAACTGCGGACGGTAGTTGGTGAAGAACGGCGTATGACGGCCGCCTTCTTCCTTCGTCAGGATGTAGGCTTCGGCCTTGAACTTCTTGTGCGGCTTGACCGAACCCGGCTTGCACAGGATCTGGCCACGCTCGACGCCGTTGCGGTCGACACCGCGCAGCAGCGCACCGATGTTGTCGCCGGCCTGGCCCTGGTCGAGCAGCTTGCGGAACATTTCAACGCCCGTGCAGGTCGTCTTCGTCGTCGGACGGATGCCGACGATTTCGATTTCCTCACCGACCTTGACGATGCCGCGCTCGACGCGACCGGTCACGACCGTGCCACGGCCCGAGATCGAGAACACGTCTTCGATCGGCATCAGGAACGGCTGGTCGATCGGACGCTCCGGCGTCGGGATGTAGGCGTCAACCGCTGCCATCAGTTCGCGGATCGCGTCTTCGCCGATCTTCTTGTCCGAATCTTCCAGAGCGGCCAGAGCCGAGCCCTTGATGATCGGAATGTCGTCGCCCGGGAAGTCGTAGGACGACAGCAGTTCGCGAACTTCGAGTTCGACGAGCTCGAGAAGCTCGGCGTCGTCGACCTGGTCGACCTTGTTCAGGAACACGACGATCGCCGGAACGCCGACCTGGCGGGCCAGCAGGATGTGCTCGCGGGTCTGCGGCATCGGGCCGTCAGCTGCCGAGCACACCAGGATCGCGCCGTCCATCTGGGCAGCACCGGTGATCATGTTCTTGACGTAGTCGGCGTGGCCGGGGCAGTCGACGTGGGCGTAGTGACGGTTCGGCGTCTCGTATTCGACGTGAGCCGTCGAAATGGTGATGCCGCGCGCCTTTTCTTCAGGAGCTGCGTCGATCTGGTCGTACGCCTTGAACTCGCCGAAGTACTTCGTGATCGCCGCCGTCAGCGACGTCTTGCCATGGTCAACGTGGCCGATCGTGCCAATGTTTACGTGAGGCTTGTTGCGCTCAAACTTACCTTTTGCCAT
>NZ_OBQD01000040.1 GCF_900220975.1 Rhizobium subbaraonis | reverse complement strand
CAAAGCCTAGGTTCCCCCAGAGCCTTGAGCTCGACAAATTGATTGGCTCTCCATCCGCGGACTTCATCAGGGCCAGTGGCTACAATGCCACGATAAAAGGCCGGACACATGACTGAACCTGACCGATCCCATCGATACAGAGTCTTGCATTCCACGGGCCGTCCACACATGTGGGGAACGGGACATCCCGGCGGCATCGGCACCATCCACGCCGGTACCAGCATCGGCGCGCTCCGCCGTCTCGAGCAGCTCATCCAGGAAGCTGTCGTCACCGTCCCCAAGGCACTGATCGCCGAGACCATCGACATTGTGGCGGTTCTCTCCGGTCGCGGTTCCGTGCGCCGGCTCTCCGAACTCGCCCGCGTCGAAGGGCTCGACCCCGACGGCGATTACCGGGTCGCTTCCGCTCACCTTTCCCCTGATCGCCAACCACTCCCGAAAGGAGAACAGTCATGACCTCCCATGTTCCGCCCATCCTGCCCACGGCGCCGGATCAGGCGTGCGCACCGTCCGTTCTGCGCGGCATCCGTCGGCACCTCATGGGACCGACTACGCTCGCCGTCGTTATGATGATGGCGGCCGTGCCGGCTCATGCTTCCGGATCCTCCATGCCGTGGGAGGCGCCGCTTCAGTCGATCCTCGAATCCATCGAGGGGCCGGTGGCCAAGATCGTCGCCGTCATCATCATTATCGCCACCGGCCTGGCGCTGGCCTTCGGCGACACAAGCGGCGGTTTTCGCAGGCTGATCCAGATCGTTTTCGGCCTGTCGATTGCCTTCGCCGCCAGCTCCTTCTTCCTGAGCTTCTTCTCCTTCGGCGGCGGGGTACTGGTCTGATGGCCGGGGCGCTCTTACGGATCGACGATGTGCCGGGGCTCAATGTCCCGGTCCATCGGGCGCTGACCGAACACATCCTGCTCGGCGGCGCTCCGCGCGCCATCGCCATCATGAACGGAACGCTCGCCGGAGCCGTGGGCCTCGGCCTGCGCCTTTGGCTGGTAGGTCTCGCCATCTGGGCAGTCGGCCATTTCGCCGCCGTCTGGGCGGCGAAACGCGATCCGCTGTTCGTGGAAGTCGGTCGCCGTCATCTGCGCATCCCTGGTCACCTTGCGGTCTGAGGAGCGCGACCATGCTGAACCTTGCCGAATATCGCCGCACCGCCAGCCGCCTCGCGGATTTCCTGCCCTGGGCCGCGCTCGTCGGCGAGGGCGTCGTTCTGAACAAGGACGGATCGCTGCAAAGGACCGCGCAATTTCGCGGTCCAGACCTCGAATCCGCCGTCGCTGCCGAACTGGTCGCCGTCGCCGCGCGCCTCAACAATGCCTTCCGGCGTCTCGGCTCTGGCTGGGCGATCTTCGTGGAAGCGCAGCGCCAGGAGGCCGCAACCTATCCCGACAGCCGTTTTCCAGATCCGGCCTCGGCATTGCTCGATGCCGAGCGCAAGGCCGATTTCGAGGAACAGGGCAGCCATTTCATTTCCGGCTACTTCCTCACCTTCACCTATCTCACGCATGCCGAGGACGCAGCCCGCGCCGAGACCTGGCTCTATGAGGGCCGTGAACGCTCCGGCGTCGATCCGAACGAGATCTTGCGCGGCTTCATCGATCGCACCGATCGCGTGCTGGCGCTGCTCGACGGCTTCATGCCGGAATGCGACTGGCTCGACGACAGCGAGACGCTGACCTACCTGCATTCCACTGTCTCGACCAACCGGCATCGCGTCCGGGTTCCCGAGACGCCGATGTATCTGGACGCGTTGCTGGCCGATCAGCCCCTGACCGGCGGGCTGGAACCGCGCCTTGGCAACACCCATCTGCGCATCCTCACCATCGTCGGCTTTCCGACCGCGACCACGCCCGGAGTTCTCGATGAACTGAACAAGCTTGCCTTTCCCTATCGCTGGTCGACGCGCGCCATCCTGCTCGACAAGACCGACGCCATCCGGCTGCTCACACGAATTCGCCGTCAGTGGTTTGCGAAGCGCAAGTCGATCGCTGCGATCCTGAAAGAAGTCATGACCAACGAGGCGTCGGTTCTCGTGGACACCGACGCGGCGAACAAGGCGGCCGACGCGGACATCGCGCTTCAGGAGCTCGGCGCCGACTATGCCGGCATGGCCTATGTCACGGCGACCATTGCCGTGTGGGACACCGATCCCCGCCTTGCCGACGAAAAGCTCCGGCTTGTCGAGAAGGTCGTGCAGGGCCGGGACTTCACAGCGATGTCCGAAACCATCAATGCCGTCGATGCCTGGCTCGGCTCGCTGCCGGGGCATGTCTATGCCAACGTCCGCCAGCCGCCGATCTCGACGCTCAATCTTGCCCACATGATCCCCCTCTCCGCCGTGTGGGCGGGACCGGAACGGGATGACCATCTCGGTAGCGCCCCCTTGCTCTTCGGCAAGACCGAGGGAAGCACCCCGTTCCGGCTTTCCATTCATGTCGGCGACGTCGGGCACACGCTGGTCGTCGGGCCGACCGGCTCCGGCAAGAGCGTGCTACTCGCCTGCATGGCGCTCCAGTTCCGGCGCTACGCTCAATCCCAGGTGTTCGCGTTCGATTTCGGCGGCTCGATCCGGGCCGCGGCCCTTGCCATGGGCGGCGACTGGCATGATCTCGGCGGCGACCTCACCGAGGGGAATGCGTTTTCTGTCTCGCTCCAGCCGCTTGCGCGCATCCATGACATGCCGGAACGCGCCTGGGCGGCCGACTGGATCGTCGCCATCCTGACGCGCGAGAGCATCGCGATCACGCCGGATGTCAAGGAGCACATCTGGGCGGCGCTGACCTCGCTCGCCTCGGCGCCGGTCGAGGAACGCACCATCACCGGCCTGACAGTACTGTTGCAATCAACCGACCTGAAGCAGGCGCTCAGGCCCTATTGCATCGGTGGTCCCTACGGTCGGCTGCTCGATGCTGAAACCGAACATCTCGGCAGCGCGTCGGTGCAGGCTTTTGAAATCGAAGGCCTGGTCGGCACGGGTGCTGCTCCGGCCGTCCTGTCCTATCTGTTCCATCGTATCGGCGACCGGCTCGACGGCTCGCCCACCATGCTCATCATCGACGAAGGTTGGCTGGCGCTCGATGACGAAGCCTTTTCCGGGCAGTTGCGGGAGTGGCTGAAGACACTCAGGAAAAAGAACGCTTCGGTCATCTTCGCCACGCAGTCGCTCTCCGACATCGACAATTCGGCGATTGCACCGGCGATCATCGAAAGTTGCCCGACGCGTCTTCTTCTCCCGAACGAACGCGCCGTCGAACCGCAGATCACCGCCATCTATCAGCGCTTCGGACTGAATGCGCGCCAGATCGAGATCCTCGCGAGGGCCACCCCGAAAAAAGACTACTACTGCCAGAGCCGCCGGGGGAACCGCCTGTTCGATCTCGGCCTGTCCGAAGTCGGCCTGGCACTGACGGCCGCCTCCTCGAAAACCGATCAGTCCGCCATCGCCCGCATCTTCGCCGAGCACGGCCGGGACGGCTTCCTTGCCGCCTGGCTGCGCCTGCGCGGCGTCGATTGGGCCGCCGACCTCATTCCCGCCCTCGCCAATCTCATCCCCCAGCCCGATAAGGAGACTTCCTCATGAACACCCGTTATTCCCGCACGGCGCTGCTTGCCGCATCCTTTCTTGCCGTCTCAGGCCCGGCTTCGCTGGTTCTGGCGCCGCCGGCTTCCGCCGCCTGGATCGTCTACGACCCGACGAACTACTCGCAAAATCTGCTGTCTGCCGCGCGGGCGCTGGAGCAGGTCAACAACCAGATCACCTCGCTTCAGAACGAAGCGCAGATGCTCATCAACCAGGCCCGCAATCTGGCGAGCCTGCCGTATTCGTCGCTCCAGCAGATACAGCAATCCGTTCAGCGCACGCAGCAGCTTCTCAGCCGGGCGCAGAACATCGCCTTCGATGTCGGCCAGATCGATCAGGCGTTTCAGTCGAAATACGCCAACGTGTCGCTGTCGGCCACCGATGCGCAGCTTGTTGCCGATGCCAAGGAGCGCTGGAGGAACAGCGTCGGCGGACTTCAGGACGCCATGCGCGTGCAGGCCACCGTCGTTGGCAATATCGATACCAACCGCACCGAGATGTCGCAACTGGTTGGTCAGAGCCAGAGCGCGACCGGCGCGCTTCAGGCTGCACAGGCAGGCAATCAGCTTCTCGCCCTCCAGTCGCAGCAGCTCTCCGACCTCACGGCATTGCTTGCCGCCAATGGCCGGTCCACCGCGCTCACCGAGGCAGAACGCGCCGCCGCGGCCGAACAGGGTCGCGTGCAGCGCGAGCGCTTCCTGACGCCGGGCTCCGGCTATCAGGCCGGCAGCGCCAAGATGTTCAACTGAGGGCGTGGGCCATGGACGGCAAGATGCTGGCCCGCTTGGGCGCCGTCGTCTTTGTCGCCGTCGCGATCACCGCGACGGCGACCGAAATGCTCAGAAGGAGAGAGGCGCCCGCACCATGGACACGCCCCACGGCCGCCGTCGGATCGCCGGCAGATCCACTTCGCGTTGGACAGCGCCGGTGCCAGCAGCTCGGGCAGGCCGCAACGAACGACGCCGAATGCCTGCGCATCTGGTCGCAAACGCGAGACCGCTTCCTCGGCAGGACGTCCGTACCGGCCGCCCCACAGACCATCGAAGGACAGTGATCCATGGGCGGCAGCGGCGTCATCGACAATTTCCTCGGGGTCTTCACCTCTTATATCGACAGCGGGTTCGGTCTTCTCGGCGGCGAGGTCGCCTTCATCGCCACCACGCTGATCGTCATCGACGTGACGCTCGCCGCCCTGTTCTGGAGCTGGGGCGCCGACGACGACATCATCGCTCGACTGGTGAAGAAGACCCTGTTCGTCGGGGCTTTCGCCTACATCATCGACAATTGGAACAATCTGGCGAGGATCATCTTCGAGAGCTTCGCCGGCCTCGGCCTCAAAGGCTCCGGCACCGGCTTTTCGACGGCGGACCTCCTTCGTCCCGGCCGGGTGGCGCAAGTCGGTCTCGACGCGGCCCGGCCGCTCCTGGAATCCATTTCCGACCTCATGGGCTGGGTCGCGTTCTTCGAGAATTTCATCCAGATCGCATGCCTGCTGTTCGCCTGGGCGCTCGTCCTCTTGGCTTTCTTTATTTTGGCGATCCAGTTGTTCGTCACGCTGATCGAATTCAAGCTGACCGTTCTCGCCGGATTTGTCCTCATCCCGTTCGGACTGTTCGGAAAGACGGCCTTCATGGCCGAAAGGGTCCTCGGCAGTGTCGTCTCTTCCGGCATCAAGGTGCTGGTGCTCGCTGTCATCATCGGCATCGGCTCGACGCTGTTCAGCGAGTTCACCTCCGGCTTCGGCGGGGTCACGCCGACGATCGACGACGCGATGGCGATCGTGCTCGCAGCACTTTCCCTGCTCGGCCTCGGCATCTTCGGACCGGGCATTGCCAACGGTCTGGTTTCCGGAGGCCCGCAACTTGGTGCTGGTGCTGCCGTTGGCACCGGCCTCGCCGTCGGAGGTGCTGCACTTGCCGCAGGCGGTGCGGCTGGCCTGGCCTTGCGCGGTGGGGCTGCGGCACTGTCCGGCGGCGCTGCTGCCGTTCGTGGTGGCGCAGCGGCGGCAGGTGCCGCCTCGACCGCCTACAATCTCGGATCGATGGGGCAGACCGGCGCTGCCGGTGTGGCGTCCGGTCTCGGCGGTGTCGCGCGAGGAGCAGGCTCCGCCACCGTCTCGCCTCTGAAGCGCGCGATCGGTCGTGCGTCCGAAAGCGTTAAATCGGATTTCTCCGGAGGCGTGAAAGGCGGCTTCAGCGCCACCGGCGGCTTTTCCACCCTCGGCACGGTCGGCGGTGCCGAAGCCGCCAATGATGATTCCTTTGCCGCCACCCCCGCAGCTTCGGGCAATGGCGCCCCCGATTGGGCCAGGCGCATGAAACGCAGCCAGCACTTCAGCCACGGCGTTTCCGCGGCCGCCCATGCCGTTCGTTCCGGCGACAGTCATGGCGGCGGCTCTTCCGTTAATCTCTCCGAAAGTGACCGCTCATGAGCTTGTTCAAACGACCGGCAACCCACTACGGCAAGACGCCGCAACCCGAGACACCCTATCAGAAGGCCGCACAGGTCTGGGATGAGCGCATCGGCTCGGCCCGCGTGCAGGCGAAGAACTGGAGGTTCATGGCCTTTGGAAGCCTGATCCTGTCGGCAGGCTTTGCCGCAGCACTCGTCTGGCAGTCCACGCGAGGGACCGTCGTGCCCTGGGTCGTGGAGGTCGACAAGCTCGGTCAGGCACAGACCGTCGCCGCCGCCACGGCCGACTATCGTCCAACAGATCCGCAGGTCGCGTGGCATCTGGCGCGCTTCATCGAACAGGTCAGGAGCATTCCCGCCGATCCCATCATCGTGCGCCAGAACTGGTTCCGCGCCTATGACTGGACGACGGATCGGGGCGCGACGGCGCTGAACGACTATGCGCGCAGCAATGACCCGTTCACCAAGGTCGGCAAGCAGCAGGTTGCCGTCGAGGTTTCCAGCGTCATTCGCGCATCTCCCGACAGCTTCCGCGTCGCCTGGATCGAGCGCCGATACGAGAACGGACAGCTTTCCACCACCGAGCGCTGGACCGCGATCCTGACCATAGTGATCCAGACGCCCCGCGATGCTGATCGACTCAAGGCCAATCCCCTCGGCATCTATGTCAATGCAATATCGTGGTCGCGGGAGATGGGCGAATGAAGAAGTCGCCGATCCGTACAACCGGAACCCCTTCTTTCCGCAAACCCGCCATTGTCGCCGTGCTCCTTTCCACCGCTGCGCTGGCCGGATGCGCCACGCCGCAGAAGCCGCCGCAGATCCGCTACGATTCCGATGTGCCGGCATTGCCGGTCGTTCCCACCGTGCTGAGGGATGAGCGCCCGAAGCCGCTGCACATTCCGCCGGGCTGGACGCCGGCGCGTGGGGGTGCCACCGCAACCACGCCGACCGGCCGGGTTCAGAATGCCAATGCGGCGGCCCGTGTCGAGCCACGCCGGGATGGTTACTACAATGCAATCCAGATCTATCCCTGGAGCGAAGGCGCCCTCTATCAGGTCTATGCCGCACCCGGCCAGATCACCGACATCACGCTTGAACCCGGCGAAAGCCTGACCGGAGCCGGGCCGATCGCTGCCGGCGACACCACACGCTGGATTATCGGCGACACCGAGAGCGGCAGCGGCACCACCCGGCGCGTCCATGTCCTTGTGAAACCCTCGCGCCCCGACATCACCACCAATCTGGTGATTTCCACCGATCGACGCACCTACATGCTCGAACTGCGATCCGGCGAAACGCCCTACATGCCGTCGATCGCCTGGTCTTACCCGCAGGTGCCGGGCTCGCAGCAGTCCATTCCGGACACGCCGGCTATTCCGGCTGTCGTGGCACGAAACTACCGCTACGGTCTCACCGGAGACACGCCGCCGTGGCGGCCCGTCTCCGTCTATGACGATGGCCGCAAGGTCTATGTCGAATTCCCGCGCGGCATAGTGCAAGGGGAGTTTCCGCCCCTGTTCGTCATCGGCCCAGAGGGTGAAGCGCAAATCGCCAATACCCGTATCTATCGGAACATCCTGATCGTGGACCGTCTCTTCGGTGCGGCCGAGCTGCGCCTTGGCAGCGGCAAGCATCTGCAGACCGTGAGGATCGTCCGGACAAACGGCGTAGTACAGGCGCCGGTTGTCCGAGACAAAGAAGGAGGACGGTCGTCATGAGCGAGGCCGGCAACAGTCAAGAAGCAACTCCGGCGCTCAATCCTGTCACACCCATGCGCTTGCGGGCAGAACCACCACGCGTCACCAGGCTGTCGCGCAGGGTGCTCCTCGGCCTTGGCCTGGTCGCATCGCTCGGCATCGGTGGCGCGTTGATCTATGCTCTTCAGACCCGAGATCGTGGCAATGGTGGCGAAGAACTCTATTCCACCGAGAACCGGACCACGGCCGACGGTCTGGCAGGCCTGCCGCGGGACTATACCGGCCCGATCCTGGGGCCGGCTTTGCCCGGCGATCTCGGCCGTCCGATCCTCAGTGCGCAGGATCGTGGCCAGCCTGTTGTTGTGCCGACAGCGCCGGGTGTCGATCCGGCCGAACAACGCCGCCTCGCCGAAGCGGAATCCGCCCGAACCAGCCGCGTGTTCTTCCAGACGGAAACACGCACGACGGCAAGCGCAATAGCGCCTGACGCGAATACGACCACAAATCTTGCCGGTCTCGATCAGGCTGGCACTCCTACTGCGCAGGACCGACAGGTCGCCTTCCTCAACGCCGCCGTCGACCGACGCACTGTGGCGGCCGATCGCGTGATGCCGCCGGTGTCGCCCTATGTGCTGCAGGCCGGTTCGGTAATCTCCGGAGCGCTGATCACCGGCATTCGCTCCGATCTCCCCGGCCAGATTACCGCCCAGGTCACCGAGAACATCTACGACAGCCCGACCGGCCGCATCCTGCTCGTACCGCAAGGAACCCGCATCATCGGCCAATACGACAACAATGTCGGTTTCGGGCAGAGGCGTGTCCTGCTGGTCTGGAACCGGCTGATATTCCCGAATGGCCGATCCATCGTCCTCGAACGACAGCCCGGCGCCGACACGCAGGGCTATGCCGGTCTCGAGGACGGCGTCGACTACCACTGGTGGGATCTGGCGAAAGCTGCTGGCCTCTCGACGTTGCTCGCGGTCGGCGCAGAGCTTGCCATGGATGACGAAGACCGGCTGGTTCAGGCTATCCGCAATGGTGCGCAAGATACCATCAACGATGCTGGTCAGCAGATCATCCGCCGCCAGTTGCAGATCGCGCCCACGCTCACCATCAGGCCAGGTTTCCCGGTGCGGATCATCGTCACCCGAGACCTTGTGATGGAGCCCTATAGAGGTTAGCCCGATGACAAAATTGAAACTCGAGCCGCTCGTCGACGACAAGCCCGTCAAGGTGAGTATTGAACTTCCCGGACCGCTATATCGGGATCTTGTTGCCTATGCGGAGCTGCTCCACCGTCAGCAACAAGGCCAATCGTCGGCCGATCCCGCCAAGCTGATCGTGCCTATGCTTCAGCGATTCATTACGACCGATCGCGGCTTCGCAAAGCAAAAGCGCGCTGTTCTGGGTTTTTCCGGCGCATCGTCTCAACCACCAAAGATTGACGAATCGCGCTAAAGTACCGGAGCAGCCGGCATTGCTCACCGAGCGCTGTCGGTCAGATTGACAATTGCCTTCCACCGGGCTTTTCCAGTAGCAAGGTCCAGAAAGTGCTTCAGTGCAGGATTATGATTCTTTGCCGACCAGACAGCACTAAAGCGAATGTCTTCCAGGCCATCCGAGATGGGAACGAACACGACTTCCTTGTGTGCACCGCCGGACGTTGACGACAATATGAGCGAAATGCCGAACCCTTCTCCGACCATGTTCAAAAGATTGTCTCGTCCGACTCCCTGAATGGATATTCTCGGTTCGGAATCGGATTTGGAAAGCTGCCGCAGTAGATATTGATCCAATTCCGCACCAGCGATACCGGCCGGGATCAGGAATGTCTCGTTGCGCACATCTGCCCAGGAAACGCTCTCTGCCGTTGCAAGAGGATGCCGTTTTGGCAGCGCAAGGAAAAGTCGCTCGGTCCACAGTTGAACCGTTTTGCAACCGGCTAACTGAGGCTCTCCCGGAAGAAAGGCCACATCGATACGGCCGCTGAGAAGATTGGCGGCTGCCACTTCGGACGTCGATTCCTCTATTTTTACCTCTACACCGCGGAAGCGGGAATGATATTCGCCTACGAGATCTGAAAGAAATCCGCTTGCCAGGGACGTCATCAGCCCGATTCGTATCTCACCTGTGTCGCCGTGATGCGCCGTTTGCATGTCCTTCACAGCTTGATGCAAATGGGATGCACCGAATGCGGCGTTTTGCAGAAACCGCGCTCCTGCAACGGTTAGCTTTGCTCCGGTGCGACTACGAGTAAAGAGGGGTACACCAAGACGTCGTTCAAGCAGTTGGACCCGGCGGCTTACAGTAGATTGGGACATGCCAACCGCATCCGCCGCACGGCGAAAACTTCCGTGTTCGGCGACCAACAATGCATATCGTAAATATCGCAGGTCAAGCGCGAGATCCGGCATCCAACAGTCTTTTATGCTGTCTTAGAGGTAATCGCTAAGCGACTATTCGGCTCTTGAAGACCGGATCCAGTCCCTTGCTTTCGCCTGCTCACTTCGCCATTCATCTATGCTGCCAACTTGACTTGTTCGGCCGGTTGTTCCTCGGCCGCTCGCGGTCATGCACGTTGCGTTGCGGTGAGCTCTTCGGATATCTCGTGGCTTCCGGCGGCGAGAACCATGCCCACCCACCCTTGCTGGCCCGCTTAATTCGATAGAGTGCCTCATCGGCATGTTTCATGAGTTGCGCCAGACCAGTCGCGTCGTCAGGATAGAGGCTCACGCCAACGCTTGCACCAAGCACAGTCCTCGTCCCGCCAATCTGGATGGGCTGCTTGAGCGCTCTTTCGACACGTCGGCAGACTTGTTCTGCCTGGTATGGCGATCCCATGTTCTCTACGAGAATGGCAAACTCATCCCCACCCAATCGGAACACAGCATCGTCGCTGCGAACACATGCGCGAAGCCTGTTGGCTATCAAGAACAGCGCTTCGTCACCGGCATCATGTCCCAGTAGATCATTGATTGGCTTGAATTCATCGAGATCGATCAGAATAAGAGCGATCATCGGCCGCACGTCGTTTTCATAAGACGTTGCGATACTGTTCCATTTTGCTGACAACCGCCGCCGATTACCAAGGCTCGTCAATGGGTCTTCGAAGGCGACGCGTCTTAGCGTCTCCTCCACCCGCTTTCGCTCGGAGACATCCTCGAATGTAGCAATCCCGACCCCTATGTCATGTAGAAGGATGCCACGCTGGTTGACGGTAACGATACCGCCATCCGCCGACACCACGTCCAGTTCCAATGGTTCTACTTTGGATATTCCGGTGGAATCGGCTCTCCGCAGACGGTGCCAGTACTCACGAGCTAAGAGTTGCTGTTCCATTTTTGGATAGCTTTGTTCAATCCACGCATCCATGGTTTCGAAATGACTTTCGTCATAACCGAAGGTCTCCTTGAAAGCACGATTCATGAACTGAATCTTACCCGCTGGTATTGCCGCCCACGAGATTGGAATTGGCAGAGCATCAAGAATGATGTGCATGTCCCGAAGCGAGAGCCCGGTATGTTTTACTCGCTCAAGAAACTCTTCCAACGCTATCTCCTGTTGCAACTCCGCATCGTTTACCTTCGCAATTTTTCCGTTTTCGAGCATTTCATGGCTTCAGGAAGGATTGCTGTTCCGTATCACGCGCACCTTCCTTGCCCTGCTCGATCATTCTTTCGAGCGGGGGCCGAAGAGCGCTTTAACAACACGCGGGCCGTACCAGACGATGACGGCCAAAGCTGCGATCAACAACAGCGCGCCGACCATTTCGTAGACGGGAAAACCCACCGCGTCTCTCGAAACGAAGAGGGCCACCACAACGCCTGCAGCAGACAGAATTGCTTGGGCTAGGATACGAACCATGGGAACCGTCTCGAATTCCTGTCACAAACGCTCTGGGGCGGGGACAGACTGGATGTTGTTCTACTGTCGCAAGCTAAGAACCGGATCGCCATGCCCAGTCCCTGATTTCCGGCATATCCTCGCCATGTTCACGGACATAGGCGAAATGCTCCTGCAGCTTGCCGCGCAGGCTTTCGACCACATGACCGGCCTTTTCCTTCAGCCCCGGCACGCGCTCGATCGCCTCGATGGCGAGGTGGTAGCGGTCGAGCTGGTTCAGCACCGTCATGTCGAAGGGCGTCGTGGTCGTGCCTTCCTCAACGAAACCTCGGACATGGATGTTCTGATGGTTGGTGCGTTTGTAGGTCAGCCGATGGATGAGATAGGGATAGCCGTGATAGGCGAAGATCACCGGCCGCTCGGTGGTGAACAGCCGGTCGAAGTCCTCGTCGGAAATCCCGTGCGGATGCTGGTCCTTCGACTGCAGCGTCATCAGGTCGACGACGTTGACGACGCGAATCTTCAGGTCCGGGATCGCTTCCCTCAGGATGGTCACCGCCGCCAATGTTTCCATCGTCGGCACGTCGCCGGCGCAGGCCATCACCACGTCGGGTGAAACCGTATCCTCCTCGTTGCCCGCCCAGTCCCAGATGCCGATGCCCGCCTCGCAATGCTTGGCGGCGTCCTCGATAGCCAGCCATTGCGGTTCCGGCTGCTTGCCGGCAACGATCACGTTGATCCGGTCCCAGGTCTTCAGGCAATGGTCGGCGACCCAGAGCAGCGTATTGGCATCCGGCGGCAGGTAGATGCGGACGATGTCCGCCTTCTTGTTGGCGACGAGATCGACGAAGCCCGGATCCTGGTGCGAGAAGCCGTTATGGTCCTGCCGCCACACATGCGAGGTGAGCAGATAGTTGAGCGACGAGATCGGTTTTCTCCATTCCAGCTCGCGCGTCACCTTCAGCCACTTGGCATGCTGGTTGAACATCGAGTCGATAATATGGATGAAGGCTTCGTAGCAGGAGAAGAAGCCGTGCCGACCGGTCAGCAGATAGCCTTCCAGCCATCCCTGGCACAGATGCTCCGACAACACTTCCATCACCCGCCCGTCGGGCGACAGATGTACGTCATAGGGTTCGATCTTCTCCATCCAGACGCGGTCGGTCACTTCGAACACGGCACCCAGCCGGTTCGATTCCGTCTCGTCCGGGCCGAAGATGCGAAAATTCTTCTCCGCGTCGTTGAGGGTCAGGATGTCGCGCAAATAACGCCCGAGGATTTCCGTCGTCTGCACCACGGTCTTGCCGGGCTCCGGCACGTCGACCGCGTAGTCGGAAAGCGGCGGGCATTTCAGTTCCTTGCGCAAGAGGCCGCCATTGGCATGCGGGTTGGCGCCCATGCGCCGGTCGCCTTCTGGCGCGAGCGCCTTCAGTTCCGGCTTCAGCCCACCATCGGCAGTGAACAGATCTTCCGGATCGTAGCTCCGCATCCAGTCTTCGAGTATCTTCAGGTGATCCGGATTTTCCCGGCAGCCGGAAACCGGCACTTGATGGGCGCGCCAGAAGCCTTCGACCTTCTTGCCGTCCACTTCCTTCGGACCGGTCCAGCCTTTCGGGCTGCGCAGCACGATCATCGGCCAGCGCGGCAGTTCGGCAGGGGAGGCACCGCCGTGCGCCCTATCCTGGATCGCCCGGATACGCTCCATCGCCCTGTCCATCGCGCCGGCCATCAGCCGGTGCATCACCTCGGGCTCATGGCCTTCGACGAAGAGCGGCTCGTAGCCGTAGCCCTCGAACAGCTTCTTCAGGTCCTCGTCGCCGATGCGCGAAAGCAGAGTCGGATTGGCGATCTTGTAGCCGTTCAGGTGCAAGATCGGCAGAACCGCACCGTCGCGGGCCGGATTGATGAACTTGTTGGAATGCCAGCTTGCTGCCAGCGGACCGGTTTCCGCCTCGCCGTCACCCACCACGCAGGCGACGATCAGGTCCGGGTTGTCGAAGGCCGCGCCATAGGCATGAACCAGCGCATAACCGAGCTCGCCGCCTTCGTGGATCGATCCGGGCGTCTCCGGCGCCGCATGGCTCGGAATGCCGCCCGGGAAGGAGAACTGGCGGAACAGTTTTCGCATCCCGTCGGTCGTTTCGGCGATCTCCGGATAGATCTCGCTATAGATGCCTTCCAGATAGGTATTGGCCACCATGCCCGGCCCGCCATGGCCGGGGCCACAGATATAGATGACGTCGAGATCACGGGCTTTGATCACCCGGTTCAGGTGCGCATAGATGAAGTTCAGCCCCGGCGTCGTGCCCCAGTGGCCGAGCAGGCGCGGCTTGATATGCTGGGCCTGGAGCGGTTCGCGCAGGAGCGGATTGTCGAGAAGATAGATCTGGCCGACCGACAGATAGTTGGCGGCGCACCAGTAGCGATGGATGAGATTGATTTCCCCGGCGTCCAATGAGGCTGTCGTGATGAATTTTTCTTGCTGCATATTCCCGCCCTCAGCTCGCCCCAAATACGTCAGCAGTTTGGCTGACATGGGAAAGGCCAGCATCCCCCTGAACCGACAGGTTAATTTCATGTCATCATGCGATGACTGCCGGCGACCATATATCCATTCATGCTGGATGATGGCAAGTGAAAATGCAGACGCGATTGTGTTTCATTAAATACAGAAGATTATTGCCAACAACAGTAACAGCCGCCGGTGTTGCCTGAATGGTGTTCATTGCCGATTTCCCTTCATAGTAAAGCGAATGATACAGCCTCGCTGACGTTCAGTAAGCGATCTGTCCATTGACGAGGCCCCCTGATGTCCCGGATAGTTCCTGTTGCAAGATCTTCCGTGCTTCGGGGCTGACCACCGACATCGGGGCTGCAACGACAGTTCTCGCCGCGGAGCCGGCCAGATTGACCGTACCGATTGCCGCCATCCCGACGTGATCGGCCAATGTCACCTGACCGCCCTCGAGGGATTGACCAGCCAGGCGTTTCCCCAGGAGCCCGATGATTTCCGGGCTATCGGCAAAGGCGTTGTGGCCGAGGGCGTCCTTGGAACGCACGGTGCTGGTATCGATCACCGTGATCCCAAGCTGCTTCAGCACGCCGGTATAAGCGGTGGTATCGACACCGCCGACACGGTTGACTCCGCCGGAGATCCATCTCGATACCTCAAGCGCCCGGTCGCGTGTCGAGGCAAAAATGGTGAACTGCGGCCGCTTCGGTCCCATCTCTATGAGTTGGCGGCGGAAGACGTCGACATCGATATCGGGCGACGCCAGCACGACGTTGCGGACCTTCGCCGGGATCGTCTTTTCGCGCATCGCGATCCCGCGCAGAGCCTCGGCCGTCAGCCATGTTCCCATGGAATGGGCAAGGATGGTGATATCGCCGACGTCAGGGCTGCGGGCAGCCTGGATGATCAAATCCTCCAGGGCACGGCGTGAATAGTTCGTGCTTTCCTTGTCGTAGAGATAGCCGAGAACGCTGGCGCGGGAGGGCCAGGTGAACAGGATCGGAGCGGCATCGGTTCCGGCGTCATGAGTGATCTGGGCAAAACGAAAGACGGCATCCGCATAGGTGTTGTTGAAGCCATGCACGAAGATGATCACCTGCCGCTTTGCATTCCGGTTCTTGCGAAACCAGTTGAGCGCCTGCTGCTCTGAGATCACCTTCTCGTCCTTGAGCACGGCGAACTCTTTCGCAGGGTTGGGGGGCACGCGCTTCGGCCACTGGACCTCCCCGATCTTCCGCCCATCATCCGGCGGGATGGAAACGGTGAGGTTGTTGAGCGAGATCGCCGTTCCGCGCTCTCCGGAATAAAGCTCGCCGGGATCTGCGGCGGGTTTTCGGGTGGTCGCGACCAGCATGTCGACGCGGCTTGTGTCGTTCGTCGTCAAAGCCACGGGCTGAAGGACATTTTCCGGCCGGCCAGCGCAGCCGCCGAGCATGGAAAGAAGGAGCGGAAACAATATGATGCGCCTTCGCCACGCGCGTGAATTGCGTAAGCAGGCTTTTCGGGCGGCAACGGCATCCAGTGACGAAAGCCGTCGCAGCGATGCCGTGGAATCAATTGTGTTCGACATCGCGGGGAATCCTGAACCAGGTCACATAGAGAGCGGGAAGGAACAGCAGGGTCAGGACGGTTCCGACGACGATGCCGCCCATCATGGCGTAGGCCATCGGTCCCCAGAACACCTCTCTTGAGATGGGGATCAACGCCAGGGTCGCAGCGGCGGCCGTCAGCATGATCGGTCGCATCCGATGCTCCGTCGCCTCGACGACGGCCTGCCACGGCGGGATTCCTGTTGTGCGCAGGTCTTCGATTTGGACGATCAGGATCACCGAGTTCCGGATGAGGATACCGATCAGGGCGAGCACGCCGAGGATTGCGACGAAACCCAATGGCGCCTGGCTCAAGACCAGCGCGCCAACGACGCCGATCAGCGCAAGTGGAGCGACCGAGAAGACAAGGAACAACCTGTGGAAGCTTTGAAGCTGCGTCATCAGAAGCGTTGTCATGACGAAAATCATGACCGGCACCACGCTTATGATCGGCGCTTGGGACTTGGCGCTCTCCTCGACAGTACCGCCGATGGCAATATCGTATCCCGGTTCCAAAGAGGCCTTCAGTTCTTCTATCTTCGGATCGAGCTGCCGGACAATCGTGGCAGGCTGCAGGTTGTCGCGAACACCCGCCTTGATCGTGATCGTTGGTATTCTGTTGCGCCGCCAGATCGTCGGTTGTTCCAGGCCGTAATCGAATCTGGCCACGGAAGAGAGCGGGATGGATTTGCCGCTGGAGTTTGGCAGCTGGAGGTCGAGCAGGCTGTCGATGGAGGCGCGTTCCTTCGCTTCTGCCCGTCCGACAACATTGATCAGATAGATGGCATCGCGGACCTGTGTCACGGTCGCACCCTGGACGACACCGTTGAGGGCGGTCGCGATATCTTCGGACGAGACCCCGAGCTGCCGGGCCTTGTCCTGAAGGACGTCGACCTTCACGACGCGCGCCGGCTCGTTCCAGTCGAAGACGAGGCCGGTCAGGGAAGGGTGCGACATCACGATACCAGCCGTCTTCTGCGCCAGGTCGCGGACCTTTTGAATGTCGGGACCGGAGATGCGATACTGGATTGGCTTGCCCACCGGCGGGCCGATGTCCAGTGTCCTGACGAAGGCGTCGGTGCCCGGGAAGGTTTTCAGCAAATAGGCCTGCAGGTCGGCCTTGAGCCGGTCGCGGACCTCAATACCCTTCGAGACGATGACGATCTGGCCGAAGGTGGGATCGTCGGGCTGGACGTCGAAGGACAGGATGAAGCGCGGGGCGCCCCTGCCGACATAGCTCGACCAGTGATCGATATCGGGATTGCCGGTGAGCTTTTCCCGCTCGAATTGCGCCATCTGCCGGCTCGTCTCGGCCATAGAACTGTTTTGCGGCAGGTTCCAGTCGACGATAAGCTCCGGACGGTCGGACGCGGGAAAGAATTGCTGCTGAACCAGCGACATGCCGGCAACGGACAGACCAAACGCGGCAATTGTTACGATGATGGTCACCCAGCGAAAGCGAAGGCAGAGCTGAAGCAGCCATGAGAAGGCGGCGCCCATACGGCTCTTGTGCTCCTCGTGCTTTTTCATCGTCTTCGGCAGGATCGTCACGCCCAGCAGCGGGGTGAACAGGACGGCGACAATCCAGGACACGGTCAGCGAAACCGCGAGTACGACGAATAGCGTGAAGGTGAATTCGCCGGCGTTGCTGTTGTTGAAACCGATCGGCAGGAAGCCTGCGACGGTGACCAGCGTGCCGGTCAGCATCGGAAAGGCAGTCGATATGTAGACATGGGTCGCAGCCTTGCGCAGAGTGTCACCGACCTCCAGGCGGGCCACCATCATTTCGACGGCGATCATCGCGTCGTCGACCAGAAGACCGAGCGCGATGATGAGAGCACCGAGCGAGATGCGCTGCAGGGAAATACCGGAATATTGCATCACCATGAAGGTGATGGCGAGCACCAGCGGGATGGAGATCGCCACAACCAGCCCGGCGCGCAGGCCAAGGCTGATGAAGCTGATGGCAAGCACGATGGCGACCGCCTCGAACAGGGCTCTGGTAAAGCCGGAAACGGCTTCATCGACCACGGCTGGTTGATCGGAGACATGATCGACGGACACGCCGAGCGGCAGATCCTGGACGATGCGCTCCATCATCTCGTCAAGAGCGTGACCAAACTCAAGCAGATTGCCACCGGCCTTCATTCCGATTGCAAGCCCGATCGCCGGCTTGCCGTTGAACCGGAACAGCGACGAGGGAGGATCGACGTAACCACGTTTGACGGTTGCAACATCCGTCAGCGGAAAAAAGCGATCGTTGACGCGCAGGTTGATCGCCCGGAGGCTATCTTCGGAGATGAAGCGGCCACCGACGCGTAGCGCGATGCGCTCCGGCCCGGCGTCGACGAAGCCCGACTGGGTGACGGCATTCTGCTTTTGCAGGGTTTCGACGATGTCGGATTGATTGATGCCGAGCGCTGCGATCTTGCGGGTGGAGAACTCCAGATAGATCACCTCGTCCTGAGCGCCAATGATGTCGACCTTGCCGACATTCGGCACTGTCAGGACCTTGGTGCGGGCATCCTCGACGAGATCGCGCAACTGCCTCTGGTTCAAGCCTTCCGTGGTGAAGGCAAAGATATTTCCGTAAACATCGCCGAATTGATCGTTGAAAAACGGCCCGACGACGCCGGACGGAAACTGCTGCTGGATATCGCCGATCATGTTGCGGATGCGCTGCCATGTCGCCGGGACATTGCGTGCCTTGGTCGTCGGAAGAAGATCGACGAAGATCGTGGTTTTGCCGGCGGTCGTGAGGCTCCGCGTCCGATCGAGGCTGTCGAGCTCCTGGAGCTTTTTCTCGATACGATCGGTGACCTGCTGGGTGACCTCTTCGGCAGAAGCGCCCGGCCATTGGGCCTGGATCACCATCGTCTTGATGGTAAAGGACGGATCCTCCTCCCGTCCGAGGTTGAGATAAGCGTACATACCGGCGACCGCGAAGGCGATCATGAAATACCAGACGAAGGAACGATGTTCGAGCGCCCAGTCCGAAAGGTTGAAATTCTTCATGGGTGCAACTCCTGTCCAAGCCTGATCTTTTGTCCCTCCTGAAGTTCGCTGACGCCCGCAACCACAACTCCCTCATTCGCATTCAAGCCTGAATCGACCCGCACCATCGGGTCTTCCGGCCCGGTATGATCCAGGAGAACGGCGCGGGACGACACGGTCAGGGCATGCGGATCGATGACCCAGACGGCGGGGGCGCCGTCCTTCTCGACGATAGCCGAGCGGGGCAGCACGACGTCGTGAGCCTGCCCGCCGTCTGTGAATGTGGCGGTTACGACCGCACCGAAGCGAAAGACGTCGGGCGCCTTGTCCAGGGCGATCTTCACCCTGTAGGTTCGGGTGTCTGCATCGGCCTGCGGAGCGATTTCGCGTACCTGCCCGGATGTCCGCAAGCGGTCGTCGAGTTGCAGCGTTACGTCGATATGGGTGGACGAACGGATAAACGAAACCTGCGCCTCAGGAACGTCGATGACGACATCGCGCTGATCGAGGCGTGCAAGTTTCAGGACGGACTGTCCGGCTGTAACGGTCTGGCCCACTTCAACGGAGGTCGAGGTGATCACGCCGTCGAAGTCAGCCTCCAATCGTGCATAGCCGAGCTGCTCGTTGGCTTTTGCCAGATTGGCTTGCGCTTGCGTGACATTCGCCTCTGCCGATTTGAGGCCCTGCTCGGCCAGTTCGAGATCGGCGGCGCTGGCCGTATTGGTAGCAGTGAGCATGCGCTTGCGTCGCTCGTTGATCGCGGCATTCTCCAGCTGGGCATTCGCATTTCTGAGATCGGCCCGGGCGCTGATCACGGTGAGTTGCAGCGTGAGCGGGTCGATCTCCGCGAGAATGTCACCCTTCCTGACGACGTCGCCTGTCTCCACCCGCCGTGCGATGACACGGCCAAGAACCCGGAAGGCGAGTTCAGTCTCCACGCGCGGCTGAACCACACCGGCGAAACCCATGGCTTCGGAACGATCGGCAGCGACGTTCATCCAGACTACCGGTCGTGGCGGTGCGTTTTCCGCAGTAGCGGAATGATAGGACAAGGAGGAGGCGCAGACCGTCGCAATGAAGAGCAGCATGGCCGGGGAGGGACGCTTCATGTCAGTCGCCCTCCCAATTCACGACCTGCTCGGGGCGCAGGAACTTGCCGCCTTCCGTAACGACAAGTTCCTGTGCGGAAATCCCTTTTGCAGCAGTGAACTCGCCTGCCCGGTAACTTGCGACAGTGATGGGGCGAAGCGCGACGGTTCGTGTTGTTGCATCCACGATCCACACCGCGGGCTTCCCGTCGTCTGACGCCATCGCACTCCATGGCAGTGTGATTGCAGTGTCCGGAGGCGTATGAAAAGTGCCTATTACGGGAGTTCCAAGGGACCACTGGATATCATCGGGGAGCGCCAGTTTCACGCGGATCGTTCCAGTCGTCGTATCGATGACCGGCGCGACCTCTCTCACCTTTGCAGGGATACCGCCGCCAGGATTCGAGACCGGTGCCACGGTCGCTTCGTCGCCCGGTGGGCCCGCCAGGAAAAATGCTTCAAAGACATCGAAGACCGCATCGCGCGGACCGTCATGGGCGAGCGAGAAAGCAGCTTGTGCGGCTGATACGACTTGGCCCACCTCGACGCTTCGCGCCGTGATGATGCCGTCGGCATTGGCTTTGAGTTCGGTGTGAGAGAGTGCATCGCGAGCGATCGCCAGGGACGCCTTGGCGGATTCCAGCGACCCTTCTGCCGTTGCCAGTTCCTCCTTCGCCTGGTCGTAGGTCGACTGGGCGATGGCGCGTGTCTCCACCAATGTCTGATAGCGCTGAAACGCGAGGTTCTTTTGATTGAGTGTCGCTTGCGCCGCCAGAAGACCAGCCTCAGCGGATTCCACGTCCGCGCGCTGCTCGGTGTCGTCGATCCGTGCCAGGACATCTCCGGCATGCACGTGTGAACCGACATCCACCCGCCGCTCTATGACCTTGCCGGCAGAGCGGAAAGCGAGGTCGGTCTGTATGCGCGCTCGTATCTCGCCTGTGACACCTGTGCTGCGCTGATGCTCGATCATTGCAGCGTGAACTACACGGACCGATTGCGGTGGCGCGGCTGTTGTCTTGGCGTTGTCGTCGCATGCGGCAAGCAACAGGCCGATCAAACCGAGACCAATCATGCGGAATTGAATGGTGGAAAGGCGACTCCGATGCGTATACCTGCCGGCACCATGTCGTTCGTGCTTCTTTGAATAACTACCAGTCAGAGTATGATCTCCTGCAATCGTCTGCGCGGCTTTGAACCGGTAAACTTCTGGCCCACCGCGTCTGTTAGGTTTTGACGTCAGGACGCTTCCAGCCGCTTTGAGTGAAGCGGCTGGCACAGTTGGCGTCCTCAGCTATCTGGTGCCGCCGGCCAGCTCCTTATCCAGTTGGTCCGCCGCCGAGCGCACCCCGGCCTTCGCCGCGTCGAGCCCCCCGAAATTGGCCGTGATGTCGAGTGCGTTGGCGCTCCTGCTCGCAACATGTGCGTAGAGCAGGGTGCCGGTCTGGGCATCCTCGATCTCGACGGCATAGGACACCCAGCCGGAGAATGTGCCACGACCGCCAGTGGCCTGAGCGCCCGCATTGACGACGAGGCCGACCGGAAGAACATGCGAAACGGTGGATAGCACCGGTGTGCTTGCTTCTGCACCGGTCAGCGTCAGCCTGGCGCGCAACGTCCCTGGTCCGGGCTGTGCAACGAGTTGAAGGCGTCGGCCGAGGACCTTGGAAAACTCCTGATGCATGTAGCTGGCGAGTGCCTGCCGGTCGGTGGCCGACATCTTGCCGAATTGTGCGTCCGGCCCGGCGTAGATCGCTGTGGGTGGGATAATGATGCTTACATAGGCTGCGAAATTCACATCCGGACGACGGTAGGCATAAGGTTTCGTCTTGTCCGAGGTCGGGCGCAGAAACGCCGACGAAGACAGAGCTACAGACGGTGGCGGCGTTGTCGCACAGGCGGCGAGGACGAGTGCCATTACGCAAGCCACCAGGCCGCGCAACCAAATATTGGAAGACCGCCTCCGAGGCGCTTGGGACGGACCGGAAATCGGGGCTTGGCTATTTGCACGAGTATCCAAGGTTCACCTCATGTGCATGGCCCGCTGTCAGGTGTTTTGTTCACCGGCAGAATGGTCCTCAGCTTTTGAACGAAAATCCCGAGGCGGTGATCCGCCTCGGCCTGGCTTGCGTCATAGCTAGCGATCCGGATATGAACGGCCGGCGCGTGTTCGTCTCCGAACCGGAACGAGGTTCGTCTTAACGCTGCATTACGCCCCTGTGGAACTCGAGTCCGCCACCAGGTTGCCGCACGACTGCGCCACCGGCGCAGCGTTCCGGGCCGCATACTCCTCGTACTGCTGCGCCGCCGCCGTTAGGGCCGCGAACAACAGCGGAACCACCGCATGCAGCTCCAACGCAGCCACCTCGCGCGGCGCCACCGTAAGCCGGCCCGGTACGATAATACGTGCTCCAGCTTCCGTACCAGGGCTGGGCGGCATAGTGGGTATTCCAGTAAGCCTGATTGAAGGCGACAACGGTCAATCCGATCATCGGAATGAGCGCCGGCGAAAGAGCTACTGTCTGACCCTGATAATAAACACTGACATAGTTCGAAGAAACCCAGCCGCGCGCGCCTCCCCACGAGACGTCGCACCAGGAGGCCGCGTCGAGACATCCATAGATGGTCAAAGCTGCACTGGGCGGCATTGTCATGACGACTGGATACCATGTCCCCGGGCCGGCCCTCAGGTTGACGCTGGAGACTGTCGCGCCTCTCGTTGCCGCCAACGCGGGGCTGGACATCACGGCCACCAACATTGCCGCAAATGCGCCAAGCACATAGCGACGCGTGATCCACATTTTTCTGTTCATGTCATTTCTCCTTTTGAAGTGATCGATCCTGTGTGCTGGGCACTCAACAGCACCTGTGGAATGCGCTCGGACCTTTACAGATCGAACACGCTCCAACGATTGTCTTCCGGGCCTTCATCTTCCGGATCGCCAGAGGGGTAATTGCTGACGCATCTCTCCCTTGAAGCCATCATGTCGGCGACGCACAGCTCGTATCCGTCCTGATCGGCATAAAGAGTGACGCACACGGCATCCGGCCTTTCGTTATCCGTTGGGAAACAAACGGCCTCGATGGGTTCGTTTTCCCAAGGGATCGTAGAAGCCCGCTCGTGGGCAACTGCGCTGACCGAGCCGAATATTCCGATGAACAGAATCAGGGTGAGACAGATAAAACCGCTCCTCTTTCTCATCGTCCGTCACCTGTAATCCTGAGTAGAGCGCCGATCTCCGTGACTGTTTCTCTTAGCCACAACGTGGAATCGGGCTAACGGCAATCGCCATCCGGCCTGCTGCCAAGCGCTCGAGGCAACAGCACTTTCTGAAAGATAGGCCTGTTCCATGATCGATCGGCGCCGGGGGCAAGCCGCCCCTGTTCGCGCCGCCGCTGCGGTGGGTCTAGGTCGGTATTTTTCGATCATGAGCAGCTTCCCCAAATGGATGAATTGCTACTGATACGAAGCGCGCCCCCCGATGCGACACTCCCGCTGCATTTTTTTGGAGCTGCTATGCAGACCTGAGATCTTCTGGTGAGCGACATTAAGGGAGGGACATGCAGCGCGAGCTGGTCCAGTTGGCGCAGACGATCGTCTGGCCGTTTCTGGAAGAGCATTTTGGCGAGGTTTATCAGGATGGATCAGATATGCCGCCGCTGCCGATCCGGCTGGGAATCCTCAAGCATACATTCAATTTATCGGGTTGGAATGTGCGTCTGCTGCCGCGACAGTCCGTACTTCCGCAAGCGAGCACTTCACACAGTCCTCACTAACTTCTTAAAAAGAAGGCGATCACGCGATAACGGATGGGTCTAGCCCCCGTCGGATCGCCCCTTGTTAGGGAACACGCAGTATTCCCTTTGCATTTTGATCGCCAAGCACCTTGCGTCTTCCTTCCGGGGAGATTTGACCTATCGCATCCACCAACGGACCGCCGATTGCGTCCATAAACTCCGTCCAGGCGGACTGCGTTGCACTGAGGGCCGTCAGTGTTGCGACAGGATCATATTGGTCAGAAGATATCTGCTTCAGCATTTCTTGCCGCGCCTGGGTAACGTTCTTTACGGCTCGCGCATATCGCGGTTCTTCTTGGAGAAGAGTCTGGCGGAATGACTTGAAGTCAGAAGCAGAAAGGGTCGCTTCCGCAACAGCCAGAATGCGAGCAAGAGGGTCAACACCTTTTGGAACCTCCGGTGTCGCACGCAGCATTTGCCCCCCCAGGAAAGCGAGGAGGAACATGTTCAAAACGAGTGATAGGGGAAGAGCAATTCGCAGCCATTTTCTTGTGCCAACCTGTTTCTGAACCATATTGCTGTTCATTCCGCGAAAATTGGGATCGATGCGACCTGAAGCGTGGAAAGCAGGTCACCGGAGGCGGGTAAGTTCGGGGAGTGCATCCCGATGAACAGTCCCGCGGCCACTGCTATTCCGCTACCGGAGGAAAGACCGATCCAATTCAAATCGGGCCATAGCCCGCGAACATGCGCAAAAAGTCGTGCACCGAACGGGATCGGCCCGGATGGTGCTGGCGCTATTCGCGCAGCGACGTTCGTTCTCAGGCGCACCAGGGCGGCATTGCGTTCGCCCGGCGACCACAGGGAAATCTCTTGATGCCTGCGCGCCGCCGCGAGCACATCATCCATCAAGCGTTCCTCCGCAAGAACGGTACGCGCCACTTTCGAGATTTTTAGCAGAGACAACGCATCGGCCTGCACCTCTACAGGCCAGAGATCAATATTTGATCCGTAACTTCGCGCCAGAGATGTAAAACGTTCGATCTTCAACATATTTATTCTCCCTGTTTATCACGCTCTGCCAGCAGCCGCTCACGAAGTGTCGTTCTGGCGCGGGCAAGCAGACGCTCTATTGCTTTGGCCGATAGCCCAAGAATACGTCCCGCCTCAGCACCCGATACGCCTTCCTCGTAGACGAGTATCATCGCGGCCTGTTGGCTCGCGGGCAATGCGCGTATGGCTGCAGCGAGGGCGGCATCGCGCTCGGTACTCGTCAAAATCTCGTCTGCTGCGGCTCCTGGATCGACAGCATCAAAGTTGTCTGGAAGGGACTCCGGCTCTTTACGGCGGCGGCGATCAATACAGAGATTGACGACGATCTGATAAAGCCAGGTTCTCAATCGAGCGCGCTTTGGGTTGAAGCGGCCAGCGTGCTTCCACACCTTGATCATTGCCTCCTGGGCAATGTCCTCAGCATCGCGAAAATTTGGGCTTATGCGGCTGGCTACACTTAGAACAAACGGACCGTGACGAACAATGATTTCGTCGAAGGCTCTCCGGTCACCTTGCGCCGACCAGAACAGGAGTTTGTCATCAGTAACTTTGTTATAGGCCCTGGGTTCGACCATGCCGGTGCCCAGAGTCCGCCTGATTAGCAACGCGAGCGCGTCCCATTCGAATTCAATCTCCCGCCATGGCGCTGCCAATTCCTGTGCCCGCATGTGCGCTGCTCGCTTTTCCCGGCTCTTGCAGCTTATACGGGGGCGCGCACCTGTTTCCCCCTCATGCGATCGAGATTTTGCGCGGCAATCCCGATAGGCACGCGGGCGACTTCCCGGCCAAACGCGCAGACGGGAATTGCATGGCCGCAGGTTCAACCGTTGCGCTCACACCGCTCCATCGCCCTACGGCCAGATCGTCAATCCTTGCCCCAGGATGCCGCGCACACGCAGGCCTGACCGCTGGGCTAGCGCAGGAATGCCCTGAAACGGCGCAGCGAGAAGAAGAACAGCGCCACGCCTATAATCAGCAGCGCCATGAACTGTGGCCAGACGACGTCCAGGCCCGCGCCTCGAAACAGGATCGCTTGCGCCAGCATAACGAAGTGGGTGTCTGGTGCGACGAGCATGATGTCCTGGATGATCTGCGGCATGCTCTCGCGTGGCGTCACACCACCTGACAGGACCCGCAGCGGGAGCAGCACCAGCATCAGGAGAAGACCGAACTGTGGCATTGAACCGGCCACCGTCGCGAGAAAGATGCCAAGCGAAGTGGTGGCGAACAGCTGAAGCACCGTGC
>NZ_OBQD01000010.1 GCF_900220975.1 Rhizobium subbaraonis | reverse complement strand
AACCTGAATACGATCATCCAGATCATCACGCTTATCGGCATGTGCGTCGGCGGCGTTGCGATCTGGGTGGACAAGAGCAGGGACATTGAAGAGCTGCAGGCATGGCGCACATCGATCGAACAGGACCGAAAGGAGAAGTCAGCCGAATACCGCGCCAACATGGCGAAGCTCGAAGAGCGCGTGAAGGGTACGGAAAAGGACATCGGCAAGATCGACAACCTTCAATACCGTCTGACCGTGGCCGAGCAGTCCACTGCGACGACGGCTACTGCGATGAAGGAGCTTCAGGACAGTCTCAATGACATGAACGGAGATATCCGGGTCATGCGGGAGATCCTGCAACGGCTGGACAACGTGAACGGCCGGCGGGCAGACAAGCAGTCATTTGCTGTCCCAGGCTAGTCGTAAACCCTGTCGACCAGTTCCGGCGTCGGCGGCCTTATCCTGACCTCTATGCCCTTATTCCCGCACTCGGTGCAACGGATATACCGGGCGACGTCTATGGGGTGGTCCGGGCCAAGCTTTGCGACGAAGCGATCCGGGCTAACCGTCTTCCCCCGCTGGCAGTGAGTGCACCACAGATCGAAACAATATCCGCCGTCACGGAACTTGCCGAGGGTGTCGATACGGATGTCTTCGGTCATGATTCGCGTTTTCTGTAGTCGCATACAGGATAGCCGACACAGAACAAGAACGGAACGTGAATTGGAAACGGTTTCCAATCTGCTGAAAACCGTCTCGCTTGCCGCATAGCTAAGTAATTGATTTAATGGTGGGTGATCACGGGCTCGAACCGTGGACCCGCTGATTAAGAGTCAGCTGCTCTACCAACTGAGCTAATCACCCGTCCAGAACCGCGTCGCTGCGGTCTGATGGGGCGTATAATGGCGTTCGCCGACCTTGTCTACCCACTGGCGAAAAAAATCCTCCGGTCTGTACACTTTTCCGCTCGTGCCCTGTGGATGTGGCCGGATCCGGGGTGGGCAGGCAGGGAGCGGACCTCGCGCGCCAGGCCAATTGCCCGCATGGAAGGATCACATTTGTGTTATAGTACCCATTGGACGGTACAAAAGTGCCGCTGATGCGTTTGCCTTATGAAAGGCAAAAGGTGAGAGAGATGAGGTATTTTGCAGTAATCGGCCTGTCGCTGGCCGCTGCCGCCTCGAGCGTCCTGCCGGCACAGGCGCTGCCAGCGCTGGGGGTGGCGAGTATCGGCAATTCGGACATCGTGCAGGTGCGCGATCGCGGACGGCACGGTGGCCGCCATTGGTCGGGAGGCCGCCGGGGCTACTGGGGTGGCAACCCCTATCGTCACGGCTACTATCGCAGCGGCTATCGGTATGGTTCCGCCTGGCGTGGTCCCTACAGGTATGGCGGCAACTACGGGCGTTACTATGGTCCCTACTACGGGGGGTATGGCCCTTACTATGGCGGCTACGACGGTTTCGGAGCGGCCGTTGGAGGGCTTGCTGCCGGAGCGATCATAGGTAGCGTCATCGCCCAGCCTCGATATGTCGCCCCACGCTATTATGGGGGCAGCACGCATGTCAGCTGGTGCTATACGCGCTACCGATCCTACCGGGCCTTCGACAATACGTTCCAGCCGTACTACGGGCCCCGTCGTCAGTGCATTTCGCCGTATTGATTAACGGCTCCACGCTGTTTTCTCCGAGGATGAGGGGCTTGTTTGGAACGCACTCGCCCCCCATATGCCGTTCAACGGTCCTGCTGGTTAAGCGTCCCACCCAAGTCGTGGATGCCCGCGGGATCAGTCGAGCTTGATGTCGCTGACCACGGATGTACTGGCAGGACAAAAGATCGACGCTGAGAAGGTCGGTGCGTTTGCTCGCCCGGCCTTTTCGTTTTTCCGGACTGCGGTTACGGATCGCCGCAATGCTCAGGCTGCATCCGTTGTCCGATCTTCCCCCATCGATGGGCCATCGGTCGCCGCGCGCTGGAACAGTGCTGCGATAAGATCGGATTGTGTGACGATGCCGATGACGCGGTTGTTGCGGTCGACCACGGGCATATGATGCAGGCCCATGTCCGCCATGGGCGGGACGAGCTTGGCGATCATCGTCTCGGGGGCCGCGGACTGGACGCGGCGCGTCATGATGTCGGCGACGAAGCGCGGTTTGCCGTTGCGACCGCCCAGCGCCAGCCGGACCTTGCCGGCGAAGCCGAAGCGAAGCTGGCCGTTGTTGTTCAGGACGGCATTGTGCATGAAGTCGGTCTGGGTAACGATGCCGACGAGTCCGTCGTGCGCGGTGACGACCGGCAGGGCCTTGATGTGGTGTTGCAGCAGAAGCTGCCATGCGTCGCGCAGCGAGGTTTCCGGCGATACGTTGGCGACATCGCGGGACATGACTTCCGCGCAGCTTATTTCGCCCGAGCGGCGCGTGTAGGCGCGGATCTGCGCCTGATGAAGCAGGTCGTCCAGAACATCCGGGCTGACATCGACGATTTCGTCATATTGGGCAAGGACCGCCTCGAGATCCTCCGGAATGGTGCCCACCCGTCGCGTCGGGGCCGGATCGGCCGTCTTGTGCGGATTGGCCGCGGTGGCGGGGGTGAAATGCGGATAGCGCCGTCCGGTGAGATTGTTGAAGGCGATGGCGACGGCGAGAATCAGGAAAGAATTGATGCCGACCGGTGTCAGCACGAACCAGTAGCCTGCTTCGTGGACGGGAGGTCCGCCGAGAACGGCGGTCAGCGCGACGGCACCGCTCGGTGGATGAAGGCAGCCGAGCATCATCATCGCGCCGATCGCCAGCGAGACGGCGATGGCGGCGGCCACGATCGGATCTTTGATAAGCAGTGCGCAGGTGATTCCGATCACGGCGGCGACCGTGTTGCCGCCGACGATCGACCAGGGTTGGGCGAGGGGGCTGGACGGTGCGGCGAACAGGAGGACGGCGGATGCGCCCATCGGTGCGATCAGGAGTGGCAGGCTGGCGCTTGCCCCGAGCGCGAAGGTGCTGACGAAACCGGTGAGGAGAATGCCGAGAAGGGCGCCGAAGGCGGCACGACATCGCTCCGTTCCGCTAACGGGGGCGATGGCCGGCCGCAACCGTTTGAGAAATTCCGAGGGTTTTGTCATGTCGTCTCGCCGGATCGTGCCCCACGGGACAGTCCGGGGCAAAGTGCGGGCATGTCGTTAGCACGGCTGCCGGCTTGCGGCGCGCAAATCTGACCTAAAATAAGCAGATAGCCTGAAAAATGTGCAGCGATCTCGTGCGGCGCGACCTGCTGGCGCGAAGTTCGGTCGCCTTTCCCGCCTTGCAGGGGACTGTCAGACGGCGAAGGGCCCTGCGGGCATGAGATTGAGCGCGCCAGTGGAGGCTGGCGCAACTAGCGTTCTTGCTGAGGCGGGCCGTGATTTTCAGTTGATGCGGCGGCCCGTGGCGTCGTCGAAAAGGTGGGTGCCGGCCGGGTTGCCGCGGACATGGACCTTTTCGCCGACATGGATTTCCGCGCTGCGGGGAAATTCGACCGTCAGCATGCGGCTTTCCCCGATCTCGACATAGCCGTAGGTCTGGGCGCCAAGGCGCTCGACCACGGAAAGCTCGCCGGAGAACCATGCCTCTTCCGGCGAACAGCGGATGAGGTCTTCGGGGCGTACGCCGAGGGTGACGCTGGCCGGCTTGAGTGAAAGAGGCGCGCCCAGTTGCACGGTGACGTCCTTGCCGGTGACGTTCAGCCGGGCCTCTCCGTCATCCGACGAGCTGAGTTTGGCCGACAGGGTGTTCATCGTCGGGCTGCCGATGAAGCGGGCGACGAACAGGCTTTCGGGGCGATGGTAGAGTTCCAGCGGCGGGCCGATCTGCTCGATCCGGCCGGCATTGAGCACGACGATGCGGTCGGCAAGCGTCATCGCCTCCACCTGGTCGTGGGTCACGTAGACGGTCGTCGCCTTCATCCGGTTGTGCAACTTGGCGATCTCAAGGCGCATCTCGACGCGCAACGCGGCATCGAGGTTGGATAGCGGTTCGTCGAACAGGAAGGCCGACGGTTCGCGCACGATGGCGCGGCCCATGGCGACGCGCTGGCGCTGGCCGCCCGAAAGCTGGGCCGGCCGGCGATCAAGAAAATTGGCGATCTTGAGGATGTCGGCGGCACCCGAGACGCGCTTTTCGATGGCGTCCTCGCTCGTTCCGCGCATCTTCAGCCCGAAGGCCATGTTCTCGCGCACGCTCATGTGCGGATAGAGCGCGTAGTCCTGGAATACCATGGCGATGTCGCGGTCGGAGGGTGGCAGCGCGTTGACCACCTTGCCGCCGATGTCGAGCACGCCGCCGGAGATCTCCTCCAGTCCGGCGATCATGCGCAGCAGTGTGGATTTTCCGCAGCCGGAAGGGCCGACGAGGACGAGAAACTCACCGCTCTGGATGTCGATGTCGACACCGTGGATGACGTCCAGCGAACCGTAGGTCTTGCGGATCTTTCTAAGGGCGATTGCGGTCACTGCTTTCTCCTCCGAAGGCCGAAATCGGCCCTTGACCATCATTATCGATATCAATATCAATAATGATACGAACGCCGGTTGGCAACTCCATGGAAGGCGCAATGTCCTACTTTTCGACAAGGCCGAATGCCCGCTTGATGTCCTCGAAGCCTGCGAAATCCGCGGCGGCCTTCAATGCGTTGAAGCGCGACATCATGCTGGGTGTGCTGCCGGCCGGTGCTTCGCTGACCGAGCTTGACCTTGCGGCGCATTTCGGCTGCAGCCAGGGAACGGTGCGCGAGGCGCTGCTGCAATTGCAGGAAGAGGGTCTCGTCCTGCGCCAGGGGCATCGCGGTACCCAGGTCTCCGAATGCACGGAAGACGAGGCGGTGGAGATGTTTCGCGTGCGCCGGCAGATCGAGTGCAACGGCATTCTCCGCGTGGTGCAGGCGCCGAGCCGAACACTCATCTCCGACCTGAATGTGCTGTTCGATGAGATGATGGATGCGGCCCGTCGCGATGACGAGCTCGAGCTCGCATCCGCAGACCGCGATTTCCACCGGCGCATTTTCCAGGATGCACGCCTGCCGGCGCTCGATCCGATCCTTCATCGCTGCCTTGTCCACAATCACCGCTTCAAGATTTCCCGCAGCATGGCGCCGCGCGACCTGGTTGCCACGGCGCAGCGTCACGCGGCGATCATCGAGGCGATCGAGAGCGGCGACGTCAGCCGCGCCAACGCGGCGCTGCTGCACCACATTGCGACGATCGTCGATCTCGGTCCGAGCGTGTTTCCGGATGTCATCCAATGAGCGCACCGGTTCCCCTCGATCCGACCCTCTCGCCCGAAATGGCGGCACTGATGGCGCAGATGGCGGCAGAGGGGCCTCAGCAGGATCCGACGCTGCTTCCGGCTGCCGAGGGGCGGGCGCTTTCGGAGCAATCCAACAGGCGCTGGAACCGCGATCTGCCGGCCATGGCCGTGGCGGCCGACGTCTGGGTCGATGCGGACGCGGCCCTTGGCAGCGCGCGTTGCCGTATGCGCGTGCTGGTGCCGAAGGATGCGGCGCCGGGTGCGATCCTTTACGTGCATGGCGGCGGCTTCGCCTTCTGCAGCCCGCAGACGCATGAGCGTTGCGCGCGCGTGCTCGCTGTCGAATCGGGGCTTCCGGTTCTGCTTCCCGACTACAGGCTTGCTCCGGAAAACCCCTTTCCGTCCGGCTTGCTGGATGTGGTCGGCTGTCTTCGTGCGGCTTTTGCCGCAACCGCGCAAGCCGGGGTTGTCGAGGGGGCGTTGCTCGTTGCGGGCGATTCTGCCGGTGCCAACCTGGCGCTTGCCGCCCTGCTGCACGAGCAGGATGCTGGCCGGGCCGATGCCGCGGCGGGCGCGCTGCTGTTCTACGGCAACTACGCGATGGATTTTGAAACCTCGTCCTACGAGGCCTTTGCGAACGGCCCCGGGCTGACGCGGGCCAAGATGCAGCGCTACTGGGCCTGGTATGGTGCCACCGGTGCCGATATTTCCAACGAGCCGCTCGCCTGTCCGCTGAAGGCAAGCGATGCGGCGCTCGCCGCCCTGCCGCCCTTGCATCTCATGGCTGGTGGCGTCGATCCCCTTCTCAGCGACACCCTGATCCTGCACCGGCGCCTTCAGACACTCGGCCGTGGCGAGACCGTCACGGTCGTTCCGGGCGTCACACATGGATTTTTGCAGAACACCATCGATCTGGCCGCGGCGCGGGAGGCACTTGCCGCGGCCGGGATCGCCGCAAGGCAGATGACCGGGCGAGGAGCCTAGGCCGCTTTTAGGTTTTCAACGGAGGAGAACATGACCAACCTTAGGAAATTCAGCATCGGCGTCGCGCTGGCGACGACGCTTCTTGCCGGCAGCGCTTCGGCCGAAACCGTGCGCTTCTGGTATCACTTCGACAATCCGGAAAACCCGATGGCGGATCTCGTCGCCAAGTTCGAGGCGGCCAATCCGGGCATCACGATCGAAGCCGAGAACGTGCCGTGGAACAGCTACTACGACACGCTCTACACTTCGCTCGTCGGCGGCAACGCTCCGGATGCGGCGATGGTCAAGCTGTTTGCCCAGCCGCGGCTTGTGGAAATGGGGGCGCTCGAGCCGATCGGCGACAAGATCGACGCCTGGCCCGGCAAGACCGATCTGCTGGACAACCTGCTCGAGCTGAACAAGGGGCCGGATGGCCAGCAGTACTACCTGCCGATCCAATATGTGACGCTCTATCTCTATTACCGCACGGACCTCTTCGAGCAGGCCGGCCTGAAGCCGCCGACCACCTGCGAGGAATTCCGCGATGCTGCGATCAAGCTGACCAAGGCGCCGACCACCTACGGCTTCGGCCTGCGCGGCGGCAAGGGCGGCTGGGACCAGTGGGGCGCTTTCGTGCTCTCCCAGGGCGGCGAGCTGAAGCCGGGCGGCCTCACCAACGAGAAGGCGGTCGCGGCCAACCAGTGGCTGATCGACCTGTTCCAGAAGGACAAGGTCATTCCGCCGTCGGCGCCGAACGACGGCTTCCAGGAGATCACCGGCGCCTTCAAGGCCGGCACGACCGCGATGACCATCCACCACATCGGTTCGTCAAACGACATGGTGAAGGCGCTCGGCGACAAGGTCTCGGCGGTGCCGGTACCGGAGTGCGGCGGCAACCGCTGGACGTCCTACGGCGACGAATCGCTGGCGGTATTCTCTGCTTCCGAAGCGAAGGATGCGGCCTGGAAGTGGATCTCCTTCCTTGCCGAGGGGGAAAACAACGTGGCTTTCAACAAGGCTACCGGCCAGATGACCGTGACCAAGAGCGGTTCGGAAAACTGGAACCTGCATGAGCGCCGCTTCGTGGAAGCCACCGTCCAGTCGCTGCCGTTCGCCCATGTGCTGCCGCAGACGCCGGCGACGTCCGAGTTCGTCAACACGGCCTGGCAGACGGCGATGCAGCAGGCGCTGACCGGCCAGATCACCTCGCAGCAGATGATGGAGCAACTGGAAGCGCTCTTCGCCCAGTAAGCGCGTCTGTTGCACTTCTCCCACCCGCCGGCGTCAGGGCGGGTGGGAGGACCATTCCCGCCGAGATGGCAAGGAAGTGAATTTCGATGACCGTTATAACCTCGCCCCCCGCCACCGATGTTGCAATTCCAGCGCCCTGGAGCTCGCGGCTGATGCCGTACATGCTCTTGGCGCCGGCCGTTGTCGTCACGGTGTTCATCGTCTTCATGCCGATGGTGCAGGCGGTCGTGACCAGCTTCTACGACCTCATCCTGTGGAAGCCGAATGCCAGCCGCTTCGTCGGCTTCGGCAACTACGTGAAACTGTTCGCCGATCCGGTCTTCTGGACGGCCCTTTGGAATACCGTCATCTGGATCGGCCTGACGGTGCCGTTGCAGATGGGGCTGGGGCTCCTCACGGCACTGCTGTTGAACCGCGAATTCCCCTGGCGCGGCCTTGCGCGCGCGCTCATCATCATTCCCTGGGCGCTGCCGAGCGTCGTGATCGCGCTGATGTGGCGCTGGATCTACGACCCCAATACCGGCGTCCTGAACGACATCCTGATCTACCTATCGATCGTGCAGAGCGCGGTTCCGTGGCTCGCCGATCCCAACCTCGCGCTCTATGCCGTCATCGCCACCCTCACGTGGCAGGGCTTTCCCTTCTTCGCGGTGATGATCCTTGCCGGCCTGCAGGGAATCCCGAAGAGCCAGTACGAGGCTGCCTCGATCGACGGCGCATCCTCCTGGCGGCAGTTCGTCCACATCACGCTGCCCGGAATCGCGCCCGTGCTCGCCACGGCTGGACTGCTGCGCGTCATCTGGGTCGCCAATTCCATGGACGTGATCTTCGTCATGACGGGGGGCGGTCCGGGTTATGCGACCCACACGCTGCCGCTCTATGCCTTCGTGCGCGCCCGGCAGAACCTCGACTTCGGTTACGGCACCGCGATCGCCGTCACCTTCACCATCCTTCTCGGCGCGATCGTCGCCGTCTATCTGGCCCGCACCATGCGCGAGGTTGAGCGATGAACAAGCCAAGCACCGCACGCCGCATCCTGACGACAGACCTGCCGGTCCTCCTCATCGTCATCTTCGCCATGGCGCCGTTCGCCTGGATGGTGCTGACCTCGCTGACGCCGACGGCGGCGCTTAACGCGACCGGCGTATCGGTCTCGCCGGCCGGCTGGAGCCTGGACAACTATGTCCGCCTGCTGCAGCAGACGTCCTTCCTCGGCAACATGATGGACAGCCTCATCATCGCCGGTGGTACGGTCATCCTGGGGCTGGCGGTCGCCGTTACCGCGGCCTACGCCTTCTCGCGCTTCCGCTTTGCCGGCCGCAAACTGCTGATGCTGCAGTTCCTGCTGATCAACATGTTTCCGGTGGTGCTCCTGATCCTGCCATTGTTCGTGCTGATGAAGAATGTCGGCATCCTCGATACGCATTTCGGCCTGATCCTCGCCAATGCCACCGTGGCGATCCCGTTCGCGGTGTGGATGCTGACGAGCTATGTCGGCGCGATCCCGAAGAGCCTCGACGAAGCGGCGATGATCGACGGCTGCTCGCGGCTGACGGCGCTGCGCCGGGTGGTGCTGCCGCTGACGATGCCCGGCATCATCTCCACCGGCATCTACATCTTCATCACCGCCTGGAACGAATATCTCTACGCGCTAACGCTCGGCGGGCGGAACGTGCGCCCGGTCACGGTCGCGATCCAGACGCTGATCGGCGAATACCAGATCGAATGGGGCCTGCTTGCTGCCGGCGCCGTCGTCGGCGCCATGCCGGCCACGATACTTTTCCTCCTCGTCCAGCGCCGCCTGATTGGCGGGCTCACGCAGGGCGCGGTCAAGGGCTGATGTTGATCCAACTTGTTGCGTCCGCGGTTCCGGACGCAAGACCGCCAGGCACTTCTGCTGGCAATGCTTTAGAAAGAGGACTGACCATGAACCCCGTCGGGTTGATATCCATGCAGTATGCGCGGCCGTTCACCGCCGAGCATTTCCCGCTGTTTTCCGAAATGCGAAGGCTCGGCTACGATTTCGTCGAGCTCCTCGTGCCCGAGCCGGGTGAGCTTGATCTGGCCGACACGAAGAAGGCGCTCGACGATGCCGGCCTGTCGGTCGTGCTCGCCGCGCGCGTCAACCTGCAGCGTAACCTTTCCTCCGACGATCCGGCCGCCCACCGCGCCGGCATCGACTACCTGAAATATGCCGCAGACTGCGCAGCGGCGCTTAGCTGCAAGATCGTCGGCGGTCCGCTGACCGGCAATCCGCTGGTGTTCGCCGGCCGGCCGCCGCAGCCCGTTTCCGAAGAAGAGCGGCTGGCGCGCAAGGCCCGCTGCGTCGAAGGCCTGAAGGAAGCCGGCGACCATGCCCAGAGGCTCGGCGTCATCCTGGCGGTCGAGCCGCTGAACCGCTTCGAGAGTGACGTGCTGTGCACCACGCAGCAGGCGATCGAACTGCTAGACGCCGTCGATCATCCGGCGGTCCAGCTGATGCTCGACACCTTCCACATGCACATGGAAGAGGCCTCTATCGCCGAAGCGATCCGTCTCGGCGGCAAGCGCGTCGTCCATTTCCAGGCAAACGAAAACCACCGCGGCTTCCCCGGAACCGGTGCCACCGACTGGGTGGGGGTTTTCCGCGCCTTGCACGAGATCGGCTACGAAGGCCCGGTTTCGCTCGAGCCGTTCCGCCGCAACGACGACCGCTTCGGCGTTCCCTTCGCGCAGTGGCGCCCGCCGCACGAGGACGAAAGCGCACGGCTTTCGGCTTCCGCTGAATTCATCAAGTCCCACATCCTGCTTACGGAATATCGTCGATGACCCTGAAAATCGGTTGGATCGGGTGCGGCATCCACGCCACCCAGATGCTGTTGCCCCAGCTCGTTCGCCACGACGTCGAACTGGTCGCCCTCTGCGATATCGACGCGAAGCGTCTCGCATCTGCCGGCCGCCAGTTCGGCGTGTCCAAGCTGACAAGCGATGCGGAAGAACTGATCCGCACCCCCGGCATCGATGCCGTGGGCATGGCGGTCGGGCCGGACCAGCACCTGGCTTTCGGCAAGATGGCGCTGGAGCGCGGCCTGCCGGTGTTCATGGAAAAACCGCCGTCGGGGAGTGCTGCCGGCGCCCGCGAGTTGCAGGAGGCTTCGGAGAAGTCGGGCAAGCCGCTGCTCGTCGGCTTCATGAAGCGCTATTCGGCCGGCAACAAGATCGCCGGAAACATCCTGCGTTCGGGCCGCTTCGGCGATGTGCTGGGTCTGACGGGCTACTACATGACGGCGCCCGGCTACTTCGTCGGCAATGTCGACTATACCGGCTTCTTTCTGCACCACTGCGTCCACTACATGGACCTCGTCTCGTTCTTCGTTTCGCCGGTGAAGAAACTGACGGCGCGCAAGGTTGAGAAGGAGCCCGGCAAGGTGCTGTTCCACGTCAACTTCGATTTCGAATGCGGCGCGATCGGCACGATCGCGATGGGCACGATCCAGTCGCGCGGCGCGCCGGTCGAGCGCATCGAGATCATGGGCGATCACCAGCGCATCGAGGTCGACAACGTCATCGATGTGCGCTGGAACCGCAATCCGCCGTTCAAGGTCGACGATCCGTCGGCGACGCTGTCCGACAGCGTGGACAGCCTGACCTGGAAGCCGAACTTCACCGCGGCCGCCAACGAGGACCCGAAGGGGTACTTCTCGCTGCTGGCCGACGTGGTGCCCGCACTGGGTGGCGCCGAGACGCCCGCACCGACGATCCATGACGGCGTCATCGCCATGGATCGCCTCGAAACGTTGCGGCGCGAACTGGCACTCTAGCGTACCGATCGCTCCCGTGCATTGATCACATGGAACGTGTGAACCGCATTGTGGCGGCGGGTTCGAATGAACTGCCGTCACTTTCCCAGGAAAAGGCAGGCCGCTCATGAAAACTCCCGTCATCCAGTTCGGCACCAGCCGCTTCCTGCAGGCCCACGCCGACCTGTTTCTTTCCGAGGGAACGCCGGCCATGGCGGTTACGGTCGTTCAGACGTCGGGCGACCCGGCGCGGGCAGGGCGGCTTGCGGCACTCGCGGCACCTGAAGGCTATCCGGTGCGGGTGCGCGGCCGGCAGGACGGCAGGGTGATCGACGAGACGCGGCGGGTCACCTCCGTCAAGCGATGCCTCTCGATGGCGGTCCAGTACGACGAGGTGCGCCGGGTCTTCGTGGAGGAGGCCGAATACGTCCTCTCCAATACTGGCGATTCAGGTTACGATGGCCGGCCGGAAGATCGTGAGCCCGACTTCTTGCCGGCAATGAGCTTTCCGGCAAAACTCTACCATCTCCTTGCCGCGCGGCATGCCGCCGGTGCTGTGCCGCTCACCATCCTGCCGATGGAGCTGATCGCCGACAACGGCAAGGTGCTGCGCGGTCTCGTCGGTGCGCTCGCACGGGCCAACGGCGCGTCTGCCGATCTCATCCGCTACATCGAGGAGGAGACCGTCTGGGCCTCCAGCCTCGTCGACCGGATCGTGTCGGCACCGATCGAGCCGGCGGGGGCCGTGGCCGAACCCTATGCGCTCTGGGCCATCGAACGCACGCCCGGGCTCGTCGCGCCGACTCAGCATCCTTCGATCCAGCTTGTCGATGATCTCAAGGAAATCGAGACGCTGAAGCTGCATATCCTCAATCTCGGCCACACAGCGCTCGTCGACATGTGGCAGCGGCACGGCGCCCCGGCGGATGCCGTCGTTCGCGCGTTCATTGCCGTTCCGGTCGTGGAAGCGGAGCTTGCCGCGATCTTCGAACACGAAGTCCTGCCGGCCTTTGTCGCGCTCGGCCGCAAGGACGAAGCGAAGGCCTATCTCGCGACGACGATGGAACGCTTCGCCAACCCCTTCCTCGACCATAAGCTATCGGACATCGCCCAGAACCATCGCCAGAAGGTCGAGCGGCGGATCGAAGCATTCATCCATCTTGCTAGGGACGCCGGCTACGGCGCTGACATGCCGAGGCTTTCTGCCATAGCGGATCGCAGCCAGGCGATCTGAGCCTTCCGGCGTGGGCGCCCTCCTATTTGCTCGTCTCGCGCGGTGCCGACCGGAAAAACCGTAAGAGCCGTTTGCGGAAGACGTATGCCAGTGCGAGCAGGAGGCCGCATGGAACTGCTGCCGCCAAAAGAAGGTGGTGCGGCAACGGCAGCCGTCCGAGAAGATGTTCGGCCCCCTGACCGAACACGTAGCCGACCCCGGCGAACAGTGGTCCCCAGATACATGCGGCAAGCGCATTCAGCACCACAAACCGGGCGGTCGGGATCTTTGTGGTGCCGATCGCGATCGGGCTGATCGTGCGAAGGCCGTAGATGAACCGGAACGCGAAGACGAAGCCGTTCGGATGCCGTTCCAAGAGCCGCTGTACCGAAGCGATCCCAGGATTGGCGAGGATGCGCCGGACCATGGCGCTGGCACGGGCGTAACGGCCGGCCAGGAAAAAGAACTGGTCTGCGATGAACGATCCGATCGCGGCGGCGACCGCCACCTGCCAGAACGACAGGTAGCCGCGGTGAGCCAGCACGCCGCCGATGACGACGGCCGTCTCGCCTTCCACGCCCGCGCCAAGGAAGACAGCGAGCGTTCCATATTTTTCGATCAGCAGTTCCAATGACAAATGCAGGAGCCTTTCTGCGCGTTGACTGCCGTGGTGACAGCGGCGCTATCCTTCCAGGATGAGCAAAAGATAGGTGATGAACAGTGTGAGGTGCACCGACCCTTGCATCAGGTTCGTGCGCCCGCTGGCGAAGGTGATCATGCTGACGGCGAGCGTCAGGATCAGCATGACCATTTCCGAACGGCCAAGGCCGAGGGTGATCGTGTGGCCGGTGAGATGGCTGATCGCCAGCATGACGGGAACTGTCAGGCCAATGGTGGAAAGCACCGACCCCAGGAAGATGTTGACCGCCCGCTGCAGCCGGTCGGCGATGGCGGCGCGCACGGCGCTGATGGCTTCCGGCGTTGCGACCAGTACGGCCATGATGACGCCGCCAAGCGCTGCCGGCGCGCGTATCGTCTCGACGAGGTAGTCGATGGGTTTTGCCAGATGATCGACCAGGTAGACGACCGGTGCCATGTAGGCAAACAGCAGCATCACGTGGACGAGTAAGGGGTATGCGGACGGGGCGTGCTGCGGGCCGTGGTCCTCGCGGCTGTTACGCTGCGTGAAATAGACCCTGTGCCGTCCCGTCTGCAGCAGCAGGAACGTGCCGTATAGCACTATGGACATGAACACGAGCACCGTCTGGTGCAGCGAGGAAATGGCCGGGCCGTATGCGGCGGGCTGGAACTCCGGCAGGACGAGGCTGAGCGTCGCCAGCGGGACGATAAGCCCGAGATAGGCGTTGGCGCCCTGCAGGTTGTGGCGTTGTTCGGGGCGCCGCCAGGCGCCGAGCAGCAGCGACAGCCCGACCATGCCGTTCAGGATGATCATGATGACGGCGAACAGCGTGTCGCGGACCAGCGTCGAGTTGTTGTCGCCGTGGAACATCACGGCCGAGATCGCCACGACCTCGATCGTGGTGATCGTCAGCGTCAGTATCAGCGTGCCGAAGGGTTCTCCCAGGCGATCGGCCAGTTCGTCCGCATGCCTGACGACGGACAGGACCGATCCCAGGATGATCGCGAACAGTGCGGCGAAAACCAGTGCGAGACCGACGGGATGGGAAAGGCAGGCTGCGAACGTGTCGCCATAGGCATAGAAGGCTGCGGCAGCGAAAAGGCTGACCGGCAGGAGGCGTTCCTCGCGGGCGAAAAGCGCCAGCGTCGATTTCTGCGGCTTGGTATCGTGTTGCATGGAGGTCTATCCGGCCGAAATCAGCTACCAGGACTTACTGCAAAACCCGTTCCACAATCATGTCTGCGATCGGAATGGCGGAAGTGGCTGCTGGCGACGGTGCGTTGCAGACGTGCAGCATGCGGTCGGTGGCCGCAAAAAGGAAGTCGTGCACCAGCGTGCCGTCGCGCCTGACGGCCTGGGCGCGGATACCGGCCCGGTGCGGCAGCAGGTCCGCAAGCTCCAACCCGGGGCAGTATTTCCGGCATTCCTCCAGATAACCTGGCTTCCACAGCGAATTGCGCATCTCGACGAAGGCCGATTTCCTGTTGCCGAGCAGGGTTTTCCAGAAACCCGGGAACATGGCGTAGTCGGCAATGTCGCCGGGGGAGAAGGAAAGGTGGCCGTAGCCTTCCCGCGCAAACCCAAGCACTGCATTCGGGCCGACGGTGACGCTGCCGTCGATCATCCGCGTGAGGTGGATGCCGAGAAAGGGGAGGTTCGGGTCGGGGATTGGATAGATCAGGTGGCGCACGATACCGCTCTTGTGATCGGGCAGGCGATAGTACTCTCCGCGGAAGGGAACGATGCGGTGTTCGATCGCAACCCCGGCGAGCCGGGCGAGCCGGTCCGACTGCAGGCCTGCGCAGGCGATCAGCTTGCGTGCCTGCCAGCTTTCGCAGTCGGCGGAGACCGACACGGCGTCCGCCATTTCCCTGATCGCCTTGACGCGGGTGCCGAGCCGGATTTCGCCGCCCCGGGCTGCTATGATCCGGCCCATCGCCTGGCAGACCTCGGCATAGCTGACGATGCCGGTGGACGGCACGAACAGGGCGCCGAGGCCGGCGATGTTGGGTTCCCGCTCGCGCAGCTCGCCCTCGCTGATCCGGTGCACCTCGATCGCATTGCTTTGCGAACGCTCCAGAAGCGCCTCCATGCGTTTCGCCTCCAGAGGATTGGTCGCGACCAGAAGCTTGCCGCAGACTTCGAAGGCGATGCCGTGCTCGGCGCAGAAGTCCTTCGTCGCCTGCGCACCCTTGCGGCAAAGCTCCGCTTTCAGGCTGCCGGGCGGATAGTAGATGCCGGCGTGGATGACGCCGCTGTTGTGCCCGGTCTGGTGCAGGCCGAGCGCGTCTTCCTTTTCGATGAGGACGAGGCTCGCGCCGGGCCGGGCCTCCAGAAGCTGCATCGCCGTGGCAAGCCCGACGATCCCTCCGCCGATGACGCAATAGTCGTAGAGCATTTTAGAACGCTTCTCCCTTCACGGAATCGCAGCCGGACGCTTCCGCAACCAAGATAGCCGAAACAGGGGCTTGCGGGAGAGGGGAGACGGCAAAGAAGCCGGAGACGTTCGGATGATCGGCGGTACGCCCCTACCAAGCGTGAGGTAGGCGGGGCCAACCGGATGCTCAGCCGCCCGGCCGGGTCAGGATGAAGAGCGCAGGGCCGGCCATGACGAGGGCCACCATGGCGGCGGTCTGGGTGCTCGGGCCGCTGAAAAGCACGAAGGCTGCATAGCTCGTGGCGATCATCGCAATCGCTGTGGCTTTCGCGCGCGGCGCAATGGCGCCGTTCTCGCGCCAGCGGCGAAGCGGCGGGCCCAGTTGCGGGTGATTTACCAGCCATGTCTCGAAACGCGGCGAGGAACGCGCGAAAAGCGCGGCCGCCACAAGCAGAAACGGCGTTGTGGGCAGCAGCGGCAGGAAGATGCCGACGACGCCCAGCGCGACCATCAGCCAGCCCAGGCAAAGACAGAGTATTCGAAGCGGCAGTTTCATCGGCATCCGGCCAGGTGGAGTATGGGAGGCGGGCCGTTGATAGCATGGCCGCACCGTTGCAGACAGTCGTCTCATGGCCGGTCCCGCCCGGCATTTCCATCGCTCCCGTGTCGCAAGCGCCGGTGGAGGGTGACCGTTCAGCGTGTCTTAAGCATGATCGCGGTTTTCTGGCTGGTTGTGGCGCAGTTGAGGTTTTGCGCGTGGTGGCTGGGCAAGACGTCTTCCCAATCGATTTGTTCACGACTACTCTTTCTCGTGGTGCCTATAAGGAACCTTTCTGTATCTGCGGGATGGGCGGGGACATTGCATGCGGATTATGGGGCCTCTGGTAGCAGTCATATTGTCTTGCGCTTTGGCCGGCCTTCTGCCTGCAGGGGCAGCAAGGGCGCAGGAGGCGCCGCCGCCACCCGCCGTCGTGGTCGTTCCGGCCAAGATCATGGACCTGCGCGAAAGCGTTGACCTGACGGGGCGACTGGTCGCGATCCAGCGGGTCGATATCCGCGCGCGCGTGTCCGGCTTCCTCGAATCGGTGGATTTCCAGGAAGGGCAGAAGGTGAAGGCCGGCACGCTGCTCTACAGCGTCGAGGACGGCGCCTATCAGGCGGCCCTCCAGGAGATTGTCGGCTCGATACAGTCTGCGGAGGCGCAGCGCGATCTGGCGATCATCGAGCGCGACCGCTCCAACCGGCTGCTTGCCAGCAACACGGTGCCGCAGTCCCAGGTGGACATCGCCAACGCTCAGGTGAAGAAGTCCGAGGCGGATCTCGTCCGGTTGAACGGCAGCAAGGCACAGGCCGAGCTGAACCTGTCCTACACCAGGATCACCGCACCGTTCGACGGCATCGTGGGCTTGACCGCCGTCGACGTCGGCGCGCTCGTCGGGCCGGACAGCGGCGCACTGACGACGCTGACGCGCCTCGATCCCATCTATGCCGAATTCTCTGTCGCGACCGCCATGTACCTGACCTATCAGGAGCAGGTGCGCAGCGGCGAGATTTCGCCGGGCGCCAATGTCCGCATCATCCTGCCCAACGGCGTGGAATACCCCTCCAAGGGCACTATCAATTTCGTCTCCAGCAATGTCACGCAGGGCACGGATACCGTTACGGTCCGGGCGCAATTCCCCAATCCCGACGGGCTGCTGCTCGACGGATCGCTGGTGCGCGTCGAACTGGAGCAGTCCAACGCGCAGGACGTGCTCGCCATTCCCCAGGAGGCCGTGCAGCGGGATCAGCAGGGCGCCTTCGTCATGGTTGTCGGCGCCGATTCCAAGGTGGAGCTTCGCCGGGTCGACATCTCCCGTTCCTCGCGCGGCTTTTCCGTCGTCGCCTCCGGCCTGAAGGACGGGGAAGCGGTCGTCACCGACGGCATCGGCAAGGTGCGGCCGGGCATCGTCGTCGACGCTGCCGTCGCTCCTGCGGCAGGTGGCTGATCGATGATTTCGGAAATCTTCATCGATCGCCCGCGTTTCGCCGCTGTCATCTCCATTGTCCTGACGCTGGCGGGACTGATCGCGATGACGCAACTGCCCGTGGCGCAGTTTCCGGATATCGTTCCGCCGCAGGTCAGCGTCAGCGCCAGCTACTCCGGTGCCGGCGCCGACGTCGTCGAGGCGACCGTGGCCCAGCCGATCGAGAGCAAGGTCGTCGGCGTCGACAACATGCTCTACATGAAGTCCACCAGCGGCGCGGACGGTTCCTACAACCTGACCGTCACCTTCGCCGTCGGTACGGATCCCGACATCGCCACCGTGAACGTGCAGAACCGCGTGTCGCTCGCCGAGGCGGGGCTGCCTTCGGAGGTCAAGCAATCCGGTGTCAGCGTGCGCAAGAAGTCGTCGGCGCTGATGCAGGTGATCACCATCTACGGCGAGGAAGGCAAGGACTTCGACAACCTGTTCCTGTCGAACTACGCCACCATCAACCTGCTCGATACGATCAAGCGTGTGCCCGGCGTGGGCGACGCGTCGCTGTTCGGCGCTCAGGACTATTCCATGCGGATCGTGTTGAACGTCGACCGCATGACGAGCCTGAAGCTGACACCCACGGACGTGGTCAACGCGCTGCGCGCGCAGAACGTACAGGCTGCGATCGGGCGCATCGGCGCGCAGCCGATGACGGACGATCCCCTGTTCCAGCTGAACCTTCAGACGCAGGGGCGCCTGAGCGATCCCTCGCAGTTCGAAGACATCGTGCTCCGCGCCGAGCCTGATGGTTCCTTCGTGCGGGTGCGTGACGTGGCGCGGGTGGAGCTCGGGGCAGCCAGTTCCGATTCGACCGCGCGTTTCAACGGCCGACCGGTTGCCATGATCGGCACCTACCAGGCGCCGGGCGCCAACGCGCTGGCTGCCGCGCGCGGCGTCAACGAGGCGATGGAGCGGCTCTCCAAAGGCTTTCCCGAAGGACTGAAATACCAGGTCGCCTACGACACCGCGCAATTCGTCGAGGCCAGCGTCGAGAATGTCGAGCACACGCTGATCGAGGCATTCGTGCTCGTCATAATCGTCGTCTTCCTGTTTCTTGGAAACTGGCGGGCTGCCCTCATCCCGCTGATCGCCGTTCCTGTCGCGCTGATCGGCACCTTCGCGATCATCCTTGCGCTGGGGTTCTCGCTCAACACCGTCTCGCTGCTGGCGCTCGTGCTGGCGATCGGCATTGTCGTGGACGATGCGATTGTGGTGGTGGAGAACGTCGAACGGGTGATGGAGGAAAACCCCGGGATGCAGGCGGCCGAGGCCGCACGGCTCGCAATGGGGGAAATCACCGGCGCGATCGTCGCCATCACGCTCGTTCTGCTGTCGGTGTTCGTCCCCGTCGCGTTCATCCCGGGATTGAGCGGGCAACTGTTCCAGCAGTTCGCCGTCGCCGTATCCGTGTCCATGGTGCTGTCGGCGATCAATGCGCTTACGCTCAGCCCGGCGCTCTGCGCGATCCTGCTGAAGCCGCATCACGGGCCGAAGCGGGGCGTCCTCGGCTTTATTTCGCGCGGCATCGATAAGGGACGCGACGGCTATGCCTTCGTCGCCGGCCATCTCGCCCGGCGGGTCGTGATCGGGCTGGTGCTGCTCGCGGTCGCCGCAGGCGCTGCCGGCTGGTTGTTCCGCATCGTGCCGACCGGCTTCCTGCCGGCGGAGGACCAGGGGGCGTTCTTCACCGAAATCCGCCTGCCGGAAGGCGCCTCGTTCAACCGCACGGATGCGGTGGTGAAGCGGGTCGAGGCCATGCTCGGCGAGATCGAGGGGGTCGCCAACGTCATCACCGTCACCGGCTACAGCTTCCTCGACGGGCTTGCGAAGTCGAGCAGCGGATTTGCCGTGGTGACGATGAAGCCTTTTGCCGACCGGACGACCGCTGCGGCTTCCGTCGACGCGGCCGTCGCGACCGCGATGGCGAAGGGAGCGGCGATCCGCGAGGCGCAGATTTTCGCATTCAACCTGCCGCCGATCATGGGACTGGGAACCGGGTCGGGCTTCGAGTACCAGTTGCTCGACCTGCAGGGGCGCTCGCCGGCGGAGCTTGCCGAAACCGCGCGCGGCCTCATCATCGCCGCCAACCAGAACCCGCTGCTCGGACCGACCTTCACCACCTATTCGGCCAGTTCGCCGCAGCTCTATCTGGATCTCGATCGCGACAGGCTGCAGGCGCTCGGCGTGTCGGTCAGTGACCTGTTCGCCACGCTGCAGGGCACGCTCGGCTCGTTCTACATCAACGACTTCAACCTCTATGGCCGAAGCTGGCGCGTGACGATGCAGGCCGCACAGGCCGATCGGCGGTCGGTCGCCGACATTTCGCGGCTGCATGTCCGCAATGCACAGGGCCAGATGGTGCCGGTGGCATCCGTCGCAAGCGTCCGCTACATCGTCGGGCCGCAATCCATCGTGCGCTACAACAACTATCGCTCGATAACGCTGAACGGGCAGCCCGCGCCGGGCGTCTCCTCCGGTCAGGCGCTGCAAGCCATGGAGGCCGTTTCGGCCGCGACGCTGCCGCCGGGCTACAGCTACGAATGGACGGGCACGGCGCTGCAGGAGCTGGAGGCGGCAGGCAAGACAACGACGATCCTCGCCCTTGCCGTGCTGTTTGCCTATCTCTTTCTCGTTGCCCTATACGAGAGCTGGACGATCCCGATTCCTGTCCTGCTTTCGGTCATCGTCGGCGTGGTCGGGGCGCTGGTCTCCATCCTGGTCGCCGGCCTGTCCTTCGACATCTATGCGCAGATCGGCCTTGTGGTGTTGATCGCGCTCGCCTCGAAGAACGCAATCCTGATCGTGGAATTCGCGAAATTCCGGCGTGAGAGGGGGGAGAGCATCGTCGACGCGGCAATCGACGGCGCGCGCACCCGCTTCCGCGCCGTCATGATGACGAGCTTTGCCTTCATCGTCGGCCTGGTTCCGCTGGTGACGGCGCAGGGAGCGGGCATGCTCAGCCGCCGGGCCGTGGGCACCGGGGTCGCGGGTGGCATGCTGGCCGCCTCGCTCGCCGGCATCTTCCTGATCCCGGCTCTGTACGTCACGTTCCAGTGGCTGCGCGAGCGGGCGCACCGGGTCGCGGGTATCGGCGGGGGTGGCCCTGCGCCGGAAGCCGCCAGCCCGCCGGCGACGACGCCTGCGGAGCATGACAAGGCAGCACAGTAGAACCGCGGCGATGGCACACAGCGGATGCGACCGATCCGACGACGGCGGCGGATCGGCCGATGCGATGTTGCGCGGCCCCGACGACCGCGAACTTGAGTATCTCCGCTGGGGCCGTGTGGCCACAGCCACCACCGGCAGCGCTCTATCCCTTTCTCCCAATTCCTGACGCAGAACCGCTTCGTGCTTTTACCCGGTTCGCCTCAGTAGCGGCCGAGGCCGAGGTCGGCGGTTTCGATCTCCGGCGCCCTTCCGCTGACGAGATCGGCCAGTACGCGTCCCGAGCCGCAGGCCATGGTCCAGCCGAGCGTGCCGTGCCCCGAATTCACGTAGAGGTTCTTGAACCTCGTCGCCCCGATGATCGGCGTTCCGTCCGGGGTCATCGGACGAAGGCCCGACCAGAAGGTCGCCTTCGACTGGTCGCCCGCGCCGCCGAAGAGGTCCTCGACGGAATGCTCGAGCGTGGCGCGGCGCGCCGGCGGCAAATCGTTGCTGAAACCCGCAATTTCCGCCATTCCGCCGACGCGGATGCGGTCGCCGAGTCGCGTGATGGCGATCTTGTAGGTCTCGTCCATGATGGTGGAGACAGGGGCGCGGCTGTCATCGACGATCGGCACGGTGATCGAATACCCCTTCACCGGATAGATCGGCGCGACCAGGCCGAGCGGCTTCAACAGGGCGGGCGTGTAGCTGCCCAGTGCCGCGACGAACATGTCGGCTTCGATGAAGGCATCGGAGGTCATCACGCCCGTGACACGGTCCCCGAGGTGCTTCAGGCCGCGGATGTCGACGCCGAACCGAAAGCGCACTCCAAGCGCCTCGGCGTGGCTCTGCAGGATGTTGGTGAACTTGAAGCAGTCACCGGTCTCGTCGTTGGGCAGGCGCAGACCGCCGACGATCTTTTCCCGCACGCGCGCCAGTGCCGGTTCGGCGGCAATGCAGCCGGCGGGATCGAGCACCTCGAAGGGGACGCCGTCGGCGCGCAGCACCTCCACATCCTTGCCGATGCCGTCGAGCTGCTTCTGCGTGCGGAACAGCTGGAGGGTGCCCTGCGTGCGATGGTCGTAGGAAATGCCGGTTTCCTCGCGCAGCGCGATCAGGCAGTCGCGGCTGTATTCGGCCAGGCGCACCATGCGGCCCTTGTTGGTGGCGTAGCGGGCGCTCGTGCAATTGGCGAGCATTGCCATCATCCAGCGCCAGGTGGCGGCGTCTGCCATCGGCCGGATGATCAGCGGCGCATGCTTCATGAAAAGCCACTTGACCGCCTTCTGCGGTATGCCGGGTGCCGCCCAGGGCGAGGCGTATCCGGGCGAAATCTCGCCGGCATTGGCGAAGCTCGTCTCCAGCGCCGGGCCGGGCTGCCGGTCGAGCACGGTGACCTCGTGGCCCTGCCTGGCGAGATAATAGGCCGACGTCACGCCGACGACGCCGGCGCCCAGAATGGTGATTTTCATGATTGCCCCTCGATTGCTCTTGCCTTGACGTTCAGCGGTACTCGCGATGATAGCGGTTGCCCAGCGACGTCAGGATTTCGTAGGAAATGGTGCAGGCGTCCGCTGCGATCGCCTCCAGCGGCTGATGCGGGCCGATCATCTCCACCAGGCTGCCGAGTTTCAGCGTGCCCGGCGGCAGGGCGCTGATGTCGATGGTCATGCTGTCCATCGAGACACGGCCGACGATCGGCAGGCGAACGCCGCCGTAATAGGCCGCGCCGCGATCACTCAGGCTGCGCGGCAGGCCATCGGCATATCCGGCGGCGATGGTCGCCAGGCGCGTTTCCGTCCGCGTCACATGCGCGCCGCCGTAGCCGACGCGGCTGCCTGCGGGTACGGTGCGCGTCTGCACCACCCGGACGTCGAGCCTTGCGACGGGCTTCACTGCGATGCCGGGCACGTCCGTCGGCAAGCCGCCGTAGAGCGCGATGCCGGGGCGGGCGAGCGCGCCTTGGAAATCCCTCCCCAGGAAGATGCCGCCCGAATTTGCAAAGCAGAGCGGAAGCTCCGGGAAGAGCGCGGCCGCATGGCGCAGGGCTGCGAGCTGCTCGCCATTCTGCTGGCTGGCATTCTCGTCGGCGCTTGCCAGATGGCTCATGAGGTAGAGAAGATCAACGCCCTCTAGAAGCGCATGGTCGCCAGCAAGGGTCGCGCTCTCTTCCGGCGGCAGTCCCAGGCGCGACATGCCGCTGTCGACCTGAAGGACGGCGGGCAGTGCGTCGCCGCGCGAGACCGCCGTCCGCGACCAGTTCTCAAGCTGCTCAAGCGAATTGAGCACGGGAATGATGCCGAGATCGGCGCATCGGCCTTCGGCGCCCGGCTGCAGCCCGTTCAGCACGAAAATCCTCGCATCCGGCTCGACGAACGTCTTCAGGCGGACAGCCTCGCCGAAATGGGCGACGAAGAAATCGCGGCAACCGGCATCGTAAAGAACAGGAGCAACGCGGCCGGCGTCCAGGCCATAGGCGTCGGCCTTGACCACGGCTGCCACGGGAACGGGGGACGTGCGCTGCTGCAGGAGGCGGTAGTTGTGCTCGATCGCGCGCAGGTCGATCGTCAGGTATCCCGAAGCGCCGTCACGGCTGGAAATCTCGTAGGTATGCGTGTTCATGGCCGATCCCTCGATGCAGGATCAGGCTAATGAAAGAATCGAGCGCTTTTCTTCGAATTTGTGCTCTGATATTTGATAGATCCTAGGATTGCGAAATTTTCTGCGAAAAAATGAAAGATTCTGTATGAAGGGCCTGGATGCCATCGACCGCAACATCATTCGCCTGCTGCGGCTGAACGCGCGCATCACCAATGCCAAGCTCTCCGAGGAGGTCGGGCTGTCGCCTTCGGCATGCCTCAGGCGCATCAGCCTGCTGGAGCAGACCGGTGTCATTCGCGGCTATACGGCGCTGATCGGCAGCTCGGAAGGTGACAGTCCGATCGCCGTCATCATCAACATCACGCTGGAGCGACAGACGGAGGAGCATCTCAATCGCTTCGAAAACGCCGTCCGGCGCCACCCGGAAATCCAGGAGTGCTACCTGATGACGGGCGGCTCCGACTACCTGCTGCGGGTCGAGGTACAGAGCGCGGGTGAATTCGAACGCATTCACAAGGAAATCCTCGCCAAGCTGCCGGGCGTCCTGCGTATCCATTCGAGCTTTTCCATCCGCAACGTGCTGGCGGCGAGGGGCGTACAGCGCTGACGCCTACGGCAGGGCCACTAGGCCTGGGCGCCCTCCAGGCTCCGGTCCGGTCTTGCCGGCTGGCGGGACTGTGGCTTGGCCTCGCGCACGAGACGGATTTCCCGGGAGAACAGTGCGTTGTCCGGCAGAACCCTTCCCAGGCTGACGACGGTGGACCCTTTCAGTTCGGTCTCCAGGATCGACAGGACGCGTCGCAGCGTTGTCGGGTCCATGGTCTCCAGCACCTCGTCGAGCACGAGCCAGTGCGGCTTGTGCAGGATCGCGCGCGCGAAAGCCAGCAGCCGTTCGTCGTCGTCGCTGAGTTCGCGGTCCCAACGCGCCTCGTTATCGAGCAGCGGCGCCATGCGCTGCAGTCCGACCCGGGCCAGCGCTTCGATCAGCTGGGTGTCCGTGAAGGTATCGGTCTGAGGATAGGACAGCACGTCGCGCAGCCGGCCGGGGGGCATGTAGGGCGTTCGCGGCAGGAAGGTGATCGCCTCGCCCTTGGGAAGGCCGACGCGACCGCTGCCGAGCGGCCAAAGTCCCGCCAGCGCCCGGAACAGAAGCGTCTTGCCGGTGCGGGGCTCGCCGGTGATGACGACGCGCTCGCCGGCAGCGATCTCTATGTGCGGCTCGTCGAAGCGGGTGCGGCCGGTGGGCGAGGCGACGTCCAGCCGGTCCAGCGTCAGCCGGTTGGAGTCGTTCAGCACGAATTCGATGTGGCCTTCCGCGTCGTTGAGCGCATCGGTGGCGATGAGCGCGCTGCGGAACGAAGTGATGCGGTGAAGCGTCGCGCGCCAGTCGGTGATCGCGCCGATGTTGGCCACGAACCAGCGCAGCGAGGTGTGCACCTGATTGAAGGCGCCGACCGCCATCATCAGGCCGCCAAAGCTGATGTGTCCGGAGAAATAGACGGGGGCTGCCACGAGGATCGGTGCCACGACCGTCACCCAGCCATAGCCGTCGACGACCCAGGCAAGGTTGATCTGGGCGCGGAAGATGTTGCGGAGCGCGGTCAGAACCGAGCCGAGGTCGTTTTCGAGCTTCTGCCGCTCGCCCGTCTCGCCGCCGGCGAGCGAGATGGAATCGATATGCTCGTTGACGCGCATCATGGTAAAGCGCAGGGCTGCTTCGCGACTGTAGCGCTCGCCGTTCAGCTCGATGAGCGGACGGCCGACACGCCAGCTGAGCAGGGAGGCCGAGCCTGCATAGATGATCGCCGCCCAGACCATGTAACCGGGGATGTCGATCGTCCGTCCGCTGATCTGGAACATGAAGCCTTCGGAGAGTGACCACAGCACGCCGACGAAGGAGACGAGCAGGATGGAGGACTGCAGCAGGCCGAAGGCCAGGTCGGTGGTCAGATCGGCGAGATGGCCGGCGTCTTCCTGCATGCGCTGATCCGGATTGACGCCGATGGCACCGGCGTTTGCAAGGCGAAACGCCCTGCGCGGCCGCATCCATTCGCAGATCAGGTCATGGGTCAGCCCCTCGCGCAGCTTCAGCCGGAAACGCTGGTTCAGCCATTGCTGCAGGATGTTGAGAAGAAGCATGCCGCCGGCGATCACCGCAAAGATCTTCAGCTGATAGAAGAAGGCGTCGAGGTTGCGCCGCTCGATCGCGTCGTAGAAGGGCTGGTTCCAACGGTTGAGCACGATCTGGCCGAGTGCTGTGGCCACGACGACCAGAAAGCTGCCGGCGGAAATGAGGAGGAGCGTGCGGAAGACCGGGGAACGCGTGTAGATCCGCCGCATCGTCATCAACTGCGACCAGAGCCCTTCGCTCTTCATGCCTGCCCCAGGCAGACCGTTGGTGCCGTTCTGGGCGGAAACGTTGGCCATGGCTGGCTCCTTCCTATGCGGGAATCACCTTCCCGCACATCCCGGGCCGGCAATGCGGATACTGGAGCACCGACGGGGAAAAACGGCAAGGTCGCCACGAGACACGCTCTGTCATGGGCGAAAATGCGGCGTGAGCGCGCCGGCGATCGGGAATTTTCGCTGGGCCGCATCATGAAGTCGAGCAATTTGGTGGAAAATTGCGCAAAGCCGGCCCGTACGGGATGGATTTTTCGTCGTTGGCTCCGCCTAATAAATGACCGTTCTTTGCCTTATTGTTGGGCATTTGCGATTTAGTTGTTGCAACTGGCGGCGATCCTCCCAAGCACCGCCCGAACATCGAAAGCAGGTACATCCATGAGCAACTCCGTTCTGCAGCTTGTCGAGCGCGCCCGGTTCACCCGTCGCTCCGGTCTTTCCCTCATGCTGGCGGCCTCCGTCGCGGCCTTTGCCGCCACGTTGATGCCGCACCCGGCCGCTGCCGAAGACAAGACGAGCGTCAAGGTCGGCATCATGAGCGGAGAGGACGAGGACATCTGGCGCGCCGTGGCTGCGGAAGCGGAGAAGAAGGGGCTGACGGTCGAAGTCGTCACCTTCAACGATTACACCCAGCCGAACGAGGCGCTGGAGCGCGGCGAGATCGACGCCAATGCCTTCCAGCACGGCCCTTATCTTGAAAACCAGATCCAGGCGCATGGCTACAAGATCAAGGTGGCGGGATACACCGCCGTCTGGCCGATCGGCGTCTATTCGAAGAAGTTCAAGAGCATTGCCGAGCTTCCCGAAGGGGCCGTGGTCGGCGTGCCGAACGATCCTTCCAACGAAGGCCGCGCGCTTCTCGTCCTGCAGGACGAGGGCGTCATCAAGCTGCGGGACGGCGCGGGCATTCTGGCGACCGTCGCCGATGTGGCCGAGAACCCGAAGAACGTCGTGATCAAGGAGCTCGATGCCGGCATCGTCGGCCGCTCCGTCGAGGATCTGGACGCGGCCGTCGTCAACACCGACTGGGCGCTGAAGAGTGGGCTGGCAATCGAAGACCGCATCGCCCAGGAGAAGATCGCCGACAATCCCTACCGCAACTTCATCGCCGTTCGCGAGGCGGATCTGGGCGAGCCGTGGGTCAAGACGCTGGTTTCCTCCTACCAGAACGATACGGTCAGGGCCGAGTTCGACCGCGTCTACAAGGGCACCGGCACCGTCGCCTATTGACCTTTTCCCCTCAAGGACCTGAACATCAGGCGGCCTGCGGCGCTTTGGGCGTTGCAGGCCGCCTCGCCATTGCAGATGGCGGAAAGGAACTGCCATGACATCCCCATTCCCGCAAGCCGGTGGAGCCGAGCAGGGCGAGAACCGGCGCGAAGCGGTCGTCCGCCTGTCCGGTGTCCACCGCCACTTTGGCGACACGCCGGCCATCGACGGCGTGTCGCTGACGGTGCACAAAGGCGAGATTCTCGGTCTGATCGGTCGCAGCGGCGCCGGCAAGTCGACCCTGATACGCTGCCTGAACGGTCTCGAGCGACCCGACCGCGGTTCGATCAAGATCGAAGGGCGCGAAATCACCGGCCTGAGCGAAGAGCAGCTTCAGCCGCTGCGCCGGCGCATCGGCATGATCTTCCAGCATTTCAACCTGCTGTCGGCAAAGACGGTCGAGGAAAACGTGGCTCTGCCTCTGAAGATCGAAGGCTGGAGCACGGAGAAGCGGCTTGCGCGTGCCGCCGAACTGCTCGATCTCGTCGGGCTTTCCGGCAAGGCAAGGAGCTATCCGTCAGCGCTTTCCGGCGGCCAGAAGCAGCGTGTCGGCATCGCACGGGCGCTTGCGGCCGGGCCGGCGCTGTTGCTGTCGGACGAGGCCACCTCGGCGCTCGACCCGGAGACGACCGCGGCGATCCTGGAACTTCTGAAAGACATCAACGCCAAGCTGGGCCTGACGATCCTGTTGATTACCCACGAGATGGAGGTGATCCGCAGCATCGCCGACCGCGTCGCCGTGATCGATGCGGGGCGCATCGTGGAGGAGGGGCCGGTCTGGTCCGTCTTCGCCAACCCGCGCACGGCGATCACGCAGAGCCTGCTGTCTGGCATCCGCCCGCATTTGCCGCAGCATGTGGCAGCGCGGCTTGTAAGCGAGCCGGTGGGCGAAGTGGTGCTCGGCGTTGATCTCTCTGGACCCGATGCCGGCGTCCTGCTGGCCGGGCTCTCTGGCGCGCTTGCCGGCGGCTTCCGCCTGATCCATGGGGGCGTAGAGCACATCCAGCAGCAGTCCGTCGCCCGCTTCTTCCTCGGCATTCCGCCTGCATCGGACGGTCCGGCAAGGGCCGTCGCCTATCTCGAGCGCCACGGCGCCAAAGTGGAGGTCCTGGGCCATGTCCCCGGTCATGATTGAGCTCTTCATCCGGTCGTTCTTCGAAACCGTCATCATGACGGTCGCCTCGGGGTTCATCTCGCTGGTGGCGGGCCTGCCGCTGGGCCTGGCGCTCGTGGCGACGGCCAAGGGCGGCATTGCGGAAAACCTCTGGATCAACCGTCTTCTCGGTGCGATCGTCAACGGTTTCCGCTCGGTTCCCTTCATCATCCTGCTGGTGGCGCTGATCCCGGTCACCCGCTTCATCGTCGGCACGTCGATCGGCATGTGGGCGGCGATCGTTCCGCTTTCGATCGCCGCCACGCCCTATTATGCCCGCATGGCGGAGGTCTCGCTTCGCGAAGTCGATCGCGGCTTGATCGAGGCGGTGCGCGCGATGGGCGGAAACCGCTGGACGATCGTGCGCGAGGTGCTGGTGCCCGAAGCCCTGCCGAGCCTCGTCGCAGGCTTCACCGTGACGCTGATCACGCTCATCGGCGCATCCGCCATGGCGGGTGCGATCGGGGCCGGCGGGCTCGGCGATCTCGCCATCCGCTATGGCTACCAGCGCTTCGAAACGACAGTCATGGTCGCAGTCGTCGCCGTGCTGATCGTGCTCGTCTGCGCCATCCAGTGGGCGGGCGACCGGCTTGTCCTGCGGCTGGATCACAAGCACTGACGCCTTGATAGGGGGCTCCGGCTCCGGGGGCCTCTCCGGAGCGTGCGTCGGCGGGGCGTGAGAAGCCTCGTCACGAGCGGTTTGGTTGGACGAGCCGGATCACCGCACCTGTCCCGGCGCCCGATCCGCGATGCCGGCTTGCTCGGCCACAATCTGTTTTGCTTTGGAAGCGGCGGGGACGTCCTCGCTGTAGAGGATGCGCTCTGCCGCGCCGTCCAGATCCTCGTACTGCCCGCTGCGCATCGTCCAGAGAAACAGCAGAAGCCCGCCGGTGCCGAGCAGCAGCGAAATCGGGATCAGATAGAAGAAGGACGCCGTCATCTTCGCCTCCTGCCAGGCCCTGCGGTCGCCGGGGCCTCAATCGGGATCCTTGATCGCCTGGTAGGCATGCCAGGTCGCGTGGCCGAGGAGCGGAAAGGTGATGACGAAGCCGAGCATGCCCGTCAGCAGGCTCAGGGCAGTCAAAAGCATCACGATGGCGCCCCAGGCCAGCATGACCGGAAGATTGTTCCAGGCGAGCGAGATGCTGGTGCCCATGGCGGTGAAGGCGTCCACGTCGCGATCGACGACCATTGGCACGCCGAAGACGCTGATGGCGAAGGCGAAGGCCGCGAACAACGCGCCCACCAGCGTGCCGAGGCCGAGAAGAGCCCAGCCGACAGGCGTGCCGAACAGGGTAGGGAGGATGTGGCCGAGGCCCTGGAACGGTTGCCAGCCGACGAAGAGCGCATAGAGGATGACGGCGGCGCGCATCCAAAGCAGCATCAGCCCGCACAGGACGGCGCCGACGAACAGCACGTGCTGGCCGGTCCCGGGTTTCGGCCGCAGCATCGCGATGAGCGAGACCGGCAGGTTTTCCTCTATCCGGCGGCTCTTTTCGTACAGACCGGCGGCCGCGACGGGGCCGACGACGAAAAAGCCGGCAAGGGCCGGCAGTAGCGCGTAGTCGTAGCCGAAGGCAAAGAGGCCACCGACGATGATGATCGAGACGGCTGCGACGCCTGCGCCGTAGATCAGGCTCGGCAGAGGCATATTCCAGAGGTCGCGCCAGCCCTCGGCCAGCCAGGTAAGAGCACGGGCGGCCGGCAGATGGCGGTTCCGGTCGACGGCCTTGGGCAGAGGGGGAACTGTTTCAGGCATCCTCATCTGAATTTCCTCCGACAACGCGCTGGCGCCGTTTTATTCTAGCAGGCAGGGCGGGCAGCACGATAGCTCCCGGGCGACTCCGCCACCCCCTTAAGATGCGTCACGCAGTCCGGCTGCGAAACGACGGCGACATAGACGAGGTGGGCATTGGCGAGCGCCAGCAGGGCCGCGCCGGCGCAGACGACGGCGATCGCCATGGTGCGCGCGCGCATGGGAAGCGCGCTCATGTTCCGCTGCCGCCGGTTGCACGCTGCTGCTCCCTCAGGTCGATGATGTAAAGGGTGAGGATCTTGATATCGAGCGGGGACAGCCGCAGCCCCCAGCTCGGCATGTGGCCCTGCCTGCCGCCGTAGATCGACTGATAGACCGCTTCGCGTCCCGAACCGTAGATCCAGAAACGGTCGGTCAGGTCCGGTGCGCCGACATCCTTCAAGCCCTTGGCGTCCTCGCCGTGGCAGGAGACGCAGTTCTGGGCGAAGAGTTCGCGCCCGGCGTCGATGGCGGCGGCGTTTTCCGCGGTTTTCTCCTCAAGCCCGGACAGCGAGCGGACATAGGTGACGAGTTGCAGGATCGCCGGGCGCTCCAGCATCTGGTCGCGGCCGAATGCCAGCATCTGCGAGACGCGCGTTTGCGGGTCGGCGCCGTTGATGCCGACCGCGATCGTCTGGGCGATCGTCTGCGGATCGTCGCCCCAGAGCATGGGGGCGGACCCGAGGTTGGGATAGCCGCTGTTGCCGGTGCCGCCGATGCCATGGCAGGCGGCACAGTTGTCGCCGAAAAGGGTGTGGCCGGTCTCGCGGACGATCGGCATGAGTTCGCCATCCTTCAGGATGGTCGCGAAATCCTCGCTGTCGATCCGTGCGACCCAGGCGGCGCGATCCGCGCTGCCTTCCTGCAGACGCTCTGCCACCGTCTGTTTCTGGTCGACGCCGAGCCAGCCCTTGAAATAGCCGGTGCCATAAGGAAAACTCGGCATCAGCAAGACCCATATCACCCCGAACAGTGTGAAGGCGATCAGGAAGAACCAGACGGGCTTCGGCACCGGCGTGTGCAGTTCCTTGATGCCGTTCCATTCGTGGCCGGTCGTCATATGGCCGGTGACGGGATCGCGTTCGCCTACGGACATGGCCGGTCCTCGTCGTCGGAAATGATGGAATGGGCGGCGTGGTCGAACTGCTTCCGGTTGGCCGGCCAGTAGGCATAGATGATGACGCCGATCGACATGGCGATGAGGTAGAAAAGCCCGAAGGACTTGGCGAAGCCGGTGACGGTGTCGTGGTCGAAGCTCATGCTGCTACTCCACATTGGCCTGTTCGGTCTTTTGCGCGACGTCGGTCAGTCGCCCGAGAATCTGCAGATAGGCGACGATCGCGTCCATCTCCGTCAGCGTCTCCGGCTTGCCGTCGAAAAGGCTGACATTCGTCGACTCGCCGTAGCGGGCAGTCACGCCGGCGGACTGTGCGCTGTCCGGATTGGCCTGGCCGTAGGCGTCGGCGGTGGCGTTGGCGATCATGTCATCCGTGTAGGGAACGCCCACCGCACGCATGGCGGCCAGGTGCTCGCCGAGATCGCCGATCTTGAGCGCGTTGCGCATGAGCCAGCGGTAGGCCGGCATCTTTGATTCCGGCACCAGGTCGCGCGGGTTGTAGAGATGGGCGACGTGCCATTCGTTCGAATACTTGCCGCCGAGCCGGGCGATGTCGGGGCCGGTGCGCTTCGACCCCCACAGCATCGGGTGGTCGTATTTCGATTCGACGGCCAGCGAATAGGGACCGTAGCGCTCGACTTCGTCGCGCAGCGTGCGGATCATCTGCGAGTGGCAGGCGTAACAGCCCTCGCGGATGTAGATGTTGCGTCCCGCAAGCTCCAGGGGCGTGTAGACGCGCATGTCCGGGGCGTCCTCCACCGTCTCGTCGATGGTGAAGAGCGGGGCGATCTCGATCAGGCCCCCAATGCTGGCAACGACGACTATGGCGAGCACCAGGCCCATGGCGTTGCGTTCGAGCCGATAGTGGAAGTTGAACATCGCCTATTCCCCGGCCTGCGCCCAGGCCCGCGGTGCGGGCGGCTCGACCGGCAGGTCGGCCGCCGCCCCCTCGTCCACGGGCGCCGGTCTGCTGATCGTCATCCAGATGTTGTAGAAGGCCACCACGGCGCCGGCCAGAAACAGCAACCCGCCAACGGTGCGGGCGATGTAATAGGGATGCATGGCGACCAGCGTGTCGATGAAGGAATAGGCGAGCGTGCCGTTCTGATCATAGGTGCGCCACATCAGGCCCTGGGTGATGCCCGAGTTCCACATCGCAAAGACGTAGACGACGGTGCCGGCCAGCGCGAGCCAGAAGTGCACCTCGACGAGCCTTGCCGAATAGAGGGCCGGCCGCTTCCACATCCAGGGAACGAGGGCATAGAGCGAACCGAAGGTGATCATGGCCACCCAGCCGAGCGCGCCGGCATGGACGTGTCCGACCGTCCAGTCGGTGTAATGCGAGAGCGAGTTGACGGCGCGTATCGCCATGAACGAGCCCTCGAAGGTGGCTATGCCGTAGAAGATTGCCGCCAGCATCATGAAGCGCAGCACCGCGTCGTCGCGCACCTTGTGCCAGGCGCCATTCAGCGTCAGAAGCGCATTGCCGGCCGATGCCCAGGAGGGGACCAGCAGCACCAGCGAGAACACCATGCCGAGCGTCTGCACCCAATGGGGCAGGGCGGTGTAATGCAGGTGATGGGAGCCCGCCCACATATACATGAAGGTGATGCCCCAGAAGCTGATGATCGACATGCGGTAGGAATAGATCGGCCGGCCAGCCCGCTTGGGCAGGTAGTAGTAGAGCATGCCGAGGAAGCCGGCGGTCAGGAAGAACGCGACGGCGTTGTGGCCGTACCACCATTGCGTCATGGCATCCTGAACGCCGGAGAAGAGCGAATAGCTCTTGGCATGGCCGATCGAGACGGGGACCGCCAGGTTGTTGACGATGTGCAGGATCGCCACCACGAGGATGAAGGCCATGTAGTACCAGTTGGCCACATAGATGTGCGGTTCGCGGCGGCGGGCCAGCGTGCGCAGGTAAATCAGGAAATAGACGACCCAGACGATGACCAGCCAGAGGTCGGCATACCATTCCGGTTCGGCATATTCCTTGGATTGTGTGAGGCCCATCAGATAGCCGGTGGCAGCCAGCACGCAGAAGAGATTGTAGCCGAGCAGCACGAACCAGGGGCTCAACTGGTCGGGCAGGCGGGCACGGGTGGTGCGCTGCAGCACGTGAAAGGACGTGGCAATCAGCGCGTTGCCGCCGAAGCCGAAGATGACGCCGCTGGTGTGGACGGGTCTCAGGCGGCCGAAGCTCGCCCATGCCGCGTCGAAGGTCAGGTCCGGCCAGGCCAGGAGGGCGGCGACCCATACGCCGACGAACATACCGATGACGCCCCATATCAGGGACAGAATGATGCCGACCTTGGTCGGATCGTCATAGTACTCCCGAAAGCGTTCTTCCCAGGGATCCGGTGCATCGATGCCACGCAGGAGCAGGGCCATCACCACCATGCCGAAGAGGGCGACGATCCAGCCATGGGCGGCCATCAGATCGCCGCGACCGGCCACGGCCATTGCCACTCCGACGCAGATGACGCAGACAAGGATGATCGCCGCATAGGTGCGCTCCAACGCCGTCAGTTGTGCAACCATTCCGACACCCCCGCACTGGACGATCCAAGTCCCCTGGATCATCCATTACCTGTCTCTCGTGGCAGTCCTGTAACGTCAAAGTCTGTAGCGATGCGGTTAGCGGAGACCGTGCCCTGCATGTCGGGGCCGGTGTCGAGTTCGGCGCGCTAACATGCTGATGGTTACACGATTTCGAGGGCGCGGCAATCGGATTTGCGTATCAGTAAACGTCCGGTTGCGCTTTCAAGGATCCACCCAGCACAACGGACCCACCGGGCAGCCGGCACGGCCGTTCCTCTGATCGGTTGCGGTCAGGCGGAGATCGCGGTCCGAAACTGCGGGTTGCCAAGTATGGTGTTGCTGACGGTGCAGATTTCGTCTTCGGCGGCGCGGACGATCGCCTGTCTCGTCTCCTCGTCAATATCGCCGCCGATGACGAAGGCGATGTCGAACGTTTCCACGCGTGCGGGGCCGGCCTGGGCCTTCTCGCCGGTCACTGTGACCTCGATCGTCGTCAACCTGTCGAGAACGCCCATCCGGCTGGCCGCGTAGCGGGCACTCATCGCAAGGCAGGCGGAGAGCGAGGCATAGAGCAGGTCGAGCGGGTTGAAGCCGGCCTGGTTGGCGCCGGTCATGATGTTAAGCGTCCCGCCGGTTCTGGAGCGGATCGCCGGAAAACCGGTGCGCCCGATCGTCGCCGTGGCCCCGGTCGGGCGTTCCCGCATCTTTGCTCCAGGCATTCCGCAATGCTCCGCGCTGAGATTTCCGCCCTCCGTTCGCGCTCCCCCGGCGCCAGGGCCTGTGCAGTCCGGCGTTTGCTTGCCGGCCGTCAGGCCGATGCGGTTCGGAAGCGGCGAAGACAGAGGTAACCCGCGGTGACGAATGCCACGAGAACGATGCCTTGAGCAATGGCGAAGGGAGGCTCGTTGCCGTTCGGCGCCAGCGCATTCAGGGCGTCGACCTTGAGGAAGGCCTGAACCACGAGGACGAAGACGTTGAAATAGAGCGATACGATCGCGCAGACGAGAAAGGTTGCCCGCCAGCGGCCCGAAAGCCGGAAGAGGTACAACGCTGCGACAGCGCCGAGCAGGAACGCCGTCGTGATGATGCCGACGCCGATTGCCGGCGTGAATGCCGTAATGGGAAAGAGAAAGCCAGTGATCGTCGTGCCCAAGGTGGTGGCGAGAAAGGTGGCCGTCCAGCCCGGACGCAGGTCGGACGCCAGCCAGCCGCGCAATGCGACAAGCCCGCTTACGATGCCGACGAGGCTGAGAATAACGTGAAAGAGAGTAAAAGATGCCATGCCAAGTATCATGTCGATAGTCCCCATCCTGGAAAATATGGCGGGTGCATTAGACGTTGTGCCGAAGCGTTTGTAAATTTCGCCAGGCATTGATTCCGCGCTATTCTTCGCGGACCGTCCGCGTCGCACAACCGCCTGCGGAGAATGCAAGTGTCGGGAGGAGAGAGCATGCGTGCCGATGGCGATGTCGCCGAGCCGATGGAAGTGATCGAATTCTGGTGCGAGATGCTGTCAAAGGAACATTGGTTCTCGCCGCCGCCGCAGTTGGACGCGCATATCCGGGAGCGCTATGCGGCAACGCATCTGGCGCTGGCGCGGCATGTCGCCGAGGCGTGGCGGGAGACGCCGGATGCCCGCCAGGCGGCTGTCATCGTTCTCGACCAGTTCCCGCGCAACATGTATCGCGGGACGCCCCTGGCTTTTGCCACCGACTGGATCGCCCTGCGCGAGGCGCGGTTGGCAGTCGATGCGCGCGCCGACGTCAAGGTCGCGCACGGCCGCCGCCATTTCTTCTACATGCCCTTCGAGCATTCGGAGGATCTTGCCGACCAGAATATGTCAGTGGCCCTGTTCAAGGCGCTGGGAGACCGGGAATATCTCGACTATGCCCTGCGCCATCATGCGGTCATTCGTGACTTCGGCCGTTTTCCGCACCGCAATTGCCTGCTCGGTCGCGCGTCTACTTCTGCCGAGCTTGACTACCTGGCATTGCCGGGGGCGGGGTTCTGATCGGACATGCCTTCACTTCGCCCGGGTCCCGCAATAGCTTGCGCGCCGATTCCCGCGCTTGCGCGGCGGTTGCCGCCGGCCCGCGGCCATTCATTGATATTGCACGCGAAACTATCGACCATCCGTTGTGCGCCAAATTGACAGGGACTGTCCGTGACGAGATTGAAGAGCGCCTTTCTTGCCCTTTTGGCCCTTATGCCGCTGCTGCTGCCGGTCGCGGCTGTCGCGCAGGATCCGGCCGCCGACGCGCAATCCGCCGCCGTACCCAATCCGATCAACGATGCAAACCAGCGCGTGAACAAGGCGCGCGACCAGCTCGCAGCCTTGCGCCGGCAGGTCGAAGAGGCCCGTAGCAGCGAGGCTAAACTTGCCGAACTGAAGCAGCACGTCGAGCAGGTCGGGCGCGGGGCGCTCGATGCCTCCGTCTCGACCCGCCAGCGTTTCAACGAGATCAAGGCCCGCCAGGACGAGCTCGGCCCCGTGCCGGCAGAAGGCCAGCCGGCAGAATCGGAGATCATCAAGGAGGAGCGTGCACGCCTCTCCGACGAGCGCGCAGCGATCAATGCCGTCATCGGCAACGCCGAGGCGCTGTCCATCGAGGCGACGCAGCTTGCCAACCAGATCACCGAGATGCGCCGCACGCTCTTTACGGAGACGCTGTTCGAACGCACGCGCGTCAGTCCGGAGGTGTTCGAGGAGGCGGTTGCGGCCGGCGCGGACGAAGGGACGGATCTGCATCGTACCGTCGGTGGCTGGTTTCGGTTCGTATGGAACTTCAAGCGCGAATCGTTGCTGGCCGCTGTCTCGCTGTCGCTGGTGGTCGGGCTGCTGCTCTATTCCATCGGCCATCGAGTGGCCGGCCCCCTCATCCAGCGCAACAAGCAGATCGAGAAGCCGCACTACATCACCCGGTTGATGGTGGCGTTCTGGTCCATCACGATACCGACGCTTGCCGTCGGCGCCTTCGCCTTCGCCTGCTATTCGCTGCTCTACAGCTTCAACGTGCTGCGTCCGGACATCACGCCGATGGTGTCGTCGCTGCTCGGCGTCTCCGTCGGCCTCTATTTCGTCTCGGCGCTTACGCGGGCCGTGCTTGCGCCCAAGCGGCCCGCCTGGCGGCTTGTGAGCGTCTCGAATCGCGGTGCGCAGCGGCTCGAACGGTCGATCTTCGCGATGGCGCTCGCCAATGCGCTCGATTATTTCCTGGGTGCGGTGAGCGTGGCGCTCGGCTCGGCGGTCGTGCTGACGGTCGCCAAGAGCATGATCGCCTCGATCGTGATCGGCCTGATCCTCATCTGGATTTCCTTCATCCGGCCAATGCTGCGTGCCGGGGACGATCCCGCCAGCGAGGGCCGCCCCTGGCCACGCGCTCTGACGATGGTACTGATGCTGACCGGTTTCGGCCTGATCGCGCTGACCATGATCGGCTATGTGGGGCTTGCCCGGTTTATCGCCACGCAGATCGTCGTTACCGGCGCCATCCTCGTCACGATGTATATCGGTATCCTGTCGGGGCGGGCGATCGGCACGCAAGGGGCGTTTGCACAGACCTATCTGGGCCAGCGGATGGCCGAACGCTACCAGCTCAACGAGGTCGTCCTCGACCAGGCCGGCCTTGCCGCCAGCCTCGGCATCTATCTGATCGTCGTCCTGCTCGGCCTGCCGGGAATTCTGCTGCAATGGGGCTTCCAGATCGGCGATATCGAAAGCTGGGCCTACAGGATCTTCACGGAGATCCGGATCGGCAGCATTTCCATCTCGATCGTCGGAATTGTGGCGGGGCTTCTTCTGTTCGTCGTCGGCCTGGTCGTGACGCGCTGGTTCCAGCGCTGGCTGGACGGCACGATCATGGTTCGCAGTCATGTCGATCCCGGCGTCCGCAACTCGGTGCGCACGGCGGTCGGCTATGCCGGCGTCGGGCTGGCAGGCCTGATCGGCATATCGGCGGCGGGGATCAATCTTTCCAGTCTCGCGCTCGTCGCCGGTGCCTTGTCATTGGGTATCGGTTTTGGTCTGCAGAACATCGTCTCCAATTTCGTGTCGGGCCTGATCCTGCTGGCCGAGCGACCTTTCAAGGTCGGTGACTGGGTCGTGGCGGGGACCACCGAGGGCTTCGTCAAGCGGATCTCCGTGCGCGCGACCGAGATCGAGACCTTCCAGCGGCAGACGATCATCGTCCCGAACTCCGTCCTGATCAACGGCCAGGTCGGAAACTGGACCCACCGCAACAAGCTCGGGCGGATCGAAATCCCCGTCAGCGTGTTTTCCGGCAACGATCCGCGCCGGGTCACGGAGATCCTGCTCGATGTGGCATTGCAGCAGGCCGTCCTGCGCAACCCGGAGCCCTCCGTCACCTTCATGAATTTCTCCGCAGCCACGCTCGATTTCGAGGTCAGGGCGTTCGTGGCGGACGTGCTGCTGGCGGGGACGGTGAAGACGGAGATGCGTGCTGCGATCCTGGAGCGGCTGCGCGAGGAGGGCATCGCACTCGCCGGGCCTGCCGCTCCGACCGTGCCGGTTACCATGGACCCGGAAAGCGCCCGGTTGCTGAGCGCGATGATCGAAAATGCCAAGGCCGGACTGGTCGTTCCTACGGAGGCTCCGCGCAAGCCGGCACCGAAGCCGGTAGAAGAGGGGGCGGACGAAACCGGCTGAACGCTGAATGCCTCATTCACGCCATATTCAGCATCGCGGGCATAAAACACATGCAAATCCTTCCGAGTGCGGCTACGTTCGACTTGGGGTTTGCAACAGGGGCGGCGCTCGACGCCGGGTATAAATGACGCGAATGCTTGCAATGCTGCTTATGTCGACGGTGGTCGCTGCCCCGGCTTTTGCAGCATCGATCACCAACAAGGATGCCGACGCGGTCGTGCTGACGATCGTGGAGGACGGCAGCCGTTCCGAGGTCGCCGTCGGGGCCGGGCAGACTGAATCTGTATGCCCGTCGGGCTGCTTCGTTACCCTGCCGAATGGCGACCGGGTGGCGCTGAACGGCGATGAGACGGTGGAAATCAGCGGCGGTGCCGCGGTCATCAAGTAGAATCGAAGCCGATTTGCAAAGCGGCGCAGGCTCCTGCCGGCGCCGTTTTTTCATGTCCGATCGATCCGGTTGTGGCGGCGCGAGAAAGCACTTTCCGCGCCATGACTTACGGAGTTGTCGGGATCGCGCTTTAACGCTTTCTCAAAAACGTTGCGCTTAGTTGTTCGCCTGTTACCCGAAGAGTGGAAGATCCCTTCGGACGGGACCATGCACAGGTCCGGTGCTGCCTTTCCAACCACGCCAGAACCGGCGGCAGCGCGAAAACCCTTACATCACAAGGCACACGATGTCGTTCATTGGTATCTCCGGCATGCAGTATTCCGGCGAGTCGCTCTCCCACCATCGCATCCTGCTCGTTGAGGACTCGAATGTCTTCACCTCCATGATCGGTATGCGGCTGAAGGAGCTTTTCGACATCGAGGTCGAGATCTGCCGCAATTTCCTGGAGTTGGAGGAGAGCTACGAGCGCTCGTCGACGCCGATCACGCTGGCCATCTCCAACATCAACCTGCCCGGTGCCGAGAAGGGCGAGGCGCTGAACTACCTGGTGGATCTGAGCGTGCCGACGATCGTCTTCACCGGCACGTTCCAGCAACAGACGCGCGACCAGCTGCTGTCGAAGGAAATCGTCGATTACATCATCAAGGACAACGTGTTCGCCGTCGACATGCTGGCCGAATCCGTTTGCCGCTTCCTCACCAACCACGATCATCACGTCCTGATCGTAGACGACAGCCCCACGGCGAGGGCGCTGCTTTCGACGCGCCTCAAGCGTTACAATTTCCGGGTCAGCACCGCCGACAGCGGAGCGGCCGCGCTCTCAATCCTGCAGGCCAATCCGGATATCGGCCTGATGGTGACTGACTACAACATGCCCGACATCGACGGCTTCGAGCTGACCCGGCGCATTCGCGCCTTCATGGGATCGCACCAGCTGCGCATCATCGGCGTATCGTCATCGACAGATCGGCTATTGTCGGCCCGCTTCCTCAAGGCCGGCGGAAACGACTTCATCCTGCGCCCCTTCATCGACGAGGAATTCTATTGCCGCGTCAACCAGAACCTCGACACGCTGACGCAGATCAGGATCGCCCATGCCCGGCGTGCGGCGTAGGGCTTGCAAGCACGCGGTGAGCCGAAGCCGGCGTTTCGATCTCACGTAACGTGAGATAGTTCTGCGGAATTAACGGCATGGTAAAACCCTGTGGTTGTAATGCGCGCAAAGCGATGTGAACGGGAGAGGGCGTGGCATTGAAACGGAAACGGCACCGCGAGGTTGCGTTCCTGCGCCATGGCGGTCGCTCCGTCCTTCTCGTCGAAGATTCGCGGATGTTCTCGACGGCGATCCGCTTCCGGCTGGAATCCGAGCTCGGCGTGCGTGTCGTCCACTGCGCCGACATGAAGAGCCTTCGCACCGTGGTCGCAAAGCAGGAGGTGGAGTTCGGCCTTGCCATCGTCGACCTGAACCTTCCCGGCGCGCCGGACTGCGAGGCGCTCGATTTCCTACTCGGCGAAAATATCCGCCCGCTCGTCTTCACCGGTTCGTTCGGAGACGCGACACGGGACAAGATATTGGCCAAGGGCGTTCTCGATTACGTGGTCAAGGACAGTCCGTCCGCCATCCAGCAGGTCGTCGTCAGCGTCGACCGGATCCTTGCCAGCGAGCGGACAAAGGCGCTGATCGTGAAGCCGTCCGAGGGCTGCATGGAGCAGGAGCACAGCCTGCTGCAACGGCAGCGCTTCGAAGTGATCATTGCGGTTGAAGGCGCCCAGGCGCTTGAAGTGCTCGATGCCGAGCGCGACATCGACCTGGTGCTGCTGGATCTCGACTGCCCGGATTACGAAGGCCTGATGGTGCTGGCCGAAATTCGCAGGCGATATACGGACATGGGCGTTCGGGTGGTCGGGCTGTCGGGCAGGGCGGACGACATGGCGGCACCGCGGTTCCTGAAGGCCGGTGGCGACGAGTTCATCCGCAAGCCGTTCTGCGCCGACGAGTTCACGTCGCGCCTGCTGCATCTGGCTGCGATCCACAAGCGCATCCAGGCGCTCAGCATGGCTGCGTCGCGCGACTACCTCACAGACGTCTATAACCGGCGCTATTTCTTCGAGACAGGCAAGCGCCTGGTGGACAAGGCCATACGCCGCGGCGAAAAGGCTTCCATCGCGATCCTCGACATCGATCACTTCAAGCGCCTGAACGACACTTACGGCCACGAGGTCGGCGACATGGTGCTGAAGGACGTGTCACGCCAGCTGAAGGCGCGGCTGGGCGGCCGCCACTTGCTGGCGCGGCTCGGCGGGGAGGAATTCGGCATGCTGTTCGAGGATCTCGACCTTGCCGAGGCTGTCGCCTGTTGCGACGGCCTGCGCAAGGAACTGGCGGCCACGCCGATCGAGGCGGACGGGGAGCCGGTGACGATCACCGTATCGATAGGCGTTGCGGCGATCGAGGCCGAAGAGGCCTTCGATAACCACCTGAACGCCGCCGATCAGTTCCTCTACATGGCCAAGCATGGCGGTCGCAACCGGGTCTTCTCGGTGCTGGCGCTCGAAGCCACGCTGGCGGCCAGGCGGGCGGCCGCCTACTGAACGGCGCGCCCCGATTCAACGGCGCTTTCAACCACTTATTCGTCTTCAGCGACATGCCCGCAATGCAGCGCTAAGCGCCGTTTCAACGGCGGCCGAACGCTTTCCGCTTTCGGCCGGCACAGGCTTCACCTCAACGGGCCGCCGCTGCGGCCGGTACCATCAGCTTGCGATCGGCGCGTTCCTGCTGCGGCGAACGGTTGTAGAGTTCGCGGTAACACTTGGAAAAGTGCGAGGCCGAGACGAAGCCGCAGGCGACCGCCACTTCGACGACAGGCATCGACGACTGCACCAGCAGGTGGCGCGCGCGGTCGAGCCTGATCTCGAGATAGTAGCGGGCCGGCGAGCGTCCCATTTCCTGGCGGAAAAGGCGTTCGATCTGGCGGCGGGAAAGATCTGCACTATCGGCGATCTCCAGCAGCGAGAGCGGTTCGGAAAGGTTGTTTTCCATCAGCTCGATGATGGACAGAACCTTGGAGTTCTGCACGCCGAGGCGGGCGCGCAGGGGCAGGCGCTGGCGGTCATGCGGCCCGCGCACGCGATCGGTCAGGGCTTGTTCGCAGACGCTGTTGACGAGTGTTTCGCCGAAGTCCTGGTCGATCAGGTTTAGCATCATGTCCAGCGAGGCGGTGCCGCCGGCGCAGGTGTAGATGTTGCTGTCGATCTCATAGAGATCGGCGTAAACCTCGGCCTGCGGATAGGCTTCGGCAAAGCCCGGCAGGTTTTCCCAGTGGATGGCGCAGCGCTTTCCGTTCAGCAGGCCCGCCTGAGCAAGCACATGCGCGCCCGTACAGAGCGAGCCGATCGCGACGCCGCGGTTGTAGGCTTCGCGCAGCCAGGCATTGACCGACTTGTTGCTAAAATCCTCGACGTAGACACCGGAACAGACCAGAACCATCGAGGGGCGGCTTTCCCCGCCGAGATACTTCCGTTCGTCGGCGAGCGACGAATTGACCTCAAGGCCGATGCCGCTCGACGAAACGACCTGCTGGCCGTCGGTCGAGGCAAGGCGCCAGCTATAGGCCTCATAGCCGAGCATGCGGTTGGCGATGCGTAGCGCCTCGATGGCTGCAGAGAACGGCAGCATCGAGAAGTTGGGCACGAGGAAGAACACAAGCGAACGCTTTTTTGCAGCTGTCTTGGTCATGGGAGTTCCGCTCTGGTTTTATTCCCAAGCGTCTTATGAAGACGCGCCATCTGGATTGTCTGTTTGCGACATTTGCATGGAATGGTGCGACTGTGAAGATGGGGCCCGACCATCGCTGCGCGAACAGGCGGCCGCGATGCATCAAAATGTGTGCAATGGCCCGGATTTTGGGCGCTTGAGCATTTTCCACACCCCTGCCTTCTCGAAAACCGCGCGCCACCGACGTGGGCTGTTCCATTGGCGCGCGCGACAGCCTATGTAGGTGCGGTCTGAATGTTCTGGGAGAGACATATGCTTGTCGACGGCTACACGAAAGTTCCGGCCGGGAAACTGGTGGCCGCGGTGACGTGCCTGGAAATGCGGACACCGGTGAAGGCGGCACGCGACCTGGTGCCGGAGGGCGTCACGCTGGAACGTCAGGAGAAGCCGGGGCTGGACTGGTATCGCGATCTCTATCTGCGCGTGGGAGGCGACTGGCTGTGGGGTTCGCGGCTGGTGCTCGGCGACGACGCGCTTGCGGCGATTCTTGAGGACCCTCGTGTCGAGGTCTACGCCGTCGTGTCGGGCGGGCGCGCCGAAGGCATCCTCGAACTGGACTTCCGCGAGCAGGACCAATGCGAGCTCGCATTTTTCGGCCTGACCAGCAACGTGATAGGGCAGGGCCTGGGCCGATGGCTGATGAACCGGGCAATCGAGCGCGCCTGGTCGAGGCCGATTTCGCGCTTCTGGGTGCACACCTGCAGCCTCGACAGCCCGCAAGCACTGGATTTCTACATCCGCTCCGGTTTCGTGCCCTATGAGCGCATGGTCGAGGTCTTCGACGATCCGCGGCTGACGGGCGTGCTGCCGGAACATGCGGCACCGCAGATACCGATCCTGCGGGGATAGTCTACCAACCGAACGGCGGTACTCTCAGGGCGTCCGATGGCGTTTGGATGGCTGGAAAAGAAATCGCCAGGCTGGTGATCGCATCGAGCGATTTCAGACCTGGCGAATTGAGATGGTCGTCTTGGGAGTGGATTGCGGACAATCCGCGCTCATCGTGTCTTCCTGGGCAGAGCATTCAGGTCTGAGCCCTGTTCGGTAGACGGAAAACCGATGTCCTTGCGGACGTCGAACGGCAGGCTTTCGAGTTCAGCTTCCGCCCTGTGGTGGCGCCATGCCTGGACGAGCCGGCCGGCAAAGCTGCGGACGGAGGCCGAATAGCGGTAAGTACCCGAGCCTATAGACCCATGGTGCAAATGCGACGTCAAGATGCTCATTGTTCAGGTTCCTTTCGAGCTTGGGAGTTTTCGAAAGGTCGCGACCTTGATTGTCATCATGCCGCGGCCCTATTCATCAATCAATCGAATATAATTGATGCGATGCATCAGCGTTTGTCATGCAAGAGGCGGCCTTCCCAGCCGACATCCTTCTGCAATTCCGGGGGGAGTGCTTCGAGTTCCCGCTGCGCGCGGCGCCGCAGGCGGCGGGCGGCCTGTGCATCGAGAAATTGCCGGATCGACAGCGCAAACCCCTTTCCGGCGACGCGAATTGCAAACGGAACGGCGTTCGAGTGCGGTTTCTCGGTAGTCATGACACCTTACCTCTTCCTTGCCGGGTTTCGTTGCATTGACTATCGCGCCGAATGAGTGTTCAATCAAACGAAATGGAGTGATCTAAACGATCAGATAAATTGAATGGGAGAGAGGGCCATGAACCTGATGCTGCGCCAGGCGCTGCCGCTGCTGGAACTGGACATTCTCAGAACTTTCGTGGCCATCGCCGAAACCGGGAACTTCACGACGGCCGCGGAGACCGTGCACCGCACACCTTCCGCCGTTTCGATGCAGATCAAGAAGCTGGAGGAGATGCTGGGCTGCAGCCTCTTTCGTCGTGACGCCCGTTCGGTGACGTTGACGCATCACGGCGAGGTGCTCCTGTCCTATGCGCGCCGGCTGCTTTCCCTCAGCAACGAGGCGGTCTCTCGCTTCATGATGCCGGAGATGAACGGCGTGGTGCGGCTCGGTGCACCCGACGACGTGGGCGAACTGATCCTGCCGGAAGTGCTGCGACGGTTTGCCGAGACCTTCCCTTCGATTGCCGTCAACGTTTCGATCGAGACGAGTTCGAGCCTGCGGCGCGCCGTCGCCGAGCGGCGGCTGGATCTGGCGATCTTCAACGCTCCGGACGCTTCCATGCCTTCGCCCGGCGAACTCTTGATGAAGGAGCAGCTCGTCTGGGCCGGAAAGAACTGCGGCAGCGCGCATCTGAAGAACCCGCTGCCGGTTTCGGTATGGGAAGAAGGGTGCATCTGGCGGGCGCGGGCGCTTGAAGAGCTTGCGAAATCCGGCCGCGAGTTCCGCGTCGCCTATTTCTGCGCCCATCACATGGGGCAGCGCGCTGCCATCCGCGCCGATCTTGCGGTTGCGCCGCTTGCACGCTTCCTCGTCGGTGACGACATGGTGGCGCTTGGAGAGAAGGACGGCCTGCCGGAACTCGGCCACTACCACATCGGCCTTGTCGTGTCCGACGAGGCGGAGGCGCCGGCGCTGGCGGTCGCAGACTATATCCGCGCCGCCTTCGCCCGCATGGAGCGCCGGCCGATGGAGATGCTGCAGGTTGCCTGCTGAAAAGGCTCGTCGCCCGGGGGCGCCTTGCCCCGGCCGCCGTATGCCGGGCGCTTACTGATAGACGTACAGCGCGCACATGCCTTCATCGCTCTTCGGCACGTCTGCGCCATTGTAGGCAATGACGATCCTGTCCTTGCCGTCGGCCCAGGTCGCGACATAGGTCACGGGCTGCCCGCAAAAGCTGTTGCCGTTGAGGAGCACAGGATCGCTCGGCTCCGCGATGCGGTAGACGGAGGCCTGTACCGGCTTCTCGAAGTAGATCAGCGTGTCGGCGACACGCTCCCCGAACGCCATATGCGCGCCGTTCTCGAAGGTTATGCCGGCATCGTCCAGATCGATGCGCCCGGTGATCGCCTGCGCTGTGTTGCTGTCGGGGGTGTACGTTTCGGCAGCCGCCGTAAGGGCGGACAAGAGCATGAAGGCAAGGGCAGCGAGGCGGGCGCGGAACATGACGTTTCTTCCTGAAAACCGGGAATGGGGCGGGGACTGTGAATTCGCCGACAAATCCGCTTACAACGCTTTGACCCGCACCGCCAGCAGGTCGATCCGGCTTTGAGGGCCGATCAGCCATTCGCCTTGCGAAGCGGGCCGAAGCGCCGCATCAACGCCTTTTCCCCTTCCAGAATGCCCATCAGGACGATGCCGATCGCGACGATGATCAGGCCGTCGAAGAATGCCACCGGCGCGCTGCCGAACAGCGCGTGCATGAAAGGCGCATAGGTGAAGGCGAACTGGCCCGCCACGACGACGACGAGGGCGAGCAAGACGGACGGGGTGCCGAGCACGCCCCTGGGGCTGAACGACGTCATGTGCAGGTAGCGCACATTGAAGAGATAGAAGATCTCCATCACCACCAGCGTATTGACGACCATGGTGCGTGCCACCGGTTCGCCAAGGCCGCTGCGCATCGCATAGTCATAGATGCCGAAGACGCCGATCGTGAACAGGATGGAGACGAACAGGATCCGCCAGGCGAGGAACGGGCCGACCAGCGGCGCGTCGCGCTCGCGCGGCGGCCGCTGCATCACGTTGGGCTCCGCCGGCTCGAAGGCCAGCACCAGTCCCAGCGTCACTGTCAGGATCATGTTGATCCACAGGATCTGCACCGGCGTCATCGGTAGGGCCAGCCCGAAGACGATCGCGAGCACGACGCAGAAGGATTCGCCGCCGTTGGTCGGCAGCGTCCAGGAAATCACCTTGCGGATATTGTCGAAGACGGTGCGGCCCTCTTTCACTGCAGCGACGATGGAGGCGAAGTTGTCGTCCACCAGCACCATCTGCGCGGCTTCCTTGGCGGCTTCCGTGCCCTTGCGCCCCATGGCGATGCCGACGTCGGCCTGCTTGAGCGAGGGGGCGTCGTTGACGCCATCGCCGGTCATCGCAACCACGCGGCCGTTCTGCTGCAATGCGCGGACGATCCTCAGCTTGTGCTCTGGGCTGGTACGCGCGAAGACGCTCGTCCCTTCTACGACGGCCCCGAGGTCATGGTCGGAGATCCGGTCGACCTCGGCACCCGTCATCGCCCTGGGATCATCCGCAATCGCCAGTTGACGGGCGATCGCGACGGCGGTGTCGACATGATCGCCCGTGATCATCTTGACCGCGATGCCGGCGGAACGGCAGTCGGCGACAGCGGCGATGGCCTCCTCGCGTGGTGGGTCGATGAAGCCCACGATGCCGAGGAATGTCAGCCCGGTCTCCACGTCGCGAAAGCCAAGTCTTTCCAGCGTTGCGGGCGCCCTTGCCGTGGCGAATCCAAGCACGCGCTCGCCGTTGGCTGCTGCTGCCGCGATGCGCCTGCGCCAGTATTCGGCGTCCACGGCGGCATCGGTGCCACCATGCTCGCCTGATATCTGGCCGGCGCACATGGCAAGCACGCGCTCCGGGGCGCCCTTGACGAAGATGCGGCTGTCGCCGTCGAGCTCACGGTTGAGCGTCGCCATGAAGCGATGCTGGGCGTCGAAGGGTATCTCGTCGATGCGGGCGAAGCGTTCCCGCTCCGCTTCCGGGTGAAGCCCGGCCTTCATGGCGAGCGTGACCAGCGCGCCTTCCATCGGGTCGCCCAGAACGTTCCAGCGCTCCGCCGCCTCGACCAGTTCGGCGTCGTTGCAGAGGAGTGCGGAGCGCACAAGAAGCGTTTCTGCCGGGGCAACGCCATCCTCCATGGTCTCGATGCGACCGTCCGGGGAATAGCCGGCGCCCGTCACCAGCGTTTCGCGGTCGGCGGTTGCGATCCTGCGGGCGGTCATCTCGTTCTTGGTCAGGGTTCCGGTCTTGTCGGAGCAGATGACCGAGACGGCGCCCAGCGTTTCGACGGCGGGAAGGCGGCGCACGACGGCGTTGCGCCGCGCCATCCGCTGGACGCCGATCGCAAGGGTGATGGTGATCACGGCCGGCAGGCCCTCGGGCACCACGCCGACCGCGAGCGCCACCACGATCATCAGGGCATCGACCCAGGGATAGTCGTGAACCAGCATGGCAAGGGCCATGAGTGCGACGGCGATCGCGAGCGCGAAATAGGTGAAGAACCGTCCGAAGCTGTTGATCTGCCGCAGGAGTGGGGTTTCCAGCGTCTGGACTTCGCCGATCAGGGCGGAGATTCGGCCGATCTCCGTCTCGGCGCCGGTTGCCACTGCAATGCCGGTCGCCTGCCCGGAGGCGAGCAGCGTGCCGGAAAAGAGCATGCTGTGTCGATCGCCCAGAGGAGCCCCGCGCGGGGCCGGCTCCTCGCGTTTGCCCGCGGGGAGCGATTCTCCGGTCAGGATCGCCTCGTTCACCAGAAGATTGCGGGCGCGCACGATGCGCAGATCGGCTGGCACCATGTCGCCGGCCTCCAGCATGACGACGTCTCCGGGCACGATGGCGCGCGCGTCGATGTCGTGCTGGCGGTCTGCGCGCAACACGCGGGCATGCGGCGCGATCATGTCGCGGATGGCGTTGAGCGCCTGTTCGGCGCGCCCCTCCTGGATGAAGCCGACCACGGCGTTGACGAGAACGACGCCGACGATGACGGAGGCATCGATCACATGGCCGACGATCGCCGCCAGCACGGCGGCAGAAAGCAGAAAATAGATCAGCGTATTGTTGAACTGGGCGAGGAAACGGAGCAGCGGATGGCGCGGCGGCGGGGCAGGCAGTTCGTTCGGGCCGTAGCACTCAAGACGCCGCCCTGCCTCCTGCGGATCGAGCCCTTCGTCACTTGTCTGCAGTTGTGCGAACACTGCGGCGGTCGAGAGCGCGTGCCACGATGGGATCTGCTTGTCTTCATCGGCTGGAATTCCGCCTTCGGCGGCCGTGCGAAGATTCATCCCGGTTCTTCTCCGTGCAGCAGGCTTCCGTCGGACGCGTCCTGTCCAGGGAGCCACGACAGGACAGCGACGGTTCGGCGCGTAACACGAGTGTAGCGGAAGACGTTTGACGCACGTCAAGGACGTGGCGCAAACACTTGCGTGATCACGATCGTGCGATCACGGTTTGGTGAAACGGGAATTTATCCGGCGCGAAACGCTGCTACTCGCGGCTGCGGCGCCTGCGACGGCCACCGCCTTCGCCGCCATCGTCAGAGACGGTCTTGCGTTCGGGCAGGGTGACGACGGTCGCTAGGTTCGGGAAGGCGTCGACCTTGTTCGGCATCGCCATGGCGTTCACGAAGAGCTGCTGGAAATTGCCCTCCAGCGCCGTCTCGATCTTCTCGATCCGGCCGACCACCTGTTCGATCTCGCGGCGATGGCCGCGGTTGAGCAGCGCCATCAGCGCGCCCGTTCCCGCAGCATTGCCGACCGCCTTGACCTCGGAAAGGTCGCAGTCGGGGATCAGCCCCAGCACCATGGCGTATTTCGGATCGATGAACGAGCCGAAGGCGCCGGCGAAGCGGATGGTGTCGACATGGTCGACGCCCTGCTTTTCCATGAGGAGCTTGATGCCGGCGTAGAGGGCGGCCTTGGCGAGCTGGATGGCGCGGATGTCGTTCTGCGTCACGGTGATGCGCTGTGCGCCGTCGTGCAGCAGGTAGGAGAAGGTGCGGCCGTTGGCGATGATGCGCGGGCTCTTTGCCGCCATCGCACCATCGACGACGCCGTCCTCCGAGATGATGCCGGAGAGGTACATCTCGGCAACGACCTCGATGATCGCCGAGCCGCAGATGCCGGTGACGCCGACCTTTGCGGCCTCTTCGGCAAAGCCTTCCTCGTTAGACCATTGCTCGACGCCGATCACGCGGAAGCGCGGCTCCAGCGTCTCGGGGTCGATGCGCACGCGCTCGATCGCGCCGGGGGCGGCGCGCTGGCCGGAGGAAATCTCCGCACCCTCGAAGGCGGGCCCGGTCGGCGAGGAGGCGGCGACGACGCGGGCCTTGTTGCCGAGCACGATCTCGGCATTGGTGCCGACGTCGACCAGCAGCATCATCCGGTCCTGCCGGTAGGGGCCTTCGGACAGCGTCGCGCCGGCCGCGTCCGCGCCGACATGGCCGGCAATGCAGGGCAGCAGGTACACACGGGCGCCGCGGTTGACGTCGATGTCGAGGTCGTTGGCCCAATACTGCAGCGCGCCGGAGACGGCGAGTGCGAACGGCGCCTGGCCGAGTTCGGTCGGGTCTATGCCGAGGAACAGGTGGTGCATGATCGGGTTTGCGACGAACACCATGTCGAGGATGTCGTGGCGGTCGACGCCGCCTTCATTGCAGACCTTGCCGATCAGGCCATTCACCGCCTCGCGCACCGCCTTCGTCATCGCTTCCCGGCCGTCCGGGTTCATCATGACATAGGAGACCCGGCTCATCAGGTCCTCGCCGAAGCGGATCTGCGGGTTCGATGTACCGGACGATGCGACGATGCGGCCGGACAGGAGCGAGACGAGGTGCATCGCGATCGTCGTCGAGCCGATGTCGCAGGCAATCCCGTAGGCCTCGTTCTTCAGCCCCGGCCAGAGGCCGATGATGAAGGGGCGCGATGAGTCCATGTCGCGGTGGATGGCGGCAGTGACGCCCCAGTTGCCCTTGCGCAAGATCTGCTGCACCTGCGGGATGAGGTAGGGGGCGATCAAAAGGTCCTTCCAGCCCCAGTCCTTCTCCAGCATGACCTTGAGCCGGTCGAGGTCCCCGAGCGGCTTGTGCATGTCCGGTTCGTCCACTTCGACATAGCAGAGCTGGACGGCGGCGTTGCGCTCGATGACGCGGTCGCTGGCGGCCTTGCGCACGACCTGGGCGTTGACGACGGTATCCTGCGGCACGTCGACGACGAGATCGCCGAGGATGAGGGCGGAACAGGAGAGGCGGCGCCCTTCGGGCAGGCCACGCACCTTCTCGTAGCGATCCTCCTTGGGGCCCTTTTCCGAGATATGGCTGAGGCTGGAGACGATCTTGTGCTTGGCGAAGCTTCCTTCCTGCACCTCGATCTGACAGCGCCCGCAGGTGGCCCGGCCGCCGCAGACGCTCTCGACATAGACGCCAAGCTTGCGGGCGGCATCGAGCACCGGCGTGCCGACCGGGAAGCGGCCGCGCTTGCCCGACGGCATGAACAGCACGAGGGGATCGGTCTGCAGGGGATCGTTCTGCGCGGCTTCGCTCATGTTGCTCTCGTTGTCGGACGTGCCTTCGATGCGCATCGCTCTCGTCTTCCTCCCGGGCGCGCGGCTCAAACGGCCGACGTGTCCCGCCTTGGTGCCAGACTGCACCCTAAAATCGCGTGATAATTGTCAAATCCCGACATGGAAAGATCTGCCAGCAGCATTCTTCCGGGGAACCGGCAGGTGCGGGGACCGGGGATGTCAGGTCTTCTTGCGCGACAGCCGCCGGACGTTGCTGCGCACGCGCTTTCCGTAGGGCTTGACGGCGGCTGCGGCGATCGCCTCGCCGGCCTTCTTGGCCGAGGGACGCCCCCCGGTCATCATCTGCATCGCCGCACCGAAGGCAGCGCGCGAGATCGCCATGTTGACGGCCACGGCGCTTTCGGCTGTGGCCATCACCTTTTCCGTCACCATGCGGTTCATTTCAACCGTATCCTGCGACTTGCCGGTCAGCGCCGCCATCTGCATCTCGTGTATCCGCATCGCCATGACGAACGGCGCCTGGAACCAGAGTGTGGAAGCATCCTTGCGAAGGCGGCGCGGGGTCATGGGCTTACTCCCTCGAAGCGCCAGCGCCGGCGCGGGCCGCACGGCCGCCACGGCGCCCGCCACCGGCGGCGGGAGCAGGGGCTGCTGCGGTTGCTGCACCGGCTTCGGCCGGTTTGTGGTCGCGATAGGTCATGATCCAGTTGGTGCAGTTGGCGTCGGTGCCGTTCAAAACGTTGGCGGCGCGCACGGCTTCCATCTCCTGCGGGCGGCAGGGGTTCATGATCGCGCTGGTCATGCCTGCGCCGATCACCATGGGGATGAAGCCGGCATTGATGCCGTGGCGGTGCGGCAGGCCGAAGGAGATGTTGGAGAGCCCGCAGGTGGTGTTGACCTTCAGCTCGTGGCGCAGACGGTAGAGCAGCTGGAAGACCTGGCGGCCGGCATCGCCCAGCGCGCCGATCGGCATGACCAGCGGATCGACGACGATGTCGTGCGGCTTGATACCGTGGTCCATGGCGCGCTCGACAATCTTCTTGGCGACGGCGAAGCGGACGTCGGGGTCCATCGAGATGCCGGTCTCGTCGTTGGAGATCGCCACTACGGGGACGTCATACTTCTTCACCAGCGGCAGGATGGCCTCCAGCTTCTCCTCCTCGCCGGTGACCGAATTGACCAGCGGCCGGCCCTTGGCGACCTTCAGTCCTGCCTCGATCGCGGCGGTGACGGAGCTGTCGATCGACAGCGGCACGTCGACGAGGCCCTGGACGATCTCCAGCGTCTTGACCAGCAGCGGCGGCTCGGTCTCGTTCGGGTTGACGGCGGTGACGCCCGCATTGACGTCGAGCATGGTGGCGCCGGCGGCGACCTGCTCCAGCGCGTCCTTGATGACGGTGTCGAAATTGCCCTCGATCATCTCGGCCGCCAGCTTCTTGCGGCCCGTCGGGTTGATCCGCTCGCCGATGACGCAGAAGGGCTGGTCGAAGCCGATGACGATCTCGCGGGTGGCGGAGGCGACGATGGTGCGGGTCATGAAGTTTCCTCTGGTCGGGCGCGACAGTAGCGCGCGGGATGTCGGGTTACAAGGCGGCTGCCGGGGGGCGTCCGTCTGGATCAGTGCGGGTGATGGGCGGCGATCTCGGCCATTTCCTGCTGGTTCTGCTCCTTGCCAACGCGCGCTTCCTCGAGGCGCTCGGCGACGAGGCTGTCGACGGGGTTAGGTTCGCGCGTCCAGGGCTTGCGGCCTTTAAGTACGCCGGATTCGTGGACGATCTCGGCTACATACTCCTCCTGGCGGTAGGCCATGACGTGGACGCCGGACACGCCCTCGATCTCCTTCACCTCGTTGATGATGTCGATGCAGAGCTGCTTGCCTTCCTTCTTCTGGTCCTGCGCGCCTTCGAGACGGGAGATGATGCTGTCGGGAATATGGATGCCGGGCACGTTGGTACGGATCCAGCGGGCGGTCTTGGCCGACGCCATCGGGCCGACGCCGACGAGGATATAGCATTTCTCGTGCAGGCCGAGGTCGCGCACCTTCTTCATGTATTCCCTGAACATCGGCACGTCGAAGCAGTACTGGCTCTGCACGAACTGGGCGCCGGCCTCGATCTTCTTGGCGAGCCGGTAGGGGCGGAAGTCGTAGGGCGGCGCGAAGGGGTTGATGGCAGCGCCCAGAAAAACCTTTGGCGGCGTCGTCAGCTTGCGGCCGGAGAGGAACTTGGCGTTGTCGCGCATGATCCGCACGGTCTCCAGAAGCGACATGCAGTCGAGGTCGAAGACCGGCTTGGCGCCCGGCTGGTCGCCGGCCTGCACGCCGTCGCCGGTCAGGCACATGATGTTGCAGACGCCCATCGCCGCCGCACCCAGCACGTCGCCCTGGATGGCGATGCGGTTCTTGTCGCGGCAGGCGATCTGCATGATCGGCGCATAGCCCATGCGGGTCAGAAGCGCGCAGATGCCGACCGACGACATGTGGCAGTTGGCGCCCGAGGCATCGACCGCATTGATGCCGTCCACCCATCCGTCGAAGATCGCCGCGCGCTCGTAGACGTCCTCCGGATTGGCGCTGTCGGGCGGGTTCAGTTCGGCGGTGACTGCGAACTCGCCGCGCCGCAGCACGCGCTCCAGCCGGCCGAGCGAGGAATGGCCGGGCAGGGGATCGAGCGGCAGGTGGGGCCCGAGCGGGTTTTCATCGATATGGGCCATGGTTCAGGCGTCCTTTCCGGCCGCAGCTTCCCGCGCGGCCGCAGCCTCGGCGGTCGCGCGCAGCCAGGAGGATGTCTCGCGCAGCGACTGGTTGACCGGCTTCTGCACGTTCATGATCGCATTTCCCCTCACCATGTTCTGCGACCCCTTCCAGGCCTGGACCCAGACGCAGGGCATGTCCGGTTCCACCTCGCAATTGCCGTTGGCGCGCACGCCGCCGCAGGGCCCGTTGCGCAACTGCTTGGGACAGTTCATCGGGCACGACATGCCCGTGGACGACAGCGCACACTGGCCGCACATGCGACAGTCGAACAAAAAGCCCTTGACGTGGCGCTCGACGAAGGTGACCGGGCGCTCGACGCGATCGTAGCCGAACAGCTTCCAGACAGGGTGCAGCAGGAGAAAGGCTGCGGCAAAGCGATTGTAGAACCACTCGAAGAAGCGGGAATGACGGACGGCCCATAGCCGGACCGTGTATTTGTGTCGCGCGCGGCGGTTCGGCGAGACGCCGGCGGGCGTGTAGGCCCCGGTCGCAGCCTTTTGCGCCGGAGCGGCGTTGCCGGGCTTCGGGTCAGCCATCGTCGCGGCCCCCGGCCTTGACGAGCGCCACCAGCTTTTCGCGGTCATAGGCGGCTTCGAGTTCCGCTGCCGCCTTGTCGGCTTCCGTCTCCAGGTCGTCGGAAACGGGTACGGGATCGGCCTTGCGCCACTCGGCGAGGTAGTCGTCGGTCTCGGCCGCGCCGGTGCGCATGGCGCACATGTCGATGGCTTCCGTGAAGCGCAGCGACAGTTCGCGCTTGGCTGTCTTGCGGCCCTGCTTGATGATGACCTGGGCGGGAATGTCGCGCCAATAGACGATGATGCGGTCTGCCATGGTGATCGTTCTCCTCGGCCCCGACAATGCTTGCTGCGCCGCGCCGTGGCTGCGCTCGCCACGACCGGGCATCGCTCAAAAGCGACGTCGGATTTGACCGCACATCTTCGGCGCACGCAACGGCGGCCAACAGCCTGTCCGCCGCGGGGTTCGGGAGCTTACCAGATGCCGCGCGACACGCCGATCCACAGCCATTTCCAGACCGTCGGGTGATACCATTGGCGGGACGGCTTCTTTGTCATCTTCTGCGGGGAGAGCTTGCCGGAAAGTGCCGCACCGACCGCGCGCACGGCGATGTTGGTGCCGGCGGCCGTCAAGAGCAAAGGGTATGTGTGCATCGTGTCCTTGCGCGACGGCGTGACGCGCACCTGGTAGATCACCCCACCGGTATCGACGCCGGCATCGACGAGATGCACGGTCGCGCCGAAATTGCGCTCGTCGCGCATGACACGCGCCCAATAGCCGCCCTGCTGGCCGCGATATTGCGGGTTGATGCCGGCGTGGAAGTTCAGGACCGGGCAACCGACCGCTTCGAGCGTTGCCGGCTTGAGCATGCGGCAGCTGACGAGAAAGAGGACGGCTGGTTTCAGTTCTCCGATCAGGCGCCGGAACTCCGCGCCGTTGGCGCTGTCGACCACGATGCGCCTGATGGTCGGATCGGGCCGGGTGTCGACATGGAACTGGCGGACGATCTCGTTTGCGCGGCGGCGGGCCAGGGGCTTGCCGAACTTCGACACCGCCATAGTGGCGGCCTGTCCCAGGGCTGTGCCCCAGCCGAAGCGGCGCGCCTTCTGGCGCAGCATCTGCTGCTTGGATTCGGGCTGCTCTTCGATGACGACGAGATTGGAGAAGTGGCGCTTGAGCGTGTTGACGAGTATCTCCGGGTTCGGGCCGCCCTGTGTCAGCACCACGACGCGCGGCCCGGCTTCCTCTGAAAAGACCAGAGGGGGCGAAGAAATCAGCTCGTCGCGTTCGGCATTGGTCAGCGGTTCCGCCCGCTTTTCATTGATGATCATGTCCGTCACTGGAAGGCCCTGTTGCTCCGCCCGCGTGGAGAGCGCGGGTTTGATCCAAACTTAAGGAGAATGTCGCTATCGTTGCAAGGCGAATTGCGCACCTTGGCGTGATCGCTGCCTAGAGGCCAGTGAGGGCAGAAGTAAGGTCGCCATAACCGGTAAACCGGTACTCGTATTCAAGCCCCAGATATTGCGCGGCTTTTTTTGCCTTGGCCTGCAGTTCTCCGTCCTCAAGCTGCGACAGGTAGACCAGCTTGCGGTAGTTGCCGAAGTACATGGGAAGCAACTGTGGGTGCCTGTCGAGGCCGAGCGGCTCGACGACGAATGCTTCGAATTGCCGGGCGAGGAAGTCGGTCAGGAAGAACGAAGTGACATCGTCGTCGTTTTCGGAGAAGGCCGTGTTGCCGAAAAAGAAGGAGTAGCAGTGCGGACCCTCGATGCGGGCGACGCCTTCGCGCGCGCAGACCCTGTCCAGTTCGCCGCCGGTGCCGCAATCGGCATAGCCGACGAAGATGCGGCCGATGCCTTCGGCGCGGGCTGCCGCGATCGCCTGTTCGATGCCGGGGGCAATCTTTTCGGGATATGCGTGCCAGATGGCGGGAAGACAGTGGAGGTCGATGTGTCCCAAACCATTGGCCTTGCAGACGGCGATGACCTCGCGGGCGATCGCACCGCACGCGATCACGCGAACTTTTTCTTTGTTCGCGCGTTGAAGCAGGGAATTGTCGTTCCATACTTCATTTCTATTGGCATCCATCAGAGAGGAACTCCGACCATGACTGCGAAGAACACGACTACGATCTGCTGCGTCCTTGCCGCACTGCTGACGCTCAGCGCCTGCGGTAACACCATTCGCGGCATCGGCCGGGATACTGCCAATACGGTCAATGCGACCGAGGCTGCCGGCAGGGATGTTGCCCGCGCTGCCGAATAACGGCGGCCCGGAGCCTCATATGTCGATGCGGCGGCGCCTTCGCAAGAAGGTGCCGCCGTTTGCCGTCGGGCGCCGAAACCTCAGGCGCCGGCCAGCATGTTATGCTTGCGCTTCATGAAGTCCTTGGCCGTTTCGACGGCGACTGCGGCGTCGCGGCAGTAGGCGTCAGCGCCGACGGCCTTGCCGAACTCCTCGTTCAGCGGCGCGCCGCCGACGAGCACGACATAGTCGTCGCGCAGGCCCTTTTCCTTCAGCGTGTCGATCACGACCTTCATGTAGGGCATGGTCGTTGTCAGAAGCGCCGACATGCCGACGATGTCCGGCTGCTCGCGCTCGATGGCTTCCAGGTAGTTTTCGACGGGGTTGTTGATGCCGAGATCGACGACGTCGAAGCCCGCACCTTCCATCATCATGCCGACGAGGTTCTTGCCGATGTCGTGGATGTCGCCCTTTACGGTGCCGATCACCATCTTGCCGAGCTTCGGCGCGCCGGTCTCGGCGAGAAGTGGGCGCAGGATCGTCATACCGGCCTTCATCGCATTGGCGGAGAGAAGCACCTCGGGCACGAAGAGAATGCCGTCGCGGAAATCGATGCCGACGATGCGCATGCCTTCGACGAGCGCCTGGGTGAGAATGTCGTAGGGCGTCCAGCCGCGTTCGAGCAGGATGTTCGTCCCTTCCTCGATCTCCTCCTTCAGGCCGTCGTAGAGATCGTCGTGCATCTGCTGCACGAGCTCTTCGTCGGAGAGGTCGGCGAGAATGATTTCGTCGTCTGCCATAGGTGTCTCCTCGTCTCCATTGGCACGGCAGGCAAATGGCCGGGCATTCAAGTGTTAGCTGCGTTGGCCTTAAAATCCGATTTCGAAAGCGACGTCGCGCGGAGCAAAAAGCGACGACGCAAACGCGGTCATCGTAACGGGTCGGGCGCGGGATTGACAGGGCAAATCAAAGCGGCGACTGGAGGAGCCTGCGGTGTCTCCACTGCGCCACCTGTTGGCGCATTGAGACCCGTCCCGGGTCGGTTGCTTGATAGCATATGGGCGACAGGCGACGGAGCGCCATTCAGAAGCTGAGGAAACACGGATATGAGTTTGACGACAGAGCAGCCGGAAGGCGAGGGTGGCGGTCGCCGCGCACGCGGCGAGGGACGCGGGGCTGCAGCGCGCCGCGCATCGCGGTCCGGCGGCGGGCCTGGCCCGTCCTTGCCCTACATCACCCGCAAGATCCGTGAATACGAGGTGTTGGACGAAGAAGGCCTGCAACTGATCGAGCGCAATGCCGACACGGTGCTGGAGGAGATCGGCATCGAGTTTCGCGACGACGCCGAGGCTCTGGCTCTTTGGAAGGATGCCGGCTGCGAGATCAAGGGCGAGCGGGTGCACTTTCCGAAAGGGCTTTGCCGCGAACTCCTGAAGACCGCGCCCAAGACCTTTACCTGGCATGCCCGAAATCCGGTGCGCAGCGCCGAAATCGGCGGCAAGGCGACGGTTTTTGCGCCCGTCTACGGGCCTCCCTTCGTGCGCGACCTCGAGGGCAACCGCCGCTATGCGACGATCGAGGATTTCCGCAATTTCGTGAAGCTCGCCTACATGGCGCCGTCGATGCACTCGTCCGGCGGCACGGTGTGCGAGCCGGTCGATATCCCGGTGAACAAGCGTCACCTGGATATGGTCTACAGCCACATCAAATATTCCGACAAGCCGTTCATGGGCTCGGTCACGGCGCCTGAGCGCGCCGAAGACACGATCGCGATGGCGAAGCTCGTCTTCGGCGAGGACTTCGTCGAGAAGAACACGGTGACGCTGAACCTGATCAACGCCAACTCGCCGATGGTGTTCGACGAGACCATGGTGGGTGCACTGAAGGTTTACGCCCGCCACAACCAGGCCTCGGTCGTCTCGCCGTTCATCCTGTCGGGTGCGATGAGCCCGGTCACGGTCGCAGGCACGCTGACGCAGATCCTGGCCGAGGTGCTGGCGGGTGCCGCCTTCACCCAGCTGATCCGCGCCGGCTCGCCGGTGCTGTTCGGCACGTTTGCAGCCTCCATCTCGATGCAGTCGGGTGCGCCGACCTTCGGCACGCCGGAGCCGTCGCTCGTCTCCTACGGTGCCGCCCAGCTCGCCCGTCGCCTTGGCCTGCCGTTCCGTACCGGCGGTTCGCTCTGCGGCTCGAAGGTCCCGGACGCGCAGGCGGCGCACGAAAGCGCCAACACGCTGAACATGACGCTGCTTGCCGGCACCAATTTCGTGCTGCATGCGGCCGGCTGGCTGGAGGGCGGTCTGGTGTCGTCCTACGAGAAGTTCATGATCGACCAGGACCAGCTCGGCATGATGCAGAAGATGGCCGAAGGGATCGATCTGTCAACGGACGCCCAGGCGCTCGACGCCATTCGCGAAGTCGGTCCTGGAAGCCACTATCTCGGCTGCGCGCATACGCAGGCGAACTTCCAGACCGCGTTCTACCGCTCGCCGCTTGCCGACAACAATTCGTTCGAGCAGTGGGAGATCGAGGGCAGCAAGCGTATCGAGCAGCGAGCCAATGCGCTCTGCCGCACCTGGCTCGAGCAGTACGAGGCGCCCTACCTCGATCCGGCGATCGACGAGGCGCTTCTGGAATACATGGCCAAGCGCAAGGATTCCATGCCCGACGCCTTCACCTGAAAGGCTCCCGAACGCGCCAGGGAGCAAGGCGGAGCATCGGCGGTGGCGGACATGATCCAGAAGGAAGTCTGGCGGCCGCACTACGAACTGCAGGGACCGAAGCCGAAATGACGGCCGAACGCCCCTCAAGCGACACGATCCGTGCGGCCCTGCGGCCGCACGGACTCTTTTTGCGCGGTGTCATCAACTTCGCCGGAGGCGAAGCTGCGCCTTTCCTGGCAGACGGTCGGCGCGCGGCCAGCGTCGCGCTCATCGGCAATGTCGGAAGCTCTATCTGGCCGCACTTCCGTGCCTGGCAGGACCAGACGCCGGACTGTGGCGGGAGCGACCCGCTTGACGCCTGGTCCAAGGCGGTGATCGGGCCTGCGGCAAACGCGCTCGGTGCTACCGCCTACTTTCCCTCCGACCCGCCCTGGCAGCCGTTCCAGCAGTGGGCGATGCGGGCAGAGGGCCTGCGGGCCTCGCCGCTCGGCATCCTGATCCATCCCGTCTACGGCCTCTGGCACGGCTATCGCGGCGCGCTCGCGCTCAAGCATGCGGTAGATGCGGAGGCGTGGGCAGAGCCGCCTGGCTCGCATCCCTGCGACAACTGCCGGGAGCGGCCCTGCCTTGCACGGTGTCCGGCCGGTGCCGTGGGGGCCGCGGGGTTCGACGTCCCGGCCTGTCGCGACCATCTTCGCACGAACACAGGCCGCAAAGGCTGCATGACAGCCGGTTGTATTGCCCGCGAAGTCTGTCCCGTCGGCGCCGGGTATCGCTACTGCGCCGACCAGTTGCGCTTCCACATGGCGGCGCTCGGCGTCTGATTGCGGCGGAGGCTCGAAGATGCGAGGTTGGGTGGGCCATCTGGAGCCTGTCATCGGGAGTGACGACATGAACCACAGCGGACCGGACCCACGGGATAAGGCGGAACGGCACGGCAGCCGGTCTGGCGCGCCGGCGTTGCGTGATCACGCAGGCGTAGGGGGCCGTCCGCCCATTATCGCAACAGAGGCGCGGCGTCAGCCGGAGGCCTGGCGGAACAGTGACCATATCGACGGCGGCCGCAACTTCGTCGGTTCGATCACTGAGTTCGACGACCCATGAAGCGCCGCCTGTTCGGCCTCGCGCTTGCAGCCTCGTCGCTTGTTGCCAGCCCGGCCTCGGCCGTCTGTACGGAAATCCGCCATCTCGCCGACAGCTACATCGTGTGCACCTTCGATCCGGCGCGGGAGACGATCCGCGTCTACGGCGTGGCGGACGGTCCGAGCGAGCCGCTGACCTATGGCGCGGTGCGCGACCTTCTGCGGCAGGACCGGGAGTTCCTCGTCTTCGGGATGAACGGGGGCATGTATCACCCGGGCTATGGTCCGGTCGGGCTGCTGGTCGAATACGGGCGCGAGCGCCATCCCCTGAACCGGGATACGGGTGAGGGAAACTTCTTCCTCAAGCCGAATGGCGTTTTCTTCGTCGGCAAGGGCAGGGCGGGCGTGATGGAGACGGAGGCGTTTGCAAGGGCGGCGCTGACCGAGGTGCAGTTCGCCACCCAGTCGGGACCGATGCTGGTTGTCGACGGGCGCATCCATCCGCGGTTCCTGCCGGACAGCACGAGCCTCTACGTCCGCAACGGCGTCGGCATCCTGCCTGACGGGCGCGTGGTGTTTGCGATCTCGCGCGGGATGGTTCGGTTCCACGACTTCGCCACGCTGTTTCGCGATACGCTGGGCTGCCGGGACGCGCTTTTTCTCGACGGCAGCATCTCCAGCCTCTATGCGCCGGAGGTCCGGCGCAACGACCGGTTTTCGCGGATGGGAACGGTGATCGCGGTGGCGGGTGTGCTGCCCTATTGAGGCGACTTCGCTTTCAGCCCGCCACGGAATCGCAGGCGCCCGTGACCGCACGCCCAGAAAGGCCAGGCGTCGGAAACCCAGCACCCAAAGAGTACAGGCCGGGAGCATCAGACCTTGGGGAAGGCCCTCTCCAAACCGCCGGAACGGGTGAGCCCGGCGCGAAAGGCCTGATGGGCGGGGTGCTGGCTGGAGCGCGCGGCTTCCATCAGCCGCATCTGCAGACGCGCCGGCGCCGTGTTGCCAAGCCACTCGCCGAGCCTTTCCAGCTTCAGCGTATTCAGGAACTTGCTTTCTGCCGCACGTGCCAGATGGAGGTCGAGCCCGGCCAGCAGGCTCTCGTCCTGCGATGGATTTTCCAGCAGTAAACGCAGGAACGACTGTTCGGCTTCCCCATGGGTTGCAAGCTTCTCGGCGATCGTCCCCCGGTCGGGAAAAACGGCTGCATTCATGCGCGCGGCTCCAGCGAATCTCTATGGGAGTCCCGGATAGTGGAGGGCGAGGAGGCGTGCAAGCGCTGAAGGCAAACTCGGGGTGGCAGTGTCGGTCGTTGCTCCTCTTCTGCTGCGGTGAAGGTGGCACGCAAGTCCGCATCGCCTCGCCGTGCCTGCCTTCGGGGCTGCTTGGCATTGGCGCTACTGACCACCTCCGGCGGCAGAAGCCCGACGCGTGCGCCTAGGGTACGTGCTGCATGATGATTTGCGTGTGCAGCGTCGGGGCCTCGGCACCGAAGTAGCTCTCCAGCAGCGGCAAAAGATCGTCCGACATGTAGAAATCCGTCAGCGCGCGGTCGGCCAGCAAGCGGAAGTCGGCGTCGTTGCGACGCAACGCGATGGCATAGGGTTCATGCGTGAACATGCGGTCGCCGACCGTAAGCGAGGACGGATCGCGCGCCCGCTTCGCCAGGCTGATGAGCAGCGCCTGATCGGCGATGTAGGCATCGATCTTGCGGTCCTCCAGCGCCTTGAGTCCGTCCTCGTGCGTGCTGAAATCGGTCAGCTTCGTCTCCGATTCCTGGATCGCCAGTGCCTCGCGAAGCGTCGCCGCCGTCGTCGTGTTTGCGCGCATACCGATGATGTTTGTGGCAACGCGCTCGCTGACAGCTTGCACGGCGGGGCCGTCGAGAAAGAGTGTCTGCAGGTAACTGGGCGAATCCTTCCGCAGCAGCGCGCTCGCCCCGGTTAGGAAGATCGGCTGGGAGAAATCGACGATCTCGCGCCTCTCCAGGTTCACGGTGATGGACCCGCACAGCAAGTCGATCTCCGCATTCTTCACGGCGTCGAAGCCGTCGGCGAGCGTCGTCTCGACATATTCGCGTCTCAGCTGAGGAAGCTGATGCTCGATCTCGTCGGCGATCTTGCGGCAGAGGTCGATGGCATATCCCGCCGGTTCAGCCCCCGGCTTGCCGGAGGAAAAGGGCGCCTGGTCGGCTATGTAGCCGATGCGGACAGTCCCACGCTCGGCAATCGTGTCGAGTGTTGCGGCAACGGTCGCGAAAGCCGAGAGGCAAAGGGCAGGTATCGCCAGCAGAAACCGTCTCATGCGCTTGGCCATACGTGTCTGCGGGGCACCTGCATGAACCTTGTCTCCGCAAAACGGGGTCGATCTCAAAGGCGTGCATGCAGATTATGGGCTGCAACCCATTTGTCAACCGACGCCACCCGACGTTGCCCGGCGGCACCGGCATCACGGCAAGGTCGATCCGGCCGCTCGCTCCCTATGCCCCAGCGTGCGAGGGTCCGGCGAAGGATCAACGCTTCCGCCTGAGGGCCAGGGGCGGACCCGGTCTCAGCGGGCGCGTGACCGTCACGCATACTGGGTGATGACGGGCCTTTTCAGGGCGAACCTAAATGCGCCGCGGGTCATACGCAGTCGGTACAAGCGCGGCGACGTTCCCCTCGAGGGCGAGGAGGCGCGCGCAACGGCCAAGCTTTCTGCCTTGCGGGACCTTGGATCGCTCAGCTCCGGCCGCGGCGGCCGCGTTCGCGGGCGGGGGCGGCGGGGGTCTCGTTGGCGCTTTTGTTGCGCAGCGGGCCGATCACCTCGATGATCGTCTGAAGCGTCGGGCGCTGGCGCGGCTCGTGGGCGTCCAGCGCCTCACGCATGGCGGCGAGGTGTTCGCAGGAGGTGCCGCAGCAGCCGCCGATGATGCGGGCACCGGCGTCGCGGGCGAGCCTGGCATATTCGGCCATCAGCGGCGGCGTGCCGGAATAGTGGATCTCGGCGCCGCGATACTCCGGGATGCCGCAGTTGCCCTTGACGACGATGGTCGCGGACGGATCTGCGCCGGTCATGTCGAGCAGCGAGGAGAGGATGTCGGAGGCGCCGACGCCGCAATTGGCGCCCACGGCCAGCGGGCCCTCGCCGATATCGCCGGCGACGCCGTGGATGTCCTTCGGATGCAGACCCATCATCGTCTTGCCGGCGGTATCGAACGAACCGGTGTAGACGAAGGGCAGGCCGACCTTGACGGCGGCTTCGGCGGCCGCGCGGATTTCCTCCGGCGAGGACATGGTCTCGATCCAGGCGACGTCGGCGCCTCCGGCCTTCAGACCCTCGATCTGCTCGGCAAAGGCTGCGACGGCATCCTCATAGGTCAGCGCGCCGAGCGGGACCAGCAATTCGCCGGTCGGTCCGACCGAGCCGGCGACGATCACCTTGCGCGGCGCCTTGTCCGCCACCGCACGGGCGATTTCGGCGGCGCGCTTGTTGAGCGCGAAGACCCGGTCCTGCGCATGGTGCAGCTTCAGACGGTGGCGGGTGCCGCCGAAGGTGTTGGTCAGAATGATGTCGGCGCCGGAATCGACGAAGTCCTGGTGCAGCTTGGTGATGTTCTCCGGCTTCGCCTCGTTCCAGAGCTCCGGTGCCTCGCCGGCTTCCAGCCCCATGGCGAACAGCGACGTTCCGGTGGCGCCATCGGCGAGCAGGAAGGGCTTCTCGGCGAGAAGGGCGGCGAGCGCATTGCTTTCGGTCGTCATCGGGTCACTTTCCTTTAACGCGCCCAACCGGCAGGCGGTCGAAGGCTGAGGTCCTCATTGTAGGTGAGGATATAAAGATTTCTTTATGTCCTTGCAAGGCAGGAGCTACCCCGGCGGCAAAATCCAGGCTGTCTGCTGTGGCATGTGCGCAGGCGTTGCGCGTTGCATCCGAGGCGGCGTCACTCGTAGGTGCGGGGCGGCGCAGCTAAAGCGCGGGATGTTGGACCCGCGCGTCGCAGGCGTGGTGTAGCAGATCCCGGACCAGGTCCGCGATATTGATGGTTTCGGGCGGCCGTGCCGGACCAGTTCCGGCTTCGCCTCACGCTGCCTGCTGCGCCTCGGCGTCGTGACTGGTGGGTGTCACCATGGCGGCGATGATCGTGTCGAGCGAGACCGTGCCGACCGGCCGGTTCGCCTCATCGACCACGTGCGCCGTCGACTGGCCTGCTGTCGTCATCGCGCGCGCGGCTGTCTCGAGCACGGTGCCCTTGGCGACGGGCATGCCTTCCGGATTGCCGGAGAGCGGCTTCATGATCGTCTCGACATTAATGACGCGGCCGCGGTTCACTTCCTTGACGAAGGCGGTGATGTAGTCGTCGGCCGGCGCGAGCACGATGTCTTGGCCGGTGCCCTGCTGGACGACGCGGCCATCGCGCAGGATGGCTATCTTGTCGCCGAGACGCAGCGCTTCGTCGAGATCGTGGGTGATGAAGACGACGGTCTTCTTCAGTTCCTTCTGGAGATCGAGGAGGACCGTCTGCATGTCGACGCGGATCAGCGGGTCGAGCGCGGAATAGGCCTCGTCCATCAGAAGGATTTCGGCGTCGTTGGTGAGCGCGCGGGCGAGGCCTACGCGCTGCTGCATGCCACCGGAAAGCTGGTTGGGGTAGTGGTTCTCGAAGCCCGAGAGACCGACGCGGTCGATCCAGTAGCGGGCGCGCTTTTCGCTTTCGGCGGCCGGTACGCCCTGGATCTCCAGCCCGTAGACGGTGTTTTCGACCACGGTCCTGTGCGGCAGCAGCGCGAATTTCTGGAACACCATCGCCGTCTTGTGGCGGCGGAACTCGCGCAGGTCGCGGTCGTTCATGCGACAGACGTCGACGCCGTCGTAAAGCACCTCGCCGGAGGTCGGTTCGATCAGCCGGTTGATGTGGCGGATCAGCGTCGACTTGCCCGAGCCCGAAAGCCCCATCACCACCATGACGCCGCCGGCCGGCATGGAGATGTTGATGTCCTGCAGGCCGAGGACATGGCCGTACTTCGCATTCAGTTCGGCCTTGGATAGTCCGGATTTCACCTGCTCGATATAGTCGGCGCCCCGCGGGCCGAAGATCTTGTACAGGCTTTTGATTTCGATGGCATGACTAGCCATGGACTACCTCCGAATGCTTCTGCAGGCGCTTGCCAAAGGCCTGGCTGGTACGGTCGAAAATGATGGCGATCGCGACGAGCGCAAAGCCGTTGAGGAACCCGACGGTGAAGAACTGGTTATTGATCGCGCCGAGAACGTTCTTGCCCAGCCCGCCCACGCCCACCATCGAGGCGACGACGACCATCGCCAGCGACATCATGATCGTCTGGTTGATGCCGGCCATGATGGTAGGAAGCGCAAGCGGGATCTGCACGTTCCTGAGCTTCTGCCAGCCGGACGAACCGAAGGCGTCGGCCGCTTCCAGGACTTCCTTGTCGACGAGGCGGATGCCGAGATTGGTCAGCCGGATCATCGGCGGAACGGCGTAGATGACGACGGCGATCATGCCCGGCACTTTGCCGATACCGAAAATCATGACGACGGGGATGAGGTAGACGAAGCTCGGCATCGTCTGCATCACGTCGAGGACCGGGTTGACGACCGCCTGGACCCGGTCGAAGCGCGCCATCAGGATACCGATCGGAATGCCGAGCAGAACGGCAAAGATCGTGCAGACGGTGGTCATGGCGAGCGTCACCATCGCGTCGTTCCATAGCCCGAACAGGCCGATGAAATACATGGCGATCGCCGTGCCGATCGTGACCCGCACGCTGCGGCTGCCGAGATAGACTATGACCAGCATCACGATCAGGATGATCGGCCAGGGCGAGGTGACGAACAGCCGTTCGAGAAAGTTCAGGAAGACCTGCAGCGGCTGGACCGCCGCGTCGATGATGGAACTGTAGGAGCGGACGAAGGCGCGGAAACCGTCGTCTATTGTCTTGCGGCCTGCGCGAATGGTGGAGTCGCTCAGCGCGGGAAACTTGCAGAGCAGTGCCGGCAAGCTGTCGCACAATGCCATATCAATCCCCTTTGTCTGCCGATCGCCGACTCCGGATCGCTTCCGCCGCCTTGTGCGCGCTTTCACCTCCGGGCCGTTGTTCTTGTTTTCGTTCCGGCCTTTTTTATCTTTGTCCCATGAAGCCCGCGGCATTCATGTGCTGTTTGCGACCTTGCTTTCTCTATTAGCAATTCAAAGCGGAAACCCGTCTTTCCTTCGTCGCGTCAATATGAAGGAGGGCCGGCGGGTGATCGCTGGCCCTCTATCGGACCTGTCAGAGAGACGCCTTGACCTTCTCGGCGATGTCTGGCGAAACCCATTTCGTCCACATGTCGGGGTTGTTTTCGAGGAAGTATTTGGCGCCGTCCTCGTTGGTGCCCTGGTTCTCGACCATCCAGGCCAGCACCTTGCCGACCGTCTGGTTGTCCCACTGGCGCGCCTTCATGTAGTCCATCGCCACGCCCGCCTTGTCGGCGAAGGCCTTGGTCACGACGGTGTAGACGTCAGAAACCGGATAGGCGTTCACCTTCGGGCTCGGGCAATCGGGGATTGCGGTGCACGCGTCCCATTCCTTCTTGTCGTGCTCGACGCCAAAGGAGAGCTTGGTCATCTCGTACTTGCCGAGAATGGCGGTCGGCGCCCAGTAGTAGCCGAGCCAGCCGGTCTTCTTTTCGAAAGCGTTGGCAATCGAGCCGTCAAGGCCGGCGGCGGAGCCGGTGTCCACCAGGTCGAAGCCCGCCGCTTCGGCGTTCAGCGCCTTGTAGAGGTTGGCGGTGGAAACCTGGCAGTTCCAGCCCGACGGGCAGTTGTGAACTGCGGCCCGGGATGCGTCTTCCGGCGCGGGGAAAAGCTCGGGATGCTTCAATGCATCCTGCACGGTCTTGATGTCGGGATGGGCGTCTGCGAGGAACTTCGGAATCCACCAGCCTTCGACGCCGCCTTCCGACAGCAGCGGGGCCGCCTGGATGAGGCTTCCGTCCTTCACCGCCGTGTCGAGGGCTGTGCGGAAGGAGTTCACCCAGAGTTCCGGCGCCACGTCCGGCTCGCCCTTTTCGGACATCGAGGTGAAGGTGGGCATGGTGTCGCCGGTGACCAGCGTCACCGTGCAGCCATAGCCGCTTTCGAGGATGATCTTGTCGACATAGGCCGCGACGCCGGCCGAAGCCCAGTTCATCTCGGCGATGGATACGCTGCCGCAATCGGCAGCCTGTGCGGAACCTGCCCCGGCGTAGAGGCCGGCGGCGAGGACGGTAGAAGCGAGCAGCGTCTTCATGGTTGTGCGATCTCCCAGTCTTGATGCGGTTATCTATTCCGGACGGTGAAGAAGCCGTACGCCTCCCTTGCGGCCCGATCGATACGTTCGGCAGGCTGGGGTCGAAGAACCGGGTCGGGCAAGTCGAAACCCTGCTTGCAGCGACTTGAGTTCTTGTCTGCCGGCAGCGGAACCCTGTCACTGCCTCGCCTGTTTCATCGCTGAAGGCAGCGTAAGGATTCCCGCAAAGAAATCAACCGTACAGGGGCGCAGTAACAAATTTGGGTGCGGCCAGCAGGAGCGGGAGTGCCCGGGAATCAGGCAGGAGTTCGATCAAAAAATGAGCTTTTGCTCACGGATGGGCGTTGCCCGTGCAGGCTTGTGTCGCAGTATCGCCGGCGGATATTCCGATCGGGACATTCGCTATCCTGAAAGCGCCCGTTGTGCTCCGGAGGGATTTTTCGAGGATCGCGCTAAAAAATGCGCAATTCATCTTTGTTTAAGGTCTTAATAACGATCCAGTAACGATGTGCGGCTATCACTTGTGACGCGGCAGGTGATCCTTGCCCATCCCCGGATAAGGTAGTGCGTACCGGGGTCGAACATTCGACGATGCGCGTTTTGCATCCGAAAGGCCGTGGAATGCCCCGCCCGGGTGCCCGCGGCTTTTTTGTTCCCGCTGCCAATCCATTCCGCTGCCAGAAGCAGCAACGCCCCCGCAGTGCGAGGGCGCTCGAAGACGGTGTTCCCGATCGCTCAGCCGACGTTGCGGGTCCGGATCAGGCTGATCGGGCCCAGCGGCGCATCGTCAACGACGTTGCGGACGCGCGAGTGATGGCGGGGAGCCAGACCGTTCCATGCGATCTGGACGAAATTGGGCTTGCTGAAGATGAACAGCATGGTGTTTTTCCCTGGTTGGGCGGCGACGGTTCGGCCCGTGGCTCACATGCCGGCGATATAGGCCTGCAGTGCAGTGAAATCGCATTTGCCAACGCCATGGCATGTCGCAAATGGAATATGCCCGTCGGTAGTTTTGTCGCACCCCTACCGATCGCCTGCGTATTGCGGCGACATCGCGGCGCTTTCAGGGCTTTGCGGCGTGCGGGCGCGATGCTAATTGAGGCGCATGACTCGGAAAATCATGCTGCAGGGAACCGGCTCGGATGTCGGAAAAACGGTACTGGTGGCCGGACTGTGCCGCATTGCCGCGAACCGGGGCCTGAAGGTCAGCCCGTTCAAGCCGCAGAACATGTCCAACAATGCCGCCGTTTCCGATGATGGCGGCGAGATCGGCCGGGCGCAGTGGCTGCAGACCATGGCTGCGCGGGTGCCGTCTTCGGTCCACATGAATCCCGTGCTGCTGAAGCCGCAATCCGACACCGGTAGCCAGATCGTGGTGCAGGGGCAGGTCTACGGTCAGGCGAGGGGCCGCGACTACCAGGCACTCAAACCGAAGCTGCTCGGCGCAGTGATGGAGAGCTTCGAAGTGGTCTGTGCCGACGCGGACCTCGTGGTAGTGGAGGGGGCCGGATCGCCGGCTGAGATCAATCTGCGCGCCGGCGACATCGCCAATATGGGATTTGCGACGCGTGCGGGCGTGCCGGTCGTGCTCGTGGGCGACATCGATCGCGGCGGCGTCATCGCCTCGCTCGTCGGCACGAAGGCGATCCTTCCGGACGAGGACCTGGCAATGGTCAGCGGCTACCTCATCAACAAGTTCCGAGGCGACGTCTCGCTTTTCGACGACGGCATTCGCGCCATCGGCCAGCATACCGGCTGGCCCTGTTTCGGGGTCGTGCCGTGGCTGAAGGACGCGCGGCGGCTGCCGGCGGAAGATTCGGTCGTGCTGGAGCGCCTCGCCGCCGGGAAGGCCGGTGCCCTGCGCGTGGCGGTGCCGGTCCTGCCGCGGATTGCAAATTTCGACGATCTCGACCCGTTGCGCCAGGAAGGCGACATCGACCTGGTCTTCGTGAGGCCTGGTGAGCGCTTCCCGGCCGATGCCGGCCTCGTCGTGCTGCCGGGCTCGAAGTCGACCATCGCAGACCTGAAGGATTTCCGCGCGCAGGGCTGGGACCGCGACTTGGCCGCGCACCATCGCCGCGGCGGCCGCGTCATCGGCATTTGCGGCGGCTACCAGATGCTGGGGCGGACGGTGCGCGATCCGCTCGGGATCGAAGGCAGCGATCGCGAGATCGAAGGGCTGGGCCTGCTCGATGTCGAGACCGAGATGGCCCCTGAGAAGACGGTGCGCAACAGCCGGGCACACTCGCCCGTCTACGACGTCCCGCTGGAGGGCTACGAGATCCATCTGGGCGTGACGGCGGGGCCGGACTGCGCCCGGCCGAGCGTGGTCATCGACGGCAGGCCAGACGGTGCGACTTCTCCGGACGGTCGGGTCTTCGGCACCTATCTGCACGGACTACTCTCCAGCGACCCGTTCCGGGGCCGGCTGCTTGCCGAGCTCGGCATCGAGGGCGGCGGCTTCGACTACCGCAAGTCGGTCGACGAGGCGCTGGACGGTGTTGCGGCCGAACTCGAGGCGGTGCTCGATCCCGCCTGGCTCGAGGGCCTGATGGAGCGGGACTGAACAGGCCGGCTCATGCGGTGCAGAAGTCCGGCCGCTGCCACAGGCGCGTCCCGGCACGATTTTTCGTCATCTTGCCGCGGTAAGGTTACCATCAAACTTGCGTCAGAATCCCGTGCCAAGCCTTGAGGGCTCCGGAATTGCCGCTATCTATCTGCCGAGGTCTGGCATGCGATCGAAAAGGGAAGTTCTCGAATGACCACTGCGCGTTTGGCGAAACTGGGATTGGCCGGGCTTGTGGGGCTTGCGCTCGCCGGGGGGCCGGCAGCGCAGGCTGCCGAGACCAAGCCGCCTGTCAGTGCAGCCAAGCGTTGGGAGAGCGAATTCTCGATGTGGCAGAAGGTTTCTTCCAGCAGCGACCCGGCAGGTTATGAGGAATATCTCAAGCAGTTTCCGAACGGCACCTTTGCCTCGATGGCGCGGCTGCGGCTCGCCGAGCTGAACGCGGCCGGCGCGTCCAAGCCGTCGAACGCCGCTACGGCCGCGGGTACGGCAGGCGACGAGAAGGACAAGACAGAGGAAGCGCGTAAGGCCGCCGAGGCCGAACGGCTGAAGGCCGAGCAGGACGCGAAGGTTGCAGCCGAAAAGGCGCAGGCCGAACAGGACCGGCTGGCGGCGGAAGCAGAACGCAAACGGATCGCGGAAGAAGAGCGGCTCCGCAAGGAAGAGCAGGCGCGCGCGGAGGCCGAAGCCAGGCGCGCTGCCGAGGCGGAACGTCAGGCAGCCGAAGCCGAGCGCAAGCGCGCGCAGGAGGCTGCAGAAGCCGAAGCGCTGCGGGCCGAGCAGGAGGCGAAGGCTGAGCAGGCGCGCGTGAAGGCCGAGCAGGAGGCAAAGGCTGCGGCCGAAGCCCAGGCCAGGGCCGATGCCGCTGCGGCGGAAAAAGCAAAGGCAGAAGCCGAGCAGGCCGCCGCCGAGGCCGAACGCGCGCGCGCGCAAGCCGCGGCCGAAGCTGAGCGCCTTAAGGCCGCAGAGGAAGCCCGGGCTGCCGCAGAGGCGCAGGCGAGGGCGGACGAGGCGGCTGCGGACAAGGCCGAGGCCGAAGCGGAAAAGGCACAAGCCGAGGCCGAGCGTCTGCGCGCGGCGGAAGCCGGAGCGGCCGAAGGCGAAAAGGCCGCAGACGTTGCCCGACCGGAAGAGGAAAACCGTCCCGCGGCGGCGGTGGATGCGCTGGATACTGAGGCGCTTCCGACGGACGCCGGACAGGGAACTGGGCAGGCAACCGGGCAGAACGCCGGGTCGCAGGCCGCCACAACGGACGATGCCGGTGAGGCCACGACGGAGACCGAGCGGCAGGCGCGCCAGGAGGACAACGCCTGGAGCCGTGCGGTGCTGAACGGCCGCGCGCAGGCATTCGAGGGATATCTGAGGGTCTATCCGGACGGGCGCTTCGCCGATCAGGCCCGCGAACGGTTGTCGGCGATCGAGAATCAGGGCGGCACCGCCGACAGGGATGGCGGGCAGCCGACCGAGGACAAAGCGGGCCTTGGCGGCTCGGGCGGGAGTGCGGGTGCAGACCATGCGGACCAGGGCAGCGTCGTTTCTCCGAGGCCGGCGTCACCCGCGTCGCGCGAGGCCCTTGCCGATCCGCGACAGCCGACGATCTACCGAACGCCCGGCAATGCCCGCGAGGCCTATCTGGAACCCGCGACGCGGGCGCAATCGCAGCAATGGTTGAGCATGCTCGGCTACAACACCGGGGGCGTGGATGGCGTCTTCGGTTCACGCACCCGGGGCGCGATCGCCGCATGGCAGCGCGCGTCGGGCTATGCCGCCGACGGCTACCTGACGCGCAAGCAGTACCGCCAGTTGGGGGAGGCGGCGCGCTATGCCCAGCGCCGCGACCGCCAATATGTCGCAAGGCAGCGCGCCGAGCGAGACCGCTACTACAACGACGGCTACGGTGTCTACGAAGGCCCTGTGGGCGGCTATCTCGAAGGGCCGGTCGGCGGTTACTACGAGGGGCCTGCCGATGGCTATTACGTGGGACCGCGCGGGGACCTGACGATCAGCGGCCCTGGCTATTGAGGCGCGCCGTTCCCGATCTGGCCTTCGAACGCCGCTTTCAGGGTGGCGGGCGGCGTTTCCCGTCAATTGACTTCCGCACCGGCCAGGCATAATCATCGCCACTATTGGATGGTGCACCGGTCCAGTGATGGACGGGTGCTTAAATGGGAACGTGACGGGGTGGACCCAATCAGGGCGCTCCAATCACGGCCGACCCCGCGACTGTAGAGTAGCGAGGCCTATCCGACCGGTTCGCGCGAACCGGTAAAGCCACTGGGTGGCGGCATGATGAACCGGGGTCTGGACGCCTCTATTTCTACGAATCGTCCGCCTTTCATGCTGCGAACTGCCCGGGAAGGCGAGGAGGGCTGCCGGCGCAATAGCGCCCGACGCTGCGAGCCAGGAGACCTGCCGGCCAATAAGGGCATTTTGCCCGATTCTGGGGATGTTCCCCGTGCCAGCACGGAGGTTGTCATGGCTGTTTCTAACGTTTCTTCTGTCTCCCTTTCTCTGAGCGACCGTCTCGTCGCCGGTCTCGTGGCGCTTCTGCTCGGCGGGTTCCTGGTGTTTGGCGCGGGCCTCGCCAACTCGTCCGTCCTGCACGACACCGCGCACGACACCCGTCACTCCTACGGCTTTCCCTGCCACTGAGGAGCTGATGCCATGATCGTCAAATATCTCCTGGCCGCTCTGGTGGCCGGGCTGTTCTCCGGCGTGTTAATGACGGCCGCCCAGGAGGCGCGCGTGATACCGCTGATCCTCCATGCCGAGGAGTTCGAGGGAGAGGAGGCCGAGCCTGCCGCCACCGGAACAGAAGCCCCGAAGGCGACGCACGAGCACTCTTCGCTCCGCAGCGTTCCCTCGCTGATGGATATCGCTGTCTACTTCTCGCCGATCTCGGTCGCCCATGCGCATGAGGGCGAGCACGAGGACGGGGGCATCATGTTCGGCATGAGCCGCTTTTCCGGCACGCTGCTCGCCAATCTCGTCACTGGTGCGGGCTTTGCATTGCTTCTGGCGGGAGTGAGCCTTTTGACGGGCAACCCGATCACGATCGCCAATGGTGCGATCTGGGGCGCCGCCGGCTGGCTCGCCGTTCATCTGCTGCCGGCGATCGGCCTGCCGCCGGAGCTTCCAGGCTTCCCGGCTGCAGAACTCGGGGACCGGCAGGTCTGGTGGGTTGCCACGGTGGTTCTGTCGGGGGCGGGGCTCTATCTGCTGATCCTGAAGAACGGCATCGCGGCGAAGATCGCCGGCATCGTTCTGATCGCGGCCCCGCAGGTCTATGGCGCCCCACAGCCGTCCGATCTTTCCAGCAATGTTCCAGCGGTCCTCGGTGCCGAGTTCGCCGTGGCGGCGCTTGCCACCACGCTGTTCTTCTGGATCGTGCTTGGCCTTTCGCTGGGTTTCGCCAACGAGAAGATCGCAAAGGCAGTCTGATGAAAACGACATCGCCCGGAGCCGTCCTGGTTCTGGGCGGTGCGCGTTCCGGAAAGTCAGCGTTTGCCGAAGGGCTGGCGGCTGAGACCGGCCTTTCCAAGCACTACATCGCCACCGGCCGCGCCTGGGACGAAGAGATGCGCGAGCGGATCGACCAGCACAAGGCGCAGCGGGGCAGTCACGGCTGGATCACCCACGAAGACCCGCTGGCCCTGCCAGAGCGCATCAACGACACGGCGCGCGACGATCGGGTCCTGCTCGTCGACTGCCTCACGCTCTGGGTGACGAACCTGATGATGGAGAACCACGACATGGCGGCTGCCTACAGCGATCTGGCCGCTGCGATCGTCACCGCCCCCGGGCGGCTCGTCTTCGTCTCCAACGAGGTCGGCCTCGGCATCGTCCCCGACAACCAGATGGCGCGCGAATTCCGCGACCACGCAGGGCGGCTGCACCAGCAGGTGGCGCAGCTCGCCTCCGAAGTCTATTTTGTCGCGGCAGGCCTGCCGCTGAAAATGAAGGGTTGAGCCCATGCTCCAGCAAAAGATCCCCGCCACCGTCATCACCGGCTTTCTCGGCGCGGGCAAGACGACGATGATCCGCAATCTCCTGCAGAACGCCAATGGCAAGCGCATCGCGCTGATCATCAACGAGTTCGGCGACCTCGGCGTCGACGGCGACGTGCTGAAGGGCTGCGGTGCGGAAGCCTGCAGCGAGGACGACATCATCGAACTGACCAACGGCTGCATCTGCTGCACCGTCGCCGACGACTTCATCCCGACCATGTCGAAGCTTCTGGAGCGTGAGAACCGCCCCGATCATATCGTCATCGAGACCTCCGGCCTGGCGCTGCCGCAGCCGCTGGTCGCCGCCTTCAACTGGCCGGAGATCAAGACGCAGGTGACGGTCGACGGCGTCATCACCGTGGTCGACAGCGCCGCGGTTGCCGCCGGCCGCTTCGCGGACGACCACGATCGCGTCGATGCTCTGCGCGTGGAGGACGACAATCTCGACCACGAGAGCCCGCTGGAGGAGCTCTTCGAGGATCAGTTGACCGCGGCCGACCTGATCGTGCTGAACAAGACCGACCTGATCGACGCCGCCGGCCTGAAGACGGTGCGCGACGAGGTTTCCGCCCGCATCGCCCGCAAGCCGACCATGATCGAGGCGCGGAACGGCGACGTCGCAGCCGCCGTGCTGCTCGGGCTCGGCGTCGGTACCGAGGACGACATTGCCAACCGCAAGTCGCATCACGAGCTGGAGCATGAAAACGGCGAAGAGCACGACCACGACGAATTCGACAGCTTCGTCGTCGAGCTCGGGGCGGTTGCCGATCCGGCCGGCTTCGTCGAGCGCCTCAAGGGCGTGATCGCCGAGCACGACGTGCTGCGGGTGAAGGGGTTCGCGGACGTTCCGGGCAAGCCCATGCGGCTTCTGATCCAGGCCGTCGGCAGCCGCATCGACCAGTATTTCGAACGCGCCTGGGGCCCAGGCGAGACGCGCGGCACCCGCCTCGTCGTCATCGGCCTCCACGACATGGACGAGACTGCCGTCCGCGCGGCGATCGCCGCTGCGGTGTGATCTGCGGCATGGGCGCGCGGCAGCTCCCTTTTTCGGCACGTTGGCCGGGTTCCCGGCAGGATGGGATCGGGCAGGCTGCGTGCGCGGATTCCTGGAACGGACCCGGGGATGGCGCAGGTGTGACATGGCGGCCCCGAATTCGTCCGAGTCGTTTGTGGCCGTCAACGCCGTCATCCTCGGGCCCGTTCCGGGGATCTGAACACGTCGGCCGGCAGCGGGAGGGCGCCGCATGCACCTGCTCCTAGCCCAGAAGGGCACGATCGCCGACGGCAAGGAGGCGATCGATCTCGGCCAGACGCCGGGGGAGGTGCTGTTTCTCTCCGCCGCGGACACGGAACTGGCGTCGATCGCCGCAGCACATCGCGGCCGCAAGACGGACACGCGGCTGCGGCTTGCCAGCCTCGCCTCGCTGGCCCATCCGATGTCGGTCGATACCTATGTGGAGCGGACCGCGCGGCATGCGCGGCTGATCGTCGTGCGCGCGCTCGGGGGCGCCAGCTATTTCCGCTACGTGCTCGAGGCGCTGCATGCGACGGCGGTTGCAAACGACATCTTCATGGTGGCGCTGCCCGGCGACGATCGGCCGGACGAGGGCATCGCGCCGTTCAACCGCATTGCGGACGAGGACCGGCTGCGGTTCTGGTCCTATTTGAACGAGGGCGGCGCGGAAAATGCCGGCCGCTTCCTCGCCTATGCCGACGCGCTGGTTTTAGGCCGCGACCGACCGGCGCCGGCGGTGCCGCTCGAAAAGGCCGGCATCTGGTGGCCGGGGCGGGGCGTGGTCGATATCGCGATGTGGAGCGAGATTTGCCACTCGCCCCCGCCTTCTCCCCGTGAACGGCGAGAGCGCGCGTCCGCGGCCGGCGCTGGCTTCCCATCGCCCCGCTCGCGGGGAGACGGTGCCCGAAGGGCGGATGAGGGGCTTCTGCACCTAGGTGCTCCAGCTCTGGCGCTCACCTCTGTCCTGCCGGATGACCACGGGGGCGATGACGCGGTCGCGATCGCCACCGAGAGAGCCGTCCCGGCCACCGTCGCCATCTGCTTCTACCGCGCCTATGTCCAGAGCGGCGAGACGCGGCCGGTGGAGCTTTTGATCGAATCGCTTTCGGCGGAGGGCGTCCGCGCCCTGCCGGTGTTCGTCTCCAGCCTGAAGGACCCCGCATCCATCGAGACCGTCCGCGCCGCTTTCGCCGCCGCGTGCCCCGATGTGGTGCTGAACGCCACGAGCTTCGCCGTGTCTGCGCCCGGCGCCAACCGCAAGCCGACCGTGCTCGACGAGGCTGGTGCGCAGGTGCTGCAGGTGATTTTCTCCGGCTCGTCGCGGGAGGCCTGGGAAAAATCCGGGCAGGGCCTGACGGCGCGCGACCTTGGCATGAACGTGTCGCTGCCCGAGGTGGACGGACGGGTGCTGGCGCGGGCGGTGTCGTTCAAGGCGGCGGCGCGCTGGGACCCGGCGGTCGAGACCAACATCGTCAGCCTCGAGCCGGTGGAGGATCGCATCGGCTACTCCGCAAGGCTTGCTGCGAACTGGGCACGGCTGCGCCGCACGCAGGCCGGCGACCGGCGCGTGGCGCTGGTGATGGCCAATTATCCGAACCGCGACGGCCGGCTTGGCAACGGCGTCGGGCTGGACACGCCGGCGGGCACGCTGGAGATCCTGCGGGCGATGCGGGGCGAGGGCTATGCGACCGGCGAACTGCCTGATGACGGCGACGCGCTGATGGCGCACCTGATGGCGGGGCCGACCAATGCGGCAAGCGACGGGCGGGAGATCCGCGAGACGCTTTCGTTGAATCAATACAGGCGCTTCTTCGGAAGTCTTCCGAAAGAGATTCAGAATGTGGTGACGGCGCGCTGGGGCCCGCCCGAGGCCGATCCGTTCGTCTCGGGCGACGTCTTCGCGCTTCCGCTCTGCCGTTTCGGCGAGACGCTGGTCGGCATCCAGCCGGCGCGCGGCTATAACATCGATCCGAAGGACACCTACCATTCGCCGGACCTCGTTCCGCCGCACGGCTACTTCGCCTTCTATGCCCACCTGCGCGAGGTCTGCGACGTTCATGCCGTCGTCCATGTCGGCAAGCACGGCAATCTCGAATGGCTGCCGGGCAAGGCGCTGGCGCTGTCGGAGGCGTGCTATCCGGAGGCCGTGCTCGGGCCGATGCCGCATCTCTATCCGTTCATCGTCAACGATCCGGGCGAGGGCACGCAGGCCAAGCGCCGTTCTGCCGCCGTCATCATTGATCACCTGACGCCGCCCTTGACCCGGGCGGAGACCTACGGGCCGCTGAAGGACCTGGAGGCGCTGGTCGACGAGTATTACGACGCTTCGGGCGGCGACCCGCGCCGACTGCGGCTGCTGAGCCGCCAGATTCTCGATCTCGTGCGCGACATCGGGCTCGACCAGGATGCGGGGATCGCCAAGTCCGACGGCGAGGACGCGGCGCTCGAGAAACTCGACGCCTATCTCTGCGACCTGAAGGAGATGCAGATCCGCGACGGCCTGCACGTCTTCGGCGTCTCGCCCTCGGGACGGCTTCTGACCGACCTGACGCTGGCGCTGGCGCGGGTGCCGCGCGGTCTCGGCGAGGGGGGCGACGCCAGCCTGCAGCGCGCGATCGCGGCGGATGCGTTCAGGGGCGACGTGCCGATGCACCCGTCTTCGACGACACCGGCTGCGGCGGATCCTGCCTTCGCTTTCGACCCCCTCGATTGTGTTCCTTCCGACCCCTGGAATGGCGCGTGTCCCGATATCCTCGCCGCCCAGTCCGACGCCCCATGGCGCTCCGCCGGCGATACGGTTGAACGTATAGAGTTGATGGCGGCGAAGCTCGTGTCGGGCGAGGTGCCGTGCCCCGAGGGATGGAATGCCACGAAAGCGGTGCTGGCACAGGTCGAGGCGACCATCCGCCCTTCCATCGAAGCCTGCGGGGCCGCCGAGATGGCGGCGCTGCTGCGCGGGCTTTCGGGGCGCTTCGTCGAGCCCGGACCTTCCGGCGCGCCGACGCGGGGGCGGCCGGATGTACTGCCGACGGGGCGGAATTTCTATTCCGTCGACAGCCGCGCGGTGCCGACGCCGGCGGCGTGGGAGCTTGGCAAGAGATCGGCGGAACTGCTGGTGACCCGCTACGCGCAGGACCACGGCGAGTGGCCGACCTCGTTCGGCATTACCGCCTGGGGAACCTCGAACATGCGCACCGGCGGCGACGACATCGCCCAGGCGCTCGCCCTGATCGGCGCGAAGCCGGTTTGGGACACCGTATCGCGAAGGGTCACCGGTTACGAGATCATTCCGCCGGCGATGCTTCGCCGGCCGCGGGTGGACGTGACGCTGCGCATTTCCGGCTTCTTCCGTGACGCCTTTCCCGAGCAGATCGCGCTGTTTGACCGGGCGGTGCGGGCGATCGGGGCGCTCGACGAAGACGAGGAGGACAATCCGATCGCCGCCCGCATGCGCGCCGAGGCGTCCGCGCTGGCCGGTGATGGCATGCAGGCGGCCGATGCGCAGGCCTTGGCGGGTTACCGCGTGTTCGGCGCAAAGCCCGGGACCTACGGCGCTGGACTGCAGACGATGATGGACGAGGGCCTGTGGAAGGACCGCGGCGATCTTGCCGAGGCCTGGCTCGCCTGGGGCGCGCATGCCTATGCCGGCGAGGGCGAGGACGTTTCCAGCCGCGACCGGCTGGAGGTGCGGATGAAAAGCCTGCAGGCGATCGTCCAGAACCAGGACAATCGCGAGCACGATCTTCTGGACAGCGACGAATACTACCAGTTCGAGGGCGGCATGGCGGCTGCGGCGGCGCACGTGAGCGGTCGGCAGCCGACGGTCTACCACAATGACCATTCGCGGCCGGAAAAGCCGGTGGTGCGCACGCTGGAGGACGAGATCGGGCGCGTCGTGCGCGCCCGCGTCGTCAACCCGAAGTGGATCGACGGCGTGATGCGGCACGGCTACAAGGGCGCCTTCGAGCTGGCTGCGACCGTCGACTTCATGTTCGCCTTCGCTGCGACGACGGGGGCGGTAAAGGACCACCATTTCGAGGCGGTCTACAAGGCGTATATTCTGGACGAGCGCGTGCGCGGCTTCATGGCCGAGAAGAATCCTGCGGCGTTGAGGGAAATGTCCGATCGCCTGGTGGAGGCGATCGACCGCCGGCTATGGTCGCCCCGCTCCAATTCGGCTCGGTTTGAACTGGAGGACATCGGTGGGAAGAGGAGGGCGTCATGAACGGGCTTTCCGGACGCTGCCTGTGCCGGTCGGTGCGGTTTTCCGTTAAAGGCCCGATCATCCGCACCGGCCATTGCCATTGCAAGAGCTGCCGCCGGGCGACGTCGTCGCCGGTGACGAGCTTCTTCTGTGTGGCGAAGGCCGACGTTGCCTTCGAGGGGGAGGCGCTTCGCCATTACGCATCGTCGCCGGGCGTGTCGCGCGGCTTTTGCGGAAACTGCGGCTCGCCGCTGAGCTACGAGACGGCTGAGCGCCCCGCCGAGATCGACCTCTACGTCGCATCGCTGGACAATGCGACGAGCGTCTCGGTGACGCAGCACTGGTACTGGAACGAGCGCGTCGCTTGGTTTTCCTGCGACGACGACCTGCCGAAACACGAGAATTGAGGAGCAAGCGATGAACGACAGCGAGACAGAAACCGCCGGCATGAGCGAGGCCGAGCTTGCGCGCCATTCGGAGAAGATGGCGAAGAAGAAGCAGGCCCGCGAGAAGATCATGGCGACAAAGACCGACGAGAAGGGGCTCGTCATCGTCCACACGGGCAAGGGCAAGGGCAAGTCGACGGCCGGCTTCGGCATGATCTTCCGCCACATCGCCCACGGCAAACCCTGTGCGGTCGTGCAGTTCATCAAGGGGGCGATGATGACGGGCGAGCGGGAACTGATCGAGAAGCATTTCTCCGATGTCTGCCAGTTCCATACGCTCGGCGAAGGTTTCACCTGGGAGACGCAGGACCGCGCCCGCGACGTGGCGATGGCGCAGAAGGCCTGGGAGAAGGCGAAGGAACTGATCCGCGACGAGCGCAATTCCATGGTGCTGCTCGACGAGATCAACATCGCGCTGCGCTACGACTACATCGACGTCGCCGAGGTCATCGAATTCCTGCAGACGGAGAAGCCCCACATGACGCATGTCGTCCTGACCGGGCGCAACGCCAAGGAGGAGTTGATCGAGATCGCCGATCTAGCAACGGAGATGGAACTCCTCAAGCATCCGTTCCGGTCGGGCATCAAGGCGCAGATCGGCGTCGAGTTCTGAGCAAGGGGCGCAATCCGTCCTTTACCAGCCGAGCCAGACGCGGATCGGCTGGCTCGGATCAGCCATCAGGCGAACGGCAAGCCCGAGGCTCGTGACGATCAGAAGCGGCTTGATGATCCGCGCACCCTTCTTCATCGCGAAGCGGGAGCCGAGCTGGGCGCCGAGGAACTGGCCGATCCCCATCGTGATGCCGACCTTCCACAGCACGACGCCATATGCGAGGAAAAAGGCGAAGCCGCCGATATTGGAGCCGAAGTTGAGGAGCTTGGTATTGGCGGTCGCCTTGAGCACCCCGAAGCCCGCCAGCGACACGAAGGCCAGCATGAAGAACGAGCCGGTGCCGGGGCCGAACAGCCCATCGTAGAAGCCGATCAGCGGGACGATCGTGAAGGCGAAGGCGGCCTCGGAGAGCCGCCGGTGCCTGTCGAGGTCGCCGATGTTCGGCTTGAGGGCGAAGTAGAGCGCGATACCGACCAGCAGGCACGGCAGTGCGGCGCGCAGCGCGCCTGGGGGGATGACCGTGGCGACCGCCGCTCCGAACACCGCACCGCCTGCCGCAAGCGCCGCCATCGGCAGTTGTCGGCGAACGTCCACATGGCCGGCGCCGGCATAGGCGACTGTTGCCGAACCGGAGCCGAACAGCGACTGCAGCTTGTTGGTGCCCAGCGTTTCCAGCGGCGGAATTCCGGCAAGCAGCATGGCCGGAATGGTGATCATCCCGCCGCCGCCGGCAATCGAATCGATGAAGCCGGCGATGAAGGCAGCGATGAAAAGAAGAAGCAGGACTTGCAGGGCGAGGTCGGCCACGGAACTCAATTACCACCGGCTCAGGAACGTACTGCGGCCCTCTTTGTCAGATGAGCCGCGGAATTGCAAAGCCGAAACGGATTTCAGAAGCTGCCGACCATCCCGCCGATCAGCAGAATTGCGACCAGCGCGATGATCGCGCCGCCGATGCTGACGATGGCGATATCGCGGTAGCTCTCCCGGTGCCCGGTTCCGCAGACGGCAAGCAGCGTGATGACGGCGCCGTTGTGGGGCAGGGTGTCGAGCGTCCCGGACGAGATGACGGCGACGCGGTGTAGCAGCGACACGTCTATGCCCGCTTCATGCGCGCGCGCAATGAAGGTGGGACCGAGCGCTTCGAGGGCGATGGTCAGGCCGCCCGAAGCCGAGCCGGTCAGGGCCGAGAGAATGTTGGTGGCGACAGCCAGCGAGACGGCGGGTCCGCCTCCTATCCCGAGCACCCAGTCGCGGACGGCATCGAATGCGGGCAGGCTGGCGATGACGGCGCCGAAGCCTACAAGGCTGGATACGCTGATCGACGGCATGACCGAGGCGTTGACGCCGGCGTCGATGGTATCGCGCAGCAGCGGCAGGCGACGATAGTTGAGGCCCAGCGCCAGCACGATGCCCGCCGCCAGTGCGGCGACCACAGCCCAGACGCCGATGACGGCCGACAGGGTGGTCGCACCCCAGCGCGGTTCGGACAGGAACGCTGCGTCCATGGAGGGAAGGACGACGAGCGAGAGCAGCATATTGCCGGCGATGACGGTGACGAGCGGCGCGATCGCAGCGACAAAGGAGGGCTCGACGGCCGCAGCCTTGCCACGCGCTAGCTCTGCAGGATCGAATTCGCGCGCGGCATTGGCGTGCTCGCGCAGCTTGGGATCCTCAGTAACGTTGCGCGGCGGACGGTCGTCGCCGAAGCCTTCGCCCGCATTTCGTGCGGCGCGTTCCGCCCGCGCAAGCCACCAAAGGCCGAAGGCCGCCATGATTGCGGAAGCGATCAGTCCCAGACCCGGGGCGGCAAACGGCGTGGTGCCGAAGATCGGCATCGGGATGGCGTTCTGGATCGACGGCGTGCCCGGCATGGCGGACATGGTGAAGGTGGAGGTGCCGAGCACGATCGCGGCCGGCATCAGCCGGCGCGGAATGCCCGCCCGCCGGAACAGGTCCTCAGCCATCGGCGCGATCACGAAGAAGGCGACGAACAGGCTCACGCCGCCATAGGTGACGAGCGCACCGGCCAGCACGACGGACACGATCGCCCGGCGCATGCCGAGCCTGTCCATCAGAACGCGCGAGATCACCTTGATCGATCCGGTATCCTCCATCAGCTTGCCGAACAGGGCGCCGAGCAGAAACAGCGGAAAATACTGGGCGAAGAAGCCTGCTGCGTTGGGCATGAAGATCTGCGTCCAGCTGGCAAGCAGCGGCTCGCGGGATAGCGCGGCGGCAAGCAGCGCGGCAAGCGGGGCCAGAAGCAGGATGCTCCAGCCGCGGTAGGCGAGTGCGATCAGCAGCGCGAGGCCGGCAGCTATACCCAGAAGCCCCATCTCAATTCCCCCGGATCAGTTCGTCGATGTCGAAGGTGGGACGATGGCCGATGTCGTCGGCATGTTGCCGGATGAATTCGTCGGCCGCCTCGCGTCCCTTGTCGCGCAGCATCGTCAGGAAAGGCCATTCGGCATTCAGCTTGGAGGAGTAGCCAAGGTCGAGCATCACGTCGCCGGCGATCCGGTGCAGTCGCATCGTGCCCCAGCGCGATCCCTCGGCGTGGCCGGAACCGGCGATCTTGCGCATGATCGCCGCCATGCGCAGTTCCTTCAGCAGCACCGCGTTGAACGAGACCTCGTTCAGGCGGCTCTGGATTTCCCTCGCCGTTCGGGGCGTTTCCTGGCGCTCGATCGGATTGATCTGGACGAGGATGGTGTCCTCGGCGGCGCAGTCCTCGATCAGCGGCGTCAGCGTCGGATTGCCCGAGAAGCCGCCGTCCCAATAGGGCACGCCGTCGATCTCCACCGCCTGGTAGAGGGTCGGCAAGCAGGCGGAGGCGAGAAGAACGTCCGGCGTCAGTTCGGCGTTGCGGAACACGCGCCCGCGCCCCGTATGCACGTTGGTCGCCGTGATGAACAGCCGCACGGGGGAGGCGACCAGTCTGTCGAAATCGACGCAGGCCTCCAGGATCTCCGTCAGCGGATTCCTGCCGCTCGGGTTCATCTGGTAGGGTGAAACCATGCGCGCCATCATGTCCATGACGACGAAGGCGGGTGAGAAATCGAGCGCCCAGCGGCCGAGCATGATATCGAGCGGGGTGCGCTGGAACGGGCTGAACCGGGCGGCGTCAGACACCTTTTTCCAGAAGGTTTCAAGCGATGCACGGGCGCCTTCGGGGCCGCCGTGCTCATAGCCGTCAGCCAGGACCACTGCGTTCATGGCACCGGCCGACGTGCCGGAAATCGCTTCCAGCTTCAGCCAGTCTTCTTCAAGGAGGCGGTCGAGCACGCCCCAGGTGAACGCGCCATGCGAGCCGCCGCCCTGCAGGGCGAGGTCGATCGGTCTGGTGTTGCGGGACTTTGCATGCGGCATCGACATCAAACGAGTCCTCCGTGCGTGGCAGTGTCCTCCCGCACCGCAACAAAGCTGCCTATGCATAGTCCAAGTTTTCCTGGCCGTCACCTCTTATGATTGAATGCAAGGACTGATGGCGCAGCCGTTTCATCACACGCCGCAATCCGGTTTGACCGGGAATGGCCGCTTCGTTAAACAGGTTCGACATGCGGCGGTGCTCCCTGCGGAGCCGGAAAGGTGCCCGATGCGGTCGACCCAACAAGGGGGCCGGATGCGGGACTGCCGGAACGGACGGTTCGCGCCGCGCATGTGCATTTGCATGGGAGCGAGGCGGCCGGATGAATGACGCTGCACAAGAGGTCGTGGAAAAGCCCGCACTGGTGCTGGGTCTCGGCTGCGAGCGCGGCACGCCGCCTTCGGAGGTCATCGTGCTGGCGGAGGAGGTGCTGGACGCCGCCGGTCTCGACGCCTCTCAAAGACTTTGCCTCATAGCCTCCCTCGATACCCGCTCGGACGAGCCGGCGATGATTGCTGCCGCGCGCCATTTCGCTGTCCCCTTCCGCACCTTTGCTGCCGCGAGGCTGGAGGCCGAGACGTCGCGGCTATCCAGGCCCTCGGATGTTGTCTTCCGCCATACCGGCTGCCACGGCGTTGCCGAGGGCGCGGCGCTTGCTGCGGCTGGGGCCGACGGACGGCTCGTGGTGACAAAGCGGAAGTCCGCGCATGCGACGGCGGCGATCGCCGAATCATTTCAGATTGTTGCCGGTGTTTCTTCGCAGGGCGATTCCGCTCGATCGGAAGCCGAATCAAGTCTCGGGGGCGCTGCCTGATGGACGCGGTCTTTTCTAATCTGCCTGAACTGGAGGCCGGGAGCGTCTGGCTGGTCGGCGCCGGTCCCGGCGATCGGGGACTGTTGACCCTGCTTGCCGTGCAGGGACTGCGCCAGGCTGACGTGATCGTGCACGATGCGCTGGTCAATGCGGACTGCCTGCAGTTGGCCCGGCCGGGCGCGGAGCTGGAATTCGCCGGCAAGCGCGGCGGCAAGCCGTCGCCGAAGCAGCGCGACATCTCGCTGCGGCTGGTGGAACTGGCGCGCGCGGGCAAGCGCGTTCTGCGGCTGAAGGGCGGCGATCCTTTCGTATTCGGCCGCGGCGGCGAAGAGGCGTTGACGCTTGTCGAGCATAATGTCCCGTTCCGGGTGGTGCCGGGCATCACGGCGGGCATCGGCGGCCTTGCCTATGCCGGCATCCCCGTAACGCATCGCGAGCTCAACCACGCCGTCACCTTCCTGACGGGGCATGATTCGTCCGGCGTCGTTCCCGACCGCATCAACTGGCAGGGCATTGCCGCAGGTTCACCGGTCATCGTCATGTACATGGCGATGAAGCACATCGGCCAGATCGCTTCGAACCTTATGGCCGCCGGACGCGCGCCGGACGAACCCGTCGCCTTCGTCTGCAACGCCGCCACGGCCGCCCAGACGGTGCTGGAAACGACGCTGGCAGAGGCCGAGGCCGACGCGATGAAGGCGGGGCTGGAACCGCCGGCGATCGTCGTCGTCGGCCATGTCGTGCGGTTGCGCGGCTCGCTGGACTGGCTGGGTGCCTTGCGCGAAGGCAAGGTGTTGCTTGCCAATCCGTTCGGATCCCGGAGCATGAAGGATCCCGCATGAGCGGGCTGATGATTGCAGCACCGGCCTCCGGGTCGGGCAAGACCACGGTGACGCTTGGCCTGCTTCGGGCGCTGGCCGACGAGGGCGTCATGCTGTCGCCGGGCAAGGCGGGGCCGGACTATATCGACCCGGCGTTCCATGCCGCGGCCAGCCGCTCGGATTGCCTCAATTACGATCCATGGGCGATGCGGCCCGAGTTGCTTGCGACCCATGCATCGGAGCAGCGGCAAGACGGCAGGCTGCTGCTCATCGAGGCGATGATGGGCCTGTTCGACGGGGCTGCCGACGGAAGCGGGGCTCCCGCAGATCTTGCCGCCATGCTCGGGTTGCCGGTCGTCCTGGTCGTCGATTGCAGCCGCCTGTCACACTCGGTCGCAGCCATGGTGCGCGGCTTTGCGGACTTCCGGGCCGACATTTCCGTTCGCGGCGTGATCCTGAACAAGGTGGGCAGCGCCCGCCACGAGGCGATGCTGCGGGACGCGCTCGGCAAGGCGGGTATGTCCGTGCTGGGGGCGATCCCCCGCGACCGTCTTCTGGCCTTGCCGGAACGCCATCTCGGCCTCGTGCAGGCCGGCGAGCACGGCGCGCTGGAAGACTTCATCCGTCACGCCGCCGAAACGATGCGCAGTCATATCGACCTTCGGCAGTTGCTTTCGATAGCCGGCGACGCTGCCGGTGGCGGTGAGGCACGTCAGGCGGGTGGCATGCCGCCGCTCGGGCAGAGGATCGCGGTCGCCCGCGACAACGCGTTTGCCTTTCTCTATCCGCATCTGGTCCGGGGCTGGCAGCATCAGGGTGCGCAGCTCGATTTCTTCTCGCCGCTGCGGGACGAGGCGCCGCAAGCAGACTGCGATGCGGTCTTCCTTCCCGGCGGATATCCCGAACTGCACGGCGATGCGCTTGCCAATGCCGGCAATTTCCGCAAAGGCATGCTGGCGGCCGTCGCACGCGGGGCGCGCATCTACGGCGAGTGCGGGGGGTACATGACCTTGGGCGAGGGGCTGATCTCGGCGGATGGCACGCGACATCGTATGCTGGGCCTGCTGCCGCTCGTCACGAGCTTTGCCGAACGGCGTCGCCATCTCGGCTATCGCCGCGTGGTGCCGCTCGCAGGGTCCGGGTTCGAGGCACCGATGACGGCGCATGAGTTTCACTATTCCACGGTGGTGGAGGAGGGTGCCGCAGACCGGGTCTTCCGGGCGAGGGATGCGGCCGGGCAGGACCTCGGCATGGTAGGGCTGCGGCGCGGCAGCGTCTGCGGGTCCTACATGCACCTGATCGATCTTGCGGCAGGTGTGTCTTGAGCGCGGCGCCGATCCAGCACGGCGGCGGCATATCGGCGGCGGCCCGACGCTATGGTGGCCGCCCCGAGGACTGGCTCGACCTTTCAACCGGTATCAATCCGCGTCCGGTCGTTCTTCCGGCGATCGAGGAAGCCGCCTGGCACCGGCTGCCCGATGCCCATCGCGTCGAGAGCACCCGGCAGGCCGCCGCCCGCTACTATGGCAGCCGGGCGTGCATGCCCCTGCCCGTACCGGGGACGCAGGCGGGCATCCAGCTTCTGCCGCGACTGGTGCCGGCCGGCCGGCGGGTCGCGATCGTATCGCCGACCTATGGGGAATATGCGCGCGTGTTGCAGGCCGCCGGTCATCCCGTGGACGCGGTGAACGATGTGCGCGACCTCGACGCGGCACACGGGCTTGGCGTCGTCGTCAATCCGAACAATCCGGACGGCCGTCTCCATCGCCTCGAGGATCTGCTGGAGGCGAGGGATCGTCTCGCATCGGCTGGTGGCACCCTTGTCGTCGACGAGGCGTTCGCAGATATGGTGCCGGAGGCCTCGCTTGCGGGGCATGCCGGCAACTTGCCGGGCCTTCTCGTCTTTCGTTCCTTCGGCAAGTTCTTCGGGCTTGCCGGACTGCGGCTGGGCTTCGTCCTCGGCACGGAGAGTATCCTTGCCGATTTCGCCGACTGGCTCGGTCCCTGGTCAGTTTCCGGCCCCGCGCTTTCGATCGCCACCGGGCTGATGAACGGCGACTGCGCGCCGATCCGGCGGTCGATCCTGAAGCGCAAGGCGGCGCTCGACGAAGTGCTCGGCGGCGCTGGCCTGGAGATCCTTGGCGGTACGCCGCTTTTTTCGCTGGTGGCTGACAGGCGTGCTGCGGAAATCCATGAATGGTTGTGCGCGAGGCATGTACTCGTGCGGGTCTTCGACTATGATCGCAACTGGTTGCGTTTCGGCCTGACGCCGGACGAAGCCTGTGACCGGCGCCTTGCCGAGGCGCTCAGCCATTTTTCCGCCTGACCCATGACCGTTACACTGCTCGTTCTCGCCATCGCCCTGCTGCTCGACCGCCTCGTCGGCGATCCGCCGTGGCTCTGGAACCGCGTGCCTCATCCGGTCGTCCTGTTCGGCTGGGCCATCTCGGCGCTGGATGGGATGTTCAACGGCAAGAGGATGCGGGCGGAAACGCGCCGGTTCAACGGCGTGGTCGCGATCGGCGCCCTGCTGTCGTTGGCGCTCGTCACGGGCTACGTCATCCATATGCTGCTTTTGCTGCTTGGATGGGCCGGACTGCTGGTCGAGGCGGTCATCGTGGCGCTGTTCCTTGCGCAGAAGAGCCTCGCCGACCATGTGGGCGCCGTTGCGCAGGGCCTGAAGACCGGCGGACTGGAGGGCGGGCGGCAGGCGGTGTCGATGATCGTCGGCCGCGATCCGGCGACGCTCGACGAGCCGGCCGTCTGCAGGGCGGCGATCGAGAGCCTGGCGGAGAACTTTTCCGATGGCGTCGTCGCGCCGACGCTCTGGTACGCATTGCTCGGCCTGCCGGGACTGCTCGCCTACAAGATGCTGAACACCGCCGATTCGATGATCGGCCACAAGAACGCGAAGTATCTCGACTTCGGCTGGGCTTCGGCCCGGCTGGATGACATCGCCAACTGGCCGGCGGCGCGCTTCTCCATCCTGCTGATCGCCTTAGGTGCCTGGCGCACGGAGGGCAGGCGTGCGGCGCAGGCGGCGCTGGACGTCGGACTGCGCGACAGCGGCTTGCACCGTTCGCCCAATTCCGGCTGGCCGGAAGCGGCCATGGCCGGCGCGCTTGGCATCGGACTCGCCGGTCCGCGCATCTATGGCGGCGTGCGGGTGGACGAGCCGATGATCAATGCGGGCGGGCGGACGGTCGCGACATCCGCCGACATCCGGCGCGGTCTCTCCGTCTTCGGCCGCGCCTGCGACGGGCTGGCGTTGCTGGCGGTGACGGGCGCGCTAGTGGCTGCGGCTATCTGAGGCGTCAATCGATGCCGGCAGAATGCTGCAGGCGCTCGATGTCCGGCACGATCACGTGGCGGTTGTTCTCGATCTGGATGACGCCGTCCTTGCGGAGGCGGGTGAACTGGCGGCTGACCGTCTCGATCGTCAGGCCGAGGAAATCGGCGATGTCGGCGCGCGAAAGCGGAAGATCGAAAACGGAGCCGTCCACCGTCTCGGGATCGTAGTGCGTGGCGATGAGGAAGAGGAAGCTCGCCACCTTTTCCTGCGCGTTCTTGCGGCCGAGCGTCAGCATCCAGTCGCGGGCTTCGTCCAGTTCTTTGAGCGACTGCTGGTACAGCTTGTGCTCCAGGTCGGGCGTGCGGCCCACCAGACGCTCCAGCATCTGGCGCGGGAAGGTACAGATCTCCGCATCGGTTGCCGTCTCGGCGCTGTGCGGGCTTTCCTCGGCGAAGGGACGGCCGAGGAAATCGGGCGCGAACTGCAGGCCGACGATCTGCTGCCGCCCGTCCGGCATCATGCGGGTCAGCTTGACGACACCGCGCATGATGTTGGCGAACGCGCCCATGTCCTCGCCCTGGCCGACCACTTCCGTGCCGGCCACCAGACGCTTGCGCGTCGAGTGCTTGCTCAGTTCCACAAGCTGTTCGGGAGACAATGCGCCGCACACGCCTCCATGGCGCGCTTCGCAGGCCCGGCATACGACCGGTATCTCGGAGCTGTGGATGTCCTTGCGCTGCATATCCATGAATTTGCCCCCGACTTGTCTGCCGCTGCGCGATCCCTGAACGAGATCGGGCGTTGTTGCAATGCGACATTGTTGCCCCGGTCCCATCCGCGGCAGAATATCGCGACCTCTGATTGACAATTGTTAATTCCAGATCGGGCGCGCCGATTTGATCGAAATCAATTCGCGGAAAGATTGTGAGGGATATCCCCAGGCGGCGCCGGCTTTCTCATTGCATGTCTTCTTGCAGGTTTCGATGCATAGGATAGGCTTGCGGCCATCGATGCGCCTCGGGAAGCGGCGGTTGATGTTTGCGCAACACCATGTTGCCAAATCGCAGCAGCGCTGACACTGCCCCATTGGCATTTCCGCCGCATTTACTTATAGGATCGGCCGACCAAAGAATTCATGAGGTACTGGCGTGACAGCTACATTTGACAAGGTTGCCGACATCATCGCTGAAACCAGCGAGATCGATCGCGAGACGATCAAGCCCGAGAGCCACACGATCGACGATCTCGGCATCGACAGCCTTGACTTTCTCGACATCGTCTTTGCGATCGACAAGGAGTTCGGCATCAAGATCCCGCTCGAGCAGTGGACGCAGGACGTCAACGAAGGCAAGGTGGCGACGGAAGAGTATTTCGTTCTGCAGAACCTCTGTGCGAAGATCGACGAGTTGCGCGCCGCAAAGGCGTAAACGCCCAGTGCCGCCACGCGCGGCCTCCCGCATTCCGTTGCCGGGCGCTGACGGCCTGCCGAATATGGCAGGCCTTTGACGTTCCGGGCTTCGGTTACAAAGCGGTAACTTGCGGCTATATGGGATTGTGATGCTGCTTGAATATTTCCAGATGATCGATCGGGTGGAAGCCGTGGACGCCGAGCGCAAGACGCTCACGGCGCGTTCGATTGTGCCGTCGAAAAGTCCCGTCTTCGAAGGGCATTTTCCGGGCATGCCGCTCGTGCCGGGCGTCCTTCTGATCGAAACGATGGCGCAGGCATCCGGCTTCCTGGTGCTGGCCGCCACGAATTTCAACGCGATGCCGTTCCTGATGTCGGTCGACGGTGCCAAGATGCGCGCGTTCGTCGAGCCCGACGCCGTGCTCGACATCGAGGCGGTGCTGGAGCACGACGGTTCGGGTTTCGCCGTGACCAAGGCAAAGATCACCTCCGGCGGCAAGAAGATCTGCGACGCTCAGCTGAAGCTGCGCACCATGCCGTTCAGCGAAGTGCCGCTGGCCGACATCGTGCGCCGCCGGGCCGGCGAAGTCGGTCTGACGGATGCGCTTGCCGCAACGGCCCAATAAAGAGGAACTGACGCATGACGAAGGCGCAAAACGACGTCGTCATCACCGGCATCGGCATCGTCACCTGCCAGGGTGTCGGGACCGAGCCGCACATCGCGCTGCTGAAGGCTACGACCGCACCGGAGCTGAAGATCGACACGGAGCGGTTCGCGCCTTATCCGGTGCATCCGATGCCGGAGATCGACTGGTCCCAGCAGATCGCCAAGCGCGGCGACCAGCGGCAGATGGAGAACTGGCAGCGCCTCGGCGTCTTTGCAGCCGGCCTGGCGCTCGACGATGCCGGACTGAAGGACGATGCCGATGCTTGCGGCACGATGGACATGATCGTCGCCGCCGGCGGCGGTGAACGCGACATCAACGTCGATTCGCTGATCGTCGACGAGGGGCTGAAGCGCAACGACCGCGAGCAGCTGCTGAACGAGAAGCTGACGACGGAGCTGCGTCCGACGCTGTTTCTGGCCCAGCTCTCCAACCTGATGGCCGGCAATATCTCGATCGTCCACAAGGTGACCGGTTCCTCGCGCACCTTCATGGGCGAGGAGGCGGCCGGCATCAGCGCCATCGAGACAGCGTTCGCCCGCATTCGCGCAGGCCAGTCGACGCACACGCTGGTCGGCGGCGCCTTCGTCGCCGAGCGGCCGGACGTGATCCTGCTCTACGAGGCACTCGGCGCCCACGCGACAGGTGGCTGGACGCCGCTCTGGTCGCGCGACGAGAATGCCGGCGGCGGCATCATCGGCGGGTCCGTCGGTGCCTTCCTGGTGCTGGAATCGCGCGCGCACGCCGAAGGTCGCGGCGCCCGCATCTATGCGTCCATTGCGGAAATCGGCGGCGACCGCGGTCGTCGCGAGGATGGGCGGCTGGAACGCCGGCTGGACGCGCTGGTGGACGGCCTCGAGGCCAAGGCGGGATCCGCGATCGTCTTCTCGGGCGCATCGGGCATGCACGCGCTTGCCGATCGCGAGAAGACCTGGCTCGATGGGCGCTTTGCCGGCGTACCGGTGCGCGCTTATGGCGGCGTGACCGGACATGCGCTGGAAAGCCAGTTCCCGCTCGGGCTGGCGCTTGCCGGACTTGCGCTTGCCAACGAGGCGAAGGTTCCTGCCTTCGATCCCTTGAGCGAAGGGACGATGGACGGCGCTGCCGATACGGCGATCGTCACGACGATCGGCCATGCGCGCGGCGAGGGCATTGCAATCCTGAAGGCAGAGAAGTGAGGACGGGCGCATGACCAAGGCAGCCTTTAGGGATCATCTCGGACGCCCGATCGTCGCCGTGACAGGCATGGGCGTCATCACCTCGCTCGGGCAAGGCCTGAAGGACAACTGGGCCGCGCTTTCAGGCGGCGTTTCCGGTATCCACGGCATCACCCGCTTCCCCGTCGACGGGCTGAACACCCGTATCGCCGGCACCGTCGACTTCGTCGAACTGCCGGCGGAGAACCCGGTGGAGCGGTCCTATTTCTATGCCCGCGAAACGACTGACGAGGCCCTGGCGCAGGCCGGCCTGTCCGGCCATTTCGGCGGGCCGCTGTTTCTCGCCGCACCGCCGATCGAGCCGGAATGGAGCGCGCGCTTCGCACTTGCCGATCGCGCACCACCGTCGCAGCGACCGGGCGATGCCTATGACCGCTTCCTTACGGTACTGCGCGACAAGCCCGACCCGGCACTGCACGAGGCCTGGCTGTTCGGCGCGATTTCCGAGCGCCTCGCCGATCGCTTCGGCACGCGCGGCCTGCCGGTGACGCTGTCGACTGCCTGCGCTTCGGGTGCGACGGCGATCCAGCTCGGTGTCGAGGCGATCCGCCAGGGACGAACGGACCGGGCGCTGACGGTGGGAACCGACGGCTCGGTCACGGCCGAAGCGCTGATCCGCTTCGCGCTCCTGTCAGCACTCTCCACCCAGAACGACCCGCCACAGAAGGCCTCCAAGCCCTTCACCAAGGACCGCGACGGCTTCGTGATCGCCGAAGGGGCTGCGACGCTCGTTCTGGAATCACTGGAGTCGGCCGTCGCCCGCGGCGCGCGCGTGCTGGGCATCATGAAGGGCTGCGGCGAGAAGGCTGACCATTTCCACCGTACCCGGTCCTCGCCGGATGGCGGACCTGCGATCGCGACGATCCGCGCGGCATTGGAAGACGCGGGCATCGCCGAAGACGGCATCGGTTACATCAACGCGCACGGCACCTCGACGCCGGAAAACGACAAGATGGAGTATCTCTCCATGTCGACGGTGTTCGGGGAAGGGCTTTCCAAGATCCCGGTCTCCTCCAACAAGTCGATGATCGGCCATACGCTGACGGCGGCTGGCGCGATCGAGGCGGTGTTCTCGCTGCAGACGATGCTTACCGGCACGTTGCCGCCGACGATCAACTACCAGAACCCGGATCCGACGATCGTTCTCGATGTCGTGCCGAACGTGAAGCGCGACAAGCAGGTTTCGGCCGTGCTGTCGAACTCGTTCGGCTTCGGCGGGCAGAACGCCAGCCTGGTGATGACGGCGGAGCCTGCCTGACGGAACTGTAGTGAAGGGGCGATAAGTCTGCCTCAGCCGATAATACGCATCGCTGCCGTCATCCTCGGCCTTGTGCCGAGGATCCGGTGTCGCTGGTCAAACCCTTTGACGAAGATGGCTTACCCTGCTCCACGGGCGACGTGGCCAGATGCTCGGGACAAGCCCGAGCATGACGATCGGCCACCGGCCCGCGACAGGCGTATGCCACCTGCGACCCTCTTGCGAAAGATGTTTCGATTTTCCGGGGCATGCGCTAGAGGAACGATCCGAAACGTGGCGCGCCTTAGGCGCCAGCCGACGCCGCCCATAAACATCATGCCGCCAGCGCGGCAAAGGACCGAAAAATGCGCGCACTGCAGCTTCTCGATGATCGCAAGCTCGAACTGACCGACATTCCCGAGCCGCCGGCTCCGGCGCCCGGCGAGGTGACGCTGCGGGTCAAGGCGGTGGCGCTGAACCATATCGACGTGTGGGGCTGGCGCGGCATGGCGTTTGCCAAGCGCAAGATGCCGCTGGTGATCGGCGCGGAAGCCGCCGGTGTCGTCGACCAGATCGGCCCAGGCGTTGCAAACGTGCTGCCGGGGCAGCTCGTATCGGTCTACGGCGCGCGCGTCTGCGGCCTGTGCAAGCCCTGCCGCGAGGGGCGTGACAACCTGTGCGAACATGTCGGCGGCGTTCACGGGTTCCATCTCGACGGCTTCGCGCAGGAGAAGATCAACATTCCCGCGCGCCAGCTCGTTCCGGCACCGCCCGGCATCGACGCGGTCGCAGCGGCGCTGGCGCCCGTCACCTTCGGCACCGTCGAGCACATGCTGTTCGACAACGCCAGGCTTGAGCCCGGCGAGACGATCCTCGTCCACGCCGGCGGATCGGGCATCGGTACGGCTGCGATCCAGCTTGCCAAGAAGATCGGTTGCACCGTCATCACCACGGTCGGCTCGAACGACAAGATCGAGAAGGCGAAGGCGCTTGGCGCCGATCACGTCATCAATTACCGCGAAGACCGCTTCGAGGGTGTCGTGCGCAAGCTGACGAAGAAGAAGGGCGTGGACGTGGTGTTCGAGCACGTCGGCAAGGACACCTGGGCCGGCTCGATGCTGTGCCTGAAGCGCGGCGGCCGCCTCGTCACCTGCGGCTCGACGTCGGGCGTTTCGACCGAGATGAACCTGATGATGCTGTTCCAGCAGCAATTGAAGCTGCTCGGCTCGTTCGGCTGCCGGATGGAGAACATGGCGAACGCCATGCAGAAGATGGCCCGCGGCATCGTTCATCCGGTGATCGACACCGAGGTCACCTTCGACGGCATCGCAACCGCTCTGGAGCGGATGGAATCGCGCCAGATCTTCGGCAAGATCGTCCTGCGGCTGGACTGACGATCGTGCGTCGTTTCATTACTCGCGTCGTGCTGGCGCTGCGCAATTTCGAGCAGTGGTTGATTGCGCAGCTGGTGTTCGGCCTTCTGAACGTGCTGAAGCTGTTTCCGGCGGACGGGGCGATGAACTTCGCCGACCGCGTCGCCCGCTTTATCGGCCCGAAGACGCGCAGGCACGCGCTGATGATGACGAACCTGCGCAACGCCTTTCCCGAAAAGCCCGACGCCGAGCTTTCCGCCATTGCCATGGAGAGCTGGGGCAATATGGGTCGGATGGCCGCCGAGTACGTCTTCCTCGATCGACTGTTCGACTTCGATCCGTTCAGCGACAAGGTCGGAAGGGTGGAGGTCGAGGGCGTCCCCATTTTCATCGATCTCTACGAAAACCGCCGGCCCTTCATCGTCTTTACCGGCCACACTGGCAACTTCGAGATGTTGCCGGTCGCAGGCGCTGCCTTCGGCATCGAGGTGACAGTGCTGTTCCGGCCGCCCAACAATCCCTACATCGCCGAGAAGGTCTTCGATTTCCGCCGCGCGCGTATGGGCAACCTCGTGCCGTCGCATGCAGGCTCGTCGTTCACGCTGGCCCGCAAGCTGGACAGCGGTCAGCCCGTCGGGGTTCTGGTCGACCAGAAGTACCGGAAGGGTTTGCCCACAAGCTTCTTCGGTCAGCCCGTCCAGACCAACCCGCTGCTGGCCAAGCTGGTGCGCCAGTTCGACTGCGAGGTCTATCCGGCCCGCTGCATCCGCCTGCCGAACAATCGTTTCCGGCTAGAGCTGGAACCGGCGATGGAGATCCCGCGCAAGGCGGACGGTTCGGTCGATGTCGATGCGACGGCGCAGAAGCTGAACGACAAGGTCGAGCAGTGGGTTCGCGAGTATCCGAGCCAGTGGCTCTGGTATCACGACCGCTGGGACATCAAGCATACGCTGAAGGTCAAGAAGGCCTGACGGGCGAGGGACGTGGCCACTTCAGGCGGCGTAGATGCCGCGCAGGAGGTGCTCGCGCTCGAACGCGATGTGGCGGCGAATAGTCTCGAAGAAGCCGCGCAGCATGTAGCCGGCCGCCTCGGCGTTGACGTCCGGCATGCCGCTGCCGAGCTTGAGAAGCGTATCGACCAGCTCCTCCGCAAAACACTCGTCCTCGCAATGCTCGAACTTCAGCCGGTTCAGCGTCTGCCTCAGCGCGCCGTCGCTCGCAGCTTTTGCGGCGAGGTGGGGGAACAGCACCTGTTCCTCGTAGCGATGCAGCCCGTGGATCAGAGGCCCCAGGACCTTTGCCGCATAGATACACTTCTGCCGGTTCACGGCCGACGGCAGGCTGTCGGCGATTTCCTCCAGTGCGTCGCACAGCTTTAGCTGTTCACGGTGGGCGCCCGCCAGCCAGTCGAGCGACACGGTGTCGCGGGGCATGGCGGAAAGCAGGTGCTCGACCCGGTCGTGTTCCTGGTTTGCCAGCGTCATTGGCACGTTCCTCGTCCTGAGACTTCAATCTGCCGACATTGATGCCTGCGTGATTGAAACCTCGCGTTGATCTGCATCAAGGCTGAGCCTTCACGCTTCTGCGAGCACTGCCCTGACTGCCGTGACGGGTTTCGAGCGAATCCCCTTCCGGCACGCAACGCTCGTTGAGTTGGGCACGTTGAGTTGGGGATGCCAACGATGAAATATGGATTTGAAACCGCGCTGCTTGCCGTGGGGGCGTTCTTCGCGCTTCTCGGCGCGGCATTTGCGCATGATAATTTGTTCCAGTCCCATATGTGGGTGCTGTTCTTCGTGCTGCTGGGCAGCACGGTGGTGATGCTGCGGCGCGTGTCGTTTGCGCCGTACCCCGTTCCCGGCGGCTACGGCAACAAGGCGGGCGCGAACCCGTACTTCGACGACGTCATCAAGTACGGCGTCATCGCCACCGTGTTCTGGGGCGTCGTCGGCTTTCTCGTCGGCGTGGTCGTGGCGCTGCAACTGGCCTTCCCCGATCTCAACATCGAGCCCTGGCTCAACTTCGGCCGCATGCGTCCGCTGCATACGTCCGCGGTGATCTTCGCCTTCGGCGGCAACGCCCTGATCGCGACGTCGTTCTACGTTGTCCAGCGGACCTCGCGCGCACGTCTGTTCGGCGGCAATCTCGGCTGGTTCGTGTTCTGGGGCTACCAGCTGTTCATCGTCATGGCCGCGACCGGCTATCTGCTGGGCATCACCCAGGGGCGCGAATATGCCGAGCCGGAATGGTACGTGGACCTCTGGCTCACCGTCGTCTGGGTCGCCTATCTCGTCGCCTTCCTCGGGACGATCCTGAAGCGCAAGGAGCCGCATATCTACGTGGCGAACTGGTTCTTCCTGTCGTTCATCGTCACGGTCGCCATGCTGCACATCGTCAACAACCTGGCGGTGCCTGTCTCCTTCCTCGGCGTAAAAAGCTATTCGGCGTTCTCGGGCGTGCAGGATGCGCTGACCCAGTGGTGGTACGGCCACAATGCCGTGGGCTTCTTCCTCACCGCCGGCTTCCTGGGCATGATGTACTACTTCGTGCCCAAGCAGGTGAACCGCCCGGTCTATTCCTACCGTCTTTCGATCATCCACTTCTGGGCACTGATCTTCCTCTACATCTGGGCTGGTCCGCACCATCTGCACTATACCGCGCTGCCGGACTGGGCGCAGACGCTCGGCATGGTGTTTTCGATCATGCTGTGGATGCCCTCCTGGGGTGGGATGATCAACGGCCTGATGACGCTCTCGGGCGCCTGGGACAAGATCCGCACCGATCCGATCGTGCGCATGATGGTCATGGCCATCGCCTTCTACGGTATGGCGACCTTCGAGGGGCCGATGATGTCGATCCGTGCGGTCAACTCGCTCAGCCACTACACCGACTGGACCATCGGCCACGTGCATTCGGGCGCGCTCGGCTGGAACGGGCTGATCACCTTCGGCGCGATCTACTTCCTGGTGCCGAAGCTGTGGAACCGCGAGCGGCTCTACTCGATCCGCATGGTCAACTGGCACTTCTGGCTCGCCACCCTCGGCATCGTGGTCTACGCCGCGGTGATGTGGGTCGCCGGCATCCAGCAGGGCCTGATGTGGCGCGAGTACGACGGCCAGGGCTTCCTCGTCTATTCGTTCGCGGAAACCGTGGCAGCGATGATCCCTTACTACGTCCTGCGCGCCATCGGCGGTGGCCTGTTCCTCGCCGGCGCGTTGATCATGGCCTTCAACGTCACCATGACCATCCTCGGCTACCAGCGCGACGAGGCGCCGATTCCCGGCGTCGTGCCCGCACTGCAGCCGGCCGAATAGGAGCACGACCATGTCGATCCTCGACAAACACGCACTCATCGAACGCAACGCGACCCTGCTTCTGGTCGGCTCGCTGCTCGTCGTCACCGTCGGTGGCATCGTGGAAATCGCACCGCTCTTCTATCTCGAGAATACGATAGAGAAGGTGGAGGGCATGCGTCCCTACTCGCCGCTGGAACTTGCGGGGCGCGACATCTACGTCCGGGAAGGCTGCTACGTCTGTCACAGCCAGATGATCCGGCCGTTCCGCGACGAGGTGGAGCGCTACGGCCATTACAGCCTCGCCGCCGAAAGCATGTACGACCATCCGTTCCAATGGGGTTCCAAGCGCACGGGGCCGGACCTCGCCCGCGTCGGCGACCGCTATTCGAACGAATGGCACGTGCAGCACCTGATCGAGCCGCGCTCGGTCGTGCCGGAATCGATCATGCCCAGCTATGCCTTCCTGAAGGAGACGCCCTTGAAGGTGACCGACGTCACCATGAACCTCAAGGCGAACCGGGCCGTGGGCGTGCCCTATGACGATGCGATGCTGGAAAACGCTGTCGCCGACCTCAAGGCGCAGGCCGATCCGAACGCCGACACCGCCGGCCTGCTGGAGCGCTATCCGAAGGCGAAAATCGGCGATTTCGACGGCGATCCGCAGAAGCTGACGGAGATGGACGCGCTCGTCGCCTATCTGCAGATGCTCGGCACGCTTGTGGACTTCTCCACCTACGACAACGCCAGCGGCTATCGCTGAGGAGGGCGCGATATGGAAACCTATACCGCCATGCGCCACTTCGCCGACAGCTGGGGATTGCTCGCCATGACGATCTTTTTCGTCGGGGTCGTTCTGTTCACCTTCCGGCCCGGCGCGCGAAAAGCCGCTGAAAACGCCGCTGAAATCCCTCTCAAGGAGGACTGATATCATGCTCGATAGACCAAGTGCCGAAAAGCACGTCGATGAGATCTCGGGCGTCGAGACCACCGGCCACGAGTGGGACGGAATCCGTGAGCTGAACAATCCGATGCCGCGCTGGTGGGTCTGGACCTTCTACGCGACCATCATCTGGGCGATCGGCTATACGATCGCCTATCCGGCATGGCCATTGTTGACGGGGGCCACGCAAGGCGTGCTCGGATACTCGAGCCGGGCGAACGTCGCCAGGGACCTCGAGACCGCCCGCATTGCGCAGAACGTCTATGTCGAGCGGATCGCCGCAACGCCGCTGACGGAGATCGTCGCCGATCCGGAACTGGCGCAGTTCGCCATCGCCGGCGGGGCCTCGGCCTTCAAGGTCAACTGCGCGCAGTGCCACGGCTCCGGTGCGGCCGGCTCGCAGGGCTTTCCGAACCTGAACGACGACGACTGGATCTGGGGTGGCAGCGTCGACGAGATCTACAAGACGATCGCACACGGCATTCGCTTTGAAAGCGATCCGGACACGCACGTCTCCGAAATGCCGGCCTTCGGCGACATGCTGCAGCCCGACGAGATCAGGCAGGTGGCCGCCTATGTGGTCAGCCTCACCGGCACGCCTGCCGACCAGGGCATGGTCGAGCCCGGCAAGCAGCTCTTTGCGGACAATTGCGCCTCCTGCCACGGCGAAAATGCGAAGGGCAATCGCGAGCTTGGCGCGCCGAACCTTGCCGATGCCATCTGGCTGAAGGGAGAGGCCGAGGCCGCCATCGCCACCCAGATCCGGTCGCCGAAGCATGGCGTCATGCCCGCCTGGCTGCCACGCCTCGGCGAGCCGACCGTCAAGCAACTGGCCGTCTTCGTCCACTCGCTGGGCGGCGGCGAGTAGAGGCCGGCCAGACATGCGCCGTTCAGGATCGGCCGGGGAGGCAATGCCCCGGCCGTCTTTCGTCTGCAAGCCAGTCTAGCGGTCGGACCAGACCGCAAGCTCGTATCCATCCGGATCGGAAAAGTGGAAGCGCCTTCCGCCGGGAAACGGGAAGATGGGCCTGGCAATCCTGCCGCCCGCCATCTCCACACGGGTGAGCGCGTCCTCCAGGTCGTCAGCGAAGAGGATCACCAGCGGTCCGCCGCCGGCGTTCACCGGCGCCAGCGTGGTGAAACCGCCGGTCAGGCGGCCGTCCTGGAATTCGCAGTATTCCGGCCCGTAGTCGGTGAAGGTCCAGCCGAAGGCGGAACCGTAGAATGCCTTGGACCGGGCGATATCGGCCACGTTGAACTCGATGTAGTCGATCTTGCGATCCTTGCCGGCAGTGTTCATCAAAATGTCCCCGTGTTTTCCAGAATGACCTTCAACGCCTCCAGGTCGCGAGCGATATGGGCGGCATCGGCTTCGAACGCTTCATTGCTTACGCCGGGAAGGCGGTAAAGGGTGAACATGACCTCGGCGCCATCCGCATTCGGAACGACCCGTAGCGCATTGTAGACGCGGGTGCCGTCGGGCAGCGTCACCGTATGGTCGATCACCCCGAATTCGTTGGCGGGCGCGAAGCGCACGCGCAGCTTGCCGATCGGGCCACCGTCGCCGATCCAGTCTTCGCCGTCCTGCGTCAGTCCGGCCGAAAGGCCCGATGCCCATTGCCGGATGTTCTCCGGATGTGAGGCGAAGGCATAAACCTCGCGCCAGTCGCGGGCGATCGACCGGTGGATGATCCGGACGGGATAAAGCGTCATTGCTGTCTCCTCCTGCACGGGGACATGGATCGAGGGCGGCCTCGGTCAACGCCGCGTCAAGATTGCGGCCGGCTCATTTGTCGCATCCACCGATGGCGTCTCCAAGCCCCGATGTTGACTTAAGTCAAGGAGCGTCGGGCGTCCGGGGCGCACAAACGGGGAATTGAAATGGTGCCCGTGATGAACCTATACAACGCCTTGGAACCCCGGAAAGATGCAGTGGTCGAACGGCTAGACGCTGAAGCCGTCAATTCGGCGAAGCTGCGCAAGCCGCTCTACGAAAAGCGCAGGAAGATCTTTCCGAAGCGCGCCGAAGGGCGGTTTCGGCAGTTCAAGTGGATCGTGATGCTGATCACGCTCGGCATCTACTATCTGACGCCCTGGATTCGCTGGGATCGCGGTGCCCATGCGCCGGACCAGGCGGTGCTGGTGGACCTTGCGGGACGGCGCTTCTACTTCTTCTTCATCGAGATCTGGCCGCAGGAGTTCTTCTTCGTGGCGGGGCTTCTCGTCATGGCCGGATTCGGCCTCTTCCTCGTGACCTCTGCGGTGGGGCGAGCCTGGTGCGGCTACGCCTGTCCGCAGACGGTCTGGGTGGACCTGTTCCTCGTGGTCGAACGCGCCATCGAGGGCGACAGGAACGCGCGAATGAAGCTGGATGCCGGCCCGTGGAGCTTCGACAAGCTGAGCAAGCGCGTGACGAAACACGCCATCTGGCTTGCGATCGCGATCGCCACCGGCGGCGCGTGGATCTTCTACTTTGCCGACGCGCCGAAGCTTCTGATGAGCTTCGTCACCTTCGACGCGCCGCCCGTCGCCTACATCACCGTGGCGATCCTGACCGCCACCACTTATGTCTTCGGCGGCCTCATGCGCGAGCAGGTCTGCACCTACATGTGCCCCTGGCCGCGTATTCAGGGCGCGATGGTGGACGAGAACTCGCTCGTCGTGACCTACAACGACTGGCGCGGCGAGCCGCGCTCGCGGCACGCGAAGAAGGTTGCAGCGGCGGGCGAGCGTGTCGGCGATTGCGTGGATTGCAATGCGTGCGTCGCGGTCTGTCCCATGGGCATCGACATCCGCGACGGGCAGCAGCTCGAATGCATCACCTGCGCCCTTTGCATCGACGCCTGCGATGGCGTGATGGACAAGCTCGGCAAGGAGCGTGGGCTGATCGCCTATGCGACGCTGTCGGACTACACCGAGAACATGGCGCTTGCGACCGATGGCGGGGCGCTGCCGATTGATCCGGCCCGCGTGCGTGCGGCCGATGGCAGCCTGTCGCCCAAGCTGCGTCATTTCGACTGGCGGGTAATCTTCCGGATGCGGACGATCTTCTACATGCTCGTTTGGACCGCCGCCGGTCTCGGGCTCGTGTTCGCGCTAGTCTCGCGAGACCGGCTGGGGCTGAACGTCATCCACGACCGCAATCCGCAATACGTCATCGAATCGGACGGCTCGATCCGCAACGGCTACGAAGTCAAGCTTCTCAACATGATCCCCGAGCCGCGCATCATCACGCTTTCGATCGAGGGACTGCCCAGTGCCACCCTTCGCATCGCCGGACATGAAAGTGCCGACGGCCGCAGCTTCAACATTCCGGTTCCACCCGACAAGGTGACCGCCATGAAGGTGTTCGTGACGCTGCCGAAGGACTTCCGCAACGAGGCGGGCGAGGGGTTCCGCCTGATAGCCGAGGACCGGCCGGGCAACGAGCGCAGTACCTATGATGCCAACTTCAATACCCCCGGAGACGCGAAATGAGCCCGATCGCCAAGCGCGAGAAACTACCGTTCCGTTTTACCGGTTGGCACATGCTGGGGGTAATGGTGCTGTTCTTCGGCACGATCATCTCGGTCAACGCGTTCATGGCCTGGAACGCCGTCAGCAGCTGGAGCGGGCTCGTGGTGCAGAACACCTACGTCGCCAGCCAGCAGTTCAACGACAAGGTCGAAAAGGCCAAGATCTTTGCGGCGAGCGGGATGAATGGCCAGCTCGTCATCGCCGAAGGGCGCGTGACCTATACGCTGCGCGATGTGGATGGTGCGGGGGTCGCAGCCGACAGCGTTTCGATCACCTTCAAGCGACCCGTCGATGAGCGTGACGATTTCCAGCTGGCGCTTGCGGCGGACGGCGGCGGCAACTACTCTGCCGTGCGGGAAATGGAGCCCGGCCAGTGGATTGCCGACATCGGCGCGACGCGCGGCGGGGAGGTTCTCTTCCACCAGACGATCCGGCTGATCGTTGCAGGAGACAGGCCATGAGCTGCTGCGCACCCGGCACGGAAGGCGCGCTCGACGTTGCGTCGGGCACGGGGGCCGTACCTTCGGCCGAGGAATTGCTGCTGGCCAGCAAGGACCTTGGCGGCGGTCTCCACCAGACCGACCTCAGCGTCCCCGGCGTACACTGCGGCGCCTGCATAGCAACGCTCGAAGGCGCTCTGGCCGAAGTTCCCGGCATCGAGGATGCCCGCGTCAACCTGACGGCCAGGCGCGTGGCGGTGCGGTGGCGGGAAGGCGCGGGCTTCGATCCGCGCTCGATCGTGACGGCGGTTACGTCGCGCGGCTATGCCGCCCATCTCTATGCGGCACCGCTTGCGCTGGACGACGAGCTTCGCAACGACCTGATCCGCGCCGTCGCCGTCTCGGGGTTTGCGGCGATGAACATCATGCTCTTGTCGGTTTCAGTCTGGTCGGGCGCCGAGGCGTCGACGCGCGACCTGTTCCACTGGATCTCCGCGCTGATTGCCGGGCCCGTGCTGATCTATGCCGGGCGCTTCTTCTTCCGCTCGGCCTGGGGTGCGCTGAAGCACGGCCGTACCAACATGGATGTTCCGATCTCGCTTGCCGTGATGCTGTCCTACTGCGTCTCGCTTTGGGAGACGATCCACAGCGCCGAGCATGCCTGGTTCGACGCGACGGTGACGCTTTTGTTCTTCCTGCTCATTGGCCGCACCCTGGATCACGTGATGCGCGACCGTGCGCGTTCGGCGATCACCGGGCTTGCACGGCTTTCGCCGCGCGGCGCGATGGTGCTCCAGCCGGACGGAACACGGATCTTTCGCCCGGTGGAGGAGATCATGGTCGGCGACCGGCTTTCGATTGCGGCGGGTGAGCGCATCGCCGTCGATGCCCGGGTCGTCTCGGGCGTCAGCGACGTGGACCGGTCGCTCGTCAGCGGCGAAAGCGTGCCGGTGACGGCGCGGCCGCGGACCGTTCTCGAAGCCGGCGTGATGAACCTGACGGGCGCGCTGCAGGTGGAGGCGATTGCCGTGGCAAAGGCGTCTTTCCTGGCAGAAGTCATCGGCCTGATGGAGGCGGCCGAAGGCGGGCGGGCCCGTTATCGCCGGATCGCCGACCGGGCAGCCGCCTACTACTCCCCGGCCGTACACCTGCTGGCGCTGGTCTCCTTCATGGGCTGGGGCCTCTACGATGGAGACTGGAAGCATGCTCTGCTTGTCGCGGTCGCCGTGCTGATCATTACCTGCCCCTGCGCGCTCGGCCTTGCCGTGCCGGTGGTTCAGGTGGTCGCGGCCGGGCGGCTGTTCGGCAACGGCATCATGGTCAAGGATGGCTCGGCGATGGAACGGCTTGCCGAGATCGACACGGCGCTGTTCGACAAGACCGGCACGCTGACCATGGGAACGCCGCGTCTGATCGGCCGCGAAACCGGGCAAGCGCAGTATGCCACATGTCCGCCCGATCGCGCCTTTGCCGTTGCCGCAGCGCTTGCCGCTCATTCCCGTCATCCGCTGTCGGCAGCACTTGCTGCTGCCCATTCCGGTCCGTTGCCGGAATTCGAAACGGTTACTGAAATTCCCGGATGCGGGCTTGAGGCCGTCACTGCGGAGGGTGTCTGGCGCCTGGGCAACCGCGCCTTCGCATCCGGCGATGCGGCAGTGGAGGAGGACGGCTCCGCCGCTTCGGAGGCGTTGCTGTCTCTCGACGGCCATCTTCTGGAGACCTTCCGCTTCGAGGACCGGTTGCGGCCCGCGGCCCAGGCGGCGATCGACAGCCTGCGAAAGAACGGCGTGCAACTTGGCATTCTTTCCGGTGATCGTCCGGCGGCCGTTTCGCGGGTTGCGTCGAAGCTCGGTGTGGAGCGCTGGATGGCAGGGCTTGCCCCGCGGCAGAAGACCGAGGCCGTCGGCAGGGTTGCCGCATCGGGGGCGAAAGTGCTGATGGTCGGCGACGGTATCAACGATGCGCCGGCGCTGTCGGCTGCGCATGTCTCGATGGCACCGGCGACGGCGGCCGACATCGGCCGCCAGGCAGCCGACCTCGTCTTCCTGCACGACGGGCTGGATTCGGTTTCCTTTGCACTCGATACCGCGCGCAGGGCCGACCGGCTGATACGGCAGAACTTTGCGCTTGCCATCGGCTACAACGTCATCGCCGTGCCGATCGCCATCCTCGGTCATGCGACGCCGCTGATCGCGGCGATCGCGATGTCGACCTCGTCGATCGTCGTGGTGGCGAACTCGCTCCGGCTGAAGGGGGCCGCACCCAACGGTCCTGAACGAAAGGCCGAACGGCCAGAGGCAACCGGAATGGTGCGCACCGCATGAACACGCTGATCTATCTCATTCCGATCGCGCTCTTTCTCGGCTGCCTCGGGCTTGGCGCCTTTCTCTGGTCCATCCGCAGCGGCCAGTACGAAGACCTGGACGGTGCCGCCTGGCGCGTGCTCGACGACGGGGAGGCAGGGAACGACGCCGGGGGAGGCGTTCGGGGCGGCGCCAAACGCGGATAGCAGCCATGCGTGTTTGAGGCCAAACAACGGCTTGTCCCTAATCGATTTAAATGCCAAAACAACCGCCTAACCGCAGACGGGGCACTTCCATGTTCCGATTGCGGGGAAGTATCTTTGCGCATTCCCCTGCCACGCGCTGCCGTCGGCCGGGTTGCACCATTCCATACGGAGGTAAGAACGTGGCACAGGCGGAAATCGGGTTGATCGGTCTCGGCGTCATGGGATCGAATCTGGCGCTCAACATCGCCGAAAAGGGCAACAAGATCGCGGTGTTCAACCGCACCGTCGAACGTACCCACGAATTCGTCGAGGAAGCGGGCGCCCTTAAGGACAATATCGTGCCGTGCGCCACGATCGAAGAGTTCGTTGCGGCGATCCGCCCGCCGCGGCCGATCATTATCATGATCAAGGCCGGCGAGCCTGTCGACCAGCAGATGGAACTGCTGCGCCCGCACCTTGAAAAGAACGACATCATGATCGATGCCGGCAACGCCAACTTCCGCGACACCATGCGCCGCTTCGACGCGCTGAAGGATAGCGGCCTGACCTTCATCGGCATGGGCGTTTCCGGTGGCGAGGAAGGTGCGCGCCACGGCCCGTCGATCATGGTCGGCGGCACGGAAGACAGCTGGAAGCGCGTCGAGAAGGTGCTGACCTCGATCGCCGCGAAGTACAACGGCGAACCCTGCGTCGCATGGCTCGGCGAAAACGGAGCCGGCCATTTCGTCAAGACCATCCACAACGGCATCGAATATGCCGACATGCAGATGATCGCCGAGATCTACGGCATCCTGCGCGACGGCCTGAAGATGAGCGCCACGGAGATAGGCGAGGTCTTTGCGACCTGGAACAAGGGGCGGCTCAACTCCTACCTGATCGAGATCACCGCCAAGGTACTCGAAGCGGCCGATCCGATCGGCGGCAAGCCGATCGTCGACATGATCCTCGACAAGGCCGGCCAGAAGGGCACCGGCAAATGGTCGGTGATCGAGGCGCAGAACATGGGCATTCCGGCGACCGCGATCGAGGCGGCCGTTGCCGCCCGCAGCCTGTCCTCGCTCAAGGGCGAGCGCGAAGCGGCGGAAAAGATCCTGGGCCTTCCCGCCGTGGCACCGCTTTCGGTTTCCGACAGGGCGGCCTTCATCAAGGATCTGGAAAGCGCGCTTCTGGCAGCCAAGATCGGCGCCTATGCGCAGGGCTTCGCAGTGATGGCGGCAGCCTCGAAGGAGTTCAACTGGAACCTGCCGATGCCGACCATCGCCAAGATCTGGCGCGCGGGCTGCATCATCCGTTCGCAGTTCCTGGACGAGATCACCTCGGCTTTCACCAAGGCTCCGGACGCGGCCAACCTGATCGTCACGCCGGCCTTCGCCGACATGGTCAAGGAGACCGACGGTTCGCTTCGCCGCGTCGTTTCGGCGGCCGTCCTGGCCGGCCTGCCGGTTCCCGCACTGGCCTCCGCGCTTGGCTACTTCGACAGCTACCGCCGCGGCCGGGGTACGGCCAACATCATCCAGGCCCAGCGCGACTTCTTCGGCGCACACGGCTTCGACCGTATCGATGGCGCCGACAGCCATCACGGCCCCTGGGGCAGCGGCCTGGGCGCCGGCGCCTGATCGGGATTCTATAGCTGCGGCCGGTGTGGACATCGGACGCAAGGAAAAAGGGGCTGGCGTTTGCGCCGGCCCCTTCTGTTGTCGGGCGGGATGCGGCAGCGCCACGTTTGCAGTTCCGCCGGGGGCTTGTCATCGAAGCGGCCGATGACGCGCCCATGCTGCTCCCCACCGTCATCCCGGACTTGATCCGGGATCCAGATCGCACAAGTCCTTGCGCGATAGAGCAATTCCCGCGCCGCCGACGCGGCGCTGCTGGATGCCGGATCAAGCCCGGCATGACAGTGGAGGTGTAGGGCACTGAGAGGGAGGGGTGGCAAAAGGCGGGATTTACGTGGCCAGGCTGATATCCCGGAGTAGGGCTGTCGAACCGGAAACATGGCGTCGCGAGAGATGTTTCGCAGAGCGCTAACATCCAACTTTTCACGCTCGGTCCCGCGCTCAATCCGTCGTGATCGGGTAGCTCAGCGTCTGCAGTTCGCTCGCCGGGCGGCCGTCGATGCGGCCGATCACGGCTTTTGCGAGTTCGCGGCCGGCGAGGCGGGTGTCTTCGCGCATCGTAGAGACCTCGGGCCGGAGCCATTGCAGGAAGGTGCTGGGTTCCTTGGAGACGATATCGATCTCCTGACCGATCCGTCGCCCGCTGCCTTCGACGGCGGCGATCAGCGCGACGGCGCCGGAGCCGCTGCCGGACACGATGCCGTCCGGCGCATCGGTCGACTGCATGACCCTTTCGCAGGCCGCACGGATCTCCGGCAGGCTCGAATCGAGATTGACCTGGCTGAAGGGGACGATCGTGCCGCCGAAATCGCGCACGCCGCGTTCGAAGCCGGTGCGCATGTGGATGTTGAACGTCAGGTGCGGCGGCGGTTCCAGCAGCATCAGCCTGCGGCGTCCGCGCTCGATCAGCCGGCGCACGGCCTCGTAGGCGAAGCGTTCGTTGTCGAAGTCGTGGAAGGGGTGATCCAGTCCCATGACGGTGCGGCCATGGGTGACGAAGGGGAAATTCCGCTCCATCATCAGCGCCACGCGTGCGTCGCGCGGCTCGGTGCGCGAGATGATGACGCCGTCGGCAGCGCCGGTCTCGAGAATGTAGCGGATCGGGTCGAGCGGATTGTTCACGGTACGATAGGGTGTCACGACCAGGTGATAGGGCGTGCCGGCCAGTATCTCCGAGATGCCCACGACGAGGGGGCTCGTCAGACCCATGATCTCCTCTTCCAGGGAGAGGACAAGGCTGATGACGTTGGTCTTGCCGGTCCGCAGGCGAACGCCCGCGCGGTTCGGCTGGTAGCCGATCTGCCGGGCGACGAGGCGTACGCGTTCCTTTGTTTCGTGGCCGATATCCGGCGCATCCTTCAAGGCGCGCGAAACGGTGGTGATGCCCAGCCCGGTCATGAAGGCGATCGTCTTCAACGTCGGCCGTTCGGCAGATGATGCGGCTGCATCGAAATGTTTGTCGGGCTTTTCCATCCTGCGCCCCTTTCCCGTTCCGGCGTTATCATGCTTCTGGCCGGCCCGCCAACATGCCTGTAACCAAGATGATCATACTGAAACGATACAGATCGTTTGTCGAGGCTGTTCAGCCAAGCGCATTGTTCTCGTTCTGCTTTTTTACGGACGCGGCCCAGACGGGCATTCTCTCCGGTGTGGGGCCAGAAGGCGAATATGGATCTCGTTTTCCTGTTGAGTGATTACGGTGTAACTAATTGAAAAAGTAAGACTAAACTAGGATTTTCCAGTTGATGAGAGCCGCCGCGATGGCGGACGCTGCCGTCCGCGTGTGAACTCTTCGGGACGTTTCCCCAAAATTCCAACTTTCGTCGGGTTGCGCGAACAGCACTCTTGCTCTACGTTTTTACTGTAACGTTTCAGTGAGGGAGGAGACTCATGAGATTTCGTTCGGTGATCGCAGTCCTGGCTGCAACCGTCGCGCTGCCGGTCGGAGCCGGGTATGCGACGGACCTGGAAGTGACGCACTGGTGGACGTCCGGCGGCGAGGCGGCGGCGGTCGGCGAGCTGGCCAAGGCCTTCGACGCGACGGGCAACAAATGGGTTGACGGCGCCATCGCCGGGGCCGGCGGTACCGCGCGGCCGATCATGGTCAGCCGCATCACCGGCGGCGACCCGATGGGGGCGACGCAGTTCAATCACGGCCGCCAGGCGGAGGAGCTGGTGCAGGAAGGCCTGATGCGCGATCTGACCGATGTCGCCGAGCGCGGCAACTGGAAGGAGATCATCCGCCCGGCCAGCCTGCTCGAGTCCTGCACGATCGACGGCAAGATCTACTGCGCCCCGGTCAATATCCATTCCTGGCAGTGGCTGTGGCTTTCCAACGACGCCTTTGAGAAGGCCGGCGTGCCGGTGCCGAAGAACTGGGGCGAGCTCGTCGCAGCCGCCCCGGCGCTGGAGAAGGCCGGGATCGTACCGCTCGCCGTCGGCGGGCAGCCCTGGCAGGCGAACGGGGCGTTCGACGTGCTGATTCTAGCGCTCGCCGGCAAGGACACGTTCCTGCAGGTGTTCGGCGAGAAGAATGCGGACGTGGCCGCAGGACCTGAGATGGCCAAGGTGTTCAAGGCGGCGGACGACGCCCGCCGCATGTCCAAGGGCACCAACGTGCAGGACTGGAACCAGGCGACCAACATGGTCATCACCGGAAAGGCCGGCGGGCAGATCATGGGCGACTGGGCGCAGGGCGAGTTCCAACTGGCGGGCCTCAAGGCCGGCGAGGACTACAGCTGCCTTCCCGGCCTTGGCGTGAACGAGGTAATCGCCACCGGCGGCGACGCGTTCTACTTCCCGCTTCTGGAAGACGAGGCTAAATCAAAGGCGCAGGAAGCGCTGGCCGAAACGCTCGTCGATCCGAAGGCGCAGGTTGCCTTCAACCTCAAGAAGGGTTCGCTGCCGGTACGCGGCGACGTGGATCTCGCCGCCGCCAACGACTGCATGAAGAAGGGTCTGGACATCCTCGCCAAGGGCGACGTCATCCAATGGACCGACCAGTTGCTTTCAGCCGACAGCCAGAAGCAGAAGGAGGACCTGTTCTCCGAGTTCTTCGCCAATCCTTCGATGACCCCGGACGATGCGCAGAAGCGCTTTGTTGAAATCATCGCGACGGCCGACTGATCGGTTTGTTTGCGGTGATGCCGCCGGCTCCGGTCTCCGGACGGAGCCGGCGGTTCGGGTCGGCTTCCGTCGGAAGCCGGTACAGCGGAGACGACAGCAGGGGAGGAGAACCCATGTCGAGCAATGCGCGCGCCGGACGGCCTAGCCGTCTCACGCGCAACCTGAGCGCCAAGATCGCATCTGTTCCGATGATGCTCACCGCCGTGGTGATCTTTCTCGGCGGCACGGTGTGGACGGTCGTCTATTCGTTCACCAGTTCGAAGTTGCTGCCGCGGCTGAAATTCGTCGGCCTCGATCAGTACGAGCGCCTCTGGTCGACGCCGCGCTGGCTGGTCTCGATCGAGAATCTCGCGATCTACGGCATCTTCTCGCTGGTCTTCAGCCTGGTGATCGGCTTCGTCCTCGCGGCACTGATGGATCAGAAGATCCGCTTCGAGAACACCTTCCGGACGATCTTCCTCTATCCCTTCGCGCTGTCCTTCATCGTCACCGGGCTCGTCTGGCAGTGGCTGCTCAATCCCGAGCACGGCATCCAGTCGGCGGTGCGCGCCATGGGCTGGGCGGGCTTCGATTTCGATCCGCTCTACAATTCCAGCATCGTCATCTACGGAATCCTGATCGCCGCGCTCTGGCAGGGCACCGGGCTCGTCATGTGCCTGATGCTGGCCGGTCTGCGCGGCATCGACGAGGACATCTGGAAGGCTTCGCGGGTGGACGGGATCCCGATGTGGAAGACCTACCTGTTCGTCGTCATCCCGATGATGCGGCCGGTATTCGTCACCACGCTCGTCATCATCGCCAGCGGCATCGTGCGCGTCTACGACCTCGTCGTCGCCCAGACCAGCGGCGGGCCGGGCATCGCCTCGGAGGTGCCGGCGAAATACGTCTACGACTACATGTTCCAGGCGCAGAACCTCGGCCAGGGCTTTGCCGCCTCCACCATGATGCTGATCACCGTCGCGATCATCATCGTGCCCTGGGCCTATCTGGAATTCGGGGGAGGGCGCAAGCGTGTCTGATCGAGGCCACTTGAAGAAAACCAACCTTGCCGCGACTGCGCCCGCGTCGATAACGACGGCCGGACCCATGACCGGGCTGGCCGATGGGCCGAGGGGCGCCAAGCCGCGCCGCATGCTTTCGACCCGCACTGTGATCGTCTACGGCACGCTGTTCGTCGCCGCCGCCTACTATCTCCTGCCGCTCTACGTGATGATCGTGACCTCGCTGAAGGGCATGCCGGAGATCCGGCTCGGCAACATCTTCGCCCCGCCGCTGGAGGTCACCTTTGAGCCCTGGGTGAAGGCGTGGTCGAGCGCCTGCACGGGGCTGAACTGCGACGGGCTGTCGCGCGGGTTCTGGAACTCGGTGCTGATCACCGTGCCCTCGACGGTCGTCTCGATCGCGATCGCCTCGGTCAACGGCTATGCGCTGTCGAACTGGCGGTTCAAGGGGGCGGACGCCTTCTTCACCATCCTCGTGGTCGGCGCCTTCATCCCATACCAGGTGATGATCTATCCGATCGTCATCATCCTGCGCGAGATTGGCCTCTACGGCTCGCTCTACGGGCTGATCATCGTCCACACGATCTTCGGGATGCCGATCCTGACGCTGCTCTTCCGCAACTATTTCGCCGGGTTGCCGGAGGAGCTGTTCAAGGCCGCGCGCGTCGACGGCGCCGGCTTCTGGGGCATCTACTTCAAGATCATGGTGCCGATGTCGCTGCCGATCTTCGTCGTGGCGATGATCCTGCAGGTGACAGGCATCTGGAACGACTTCCTGATGGGCGTCGTGTTCACACGGCCCGAATACTACCCGATGACGGTGCAGCTCAACAACATCGTCAACTCCGTCCAGGGTGTGAAGGAATACAACGTCAACATGGCCGCGACGATCCTGACGGGCGCTGTTCCGCTCCTCGTCTACTTCGTCTCCGGCCGGCTGTTCGTCCGCGGCATCGCCGCCGGCGCCGTGAAAGGCTAAGCGCATGACCAGCGTTTCCGTCAAAGACCTCAGGCTCAGCTTCGGCCAGGTCACCGTCCTCGACCAGCTCAACCTCGACATCCAGGAGGGCGAATTTCTGGTGCTGCTCGGCTCGTCCGGCTGCGGCAAGTCGACCCTGCTCAATTGCATCGCCGGCCTGCTCGACATCACCGACGGGCAGATCTTCATCAACGGCCGCAATGTCACCTGGGACGAGCCGAAGGACCGCGGCATCGGCATGGTGTTCCAGTCCTACGCGCTCTATCCGCAGATGACGGTGGAGAAGAACCTCTCCTTCGGCCTGAAGGTGGCGAAGTTGCCGCAGGCCGAGATCGACAAGCGGGTCAAGCGCGCAGCCGAGATCCTGCAGATAGGGCCGCTTCTGAAACGCAAGCCGTCTGAACTTTCCGGCGGGCAGAGGCAGCGCGTGGCGATTGGCCGGGCGCTGGTCCGCGACGTCGACGTTTTCCTGTTCGACGAGCCGCTGTCCAACCTCGACGCAAAGCTGCGCTCGGAGCTGCGCGTGGAGATCAAGCGGCTGCACCAGTCGCTGAAGAACACCATGATCTATGTGACGCACGACCAGATCGAGGCGCTCACGCTTGCCGACCGCATCGCCATCATGAAGGGCGGGGTCATCCAGCAGCTTGCCGATCCGAACACGATCTACAACGCGCCGAAGAACATGTTCGTCGCCGGCTTCATCGGTTCGCCGTCGATGAATTTCCTGAAGGGCGAGATCGCAGCGGCTGTGGACGGCAAGCCGGTGTTCGTTGCCGAGGGCGTAACCTTCTCGCTCGACGGCTACAGGACGGGCGAGCCGCTGCTGCCCGGGCGCAGGGTCGTGCTCGGCGTCCGCCCGGAGCATGTGAAGGTGGATGAGCCGGGTGTGGCTGCAGCCGAGAGGCACGAGGCCGTGGTCGATATCGAGGAGCCGATGGGGGCGGACAACCTGCTCTGGCTCAAGAACGCCGGGCACACCATGGCGGTGCGGACAGCGGGTTCGCGGCGCTTCAGCCCGGGCACGAAGGTGCGGCTCTCCTTCGACATGTCGCTGGCCTCGTTGTTCGACGCTGCGACGGAGGAGCGAATCTGAGGGCGCTCGCGGGGCGGGGCGGGGCGAACCGGGCGGTGCATGTGGGTGCCAGCCCCTCATCCGCCTGCCGGCACCTTCTCCCCGCAGGCGGGGAGAAGGGAGGGTGTGGCAGCCTCGGCAGACGTTGGCGCTGTTTAGGGCATGTTTCCTTTCCCCTCGGGGGGAGCGCTGGAGTGGGCTGCGGCGGCCGCCAAGGGGACGCAGCTTCCGCTCCCCATCATGGATGAAAGCAGGATTTTCGAGACTGAAGCGATGACGACACGACAGGACATCACGGCCATTGACCTCAGCGGCACCTGGCAGCTCTCGATGCTGGAGGGCCCGCATGCAGCCTCCATGAGGGTGCCCGGCGACGTTCATTCGGCGCTGATGGCGGCGGGAATCATCGCCGACCCCTATGTCGGCCGCAACGAGCTCGACGTGCGTTGGGTCGCGGAGGCCGACTGGGCGATGGAGCGGACGTTCCTCGTTCAGCCGGAGATGCTGGAGGCGGCCTGGTATCTCGACATCGGTAGCATCGACACGGTGGCGTCGGTCTATGTCAACGGGGTGCTGGTGCAGGACACCGACAACTGCTTCCGGCGCTACCGGCCGGACGTTACCGAGGCGCTCAAGTCCGGCGAGAACACCATCCGCGTGGTCATCCATTCTGCGATTGCGGCGGGTGCGGCCCGGCAGGCGGAGCAGCCCTTCTTCGTGCCCTGGCACGAGGGCAACTCGCCGATCGCCAATGGCAACATGCTGCGCAAGCCGCAATGCCATTTCGGCTGGGACTGGAATCTCGCCATCGCGCCGCTCGGCATCTATGCGCCGATCGTGCTGCGCAAGCTCGAGATCGCCCGGATCGAGCATGTCACCACGCGGCAGTTCCACCACGCCGACGGTTCGGTCGATCTCTACGTGACCGCGACCTTCCACGCCGAGGAGCCGGGCATCCTGCCGGTGCATTTCTCGCTCGACGGCGAGCGCGTGCGGCTCGACATCGGCGTGAATGCCGGCGAGACGGTGCTGACGCATCTCTTCCACGTGGACGAGCCGGACTTTTGGTGGCCGGCCGGCCACGGCCAGCAGGCGGTATCACAGGTTACAGTGGAGACTCCGACGGAGAGCGTGACGCGCAGCGTTGGCTTCCGGCGGGTCGAGCTTCTGACCGATCGCGACGAGGCGGGAAGCCGCTTCGCGCTGCGGATCAACGGGCGCGAGATCTTCTGCCGCGGCGCCAACTGGATCCCCGCCGACGCGCTGTTCTCGCGCGTGACGAAGGAGGGCGTGCGCGACCTGCTGCAATCGGCAGTCGACGCCAACATGAACATGATCCGCGTCTGGGGCGGCGGGTTCTACGAGCCGGACTGGTTCTACGATCTCTGCGACGAGATGGGGCTGATGGTCTGGCAGGACTTCATGTTCGCCTGCAACCTCTATCCCTCGACACTGGAGTTCCTCGACAACGTCACGGCTGAGGTGGACTACCAGGTGCGGCGGCTGTCCTCGCACCCCTCGATCGTGCTGTGGTGCGGCGACAACGAGCTCGTCGGCGCGCTGACCTGGTTCGACGTCTCGCGCCGCGACCGCGACCGCTATCTCGTCTCCTATGACCGGCTGAACAGGACGATCGAACTTGCGATGAAGAAGGCGGCGCCGGGGGCGATCTGGTGGCCATCGAGCCCGGCTTCGGGCTATCTCGACTTCGGCGACGCCTGGCATGCGGACGGTTCCGGCGACATGCACTACTGGTCGGTCTGGCACGAGAACAAGCCGTTCGAGGACTACCGCACCGTCCGTCCGCGCTTCTGCTCGGAGTTCGGCTTCCAGTCCTACACGTCCATGCCGGTGATCCGACGCTTCGCCTGCGAAAGGGACATGAACATCGCCTCGCCGGTGATGGAGTGGCACCAGAAAAACGCCGGCGGCAACGAGCGGATCGCTGCAACGATGTTCCGATCGTTCCGCTTTCCTAAGGATTTTCCGGGCTTCGTCTATCTCAGTCAGGTGCAGCAGGGGCTGGCGATCCGCACCGCGGTGGAATACTGGCGCTCGCTCAAGCCGCATTGCATGGGCACGCTTTACTGGCAGCTGAACGACACCTGGCCGGTCGCCTCCTGGTCGAGCCTCGACCATGGCGGTGGCTGGAAGGCGATGCACTACATGGTGCGCCGGTTCTTCCAGCCGGTCGCGGTCGCCGCCATTCCTTCCAAGGACGGGCTGCGGATCGATCTCTCTGTGGTGAACGACACGCCCGAGGCGGTCGAGGTTGCGCTCGTGACGTATGTCGTCAGCCTTTCCGGGGAGCGCCGGATTCTGCGAAAGGTTGCCGGCGCCTGCGGGACGGACCGGCCCGAAACGCTGGTGTCGATCGATGCGGTCGACCTGCCGGATGGGACGCTGCTCTTCTGGAGCTTCGAGGCCTCGAACGGCATGCGTGGCGAGGGCCACCATGCACCGGCGGCCTACAAGACCCTCGACCTTGCGCCATCGGGGCTTAACGTGAAGGCAACGCCGCGCAGCGATGGCAGTTTCGATGTGTTAGCGGCTGCCCACGGGCTGGCGCTTTACGCGATGGTGGAGGCCAGTATCGCGGGCCGCTGGTCCGACAATGTGTTCGACCTGACCGCCGGCGAGCGTAAGGCGCTCGTCTTCACGCCATCCGAACCGATTGCCGACGGGGCGGCTCCTTCCTTCCATGCCTTCGACCTGCATTCCTGCCACGCCGGGCCGCTGTCGTCCGGCGGCTAGCTTCGTCACCTGCCACTTTAGAACTTTCAAGGAGAAAGCCCCGTGCAGAAAATAAGCTTCCAGCTTTACAGTGCCCGCAACTTCCAGCCCTTTTCAGAGGTGTTCCGCGTCGTCTCGCAGGCGGGCTACAGCCAGGTCGAAGGTTACAGCGCGCTCTATGCCACGCTCGATAGTACCGCAATCGCCGCGATCAAAGCCGATCTCGACGGGAACGGGCTCTCCATGCCGACGGCCCATTTCGGCATCGACATGCTGGAGGAGGAGCCGGAACGCGTGCTGGAGATCGTCCGCACGCTGGGTATCCAGGCGATCTATTGCCCGTATCTGATGCCGGAAGATCGTCCGACCGATGCGAGCGGCTGGCGCGCCTTCGGCGAGCGGCTGCAGAAGGCATCTGTGCCCTATCGCAAGGCCGGGCTGGATTTCGGCTGGCACAACCACGACTTCGAGTTCATCGCCCTGCCGGACGGCAGCTTCCCGCAGGACGAGATCTTCGCGGGCGGGCCCGACCTCTCCTGGGAAGCGGACATCGCCTGGATCGTCCGCGGCGGAGCGGATCCGCTGGCCTGGATTGAAAAATATGCCGACCGCATCACCTCGGTGCACGTCAAGGACATAGCACCCGCCGGCGAGAACGCCGACGAGGATGGCTGGGCGGACGTCGGCTACGGCACGCTGCCCTGGCGCGAACTGATGAAGGCGCTTTCGGCCACGAAGGCGAAATACTTCATCGTCGAGCACGACAACCCGAAGGACCTGAAGCGGCTTGCCGACCGGTCCATCGCAACGATCAAGGCATTCTGAGGATGGCTACCATGAACAAGGAAAAAGGGACGGGGGAATTCGGCGTCGGCATCATCGGCTGCGGCAACATTTCCGGCGCCTACTTCAAGCTGATCCCGCTCTTCCGCAACCTCAAGATAGTCGCCTGCGCCGACATCAATCCGGCGGCATCGAAGGCCCGATCCGACGAGTTCGGCGTCCCGGCGCAGGAGATCGAGGCGCTGCTTGCCAATCCGGCGGTCGACGTCGTCGTCAACCTGACGATTCCCGAGGCGCATTATCCCGTGTCGAAGCAGGCGCTGGAGGCGGGCAAGCACGTCTATTCGGAAAAGCCGTTCGTGCTGACGCTGGAGCAGGGCGAAGAACTGCGCCGGACCGCCGATGCGAAGGGGCTGAAGGTCGGATCCGCACCCGACACATATCTCGGCGGGTCGCACCAGTTTGCCCGGCACCTGATCGACAGCGGCCGGATCGGCAAGGTCATGTCGGGGACCGCCCACGTGCTCGGACCGGGCATGGAGAGCTGGCATCCCAACCCGGACTTCTTCTTCGCCCCCGGCGGCGGGCCGATCCTCGACATGGGGCCGTACTACGTCAACAACCTCGTCAACCTCGTCGGGCCGGTGAAGCGCGTCGTGGCGCTGGCCAACAGGGCGCGCACGGAGCGGACGATCGGCATAGGCCCTCGCACGGGCGAGAGTGTTCCGGTCATCGTTGCGACCAACATCCATGCTGTGCTCGAATTCGCAAGCGGCGCGCAGGTCTCGCTGATGGCGAGCTGGGACGTCTGGGCCCATCGCCACCAGAACATGGAACTCTACGGCACCGACGGAGCAATCTTCGTGCCGGATCCGAATTTCTTCGGCGGTGAGGTGGAGGTGGCCGGCATGGATCGGGAACCGAAGCCGGTGGAGGTGTGGGACCATCCGCTGACGGCGAAGAACTATGCCTTCGACTGGGGTACGCAGGCCAACTACCGCGGCGTCGGCCTTGCCGACATGATGGAGGCGGTGGCGACGGGCCGTGACTACCGCTGCTCGCTCGACCGCTCGCTGCACACGATCGACGTTCTGACGGCGATCCTGCGCTCGGCGGAAGAGGGACGGGCGATCGACATCGTCACCACCTGCACCCAGCCGGAGGCGTTCGGGATTGAGGAGGCCCGGGCGTTGCTGCGGGAGGATGTCGCAGTGTCTGGCACGGAGGATGCCGCCTGAAAAAGTGATCCACAGCGATTGCGACCCTTCTCCCGGCAAGGAGGCGTGGGTGCGCCGGACCACTTGCCCTGCCACTTGCCAGCCCACTTGCAGGATCGGGGCGGGCGGGAGTATCCATTCCCGCCCGATACATGAAATGGAGGACAGCCATGGCCTGGCAGCCGGCGGAAAACCGCTACGAAACAATGAAGTACAACCGCCTCGGACGCTCCGGCCTGAAGCTCCCGGCCATTTCGCTCGGCCTCTGGCACAATTTCGGCGGCGACACGCCGCATGAGCGAAAGGTCGACATGTGCCGCACCGCCTTCGACCTCGGCATCACCCATTTCGACCTCGCCAACAATTACGGACCGCCCCCCGGTTCGGCAGAGACCGCATTCGGCGAGATCCTGCGCACCGATTTCGCCGGTTTGCGCGACGAGCTGATCATCTCGTCGAAGGCCGGCTACGACATGTGGCCCGGCCCCTATGGCGAGTGGGGGAGCCGCAAGTACCTGATCGCCTCTTGCGACCAGAGTCTGAAGCGCATGGGGCTCGACTATGTCGACATCTTCTATTCGCACCGCTTCGATCCCGAGACGCCGCTGGAGGAGACCTGTGCTGCGCTCGACCACATCGTCCGCTCGGGCCGCGCGCTCTATGTCGGCATCTCCTCCTACAATTCGCAGCGCACCCGCGAGGCGGCGGCGATCCTCAAGGATCTCGGCACGCCGTGCCTGATCCACCAGCCGAGCTACTCCATGCTCAACCGCTGGACCGAAACCGACGGGCTGGTCGATACGCTTGAAGAACTCGGGATCGGCTCCATCGTCTTCTCGCCGCTGGCGCAGGGCATGCTGACGACGAAGTATCTCGGCGGCATTCCCGAAGATAGCCGCGCGGCGCAGAACCACTTCCTGAAGAAGGATTTCATCCGCCCGGAGACGATCGACAATGTCCGCAAGCTGAACGACATCGCGCAGGCGCGCGGCCAGACGCTGGCGCAGATGGCGATCGCCTGGGTGCTCCGCGGCGGCCGCATCACGTCGGCGCTGATCGGCGCAAGCCGTTCTCCGCAGATCGTCGATTGCGTGAAGGCGCTGGAGAAGGCGGACTTCACGGCCGAGGAACTGAAGGCGATCGACGGCTACGCGCGCGAGGCGCACATCAACCTTTGGACCCGCTCGGCCGAACTGGTCTGATGAAATGAGGCGCCGTCCAGTCGTTTCGCCGGGCGGCGCTTCCTTCCTTGTAATTTGCATTATTATTTATATATAAAATACTGATATCATTACGAAACTTTAATTTAAGTTTCAGTTTCCGTTCATCGGCCGCGCCTTAGTTTCGGGCCGTCAAGACGAAAGGAAACACCCATGAAAAAGCTCCTCACGCTTCTCATCGCCACCTCGGTTCTGGTCACACCGCTGGCTGCGGCGCAGGCCCAGGCACAGGATCATCGCGGGCCGGCACGCGGGCATCAGGTGGAACGGAAGGTTGTCACGACCACCACCACGACGAAGACCAGGACCCGCGAAGTGACCAGGAAGCACCGGTGGACCAAGGGCAACAAGCTGACGCGGTCCGAGCGGCGGCAGATCATCAATGCTCGCGACTACAGGCGTCATCACCTGCATCAGCCGCGCCGCGGCGAACAGTGGGTGCGGGTGGACAACCAGTTCCTGCTCATCAGTGCCGCAACGGGCCTGATCCTCGGGATGGCAGCCGCGAACTGACCAACTCCTGTATGTGACCAAGAGGGCGGCACTTTTGCCGCCCTTTTTGCGTTTGCAGCCGGTGCCTGCAGAATCAGCGGCGAGCCTCTTGCCGGTGCCTGCCGTACGGCCGCTTCAGATCTCTGGTTCGACGATAACTTCAAGCGCAGGTTACAGGCAGACCTTGCCTGAATGTCGGAAGCGGACTTTCCACCGTGCCCAACGGACAAGGCCCGCGCTCTTATCGCACGGGCCCTTCGATCTCAGTCTCTGCTGCAATCTGCGTGGTGCGGGTCCCTTACGAGCCGGCGCTGACCACATCCGCGTGGGCGGGGAAGAAGCGTTCCAGGCCGCGGCGCTTGCCGAACATGATGTCGTGCTGCAGGTAGCGGTAATCACGGATCAACGGATCAATCTTCTTGTTGCGCGACCAGTCGGTGACTGACTTTCCGTCGTGGCGGATCAGCTGGTAGCGGTCGATGACGTCGTAGCGCTCCTGTACGCGGCCGAGGAAGCCGGTGTAGTAGGGGTGCTCGTAGCCCGCCTCCTTGAGGATATGGTAGGGCAGCAGCGCCGGGCTGATCGAGCCGATATCTTTGCGGGCGCCGGTCTTGTTGGACCAGACCAGCAGCGGGGTCTCGTGCTCGCGCTTCATCTGCTCCACGGAGGCGCGGCGTGCCGCTGTGATATCGTTCATGTAGCCGGACGAGGTGTAGACGGTATTGAGCGGCGGCAGGTGATCACCGAACATCACGATGATGGTTTCGCGATCGCGTTCCCTTGCCCAGTTCATCAGCGTCCTGAGGCTATCGTCCGCCTCCTTGACGCCCTGCGCATAGGTTGCAAGCATCTGGCGGTCCGCATAGGGAAGATCGCCCTCGATCTTGATCGTATTCTTCGCGTAGCGGCTCGCCTCATAGGGACCGTGACCCTGCAGCGTCACGGCGAAGAAGAAGAACGGGTCTTCCTGCGCGTCTGCCTGGCGCATGATCTCCTTGGTCAGGGATTCGTCGGAGGCGAAGATGCCGCGCTTGGTCATCGGCGGCATCGTCTCCTCGGTCTTGAAAGTCTGAAAGCCGAAGGAGTTGTAGACGGATGTCCGGTTCCAGAACCAGCCGGCGAAGGGATGGATGGCGCGCGCTGTGTAACCTTCGCCGCGGAAGAAGGTGGCGAGCGAGGGAACCGGATCGCGCACATACTGCTGGTAAGGGATGCTGCCGGTGGGCAGAAACGCATTCGAGAAACCCGTCAGCGCCTCGAACTCGACGTTGGCGGTCAGGCCGCCGAATTCCGGCGAGAACACCGCGCCCGCGGCATTCCTGCGGATCGTCGGCATCGGATCGGGGCTCACCTTGAGACTGGTGAGCTTCGTCGGATCCCACAGGGATTCGCTCATGATCACGATCACGTCCGGCTTGCTGCGGTGGCTCGTGCCGGCCGGCAACGGATCCTGGCTTATCTGGTCGATGGCATCGGCAGAGTAACCGCCCGGCGCCTTGACGTTTGCCATCGGCAGGTTGATCGCGAAAGCCAGCATGAACCCGTTGTGTCGGTAGTTCTCGGCCTGGTCCCACATGATTGGCGAGACTTTCAGGCGGTCACGGACCCAGAAATACTGGTTGTAGTCCATGATCGAGGCGAAGCCGACGATGAGGGGCAGGGCGACAGCAAGCCGGGCGAGCCGTTCCTTGCGGCTCAGCGGGCGGAAACGGCGCCAGGCGAAGACCCAGAGCGAGACGAGGGCTGCAAGGACCGCGATCGACCCGACGACGATGGCGACCGCGGTCATCGGGCGATCACGCACAAGCGCAGGCATCAGCTCCATGATCTGGCGGCCGAAGAGCAGGTCGGTCGGATAAAGCGGGTCGGTAAGGAAGATCTGTTTCTGCTCGGAGATGAGGGCCAGCAGGACGGCCGCCGGCGCCAGCACCAGGACGGCCTTGTGCTGCCTGCCGATCAGGGCGTCGAGGCCGAGAAAGGCGATGAAGAAGAGGCCGAACGTGGTCCAGCCGGGCTGGGCGGCGGACGTGAGGAATGTGAACGTGTCGCCGAACGACTTGCGGGTGATGAGTTCAACCACCGCCACGCTGACGACGGCAAATAGCAGCGTCAGCGCAAGTGATGCGTACGTCTTCGAAAGCCCGTCGAGGCGGGTGGACGTGCCGACGCCGACGGAAACGTTTTCCTTGACGGCTGTGGCCGCTACGGCAGAGGTCGAAGATCTCACACGCTACTCCAAACTTCACAAAATTTTCGCTTATCTGTCATATCGTTGTCATCTTGAACAGGGGATGAATGCGCACCTGAAGACAGCGCCGTGACCTGTCCATCCTCGGCGGGCGGGCCGTCCGTCGCTGTGGCCACCGCCAAAGGCGTCAATCGAAAAGCCTTCGTTTTCAAACGGCCCGTCATCCTCTAAAGAGCATTCGGACCCGACGCGTTCGGGCGAGACGCTTGAGGATCGAAATGACCGGGAACAACAACAGGACGACACTTCGCATCGCGGTTGCGCAGCTCAATCCGACGGTGGGCGATGTGGCCGGCAATCTGGCCAAGGCGCGGGCCGCCCGCGAGGATGCGGCGCGCCAGGGCGCCGACCTTTTGCTTCTGACGGAGCTTTTCATCTCCGGCTACCCGCCGGAGGACCTCGTGCTCAAGCCTGCCTTTCTCAAGGCCTGCCAGGCGGCGGTCGATGGACTTGCCGCGGACACGGCCGATGGCGGTCCCGGCGTCATCGTTGGGTATCCCCGCCAGGGCGAGGCCGGACGCCACAATTCGGTGGCCGTCCTGGATGGCGGCAAGGTCCTTGTCCTGCGCGACAAGCTCGACCTGCCAAACTACGGCGAGTTCGACGAAAAGCGCGTCTTTGTCGAAGGGGCGATGCCGGGGCCGGTGAATTTTCGCGGCGTCCGTCTCGGCATTCCGATCTGCGAGGAGATCTGGAACGATCTCGGCGTCTGCGAGACGCTGGCCGAAAGCGGGGCCGAACTCCTGCTGGTGCCGAACGGTTCGCCCTACTACCGCGGCAAGGTGGAGGTGCGACACCAGGTGGCGCTGAAGCAGGTGATCGAGACCGGGCTTCCGCTCGTCTTCGCCAACCAGCTCGGCGGTCAGGACGAACTGGTGTTCGACGGCGCGAGCTTCGGGCTCAATGCCGACAAGACGCTCGCCTTCCAGATGAGCCAGTTCGAGGAAACGGTCGCGCTGGTGACCTGGAAGAAAGTGGACGGCGTCTGGCATTGCGACGGCGGTCCGATGTCCAAGCTTCCCGAACGCGAGGAGGCGGACTACCGCGCCTGCGTCCTGGGCTTTCGTGACTATGTCAACAAGAACGGCTTCAAGAATGTGGTGCTCGGCCTTTCCGGCGGCATCGATTCGGCCATCTGTGCGGCGATCGCGGTCGATGCGCTCGGCGAGGAGCGCGTGCGCTGCGTCATGCTGCCTTACCGCTACACCTCGCAGGAATCGCTGACGGATGCGGCCGCCTGCGCCAGGGCGCTTGGGTGCCGTTACGACATCGTGCCGATCGAGGCGCCGGTGACGGGCTTCATTGAGGCGCTTTCGGACATGTTCGAGGGCACCGAGCCGGGGATCACCGAAGAAAACCTGCAGAGCCGGGCGCGCGGCACGATCCTGATGGCGATCTCCAACAAGTTCGGCTCGATGGTGGTGACGACCGGCAACAAGTCGGAGATGTCCGTCGGCTATGCCACGCTCTATGGTGACATGAACGGCGGATTCAACCCGATCAAGGACCTTTACAAGATGCAGGTCTACGCGCTTTCGCGGTGGCGCAACACCGTCGTACCGCCTGGCGCGCTCGGTCCCTCCGGCGAGGTTATTCCGAAGAACATCATCGACAAGGCTCCTTCCGCGGAGCTGCGGCCGAACCAGACCGACCAGGATTCGCTGCCGCCCTATCCGGTGCTGGATGACATCCTCGAATGCCTGGTGGAAAACGAGATGGGCACCGAGGAGATCGTGGCGCGCGGGCATGACGAGGCGACCGTACATCGCGTCGAGCACCTGCTCTACATCGCGGAATACAAGCGCCGGCAGTCCGCGCCGGGCGTGAAGATCACGAAGAAGAACTTCGGTCGCGACCGCCGCTATCCGATCACCAACCGGTTCCGCGACCGCTGAAGAACAGGATTTGCGATGCGCAGCTCCGTCGAGATCCATGACATCGAAACCGGGGAGACCTACATCGTCTGGCAGACGGACGATCTTGTCGAGGCGCCGAACTTCGCGCCCGACGGCAGCCATCTGATCGTCAACGCCGACGGCGTGCTGTTCAGGCTCTGGCTCGACGAGGGCGAACCGGAGCCGATCGACACGGGGTTCGCCATTCGTTGCAACAACGATCATGGTCCTTCGCCGGACGGACTGTGGCTTGCCATCACCGACAAGACGATGTTCGGCAAGTCGGCCGTCTACGTGCTGCCGGCCGAAGGCGGCATGCCGCGCCTTGTGACCAAGGCGCTGCCGTCCTACTGGCACGGCTGGTCGCCGGACGGGGCGCATGTCTGCTACTGCGGCATCCGCAACGATGTCTTCGACATCTACACGATCCCGGTCGCCGGCGGCGAGGAAACGCGCCTCACATTCGGCGAGGGGCGAAACGACGGGCCCGACTGGTCTTCTGACGGGTGGATTTACTTCAACTCCAGCCGGACCGGGCGCATGCAGATCTGGCGGATCAGGCCCGACGGAAGCGGCCTTCAGCGGATTACCGACAGCATCTATGGCGACTGGTTCCCCCATCCTTCGCCGGATGGAAAGTCGCTGCTGGTCCTGTCCTATGACGGCGACGTGGTCGATCATCCTCGCGACCATAATGTCCGCCTGCGACTGATGGATGCGGACGGCGGCAATGCACGCGAACTGTTCGAACTTTTCGGCGGGCAGGGGACGATGAACGTTCCGAACTGGTCACCGGACGGATCCGCCTTCGCCTACGTGCGCTACTCGCCGTGAAGCGCGCCGGTCGGCGCCGGCCTTAACGTTTTGAATACCAGCCTGCTTAAGCGAATATTCCGCCTTCCCCGCTACTCTCCGGCCAAGAAGAACGAAACGCGGCAGAATGAGCGCGCATGTCGGCCGGGATTGGCAAGTCGGATCTGGTGATTGAGCTGGGGGCTCAGCGCCGCAGACGGATGAAGATTACGATCGGCATCGCGGCTGTCGCGATCGTCGCGCTTTTCGCCTGCGCCAATTTCATGGTGCTGGACTATTCTGTCCGGCGGGCAAACGACTTCGTCGCGACCACCGAAAAGACGCTCGTCAAGAACGAGTTCCGTCACCAGATAGAACAGGTGGTGCTCTACCAGAGCGGAATCTCATTCTGGGACAAGAGCTTCGACGAGCTTGGTACCGGAACGATCAGCGAAGAATTCGTCCGGCGCGACCTGCGCCATCTCATTCGAGCAGATTCCGGATTCTCGTGGATGGTGTTTGCCACTAGCGCCGGTGGACCGGTATTTGCGATGAGGGACGGGCGCGTCGTAGAGGCCGAGACCTCTGGCAACCTGCTTTACTGGATCATCGACCTGACGAAGCGGGCAGAGGCAAGCTACTACGAAGCGCTGCAGCGCACGCGCGACGGCTGGCTCATCGAGACACAGAAAGCCTCCGACGACCTTCTCTCGCCGTCCATCCCCACGATCAGCGTGACCGGCATGCGCATGATCGAGGGAACCATGAGTATCGTCGTGGTGCAGGCAGTGGTGCCGCGACGGCTCTTCATTCCCGATCATCGCAAGACGCCGGTCCTGATGGTCACGGTCAAGCCGATGACGGCGGAGATGCTTCTGCGGTCTCAGCAGCGGCTGGGGCTGACCGATCTCGGCTTCTCGCCGATCACGCTTGTGGACGACGACCTGCTGACCACCGGCGTCGGCGGCGATTCGTTCAATCCGATGGTGGCGTCCTGGCGTCCGAACCGGCCCGGCTCGTTCGTCTGGACGATGGCGGTCCCCCAGATTGCAGCACTGGTGGCGATCTTCGTCGCCGTCATGGGCTTTGTTGCCTGGAAGTTCTCTTCGCTTGTGCGGGCGCTGGAGCGGAGCGAGGCGCGCAACGCCTGCCTCGCCCGACACGACGCCCTGACAGGCGCCCTCAACCGGTCCGGCTTCGAAGAAATCGTCCGCGGTCTGACGGCGAAGGCGATCGCGCCCTTCGCCGTCATCGCCGTGGATCTGGACCGGTTCAAGCAGGTGAACGACAGCCACGGTCATGCCGCCGGAGATGCGGTGCTGAGGGCGATCACGGATCGCTTCCGGACGAGAATCGGCGCCCGCGGCACGCTTGCGCGGCTCGGTGGCGACGAGTTCGCTGTGGTGATCCCGGGCGAAGGCGATCCGGCAGCGATCCTTGCGCTGGCACAGACGCTTGTGCGCGACGCACAGGTGCCGATCCCCTTTGCCGGGCAGCTTCTCGGCGTCGGCGGAAGCGCCGGCGCTGCAAGCTTCCCCGAGCACGGTCGATCGCTGGACGGGATCATGCAGATGGCGGACCACGCCCTCTACGAGGCGAAGAAGGGAGGCCGCAATCGCGCGATCTTCGCCGGGGCGGAATTCGCCAAGGACGATCCGGATACCGATACCCGGGCCGCTTGAAGGAAGACGGCTTGCGTCGTTTGCGACATCGCTGAGCCGCGGACGGGCTTGCGCAGATCGCCCGGCTATGGGCAAATGGCGCCGCCAGGTGCCTCGCGTCATGCGCGGGGAGAATCGGGAATCCGGTGGGGGCGGCGCCCGAATCCGGAACGTGCCCAACGCTGTGACGGGGACGGCAAGGTCGGGAAGGCATCCTTCCGCTTAATGCCACTGGCTTTCGGGCCGGGAAGGCTGGCTTTGCCGGTTGAACCGAAGTCAGAAGACCGGCCTGGCGAGATGGGCCTGCCCGCGCGGACGGCGGACGGTCGAAGGCATTGTTGGGGAGATGACGATGCGACCTTCCAGGCGGGGCGAACAGGCCCCCGCGCACCCGTTTTCGCCCGCCGAGAAGGCTGCGGTCTATCGCGCCATCGAAACGCGCCGCGACGTTCGCGATCAGTTTCTCCCGGACCCCATTCCCGAGCCGGTGCTGCGCCGGCTTCTGCAGGCCGCCCACAACGCGCCTTCGGTCGGTTTCATGCAGCCCTGGAGCTTCGTCGTCATCCGCGACGCCGTGGTCAAGGCGGGCGCGCACCAGGCGTTCCAGCGGGCCAATGCCGAGGCTGCCGACCTCTTTGAGGGCGAGCGGCAGGAGCTTTACCGCTCGCTCAAGCTGGAGGGCATCCTCAAGGCGCCGGTCAGTCTCTGTGTCACCTGCGATCCGGACCGGGCCGGCAGCGTCGTGCTGGGGCGCACGCACAATCCGCGGATGGACGTCTATTCGACGGTATGTGCCGTGCAGAACCTGTGGCTTGCCGCGCGTGCCGAAGGGGTTGGCGTCGGGTGGGTCAGCATCTTTCACGAAGACGACATCCGCGCGCTGCTCGGCATTCCCGATCGGATCGAGATCGTGGCGTGGCTCTGCCTCGGCTATGTCGACGCGCTCTACGAGGAGCCGGAACTGGCTGTCAAAGGCTGGCGGCAGCGGCTGCCGCTGGAAGAACTCGTCCATGCGGACCGCTGGGGGCAGCAGGGTTAGGCCCGTTCGAAGCGCTTGAAGCTTGTCGCGCCAGGAGGGAGTTCTACGACAGTCTACGTCGCTCCCGGCTGAAGGTGAGCAAGCGAACAACAGCCATCAGCGTGTCCGACAAGGCCGAGCGTGGTGCAATTGCGCGCTCGACGGATCGAGGCGCAACGGGCGCACTGGCCCGGCGTGCCTGCTGCGTGCGGCCGTCATAGCCCCACGCATTTGCCTCGATCTCATGCACGACAACATAGGTCGCCAGGGGCAAGTTCGGGCCGAGTGTGTCCTTGAAAAGCTGGCTAGCCGCTGCAACGAATGCCGCCTTTTCCTCCGGGGTATTCGTCCCGGCCGTCACCTTCACGTCGAGATGGGCGGCAACGCTGACTGGCTCACCGCCGATGCTCCAAAGTGTATCGGCCGTGTGCTCCACCAGCACGGCGGTCAAATCGGCCTTCTTTCCCATGATCTCCGCCATCAACTGTGTCACCACGGTCTGAAGCTGTTGAACCTGAGCGGCGGCAAAGTCGCCACCGGCGATACGGATATGCACGAAGGGCATTGTGATTGCTCCCGATCTTTTGCTTGACCGGCGCATCATCGCATCACACATTCATTCGGAATATCTCGTAGTTTTAAATCGACTGTTTTGGAAAACTCAATGACGGGTCTCGTCAACATCGACATGGATGTGCTGCGCACCTTCGTTACCGGAATCGACCTCGGGAGCTTCGCCAAGGCGGCCGATCGTCTCGGTCGTTCCCCTTCGGCCATCAGTCTGCAACTGCGCAAGCTGGAAAATCAGATTGGTCAGCCGCTCGTCCACAAACAGGGTCGGGGCCTTGTCATGACGGAGGCGGGCGAAATCCTCATCGGCTATGCCCGTCGCATTCTCGACCTCAATGACGAAGCCCGTACAGTGCTGCGCGGATTGGCCGAGCTTGAAGGATGGGTGCGCGTAGGGCTGCCGCAGGATTTTGCCGAAACGTGGTTACCCGGCTTGCTCGCCCGCTATGAGCGGGCGCATCCCAAAGTTCGGGTTGAAGCGCGCGTCGAACGCGGCTCGGCGCTGCTGGAGGCTGTGCAAGCGGGAAAGCTCGATTTCGCGCTGACGTGGGGGCGCCTGGACAGTCCCCAGTGCGACGTGGTCGCCAAGAGGAAAATAGTCTGGATCGGCCCGGAGAGCTTCCAGCGCGATCCGAAGGCAGCTCTGCCGCTTATCGCGTTCGACGCGCCTTGTGAATTCCGCAAGGCTGCTGTCAACGCGATGGAAGCCCAAGGCATTGAATGGCGACATGCCTTTGCCAGCCCTAGTTTGGCGGGCATTTGGGCGGCCGTAACGGCGGGCCTTGGTGTGACCGCGCGCACGGCCGAAGGGAAGCCTGCGCATCTCCATGTGCTCGATGCTGGCAAAGCGGGCCTGCCCGAGCTTGGAACGATTGAACTTGCGGTCCACGCCAAGCCCGAGGCGATGACAACGGCCGCGCAGGAGTTGCGAACGCTGCTTCAGGAAGCCGTGATCCATAGGGCGGATTAATCCGGCTTCGAAAGGACTTTCGCGCGGCATGCTTCAGTCGGAGCCGGCGGGATGACGCAGATCGAGCGCCGGCTGGTCGTTCGGCAGGAAGATTGGGCCAACGATGCGAACCTTCCTCTCCTCCGGATCGTAGGGACGCTCCTCGGCGGCCTTTGCCTGCTCGGGAGCCTTGGCGACGGGATGGATACGGATCGTGGTGACCGACCCGACATCCTGCCGCGTTGTGCCGGACGCGCTTCCGCCGCCGCTACCGTTCGGGGAGGACGGATCCGTCACGCTCATCTTGCGATGGTAGGCGCCGAGGTCGCAGCCGCAGCTGCTATCCCCGGAAAGGTCGCGGCTCTGATAGGCAAACGCATTGGGCAGGGCGGAATAGGGCTGGCCGGTAACGGTGGACACCATATCGCGGCTGTCGGGCGATTCGAGCGGCTGGTAGAAGAGTTCCGTTTCCGTCTGCGGGCACATTGCCGCGCAGGCGCGCTGGTCGCGGCGGAAATCGATCGGCGAGGCAGAGGAGGATACGGGGAAGAAGCCACCGTCGCAGGTCCTGACGCAGACCGTTCTCAGCGCTCCACCGGATGGTGCACCAACCGGCATGGCGGCCCCGGCGGCATTGCTGAAGGTGGTGGGCGCGTTGCGCCGCGTGTCGGCGTCCCTTTCTCCTGCTCCGGTCGCCACGGCATCCCTGTCATCCGTTGTCCCCAATTCGATGGATGCGGTGGTGTCGCAGCCGTTCTGGGACATCTCTGACAGGATCCGCATGCGGAGGGCACGGTCGTCGGCGACAAAGGATGCTTCGCTTCGCTTCTTTTCCAGGATTTGCAGGTTGCGCTCCATCTCGCTGACGGAGGCGGTGATCGCGGCGCATTCGCCGCCTCCGGACGAGCCGTAGACAGTAATGCTGCCGCCACTGCAGCCGAGCTGGCGCAGGTCGGAGCGCGCCTTGCGCAGTTCGAGGTTCTGGCGGCTGATCGCGCTGGAATAGACCTGCGTGCGGTCCTGAGCATCCGCAGTCACGGGCACGCTCGCCAGGCGGGCCTGCAATTTGGCGCAAATCTCCGACGCCGCAGCCGGCAGCGAAACGCATGACAGCACGACGGCGGCTGCCAGGATTTTCGAGCGGCGGAGCCAAGCGGGCACTTGAACTGTTCCTTTTTCGTCTCTGTAGCCGAGCCAGGGCGCGAACATGCTTCGATCATAGGTGGCTCTCCTGTTTGCGCAACGCGCTCCTGGAAATGTGATTAACCGGCATGACGAATGTCAAAATAGATGATTTCCCAACTCATGTTTCCGGTGCCAGAATTGCTATCGCCCTGCCCATGGTGTAGCAAAAAGCAGCCGGACCGGCTGATCCTGCGCGTGGCGTCTGCATCTGCGCAGCCGATTTCGCCGGTTTCTTCAGATCATCAGCAAAAGCAGGTTTTGCATGCGCCTTTCTTCCGTTCTGCTGAGCCCGTTCTATGCCCTCCAGCTTGCCTCGGGCGCCAAGTCTTTCGCGGACAACCCGATCATTGGCAGCAAGACGCTGAACCGTATGGGGCTGCACGCAAAGCGCGTGTCGCTCGCCATGGACATGGCCGACTGGCGGCGAAAGTCGCTGGCGGGGCTGGTCACACCGGAGCAGCGCCGGGAGTATGACGAAAACGGCTTCGTCAAGATCGAGAATTTCCTGCCGCCGGAGGTGTTCTCGAAGGTCACGTCCGAACTGGAAAACAGTGATTTCGACCGTTACGACATGCTGCAGGGTACCACGGTCACGCGCCGGGCCCTGATCGACGACAGCGACCTTGAGCGCCTGCCGGGCTTCAAGGCTGCCCGTAACGATCCGCGCATGAGCAACCTCCTGCGCTACGTTTCCTCGAGCGACGGCCAGCCTCTTCTCGTCGTGCAGGTGGTGATGGCGCTTGCCTCGACCCCGTCGAACGAAAGTTCCGCCGATCCGCAGACTGCACTCCACAGCGACACCTTCCAGCCGACCGCCAAGGCCTGGCTGTTCCTGAAGGACGTCGGCGAGGAGGACGGGCCGTTCTCCTACGTGCCCGGCTCGCACAAGGTCACGCCGCAGCGGCTTGCCTGGGAGCAGCGCATCAGCGAGAGCGCCGATACGATCGAGAACAAGTATTCCGCCCGCGGCTCGCTGCGCATCATGCCGCAAGAACTGACGGCGCTCGGCTACGGCCAGCCGGTCAAGATGGTGGTGAAGGCCAACACGCTGATCGTCGCCGACACGCACGGCTTCCACGCCCGTTGCCCGAGCTACAAGCAGACAACCCGCATCGAGATCTACGGCTCGCTGCGACGCAATCCGTTCCTCCCCTTCACCGGCCTGCACATTGCTTCGCTGCCGTTCATCAAGTCGCAGATGAACCGCCTGATCATCGGCGCCATGGGGCTGCGGGGCAAGCTCGGCCTGAAGGGTTCGCCCTGGGTGCCTGCGGGTCTCGGCAAAGCAGGCGAATGGTCGAAGCGGCTGAAGCAGCCCGGTTCGTGATGCCGGTTCCGGGCGGGCGGCGCCGTCTGCGTTCCCGCAGCGCGGCGGCCCGCAGGACGGGTTCATCAAGTTTTGTTCATCCGGCAGCGTGTCAAAAAGACGCCGCCTGCGCTTTTCCGTTCGCCGCGATCGTGCTATCAGCGCGTCCGACCGAATTGTTTGGCCGGAACGGAAGCAAAGACAGCCATGCCTGACGAAGGCGACAGTACCAGCGAAAGTCGATACCGATCCGGGCTGGCATCGTTTCTGCGATGCCAGCGAAACTACAGTTCAATTCATTTCCTTCAGCGCGCCATAGACCCTGGATCATCCGTCCGGGGCTTTCGGCGTTTTACCGTTATCTTCTGACAGGTCTCATCATGGAAATCCTCGCAGATCCGAACATCTGGATCGGCCTCGTTACCCTCATCGTCCTTGAAGTCGTGCTTGGCATCGACAACCTCGTCTTCATCGCGATCCTTGCCGACAAGCTGCCGCCGCACCAGCGCAACAAGGCGAGGATGCTGGGGCTTTCGCTGGCGCTGGCCATGCGCGTGGCGCTGCTGTTCTCGATCTCGTGGATCGTGACGCTGACGCAGCCGCTCTTCGCCGTCGGCGGTTTTTCGTTCTCCGGACGCGACATCATACTGATTCTCGGCGGCGTGTTCCTGCTCGCCAAGGGAACGATGGAACTGCACGAACGGCTGGAGGGCGCGCACAAGCCGAAGGACGGCAAGGTCGTGCACGCCGTCTTCTGGCAGGTCATCATCCAGATCGTCGTGCTGGACGCGGTCTTCTCGCTGGACAGCGTGATCACGGCAGTCGGCATGGTCAACAATCTCTGGGTGATGGTGACCGCCGTCTGCGTGGCCATGGCCGTGATGATGCTGGCGTCCAAGCCGCTGATGGCTTTCGTGTCCAAGCATCCGACGGTCGTGATCCTCTGCCTGGGCTTCCTGCTGATGATCGGCTTCAGCCTCGTCGTCGAGGGCTTCGGGTTCCACATTCCGAAGGGTTACCTCTATGCCGCGATCGGCTTCTCGGTTCTGATCGAGGCCGCAAACCAGCTCGGCCGCCACAACCGCGAGAAGCGCATCACGACGGGCGACCTGCGCGAGCGCACGTCAGAGGCGGTGCTGCGGCTTCTCGGCGGACGCGTCGGGGACGAGACGCTTGGCGAGGCCGCCGACGTCATGGCCGAACAGGCGGCGCAGGGCGCCCTCTTCAAGCCGGAAGAGAAGGAGATGATCCGCGGCGTGCTCGATCTTGGCGACCGTCCGGTCAGCTCGATCATGTCCCCGAGAACCGAGGTGGAATGGCTCGACCTGAACGACGATCCCGAGGATCTGAATGCCGCCATCCGCAAGCTGACGCACAGCCGCGTCATCCTGGCGCGCGACACGGTGGACGAGTTCGTCGGCGTGGCGATCACCAAGGAACTGCTCAATGCGCTGATCGACGGCAAGTCGATCGACTGGGCGCGCGTCGCGCGCCAGCCGGTGATCGTCCACGAGACCACCGACGTGCTGAAGGTAATGGAACAGCTTCGCCGTTCGCCGGTCCAGATGGCGATGATCGTCGACGAGCACGGCTCGCTCGAGGGCATCGCCACGCCGACCGACGTTCTGGAGGCGATCGCTGGCGAGTTTCCGGATATGGGCGAAGAGGCCGCCACGTTCGAGCAGCAGGAAGACGGCAGCTGGCTGACCGAAGGCTTCATCGATATCCGCCAGTTCAGCAGCGCCATCGGCCACGATCTGGTGGACGACGCCAACCGCTATTCCACGCTCGGCGGCTTCGTCATGACGCAGCTTGCGCACTTGCCTGTTGCCGGCGAGAGGCTCCTGGTCGACGGCCTCGAGTTCGAAATCGTCTCGCTCGACAAGCGCAGCATCGGAAAGATCCGGGTGCGAGCCGTGGAAGCGGTGGACGGCTGAGACGGGCGGCCCCGCCAGGCACCGGGCCTGGCAGGGCGTGACGACGACGGTGAGCGCCTTGGGACGGGCGATGCGACCCGGGCGTTCGCCTCAGTCGCCGTAGCGGTCGATGATATCGCGCAGCGCCACGTGGCCGCGGCAGGCGCCGGAGCCTTCCGGCGTCTCGCCCTTTTCCAGCGCAATGGCGTAGCGGACGGCGGGATCGTGCTCGAGCCGGCGCCGAAGAGCGGCAAGCTTCGGCCAGCGATCCGGGGACGCCACCTGGTGGACATCGAGCCAGCGGGCGACGCCGACGAAGACGCCGTCCGCGAGGGTCGGCCGGTCGCCGACGAGGTAGGGCGTGTTGCCGATCATCGCCTCCAGCTTGTCGTGCCGCTGCAGCGCCGCCTCCCGGCCGAAGCGGCGCAATGCCGCCTCGTAGGCCGGCTCGGGCCGGTCCAGTTCCAACGCAGTCCAGAGCGGACCGAAGGCACCGGTGAAGCCGGTGTTGATGAACGCCATCAACTGGACCATGCGGTCTGCTTCCTGCGAGCGCGGTGCGAAGCTTATGCGGCGCTCGTCGTCTCGCGCCGCCAGCCAGTGAGCGATCGCCATCGTTTCAGTGACGACGCGGCCGTCGTCGGTCACCAGCACGGGCGTCTCGTGCCGGCCGTTGATGCGGGCATACGACGGATCGCGCATTTCGCCGAGCATGTCGACGCGGCAGAGGCGATAGGGTTTGCCGAGCCATTCGAGCGCGGCGACGAGTCCCATGGAGCTTCCGGCGGGGAAGCCGTAAATAAGGATCGGTTCCAATGTCTTTCTCCGTGATTTCTGTCGATCACGCTGCGCAGCGACACTGGACCTATACCGCGCCATTCCCCATGTAAATTACGCACCTTTTTGTCACCATGCCGGAGAATGTCATGAAGGATCTCGTCTCGCGCTGTCCGATCGAAGAGGTCATGCAGGTGCTGAGCGGCCGGTGGCCGACCCTGCTGGTCTACTACCTGAAGGACGGCACCAAGCGCTTCGCAGACCTGCGTCGCGACAATCCGACAGTCTCGCACCGCATTCTGACCCTGGAACTGCGCAAGCTGGAGGCGGCGGGTGTCGTACAGCGGACGGCATTCGAGGGCTATCCGCTGCGCGTGGAATACGACCTGACGCCGGCGGGACTGGCGCTGGTGCCGCTGATCGACGCCATCTCCGACTGGTGGGAGCAAAACGCACCGGCCCGCTCCGCGGCTTCGGACGTTGCCGAGATGCCAACGCCGCAAGTCGCGTCCTGAGCAACTGGCGGCGAAAATAAAAAAAGGCGCGTCCGTGCGGGCGCGCCTTTTGCTCGGAGCCGAATACGATGGTCAGGCCGGATAGGATGCCTCGACGACGGCGAGGGCTGCCATGTTGACGACCCCGCGGGAGGTCACCGACGGCGAAAGGATGTGGGCGGGCATCGCCGCACCCAAGAGGATCGGGCCGACATGCAGGCCGTCGGTCATGGTCTTCAGCACGCCCAGCGTGATGTTGGCTGCGTCCAGGTTCGGGAAGACGAGCAGGTTGGCCTCGCCGGTCAAAGTGCTTCCCGGCATGACGCGCTGGCGCAGCGCCTCGGAGATCGCCGAATCGCCGTGCATCTCTCCGTCCGCCTCCAGGTCCGGCGCCGTCTCGCGGACGATTGTCATGGCCTTGCGCATCTTGAAGGCGCTGACGGAATCGCGGGAACCGAAATTGGAATGCGAGACCAGCGCCGCGCGCGGGGTGATGCCGAAGCGGCGGATTTCCTTGGCCGCCATCACCGTCATCTGCGCCACTTCCTCGGCCGAGGGGTCGAAGCTGACGTAGGTGTCGGTGAAGAAGGTCGCGCCGCGCTGGGAGATCAACAGGCTGAGGGCCGAGAAGTCCGTGACGCCCTCACGCAGGCCGATGATCTGGCGGACGTCGCGCAGGTGCTTGGCGTAGCGTCCCTCGACGCCGCAGATCAGTGCATCGGCCTCGCCGCGGCGCACGGCGAGCGCGCCGATCACCGTCTGGTTGGTGCGCACGATGGTGCGCGCCGCTTCCGGGATCACGCCCTGGCGTCCTACGAGCTTGAAGTAGTCGTCGACATACTCGCGGTAGCGCGGGTCGTCTTCGGGGTTGATGACCTCGAAGTCGGCACCCGGGCGGATGCGCAGGCCGTAACGTTTCAGCCGCGTCTCGATGATCTGCGGACGGCCGATCAGGATCGGGTTCGCGGTGCCTTCCTCGAGCAGCACCTGGGCTGCCCGCAGCACCCGTTCATCCTCGCCTTCGGCGAAGATCACCCGCTTCTTGTCGGCGTTCTTCGCAGCGACGAAGATCGGCTTCATGATGAAGCCGGAGCGCCAGACGAAGCGGTTCAGCTGGTCAAGATAGGCGTCGAAATCGGTGATCGGCCGGGTCGCGACCCCGCTTTCGGCCGCGGCCCGTGCGACGGCGGGCGCAATACGCAGGATCAGCCGCTGGTCGAACGGCGAAGGGATCAGGTAATTCGGGCCGAAGACCGGGGTCTCGCCGGAATAGGCGCGGGCGGCGACGTCGGAGACTTCCTCGCGGGCAAGGGCTGCGATCGCGCGGACCGCCGCCATCTTCATTTCCTCGTTGATCGTGCGTGCGCCGCAATCGAGCGCGCCGCGGAAGATGTAGGGGAAGCAGAGGACGTTGTTGACCTGGTTGGGGAAGTCGGAGCGGCCGGTGCAGATCATCGCGTCGGGACGGGCCGCGCGCGCTTCCTCGGGCATGATTTCAGGCGTCGGGTTGGCGAGTGCCATGATCAGAGGCTTCTCGGCCATGCGGGCCAGAAGCTCCGGCTTCAGTACGCCGGCCGCGGACAGGCCGAGGAAGACGTCGGCGTCGTCGATCGTCTCCGAAAGGCTGCGCTTGTCGGTTTCCTGCGCATAGACGGACTTCCACTGGTCCATCAGGACCTCGCGGCCCTTGTAGACGACGCCTTCGATGTCGTGGACCCAGATGTTCTCGACCTTCGCACCGAGGATGACGAGCAGGTTGAGGCAGGCGAGTGCGGCAGCGCCGGCGCCGGAGGCGACGATCTTTGCCTTGGAAATATCCTTGCCGGCCAGTTCGAGGCCATTGAGGATCGCGGCGGCGACGATGATGGCGGTGCCGTGCTGGTCGTCGTGGAAGACGGGAATGTCCATCTTCTCGCGCAGCCGGCGCTCGACCTCGAAGCATTCGGGCGCCTTGATGTCCTCCAGGTTGATGCCGCCGAACGTCGGTTCCAGCGCGGAGACCACGTTCACCATCTCGTCGACCGTCGCCGCATCGATCTCGATGTCGAAGACGTCGATGCCGGCGAATTTCTTGAACAGGACCGCCTTGCCTTCCATGACGGGCTTGGAGGCGAGCGGGCCGATATTGCCGAGGCCGAGGACGGCGGTGCCGTTCGAAATCACCGCGACGAGGTTGGAACGCGCGGTGTATTCGGCCGCCATTTCCGGATTGTCGCGGATCGCGAGACAGGGCGCTGCGACGCCCGGCGAATAGGCGAGCGCGAGGTCGCGCTGGTTGCCGAGCGGCTTGGTCGGCTGGATTTCGAGCTTGCCGGGGCGGGGATGGCGGTGGAAGAAGAGGGCCTGCTGATCGATGTCTCCGCTTGCCGGAGTGGGTTTCGTCTTCGATTTGTCGCCAGTGGTCATCGTCATCCTGCCAAGTCCAATCCTGCCGCGTCTCTTCTGCTGCCCCTGGTGAGCTGAGCGAAGCGCGCCCATGTCATAAAGCGCCAATTGCCGTTCCTTGCAACCGCCAATCCCGCCGCATGGGCCTCAATCGGCGGATCGGAACCGTCAGTCCTGCAAAACCGGCGGATAGCTGCAAGGCGGCAGGGCGCTGTCATGCTGCTGCAACACGAGTCTGGTTTTGAGCGTGCATGCGGCATACGCCCGCTCGAGCCCGATTGCCGGAGTGCAGACCATGACAGTCCACAACGCAGCATCGAACGTCCGCCGCGTGAGAACCCTGTTCCTGTCGGACGTTCATCTCGGTTCGAAGGCGGCAAAGACCGACTTCCTCCTCGATTTCCTGCGCTGCCACGAGGCGGCGACCATCGTTCTTGTCGGCGACATCGTCGACGGCTGGCGGCTGAAGCGAAGCTGGTACTGGCCGCAAAACTGCAACGACGTCGTGCAGAAGCTTTTGCGCAAGGCGCGCAAGGGCGCTCGCATCGTTTACATCCCCGGCAACCATGACGAATTCCTGCGCGATTTTCCGGGTGTCCATTTCGGCGGCATCGAAGTCGCCAGGCAGATTGTTCACGAGGCGGCCGACGGCAAGCGGTACCTGGTGCTGCACGGCGACGAGTTCGATGTCGTCGTGCGCAATGCCCGCCTGCTCGCCTATCTTGGCGACTGGGCATATGACGCAGCCATCGTCGTCAATATCGCGCTCGCGGCGATCCGCCGGCGGCTCGGACTGCCTTACTGGTCCTTCTCGGCCTGGGCGAAGCTGCAGGTGAAGCATGCGGTGAACTTCATCGGCGCCTTCCAGAATGTGGTGGCGGAGGAAGCCCGCAAGCACGGCGCAGACGGCGTGATCTGCGGCCACATCCACCACGCCGTGATCGAGGACATCGACGGGATCCGCTACATCAATACTGGCGATTGGGTCGAGAGCTGCACGGCCGTCGTCGAGCATTGGGACGGCACGATGGAGCTGATCACCTGGCAAATGCCGGCCGCCCGAGCGGCGGCGGTCGCGGCGCTGCCGCGGCAGGCCGAAAAGGCGGCCTTGAGCGACAAGGCGCAGGAAGCCGCCTGAGCGCTTTCCACGCGCGTGGCGGCCTGGCGGAGCGCGCGCGCTCGCCATCGGGACAGTAAAAAATCGCGGATTGGCGGGCGCCTGTCGGCGTGATAATCCTGCACCGTTCCTTTTGACAGGTTTCCCATCATGAACGCGCCTCACGGCATGGTCGCGATCGGTGCTCCGCCGCGCCATTTCGTCCTGCGAACTGCGATCGTCTTCTGCGCCCCGATGCTCGTCAACGGCATAGCCCTGCCGTTCTTCCCGATATGGCTCAGCTCCCTTTCGATGACCGACTGGGAAATCGGCATGGTATTGGCCGTGCCGCTCGTGGTGCGTGTCATCTCCGCCCCGATTGCGGGCGCAATCGCGGACCGCATCGGGGATCGCGCCAGCGTGCTCGTCTGGTCTGGTGCCATGTCCCTGGCGACGGCGGTGGCCCTGCTGTTTGCCGAAAACTTCTGGCCGGTGCTGCTGCTCTACACGCTGCAGGGCATCGTGTACGCTCCGTACCTGCCGATCACCGATGCGATCGCGCTCAGCGGCGTCCGCCGCTGGAACTTCGACTACAGTTCCATGCGGTTCTGGGGTTCCGTCGCCTTCATCGTCGCGACCATGGCAGGCGGGTGGCTCGCAGGCATTTTCGGCGGCGCGATGGTGCTGCCGGCGATGACGGTCGGGTTCGTCTCCACCGTCATCGCCGCGTTCATCGCGCCCAGGATCGGCAAGCCGCGCCGGCCTTCGCCGATATCCGCTCTGGCGGTGGCGCCTGCCGCGCCAGCGCGTCAACTCGACGTCCAGCTGATGCTGGTCGGTGCGGCGCTGGTCAACGCCAGCCACGGCATGTTCTATGCCTTCGCGGCGATCCTGTGGGGGGCCGAAGGCTTTTCGGGCACCACGATCGGATTGCTCTTCAGCGTCGGCGTGGCAGCCGAAATCGTCTTCTTCGTCTTTGCCGCGCGCATGAGGCGGCATTTCAGCCTGTGGGCGATGATCATCACCGGCTGCTTTTTCGCCGTTCTGCGCTGGATCGTGTTTCCGCACGACCTGGGCTTTTCCGGATACATGGTCCTGCAATGTCTGCATGCGCTCACCTATGCGAGCATCCATGTCGGCGTGCAGGGGCGGATCGTCGAACGGGTCGCAGAGCAGAAAGAGGCCTCCACGCAGGGCCTCTATTTCTTCTACAACGGTATCCTGATGGCGCTGACGACATTCTTGTCGGGCTATCTCTACGCCTGGTACGGTATCGCAGGTTTCTATGCGATGTCGGTGGTGGCGGCACTGGGTTGCGCGCTGGTGCTGGCGGCGCGCGCCGTTCAACCCCAGAGGCTGGCCTTCGGCGGAAAGACCAGCGAGCCCTCGTAGCGCAGGCCCGGATCGCGGTCGCGCGCCAGGAGCAGCGGGCCGTCCAGGTCCACGAAATCGGCACCCTGTGCCAGCAGCACCGCTGGCGCCATTGCCAGTGACGAGCCGACCATGCAGCCGATCATCACCTTCAGGCCGAGATGGGAGGCTTCCGTGCGCAGGCCAAGCGCCTCGGTCAGGCCGCCGGCCTTGTCGAGCTTGATGTTGATGGCATCGTAGCGATCCCGCAGATGCACGAGATCGGCGGCGAGATGAACGCTTTCGTCGGCGCAGATGGGGACCAGCCGTTCGATTTGACGAAGGGCCGCGTCGTTGCCCGCCGGCAGGGGCTGCTCGACAAGCGCTATATTCGCCTCCGCACAGACCGCCATGTGGTGCTCCAGCGTCTCTTCGCTCCAGCCCTCGTTGGCATCGAGAATGATTTGCGCGTTTGGGGCTGCGGCGCGGACGGCACGAATGCGTTCGGCGTCGTCGCCCGTTCCGACCTTGACCTTCAAAAGGGCCCGGTCGGCATGTTCCGCCGTTTTCGCGGCCATCTCGGCGGGTTCGCCAAGCGAGATCGTGTAGGCGGTCACAAGCGGCCCCGGTTCGCCGGGATTGATGCTCTTCCACACCGGAAGGTCGGTCAGTTTCGCCTCAAGATCCCAAAGCGCGCAATCTATGGCGTTACGGGCAGCGCCTGCACGCATGGCTCTTCGCACCTCCTCGCGGGAGGCGCCTGCCTCGACGGCCGCTTTCGCCGTCTCGATTTCGGCCTGGACGCCTTCGATCGATTCGCCGTAGCGGGCATAGGGAACGCATTCGCCCCAACCGGTACGACCGTCCTGGGTGATTCGGCAGACGACGACCATCGCTTCGGTCTTGGTGCCTCGGGAAATGGTGAAGCTGCCGGCGATCGGGAAGCGCTCGACGGACGAGCTCAGGTATCTGCGCATCTCTCGTGCTCCTTCCCGGACTTTTTACCTTGATCAGTGCCTTGCAGCGGCTTCTGTCGGTGACAGATCATGGTCGAGCCGATATGAATCGCGGTCATCTGATCCATATCACCATTCGGTCGAGTCGTCCGGGAAGAAGCAAGAGCATTGAAGTCTTCAGCCGTTCCAGCCGCTGAAATCGAGGTCGCGGACAATCCGCAAGGCAGCGGGTCTGTCTGGCGACTGAAGGGGGCGTGGGGGGCACAGACGGCCGTCGTCGCCAAGCGCAAGCTCGATTCGCTTGAGAAGGGAAATTCGAATGCGCCGCTCGAGATAGATCTCAGCGCGGTCGAGCGTATGGATACCGCCGGGGCCTGGCTGGTGCGACAGGCGATCGGGGAACGGGAGGACGCGGGCGGAGAGGTCAAGCTGACTGACCCCCAGGGACGCTTCTCCGATCTGATCGAGGCGCTGCCGGAAAAATTACGCGAGGCGGCGGGCACGAAGGCGGGCAAGCCGAGCCTGTTCGTGCGCTTCTTCACCCCCATCGGCCGAAACGTGGCGGAGGTGTGGAACGACACGGTTGCGGCGATGTACATCCTCGGGTCGGCCGTTCGCGGGGCGCAGCTCAAGCTCGGCCGGCGCAGCGGTGTGTCGCCCGCGGCGATCGTCAACCAGATCGACCAGATGGGCGTCAAGGCGGTTCCGATCATCATGCTTATGTCGTTCCTGATCGGAGCGATCATCGCCCAGCAGGGCGCTTTCCAGCTGCGGTACTTCGGCGCCGAGGTGTTTGTCGTCGATCTCGTCGGCATCCTGCAGCTCCGCGAAATCGGCGTTCTCCTGACCGCGATCATGATTGCCGGCCGCTCCGGCAGCGCGATCACAGCCGAGATCGGTTCGATGAAGATGCGCGAGGAGATCGACGCGCTGAAGGTGATGGGGCTTTCGCCCGTCGGCGTGCTGGTGTTCCCGAGGCTGGTGGCGTTGACGGTGGCGCTGCCGCTTCTGACGATCATCGCCAACTTCGCGGCGCTGGCGGGTGCTGCCGTCGTCGCCAACGCGTATTCCGGCATCACCTACGACACCTTTCTTTCGCGCCTTCGCGAAGCGATCGACATCTCCACCATCGTTTCCGGAATGATCAAGGCGCCGTTCATGGCGCTGGTAATCGGCATCGTCGCTTCGGTCGAGGGGCTGAAGGTGGGCGGCAGCGCCGAATCGCTCGGCCTGCACGTCACGACGTCGGTGGTGAAATCGATCTTCGTCGTCATCCTGATGGACGGGCTGTTTGCCATGTTCTATGCGGCGATCGATTTCTGATGGAAGAGACGCACTTGGACAGCAAGACGGCACAGGGCGAAAAGACGAATCGCGAGGTCGTGCTCTCGGTCAAGGACCTGACCGTCGGCTTTGGCGACCACCTCGTCCTCGACAAGCTGAACCTCGATATCTATCGCGGTGAGATTCTCGGCTTCGTCGGCGCCTCGGGTGCCGGCAAATCGGTGCTGATGCGGACCGTTCTGAGGCTTTTGCCGCGCCGCGGCGGCACGATCCGCATCCTCGGCGCCGACTTCGACAAGACCAGCGAGGCGGAACGGCTGGCGCTCGACATGCGGCTCGGCGTGCTGTTCCAGCAGGGGGCGCTGTTTTCCTCACTGACGGTTCTGGAAAACATCCAGGTGCCGATGCGGGAATATCTGGACCTTCCGCAGGCGATGATGGACGAACTGGCGCGGCTGAAGATCGAGCTGGTGGGTCTGGCGCCGGAAGCAGCCGAAAAATATCCTTCCGAGCTCTCGGGCGGCATGATCAAGCGCGCGGCCCTTGCGCGCGCACTGGCGCTGGACCCGGATCTCGTCTTTCTGGACGAGCCTACGTCCGGGCTCGACCCGATCGGGGCTGCCGAATTCGACGAATTGATCGCCAAGCTGCGAGACACCCTCGGGCTTACCGTCTATATGGTGACTCACGATCTGGACAGCCTGTTTTCGGTCTGCGACCGTATCGCCGTGCTTGGTAACAAGCGGGTGCTGGTCGAAGGGACGGTCGAAGACATGCTGACGTTTGACGATCCCTGGGTGCAGGCCTATTTCAAGGGAAAGCGCGCCCGCACGATCGTGCGGTCGTAGCGCCGCCGACTGGACGCCGCCCGCAGGGTGGGGTTGAATTTCCGCGTCCGGGCGCCGATTCCCGGTGCTTGGGTATTCTGCGACTGCGCCCTTTGGCGGTTGCGGTGGATACGGATGGACTGAGAGACATATGGAAACCAAGGCAAACTACGCTATCGTCGGGTTCTTCACGCTTCTGGTGATCGCGGCCGCCTTCGGGTTCGTCTACTGGATGTCACAGTACGGTCGCAGCGGCGAGATGGCGCCGCTGGCGATCCGAATTCCGGGTTCGGCCAATGGCCTGAGCGTCGGTTCGCCCGTGCGCTTCAACGGCATTCCGGTCGGATCGGTGCGCAGTCTTGCCATCGATTCCGACGATCCGCGCTATTCGATAGCGCTGACGGAGGTCTCCACGGAAGCACCCGTCAAGCAGTCCACCTCCGCGGTCCTCGAAGTGCAGGGGCTGACCGGTGCGGCCTATGTCGAGCTTTCCGGCGGGCGGCCGGAAGACCAGAACATCCTCAAGATGGCTCTGGAGTCGGAAGGGACGGCCGTTCTGATCGCCGAGCAATCGAGCGTCACCAATCTGCTTGCCACCGCCGACAAGATTCTCAAGCGTGCAGACGACGCCATTTCCGACGTGCAGGGCTTCGTGGCCGATGCGCGCGGACCGCTGACGACGACGATCCGCAATGCGGAGAAGTTCTCCGACGCACTGACGCGCAACTCCGGCAATATCGACAAGTTCCTGCAGAGCGTCGGCGGGCTGTCCGACACGTTCAGCAGCGTCTCGGGCCGACTGGATTCGACGATGGCGGCGATCGATTCGCTGATCAAGGCCGTGGATGCTCAGAAGATCGACCGCGTCGTCTCCAACGTGGACAAGGTGACGTCGGACCTGGCTGCGGCGTCGGGCGACGTGAAGGGCACAATCGAGAGCTTCAAGCGGACGGCGGATACCTTCGACACGGTCGGTCGCAACGCCACCGCAACGCTCGACAAGGTGGACAAGCTCGTCGCGGCCGTGGACAGCCAGAAGGTCCAGTTGACGATCAACGATATCAACGCGGCAAGCTCTGACGCCCGCCAGGCGATCGCCTCCATCCGGCAGGTGGCCGACAAGCTCGGCGCCCGCAAGGACGATATCGACCAGACGATCACGGACATCCGCCAGATGGCCGGCAAGCTGAATGCTGCATCCAGCCGCGTCGACGGAGTGCTGGCCAAGCTCGACAGCTTCCTGGGCGAGGGCGATTCGCAGTCGCTGTTTGCGGATGCGAAGGCAACGCTGCAATCCTTCAAGCAGGCGGCGGACACGCTCAATGCACGGATCGGGCCGATCGCCGACAATCTGCAGCGCTTCTCCGGCGGTGGTCTGCGCAATGTCGAGGCGCTCGTCAGCGAAACCCGTCAGACGGTCCAGAGCCTGCAGAGCACCATCTCCGACTTCGACAAGAACCCGAGCCGGCTTTTGTTCGGCGGCGAAACGGTAAAGCAGTACGACGGCCGCACCCGCCGGTAACGGACATCCTGCCAAGAGACATTTGAAAGCGAATCGCCGGCGTTGACCCGCGCGGGGCCGCAGCAACCGTTCCCAATAGCCGATTTATATCGCATCGACGGTGGAGGAGGCGATCGCCATCGCGTCGCCCGCGCCTGCCGCGCTTGAAACTGTGGCGACAACTCCACAGCGCGTGAAGCGATTGGCTTTCCTAGCATTTGTGCCTTCTGCCAGCGGTGACAGCCCGCTGCGCCGCTGCTACAGATTGCATATCGGAGAGATTCGCACAGCATGACGAGTTCTGAAACGGCGAGACGGGGATACGGGTGGACGACGAAGGTCGCGTTCGCGTTCCTGTCGCTATCGGTCTTGCCCGCCTGCGGCACCAAGCCCGTCAACGACACCTACAGCCTGACGTCCGTGCCCGTCGTCGAAGGACGATCGGTCCGCGGCAAGCAGATCCTGGTTCCCGAGCCGACGGCGCTGAAGGCACTGGGAAGCGACCAGGTCGTGGTGCGACCGGCGACGTCCGAGATCCAGTATCTCGCAAAGGCGCAATGGAGCGATACGCTGCCGAAGCTGGTGCAGTCCAAGCTCGTCCAGGCCTTCGAGGCCTCGGGTGCGCTCGGCGGCGTCGGCAAGCCGGGCGAGGGGCTGGCGATCGACTATCAGGTCGTGACCACGCTCAGGGCCTTCGAGGTGCGCACGAACGGTCCGGCGACGGCCGTTGTCGAACTCTACGTCAAGATCGTCAACGACCGGAACGGCACTGTGCGGGCCCAGCAGCTTTTCCGCGCAACCGCGCCTGTCTCCGGCAGCGGCGGCCCAGCCTTCGTCTCCGCCCTCGATGCGGCCTTCGCCAGGGCCACCGCCGATATCGTCGGCTGGACGCTGAAGGCGATCTGACGGCTCGACCGGGCGGGCGTGTCCAGCAGGAACTGGGTGCGCCCTGATCGCCCCGCAGCTTGTTGCTCACCAATCTTCATCAGGCCCGTTGCGGCATTCGAACGCGCTTCCGGTCGCCGCATGTTGCAGGCGTTCTGCCCGAAGGACGCGCGGCGGCTGTCGCGGTCGTAGACACGCCGGTGGCGCATGGCCGATCCCGCCTTGGCCTGTCGTGGGTTGAGGCGGTCGATGGTGCCGACTCAGCCTGTCGCAGCGACAACGGTGCAGGCGTGACGGCAGTACGTTCGAATCAGCCCCTGTAGTCGAGACGCGTTGCGCCACGAGGCCTGCCGCAAAAAGAGTGTGTCTGACGATCGGCATCGGGGCGCGCCGCTGCCGGGGCCGCTTGGCGGCGACAGCTACTATCGCGCTAATCATGCCGGCAGCGGATGCGCGCGACATCACGCCGGATGTCATAAATGTGATTGTCGGCGCCGGATGGAACGGCCGCATGGGACACAGCCCGAGCAGCGATGCCCTTCTTCGACCACGAGCGTCTTTGCGGGGTCGAACTCAGGAACTGATTCCAGGCGAAGAGGGTCGCGGTCGAGCTGTGCGGTCATTCAGAAAAGAGAAACGGCCGCTCGCGCGGCCGTGTCTTCGTTATCGGTTGACGCTACGTCTCAGTTGAAGCGACCGGCGGCGTGGGCCAGCATCGTGTAGACCTTGCCGGTGTCCGACGTCAGGTAGGACTGCGTCAGAACCTTGTCACGATCGTTGCGGGCGACGTCTGCGAGAAGCTTCTCGAAGTCGCTGATGTAACGGTCGACGGCCGTGCGGAACTCCGGCTCGCGCTCGTACTTGCGCTTGATTTCGTCGAATGTCTGCTGGCCCTTCAGCGTATAGAGGCGACGGGTGAAGACGTCGCGCTCGCCGCGCTGGTAGCGGCGCCACAGGTCGACCGATGCATCATGGTCGATGGCGCGGGCGATATCGACGGACAGCGAGTTCAGCGATTCGACGACGTGATGCGGGTTGCGGGTGTCGGCCGCGCGCTGCGGCTGGTTTTCCTGCCGCTGCGGCTGGCCGAACTGCTGCTCTTCGCGCGAGGCGCCGCGCAGGAGGTCGCTCATCCAGCCGCCGCCCGCTGCTGCCGGGCGGACCGGTTCGGCGGCCGGAGTTGCCGGTGCCGCTTCGCGGATTGTCGGGGATGCTGCGCGTTCGATGCCGAGTGTGCCCCGCAGTGCCGGTGCAGACTCTTCCTGACGCGGCTGCGGCGCCGGGGTGGAGACCTGCTGGATCGCCTGGGCGACCGTCTGGGCTGCGGTCGGACGGGGCGCCGGCCTGGAGATTTCAAGACCGTGCGAGGACTTGCCGATGATATCGGAAAGGTCCTGCAGGGCCTTGATCTGCTCGGATACGGCACGGCGCATGCTGGCCGCGCTTTCCTTGGCTTCTTCCGGAAGATCGAAGGCGCCGCGCTTGAGTTCGGTCCGGGTCTGGTCGAGCTCGCGACGGATCTCGGAGGCGGCCCGCCGGATCTCGTCGGTGGCGCCGGAGAACTTGCCGAGCGCATCCTCCACGGCCTGGCGCAGCGTCTCGCCCATCTGCCTGGTCGTCTCGTCGGACTTCTGGCCCGTCTCCGCCACGAGGCGATCCACGTCGGAAAGCGTGGCGCCGACGCTGCCGCGCAGGCGGTTGGCGACGGAACGGCTGCGCTCCTCGGCGTTGGCGAATGCTTCCTCGACAGCCTTTCCGGCATCCTCGCCGGCGCGCGACAGCGTGTCGCGCAGCGTGTTCGACGCGGTCTGGGCGCGTTCTTCGGTTTCGCTCAGCAGGCGGCCGACGTCGGCGAAGGATGCCTGGATGCCGCTGCGCAGATTTGTTGCGACCTGCCCGGAACGTTCCTCGGCGCGGGCGAAGGCGCCTTCCACCATGCCTTCAAGCGAACGCATGGAGTTTTCGATTTCCTCGGAACGCTGGACCAGCCCGACCGACAGGTTGCGGAGCGCGTCCTGACGTTCCTCGAGCGTGCTGACGAGGTTCGACTGGGCGGCCGACAGCAGGTCGGAGGCCTGCGACAGCAGCTTGGAGTGGTCCTCGAACCGTCCGACGATGCCGCCGATCTGCGAAAGCGTACCGGACGCGACGTCCGAGAGACGGTCGATCTTGCCTTCCAGCAGGCGCGACGTGGTCGAGACCATGTCGGCGGAGGCGCTGAAGCGTTCGCTTGATGCGGTTAGCTGGTGATCGACCTTGGAGAGGTTCGATGTCGCCTCGCTGACGAGATTTGCGATCGCGTCGTTGCTGCCGGAAAGTCGGTCGATCAGGCTGAGAACGCTGCTCTGCAGGCTCGATTCGACTTCGCCCAGGGCGGTCGCCGCCTGCTGTGTACGGGCGGAAATCGCTTCGAGCGTGTCGTTGGTGCGGGCGGAGATCGCATTCAGCAGGGCGGCGTTTTCCGAACGAAGCCGGTCGGTGCTTTCCTGCATCGTAGCCGAGATGCGCTCGGCGGCTTCGCGGCCGGTCGCGGCGTACTGATCGATGATCGGCTTGGCCTGCTCGTCGATGAGCCTGCCGAGTTCGGCCGACCGGCTTGCGAGCATCGAGTTGAGCTCGCGGGTGCGGTCGTCGAGCGTCGAGCGGATCGAGTTGCCGCGGGCGTCCAGCGCCTTCTCGATGTCGGAGAGGCCAGTGCGGATCGACTGGCTGTGGCCTTCGATGCGACCCTCGACTTCGGCATAGCGGGTGACGGCGGCGCTCGTCGTCTCCTCGACGTTTCGGGTGAACGCCTCGTTGCGAGCGGCCAGGTTCTCGGCGAATTCCTCGCCGGCCCGGGAGATGGCTTCGGCCGCTCGCTGCGCTTCCGTACCCATGTCCTGTGCCGCACGCGAGACCGCACCCCTAAGCGAACTGCTGAGGCTTGCGAATTCCTCGCCGGTCTTGGCGAGGGACTGGGCGGAGCGGACCGCTTCGGTGTCCATTTCCTGCGCGGCTTGCGTTACCGCCTGACGAAGCGTCTGCGCCAGTCCGGCAGCCTTGCCGTCGATCGTGCGGTTGACGTTCTCGAGGCCGATGGACAGGGCCTTGTCCATGGTGGACAGGCGTTCCTCGATGCGGCCGGTACGTTCGTCGAGCGTTCCGGAAATGCGGCTCGTGGCTACCTCGGTCACGCGGTCGATTTCGGCGGCATGGCCGGTCAGCGTTGCGGAAATGCGCTCGGCGACGGCATCGCTGGCGCTTTCCAGAGCGCCGATGCCGGAGGAAACCGCGCGGCCGATCGTGCTGGTGGAAGCGGAAGCCGCGCGTTCGAACTGGTCGAGATTGCCCGAGATCGCAACGTTGATCGCATCGGCGGAAGCCGCCGAGGCCCGCTCGAGTTCGACGATGCTGCCCGAGATCGACGAACCAATCTGCGCCGATGCGTCGCTCGCAGCCCGTTCGAGATCGCTCAGGCGATCGGAGAGGGTGTCGGCAATGCGGTTGCCGGCGGCGTCGACCAGACCGGACACATGTTCCACGCTGCTCTGGATGCGGTTTTCGAGTGCGCCCAGATTGCCTTCGAGACGGCTGCCGGTGTTGTCGAGGCGAACGTTGACGTTGTTGAGCGTCGCATCCATCCGGTTGCCGAAGCTGTCGGCGGCCTGGGTGATTTCCTCGGACGCGGCGCTGAGACGATCGGCCACGGCACCTGCGCCGTCCCGGACGCGGCGTTCGAGGTTAGCGGCGCTCTCGTCGATCGCCTTGCGGAAATTCTCTTCGTGCTGCTCGAGCGACATTTCCAGCATGCCGGCGCTCGTGGCAATCGACGTGCCGATGGCGGTGGCCTGGTCGCTCAGGGTATCCGAAAGCTGCTGCTTGCCGTCGGTGATCGCAACGTTGATCGCGTTGATGCGGTCGTCCAGCGTCGAGCGGATCTGCTCATGCGTCGAAACCAGAGATCCGGCCAGTTCGGTGGCGCGCTCGGACAGCGTGCCGGCGATCTCCGCGGCGCGGCCGGAGAAGGCATCCGCAAACTCTGCGACCTGCCCGTGGAGCACGCCGCCGATCTGCTGGGTGCCCTCGGAGAGAACGCCTTCGACGCGGTCCGCAGCCTCCGTCAACGCAGCTTTCATCGTCTGCGTGCTGCTATCGAGCAGCGTGCCGAGCGCCGCGGTACGGACGCTGACGACGTCGTCGATATCCTGGGCCGCGCCGGCGATCTGGCGGGCCGCTCCGGTCACCACATTTTCGACGCGGTCGGCCGCGCTGCGCACGGTCGATTCCAGCGCGCCTCCGGACTGTTCCAGCATCGCCGTCAGCGCGGCCGTGCGATCGGAAAGCGCGTTGTCGATCCGGCTGTGGCTTGCAGCGATCGTCGAGGTGATTTCGTCGGCGCGGCCTGCGAGCGCTTCTTCCATGCGTGACTGTGCCGTATCGACACTGGCGACGAAGCCGAGCGTGCGGGCATCGAGCGCATCGGTGAGGCGTTCCTCGCCGGCGGCAATCGTCTCGACCAGACGGTCGGAGCGGTCTGCCAGCGCCTCTTCCATGCGCGTCCGGGCGGTGTCGACGCTGGCGACGAAACCCAGCGTGCGGGCATCGAGTGCATCGGTGAGGCGTTCCTCGCCGGCGACAATCGTCTCGACCAGACGGTCGGAGCGGTCTGCCAGTGCCTCTTCCATGCGGGTCCGGGCGGTGTCGACGCTGGCGACGAAACCCAGCGTGCGCGCGTCAAGCGCGCCGGTGAGGCGTTCCTCGCTCGCCGCAATCGTCTCGACCAGGCGGTCGGCGCGGGCTCCGAAGCCGCTTTCAAGGCGGTCCTGGGTCTGGCCAAGGCTGCCGAGCAGGGCGTCGGTGCGCTCGCTGAGAGCGGACTGCATCTTTTCCTGCGCATCCACGAGCGAACCCTGCAGACGCTTGTGGGCGTCCTTCATGACGGTGCGCATCTGTTCCTGGGCACCATCGACGGAAGCGCGGATCTGGTCCGCATGGCCCTTGACGGCGCTTTCAAAGACCTCCTGCCCAGTGCCGAGCGCGGTGGTGATGGCGAAGGACTGGTCGGTGAGCGTCGCACCGATACGTTCGATGCTCGAATTGAGGATACCCTCAATTGCTTCGTTGCCGCCGCTGAGGGTCTCGTTCAGGCGACCGAGGCTTTCCATGAGCTTGGTGTCGAGCGAGCCTGCGCGCTGGTCGAACGCTTCGGCGAAGTCCGACAGCCGCTGGTCGAAGGCGCCGGCGACATGGCCGATCGTCGCCTGAAGCTTCTCGTCGAAGAAGCCGGAGCGCAGGTCGAGATCCATGATGGTATCGTCGGCAGCGTTCTTCAGGTTCTGGCGGAACTGCGCACCCTTCTCGTCGAGCGTGGCGTTCATCGTCTGGATCACGTCGTCGAGGCCACTGGTGATGGCGTGCTGGCCGACGGTCAGGCTTTCGTTGATCTCGCGGGTGCGGGCGATCAGCGTCTCGTTGAGCTGGCGGGCGCGTTCGTTGAGCGCGGCGTTGAGCTTTTCGGTGTTCGCATCCAGCGACGTGGCCCGGGTCTCGAACTGCTTCAGCAGGGCCTGGCCCTGCTTGTCGAGGGTGGAGGACAGGTTCTCCAGACGATTGTCGAATTCGTTCGCCAGCGCGAAGCCGGAAGAATTGAGCGTCGACAGCAGCGAATCGGTGCGCGCGGCGAGCATGGCGCCGATCGTCTGCGTCGCGCCGTCCGACTTCTCCATCAGCATGGCGGAACGAGTATCGATCATCGCGGCGAAGGCCTCGCCCGAGGTGGCGATGCGGGATGCGATGTTTTCGCTGGCCGACTCGAGGTCCTGGCGGAGCTGTTCGTTGGCGCTCGAGATGGTGGTGCGGATGCGCTCGGAGTGATTGACGATCGCCTCGCGTTCCGTGCCGAGTTCCTGCACCAGTGTGCGGACGCGGATTTCGTTGTCGGCGTAGCTGCGCTCCAGCGCGTTGACTTCGGAATGGACGAGCGTCTCGAGTTCGGTGGCGCGCGCGATGGTCCGCTCGATCCCTTCGTTCATCGCCGAGACTTCCCGGCGGACGGCCTGGCCGACGGACATGATGCGTTCGGCGGCGACCGTTTCTGGCTCGGAGAGGCGCAGGGCGACCTCGGCCATGGAGCGCGCCGCGTTGCGCAGTTCCTGGGCGCGGGCGATCATCGTCGCAAAGGCGAAGAACAGCATGATCGGCATGATGATCGCGACCAGCATGCCGATGGCGCCTGGCAGGGCGATCAGATCGGCGACCGAGCGGATCTGCCAGATCTGCGGCGCATAGAGAAGATTGGCGATACCGAGGCCACCGATGACCCAGAAGAGCGAGATCAGCGCCGCCATGCGGATCGCCGAACGGCTGGATCGCACTTCGAGCGTGCGCAGGATCGCAGCCGGGGATTTGCGAGATGCGTCGTTGGCCGGCGTAAAGGCCGGGCTCTTGGGGGCGGGTTCGGGCGAGGCGGCCTTCTTATCGGCCCTCTCCGTGTTTGCGCCGGCACGCAGAGCCGGCTTGACCGAGGCATCGGCACTATTCGCCGCGGCCGAGCTTGCGGATGCCGAGCTTGCGGAAGGCGAGGGGGCCGGATTTGCTGGTGTCGCCGGTGCGAGATCGTCGAAGTCGATTTTCAGCGCTTCTTCCAGGGCCTGGAAGGCGGTGTCGTCGATCGACTCTGTTGTTTTCTTCGTCGCCATGCGAATACGCCTCGTTACATTGTACGGAAGCGATATGGGTCTCCTGCCGCCAAGTCAGGTGACCGAACCGTCCTTCCGATCGCGGCGGGCGCCAAATGCAGAGGCATCATGCCGTCTGCGGCGTGTCCGCCACTTCCTACTCTAAACGCGTCTGATAACCCGAATTTCCTAACGCTGTTACCTTTGGAATTCGTTTATCCACCAGGACTGTCCCGCCGATCTGGCATGAACGTGACCTAATCGTATCGTAGTGACACATTAGCGTGTCTCGCACAATTGACGGGCATGCCGGCTGGCATGGTTCCTAACAGAAAGTTAATGACAAAATCCGGTGTATCATAGCGGAAAGACACGAAATTCGCACATTCCGCTAGCTGTTAACCATAGTTGGCGATTTTCGGGCTCCGGGGGACGGAATTACTTGAGCGCACATCTCTCGCATCCAGACTACACCGGCCGGCACGCGCGGCCGGTGTGGCTGCCATGGGCGCAAATTCGCCGGTGCGCGCCTTCAGGGCTTCGTGCCGCGCGCCGAACAGGGAGATATCGCCATGACAACGGAAAGCGCGCTTTCGCAGACGGCTCCGGCACATGCAGGGTCGGGGCAGTCGGAGGCGCCGGCAGTCGATCTCGACCATCTGGCCCGGCAGACGATGGGGGACGACGACGTCCGGCGCGAGGTGCTGGCCCTGTTCGTGGATGTCGCTGACGATGTCCTCACTGAGCTTGCCATCGCTGACGAGGTGAAGCGCGCAGCGCTGGCCCACCGGCTGCTGGGGGCCGCGCGCGGCATCGGAGCGCATTCGGTCGCCGCAGCCGCCCAAGCGCTCGAAGCCCACCCGGCGTCTTCGAACTGTCTGAGCGACCTGGCGGCAGCCGTCTCTTCCGCAAAGGCGTTCATCGCCGGCCTGCGATAGGGAAGGCCGGCGGCATCCCGCCCTTCGTCATGGAAACGTTATGACGCAGAATAAACGGGTGTGGCGCCTGTGCTTGCGCCCGTCGTGATGGCGTAGGCCCTGGCGGGAGGCCATGTTGACTGTCGTTTGGAATTGTTGGAAGTAACCGGCAACGCCATATTGCGGCTCCCTTCGGGAGTTGCGGGCGCAACATGCCCGCATTCGACGCGAGACGAAACAATCGATCCGGAATTCACGATGACCAAGCTTACAATCGTCGCATTCGATGGAACCGCCAACGAGCTGGAGGTGGCCAACGGCTCAACCGTCATGGAAAATGCGGTGCGCAACTCGATCCCAGGGATCGAAGCCGAATGCGGCGGTGCCTGCGCCTGCGCCACCTGTCATGTCTATGTCGACGAAAAATGGACCGAGATCGTGGGGCCTCCGGAGGCCATGGAGGAGGACATGCTAGACTTTGCCTATGACGTCCGCCCGACCTCGCGGCTCAGCTGTCAGATCAAGATGTCGGATGCGCTGGACGGCCTCGTGGTCCATGTACCAGAGCGGCAGGGCTGAGCAGCAGGGCTGAGCCCGGCTGCATGAGCGAGCCTGTGAGGGCCGACGGGAGAGGCGATGACGGGCGGCACGGACGCTGACGTACTGATCGTAGGGGCCGGACCTGCGGCCCTGTTCGCCGTCTTCCAGCTCGGCCTTTACGGCCTGCGCTGCCATCTGGTGGACGGGCTCGACAAGGCAGGCGGCCAGTGTGTCGTGCTCTATCCAGACAAGCCGATCTATGATGTGCCGGCCTTTGTGCAGATCGACGGCGGCGCGCTGACCGAGCGGCTTCTGGCGCAGGCCGCACCCTTCAATCCCCGTTTCAGCTTCGGCTGTACGGTGCTCCACGTTGCACCACAGGGGGACGGGCGGTGGCAGCTGCGACTGGATGACGGCACCTGCGTGCGGGCCGGATATATCATCCTGGCAGCCGGTCTCGGGCTCTTTTCGGTACCTCCCGAAGGACGGACGGAGGAGGCGCAGCTGGTTTCCGGTCCTGTTGCGGACTGGCCGTTCGCGCGCAGTCGCGGCGGCATGACTGTTGATCCCTCGACATTCGAAACGTCCTGCGCAGGCATCTTTGCGATCGGTGATGCCTGCGACTACCCCGGCAAGGTCAAGCTCATCCTGTCGGCATTTCACGAAGCTGCGCTTGCAACGCAGGAAATCCGAAAGCGCGTGGCAGGTGGCGGACGCGTTCCGATCGAATATACGACCACATCGAAGCGGATTCGGGAGATGCTCGGGAGGGATTGAGGACAACGTCCAAAAAAGTGCCTCGCCGGTCCAGGGACAAGCGAGGCGAGGAGGGCGCATCGTTAGCTCGCGTGGGAGGTGACGCCAGCATCACAGAGAGGACGCGCCAGGAGAAACCGCTAAAAATCCGCAAACTTCCTATCGAAAACTTCTTGAAGTCTTCGAACATTTGTCATTTGCCAAATTAGGCTGATTCGCCCCTTCACGCCATCGCTAGAATTCACCATTCATTTTGTGGGCTCTGATCCGTCGCGGAACCGTGCGACACGTAACGTATGGTGAAGAGCTATTGTGTGCGCTCAAGACGGTGGGTCAGAAGCCGTAGCATCCGCTCGTTGAAATTGTGGGCTTCGACACGGTCGAAGCGGGCCTGATCCTTGTCATGTGCCTCGACGGCGGCGGCGGTGATGCGATCGACCTTGGCCTGCAGCTTGGTGCAGTCCCTTTCGGGGCGCAGCGCCTTCAGGGAGCGTTCCAGGTCCCGGGCATGGTTGCGGGCGATCTCCGCGTGGCGCTCTTCATGTCGCTTGATGTCGGATGAAAGCGTATCCCAGATCAGACCGAGCGACTTGGAAGCGGAGCGGCGATGTTTCCAGCGGGGCAGGATGATATTGGTCGTCAGCGTGACCTTCGTATCGCCGACATAGCATTTCCCGCCTCGCTTGACGTAGGTGACCGAACCGCCAAAGCGAATGCGCGTGGCGCCCGGATGACGCGAACCGGTGTTCTTCATCTTCGGCCCGCGCTTGCTGAGTTCGTCGTCAAGCTCGGCCGCGGTGCGTCCGCCGACCGAAAAATAGGAGAAGGTCTTGTTGGTGATCGTGTCGCCGTGAGACGGCGTTGCTGCGGCGGTCAATGAGGCAAGAACCAGGAGCGGGCGGAGCTTCTTGGCGATGGACTGCATGATTTTCCTCGGGCGCCGGGTCGGTCGGTCTGTGAGATGGCGCCACTCTAGGCTGGTTTATTGTTCAAAGGTTTAATGCGGTCTCGGTCGCTGTGGACGGCTGTCGTCGATGGCAGTTGAACTCGGTCTGAGCTTGAGGCATAGCCTCAGCGCGCGCAACAGCTTTCCGGACTGATCGCGTCCTGTTGAAGGATCTTGCCATGTTCTCTGCCTTCACGCCTTTCCAGCCTTTTCAGTGGTCCCTTGCGCACGGACGCAGCCTGCTACTCGGGCCACAAGGCCTGATCATGGCAATCGTGAACGTCACGCCCGATTCTTTTTCCGATGGTGGACGCCACGATACGGTCGACAGGGCAGTCGAACATGCGCTGCGCTGTCTGGAGCAGGGCGCGCACATCATCGACATCGGCGGCGAGTCCACCCGACCCGGCGGGACATCGGTTTCGGCCGGCGAGGAGCAGGACCGCGTGCTCCCTGTCATCGAGGCTCTCGTGCAGGCGGGACAACCCGTGATCTCCATCGACACCTATCGGGCCGAAACCGCACGGCTGGCGATCGCCGCCGGCGCCCATATCGTCAACGACGTGCACGGCCTGCAACGGGAACCTGTGATCGCCGAAGTGGCCGCGGCGACCGGCGCCGGGCTCTGCATCATGCACACCGGCCGTGACCGGCAGAAGCTGCCCGATGTCGTTGAAGACCAGTTCGCCTTCCTTGAGACGTCCCTTCGGATCGCCCGCGAGGCGGGCGTTTCCGACGACGCGATCGTGCTCGATCCCGGCTTCGGCTTCGCCAAGGATACGGACGAGAACATCGAGCTGATGGTCCGCTTCGAGGAACTGGCGCGATTTGCGCGGCCGATCCTCGTCGGTACCTCGCGCAAGCGTTTCGTCGGCGCTGTCACCGGGCGCGATGCCGCGGACCGCGACGCTGGCACAGCGGCAACGACGGCGCTGCTGCGACAGGCGGGCGCGGCGATATTCAGGGTCCACGATGTCGCAATCAACAGGGATGCGCTGATGATGGCTGATGCTATGGTGGACGCACGACTTAGGCTTTGCGGGCGCACGGGCGCCTGAAGAAAGAACGCAAGATGACGACGATCTACACCATTACACTCAAGAACTGCGCGTTCTTCGCCCGGCACGGACTGCATGATGCCGAGGAGTTTCTCGGCCAGCGCTTCTTCGTCGATGCCGAACTGGAGGTCTCGCCGTCGCAGCCGCTGGCAGACGACCAGATCGAATCGACCGTGGACTACGGCGTGGCATTCGAGGCGATCGAGGCGATCGTGACGGGACGCCGGCGTTTCCTGATCGAGGCGCTGGCGCAGGAGATCGCCGTCGCGCTCTGTGCGCGCTTCCCGCAGATCCGGCGCGCCAAAATTTCCGTCCGCAAGCCGAACGCGCCTGTGGCCGGGGTGCTCGACTACGTGCAGGTTACTGTCGATCATGTCGTCTGAGGTGCGGCCTCATCGCGCGGCTTTGGGCCTCGGCGGCAATATCGGGGATCCCGTTGGGGCGATGCGCAAGGCACTTGCCGGTCTCGACCGGCGGGGGGATTGCCGCGTCCTTGCCGTGTCGCGTCTCTACCGCACGCCGCCATGGGGAAAGACCGACCAGGACTGGTTCTTCAACGCCTGTGCGCTGATTGCGACCGACCTTTCTCCTGAGGCCTTGCTCGACGCATGCCTGTCGATGGAGCGGGAGATGAAGCGCGAGCGCATCGAGCGCTGGGGGCCGCGGACGATCGATATCGACGTGCTGACCTATGACGAGGTGACGCTTGCCGGCGAGACGCTGGAAATTCCCCATCCGCGCATGACGCAGCGCGGCTTCGTGCTAATGCCGCTTGCCGATATCGCGCCGGACCTCGTCGTGGAGGGCAGTCCGGTCTGGTCATGGCTTGAGCAGGCCGACGCCACGGGAATCGAACAGGCGAGCGACGATGGCGACTGGTGGCTGAAACCGGCCGATCCTACTTGATCGAGCCGACCGCCATCGTGTGGAACTTGCGGTTCAGCGACATGCCGATCACCGGCACCATCTTGTCCTCGACCTTGACCGAGATCGTGATGTTCATCGTGTTGTCGTCCTGGAGACGGGCGATCATGGCACCGTTCAGCTTCTGACGGTTGATTGCGACGACGACCTTGTTGCCGGTGACATTGCCCGACAGGATATCCAGACCCTTGCCGGCCGCACCGTCGAGGAACTTGCCCTTGTAGGTGCCGCCCGCACGCGTGATGAGGGCGGACATCGGCTGCTTGAACACGCCGACGCGGCAATGGCCGTCGAGCTTGATGCCGGTGCCTTCAGAAACTTCGGAATCACCGCTGAGATTGCAGGTGAACTTCGTGCCCTTGTACTTGCCGGCGACGATTTCGCCGGGGCCCTGCCAGCTTCCGCTGACCTGGTCGAAGAACGCCTTGTCACGCTCGGCAGCCTGCACCGGGCTTGCGACGGTGGAGGCGGCGAGGAGAACCGCTGCGGCGCCGCGGGCAATCAAAGAGGTGCGCGAGTACATGAACGATCCTTGACGGGCTGGTCGGTTGTTGGGTCCAGCCTTGCGCTAAAATGGTTAACGAACGGTTTCGCGCCGGGCCGCCAGCATGGTTTTGAGGCGACTTGCAGCGGTTGTCCACCGCCCGTGCCGCACGTGCTACACTGCGTCCTTGCCCCTGCCGCCGAGCGCTCCGGGAGCGAGGTCGGAGAGGAAATCGCCGATGCCGGGACGCCTCAAGGCGCGGAAGGGCATGGGACGGCAGAGGTCCATGGCGGCAATGCCGATCCGGGCGGTCATCAGCCCGTTGATCACGCCTTCGCCGAGCCGCGCCGACAGCTTCGACGCCAGCCCGTGGCCCAGAACCTGCTGGACAAGGCTGTCGCCGACGGCGATCGAACCGGTGACGGCGAGGTGGGCGATAACGTCGCGCATCAGGCGCAGCAAGCCGAGACTGCCCGGCCTGCCGCCGTAAAGCTCCGCCATGGCGCGGATCAGCCGGCTGCTCTCGAAGAGAACGTAGCCGAGATCCACCAGCGCGCGGGGCGAGACCGCGGTGACGATGGAGACCCGTTTCGATGCGGCGAGGATGAGGGCGCGGGCCTCGCGGTCGAGCGGCGCCAGCATCTCGCGCTCGGCAAGATCGAGGAGATGCGGCCCGTCTATGATGTCCCCTTCGGTTTCCTGCAGGCGGGTCCGCCCGCGGGCTGTCTGCGGCCGGCCGGCAAAGAGGTGGACGAGGCGGGCAACGACCTTTCTGGCAGGCGCGGGGGCGGGCAGGGCCGCCGCTTCGATCGCCTCCTGTTTGATGTCCTGCACCGCTGCCAGTCGTCGGAGACCGAAGAGTTCGCGCGCCACGACGGCTAGGACGGCAATCACGCCGACGGCGGCGGCACCGGCGGCGAGATAGCCAAGCCAGTCGCTGCGGCTGAAAAGGTCGCGGATGAGACTGTCGATCCACAGGCCGATCGCAAGCGACAACAGGATTGCGAATGCGGCGGAGGCAACCTTGCCGAGGGTCAGCCGGCGCCGCCGTGGAAGCGCCTCTTCCTGTCGGACGAGTTCAGGCAGGTCGATCGTGGTCTCCGCGAACGGATCGTCCGTGTCCGGCGTCAGGACGAGGCCCTCGTCATGGCGAGAGGGCGCGCGCGGCGCCTTGCGCGCCTGTTTCGGTTCGTTCTGATCTCCCTGCGGATCGCCGGGGATGGCAAAGGCTGCGGGGCGCCGGCCGGCGTTGGGTTTGTCGGTCATGCCAGCCGGTCTCCGATCAGATACTGCATCGCGCGGTCGAGGCGGATGTGGGGGATTGCGAGCCTGAGCTCGCCGCCGGGCGCCTCCATCTCCGGCGGGCGGAAGCGGACGAAGTTGAGTGTCGGCGCCAGCGGTTCTTCGGAATTCGATTCAATGGCTTGAAAAAATGAATCCGGATTCTCCGGCAAGTCACCGGGAAATATGGCGGTTTTCCGCTTTCCGTCGAAGGTCTCGCCGTCGATGCGCTCGCCCGCCATCGGTGTGCCGACGATGACGGGAAGCGTCATGCCGTCCTGCTTCACCGTCGCCTCGCGGGTCGCGCGGACGGACGCCAGCGCCATCACTTCCACGCCCGCCCCGCTGAGACCGATGCGGGTGATCGCCCGATCGACCAGCCGGCGCGTCAGCGCCTCCAGGTGCGGATGGCTTTCGTGATGCAGGTGATCGGCCTTGGTCGCCGCCACCACCACGCGATCGATGCGGCGCGTCAGGAACGAAGAAAGGAAGCCGTTTGCGCCAGGACGGAAGCACGCCATGACGTCGCCCAGCGCGCGTTCGAGGTCCTGCACGGCCTCGGCGCCGCGGTTGACGGCCTGGAGCGCGTCTATCAGCACGATCTGGCGATCCAGGCGCGCGAAGTGCTCCCGGAAGAACGGCTTGACCACATGGGCCTTGTAGGCCTCGTAACGGCGCTCCATCATGGCCCAGAGCGACCCCTTCGCTGCCCGGCCCTCCGGCAGTTTCGGCAGCGGCGCGAAGGTGAGTGCCGGCGAGCCTTCAAGGTCGCCGGGCATGAGGAAGCGGCCGGGCGGCAGCGTGGACAGAGACCGCTCGTCGGACTTGCAGGCTTTCAGATAGGCCGTGAAGGCGTCTGCCAGGCGGCGGGCATCGGCCTCTTCCGCAGGCGCGCGCGCATCGGACAGCGCCATGGCGGAGAACCATTCCGCCGACAGGATGCGGCGGACACCCGTGTGCGCGAGCGCGATCGTCGTCTCGCTGAACGTGCGGAAGTCCTGGGAGAGCAGGGGCAGGTCCAGCAGCCATTCGCCCGGATAGTCGATCACATCGACCGAAAGGCGGCCGGGAGACCACAGCCTACCCCAGCCGCTGGCGCTCTCGTAGTCGAGCGTGATGCGCAACTGCGAGATCGCGCGCGTCGAGTCCGGCCATATCCGCTCGCCGACCAGCGCGCGGACGTGGTCCTCGTACTGGAAGCGGGGCACGGCGTCGTCCGGCTGCGGCTCGAGGCGGACGCGGGAGATGCGGCCGGAGCGCATGGGCTCGAACAGGGGCAGGCGGCCGCCGTTGAGGAGGTTGTGCACGAGGGAAGAGATGAACACGGTCTTGCCGGCGCGGGAAAGGCCGGTCACGCCGAGCCTGATCGTGGGGTTCACAAGGCTGGCGGCGCGGTCGCCCAGATTGTCGAGTGCGATCAGCGCATCGTCAGCAAGGTTTGTCAGTGTGGGCAATCGCATCTTCCACGTCAGTCGGCTTCAATGGCGATATAGGTGCCGGCGGCAGCCGGGAAAAGGCGAGGACGAACGGAAATGCCGTAACAGCCGCTCAGCGGCCGGAGCGCGGCGTCATGAAGCAGGATAGGCGGCCGCCCATATAATCCCTGTCGCTCGGCCGACGGTCGAAGTCGATCGTGGCAAGCGCAGCCGTCGGGAAGCCGTTTGGCGCGGTCGCATCGGCGATCGGCTGGCCGACCAGGATGCGGAAGAATTCCTCCACTATCGGATTGTGGCCGATGATCAGCACGGCCGTCTCCTGGCGCTCCGCAAAGGCAACTTCCGCATAGGAATCGATCGTGCCGCCATAGAGCGTGTCGACATACTGGATTGGCAGTTCCTCGCCGAACACGCGGCGCAGCGGTTCGGCCGTCTCCTTGCACCTGATGGCTGTGGAAGAGATGACAAGCTGCGGGTGATAGCCCTGATCCGCCATTTCGGCGGCGATCACTTCCGCTTCCGCATAACCCTCGTCGTCGAGCGTGCGGTCGAAATCGGTCTTTCCAGGAGCAGCCCAGCCTGCGCGGGCATGCCTGAGCAGGTACAATCTGTAGACGCCTGATGCCGTCGTTGCCAAGTCCGGTTCCCCTTTGCCCGCCGCGCTGCCTTCGCGTTCCGTTTTCGGTCCCCGGGGCAAAAAGATCAACTCATTTTGCTTCCCTGGCAAGGCGGGGAACCAAATAGATCGACCGCGCGTTACTTGTCTACGCCGCAGGCGCCTGACTCGTCGGCGGAAGGAACGGTGAACATCCCTGTGGAGGGCGCGACTGACGTGGCGTGAGACAGGAAACGGGCGAAATTGGCAAGCTGCTGTTATCGTGATGAAATATTAGCCGGATAGTCTGAAATTCGAGCAGATTCAAAAAACGGTGTGCAAGAACAGTCAGGCTTGAATCGGCTCTTTCAGAGGGATATACAGCGCCCTTGAGATGTTCTTCAGGAGAATCGCGTTGAGTGAGAAGATCGATCTTAGTACCTTTGTCCTCAATGAAGACGAAGAGTTTATGAATGCCAACCAGCGTGCCTACTTTCGAGCGAAGTTGAACGCCTGGAAAAACGACATTCTGCGCGAGGCGCGCGAAACCCTCGATCACCTCGCCGAAGAAAGTGCCAACCATCCCGACCTTGCGGACCGGGCATCCTCCGAAACCGACCGTGCCATCGAACTGAGAGCCCGCGATCGTCAGCGCAAGTTGATCTCGAAGATCGACGCAGCCCTGCAGCGGCTCGATGAAGGCACCTACGGCTATTGCGAGGAAACCGGCGAGCCGATCGGTCTCAAGCGCCTCGACGCCCGACCGATCGCAACGCTGTCGATCGAGGCGCAGGAGCGCCACGAGCGTCGCGAGAAGGTCTACCGCGACGAGTGATCGGCTGCGGCGTGCGACGAGGAGGTCGTCACGCCGTCAGCTGGCTTACTTGAGCGTCCAGTCTGTCCCTGTAGAAGGGGGCGAACAAAAGCCCGCCGGCTGTTGTCGGCGGGCTTTTCTGTTTCGGAAGGGATGGCCTCAATGTTGATGGAATCAGCAGGACACCGACCGGCTGCGGCATCCGCCGGCTCGAGAATGGGTGGTAAAGTGGCAAGGGATCTCCCGCGCCGCACCCGGCTTGTTGATATTGCAGCGCTATTCAGCGCACCACCGGCGCCGAAAACATCCGGTCGGCGCTCCTGCGACCTTTTCAGGAGTTGCGGGTGACGGATATCTCGCCGAGCAGGCGCGCCATCTCGGCTTCGGTTTCCTCACGGCTCTTGGGCTGTTGCGGGCCTGCCTCGGGTGCTGCCGGCTCCATTCGCGCGCCAGGGGCGACGGCCCCGGTGCTGCGGGACGGGGCGGTTGCAATCTCCTGCTCCAGGATGCGTTCGAACTCGCTGACCAGCGCTGCATTTTCGACCGCTGGTCGTTGCTGTGCGACGGCCGGAGCCTGTGGCTGTGCCGGTGACGGCGTCGGCATGGCCTGAGGTGCAAGGCGTTCGCTGCCGGTGCCGACCGGACTTGTCAGGACGCGATCGCGGGCGCGATCGAGCGCGTCGATGGCGTTGCGTTCGAGCGACGGTGCGGGCGCATGGGGCTGCTGGAACGGCGGGGTGGTCGGCGCAGGGCGCGCGGGCGCGGCCGCAGGCTCCGGCTGGCTCGCGCGCGGCACCGCTGCGGCCGGGCCGGTGTCTGCGCCATAGAACATGTTCCCCATCGCGGAGATGCCGCTAGCCGGCAGGGGCGGTGCCGGCGGTTCGGCGCGCGCCGGCAGGACGCTCGCAGTCGTGCGCACCGCGGCGGGCGCTGGCGGAACTGCGATCGGGGCGGCGGCGGGGCGAGCCGCAATCGCGGCCGGTGCTGGTTCCTGGGCGGGAACAGTTGCGGCAATCGCCGGCTCTGCCGTCTTCTGCTCGCCCGGTATGGGCGCTGTGACGATACCGGAAGGCGCCGTTTCCTGTGCGTCATCCTGCGTCGGGGCGAGGATGCGGCTTTCGATGACGATGTCGGTGGGGCCGCCGATCATCAGCAGGTGTTCGACGTCGTCGCGCCTGACAAGCACGAGCCGGCGGCGCGTATCCACGGCGGCGGCATCCAGCACGGAAAGCCTCGGCTGGCGGTTGCGCCCGCCACGGATGAAGGGCGATGACGGGCGGCGCCGGACGATCCACAGCACCAGCGCCAGGCAAGCCAGGCCAATCAGAACAGCGAGTGCGGCAACCAGGAACTTCGTGCCGTGTTGAGCGATGGTCTCCTCGAACATGAAGGCTAACTCCTTGGCCACAGGTTGCGTTCATTTGACGGCTTTTTTCGGGCTCGCACAAGTTCGGCGGGCAGGTTGTCCTCTAACGGCTGCCACCGGCCCACGCAATCGCCGGCCGGGACATAGACGTGAGCGAGCGATATTCCCTGTGAATTGGGGCTTGCAGCTTTCATTCCTTTGCTTTTTGGGTTTCCCTCAAAAAGCTAAAGTGATTCCAATGGCTCCCGCGCCGCGCGGCCTTCAGGAGTTTCAGGCCAAGAGAGAGGGCGATGTCTAAGATCCGGCAGGAGATTGAGTATCACGCACCGATCGTCGAGCGGAGCAGCCGGCCGGGCGTGATCCTGCGGATCGTGCTTCTGGCGATCGTGCTGACCGCATCGGCGGGCGCCTTCATTCTCTTCAAGAACCAGCTCGAGAACGAGATCGTGCTGGGCATTCTTGGCGTGCTTGCGATGGTGGGCATCTTTTTCTTCGTCTCGGCCATGATCGGTTTCATCGAGATCATGCCGCAGTCTCGTCCGGACGAACTGGCGCGCACCTTCGTCGATACCCAGCCGGAAGGGACGCTGATCACCGATCGCAAGGGGCGTATCATCTATGCCAATGCGGCCTACGGCGCGCTCACCGGTGCCGCCCACGAGAACGAGGCGCAGACGTTGGAGACGCTGTTCTCGCGTGACCGGGAGGCCACCGAATCGGTCTACCGCCTCACCAACGGCCTGCATGAGGGCAAGGAGGGGGCGGAAGAGTTCAGGCTGCTGAAGCCGTTGAACCCCGCCGCTGCGGGCGGAACCGGCGCCCGCTGGTACCGGCTGAAGGCCCGGGTCCTGCCCAATCGCGAAAGAAGCGGTCCGTCGCTCTATGTCTGGCAGATCGCCGACATTACCTCCGAACGCGACGATCAGGAGCGCTTCTTCAAGGAACTGCAGAACGCGATCGACTATCTGGACCATGCTCCGGCCGGCTTCTTCTCCGCCGGGCGCAAGGGCGAGGTGGTCTATCTCAATGCGACGCTGGCCGACTGGCTCGGCATCGACCTGACGAAATTCCATCCCGGTTCGCTGTCGATGGGCGATCTGATCGCGGGCGAGGGGCTGGCGCTTGTGCAGTCGGTGCAGGCCGAGCCGGGGGCGAAGAAGACCGAGGTGCTCGACCTGGACCTGCGAAAGTCGAACGGCCAGAGCTTGCCGGTCCGTCTCGTTCACCGCGTCACCGCCAACCGCGACGGCGCGCCTGGAGAAAGCCGGACCATCGTCCTTGCGCGCGACGTTACCGATGACGGCGACCAGTCGGCCTCGGTGGCCGCCATGCGCTTCACGCGCTTTTTCAACAACACGCCGATGGCGATCGCCTCGGTCGACGGCGACGGGCGAATCCTGCGCACGAACGCGCCGTTCCTGAAGCTGTTCTCCGGCGTCGTTTCGCGCGACGACATCGACAAGGGCGCGCGGCTGGAAAGCATCGTGCACACGACCGACCGCTCGCGGCTAGTGGCGGCGCTTGAGGCAGCGCGCGACCGTCAGGGCGACATCGCGCCGATCGATTCGCTGCTTCCGGGCGACGAGGGGCGCCATTTCCGCTTCTACGTGAACGCCGTCATTGACCAGAACGACCAGTCGCCCGAAGAGGCCGCGATCGTCTATGCCGTCGAGATCACCGAGCAGAAGGCGCTCGAGAAGCAGATGGCGCAGACTCAGAAGATGAACGCGGTCGGCACGCTTGCCGGCGGCATCGCGCACGATTTCAACAACGTGCTGACGGCGATCCTGCTTTCGTCGGACCACCTACTCTTGTCGGCGCGGCCTGCCGATGCCAGCTTTGCCGATCTGATGGAGATCAAGCGCAACGCCAACCGGGCGGCGGTGCTGGTGCGCCAGCTGCTGGCCTTCTCGCGCAAGCAGACCATGCGCCCGACCGTGCTGCAGATGACCGATGTGATCGGCGACCTGCGTATGCTGGTCGACCGGATGACGGGCACCAACGTCAAGATCGAGGTCGACTACGGCCGGGACCTGTGGCCGGTGAAGACGGATCTCGGCCAGTTCGAACAGGTGTTGGTCAACCTGGCGGTGAACGCCCGCGATGCGATGCCGGACGGCGGAACCATTACGTTCCGCACGAGAAACGTCGATGCGGCGGACGTGCCGGCGCTCGGTTACCGCGAGCTGCCGGAAAGCGACTATGTCGAGATCGACGTCATGGACCGGGGCACCGGCATTCCGCCGGAGATCCGCGACAAGATCTTCGAGCCCTTCTTCACCACCAAGGAAGTGGGCAAGGGGACCGGTCTCGGCCTGTCGATGGTCTACGGCATCATCAAGCAGAGCGGCGGCTACATTTTCGTCGATTCTGAAGTGGGCCGAGGAACCACGTTCCGCATCTTCATGCCACGCCATGTCGAGGAGATTCCCGCACCGGCGCTGCAGGCCCCTGGCATGTCCGGCGGCGAGGCTGTGCCGCGCGCCGTTCCTGCGCCGGCGATCGACCCCTCCAAGGAGCCGCGCGACCTGACCGGCTCCGCGGTAGTCCTGCTCGTCGAGGACGAAGAGGCGGTGCGCCGCGGTGGCAAGCGCATGCTGGAGACCCGCGGCTACACCGTGCACGAGGCTGGCTCCGGGGTGGAGGCGCTCGACATCATGGAAGAGCTCGGCGGTGCGGTCGATATCGTCGTGTCCGACGTCGTGATGCCTGAAATGGACGGGCCGTCGCTGCTGCGCGAACTGCGCAAGAACTATCCCGACCTTAAGTTTATTTTCGTTTCCGGCTATGCCGAGGATGCCTTTGCCCGCAACCTGCCGGCGGACGCGAAGTTCGGCTTCCTGCCGAAGCCGTTCTCGCTGAAGCAACTGGCCGAGGCGGTGCGCGAGATGCTGGACGGATAGAACCGAAGATCGATGATCGGGGCCAAGTGCGCCGGATGACCGGATACAGTCCACGCGAGGGGGCCGATCATCGATCATTGGTAAAAGGCCTGTCCGCCCCGCTTTCTTCCCGTGTTCGTGCGAAAGGATCCCGATGAGGCTCGGCCGGATACTTCTCTACGTCAGGGATATCGAGGAGACTGCGCAGTTCTATCAGCGCTTCTTCGGCTACGAGGTGTCGCGGCGGGATGATGACCGCATCGTGGAACTGCTCGGTGATGGCGGCGCGAACATCATGCTGCACCCTGCCGCCCGCGGCCAGCGCTTGGGGCAGTCGACGGTGAAGCTCGTGTTCGATGTGGAAGACGTCGATGCCTTCTGCCGGGATAGTGCCGCGGCGGGTCTTCAGTTCGGCCCGGTACACAGGGCGGAGGGTTATGCCTTTGCCAATGCGAAGGATCCCTCCGGCACTCCGATCCAGGTTTCGAGCCGAGCCTTTCGCCTATCCATATAGCGAAGGCGCGGCAGCTCTCAGTCTGCCAGCGCCACCGCGATTTCTGCCGCCAGCCGCGCATTGTTCTCCACAAGTGCGATGTTGGTCGCCAGGCTGCGCCCATCGGTGAGGCGGAAGATGGTATCGAGCAGGTAGGGGGTCACCGCCTTGCCGGAGATTTCGTCGCGCTCGGCATTGTCGAGCGCCCGTTCGATGTAGATTTCCATCTCGCGGCGGGGGATCTCGTGTTCCTGCGGGACGGGATTGGCGATCAGCATGCCGCCGTCGATGCCGAACTGTTCGCGCACCTTCTGGAAGTTAGCGATCGCGGCCGGGCTGTTGAGCATCAGCGGGCTTGCAAGCCCCGAATCGCGCGACCAGAAGGCCGGGAAGCTGGGGCTGTCATAGGTTACGACCGGTACGCCACGCGTCTCCAGCACTTCCAGCGTTTTCGGAATGTCGAGGATCGCCTTGGCGCCGGCGCAGACGACGATGACGCCGGTCCGCGAAAGCTCGTCCAGATCTGCAGAGATGTCGAAGCTTTCCTCCGCCTTGCGGTGGACGCCGCCGATGCCGCCGGTCGCAAAGACGCGGATTCCGGCAAGGCTTGCCGCAATCATCGTGGCGGCGACGGTCGTGGCACCGGTGCGGCGTTCGGCGATGGCAAAGGCGAGGTCGGCCCGCGACAGCTTCATCGCGCCGCTCGTCTGCGCCAGCGCCTGCAGTTCCGCATCGTCAAGGCCGACATGGAGGACGCCGTCGATGACGGCGATCGTGGCCGGTACGGCGCCTTCCTCGCGGATGATCCGCTCGACGCTGCGCGCCATTTCGAGATTACCGGGGAAGGGCATGCCGTGGGTTATGATGGTGGATTCGAGCGCCACGAGCGGAGCGCCGCGTTCCTTGGCGGCCGCGACCTCTGCGGAATAGGCGATTGGCAACAGCCCGGAAGCCGATCTGGTCATCTTGATTACCTCGAATATCTGGGTGCCGGCTTCGATACGTGGGGTCGATTGGCGGTTGCCGGCATTCTCATTGTCTCATGACAGCATTTCCGCCTCGGGGACAAGCCCCGTGACGCGGTCGAGCAGGTCCGACTCCAGTTCTTCGGCGACGGCCAGCGGCGAGCGGACGGCGATCAGCGCCGCAGCCGCGCCCTGGCGCAGCGCCGCAGCCAGCGGCCTGCCCTCCAGCCGGGCGGAAAGGAAGCCCGACGCCATCGCATCGCCGGCACCCGTCACGTCGCCCAGCGTTTCCAGGGCGGGAGGCGCCAATGTTGCGACGCCGGTCGGATCGAAGGCGATCGCCGCATCCTTGCCCCGGGTCACGACCGCGGACGTCAGGCCAATGTCGCGAAGGAGATTTGGCCAGTGCCGCGGATCGTCGGGCCGCGCATTCGTCAGTGCGCGTGCTTCGGCCTCGTTCATGAAGAGGCCGGTGAGCGCGGGAAGGGCGTTGCGGAAGCGGACGACCTTTGCCGGCGAGATGGCGATGCCGTAGACCGGCTTTCCCGCAGCGTGCGCCGTATCGGCGATCGCCAGGACCGTTTCAGCCGGCAGGTTGGCGTCGGTCAGGATCGCGTCGGCCTGTGCGAAGGCGTCGCGCACGGCGCGTTGCTGCAGCCTGCGCGGGGAAAACAGCCGGTAGAGTTCCATGTCGGCGAGCGCGATCACCAGGTTGCCGTCGCGCTCGATGATCGCCGTATAGCTCGGCGTGGCGCGGTCCAGAAAGGTGAAGGGCGTGTCTTCGACGCCGGCGGCAAGGGCGGCTGCGGCAACGATCTCGCCATCGGCATCGCCGCCGCGCGGGGCGATCAGGCGGACGGCGTGGCCGAGGCGGGAAAGGTTGCGCGCGGCATTGAAGGCGCCGCCGCCGGCTTCCACGAACCAGCTGCCCGGATTGCTGGCGCCGGGGGCGGTATCGCCATGGATGCGGCCACGCCGGTCCACATGGGCGCCGCCGAGAACAAGGATGCCGGCACCCGTCATCGTGCCGCTCCCGCTATCAGCCGATTCGCACCGACAACGCGGTTTTGGTCGCCGCACGTGCGGTGGTATACTGTCTTGGAAGGCGTTCGAAACATAATGAGAACACGCCCCTGAAACGCCAAACTAATCAATTGCATGGTGTGCGGTTGCCAAAAGAGAACAAAGAGTGTACATAGCTTTCATCGGCGGCTTCATTGCCTGTCTGGCCCCAATAACCTAAAGGTGGAGCAAATGGCACAAAACTCTTTGCGGCTCGTAGAGGATAAATCGGTGGACAAAAGCAAGGCACTCGAAGCGGCACTTTCTCAGATCGAGAGGTCCTTCGGCAAGGGCTCGATCATGAAGCTCGGTTCGAAGGACAGCGTCGTCGAGATCGAGACGATCCCGACCGGCTCTCTCGGCCTGGACATCGCGCTCGGAATCGGTGGCCTGCCGAAGGGGCGCATCATCGAGATCTACGGTCCCGAGAGCTCGGGCAAGACCACGCTCGCGCTGCAGACGATTGCGGAAGCGCAGAAGAAGGGTGGCATCTGCGGGTTCGTCGACGCCGAACATGCGCTCGACCCGGTCTATGCCCGCAAGCTCGGCGTCGATCTGGAAAATCTCCTGATCTCGCAGCCCGACAACGGTGAGCAGGCGCTGGAAATCACCGATGCGTTGGTGCGTTCCGGCGCGCTCGACGTGCTCGTCATCGATTCGGTCGCGGCATTGACGCCGCGTGCGGAAATCGAAGGCGAGATGGGCGACAGCCTGCCGGGACTTCAGGCGCGTTTGATGAGTCAGGCGCTGCGCAAGCTGACGGCATCGATCTCGAAGTCGAACACCATGGTCATCTTCATCAACCAGATCCGCATGAAGATCGGCGTCATGTTCGGCTCGCCGGAGACTACCACGGGCGGCAATGCGCTGAAGTTCTACGCTTCCGTGCGTCTCGACATCCGCCGTATCGGTGCGGTGAAGGAGCGCGACGAGGTCATCGGCAACCAGACGAAGATCAAGGTCGTCAAGAACAAGATGGCGCCGCCCTTCAAGGAGGTCGAGTTCGACATCATGTATGGCGAGGGCGTGTCCAAGACCGGCGAGCTGATCGACCTCGGCGTCAAGGCGGGCATCGTGGAGAAATCCGGCTCGTGGTTCTCCTATAACAGCCAGCGTCTGGGGCAGGGCCGCGAGAACGCCAAGCAGTTCCTGCGCGACAATCCCGATGCGGCACGCGAGATCGAGATGGCGCTGCGGCAGAACGCGGGCCTGATCGCCGAAAAGCTCCTGGATGGCAAGCCGGAAGAAGACGACGGTGACAATCTCGCCGAGATGTGAGCCGCCTGCCACTGCAGGGTGAATTTGCTTCGACGAACCGGTCCTCGCCTTGCGGGGACCGGTTTTCGTGTCTGGACAGGCAGGAAGGCGAACGATAAAAGCCTTCAGTTTTCCGAGGTCCGGGAGGAGGCCGGTGCGTTTGCGCCGCAGAATGCCGAGGCCGCACGGTCGGGCGCCGGCGTCTTTCGCCATCCTGCCAGTAATGGAAACGGCTATGCCGAGCGATCGACCGCGACTTGAACCGGCACTGCACGACGCGGATGCAGGCGGGCGGATGGTTCGAAGCTGCGGCGAACCGATGGAACATGTGGTGGACGGCGGGGCTCGGCCCGGCCGCCGGTAGGTATGAAGGACGCAAGATGAGCGGCGTGAATGAGATCCGGTCGGCCTTTCTCGACTATTTTCGCAAGAACGGCCACGAGGTCGTGGCCTCCAGTCCGCTGGTGCCGCGCAACGATCCGACACTGATGTTCACCAATGCGGGCATGGTGCAGTTCAAGAACGTGTTCACCGGCCTGGAGCAGCGTCCCTATTCGACGGCGACGACGGCGCAGAAATGCGTCCGCGCCGGCGGCAAGCACAACGACCTCGACAATGTCGGCTATACCGCCCGCCACCACACCTTCTTCGAGATGCTCGGCAATTTCTCGTTCGGCGACTATTTCAAGGAACGCGCGATCGAGCTTGCGTGGGGGCTGATCACCAAGGAGTTCGGCATCGACAGGAATCGCCTGCTCGTCACCGTCTACCATAACGACGACCAGGCCTTCGACCTGTGGCGGAAGATCGCAGGCCTGCCGGAAAGCCGCATCATCCGCATCGCGACCAGCGACAATTTCTGGGCGATGGGCGATACCGGTCCGTGCGGTCCGTGCTCTGAGATCTTCTACGACCACGGCGACCACATCTGGGGCGGCCCTCCAGGTTCGCCGGAAGAGGACGGTGACCGGTTCATCGAGATCTGGAACCTCGTCTTCATGCAGTTCGAACAACTGACGAAGGAGGAGCGGATCGATCTGCCGCGGCCCTCTATCGATACCGGCATGGGGCTCGAGCGCATCGCGGCCCTGCTGCAGGGCAAGCACGACAACTACGATATCGACCTGTTCCAGGCGCTGATTTCCGCCTCGGTCGAGGCGACGGGCGTCGATGCGAACGATCCGGAACGGCGCGCGAGCCATCGCGTGATCGCCGATCACCTGCGCTCGTCCGCATTCCTGATTGCCGACGGCGTTCTTCCTTCGAACGAGGGCCGCGGCTACGTGCTTCGCCGCATTATGCGCCGTGCCATGCGCCATGCCCAGCTGCTGGGTGCGCGCGATCCGCTGATGTGGAAGCTTCTGCCGGCACTGGTCCAGCAGATGGGTCGCGCCTATCCGGAACTCGTGCGCGCCGAGGCGCTCATCTCCGAGACCCTCAAGCTCGAGGAAACCCGTTTCCGCAAGACGCTCGAGCGCGGCCTGTCGCTGCTTTCGGATGCATCCTCCGATCTGCACAAGGGCGACATCCTCGACGGCGAAACGGCCTTCAAGCTCTATGATACCTACGGCTTCCCGCTTGACCTGACGCAGGACGCGCTGCGCAACCGCGGCATCGGCGTCGATCTTTCCGGTTTCAGCGATGCGATGGAGCGTCAGAAGGCCGAGGCGCGCAAGAGCTGGGCGGGTTCTGGCGATGCGGCCGCCGAGACGATCTGGTTCGAGCTGCGCGAGAAGCACGGTGCCACCGAGTTCCTGGGTTACGACACCGAGGTTGCCGAAGGCGTCGTCCAGGCGATCGTCCGCGACGGGAGAACCGTGGATGCTGCATCGGCTGGCGATACGGTCCAGCTCGTGCTGAACCAGACGCCGTTTTATGGCGAATCCGGCGGCCAGATGGGCGATACCGGCGTCATCAGCCACGACCATGCGCGGCTGCGCGTCACCGATACGCAGAAGAAGGCCGACGGCCTCTTCGTCCACAACGCGATCGTGGAAGAGGGAACGGTCAAGCTTGGCGATGCGGTCGCCCTTGACGTCGATCATGCCCGTCGCGGACGCCTGCGCTCGAACCACTCCGCCACACATCTGCTGCACGAGGCGCTGCGCGAGGTTCTCGGCACCCACGTCACGCAGAAGGGCTCGCTGGTGGCGCCGGAGCGGCTTCGCTTCGACGTCTCGCATCCGAAGCCGATGACGGCGGACGAGCTGAAGGTGGTCGAGGAAATGGCAAACGAGATCATCGTGCAGAATACGCCGGTGACGACCCGCCTAATGAGCGTCGACGACGCGATCGCCGAGGGTGCGATGGCGCTGTTCGGCGAGAAATACGGCGACGAGGTTCGCGTCGTCTCGATGGGCACGGGCATCCGCGGCGCCAAGGCCGGCAAGCCCTATTCGGTGGAACTGTGCGGCGGTACCCATGTCGGCGCCACCGGCGAGATCGGCCTGGTGCGGATCGTCGGCGAAAGTGCTGTCGCCTCGGGCGTACGGCGCCTCGAAGCGCTGACGGGCGAAGCTGCGCGGGCCTACCTTGCCGAGCAGGACGAACGGGTGAAGACGCTGGCCGCAAGCCTCAAGGTTCAGCCGGCCGAGGTTCTTTCCCGCGTCGAGACCCTTCTCGACGAACGCCGCAAGCTGGAGCGCGAACTTTCGGATGCCAAGAAGAAGCTGGCGCTCGGCGGCGGCGGGGCAAGTGGCGGCGACGCCGTGCGCGAGATTGCCGGCGTGAAGTTCCTCGGCAAGGTCGTCAGCGGCGTCGAGCCGAAGGACCTCAAGGGCCTGGCCGACGAAGGCAAGAAGGGGCTGGGCTCGGGCATCGTCGCCTTCGTCGGCGTATCCGCCGACGACAAGGCCAGCGCCGTGGTCGCCGTCACCGACGATCTGACCGGCCGCTTCAGCGCCGTCGATCTCGTACGCGTCGCATCGGCCGCACTTGGCGGCAAGGGCGGTGGTGGGCGGCCGGATATGGCGCAGGCCGGTGGGCCGGACGGCCAGCGGGCGAACGATGCGATCGAATCCGTCGCGGCCGCACTGGCCGGATAACGCATTGCACCTTAGAAGATTTTGGCAACGGCGGGATTTTTCCCGCCGTTGCTGTTTGTGAAGTCTTCAATTTTCCGTGGTAGCTTCCCAGTCCCGACGGAGTGTGATTCCTTGCTCGAAGTTCTCGTCAGCGTCCCGACGCTGCTGCTCTGCACCTTTTTGTCGACGCTCGTCGTCGCCGTTTTCCTCAGCCAGCATTGGGCATCGGGGCGCGCGCCCGCCGCTGCCGTCTACTGGTGCGTGGCCATGTGGATCGGTTCGGCGTCAAGCGTTTTTCTGGCGCTGCGCGCGGTTATCGCGCCGGAACTGTCGATCGGTCTTGGCAACGCGCTTGCGGCCCTGGCCTATGCGATGACCTGGGGCGGGTTTCGCTCCTTCGACGGCCGGCGGGTGTCGCGGCTTGCCGTCGCAGCCGCCCCGGTGGCCTGGTGTCTCGCCTATGGCCTCTCCGATACCTTCGCCGCCGACATGAACCTGCGCGTGATCCTGATGTCGGTCATCGTCGTGGTCTATTCGCTGGCGATCGCTGCGGAAGTGATGCGGGGCCGGAAGGGGGAGCCGCTTCCATCGCGCCGGTTCATCGCCGTCCTTCTCGCACTGCATGCCGTTTTCTACGGATTGCGCATTCCGTTCACCTTGCTTGCGCCGGTATCCGATGGCGCGCAACCTTATGTATCGCCCTGGTTCGCCGCGTTCGCCGTGGAGATCTTCGTTCACACGGTTGTCCTTTCGGTTTCAGTCCTGATCCTCCTCAAGGAGCGCAGCGAGGCGATCTATCGTCAGGCTGCACGCTCGGATGCGCTCACGGGGATCCTGAACCGTGGCGCGTTCATGGAGGAGACAGCGAGCATGCTGCGGCGGCATCCGCAGGGGGGCGTGCTCATGTTGCTCGACCTTGATCATTTCAAGGCGATCAACGACACCTACGGCCATCAGGCCGGAGACAAGGTGCTGCAGCGGTTCACCGGGGCCGTGTCGGCGAAGCTCCGGGGCGAAATGGTCTTCGGCCGGTTTGGCGGCGAGGAGTTCGCGCTCTTCGCCCCGGCGCTGGACCTCGACGAGGCGACTGCCTTTGCCGATGCGCTGCGCCGGGATATCGAAGGTCTGGAGATCGGCCACTACGGCACGATGATATCGGCGACCGTCAGCATCGGGGTCTCTTCCGTGGTCCTCAGCGGCGGCGACATCGACAGCCTTGTGGCGTCGGCAGACTTCGCACTCTATCGGGCCAAGGCGGAAGGGCGGAACCGGAGCTGCGTCGCCGGGCCCGCGGAAAGTCTGATGCAGATCGCCGGCCGCATGCGTCTGGCCGATTTCGAGGCTCCGCTCACGTCTGTGGCGCGCTAGAGCAGCCCGTTCGCTCGCGCAGTCGCTAGGACGGGGTTGCCGTTGTTGCGACTAGACCGCGTTATCCGCGTGCGTCAGCGGACCGCGGTCGTTGCCGGGACGACGCCGCATCCATCCAGTGCTGCAGGCCTTCCACGACGCCGTCGGCATTTGCCCGGCGCGCCTGATAGTGCCTGCCGGTGGTCGATGCGAGTTGCCGCAGTTCGTCCAGCGCATTGCCCACCACGATCCCGTTGACGGCCGGCAGCAGGAACATGTCGGCGTCATTGCCGGTATCGCCTGCCACGACGACCTCATCGAGATCGATGCCGAGCTCGCGGCAGAGCCAGGCAAGTGCCGCGCCCTTGCTGGCCTGGCGCGGAAGAACGTCGAGGTCCCGCTTGCTGGAATAGACCAGCCGCGCCTCGACGCCGGCGTCGGCCAGCGCCTGTTCCAGCTCGGCGATCACCTCCTCGCTCGCGTCGTGCAGATGCCAACTGGACTTGTGGTCATGCTGGTACACCGCGTCCTGCAGCGCTATGCCGTCCACGTGACGCATGACGCGCAGCAGTGCGTCGCGGTCGAACGGAGCGCCGAGCATCTCGCCGAACTGGCGACGGCGTGTCTCATTCAATTCGCCGCCGACCATCGTTCCGACCCCGCCGATCAGGTAGTCCGGCTGCGGCAGGTCGGAGACCGCGAGCAGGGCTTCGATATCGTCAATCAGCCGGCCGCTGTTGTAGACCAGAACCGGGCGGTTCGCCGGGTTTAGGCTTTCCCAGAAGCTTCGGAAGCGCTGGGTCGCCCGGTGGTCGCCGAGCAGCGTGCCGTCGAGATCCGATGACAGCAGCCTGACGGTCATGTCAGTCTCCATCGTTCCAGGGTTCTGCCCAGTCGTCGCCGTCGAGCGCGTGCCGCATCGGCCGTCCCTCGACAAGGGCGATCAATTGCTGGGCGATGCCGGTCCAGGTGAACAGGCTGCGTGCCTTATGGGCACCCATGCGCGAAAGGCGGTTGTAGAGCCGCGGATGCTTGAGCGGCTTCATCATCGTGATGCCGAGATCGTACTTGTCGAAGGGATCGGCAAAGAGCGCGTGCCGGCCGTAGCTAACCGAACGGAACAGGCCGCCATGGATCGTGATGATGGTGGGCGTTCCGCTGGCCATAGCCTCGATGGCAGTCATGCCGAAGGGTTCGTAGCGACTGGACAGAACGAAGAGATCGGCCGCGCGGTAATAATCCGGCAGGTCCTCGTCGGAAACGAAGCCGGCGAAATCGACCCGGTCTATAAGCCCGCGCTCGTCAACCAACTGCTTGAGCTGGTCGAGTATCGCTTTTTCCTGTTCGTCCAGGTGTTCCCCGCCCAAGGCCAGATGCAGCCGCGCTTCCGGCTCGCGCTCCGCCAGAACGGAGAAGCCTTCGATGAGCAGGTCGTACCCCTTGTTGGTCGCAAGCCGTCCCAGCGCCAGCACGGTCTTGCCGTGGAAGCCGAATTTCTGGCGGGCCATCTCCCGCGTTGCACCGGAGACAGGGAAGAAACGGTTGTCGTCGTAGCCCGGCGGGATCATGTGGACGCGGTCGGGCTTGAGCCCATAGTCGGTGGTCAGCATGTCGAGCTGGATCGGGGTCGTGGCGATGACGAGGTTGCAGCTGCGATAGACGATGAGCTCGTGCTTGATGCGTTCGGAGAAATTGAATTCGGCCTCGAAGCTGTCGGCCTTGTCGGGATAGTCGGTCTCCATCTGCCGCTTCTTCCAGATGCCGAGCGAATGCGGCGTGTGGATATGCGGCACTGCGAGCGCTTCGGAAAGCCGCTGGCCGGCGACGCCAGCGTCCCAGTAATGGCTGTTGATGAAGAAGTAGTCGAGGTCGTTCGACTTGATGAAGCGGATCGCCGCCTCGCACCAGGCCATCAGGTGGTTGTGCAGATATTCCTTGGGAATGAAGTCGCGACCACCGCAGGGGATGCGCACGACGCGGACCCGATCGTCGACTTCATCGAACTGCGGCTGCTCCTCGAACTGTCGCGTGTATATGTCCACGAGAAAGCCGAGCCGACCAAGTTTCTTGGCGAGTTCAAGAACATAGACGACCTGTCCGCCGGTATCGGCCGCGCCAAGCGGTGGAATTGCCGCAACATAGCCGTGTGTAGAGACGAGGGCTATTCGCGGGAGAGATTCAGTTTCTGTCTTTTCAATCATGTCGCTGATCTAGGATAGGGTAGGGGAGTTGAGCGTCAACCCCTGTGCCCGCATTTTGTTCCATCGATCATGTTACGCAATACTCGGTTCTCCCTTGGGGATGAACCCCGCAAACGAAAAGACCCGGCGCGAGGCCGGGTCCTTCCGATTGTATCTTCTGCAGGTGTGGCCGATCAGGCGGCCATGGCCTTCTGCAGGTTCTCGTCGATCTTGTCGAGGAAACCGGTGGTGGAGAGCCAGGGCTGGTCGGGCCCGATCAAGAGCGCCAGGTCCTTGGTCATGAAGCCCGACTCGACGGTGTCAACGCAGACCTTTTCCAGCGTGGTTGCGAACTTGGCGAGTTCGGTATTGCCGTCGAGCTTGGCGCGGTGGGCAAGCCCGCGGGTCCAGGCGAAGATCGAGGCGATCGAGTTGGTCGAGGTCTCCTCGCCCTTCTGGTGCTGGCGGTAGTGGCGGGTGACCGTCCCGTGCGCGGCCTCGGCTTCGACCGTCTGGCCGTCCGGCGTCATCAGCACCGAGGTCATCAGGCCGAGCGAACCGAAGCCCTGTGCGACGATGTCGGACTGAACGTCGCCGTCATAGTTCTTGCAGGCCCAGACATAGCCGCCCGACCACTTCAGCGCAGACGCCACCATGTCGTCGATCAGGCGGTGCTCGTACCAGATCTTCGCTTCCTTGAACTTTTCGGCGAACTCGGCGTCGAAGACCTCCTGGAAGATGTCCTTGAAGCGGCCGTCATAGACCTTGAGGATGGTGTTCTTGGTCGACAGGTAGACCGGCACCTTGCGCTGCAGGCCGTAGTTGAACGAGGCGCGGGCGAATTCGGTGATCGAGTCGTCGAGGTTGTACATGCCCATGGCGACGCCGGCGGACGGCGCGTCGAAGACGTCGTACTCGATCTCCTTGCCGTCCTCGCCGACGAACTTCATCGTCAGCTTGCCCTTGCCGGGGAACTTGAAGTCGGTGGCGCGGTACTGGTCGCCGAAGGCGTGTCGGCCGACGATGATCGGCTTGGTCCAGCCGGGAACGAGGCGGGGCACGTTCTTGCAGATGATCGGCTCGCGGAAGATGACGCCGCCAAGAATGTTGCGGATCGTGCCGTTCGGCGACTTCCACATCTTCTTCAGGCCGAATTCCTCGACGCGGCCCTCGTCCGGGGTGATCGTCGCGCACTTGACGCCGACGCCGTACTGCTTGATGGCGTTGGCGGCGTCGATCGTCACCTGGTCGTCGGTGGCGTCACGGTTCTCGACGCTGAGGTCGTAGTACTTCAGGTCGATGTCGAGGTAGGGGTGGATCAGCTTTTCCTTGATGAACTGCCAGATGATGCGGGTCATCTCGTCGCCGTCGAGCTCGACGACCGGATTTGCGACCTTGATCTTAGCCATGAAATTCCTCGCTGCCTGATGGGGCGAATGGCCCCGTTTCGTGAAAGGATGGATCGTGTGCGCCTATAGCATCGCGCGTGCGCAAGGCAAAGGCGGCGCGGCCCGCGGAGGGATTATTTTCCATTTCGCCACGGCTTCGACTATGGTCCGCGCCGCCTCGTACCGGCTGCGCCCCGAATTGATTCGCGCTGCCGGAATTTGTCCCAATTGACGCTGTTAGGCTTGTCGCCTGACACATCACGATAGGGCCATCGGCCCGATAGCCGACCTGCTCGGGAGACGACCATGATACGAATGAGCCTTGCTGCCGCCCTTCTCACCCTGCCGTCGCTGGCCGTCGCTGCCGACGCGACCGCGCCGGTGCGCGAGATCATGGATTTGGCGACAAAGAACTGGGCCGATGCGCCCGACGACAACGCCACGCCGCCCGACTATGTCGACTACTTCGACGACACCTTCCTGTCGCGGCTCTACAGCAAGGATTTCGTCGCGAAATATCGCGACGCCGCAAAGTATCCCGTGTTCGAGGACAGCGGCTCGCCGTTCGACTACGACGTCATCGCGATGGGGCAGGACGGCTGCTCCTTCAAGGATCTGAAGATCGAGGCGCAGCCGCCCGTCAATGGCATGACCGTGGTCAAGACCACCTTCGACAACACCTATTGCTTCGGCGAGCGCGAGCCGGACTGGAAGCCGGCGGAGGTCGATTTCAACGTCATCGAGGAAGACGGCCGCGCCGTGATCGACGACATTCTTCGTCCGCAGGACGGCGATCCGGGCTCGCTGAAGGCGGAGATGCAGGAAATCAGCACAGAAGCGGCCTCCACCCCGCAGGATGGCGGCGGTGAGGAAGGTCCCGGTCAGGACGGTGCAGGCCAGAGCGGCTCAGGCGAGAGCGGTGCATTTCAGGACGGTCAGTAGCGGCCGCGCGGAAAATGCCAGCCATGCCGCCTCACGGGGCACCTTCTCATTTCGCGCCATTTATGCCAGTGAGGCCGTAAACCGGCACGAAGGATTGAAGAAGGCATGGCGGGCACGAACAGCGAGCGGCAACTGATCGCGGAGGGACCGGCAATCATCCTGGTGCATCCGCAGCTCGGCGAAAACATCGGCATGGTGGCGCGCGCCATGGCCAATTTCGGCCTTGCCGAACTGCGCCTGGTCAATCCGCGCGACGGCTGGCCGAGCGAGAAGGCGATCTCGGCGGCGAGCAAGGCCGACCATGTGATCGCGGCGACGAAGGTGTACTCCTCGCTGGAGGCGGCGGTCGCCGACCTCAATTTCGTCTACGCGACGACGGCGCGTGACCGCTACGGCTACAAGGAAGTGCGCTCGCCGGTGGTGGCTGCAGAGACATTGAGGACCCGGTTCCGGGCCGGGGAGGCGACCGGCATCCTGTTCGGACGCGAACGCACCGGGCTGACCAACGAGGAAATCGCGCTTGCCGACGAACTCGTCACCTTTCCCGTCAATCCCGCCTTCGCTTCGCTCAATCTGGCGCAGGCCGTGCTCCTGATGAGCTACGAATGGATGAAGACGGGCATGGGCTCGCTCGAGGAGACCGCCTTTTCCGCCCTGCCGCAACGGCCGGCGAAGAAGGACGAACTGCAGGGCCTGTTCGACCATGTGGAGGAGGCGCTGGACGCACGCGGCTATTTCCGCCCCGCCGCCAAAAAGCCGAAATTGATCGAAAACCTGCGTTCCGCCCTTACCCGCCCCTCTTTCACCGGCTCGGAAATCCAGGTCTTGCGCGGCATCGTTTCCTGTCTCGATCGTTTCACGCGGGATGCGCCACGCGGGACTCCATCGCCGAACCGCACGCGCAACAGAAGGCCGAAGGCCGAACGTGACGACGAATAGCCCCAAGCCCATCCTGGTTTTCGACAGCGGCATCGGCGGGCTGACGGTGCTGCGCGAGGCGCGCGTGATGATGCCGGAGCGGCATTTCACCTATGTTGCTGACGACGCCGGCTTTCCCTATGGCGGCTGGGAGGAGGGCGCGCTGAAGGCACGGATCGTCGCCCTGTTCGACAAGCTTTTGGCCCTGCACGACCCGGAAATCTGCATCATCGCCTGCAATACCGCCTTCACGCTGGTCGGCGCGGATCTGCGCGCGGCGTTTCCGCAGATGCGCTTCGTCGGCACGGTGCCTGCGATCAAGCCTGCGGCAGAACGCACCCGCTCCGGTCTCGTCTCCGTACTGGCCACCCCGGGAACGGTCAGGCGCGCCTATACGCGCGACCTGATCCAGTCCTTCGCCAGCCAATGCCATGTGCGGCTGGTGGGCTCGGAAAACCTCGCGCGCATGGCGGAAGCCTATATTCGCGGCGAGACGCTTTCGGACGAGGCTGTTCTTGCCGAGATCGCGCAGTGCTTTCTGGAACAGGACGGCCGCAAGACCGACATCGTCGTGCTGGCCTGCACGCACTATCCGTTCATGGCCAACCTCTTTCGCAGGCTGGCGCCGTGGCCGGTGGACTGGCTGGATCCCGCCGAGGCGATCGCCCGCCAGGCGCGGCGACTGGTGCCGGCGCTCGAAGCCATTGCGCCCGGCGAGGACGTTGCCGTTTTTACCTCCGGCAATCCCGATTTTTCGACGCGGCGGCTGATGCAGGGCTTCGGGCTGCGCGTGTAGTTTCGGGCGAGGCGAAACCTTCCTGTGGGTTTTGCATTTCGCGTCCCCGCAGGCACTCTCTTCATGCTAGGTCTTCGCCGTTTTTCCCGGCCACGCGCGCCGGACGAATCGATTGGTTGGGCACGAGGGTCGCATGAAGGTCGGCATCGACATGGGAACGGCGCAGGGCGGCGCGCCGGCCGCGCTCGATATCGAGGAGTTGCTTGCGACCCGTCTTCTCGTCCAGGGCAATTCCGGTTCGGGCAAGTCGCACCTGTTGCGGCGGCTTTTGGAACAGTCGGCGCCCTGGGTGCAGCAGTGCATCATCGATCCCGAGGGCGACTTCGTCACGCTTGCCGACAAGTTCGGCCACATCGTCATAGAGGGTGAGCGGACCGATGCCGAGCTGGTCGGCATCGCGAACCGTATCCGCCAGCACCGCGTCTCCTGCGTCCTGTCGCTGGAGGGGTTGGAGGTGGAGCAGCAGATGCGCACCGCCGGTATCTTCCTCAACGCGATGTTCGATGCCGACCGTGACTACTGGTATCCCGTGCTCGTCGTGGTCGACGAAGCGCAGATGTTCGCGCCGTCGGTTGCCGGCGACGTCGGCGAGGAGGCGCGCAAGCTTTCCCTCGGCGCCATGACCAACCTCATGTGCCGCGGGCGAAAGCGTGGGCTTGCCGGCGTGATCGCCACCCAGCGCCTTGCAAAACTCGCCAAGAACGTCGCCGCCGAAGCGTCCAACTTCCTGATGGGGCGTACCTTCCTCGATATCGACATGGCACGGGCGGCCGACCTCCTGGGCATGGACCGCCGCCAGGCAGAGATGTTCCGCGACCTGAAGCGTGGCTCCTTCGTCGCACTCGGACCGGCCCTGTCGAGGCGCCCGCTTGCGGTGACGATCGGTGCGGTGGAGACCTCGGCCCGCTCGACCAGCCCGAAACTGATGCCGCTGCCGGAAGCGCCGGAGGATGTCGCCGATCTGATCTTCACGCCGGATCCGGAGGAATTCACCCGTCCGATCGTGCGCCGCGCCCCGCCGCAACCGCGGCCGACGACCGACATCCTCGCCGAGCTGTCGCGCGCGCGGCCCGAACCCGTCGCGGTCGAGACCGCCCGGCCTGCGGCCCCCGAAATGGCCCCCGAGGAGCGCGAGGCGATGCTCGATCACGTGCTGGCCGAGATCCTCGACAATCCGGGCGCTGCCTTCCGGGCAGATGCCGAGCTGTTCCAGGACTTCCTCGTGCGCTGCCGCATTCGTCGCGTGCCTGGCGCGCCGTTGTCGCTGCCGGCATTCCGCCGCAAGATGGCGGTGGCCCGCTCCGGCGTCGATGCCGAGACGGCGGCCACCGAGGTCTGGCAGACCGCGCTCGACCTCTCCCGCCAGGTGAGCGAGGACCTGCAGGGCGTGTTCCTGCTGGTCGCGCAGTCGGCGGTGCGCGGGCTTGCCTGCCCGTCGGACGCGATGATCGCGCGCGCCTACGGCACGCATTCGGCGCGTCGCGCCCGGCGGCTGCTCGGCTATTTCGAGGAGCAGGGGCTCGTCGTCGTCCACAGCGATATCGCGGGTCACCGCATCGTCGCCTTCCCGGATCTCGCATGCGAAACGGCGCCGGGCGATCCGAACGCGTCGGACCCCGGCGCCGATTCCCGCGCCGCCGCCGAGTAGGGTTTAGACGTCTTCCGTCAGCGGCTTTGCCTCCTTGTTGCGGGTGGCCCACAGCGAGCCGACGATGCCGGCGGCAAGGATCGCGACGGTGACCCCAAGGGAGATCATCGGCGGGATCTTGGCGAGACCCAACATGTCAGCCACGAAGATCTTCGAGCCGATGAAGATCAGCACGGTCGCCAGCGCATATTTCAGATAGGCAAAGCGGTGGATCAGGGCGGAGAGCGCGAAATAGAGCGCCCGCAGGCCGAGGATCGCAAAGATGTTCGACGTATATACGATGAACGGATCGGTGGTGATTGCGAAGATCGCCGGGATCGAATCGACGGCGAAGACGAGATCGGCGAATTCGACCAGCACCAGCGCCAGCAGGAGCGGGGTGACGAAGGTGCGTATGCGGCCTGTCTTCTCGTCGGCCTGGCGGACGAGGAAGCGGTCGCCATGCAGCCGGTCGGTGACGGGGAGGCGGCGGCGCAGGAATTTCAGCAGCGGGTTGTTGGCGACGTCATAGGCTTCTTCCGACGCGAAGAGCATCTTGATTCCGGTGAAGACGAGGAAGGCTGCGAAGAGGTAGAGCACCCAGCCGTAGTTCTCGACGACGGCCGCACCAGCCCCGATCATGATGCCGCGCAGCACGATGACGCCGAGGATTCCGTAGAGCAGGACGCGGTGCTGGTAGTGGCGGGGAATGGCGAAATAGCCGAAGATCATCGCGATGACGAAGATGTTGTCCATCGCCAGGCTCTTCTCCACGATGAAGCCGGTCAGGTACTCTATGCCGGCCTGCTGGCCGGACTGAAGCCAGACGAAGCCGCCGAAGGCGAGACCGAGCGCGATGTAGAAGGCGGAGAGAAGAAGGCTCTCGCGAATGCCGATCTCCTTGTTTTCCTTGTGGAGAACGCCAAGATCGATGGCGAGGAGAGCGAGAACGATCACGAGGAAGGAGAGCCACATCCAAACTGCGGTCCCCTGGAAGTCGTGCATAAGAAAATCCATGAAAGGGCTTCCTATGCCGGATATGTTGATGTTTGCAGCTCCGACATCACGGGTCATCCGGCTTCACACGTCAGAGGGGCCCGGCGCTGCGTGAGGCGGCAGATGGGGGTGGGGCTTTGCATCCGCAAGATGCGTTGACATTCTTGTGAAAACGTCCTAGAGACCCGCTCAACGCCGGGCAGAAATGTCCGGTGTTTCATTGACATGTCCCGTGGTTTCTCCGGTCGCGTATCGTGAGAAACCTGTCAGAAAGCCTAAAACGGCATTCAGAGGAGGGCGTGTTTCCTTGATCCGGTTCGGCAACGATCCGGTGTAACAGTATGAAAGGAAATGCGATGAGCAAGCGCGCTTCATCCAAGTACAAAATCGACCGCCGTATGGGCGAGAACATCTGGGGCCGTCCGAAGTCCCCGGTCAACCGCCGCGAATACGGCCCGGGCCAGCACGGCCAGCGCCGCAAGTCCAAGCTCTCCGACTTCGGCGTGCAGCTGCGCGCCAAGCAGAAGCTGAAGGGCTACTATGGCGACCTGCGCGAAAAGCAGTTCCGCGCCACCTACGAGGAAGCCAACCGCCGCAAGGGCGACACCGGCGAGAACCTGATCGGCCTGCTCGAGTCGCGTCTTGACGCGATCGTCTACCGCGCCAAGTTCGTTCCGACGGTCTTCGCTGCCCGCCAGTTCGTCAACCACGGCCACGTCAAGGTCAACGGCGTTCGCGTCAACATCGGTTCCTACCGCTGCAAGGCCGGCGACGTGATCGAAGTCCGCGAGAAGTCCAAGCAGCTCGTATCGGTTCTGGAATCGGTCCAGCTCGCAGAGCGCGACGTTCCGGATTACATCGAAGTCGACCACAACAAGATGGTTGCCACCTTCGCACGCGTTCCGGGCCTCTCCGACGTACCGTACCCGGTCGTCATGGAACCGAACCTGGTCGTCGAATTTTATTCGCGCTAATTTCGGCCAAAGGCCTATCGAATACGAAAGCCGCCCCGAAACGGGCGGCTTTTTTGTCATACGCAGTCTGAAACCGGAGGATTGCCGCATGCCGGACCTGCAGACGGTCGTCGACGAAATACATCGCGAGCTGTCGCCGCGCTTCGGCGAAGGGCGCGTGGCGGATTACATTCCGCAGTTGGCAAGGGTCCGGCCGGACCGGTTTGGAATTGCGGTGCAGACGGTCGACGGCGGCGTCCATCTTGCGGGCGACGCGGACGTTTCCTTTTCCATCCAGAGCATTTCGAAGGTGTTCACGCTGACGATCGCGCTCGGCAAGCTGGGCGATGCGATCTGGAAGCGGGTGGGGCGGGAGCCTTCCGGTACTGCGTTTAATTCGATCGTGCAGCTGGAGCGCGAGGCGGGCATTCCGCGCAATCCCTTCATCAATGCCGGGGCGCTTGCCATCACCGACCTTCTGCTTGCGGGCCATCCGCCGAAGGCGGCGATCGGGGAGATCCTCCGATTCGTGCGTTACCTCGCCGACGACGAGGACATCGTCATCGATCACGAGGTGGCCCGCTCGGAGGCTGCAACAGGATATCGCAATGCCGCGCTTGCGAATTTCATGCGCTCCTTCGACCGGCTGAACCATCCCGTCGAGCATGTGCTCGGCGTCTACTTCCACCAGTGCGCCATCGCCATGAGTTGCCGGCAGCTTGCGCGCGCCGGTCTCTACCTCGCCGCCGGCGGCAGCAATCCGCTGACCGGCCATCGCGTCGTCTCGCGCCAGCGCGCGCGGCGCATCAACGCGCTGATGCTCACCTGCGGACATTACGACGGATCGGGCGATTTCGCCTATCACGTCGGCCTTCCGGGAAAGAGCGGCGTCGGCGGGGGGATTCTCGCCATCGCGCCCGGCAATGCCTCCATTGCGGTGTGGTCGCCGGGGCTGAACGACGTGGGCAACTCCGCACTCGGGACGGTCGCCCTGGAGATGCTGGCTGCGCGCACCGGCTGGTCGGTTTTTGGCGCTTGATTGTCGCGCCCGTTCGGGGCATTCCAACGCGGACGACTTAACGACGGAAGCTTTGATGACGCTCGCGCTCAGGACCGATGAAGAGGCCGACGATGGCGGCCCGCGCCACCCGCTGTTTTCCGATGCGCCCTCGTCGGTCTCCTTCAACAAGCTGCGCAAGCGGCTGCTGCGGCAGGTGCGCCAGGCGATCGACGACTTTGCCATGTTGAATGGGCAGAAGCGCTGGCTCATCGGCGTCTCCGGCGGCAAGGACAGCTATAGCCTGCTGGCGCTGCTGATGGATCTGAAATGGCGGGGTCTCCTGCCGGTGGACCTGATCGCCTGCAATCTCGACCAGGGCCAGCCGAATTTTCCAAAGCACGTCCTGCCGGACTATCTTGCCTCGATCGGTGTCGAACATCGCATTGAATACCGGGATACCTATTCGATCGTGAAGGAGAAGGTGCCGCAGGGGGCGACCTACTGCTCCCTCTGCTCACGCCTCAGGCGCGGCAATCTCTATCGCATCGCCCGCGAGGAGGGCTGCGACGCGCTGGTGCTCGGCCATCACCGTGAAGACATCCTCGAGACGTTCTTCATGAATTTCTTCCATGGCGGCCGGCTGGCCGCGATGCCGGCCAAGCTGCTCAACGACGACGGCGACCTGATGGTGCTCCGGCCGCTTGCCTACGCGGCAGAGGACGACCTTGCCAAATTCGCCGCCGCCATGCGCTTTCCGATCATTCCCTGCGACCTGTGCGGCTCCCAGGACGGGCTGCAGCGCAACGCCATGAAGGCCATGCTGGCCGATATCGAGGCGCGCATGCCGGGCCGCAAGGACACCATGCTGCGGGCGCTGTCGCATGTGAACCCGTCGCATCTGCTCGATCCCAAGCTCTTCGATTTTTCCTCCCTGGCAACGGTAACTTCAAATGACGATCAATTTTGACATCAATGCGCTTGCGTTCCTGCTGAGTTCGGCGGCCGAGGCCGAGATTCGCCCGCGTTTCCGGGCGCTCGGGAAAGACGACATACGGGAAAAGACCAGCGCCATCGACCTCGTGACGGAGGCTGACGTCGCGGCGGAGCGTTTCATCAAGGCCGGCATGGATGCAGTGCTGCCGGGAGCGCTGTTCATCGGCGAGGAGAGCGTGGCGGCCGATCCTGCGCTGCTGCCGAAGCTTGCCGATGCGGATCTCGCCGTCATCGTCGATCCGATCGACGGGACCTTCAACTTTGCAGCCGGCGTGCCGCTCTTCGGCGTCATGGCATCGGTCGTCTCCGGCGGCGAGACGATCGCGGGCGTCATCTACGATCCGATGGGCGACGATTTCGTGCTGGCCGAAAAGGGCGCCGGTGCGTGGCAGACGGGCGGCCATCGACCGGCTGCACGGCTCAAGGCTGCCGATGCCGTGCCACTCGCCGAGATGACCGGCATGGCCTCGACCGGATTCCTGCCGGCGGACAAGCGCGCAGGGATCATGGCCAACCTCGCAAAGGTCGCGTTCGCCTCGAACTATCGCTGCGCTGCGCACGAGTACCGCACGTTCGCCGCAGGTCACGTCCATTTCCTGATGTACAACAAGCTGATGCCCTGGGATCACCTGGCCGGTACCCTGATCAGCCAGGAGGCCGGCGCCCATGCGGCGCGTTTCGACGGCTCGCCCTACCTGCCGCGGCATGTCGAAGGTGGCCTTCTGATCGCACCCGACAAGGACAGCTGGGAGATGATGCGCCGGGAAGTCTTCGTTCTCGACTGATAGACGTCACACTCAAGGCAAAAGGCCCGGACGAGCGATTGTCCGGGCCTTTTGTATTCTGGGTGTCCGCTCGCCGCTCAGACCGCCTTGTTGTGCGGCTGGAACAGCTTGCCGCGCTCGGCGATCAGAACGAATACCAGGCCGATGACCGCCAGCGCGAAGAAGCCCGTCACAAGCGGCAGGGCGGTGCCATTGTAGGCCTGGCCGATGATGCCGCCGATGACGGCGCCGCCGGCGGTGCCCATGAAGCCGAGGACCGAGGAGGCGGTGCCCGCGACATGGCCCAGCGGCTCCATCGCCAGCGAATTGAAGTTCGAACCGATCCAGCCGAACTGGAACATCGACAGCGCAAACAGCGTGATGAAGATCGGGAACGGCACGAGATGGTTCGTCCAGCTGAGCGTCAGAACCAGCCACAAGGCGTTGATGGCGAGGAAGCCCAGCAGCGCGCCGTGCGACAGCTGCCGCATGCCAAACTGCCCGACCAGCCTGGCATTGACGAAAGAGGAGAACGCCATGAAGGCCGCGACGCCCGCAAAGGCGACGGGAAACCAGACGCCCAGCTCATAGATGCCGACATAGATCTGCTGCGCCGAGTTGATGAAGCCGAACAGCGCGCCGAAGATGAAGGTGCTGGCAAGCGTGTAACAGAGTGCCACGCGATTGGTCAGCACGATGCGGAAGCCTTCGATGACGGAGGCCGGCGTGAACGGGCGCATGTCTTCCGGCGCCAGTGTCTCGGGCAGCCGCAGGTACATCCAGGCGCCCACAGCGGCCGCAATGACACCCATGAAGATGAAGATCAGGTGCCAGTCGCCGAACAGCATGACGATCTGGCCGGTGCCGGGCGCCAGAACCGGAACGACCATGAAGACCATCATGATCAGTGACATCACCTCAGCCATGGCGCGGCCGCCGAAGATGTCGCGGACGATCGAGATCGTGATGACGCGCATGGCGGCCGAACCGATGCCCTGGACAAAGCGCAGCAAAAGCAGCGCAGCGAAGGAGGGGACGACGACGGCGGCGAGCGCGGAAACGATGTAGATCGCCAGCCCGACGAACATGGGCGTACGACGGCCGAAACGATCCGAAATCGGGCCATAGAGAAGCTGGGCGCAGGCGAAGCCGATCAGGTAGGCCGAGATCACGTACTGGCGATGGTTTTCGTTGGCAACGCCGAGGCTCGCGCCGATTTCCTGCAGGCCGGGCAGCATGATGTCGATGGCGAGCGCGTTGAGTGCCATCAGCATCGCCATCAGCGCGATGAATTCCCCTTTTCCCATGCCGTTCAGGCGCTGGGACGCTTCGGGTGAAATTGCGGTCATGATGAAAATCCAAAAATGAGAGAAGGCGCCGTCGGTAACGGCGCCTTGTAACAATCTGATGATGTCACGCGGTTGACGCTCAGGCGGCGCCCTTCACCGCGATACCCTGTCCTTGAAGATGTGTCTGCAATTCACCCGACTGGAACATCTCGCGGACGATGTCGCAGCCGCCGACGAACTCGCCCTTGACGTAGAGCTGCGGGATCGTCGGCCAGTTGGAATAGTCCTTGATGCCCTGGCGCAGATCGGCATCCGCCAGCACGTTGATGCCCTTGTAGTCGACGCCGACATAGTCGAGAATCTGCACGACCTGGCCGGAGAATCCGCACTGCGGGAACTGCGGGGTGCCCTTCATGAAGAGCACGACGTCGTTGTTCTTGACTTCGTTGTCGATGAAATCGTGAATGCCACTCATAGTCCGAATCCTTTCCTGCCCGGATGCAAGGTCCGGACCGCTGTTGTCCCTTAGATAACATGTGCGAGGCGATTTTCCACCACTCGCACGGAATTGATTCATCAAATGTAATGATGTCGGGCTCGGTTTCGGATTCAGGCCCGGCTGCGCTGCTTGCTGCGGGCAGCCGCCGTTCGCCGCCGGCTCACCTGCTTTCGCGCGGGCTTGCTGCGAGCCGGCTTGCTGCGCGCGGACTGGGGTTTCAACGCCGCCTCGACGATGTCGGCGATCAGGCCGCCTGACTTCGGTTTGGCGGCGCGCCGGCGAGTGCGTCTGGTGGTTTTCCTGACGCCGGTTTTCTTCAGCACTTCCTGCAAGGCACTGCTGACGACACTGGATACGAAATCCTCGATGACACCGGCCATGTGGATCGCTTACTCCGGCGCCGACGTCTGCAGGGCGAGGGCGTGCAGGACGCCGCCCATGTTTCCCTTGAGGGCGTTGTAGACCATCTGGTGCTGCTGAACGCGGGTCTTGCCGCGGAAGGCTTCCGCGACGACCTCTGCGGCATAGTGATCCCCATCGCCTGCCAGATCGCGGATCGTGACCTTGGCTCCGGGAATCCCGGCCTTGATCATGTCTTCGATTTCACCTGGTGCCATGGGCATAATGCGTGCTCCCTTTTGTTTTATTCGGCGGCAGCGGCTGCGTTCGAGCTGCCATCCATGAAGTCAGGGAACCACGATTCATGGGTGTCGCGCAATTGCTCAATCGACACGCTGAGAAGATCGTCGACGACGAGTTCGCTGCCGCCTACCTTGCCGAGGCGGCGGAAAGGCACGCCCGCACCTTCCGCATTGGCGCAGAGGAAGTTCGCCATGTCCGCGGGCATGGCGACGACGTAGCGCCCCTGGTCTTCGCCGAACAGCAGCGCATGGGCGGGACCGTTGCAGTCCTTCAGGCTGACCTGCATACCCTTGCCGGAGGCGATCGCCATTTCGGCAAGCGCGACTGCGAGGCCGCCCGAGGAGATGTCATGGCAGGCGGAGAACTGGCCGTTGCGGATCGCCGAGCGGACGAAATCGCCGTTGCGGCGTTCCACCACCAGGTCGACTTCCGGCGCCGGGCCGTCGACGATGCCGAGAACGTCGCGCAGGTAGACCGACTGGCCGAGATGGCTGCCGTCGATGCCGATCAGCACGATCTCGTCGCCGTCCCTGGCGCCGCCGACCTTGGCCATCTTGGACCAGTCAGGCAGCAGGCCGACGCCGGCGATGGTCGGGGTGGGCAGGATCGCCACGCCGTTGGTCTCGTTGTAGAGCGAGACGTTACCGGAAACGATAGGGAAATCGAGCGCACGGCAGGCTTCGCCGATGCCCTTGATGGCCATGACGAACTGACCCATGATGTCCGGCTTCTCGGGGTTGCCGAAGTTCAGGTTGTCGGTGGCCGCCAGCGGCTCGGCACCGGTGGCGGTAATGTTGCGCCAGCATTCGGCAACCGCCTGCTTGCCGCCCTCGAAGGGGTCGGCCTCGACGTAGCGCGGGGTGACGTCGGAGGAGAAGGCGAGCGCCTTGCTCGGATGGCCCTCGACGCGCACGACGCCGGCGTCTCCGCCCGGGATCTGCAGCGAGTTGCCCTGGATCAGCGTGTCGTACTGCTCGTAAACCCAACGGCGGCTCGACTGGTTCGGCGAGCCGACGAGCTTCAGCAGCGCCAGGCCGTAGTCGTTGGGCTCGGCGACCAGGGACGCAGGCAGGGGCGAGGGCTTGCTCGGCTCGCGCCACGGGCGGTCGTATTCCGGCGCTTCGTCGCCAAGCTGCTTGATCGGCAGGTTTGCGACCTCTTCGCCCTGGTGCAGGATGCGGAAGCGCAGGTCGTCGGTCGTGTAGCCTACGATGGCGAAGTCGAGACCCCACTTGACGAAGATCGCCTTGGCGACTTCTTCCTTCTCGGGCTCCAGAACCATGAGCATGCGCTCCTGGCTTTCGGACAGCATCATCTCATAGGCCGTCATCCGGTCCTCGCGGACCGGCACGAGATCGAGGTTCAGCTCGATACCGAGGTCGCCCTTTGCGCCCATTTCGACGGCCGAGCAGGTCAGACCGGCCGCACCCATGTCCTGGATGGCGATGACGGCGCCGGTCTGCATGAGCTCAAGGCAGGCTTCCAGCAGGCACTTTTCCGTGAAGGGGTCGCCGACCTGCACGGTCGGGCGCTTCTCTTCGATCGATTCGTCGAATTCCGCCGATGCCATGGTCGCGCCGCCCACGCCGTCACGGCCGGTCTTGGCGCCGAGATAGACGACGGGCAGGCCCACGCCCTTGGCTTCGGACAGGAAGATCGCGTCGGACTTCGCAAGGCCCGCCGCAAAGGCATTGACGAGGATGTTGCCGTTGTAGCGCTCGTCGAATTCGACTTCGCCGCCGACCGTCGGCACGCCAAAGGAGTTGCCGTAGCCGCCGACGCCGGCAACGACGCCGGAGACAAGGTGGCGGGTCTTGGGATGATCCGGCGCGCCGAAGCGCAGCGCGTTCATGGCCGCGACCGGACGTGCGCCCATGGTGAAGACGTCGCGCAGGATGCCGCCGACGCCCGTGGCAGCCCCCTGGTAGGGCTCGATGTAGGAGGGGTGGTTGTGGCTCTCCATCTTGAAGACGACGCAGTCGCCGTCGTCGATGTCGACGACGCCGGCATTTTCGCCCGGACCCTGGATGACCCGCGGGCCCTTGGTCGGCAGTGTACGCAGCCAGCGCTTGGAGGATTTGTAGGAGCAGTGCTCGTTCCACATCGCCGAAAAGATGCCGAGCTCGGTAAAGGTCGGCTCACGACCGATCAGCGACAGGATGCGCTCATATTCATCCGGTTTCAGACCATGGGCGGCAATGAGCTCCGGGGTGATCGGGCGGCTGTTGGAGATGGTCATCGTCTCTCGTCTTGTCCGTGAATGGGGGCTTTGCGGTCTCTTTATCGCATGAGCACGGACGGCGCGACAGGAAAATGCCCGCGCCAACAACCTACGATCCGAAGGAGGTCAGAGGATCTCGTCGACCCGCTCTATCGGACGGCACAGCCGTGCACCCCTGGCGGATATGACGATCGGGCGCTCGATCAGGATCGGATTGTCCAGCATGGCGTCCATGATCTCGCGATCGGTGCGGGCGGGATCCAGAAGTTCCAGTTGCCTGGCCAGTGGTTCTTTCGTCCGCAGGATATCGCGGGGCTCAGCGCCCATCGAAACGAGGATACCGAGAAGTTCCTCGCGGGTCGGCGGGTGTTTCATATATTCGATGATTTCCGGCTCGGCGCCGGTGTCGCGAATTCTGGCCAGCGTGTTTCGGGAAGTGGAACAGCGGGGATTATGAAGGATCTGTATGGTCATGGTGGCCAGAAACGACGCCACCGCCGAAAGGTTCCGGCACGGCGATTTTTTCTTGAGATTATATGAACTTGTGGAAAGCGTGTCAGCTGCAGCCGGTTGCGCCAGCGGCCCAGCGCTTGACGTCGCTGGCAATGCGGGCCGACACCGGCTCGTCCATCAGCGGGCCGAAGGCACTGAGCCGTGCCGGGTTTCCTTCCGCCTGGACGACAAGGAGGGGGCGCGATTCCGGCGAGCGCCGCGGGACCACCAGGATGCGCGGCTTACCCGAGAAGGAGTTCAGCTCGGGGGCGAGGCGATAGGTCTTGAAGGCTGCGTCGCCCGATTTGAACCAGCAACCGTTGGCCCCCAGGGCGATGCGTTCCATCGTCGGCAAGGCTGCGGTATTTGCCTTCGGTGCCGGTGGCGTCGACTGGCAGGCGGTGAGGGATGCAGCGGCTGCGAGCGCAGCCGCGCAGACAGCCTTTGAGAGGGCATGAGGGCGCATGAAGGGCCTTTCAGACGGGAACACGCGCCCCTGAATAGAGGCTTATGGTTAAGCGGCGATTACGTCGAGCGCGGAAGCGAAAAGGCCGCGTCCGTCCGAGCCGCCATGGGCCGCCTCGATGAGGTTTTCCGGGTGCGGCATCATGCCGAGCACGTTGCCCCGCTCGTTGATCACACCGGCGACGTCGTTCAGCGAGCCGTTCGGGTTCGTGCCCTCGGCGTAGCGGAACACCACCTGGCCGTTTCCTTCGATCCTCTCTGCCGTCTCCGCATCGGCGAAGAAGTTCCCGTCGTGGTGGGCGACGGGGCAACGCAGGATCTGGCCCTTCTCATAGGCGCGGGTGAAATCCGTCTCGGCGTTGGTCACTTCCAGCCGGATTTCCTTGCAGACGAATTTCAGCGAGGCATTGCGCATCAGCGCGCCCGGCAGCATTCCCGCTTCGAGGAGGATCTGGAACCCGTTGCAGACGCCCAGCACCTTCACGCCGGCTTCGGCCTTGGACTTGATCGCCTGCATCACCGGCATGCGCGCGGCGATCGCGCCGCAGCGCAGGTAGTCGCCGTAGGAGAAGCCGCCGGGGATCACGATCAGGTCGACGCCGGCTGGAATCTCGGTCTCCGTCTGCCAGACGGTGACGGGCGCCTTGCCGCCGATCTTGGTGAGGGCCGCGATCATGTCACGGTCACGGTTGAGGCCTGGGAGCTGGACGACGGCTGATTTCATGGGTGTGGCTCAAACTTTGCCTGGGCCTCTCCAAGCTCGCGCAATTCGAGGCGGTTTTCGATACGGTCTTCGATATGAGCTACCGAGCCGCGAAGGTTGTTCACGTCGCCCTGCAGCGTGTGTATCTGGTTTCGAAGCGAGAGATTGTCCTGGCGCAGGTCGCGTTGGCCATCCTTCAGCGTACCGATGTCCGTCTGAATGCGTTTCAGCATTTCGTAGATGAGGGTGCCGTCGATCTCAGCCATTCGCGCGCTCTTTCAACCATCAGGCGAGGGCGATAGTATAATTCTCGATTACCGTGTTGGCCAGAAGCTTCTCGCACATGTCCTTCAGCTCGGCTTCCGCCTTTGCCTTGTCGGCGGTCTGCAGCTCGAGGTCGAAGACCTTGCCTTGGCGGACGTGGCCTACGCCGTCGAAACCGAGGCTGCCGAGCGCGCCTTCGATCGCCTTGCCCTGCGGGTCGAGAACGCCGTTCTTCAGCGTCACCGTTACGCGTGCCTTGATCATGTGTTCCTCTTCAGTCGCTTTCCTATATGGCCACACAGGCCCGGCGGTAAAAGTTCCGCCCTTGATTTACTTGACCAGAACCGGGCCGGTTCCGCGGATCGGCTCGTTCTCGTTGATGATGCCGAGACGGCGCGCCACTTCCTGGTAGGCTTCCAGCAGTCCGCCCATATCGCGGCGGAAGCGGTCCTTGTCCATCTTCTCCTGAGTGTTGACGTCCCACAGGCGGCAGCTGTCCGGCGAGATCTCATCGGCGATGATGATCCGCATCATGTCGCCCTCGTAGAGGCGGCCGCACTCGATCTTGAAATCGACGAGCTGGATGCCGACGCCGAGGAAGAGGCCGGAGAGGAAGTCGTTGACGCGGATGGCAAGCGCCATGATGTCGTCGAGTTCCTGGGGGCTTGCCCAGCCGAAGGCGGTGATGTGCTCTTCTGAAACAAGCGGATCCTCAAGGTTGTCGGCCTTGAAATAGAACTCGATGATCGAGCGCGGCAGCACCGTGCCTTCCTCGATGCCGAGGCGCTTGGAAAGGGAGCCTGCGGCGACGTTGCGCACGACAACTTCCAGAGGAATGATCTCGACTTCCTTGATCAGCTGCTCGCGCATGTTGAGGCGGCGGATGAAATGGGTCGGGATGCCCATCTTGTTCAGATGGGTGAAGAGATATTCGGAAATGCGATTGTTGAGCACGCCCTTCCCGTCGATGACGTCATGCTTCTTCTTGTTGAAGGCGGTGGCATCGTCCTTGAAGAACTGGATCAGCGTGCCCGGCTCAGGACCCTCATAGAGAATCTTGGCCTTGCCTTCGTAGATACGGCGGCGACGGTTCATGGATTTTTCTCTGTAGTTGGCGCCCTTGGGTAGCGCAAATATCAATTCTTCCCGGGTCCATAAACGAATTGTACCAGTTTAACAATCGGTCCGTCGATCGATCCCCTTATTTCCGGGCCTTCACGCAATCGGCATCGTGCGCCTGAAAACTACACATTGCACTTTCGACAGGCTTTGATTTATGGATCGTAGTCCCAACCGGAACAGATCCAAATATACGGGAGTCGAGACATGACCGCCATGCAAGATCGCGAAAAGGCCTTCGAAGCGAAATTCGCCAAGGACGAGGAGCTTCGCTTCAGGGCCGAGGCGCGGCGCAACAAGCTTCTGGGTCTCTGGGCCGCTCAGCTTCTCGGCAAGAGCGATGCCGAGGCCTATGCGAAGGAAGTCGTGGCGGCCGATTTCGAGGAAGCCGGCCACGAGGACGTCGTGCGCAAGGTCAAGGCCGATTTCGATGCGGCCGGTATCGCCAAGAGCGAGGACGATATCCGTCTGCAGATGGTCGAGCTTCTCGGCGTCGCCATCGACCAGCTCCAGAAAGACTGACGGTCGACCTTACTTCCTTCGAGACGCCAAAAAGAAAGGGCGCGGCCTTGGCTGCGCCCTTTCTCATTCTCGGGATTGCGGATCCTGCAGATCAGGCCTCGCCGAAGACGCGCTTGAAGATCGTGTCCACATGCTTGGTGTGGTAGCCGAGGTCGAACTTTTCGCGGATCTGTTCTTCGGAGAGGGCGGCCCGCACCTCCTGATCGGCCAGCAGCTCTTCAAGGAAGTCCTTGCCCTCTTCCCACACCTTCATTGCGTTGCGCTGGACGAGGCGGTAGCTGTCTTCACGGGATACGCCGGCCTGGGTGAGGGCGAGAAGCACGCGCTGCGAGTGAACAAGTCCGCGGAACTTATTGAGATTCTTCTCCATATTCTCCGGGTAGACCACGAGCTTCTCGATGACGCCGGCCAGCCGGTGCAACGCGAAGTCGAGGGTCACGGTCGTGTCGGGGCCGATCGCGCGCTCAACGCTCGAATGGCTGATGTCGCGCTCGTGCCAGAGGGCGACGTTTTCCATTGCCGGAACGACGGACATGCGCACGAGGCGGGCGAGCCCGGTGAGGTTCTCGGTCAGCACCGGGTTGCGCTTGTGCGGCATGGCGGACGAGCCCTTCTGGCCGGGCGAGAAGTATTCCTCGGCTTCCAGAACCTCGGTGCGCTGCATGTGGCGGATCTCGATGGCGACGTTCTCGATCGACGACGCGATGACGCCGAGAATTGCGAAGAACATCGCGTGGCGGTCGCGCGGGATGACCTGCGTGGAGACGGGCTCGGGCACGAGGCCGAGGGCGGCGCAGACGTGCTCCTCGACGCGCGGGTCGATGTTGGCGAAGGTGCCGACGGCGCCGGAAATCGCACCCGTTGCGATTTCAGCACGGGCCGCGACGAGGCGGGCGCGGTTGCGGTCCATCTCGGCATAGAAGCGGGCGAGCGTCAGGCCCATCGTGGTCGGCTCGGCGTGGATCCCGTGGCTGCGGCCGATGCGAACCGTGTCCTTGTGCTCGAAGGCGCGAGCCTTGAGCGCGGCGAGAACACGGTCGAGACCTGCAAGCAGGATATCGCAGGCGCGCACGAGTTGGATATTCAAGGTGGTGTCGAGCACGTCGGACGACGTCATTCCCTGGTGGACGAAGCGGGCGTCCGGACCGACGATCTCCGCCAGGTGGGTCAGGAAGGCGATGACGTCGTGCTTGGTGACGGCCTCGATCTCGTCGATACGGGCCACGTCGAAGACGGCCTTCCCGCCCTTGTCCCAGATCGTCTTTGCCGCTTCCTTCGGGATGACGCCGAGTTCGGCCAGCGCATCGCAGGCATGCGCCTCGATCTCGAACCAGATGCGGAACTTGGTTTCGGGCGACCAGATGGCGACCATTTCCGGACGGGAATAGCGGGGGATCATAGGCTTTCTGCTTTCGTTGGAAGGGGCGTTGGCGCCCCTCTACCAAGAATGGCCGAAAAGCTCAACGCATCGCTTTGGCCAGCCACAGGCTCGCGCCGCCAAGAATGGGCAGACCGACCGGCAGATAAAGCCGCATGCCGAGCACGGCGAACTGGTAGGAGGCGGACACGGTCGTGCCAAAGAGCTGCTTCAAGCCAATCTTCGACAGGACCGGCTCGTGCCATTCCGCATAGAAGACCCGGTAGTCCATCGCAAAGAGCAGCGCAGTCACGCCGATCGTGCCGAGAGCCAGCAGCACGAAGCAGGCGGCAAATCGGGTTTCCAATGCGGCGCCTCTTGCGAACAGACCTGCCATGAGCACGATAAGCGGCCAGGCCAGTGCTCCGCCCAGAAAGAAAAGCGTCACCAGTTCCGTCAGATGGAGCGTCTCGAAGCCGTTGCGAAAGTAAAGCGAGATCGACGCCGACAATGCCATGAGGCCGCCCCATGCGAGTGCGCCCGCGAATAGGCGGGCGATGCGGGAGGGAAGCGACACCGAAAGTCGGTCACCGCGGCCGGCATTCCGGAGGCGGATATGCCGGGGCTGCGCGTCCATGGTCAGGGCTTTAGCGGGACGGCGAGCCAGCGCCCGTCCATCCCCTCGAAACCCAGCCGCAGCACCATCACAAGCGCCATATGGATCGTCTGCGGCGCGCCGTCGTAGGTGACGACGCCGGCAATGCGGTAGCCGGTCGGGCAGCCGCGGCTCTGGGGCGTGCGGTTTTCCGAGTAGGCGGATTGATTGGAGGGCTTTCCGGCTTTCTCGGTGAACTCGAGCCGGAAACCGACGCTTTTCTCGACCAGGCCGCTGCAGATTTCCGGCACCGGCGCAGGCGTTTCGGTGAGCTTGATCGTGTATGGCTGGCCAACACGCGGCTCTGCGGGAAAGGCATAATATCGAAGCGTGTCGCCGGCCGGGCCGACCTCGCTATAGGGATTGAGCGCCACGAGCTGGCCGGGATGCTCGTTCAGACTGTAATGGGCAACCGCCGGGCTCGCTTTTGCCGCGGCTTCGGCGCGGACCCGGCGCAGGCTCGAGTCGTTTTCCGGCGCCTGCACGCGGATCGGAGAACCCGGCAGGTATTCGTCCTTGGCGGTGTCGATGAAGTAGATATTGGAGTAGGCGGAGCCGGAACCATCCTGGATTCCGAACTCCTCGTAGGCGAAAATTCCGCCGTCCGCGGAAAACCCGATCGGCCGAACCTGCGCGAAATCGCCTGCCACGGCAGCCGCGGGCGCCAGCATCGTGCAGGCGGCAAAGGCGGCCAATACTCCGGTTTTCCTCAATCGCGAGCCCTTTCCGCATTTGCGCGCAGAGTGTCGATTGTTTTTCGATAGGCGTCAACATGGCCGCCACCGAAGATCGCCGAGCCTGCGACGAAGACATTGGCGCCGGCAGCGGCGGGACGTGCGATCGTGTCCACGGTGATGCCGCCGTCCACCTGAAGCTCGATTGGGCGGTCGCCGATCATCTTGCGCACCCGGGCAATCTTCTCTTCCATCGCCGGGATGAACTTCTGCCCCCCGAAACCGGGGTTGACGGTCATGATGAGGATGAGGTCGAGCTTGTCCATGAGGTAGTCCAGCACCGCCTCGGGCGTGGCCGGATTGAGCGAGACGCCCGCCTTCTTGCCGAGGGCCCTGATCGCCTGAATGGACCGGTCGAGGTGGGGACCGGCCTCGGCATGGACGGTGATGCTGTCGCAGCCCGCCTTGGCGAAGGCTTCGAGATAGGGATCGGCGGGCGCAATCATCAGGTGGCAGTCGAAGAAGGCGTCCGTATGCGGGCGCAGCGCCTTGATGACATCCGGCCCGAAGGAGATGTTCGGAACGAAATGTCCATCCATGATGTCAAGGTGGATCCAGTCGGCGCCGGCAGCGACGACGTCGCGCACTTCCTGGCCCAGCTTGGCATAGTCGGCGGCGAGGATGGAGGGGGCGATCCGGATGGGCGGCGTCATGTTCTGCTCCAGGCGTCAAGTCATGATTGGTCTGGCGTGCCCATAGCACCGGCGGCAGCGGCGGACAACGCCGGATCGCCGCTCGCGTCAACGTTCAGCGTATCGCCTCCTGCCATGTCGGTACCAGATCGCCGGCAGACGGCGTTGCCGCATGGACGCCGCGGGCGATCGCGCGCGCCATCGTCGAGGCGGCGGCGGCGCACAGCGGAACGAAATCCTCCAGCGTCATGGCCTTGCCGCTACGACCAGTGGCGATCGCGAAGACGAGGTCGCCGTCGAGCGGGGTGTGCGCCGGCCAGAGGGCGCGCGCAAAGCCGTCATGGGCGGAGACGGCCAGCCGCTTCGCCTCGGCCTTGGTGAGGACGGCGTCGGTAGCGATCACGGCGATGGTGGTGTTCTGCAGGCCGGAGGCCGGGGCGTTCATCTTCGTCCTGATCTGCCGGGCATCGTCCGAAAGTGCTGCCGGGAGGCCGAGACCGCCGAATTCGCCATTTTCCTCGATCGGTGCCGCCCAGAAGTGCCGGCTGCTCCCGACCGTTGCCGAGCCGAGCGCGTTGACGGCGACGAGGGCGCCGACGCTGACGCCATTTTCGAGAACGGTCGATGCCGAACCGAGGCCGCCTTTGAAGGTGGCGGTCGTGGCGCCTGCGCCTGCGCCCGCCGTTCCGATCGCAAAATCGGCCGCAGCAGCAAACGTGGCCGCGTGACCGAGTTCCCGATAGGGCGGATAGCGTCCCCAGTCCTTGTCGCCGCCGTTCGTCAGGTCGAAGAGGATGGCTGCCGGAACGATCGGGATCCGGAAGGCGCCGACTTCGAAGCCGCGTCCCTGTTCACGCAGGGCCGCCTGAACGCCCGAGGCGGCGTCGAGCCCGAAGGCGGAACCGCCGGAAAGGCAGATCGCGTCGATCGTCTGCACGGTGTTGTGGACGTCGAGCAGGTCCGTCTCGCGCGTTCCCGGTGCTCCGCCCAGCACCTGGACGGCGGCGACGGCGGGCTCTTCGCAGACGATCACCGTGACGCCGGATTTCAATTTCTCGTCCGTCGCGTTGCCGACAGTAAGGCCCTGTACGTCGGTGATCAGATTGCGCGGACCGGGTCTCATCTCAATTGCTCTCCGTGACCGGCACAAAATGGCTGCCCGTCCATTCCATCAGCCGATAGGGGTTCGTGCGCAGTTCATGGTCGGCGCCGAAGCCGATCGTGCCGAGTACGGTGGGGAAGGTCTCGCTGGAAAGCGTTTCGATCAACGGCACGCCTGCTTTTTCGGACGCTGCGGTGGCTTCCGTGAGCAGCGTGACGGCCGCATGCGCGGGCAGGACGTAGCCTTCCGCGGCGATGTCGTCCGCCTTCATCTCGTCTGCAAGGGCTGCGCTTGCCTTCGTGGCGCCGTCGAGCGGCAGGACGATCGCCTGCGCACCCTCCGGCAGGGGTACGGGCCCGTCGGCCGCCATCATCGTTTCGCCGCCGAGGAAGGTGAGGGGCAGTTCCTCGGCGCGCGCATCGCGCTGGATGACCGCCATGTCGCCCCGGTCGCCGCCGACGAAGATCCGCGTGGCGCCGGCCTTGGCCAGTCGGCGCACCAGGCCAATCTGCTGCTCCTGGGCGGGACGATAGGTATCGACGAAGACCGGCTTCATGCCGTTCTCCTCAAGCTTGATGCGAACCGCCTCGACCAGTTCGCGGGCGTGGATCGTGCCGTCGTCGATCAGGGCGAAGGGTTCGGCCGCCCAATGCGCAACGATGATGTCCGTTGCCGCTTCTGCCTCCATGCCCGGTGCGGGAGCCAGGCGGAACAGCGGCCAGCCCTTTTTCAGGGCGTCCTCCATCAGCACGCCCGAGCGCGCCGACAGCGTGAGCGCTGCGACGCCGGCGTCTGCCAGCGCGGGCAGGGTAGCCTGCAGGTCCTCGTTGCAAAGGAAGCCGATCGCCGCCGTCGCCCCGGAGGCGCGAATGGCTGACGCGATGCTCTCGTCGCCTCCCTCGGTGCAGGCCTCGCCGATCTCCACCAGTTCGGCGCCGCCTGCCCGTGCCGCGAAGCGCGCGCCCGCCCGCACCTGGTCGCCGAGGATTGCGAGCGGTCCCTGGTCGGGTGCGACGACGGCAATCTTCGGCGCCGCGGCGTCGGTCTCGCCGGCGAACAAAACGACTGCGGTAGCGAGGGCTAGAAGGCGGCGTGGCATGAAGGGGTCCGGGCGATCTGGCTGCAACTACTGAAGGAATGAAGCGCCCCGGGCCGCAAGGGCGCGCGAGGGGCACGACGCAATCCGATGCCGTGCAGGCAAAAAGGCATTGGAAAACGCCATCTTCGGGCTTACATATTTTTTTATTCTTTCCATGTATCCCCTTTTGTAACAAGGGAGTTTGTTGTGTTGGACCGACTGATGCTGGATCCGCCGCTCTACCGCGATGCCATGAGCCGCTATGCGGGGCACGTCCAGATCGTCACCACTGCATTCGAGGGTGAAAGGCGCGGCGTGACCATTACCGCCGCCTGCTCGGTATCCGACAATCCGGCGATGGTGCTTGCCTGCCTGAACGTTTCCAATCCGCGCAATGAGATCTTCCGGCGCAGCGGGCATTTCGCTCTCAACGCGCTTGCCGCCGATCAGGTGGCGCTTGCCAACATCTTTTCCGGTCGCGATCCCACCATTCCCGGCGACCGGTTCACCGAGGGGCAGTGGGGCGAACTTGTCACCGGCTCGCCGATCCTAAACGATGCGTTGGCGTCGTTCGATTGCCGCCTGACCGAGGTGAAGGTTATGGCGACCCACATGATCCTGTTCGGCGAGGTTCTCGGCATCGCGTACGGGCCACAAAAACCGGCCCTGATCTATATGGACCGCGACTACCGCTCGCTGTAACTTTGCCTCCAAAGTGGAGGAAGCATGACAGCCCGCCAGAAGGGGAGCATTCCCCGATCGATCGAAGAGACACAGGAAATGCTCGCCGCCGGCAACTACCTTGCCGGGCGGTCGCTTGCGACCGTTCTGTTCCTGTCGCTGAAGATGCAGCGACCGCTGTTCCTCGAAGGAGAGGCCGGCGTCGGCAAAACGGAAATCGCCAAGGTTCTCGCAAAGGCGCTGGACCGGCCGCTGATCCGGCTGCAGTGCTATGAGGGGCTGGATATCGCTTCGGCGGTCTACGAGTGGAACTATCCCGCGCAGATGCTGGAAATCCGGCTTGCCGAGGCTGCGGGCACCACCGACCGGGAACGCATCGAGGCGGACATCTTCTCAGACCGTTACCTCATCCGCCGTCCTGTCCTGCAGGCGCTATCATCGCCGGACGGGCGCGCGCCGGTGTTCCTGATCGACGAACTCGACCGCACCGACGAGGCGTTCGAGGCTTTCTTGCTGGAGGTGCTTTCCGATTTCCAGGTGACGGTGCCGGAGCTTGGGACGATCCGGGCGGCGGAGCCGCCGATCGTCATCATCACGACGAACCGCACGCGAGAGGTGCACGACGCGCTGAAGCGGCGGTGTCTCTACCATTGGGTCGACTATCCGCTGGCGGAGCAGGAACTGGAGATCATCCGGCGCAAGGTGCCGGGCTGCAACGAGGCCCTGTCGCGCCAGATCGTCGCCTATGTCCAGAAGTTGCGCACTTTCGATCTGTTCAAGAATCCCGGTGTGGCCGAAACGATCGACTGGGCGACGGCGTTGACGGAGCTGGATCGCTCCGCACTCGACCCGGAGACGATTTCCGACACGCTCGGCACGCTTCTGAAGTATCAGGACGACATAGCCCGGATCGAGGGCGGCGAAGGGCGCAAGCTCCTGGACGAGGTCAGGTCCGAACTTCGCGCGACGGGCTGACCATGGACACGGGCGCCTCAGACGGGCTGGTCGTTCCGCCCATGCGTCCTGGCGACGGCAGGCTGGCCGACAACATCGTCCATTTCGCCCGTGCATTGCGCAAGGCCGGGCTGCGCATCGGCCCGGCGGGTGTCGCCGACGCCATCGCTGCAGTCCAGGCGATCGGTATCGGCGATCGCGACGATTTCTATACCGCGCTTCATTGCACGCTGGTCTCGCGGCACGAGGACCAGGCGATCTTCGACGAGGCGTTCCGGCTGTTCTGGCGATCGCGCGACCTGGTGCAGAAGATGATCGCGATGATGTCTCCGGCTGTGCGGCGCGACGCGGAGACGGAAAAGAGGAAGGCGGGGGCCTCGCGCATCGCCGACGCTTTGCTCGCCGGCCAGCGGGAGAGGGAACGGCCGCGGGGCGAGCCTGACGTCGAGGTCGACGCCCGCTTTACGGCATCCGGCAGCGAGCTTCTGCGGAAGACGGACTTTGCTCAGATGACGGCGGCCGAGCTGGGCGAGGCCAAACGTGCGATCGCAAATCTCAGCCTGCCGCTGGATGCGGTGCGCACGCGCCGATATCGCCCGAGCACGGGGCAGGCCATGGTCGATCCCCGCGCGACGATGCGACGGGCGATGCGCACCGGTGGAGCCCTGATCCTGCCGCGCTACCGCGAACCGAAGCTGGTGCATCCGCCACTGGTCGTGCTCGCCGACATTTCTGGCTCCATGAGCCAGTACACCCGCATCTTCCTGCACTTCCTGCATGCGATTGCGGAAAGGCGGCGGCGCGTGCATGCCTTCCTCTTCGGCACGCGCCTGACCAATGTTTCCCGGCAGATGCGCAATCGCGATCCCGACGAGGCCGTGGAGGACTGCACGCGCGCGGTCGAAGACTGGTCGGGGGGAACGCGCATCGGCGAGACGCTGAAGGACTTCAACCGCTTGTGGTCGCGGCGCGTGCTGGGACAGGGGGCGATGGTGCTTCTCATCACCGACGGTCTTGAACGCGAGGGGATCGAGACGCTTGAGGCGGAGATCGACAGGCTACACCGCTCCTGCCGGCGGCTGATCTGGCTCAATCCACTGCTGCGCTTCGAAGGCTTCGAGGCACGGGCGCGGGGCGTGCGCGCCATGCTGCCGCATGTTGACGAACTGCGGGCGGTACACAATCTTGAATCGATGGCAGAGCTGGTGGCGGCTTTGTCCGGCGATGGCGGCGTGAACGCCGATCCGCGCCGCTATCTTGCCGCGATGGGATGACGGAGTTCGCAATGGGCGACGGGGTCGAAACGCTTGATCCGCTGATGGTGGCGGAGAGATGGATGGACGAGGGGCGCAACGTCGCGATCGCGACCGTCATGGAGACCTGGGGCTCGGCGCCGCGCCCGACGGGCAGCCATCTGGTGATCGACGGCGAGGGGAATTTCCACGGCTCGGTGTCGGGTGGCTGCGTCGAAGGCGCCGTCATAACCGAGGCGCTCGACGTCATCGGCGGCGGCGAGCCGAAGATGCTGGAATTCGGAGTTGCCGACGAGACGGCGTGGCGGGTCGGGCTTTCCTGCGGTGGGCGAATCCGCGTCTATGTGGAGCGGCTCGGCTGATGGATCCGCTTCTCCTGCGCAAGCTCAACGCCGAACGCCGTGCCCGCCGCGCGGTGATCCACTTGACCGAACTGGAGGGCGGGCGCGACCGGATCGTGCGCGAGGGCGATACGGTCGCTGGTACGCTGGGCTCGGCGATCGAAGCGGCGTTTCGGTCGGGCAAGTCAGGCACCTTTGAGGCTGAAGGTCAAAATTTCTTCCTCAACGTCCATCTGCCGCCCGCCCGCATCGTCGTCATCGGTGCCGTGCACATCAGCCAGGCGCTGGCAGTCGTGGCAAAAGTCTCCGGCTATGACCTGTCCGTCATCGATCCACGTACGGCGTTTGCCACCGAGGAGCGCTTCGCCGGCGTCGATCTTGTCGCGGACTGGCCCGAGGACGTGCTGAAGGTTCGCCCGCTCGATCGCTATACGGCGCTGGTGGCGGTTACGCATGATCCGAAGATCGACGATTTGCCCTTGCTTCAGGCGCTTAAGAGCGGCTGCTTCTACGTCGGCGCGCTGGGTAGCCGGAAGACGCATGCCAAGCGAGTGGAGCGGCTGCTTGCCGCGGGCGCGCCGCAACAGCTGCTGGACCGTATAAGCGCGCCGATTGGGCTCGATATCGGCGCGGTCAGTCCCGCCGAAATCGCCGTGGCGATCATGGCGGACATCATCCAGGCGTTCCGCAGGCGCGACCTGCGGACGGAGGCGAAGCCATGATCTTCGGCGACATGCCTGCAGGGTCCGCCGCGGGCGCAATTCTGGCGCACGGCATACGGGCAGATGCCGTCTCTCTGTCCAAAGGGCATCGCCTTTCCGAGGACGACTGTCGGCGTCTGGTGCAGGCCGGCGTCCAGACCGTCATCGCGGTGCGGCTGGAGCCGGGCGATCTCGATGAGGACGCGGCGGCGCGGCGCCTCGCCGAAGCCATCGGAAGGGATCATATGCGGCTGAGTGCTGCTTCGACGGGTCGTGTCAATCTTCATGCCGCAGCAGACGGGCTGTTCCTGGCCGATCGCACGGTGATCGACCGCTTCAACCGGATCGATCCCGCCATCACGCTGGCGACCCTGCCCGATCATGCCTCCGTGCGGCCCGGCGACATGGTGGCGACGATAAAGATCATTCCGCTGGCGGTGCCGCAGGAGATCGTGGAGCGCGCCGCAGCCACTCTGACCGGTACCGACGCGTTGCTCGTCCGTCCCTTTCGTCCACATCGCGTCGGGCTGGTGGCGACCGTCCTGCCGAACCTGAAGCCATCCGTGATGGACAAGACGCGGCTGCTGCTGGAAAGCCGCCTTTCGCCTTCCGGTAGCCGGCTAAGCAATGAGGTTCGGGTTCCACACGAAGCGGGCGCGCTTGCCGATGCGCTGGTCAAAGCGGCGCTGGCCGACGAACTCGTTATTGTCTTCGGCGCCTCGGCGGTATCGGATCGCGACGACGTCATTCCCGCCGCGATCCAGCGGGCCGGCGGGCGCGTCGAGCATGTCGGCATGCCGGTCGATCCCGGCAACCTGCTGGTGCTCGGATATATCGGTGCCACGCCGGTGATCGGGGCGCCGGGCTGCGCGCGCAGCCCGAAGGAGAACGGCTTCGACTGGGTGCTGGCACGCATCCTGGCCGGGGAGAAGCCTGACCGGAGCGTGCTGACGGGGATGGGCGTCGGCGGCCTCCTTGCCGAAATTCCCTCAAGGCCCCGGCCGCGCGACGCCAGGGAAGGGAGCCGACAGGGCGGAGCGCAGGCCGACCGGGTCGCAATTCTCGTCCTTGCCGCGGGGCAGGCGAGGCGGATGGGTTCGTCGGGCAAGCACAAGCTGCTTGCGGAATTCGATGGCAGGCCGCTCGTGCGCAGATCGGTCGATGCAGCCCTTGCGGCCGGCGCGGAGCGCGTGGTCGTCGTGACCGGTCATCGCGCGCAGGAGGTGGAGGCAGCCATTTCCGGCCTGCCGGTCAGGATCGTGCGCAACGCGCTCCACGAAGACGGAATGTCGACTTCACTCAATGCCGGGATGGCGGCCGTGGAGACGGAGTGTGGCGCCGTTCTGGTGCATCTGGCCGACATGCCGCGGGTCTCGTCCGAGGACCTGCGTCTGTTGCTGGCGGCCTTCCGTAAAGCCGGCGGGAACGTCATCGTCCGGGCTGTCTCGGACGGCAAGCGTGGCAATCCGGTGATCCTGCCGCACTCCACATTTGCAGCGGTCCGAAAGCTTTCCGGCGATGTCGGCGCGCGCCAGATCATCGAGACGTCCGGCGTCCCCGTCATCGACGTCGAGATCGGTCCGGCGGCGCATTTCGATGTGGATACGCCCGAAGCGGTGGCGGGGGCCGGCGGCGTGTTGCGTGACTGAGCGGAAGACACATGCTTTGATCTGGATTTGTTCAAAGCCTTGCCCTTTGGAGCGATTGGGCGAGGGCGCGGTCCCGCCGCGCAGCGAAGGAACGGGCGGAGGTGCTGGGCATGGACAATGATGCGATCGAGGAGATGTTCCAGTCGCTGGGGCCGGTCACGATCAAGCGCATGTTCGGCGGCAAGGGCATCTATGCCGGCGACCTGATCGTCGCCCTCGAGGTCGATGGCGAAGTGCTGCTGAAGGCCGACGAGGTGACGATCCCCGAATTCGAGCTCTCCGGCAGCCGCCAGTGGGTCTATTCGGGCAAGAAGACGGGCGCGCCGCTGAGGATGCCTTATTGGAGCATCCCGGAGGATGCCTTCGACGATCCGGACCTTATGGCGGAATGGGTGAAGCTGGCGCTGGAAGCGGCAATCCGTGCGAATTCGTCCAAGCGCTGACCAATCCGCGGGTGAGTGGCCCTATTATGCCAGTTCGCGTCGGGACGATCCGAGGGCCGTAATCGCCTTCGCTGCGAAGGCCGACAAAGGTTCCGGCAGCGCATTCGGCGAGAACCACCCGAATTCAGGAAGCTTGTCGGGTTCCGTCACTTGCGGCTCCCCGGTTATGTCGTCGGTCATATAGATCAACGACACCCAGTGCTGGCCGTCCGGTTCGGTCATAAGCTCGGCATGGCAGAGGAACTGGATGCGCCCGATGGCGAGACCGGTCTCCTCCGCCGCTTCGCGGCGGGCGGCGGTGGAGGAATGCTCCATGTGGTCTATCTTCCCGCCGACGATGCTCCAGTGGCCCTGCTCGGGTGGGCGCGCGCGTCTGTACAGCAAGACCTTGCCGTCGCGCACGATCGCAAGCCCGCAGCCGACGCCGGGCACGTCAATTCCGGGCACGGGCATGGATCGGGTCAGGCCTTGCCGGCGATCAGCATGAAGGCGGGGATGTCGTCGCCGAAGCCGACCGGCGTCGGGCCGTCGTCCTCGTCGCGGCGATAACGGTTACGGCGGTCGCGATTGTCGTCGTTTGCAGGACGCTGGTTGCGTACCGGCTGGCTCGGCCTGTTTTCGTTCCGGCGTTCTGCTTTCACGGCATCGCTCCCTTTGTCCGCCACAATGGCTTCCTTGCCATTTTCGTCGCGACGGTTGTCGCTTTTATGACTGTTTGTGCGTTCGCGATCACCGCGTTCGCGTTCGGCGCCCCGCTCACCACGTTCGCTCCGGTCACGCTCGCCACGCTCACGGCCGCGGCCCCTGCGTGGCTTCTCGCGCTCGTCGCTCTCCATGGGGGCGGGAAGGTTCGAAAGGTCGCCGTCCAGCCATTCGACCTTTTGCTCGATCAGCTTCTCGATGGCCTCGGAGAACTTGGTGTCGCGCTTGGTTACCAGCGTGAAGGCGGCGCCCGAGCGGCCGGCGCGGCCGGTGCGGCCGATGCGGTGGACGTAGTCCTCGGCGTGGATCGGCACGTCGAAATTGAAGACGTGGCTGACCGCGGGGATGTCGAGGCCGCGGGCGGCAACGTCCGAGGCGACGAGCAGCTTGATGTTGCCGTCCTTGAAATTGGCCAGCATCGCCATGCGCGAGCGCTGGTCCATGTCACCATGCAGCGCGCCGACCGAGAAGCCGTGGCGGTCAAGCGACCGGAAGAGATCTGCCACGTCCTTCTTGCGGTTGCAGAAGATGATGGCGTTCGTCAGGTCTTCCTGGGCGCGAATCAGATCGCGCAGCTTGGAGCGCTTCTCATAGTCCTTGGCATGGGACGCGACGAAGCGCTGGGTGACGGTCTTGGCCGTGGAGGACGGACGGGCGACTTCGATACGCTCCGGATTCTGCAGGAACCGGTCGGCCAGCTTCTGGATTTCCGGCGGCATCGTCGCCGAGAAGAACAGCGTCTGCCGCGTGAAGGGGATCAGCTTGGCGATGCGCTCGATATCGGGAATGAAGCCCATGTCGAGCATGCGGTCGGCCTCGTCGATGACGAGGACCTCGACACCGGTCATCAGCAGTTTGCCGCGCTCGCAATGATCGAGCAGGCGGCCGGGGGTGCAGATCAGCACGTCGGCGCCACGCTCGAGCTTGCGATCCTGCTCGTCGAACGAAACGCCACCGATCAGGAGCGCGACGTTGAGCTTGTGGTTCTTGCCGTACTTGTCGAAATTCTCTGCCACCTGGGCGGCCAGTTCGCGGGTCGGCTCGAGGATCAGCGTGCGTGGCATGCGAGCGCGGGCACGACCCTTTTCCAGCAGCGTCAGCATCGGCAATACGAAGGATGCGGTCTTGCCCGTACCCGTCTGTGCGATGCCGAGAATATCGCGGCGCTGCAGGGCAGGCGGGATCGCGCCGGCCTGGATCGGGGTGGGGATCGTATAGCCCGCGTCGGTGACTGCGGAAAGTACCTTTTGGCTCAAGCCAAGATCAGAAAAAGTGGTCAAAGGGAAATCTGTTTCCGTTCCGGTTCTGGCGAACGCTTGGGGTTTCAGCTTTTGTCGTGGCCGCTGGATGCAGCGCACATATGCTGAAAGCGCCGGAAAGTCAAGGAAACGCGCGGTTATTGAAGATTTGCAAGTAAAGCGGGTGCGAATTGCGCTCGCCGCATCCCGTCCTGTTCCGTCAATTCATGTAATCCGAGAGCTTCATGCCGGCAGACAGGAAGCGGCCCGGGTCGGTTGCGCGGCCGTTCCGGCGAACCTCGTAGTGAAGGTGCGGACCGGTCGAGCGGCCGGTCGTGCCGGACAGTCCGATGGCATCGCCGGTATCGACCGTCTCGCCCGCCTTGACGAGCGTGCGGGACAGATGTGCGTAGCGCGTCACGATGCCGTTTCCGTGGTCGATCTCGACGAGAATGCCGTAGCCACCGCTGCGCCCGGCCGTCAGCACCGTTCCCGCGCCCGTGGCGCGGACTTCGCTGCCCGTCGGCAGGCGGAAGTCGATGCCGGCATGCAGTGCCAGGCGACCGAGGAAGGGATCGGTGCGATTGCCGAAGCGGCTGGTGATCTGGCTGCCGGGCGAGGGGTTGGCGAAGGGCAGCCTGCGGGCTGTTTCGCGCATCTGGTCGAGCCGGTTGAGAGCCGTGTCGAGGCCGCCGAGCGTTTGTTCGAAACTGTCGGTCGCCACCGGCTCGACGAACGGGCCGCCGATAGCGTCGGCGGTTTCTGCGGCAGTATCGGCGACCTCGATGCCGGTCCGGTTCAGGATCGATTCGATCGCGTCCGCAGTCTGTTCGGCGCCGGCCGTCAGCGCCTGTATGCGCGACAATTGCTGACGTTCGATATCCTTCAGCGAAAGTGTCACTTTGGAAAACATCCGGTCGGTGTGGTCGGCGACCGATTCGCCTGTGCCGGCAGAGGGTGCTGCGTAGGCAAGTGCTGCGAGGGAAGCCTGCTTGGCCCCGCCGTCGGCGCGTCCGAGCAGCCGGTCGATGGCCATCTGTCCTGCCGACGCCTGGCGACCGTAAGCCGGCGCCGCCTGCCCATCGGGCGCGGGGTCGGCTTCCAGGGGCGCGTCGGAGAGGCCGGCGTTGCCGGCGCGGTTCAAAAGCGTATCGAGCTTGCCGTTGCGCTCGCTCAGCGCCAGTTGCTGCCGGAAGAGCTTTTCGACCTTTTCCTCGACGACCTGCTGGTCGAGAAGTTGCCGGCTCGTGACCCGGTCGACCTGGGCTCGCAGCGAGGAAATGCGGTCCTCGTAGTCGTGCTGCATCCGCGCCTGCCGCGCCATCGTCGCGCCGATCAGCCCGTCACGAAGGACCAGGTAGGAGGTCGCTGCGAGGTAGCCGACGGTAAACATGGCGGCGACGGAGAAGGCGATGGCCGTCATCCAGGGGCGGACGGTCATGTGGCGAACGCGATCGCCGCTCGCCAGGATGATAAGGTGTTGCTTTTCACGTTTGCCGAAAACGCGATTTTCCGGACGATCCGTCAACACAACCCCCCGACAACCTATGAGTCTGTCCCACACTTGCCGGAAATTACACACTGTTAAGGTTAACAAAGGCTTGACGCCGGCGCGACGCTAGCTCTGGCTGACGGAGACGAGGCTGCGGTAGAAAGACGGCGTCAGCCCGGCTTCGGCGCGCGCCACGTCGTTGAAGGGAGCCTTGAGCGAGCCGCGGAAGTTCGCCCGCACCAGATCCCTGAACGTGGCGGAGGGGTCCTTCCTCTCCCTCGCGCAGAGGAAGCGGAACCATTTGGCGCCGACAGCGACGTGCCCCTTCTCGTCGTTGTAGATGATGTCGAGGATGTCGGCGCTTTCGATGTCGCCTGTCTCCCGCATCTTTTCCTGCAGCACCGGCGTCACATCCAGTCCGCGCGCCTCGAGGATCAGCGGAACGACGGCCAGCCGCGCAGTGAGATCGTTGCGTGTGCTGTGGGCCGCCTGCCAGAGGCCGTCATGGGCGGGCAGGTCGCCGTAATCGGCACCCAGCGTGCGCAGGCGGTCGCGGATCAGCCGGAAGTGCTTGGCCTCATCGAAGGCAACCTGCATCCAGCCGTCGAAGAAGGAATGCGGGACGCCTTCGGTGGTGAACCGGGCGACGATGTCGAGCGCCAGATCGATTGCGTTGAGTTCGATGTGCGCCAGCGCATGCAGCAGCGCGATCCGCCCGCTGAGCGTGTGAAGCGAGCGCTTCTTCATGTTTTTCGGCGGTACCAGCTCCGGCTTGTCCGGGCGGCCGGGGCGCTCGGGCAGGGCCGGGTCGAGCGGCGAGCGGACGGAAAGCGTGCGTGCAAACCACCGCCGCGCGGTCTCCTGCGCAAGTTCGGTCTTGATGTCGAGATCGGCGGAAAGGATAGCCTGCGTGGCGCCTCCACGCAGGCTTTCGATCTTTGGCATCTCTTTTATTTCAATTGCATGCGGCATTGTTTTAAAGTTCTTTGACCGCTTCCAGAACTGCCTCGGCGTGGCCGTCGACCTTAACCTTCGGCCAGATCCGGGCAATGCGGCCATCCTTGTCGATGAGGAAGGTGGTGCGCTCCACGCCCATGTAGCTGCGACCGTACATGCTCTTTTCCTTCCAGACGCCGTAGGCTTCGAGCACCTGATGGGACTCGTCCGAAAGAAGCCTGACCTTCAGGTCGTGCTTGACCTTGAAGCGGTCATGTTTCTTGACCGGATCGGGCGAGATGCCGAGAACTGCTGCACCCGAGGCTTCGAACTGGTCCAAAAGTGCCGAGAAGGCGACGTTCTCGACAGTGCAGCCCTGCGTATCGTCCTTTGGGTAAAAGAACAGGACGACCGGCTTTCCCCGCAGACCGGCGAGTTCCACCTGGCCGCCACCATCAGCCGGTAGCGTGAAATCGGGCGCCTGCTTGCCTTCCGACAATTCTGCCATGGTATTTCCTTTCTTTGGACAGGATTTTGCGTCATGCGGGACCAATCCCCGGTATATAGTCCCTGCGGGAATCGTCCAGCCACAATCAATCGATCCGATTGCCGCGCCGACGATGCCTGGGCCGACATGAGGAACGGAACAACCGCGACATGAGCGAAATTCGCGGCGAGAAGGTGAAGTTTGGCCGGGGGGACATCGTTTCCCTGCACGACCTTCCGTCCGCCCGCGCCCATGAACCGGTCGTCCTGCATTGCACCGACCGGCCCACCCACCTGTCGGTGATGGCTCGTCTTTTCACCATATTCGGCGGCGTGGCGCTTCTTCTCATCGTCCTTATCGTCGCCACCGTGGAGAGCGGACTGGTGGACGGCCCGCTGAACTCGCGGGCGCTCGCCGCGCTGAACCGGGCGGTCGGGCCGAACTACGAGGTCTCCGTCGCCAAGACGGTGATGCGCTTTTCCGGCCTCGGCGGGCTTGCGCTGAAAGCGGAAAACGTCGCCGTCTCCCAGCGCAGCGACGGAGAGAATGTCGCCAATGCCGGCGCCGTCCTGATCGTGCTGGACCCGCTGGCCCTGATGACCGGCCGCGTTTCTCCGACCAGCCTCGATATCGATCGGGCGATGTTCAATCCCGCCCTCCTGCCGAAAGGCCCACCGATCGACCTGTCCAGGATCCGCCTTGATTCCCTGCCGGGCTACCAGGGCATGGCTTTCGATCGGCTGGACCAGTTCAAGTCGATGATCACAGGCAGCGGGCTGTCTCGCGTGCGTATCACCAATCTTTCCCTGCCGGTGACGGGAACCGGGGGACGGCTGCGCACGCTCGACGTCGAGCAACTGACCTTCAGCCGTTCCGAGGCGGACGAACTGGCGATCGAGGGCAGTTTCGGGCTGGACGGAAAAACGGGAACCATCGCACTCGTTGCCGATGGCGCAGGCGACAATGACCAGCTTCGAGGCAATGTTTCCGGCATTCCGCTCGGCCTGTTCACGCTTCAGCGCAATGCCGCGGGCGAGCTTCGCACCGGCCTCGAGGCGCAGGCGGATATCGCGCTTTCGGCAACGCGGGGTACGACCGGCGTCGATCCGAAACTCGAGCTCGACGTTTCCAGCCAGGGGGGCGCGCTCTATTTCGGCGGTATTGCAACAAGCCTTAAGCCGAGCAAGGTCTCGGTCCACTACGACTATGAAAACCGCTCGTTGGAGATCCGGAATTCCGAGATCCATGTCGCACGATCTTCCTTCCCGCTGACCGGAGGATTGATCGATCTCGATCGCATGCCGAACGCTGCGCAGCCGGCGCAAGCCGGATACGCGATCGATCTGCTCGTGCAGAACGCCGTCAGCGCGCCGGAAGATACGACCGAGGAGCCCGTTCGCTTCGATGCCAAGATCAGTGGGCGCATCCTGCCGGACACGAAGCAGGTGCTATTCGATCAGTTGGGGGTGTCCAGTCCCCGGGGGCAGCTGGCCGGGTCGCTCGGCCTGACTTTTGGCGGGCAAAGCCCCGAAGTGAATTTCGCCATGGTCAGCGACAGGCTCGACGCGACGACGGTCAAGCAACTCTGGCCCTACTGGCTCGGGCGGCGCGCGCGCCAATGGGTTGTCGCCAACATCTACGGTGGCACGGTGACGAACGGACGGATCGAGGTGTCGATGGCCGCAGACCGGCCGCCGCAGCCGGACGGACGCATCGAACTCGGGCGGGGCGAGCTGATGATATCGTTCGACATCGCCAATACGCGCCTCAATATCGCCGGCGAGATCCCGCCACTCAGGGACGCTGCCGGCCATTTCCAGCTGAACGGCGAGCGCGTCGACATCGCGCTCAAGGCCGGCACCTCCTATATGGGATCCGGTCGCTCGGTGTCGCTGTCCAGTGGAACATTCACGCTGCCGAACACCTACCAGAAACCGCTGATGGCCGAGATCGACCTGAACATCGCCGGCGCGGGCGACGCGATCGCGGAGCTTATCACCTACAAGCCGATCGACGTTCTGAAGCGAACGCCATACGCGCCTTCGGACTTCACGGGTCCGGTTGAGGCCAACGTCAAGGCGAAGTTCGGGCTGGTGCGCGACCAGCAGCCGCCGCCGCCGGAATGGATCGCCGACATCGATCTGCAAGGCGTAGACGTCAAGAAGCCGATCGTCGGACGCACGATCACGAATGTCGATGGAAATCTCGTCGTGACGCCCGTCCGGGCCGACCTCAAGGCGAAGGCGCAGATCGACGGCGTGCCGCTGGACATCGTTCTCGTCGAGCCCGTGAGCCCGACGTCCGGGCTGAAGCGCGATCTTTCCGTCTCCGGCACGATATCGGATGCGGACAGATCGCGGCTCTTCCCCGGTCTCAACGACCTGCTGCAGGGACCTCTCGATGTTGCCGTGACACTCGGCGACGATGGTCACGAGAAGGTGGAGACGAATCTCGGGCGAAGCGTCGTATCGCTTCCCTGGATCGGCTGGACGAAGGGGGCCGGCGTCCCGGCAAAGGCGCAGTTCTCGCTGGAGCGTCAGGAGGGGACGACGCGTCTTTCCGATTTCGGCTTTTCCGGCGACGGGTTCTCCGTCTCAGGGGACGTGGCGATCAATGGCGGCGCGTTGAGCTCTGCCCGCTTCGACAAGGTCAGGCTGTCCGCCCAGGACGACTATGCGCTCGACATTTCCCGTGTGAAATCCGGCTATGCTGTCAAGGTCAACGGTAGCTCGGCGGACCTGCGGCCCGTACTTGCCAAGCTGAAGGCGGATCCTACGGGGACCGAGAGCGGTGCAAAGCCGGTGTCGGTAACGGTTCGCGCCGCGCTGGACCGTGTCATCGGCTTCAACGGTGAGACGCTGGGCAATGTCAAGCTCGCCTATGGGACGAACGGAAGGCGGACATCCGCGCTCGATCTATCGGCGGTCACAGGCGGCGGGCAGGCGCTCGTTGCGAAACTTTCCAATGCGCAGGGCACGGACACGCTGGAACTGACAACGGGCGACGCGGGCGCGTTGGCCCGCCTGGCCAATCTCTACCGCCACATGGAAGGCGGGCTTTTGAACATGCGGCTCAAGGCGGGAGCCGACGGCGGCTGGCGCGGGCCGCTCGACATCCGTAAGTTCACCCTGTCGGGTGAGGAAAAACTGCGCTCGATCGTGACGACGCCCGCCGGTGGGCGCAGCCTCAATCAGGCGGTGCGAAGCGAGATCGACACCAGCTCGATGCGGTTCGAGCGCGGCTTCGCCTTCGTCTCGTCGAAGGACGGCACGCTGAGGGTCGAAAACGGCGTCGTGCGCGGCGACACCGTCGGTGCGACGTTCCAGGGCATGGTGCGCGATGCCAACGACAACATGGAACTGACCGGCACCTTCATGCCGGCCTACGGACTCAACCGGCTGTTTGCCGAACTTCCGCTAATCGGCTTCATCCTCGGCAACGGCAGCGATCGAGGGCTGATCGGCATCACTTTCAAGCTGACCGGCCCGTTCGACCAGCCGCGGCTGATGATCAACCCGCTGTCGGTCATCGCGCCGGGCGTGTTCCGCAACATTTTCGAGTTCTGACTGGACTGGCCGCCGCATCGCGCCAGGATGCAGTTCGCCTGTGGCGTTCTGCCTGCTGGCGAGAAGTGGCATGGCGAAGCGGCGCGAGCGCAATCGCGCGCCCGACGTGGCGTACGCCTCATCCCGCCGTCTTGGCCACCTTCTCCCCGAGGGGAGAAGGAAAGACCGGGCCGCCTCAGGCCGGCCGCACCAGAATGTGCTTCTTCTTGCCGAGCGAGAGCTTGATGACGCCGTCGGCGGTGATTTCGCCGCTGCCAATGGACATGCGTTCGTCACTGACGGCCTTGTCGTTGATGCGGACGGCGCCGCCCTGGACATGCCGGCGTGCTTCGCCGTTCGAGGATGCCAGGCCGGCGCGCACGATCAGCGCGAGCAGGCCGAGACCGCTTTCCAGCTCGCCCTTCGCGACCTCGATCGACGGCAAGTTTTCGGCCAGCGCGCCTTCTTCGAACGTCTTGCGCGCCGTCTCGGCTGCCTGTTCGGCGTTCTCCCGGCCATGCAGCATCGCGGTGATCTCCGTCGCCAGGATTTTCTTCACCTCGTTGATCTCCGAGCCGCCAAGCGCCGACAGGCGCGCGATCTCGTCCATGGGCAGGGTCGTGTAGAGCTTTAGGAAGCGGGTGACGTCGGCGTCCTCGGTGTTGCGCCAGTACTGCCAGAAGTCATAGGCCGACAGCATCTCCGGGTTCAGCCAGACGGCACCGGAGAGCGACTTGCCCATCTTGGCGCCCGACGCAGTGGTCAGCAGCGGCGAGGTCAGCGCGTAGAGCTGCGGCGTGCCCATGCGGTGGCCGAGATCGATGCCGTTGACGATGTTGCCCCACTGGTCGGAACCGCCCATCTGAAGGCGCGTGCCGTAGCGCTGGTTCAGCTCGACGAAGTCGTAGGCCTGCAGGATCATGTAGTTGAATTCGAGGAAGGACAGCGACTGCTCGCGGTCGAGGCGCATCTTGACGCTGTCGAAGGACAGCATGCGGTTGACCGAGAAGTGGCGGCCGACGTCGCGCAGGAATTCCAGGTAGTTGATGCCGAGCAGCCAGTCGGCATTGTTGATCATCAGCGCGTCCTTCGGGCCGTCGCCGTAGGTCAGGTAGTTGGAGAAGACCTTCTTGATCCCGGCGATGTTGCCGGCGATCGTATCCGGCGTCATCAACTGGCGCGCCTCGTCCTTGAAGGAGGGGTCGCCAACCATTCCGGTGCCACCGCCCATCAGCGAAATGGCACGGTGACCGGTCTGCTGCAGCCAGTGCAGCATCATGATCTGGATCAGGCCTCCGGCATGCAGGCTGGGTGCTGTCGGGTCGAAGCCGATATAGGCCGTCACGGTTTCCTTGCAGAGCAGGTCGTCGAGGCCGGTCTCATCCGAAATCTGGTGGATGAAGCCGCGCTCGCTTAGCGTGCGAAGGAAATCTGACTTGAAACCCGACATTGGTCTTCTCTCTTGTAGGGGAGCTCATGTGAACGAATGGCGCGGCATCTAGCACTGTTTTTGCGCATAATCACTCCAAAAGTGATTCCGGGATTTCGGCATGGAAAAGATACGAACGGCGATCGGGCTGATGAGCGGCACCAGCATGGACGGCATCGACGTGGCGCTTTTGCGGACGGACGGCGCCGACATGGTCGGGCGCGGGCCGGCGAGAGGGTTTGCCTACGATCCCGCCTTCCGCAGGCGGTTGCAGGCGGCGCTCGAAAGTGCGAAGGCGATCACCCGGCGCGATGACCGGCCGGGCGATCTCGCCGCGCTCGAACGGGAACTGACGCTTCGCCACGCGGAGGCCGTGTCGGCGTTCCTTTCGGAGAACGGGCTGGCAGCAGGCGATATCGACGTCGTCGGCTTTCACGGTCAGACGGTGCTACACCGCCCGGACCAGCGGCTGACGGTGCAGATCGGCGACGGGGCGCTGCTCTCGCGCCAGACCGGTATCGCCGTCGTCTACGACATGCGAGCGAACGACATGGCCCACGGCGGGCAGGGCGCGCCGCTCATTCCGGTTTATCATGCGGCTCTGGCCCGCAACCTGGCGGCGGTTTGCGCCTTTCCGGTCGTTTTCGTCAATATCGGGGGAATTTCCAACCTCACCTATGTCGGGCCCGACGGCGAGATCGCTGCCTTCGACAGCGGGCCGGGCAATACGCTGATCGACCAGTGGGTGGAGGTGCAGGCCGGCATCCCCTTCGACCAGGGCGGGATGATCGCGAGCGAGGGGCGGGTGCTCGCGGCCCTTGCCGCACGCTATCTCGACCATCCGTTTTTCGCCGCGCCAGAGCGCAGGTCGCTCGACCGAAACGATTTTTCGCCCCCGACCGGCCCGGACGCTTCGCTGGAGGATGGCGCGCGGACGCTGGCTCACGTCACGGCTGCTGCGATCCTGAAGTCCGCGGGGCACCTGCCGCAGATGCCGAAGACCTATATCGTCTGCGGTGGCGGCCGGCTGAACCGCGTCATCATGGGCGACCTGGAAGAACTCGCCGCGGCGCAAGGTGCGCAGGTGATGCCGGCGGAAGCTGTGGACCTGAACGGCGACAGCATGGAAGCGGAGGCATGGGCCTATCTCGCGGTGCGCTCGCTTGACGGGTTGCCGCTGACCTTTCCGGGGACGACAGGGGTGGGGACAGCGATTACCGGAGGTGTGCTGGCTGTGCCGGACTGAGCGCCTCAGGATCGCTCCCGCCTCCTTCCCCTTGCAGATGGCCCGGTGGGGCGGCTCGGTCTCCTAAAGTGCACCATCCCGGGACAACCCCGAGGATGGTGGCGGTGTGCCCGGATCGGCGGGCGGCGTGGGATTACCGGATGCGCTTTGCAGCCGGTTCCGGCGTCAGTTCGCCGGCGAGGCGGCGATCGAGGTAGTCCTCGCATTCGGCCATCAGTGTCTCCACCTGGCCGTTGAAGAAGTGGTTGGCGCCGGGCACGGTCTTGTGCGTGATCAGGATGCCCTTCTGCGCCTTTAGCTTCTCGACCAGGCCGTTGACGTCCTTTTCCGGTGCTACCTTGTCGGCATCGCCGTTGATGATCAGGCCGGAGGACGGGCAGGGGGCGAGGAAGGAGAAGTCGTAGATGTTCGGCTGCGGAGCGATGGACATGAAGCCCTCGATCTCCGGCCGGCGCATCAGAAGCTGCATGCCGATCCAGGCGCCGAAGGAGTAGCCAGCCACCCAGCAGCTCTTGGAATCCGGATGCAGGCTCTGTACCCAGTCGAGCGCGGATGCCGCATCGGAAAGCTCGCCCGCGCCATGATCGAACTCGCCCTGGCTGCGGCCGATGCCGCGGAAGTTGAAGCGCAGCGTGGTGAAGCCGCGCTTCTGGAACATGTAGAAGAGCTGGTAGACGATCTGGTTGTTCATCGTGCCGCCGAACTGCGGGTGCGGGTGCAGGATGATCGCGATCGGGGCGTTCTTCTGCTTCGAAGGCTGGTAGCGGCCTTCGAGGCGACCGGCAGGTCCGTTGAAGATGATTTCGGGCATTCGTACTCCGACGTGTTTTGCGGATCAAAAACCGTTTCGACCGCGCTGGAAGTCTTGACGAAACCAGTCAGCTTTTCTAGAAACTAGTTTAGAACCATTCGAAACTTTGCTACGCTATGCGCGTATCGAGGTTCGTCTCTTACGGCAAGCCCGGCGGAAATTTCAAGAAAAATGCTCGCCGCGCTGCCATAGGAGCACATTGGAGCTGATTTGCGATCATGTCTGGACGGAAGAGGACATATCTGGACTGGAACGCGACCGCGCCGCTTTCGGCTGCGGCGCGCGAGTCTGTCCTGTCCGCGCTCGACCTGCAGGGCAATCCCTCGTCTGTGCATGGCGAGGGGCGGGCGGTGCGCGCGCTGATCGACGGTGCGCGCCGTGACGTTGCGGCGCTGGTCGGTGCGGAACCCGCGCATGTGATCTTCACCAGCGGCGCGACCGAGGCCGCCAACATGGTCCTGACCCCCGATTTCCGCATGGGACGGACACCTCTTTCGGTCGGCAGGCTCTATGTCTCGGCAATCGAACATCCGGCCGTGCGCGAGGGTGGGCGTTTCGATCGGGAAAACGTCACCGAAATTCCCGTCACGCCGGCCGGTCTCGTCGATCTGGACGCGCTGAAGGCTCTTCTCGAAGCCCACGATAGGGCCGCGGGGCTGCCGATGGTCGCCATCATGCTGGCCAACAACGAAACCGGTATCGTGCAGCCGGTGCGGCAGGCTGCGGATATCGTCCATAAGGCCGGCGGCATATTCGTGGTCGATGCCGTGCAGGCCGCGGGCCGGTTGCCGCTGTCGATCATCGAACTCGATGCCGACTTCATGATCCTCTCGGCGCACAAGCTCTCCGGACCGAAGGGCGCCGGTGCGCTCGTCTCGCGCGGCGAGGTGCTGATGCCGAAAGTGCTCATCCATGGCGGCGGGCAGGAAAAGGGTCATCGCTCCGGTACCGAGAATGCGACGGCCATCGCCGGTTTTGCCGCAGCGGCGCGCGAGGCGACAGGCGGGCTGGAGGAGCGCACGGCTGCGATTTTACGCCTGCGCGACGGGATGGAAGCGCGGATGACCGAGCTGGCAGGCGACGTGATCATCCATGGCCGCGACGTTTCGCGCCTGTGCAACACGACCTTTTTCAGTCTGCCGGGACTGAAGTCCGAGACCGGACAGATCGCCTTCGATCTCGAGGGGATTGCGATATCGGCGGGCTCAGCCTGCTCCTCGGGCAAGGTCGGCGCCAGCCACGTGCTGACGGCCATGGGGTTCGATGCGGGGCTCGGGGCGCTGCGCGTCTCACTGGGTTCAACGACGACAGAGACGGATGTCGAGCGCTTTCTCGAAGCGTTCGGCAGGATTGCGGGCCGGCGGCGGCAAGGTGTCGCTGCGGCCTGATGAAAGTTGCAAAAGCGCAAGATTTTGCTTGCCAAAAGGTGTGAAAAGCCCCTTCTGGCGCCTACATAACCGGCGGAAACCCGCCAGACGTTGACAAGCTTCCGGACCTTGGATCCGGAAAGATTGGAGAACGAGATGCCTGCGGTGCAGGAAACGATCGACCAGGTCCGTCAGATTGACGTAGACCAGTACAAATACGGATTCGAGACGACGATCGAAATGGAAAAGGCGCCGAAGGGCCTTTCCGAAGAGATCATCCGCTTCATTTCGGCCAAGAAGAGCGAGCCCGAGTGGATGCTCGAATGGCGCCTGGACGCCTATCGCCGCTGGCTGACGCTGGAAGAGCCGACGTGGGCGCGCGTCGATTATCCGAAGATCGACTTTAACGACCTCTACTACTATGCCGCGCCGAAGAACCAGAGCGGCCCGATGTCGATCGACGACGTCGATCCGGAAATTCTGAAGACCTACGAGAAGCTCGGCATTCCGCTGCGCGAGCAGGAGATCCTGGCCGGCGTGCAGACCTCGAAGATCGCCGTCGACGCCGTGTTCGATTCGGTCTCGGTCGTCACGACCTTCAAGGAAGAGCTGAAGAAAGCCGGCGTGATCTTCATGTCGATCTCCGAGGCGATCCGCGAGTATCCGGAGCTGGTGAAGAAGTATCTCGGCTCCGTCGTACCGACGACCGACAACTTCTATGCGACGCTGAACTCGGCGGTGTTCACCGACGGCTCGTTCGTGTTCGTTCCGAAGGGCGTGCGCTGCCCGATGGAGCTTTCCACCTACTTCCGCATCAACGAGAAGAACACCGGCCAGTTCGAGCGCACGCTGATCATTGCCGAGGAAGGCGCCTACGTGTCCTACCTCGAGGGCTGCACCGCGCCGCAGCGCGACGAGAACCAGCTGCATGCGGCCGTGGTCGAGCTCGTGGCGATGGACGATGCCGAGATCAAGTATTCCACCGTCCAGAACTGGTATCCGGGCGACAAGGAAGGCAAGGGGGGCATCTACAACTTCGTCACCAAGCGTGGGGATTGCCGCGGCAAGAATTCGAAGATCTCCTGGACGCAGGTGGAAACCGGTTCGGCGATCACCTGGAAGTATCCGTCCTGCGTTCTGCGCGGCGACGGTTCGCGCGGCGAGTTCTACTCGATCGCCGTTTCGAACGGCCACCAGCAGATCGATTCTGGCACGAAGATGATCCACCTCGGCAAGAACACGTCGAGCCGCATCATCTCGAAGGGCATTGCCGCCGGCGTCTCGCAGAACACCTATCGCGGCCAGGTCTCGACCCACCGGAAGGCGGAGAACGCGCGCAACTTCACCCAGTGCGATTCGCTCCTGATCGGTGACCGCTGCGGCGCGCATACCGTGCCCTATATCGAGGCGAAGAATTCGTCGGCCCAGTTCGAGCACGAGGCGACGACCTCGAAGATCTCCGAGGACCAGCTGTTCTACTGCCTGCAGCGCGGCATCCCTGAGGAAGCGGCGATCGCGCTGATCGTCAACGGCTTCGTCAAGGAAGTGATCCAGGAACTGCCGATGGAATTCGCCGTCGAGGCGCAGAAGCTGATCAGCATCTCGCTGGAAGGCTCGGTCGGCTAGCCGCAGATACATTTGAGGGTCGAGGGACAATATGACGTTCGGGCTGAAGCTGATGGTGTTGACCATCTTCCTCTCGGTCTTAGGTCTTTTCCTCGGCGTCGCCGGACTGATCGCCGGTTGGTCATGGGCAAGGGGAATCGGACTGGTTTCCGCAATTGTCCTGGCGATTGTGTTCTGGCTGGAACCCAGTGATCGCTTCCTGTTCGGAAGCAAGAAAGAAGATTGAGAGATACGAAATGCTTGAAATCAAGAACCTGCACGCACGCATCGCCGAGGACGGCACCGAGATCATCCGTGGGCTGAACCTGACCGTCAACGACGGCGAGGTCGCCGCCATCATGGGGCCGAACGGTTCGGGCAAGTCGACGCTCTCCTACATTCTTGCCGGCCGCGAGGACTACGAGGTTACCGAGGGCGATATTCTCTACAACGGCGAGAGCATCCTCGAGCTCGATCCCGCGGAGCGCGCGGCGAAGGGCGTGTTCCTGGCCTTCCAATATCCGGTCGAAATCCCCGGCGTCGCCACCATGCAGTTCCTCAAGGTTGCGATGAACGAGCAGCGCAAGGCGCGCGGCGAGGACGAACTGACGACGCCGGACTTCATGCGTCGCGTCAAGGAGGCGGCCGCCGAGCTGCAGATCTCGCCCGAGATGCTGCGCCGTCCGCTCAACGTCGGTTTTTCCGGCGGCGAAAAGAAGCGCGCCGAAATCCTGCAGATGGCACTTCTCGAGCCGAAGCTCTGCGTGCTGGACGAAACGGACTCCGGCCTCGACATCGACGCGCTGAAGATCGTCGCCGACGGCGTCAACGCGCTGCGTGCGCCGGATCGGTCCGTGATCGTCATCACCCACTACCAGCGCCTGCTCGACTACATCGTGCCTGATACCGTGCATGTGCTCTACAAGGGCCAGGTGATCAAGTCGGGCGACAAGACGCTGGCGCATGAACTCGAAGCCAACGGCTATGCCGATATCATCGGGGCAGCCGCCTGAGCCGGGAAGGACGCGATCCATGAACATCCAAGCAGGGATCAAGCTGACGGCGGCGGAAGCAGCTCTGGTCGAATCCTATAACGAACAGGTCGGCGAACTGCCGGGCGACGGCGCAACGCTTCTTGCCCGCGATACGCTGTTGAGCGACCTGAAGGAGGCCGGCCTGCCGACGCGTCGCGTCGAGGCATGGCACTATACGGATCTGAAGGCACTGCTGAAGTCCGTGCCGGCATTCCTTCACGGCGCCAGCGCCCAGAGGGTCGAGCCGATCGTGCCGGGCTCCACGGTGCTTTCGGTCGTCAACGGCAAGGCGCATACGCGGTTGCTGCCGGAGGGCATCACGGCCAAGAGTTACGCCGATACGCTGCTTGACGGATCGGCTGCAGCAGGGCTCGTCGCCCGCGACGCCGACGACGTCATCGGGCGCATCAACGGGTCGTTCGTGCGCGACGGCCTGATCGTCGAGATTGCCGAGGGTGCTGCTTTCGAAGCGCCAATCGAGATCCAGTCGGTGCAGAATTGCGGCCAGGTCAACACGCGCTTTCCGGTGCGGTTCGGTGCCGGCGCCAAGGCAACGGTGATCGAGCGGCATCTGGCGACCGGCGAGGATGCGGCACTTGTCACATCCGTCACCGACATGCGGCTGGCAGACGATGCCGAGGTCACCTGGATCATCTTCCAGTCGGAAGGCGAGGCGGATACGCATCTCGCACAGTTCAAGGCCGAACTCGGCGCCAACGCAAAGCTGCGCCTGTATGTCATCAATGGCGGCGGCAAGCTCGTCCGGCAGGAGATCCATATCGCCGTTGCCGGCGAGGGCTCCGACCTGACCTTGCGCGGCATCAACCTTCTCGGCGGCGAGAGCCACACGGACGTGACCTTTACCGTCGGCCATGACGTTCCGCATACGACCTCGACCGAAGTCATCCGCAATGTCGTCCTTGACCGCGCCCGCGGCGTGTTCCAGGGGCAGATCCGCGTCGCACAGGACGCGCAGAAGACCGACGCGAAGATGTCTTGCAACACGCTGCTGCTCTCCGACGATGCCGAGTTCTCGGCCAAGCCTGAGCTGGAGATCTTCGCCGACGACGTCCAGTGCGGACACGGTGCGACGGTGATCGACATCGACCACACGCAGCTGTTCTACCTGATGGCGCGCGGCGTTCCGGAGAACAAGGCACGCGCCATGCTGGTCAACGCGTTTGTCGCCGAGATCGTCGAGGAACTGGAAGACGAGACGCTGGTGGAGGCGCTGGAAGGCGTCATTTCCGACTGGCTGGAAAAGCACGCGTGACGGGATTGTCGAGATGAACCAGATCAAGCCGGTTTCCAGCTATGACGTCGAGGCGATCCGCCGGGATTTTCCGATCCTGTCGCGCGAAGTCTACGGCAAGCCGCTGGTCTATCTCGACAACGGCGCCTCCGCGCAGAAGCCGCAGGTCGTGATCGATGCGGTGGCGCATGCCTATTCGAACGAGTATGCGAACGTCCATCGCGGCCTGCATTTCCTCTCGAACGCGGCAACCGATGCCTATGAAGCCGCGCGCGAAAAGGTGCGGCGGTTCCTGAATGCACCCTCGGTTGACGATATCGTCTTCACCAAGTCCTCGACAGAGGCGATCAACACGGTGGCGTACGGATATGGCATGCCGAACATCGGGGAAGGCGACGAGATCGTCATCTCGATCATGGAGCATCATTCCAACATCGTTCCCTGGCATTTCATCCGCGAACGACAGGGTGCGAAGCTCGTCTGGGCACCGGTGGACGATACGGGCGCGTTCCACGTCGAGGACTTCGTCAAATGCCTCACCGAAAAGACGAAGCTGATCGCGATCACGCACATGTCGAACGCGCTCGGCACCATCGTGCCGGTGAAGGAGATCTGCGCGATCGCCCGCGAGCGCGGCATCCCGGTGCTGGTCGATGGTTCGCAAGGGGCCGTGCATCTGCCGGTGGACGTGCAGGACATCGACTGCGACTGGTACGTGATGACCGGCCACAAGCTCTACGGGCCTTCCGGCATCGGCGTGCTGTACGGCAAGAAGGAGCGGCTACGCCAGATGCGGCCGTTCCAGGGCGGCGGTGAGATGATCGTGGAAGTGACGGAAGACATCGTCACCTACAATGACCCGCCGCACCGCTTCGAGGCCGGCACGCCGCCGATTGTGCAGGCGATCGGGCTCGGCTACGCGCTCGACTACATGGAAAAGATCGGGCGTGCGGCGATCTCGGCGCACGAGGCGGACCTTTCGGCCTACGCTCACGAACGCCTGTCGTCCATCAATTCCCTGAAGATGTTCGGGACCGCGCCCGGCAAGGGCTCGATCTTCTCCTTCGAGCTGGAGGGTATCCATGCCCATGACGTGTCGATGGTGATCGACCGGGCAGGTGTCGCCGTCCGCGCCGGTACCCATTGCGCCCAGCCGCTCTTGAAACGCTTTGGCGTGACCTCCACATGCCGCGCATCGTTCGGCATGTACAACACCCGCGCCGAGGTCGATGTTCTGGCCGATGCGCTCGACCATGCCCGCAAGTTCTTCGCCTGAGGAGTTCGAAATGTCTATCGATGCCACCGAAGACAAGACCGATGCCCGAGACGGGATCGTCAATTCGGCAATCCCCGGAGATGAGCTGGCGCGCCTCAGCGACGATATCATCTCGGCCCTGAAGACGGTCTACGATCCCGAAATTCCCGCCGACATCTTCGAACTCGGCCTGATCTACAAGATCGACATCGAAGACGACCGCATGGTCAAGATCGACATGACGCTGACCGCGCCGGGGTGCCCGGTGGCAGGCGAAATGCCGGGCTGGGTCGAGAATGCGGTCGGCGCCGTCGAAGGCGTCTCTGGCGTCGAGGTGAAGATGGTATTCGATCCGCCGTGGACGCCGGACCGCATGTCGGAAGAGGCGCAGGTGGCGGTCGGCTGGTACTGACCGCGTTGCCGAAGGGTGAGGCGCCCCCGTGACTTTGACAGTGTCAAACTATTGATCCCGCAGGCGACCGCCTCTACATTTGTTTCGGAACCGCCGGGCCTTGAACCCGGCTGGCGAAGGAGAACTGGCCGATGGCCTTTGCAGTGATGACGCTTACCGATGCCGCCGCCGATCGCGTGAAGGCGATCGTGGACAATGCAGGCGACGATGCCAAGGGCATTCGCGTCGGCGTCAAGAAGGGCGGTTGCGCCGGAATGGAATATTCCGTCGACCTCGTGACAGCGCCGAACGAGAAGGACGACCTTGTCGAGCACGCCGGTGCCCGTGTCTGGATTGCCCCGGAAGCGGTCCTCTACCTGCTGGGCACACAGATGGATTTCGAGGTGACGAAGCTCCGTTCCGGCTTTACCTTCAACAATCCGAACCAGACGTCTGCTTGCGGTTGCGGTGAATCCGTCGAGCTGAAGCCGGCAGACCTCGCAGCTCTGGCTGCTGCCGGTGCGCCCACCGTTCGCGTCGGATAAGCAGGGACCTCTGCAGACACTTGCGTAAGGTCTTTTGAGCGGCCGATCGCTTCTTCCGGCACGCTTTGCTTGCATTCATTTTCAATCCGCGTTGATACTTGACGGTATTGCCGAGCAATGGGTGTCGGGCTGTCGGCCGCGCGACCATTGGAAAGATCGGCCTATGCTCCCGGGAGGTGGCGTTCACCGACATGCAATCGCCGCAGGACTTTTCAGAATCGCTCTACGAATCGATGCCGTTTCCGGTAATCCTGACGGATGCCGCAGGCACCGGCTTCTTCCTGAACGATGCGGCACGCAGGGCGCTCGGGTGGAAGGGGGACGGCAGCGAACCGCTTGCTGCGGTTCTCGGACAAGCCGACCTTGTGCCCAGGTTGCAGGGCTATGCGGTCGCGGGCCGGGCGCACAGCCACACCCTTCGCTTCAACCGGGCGGACGAATCGGACTTCGAGGCGTCCGCACATGTGATCTCCATCAGAAGCACCGACGGCGAGGCAGGCTATGCGCTTCTGCTGAGGAGCCTTTTGACGGGGGGAAGCCACGGCGAGCAGGTTCTGCTCGGCAGCCGCATCTATTCCGCCCTGGACACCATTCCCGAGGGGGTCGCGATCTTCGATCGGGACGAGAAGATCCTGGTCTTCAACCGCGCTTTTCGTGATGGGTGTGGAGCGGCGAAGGATGCCGTTCGCGTCGGGGCAACGGTCGAGAGCATAATCCGCGCCAATGTCGGCGCCGGCATCTACCGGGGCATTGTGCCGGGAACGCCGGAGGCGGAGGCCATGATCCAGTCCCGGCTCAGGGACCATCGCGGTGAGGACGGACAGGTCCACACGGTTCAACGTGCCGATGGTCGTTGGATACGGTCCGAGAGCCACGTGATGGACAGCGGCGAGGTTGTCGGCCTGAGAATCGATATCACCGATCTCAAGGCGATCGAGCATGAGCTTGAAACCAGGAACAGGCAGCATACGAAGCTCCTAGAGCTTCTCCCGGACCTGATCGTCCGGACCGATAAGGATATGGTGATCCGCTTCTGCAACGAGCACTACGCTACGTTTTACGGCTCGACGCCCGAGAAGCTCGTCGGCACGCATGTGATGGACCTGGTTTCTACCGAGCAACCGGTCATTGACGAGCTAGAACGGCTGACGCCCGACAATCCCCTTGCGACGGTGGAGCTTGCAATCCGCAATGCTGCGGGCGAGGAACGTTGGTTATTGTGGACTGCAACGGCCAGTTTCGAGAACGGTCTGCCGACGGAGTTTGTCGGCGCCGGTCGCGACGTGACCGAGTTGAAGCGCCAGCATGAGCGTCTGACCGAACAGGCGCGGGAATTGCAGCGCAAGAACGAGGCGCTGAACCAGTTCGCAGCGACCGTCTCCCACGACCTGAAGTCCCCGATCCGCCACATTGCCTCCTTTGCCGAGATGATACTGGATGACATCGAGCGCGGCCAACTGGATGATCTTGCGACGCACGCCGCCTATATGCGGCGGGCCGCGTTCCGGATGCAGAAGCTGGTCGATCGCCTTCTGGAATATGCGCAGATCGCCTACCAGATCCGGCACGTAAAATCCGTGTCGCTCGACGCGGTCGTTGCGGACGCCCTGTCGTTGCTGGAGGGGCATATCCGGGAGGCGGGTGCGACGATCGAAGCCAAAGCTCTTCCCCCCGTGAGGGGCGACCCCGAATTGCTGCGCCGCCTGATGCAGAACCTGATCGGCAATGCCATCAAATATCGGCGCCGGGATTCAAAGCCTACCGTCAGGATCTATGGGGAAGGGACGGCAGACAGTGTGCGTATCGTTGTAGAGGATGACGGCATCGGGATCGATCCGAAGCACGCCGAAGCGGTTTTCGGGCTGTTCCAGCGTCTGCATCAGGACGAGAGGGTCTATGACGGGACGGGCATCGGCCTTGCGCTGGCGCAGCGGATCGTCGAAAGCCATTCCGGCACCGTGGCGCTCGATACGTCCTACAGAGACGGGGCCCGTTTCATCGTTGTGCTGCCCCGTGGGTAGGAGCGGAGCGGACCTTTTTGGTGCCCGGACGGCGCAACTGCCGGCTGCGGCCGACGCCCGAAAAAGATCGATGGCTTTGGCGATGGATGCCGGGAGGGGGGCTGACCCCGGCCCGCAGACCGAGGTCAATTGCTGCGATATCCAGATTACTCCGCCGCTTCCGCGTAGCTCTCCAGCGGCGGGCAGGAGCAGACGAGGTTGCGGTCGCCGTAGACGTTGTCGACGCGGTTGACCGGCGACCAGTACTTGTCGACGCGGAAGGCACCGGGCGGGTAGCAGGCCTGCTCTCGCGAATAGGGGCGATCCCATTCGCCGACGAGGTCTTCCACCGTATGCGGGGCGTTCTTCAGCGGGTTGTTGAGCTTGTCCATCCGGCCGTCCTCGATGGCGCGGGCTTCCTCGCGGATCGCTAGCATCGCATCGCAGAAGCGGTCGAGCTCGGCCTTGGTCTCGGATTCGGTCGGCTCGATCATCAGCGTGCCTGCCACGGGCCAGCTCATGGTCGGTGCATGGAAGCCGCAGTCGATGAGGCGTTTGGCCACGTCGTCAACCGTCACGCCGGCGCTGTCGACCAGCGGGCGCGTGTCGACGATGCACTCGTGTGCGACCCGGCCCTTCGCCGACTTGTAGAGCACGTCATAGGCGCCTTTCAGCCGGGCGGCGATGTAGTTGGCGTTGAGGATCGCCACCTTCGTCGCCTGCGTCAGCCCTTCGCCGCCCATCATCAGGCAGTAGCTCCAGGAGATCGGCAGGATCGAGGCCGAACCAAAGGGTGCCGCGGAGACCGCGCCGGCTTCGGCGGTGCGCGGATCCTTCGGGAGGAAGGGCGCCAGATGCGCCTTCACGCCGATCGGACCCATGCCCGGGCCGCCGCCGCCATGCGGAATGCAGAAGGTCTTGTGCAGGTTCAGGTGGCTGACGTCGGAGCCGATGTCGCCGGGGCGGGCGAGCCCGACCATGGCGTTCATGTTGGCGCCGTCGAGATAGACCTGGCCGCCGTGCCTGTGGACGATCTCGCAGACCTCGCGCACGTTTTCTTCGAAGACGCCGTGCGTGGAAGGATAGGTGATCATGCAGCACGAGAGATTTTCCGCGTACTGCTCTGCTTTCGCACGGAAATCATCCATGTCAATGTCGCCGTCGTCGCCGACCTTGACGACAACGACCTTCATGCCGGCCATCTGCGCCGAGGCCGGGTTGGTGCCGTGCGCGGAGGTCGGGATCAGGCAGACGTCGCGATGCGGGTTGCCGTTGGCGATGTGGTAGTCGCGGATCGTCAGCAGGCCGGCGTATTCGCCCTGCGCGCCCGAGTTCGGCTGCATGGAGACCGCGTCGTAGCCGGTGACGGCGCATAGCTTGGCGGAGAGGTCGTCGATCAGTTCCCTGTAACCTTCGGCCTGGTCGGCCGGGGCGAAAGGGTGAATCTCGGAGAATTCCGGCCAGGTGATCGGCAGCATTTCGGCGGTCGCGTTCAGCTTCATCGTGCAGGAGCCGAGCGGGATCATTGAGCGGTCGAGCGCCAGGTCGCGGTCGGCGAGGCGGCGGATGTAGCGGGTCATCTCGCTTTCGGCGCGGTTCATGTGGAAGATCGGGTGCGTCAGGTAAGCGCTCGTGCGCAGCAAACCTTCCGGGAGGCGGTAGTCGGCTTCGAAGTCAGATACCTTGAAGTCGCCGCCGAAGGCGCGCCAGACGGCTTCCAGCGTGACCGGGCGCGAGCGCTCGTCCAGGCTGATGCCGATGCGATCGTCGCCGATCTGGCGCAGGTTGACCTCTTCGGCGACCGCAGTCTTGAGGATGATGCCCTGCAACTTGCCGACATGGACGGTGATCGTGTCGAAGAAGACGTCCGGCTCGACGCTATAGCCGAGCTTCTCCAGCCCCTTGGCCAGCAGCACGGCCTTGCGGTGGACCTGCTGGGCGATAGCCTTGATGCCCTGCGGTCCGTGGAAGACAGCATACATCGAGGCCATGACGGCGAGGAGCACCTGGGCGGTGCAGATGTTCGACGTCGCCTTCTCGCGGCGGATGTGCTGTTCGCGGGTCTGCAGCGACAGGCGGTAGGCGCGGTTGCCGCGTACATCGACCGAGACGCCGACGAGGCGGCCGGGCATGTTGCGCTTGTAGGCGTCCTTGACCGCCATGTAGGCCGCGTGCGGACCGCCATAGCCGACGGGTACGCCGAAGCGCTGGGTTGTGCCGATGGCGATGTCGGCGTCCATGTCGCCGGGCGACTTCAGCAGCGCCAGCGCCAGCGGGTCGGCCGCGACGACGGCGATCGCGCCGGCCGCATGCAGGTCGGCGATGACGCCGGTGAAATCATGCACGTGGCCAAACGTGCCGGGATACTGGAAGATCGCGCCGAACACCTCGGCCGGAACCAGATCCTCGAAGGGATTGCCGACCACGATCGTCCAGCCGAGCGGCTCGGAGCGGGTCTTGAGCAGAGCGATCGTCTGCGGATGGCAGTTTTCGTCGACGAAGAAGGCGGTCGCCTTCGATTTCGAAACGCGCTCTGCCATGGCCATGGCTTCCGCTGCAGCCGTCGCTTCATCGAGAAGCGAGGCGTTGGCGATGTCGAGGCCGGTCAGGTCGCAGACCATGGTCTGGTAGTTGAGCAGCGCCTCGAGCCGGCCCTGGCTGATCTCGGGCTGGTAGGGCGTGTAGGCCGTATACCAGGCCGGGTTTTCCAGGATGTTGCGCTGGATCACCGGCGGGGTGATGGTGCCGTAGTAGCCTTGGCCGATCAGCGAGACGAGCTTGCGGTTCCTGTTGGCGGTCTCCCGCAGCTTGTCAAGCGCTTCGCGTTCGGACATCGGTGCGCCCCATTGGAGCGGCGTCGTCTGGCGGATCGACTCCGGCACCGTGTCGTCGATCAGCGCGTCCAGGCTGTCATAGCCGATCACCTTCAGCATCGCCTCCATCTCGGCCGGCGAGGGGCCGATGTGGCGGCGGTTGGCGAAGTCGTAGGGCTGGTAATCGGTGAAGGTGAAGTCCTTGGGCAGGTTCATCAGCCGACGAGCTCCTTGTAGGCGGCCTCGTCCAGAAGAGCCTCGGCATCGGCCGTGTTCTTTAGCTTCAGCTTGAAGAACCAGCCGGCGCCCTGCGGGTCGCTGTTGACAAGGGAGGGGTCGTCGACGATCGCCTGGTTGACCTCGACGATCTCCCCGTCGAGCGGGCTGTAGACGTCGGAGGCGGCCTTGACGCTCTCGACGGTGGCGGCGTCGCCGCCCTTGTCGAAGCTAGAGCCGACCTCGGGCAGTTCGACAAAGACGAGATCGCCAAGCTGCTCGGCAGCGTGGGTGGTGATGCCGACCGTGGCGACGCCGCCATCGATCTTGAGCCACTCGTGTTCTGCGGTGAATTTCAACATCTCGGTTCCTCTCTGGGAAAGTCTGTTTGTGAAACTGTGCGGTTGCCCCTCATCCCCCTGCCGGGACCTTTTCCCCGCGGGCGAGGCGAAGGTGGCTGGGCACGCCCCTTTCCGTTCCCTCTCCCCGCCTGCGGGGAGAGGGTCAGGGTGAGGGGCGATCGGAATGCGATGGCAATCATCGGTCAGCGCTTGAAAGTGTTGGGGACAAAGGGCAGGACGGCGACGGTGACGGGCAGGTACTTGCCGCGTACCTCGGCGAACAGCCGCGTTCCCGGCGCCGAGAGCGCAACCGGCACGTAGCCCATCGCAACGGGTGCCTCGATGCTGGGACCGAATCCGCCGGAGGTGACGTGGCCGACCTCGGCCTTGCCGTCTGCGTCCGAATAGAGCCTGGCCGGAGGGCGGACCGGGGCTTTGCCGTCGACCTTGAGACCGACGCGGCGTCGGGTGGCGCCGGAGGCGAACTGGCCGAGGATGGCATCCGCGCCCGGGAAACCGCCGGCGCGATCGCCGCCGCTGCGGCGCACCTTCTGGATTGCCCATTCGAGGGCCGCCTCTACCGGTGTCGTCGTCGTGTCGATGTCGTTGCCGTAGAGGCAGAGGCCGGCTTCCAGCCGCAGCGAATCGCGGGCGCCGAGACCGATCGGCAGGACGTCGGGATGGTCGAGGAGGTGGCGACAGACCTTTTCGGCCTTGTCCGCGGGGATCGAGATCTCGAATCCGTCTTCGCCCGTGTAGCCGGAGCGCGAGACGATGCAGTCGGCATCGTGCAGGTCGCAGGCGCGCACGTCCATGAAGCGCATGCCGGCGATGTCGGCCCAGAGTTCGGAAAGCACCGCTTCCGCGCGCGGCCCCTGCAGGGCAATCAGCGCACGGTCGGAAAGCATCGTCACCTCGCAGGTATCGCTGAGATGCTTCTGCAGGTGCGCGAAATCGGCATCCTTGCAGGCGGCGTTGACGACGACGAAGAAGTGGTCGCCACGGTTGGCGATCATCAGGTCGTCGAGAATGCCGCCGTCTTCGCCGGTAAACAGCGCATAGCGCTGGCGGCCTTCGGGCAGGCCTGCGACATCGACCGGTACAAGGCTTTCCAGCGCGTGCGCCGCGTCGGCATTGTCGCCGGAGCGCGCGCGGACGATCACTTGGCCCATGTGCGACACGTCGAAGAGGCCTGCCGCAGCCCGGGTATGCAGGTGCTCCTTAAGCACGCCTGCGGGAAACTGCACCGGCATCTCGTAGCCTGCAAACGGCACCATGCGTGCGCCGAGCGAGACGTTGAGGTCGTGCAGCGGGGTTTTCTTGAGGTCAGACGCGACGTTCAAAGCCGCCCTCCAGTCTTCTGGCGCTCGCGCGCCGGCCCATCTCTGGCGCTTTCGCGCCGTTCTTATGAGCCCCCTCTGTCCTTGTCGCCTGAGATTGTTATCCCTTCGGCGGGCGCGTGAGCGCCTCTCTCCAGAGTCCTGTCGGCACCTTGCTGGTCCTTTTGCCTGAGAGTTTCCGGGGCGGTTGCTCCTTCGGCACCGGTTCGAAACCGGTTTCTCCCAGCGAGGTCTTCGCCACATAACGGCGCGCCCGACGATTTGGCAAGAGTGTAGCGTCGTCCATGGACAATTATTTGTCGCCCTCGATCATGCGGCTGTCGAACGGAGCCCGAAAGCAAGAATGCCCCGGACGATACCGGGGCGATACAGGCGGCTGATTTCGACGGGGGATGATTGCGGTAGTTGCGCCTCAGCGGTCCTCGCCAGCCTCTTCCTCTTCGGCATTTTCGGCATAAAGCCGTGCCACCAATTCCGGATTGGTCTCGCGGCGTCGCTGCATGGTGAGGAGAGCCAGATCCAGGGACGTCGACTTGATCGCCAGGCGCTCCGCTTTCAGCCGGTCGTTGTCTGCCTTTGCCGTCTCTGCTGCGTTGGCGACCTCCTGCTCAAGGGCGGTCGCGGATCGAGGCGTGGTCTTGTAAGCTTGTGCCGCATAGGCTGCGGTGCTGGGGGAAACGGAGATGATCTGTGTCATGGCGTTCGGCAATACCTTTTGTGCAATCCTGCTTCATTAGCCCGAACGGATTTCCCGGTCGCTAAGACCGGCCGTCGAGATTTAGGCAAGTTTTAACGATTGGCCGCCCGGCGCCTGCGGCAAAAGCACACCGCCCTCTTGCGCCATCCGTGCGATCTCCGTCATAAAGCCGCCGAAGGCCCTGCGTCGGGGCCGGGTTGACAAGGTGCCGCCGATAGGCGGCGGAGTGGTCCGATGAAGCCGATCTTCGTGCAGCTGCAATGCGCCCCCGGAAAGACCTACGAGGTCGCCGATGCCCTTTACGCCACCGAACTGATCTCGGAACTCTATTCGACCAGCGGCGACTATGACCTCCTGCTCAAGATCTATGTCGAGAGCGAAGAGGACATCGGCAAGTTCATCAACGATCACATCGCGACGATCCCGGGTATCGTGCGCTCGCTCACGACGCTGACCTTCCGGGCGTTCTGACCCCGTTGCCAAACTGGCGGCGCCGCATGGCGCATGGATGAGCGGGTGTGGAAAACCGTTTTCGCTTTTCCCGGTTATGCGCTAAAGCACGGCGCTTACCGAGAGAAGGCGAAGATGGCAGGTATCGAACACAGGCAGGTGGACCACGACGAGGCGGGCATGCGGCTCGACCGGTGGTTCAAGGTCCACTATCCCGGACTGGGCTTCGGCCAGCTGCAGAAGCTTTTGCGATCCGGGCAGGTGCGCGTCGATGGCGGCCGCGCCAAGACCGACATGCGCGTCCAGCCGGGCCAGACCGTGCGCGTGCCGCCAATGAACGTGGATGCGAAGGAAATCAAGGCCGGGCCGATCGGCGGCCGGGACCTGAAGCATTCCCCCGACGGCGAGCTGCTGTCGCGCATGCTCCTGCATGAGGACGACAAGGTGTTCGTTCTGAACAAGCCCGCCGGTATTGCCGTGCAGGGCGGGTCGGGCGTGACGCGGCATATCGACAAGATGCTGGAGGCCTGGACGAGCCAGAAGGGCGAGAAGCCGCGGCTCGTGCACCGGCTCGACCGCGATACCTCCGGTGTGCTCGTCATCGCGCGGACGCGCGGTGCGGCGCAGAAGCTGACGGCGGCGTTCCGCGAGCGCGATACCAAGAAGACCTACTGGGCCATCGTCAAGGGCGTGCCGCGCAAGCGCGAGGACAAGATCTCCACCTGGCTGGTGAAAGAGCAGACGCCCGACGGCGATCGCATGCGTATCGCCAAGCATGGCGAGGACGGAGCCGACCACGCCGTTTCCTACTACCGCATCCTCGAACAGGCCGGGCAGAATTTCGCCTGGCTGGAGATGGAACCCTATACGGGCCGTACCCACCAGCTCCGCGTCCATGCCGCCCATATCGGCCACCCGATCATCGGCGACCCGAAATATTTCGATGCGGACACCAACTGGACCTTTCCGGGTGGCGTGCAGAACCGGCTGCACCTGCATGCCCGCCACATCGACATTCCGCACCCCTCGGGCGGGCGGCTGCGCGTGACCGCGCCGCTGCCGCCGCACATGGTGCAGACCTGGAACGTCTTCGGTTTCGACAAGAACGCAGCGGAAGAGGAAGACTGATGCGGCTTGTCCTCTTCGATTGCGACGGCACGCTGGTCGACAGCGCGAAGCTGATCCACGAGGTTATGGCGCGAACGTTTGCCGATTTCGGCTACGAGCGGGTGGAACTGGCCGCGACCAAGAGTATCATCGGGCTCACGCTCGACATCGCCATCGCCCGTCTGCACGGCAAGAGCCATGTCGACGAGGAGGCCGTGGCGATGACGGCGCACTACAAGAAGATTTTCATGGGCGTGCGATCCGAGGCCGGCTTCCAGGAGCCGCTCTTTCCCGGCATCGAACCGCTGATCCGCCGGCTGGAGCGGCAGGACGACATGCTGCTGGGGGCTGTGACTGGCAAGTCGCGGCGCGGGCTCGATTCGATCCGGCTGACGCACGGCTTCGAAAAGACCTTCTTCGTCTCGCGCACGGCGGACGACTGCCCCTCGAAGCCGCATCCGGCCATGGTTGCCGAATGCTGCACCGAAGCGGGCATCGATGCTGCGCGCACGGTTGTCATCGGCGATGCGATTTACGATATGCAGATGGCAAAGGCCGCCGGTGCGCAGGCCGTTGGCGTCGCCTGGGGCTATGCCAGCGTGCCCGAGCTCGTCGAGGCGGGTGCGGACCATATTCTAAGGGAGCCGGCCGAACTTCTCGAATGGCTGGAACTTGCTGATGCGTGACATTCTCTCAGACCTTTCCAATGCAATGAGCGATCCCGATCCGGTGCGACGGGCGCAGATCCAGATGAAGCGACCGCTGCCGAAACGGTTCTACAAGGACGTGGTCGTGGCCCTGACGGACGACGGCTATGCCGTCCAGCTCGACGGGCGTGTCGTGCGCACGCCGGCCAAGCGGGCGCTCGCGGTTGAGACGGCGGCGCTGGCGGAATATCTGAAGAACGAATGGGACGCGCAGGCCGAAGAGGTCGATGCTGCGAAGATGCCGGTCACGCGGCTCGTCAACACCGCGCTCGACGGTGTCGCCGACAACCGCGACGCCGTGATCGAGGAAATGGTCCGCTTTGCCGGAACGGACATGATCTGCTACCGCGCCGACGGCCCGGAACGGCTGGTGGAAATCCAGCGCCTGAGCTGGGATCCGGTGCTGGCCTGGGCCGCAGATACCTTTGGCGCACGCTTCATTCTCGCCGAGGGCGTGATCCATCAGGAGCAGCCGGCCCCGGCGATCGCCGCCTTTGCGGCGGCACTTGCGAGGTTCACCTCACCGCTGGAGATCGCCTGTATCCATACGGTGACGACGCTGACCGGATCGGCGCTTCTGGCGCTCGCCTTTGCCTATGGTCGCCTCGATGCCGAGACGGCCTGGAAGCTCGCCCATGTCGATGAAGACTGGCAGATCGAACATTGGGGCACGGACGAGGAAGCGTTTCGCAGGCGCGAGGCCCGCTGGCAGGAAATGCAGGTCGCAGCAACCGTCTTCGAGGCGTTGAAGGCGCGCTGAGCGGCGCCGGCGGCGACGGGAGCAGCTGTTCCCGCCGCATTCCGTGGCCCGCATTTCGCCGCAGTTTGATCGTCGGCGATACGATTCACCCATTTTTAGGGTTTTCTGCCGAATGGTGACGCCCGGCGCGATTGCACCGGCATCGCCATCCGTGCAAAGGCATGGGGCGGACGATTCGTCGTAAGCTGCGCCTGATCCAGAGCATTTCCGGTGAAGACGGGTTCGCTGGCAACGTTCAAAAGCTTTGTATTTATGCATTTTCGATGGATAGGCCGCTTTACCCTTTCCAGGAAATGCTGCAGCATTCGGATGCAATTTTCATGCTGATGCCCTTCCTTCGTGCATCGTTCGCCGCGCTGGCGATGCTCGTATTTTCCGCTACCGCCCACGCCGAAACGCTGAAGGATATCCGCAAGGTTTCCGTGGCAGCCGACGCTTCCGTTTCGCCGGTCGTCAGGAAGCTCACTGCACAGCAACTGCAGCGCGCCGCTAGATCGACGCGCCGGCCGGTTGCCGTGCCGCGGGTCGTGATGGACGTTCGACTGTCGAACGAGGTTCGTGGCGGCGGTGCGCAGGTCGGCCGCAACTCGGCGGACGTCACCGTCGTGCTGAGGGACGGCTCGGGCGCGCCTGTTTCGAGCGAACGCTTTACGGTCAACAGCTTCATGACAGGCAACAAGGCCGCCGACCGCGCGCTGGCCAACGCGATCGCGCAGCGCGTGGCAATCGCCTACAGCCTTGCGCCGGTCAGGGCGGCACCGGTGGCACGCAACCGTCCGGCCAAGGCTCAGCGTCCGCATCGGACGGCCTCTTCGAAGGCCGCCGCGTCGACGTCTCCGAAAAAGCCTGCCGCAGCCGCGAGCGAGCCGGTCATCATTCCGAGCGAGGCGGCGCTGACGGTGCGCCCGCGCGTGCGCAAGCCGAAGACGGAAGCCAATGCGAATGCCGGCGCGGTGCCGGCACCCTGCGTCGTCACCGCGACGACGCGCTGCAACTGAGCAGATCTCGACAAGAGGCGACCTGCTTATTACAGCTTGGGCACGTCGGAGGGCGGGGCGCCGCTCGGCATGGCTGTCTCTTTCGCTCTTGATCGCTCCCCAGTGAAGGCGGGATAATTCGCCTTCTGGCGGTGCCATCCGCGCAGGGAGGTGAGCATGACGATTTCGAAACGCCTTTCCCTCTATCAGCCGCAAGCGCTGGCGGCGTTGCGCATCATGACGGCGCTGCAGTTCATCGAGCACGGCACGCAGAAATTCTTCAATTTTCCGCCAGCGGCCCAGCCGTTCGGGGACCTGATGAACCTGATCGGGGTTGCGGGCGTGCTGGAAATCGTCGGCGGTGGTCTGCTGCTGATCGGCCTGTTCACCCGTCCGGTCGCCTTCGTGTTGTGCGGCTTTATGGCGGTTGCCTATTTCGTCGCGCACATGCCGGCGGACTTCTGGCCGGTGAACAATCGCGGCGACGCCGCGATCTCCTTCTGCTTCATTTTCCTTTATCTGGTCTTCGCCGGGCCGGGCGCTTTCGCGTTAGACAACCGGCGAAGCTGAGAGACTGGACCGTCAGGCTGCGAACTTCAGTCCCATGATGCCGGTGACAATGAGGGCGATGCAGCCGAGACGGATCGCCGTCACCGGCTCGGCAAAGAGTACGATGCCGAGGATGACGGTGCCGACCGTGCCGATGCCGGTCCACACCGCATAGGCGGTGCCCATCGGCAGGTTGCGGACGGCGAGGCCGAGCAGCACGATGCTGACGATCATGGCGGCAACTGTCAGGGCGGTGGGAAGAGGCCTGGTAAAGCCTTCAGTATATTTGAGGCCGATGGCCCAGCCGATTTCGAAGAGGCCGGCGAGTACGAGCAATGTCCAGGACATGTCCTGCTCCGTTTGAAAGGAGCGGGGCCGTCCCCGCGATCGTCACCGCAACGCCTTCGACGTTGAGGCAGCAGCCGTCTGCTGGCCGTCTATATCGCCATCCGGGTGTCGAATGGCAAGAGGCGTCCGCGCAATGCGGTCATGCGCGGGCGCCATGGCTTTCCGTCAAGGTGCCGCAGCCGCCTCACGCAAGACGGGCGGCGTGCCACTTGAGGTGATCGTCCATAAAGGTTGAGATGAAGTAGTAGGAATGGTCGTAGCGCTCGTGCATGCGCAGCGTCAGGCCGATGTCGGTGCCCTGGATCGCCTCCTCGAACAGCCAGGGGCGCAGTCCGTTTTCCAGGAATCCGTCCGCCTTGCCCTGATCGATCAGGAATTCCGGGAAACGGGCTCCGTCCTCGACCAGTGCGCAGGCGTCGTACTGCCGCCAGGCCGCCCGGTCGGCGCCAAGATATTTTTCGAAGGAACCGGAGGACCAGTCGGCAGTCGAGGGCTGGACGATCGGGGCGAAGGCCGAGCAGCTCTTGAAGCGGTCGGGATGCTTCAGCGCGATCGTCATGGCGCCGTGCCCGCCCATGGAATGGCCGAAGATGCCCTGCCGGTCCATGTCGACACGGAAATGCTGAGCCACGAATGCCGGCAGTTCCTCGGTGATGTAGGTGTACATCTGGTAGTGTTCGGCCCAGGGCTTCTCGGTGGCGTCGAGGTAGAAGCCGGCGCCCTTGCCCATCTGCCAGTTGGTCAGTTCATCGGGGACGTCATTGCCGCGCGGGCTGGTATCGGGGCAGACGACGATCAGGCCAAGTTCGGCGGCCATGCGGCGATACTCGCCCTTCTCCATGACGTTGGCATGCGTGCAGGTCAGCCCGGAGAGATACCAGAGGACCGGGCAGGGTTCCTTGATCGCTTTCGGCGGAACGAAGACGGCGAACGTCATCTCGCAATTGGTGGAAAGCGCATCGTGGGCGAAGACGCCCTGCATGCCGCCGAAGGCCTGATTCTGGGAAAGGACTTTCATGGGAACTCCGAAATGTTGGGTAGTCACGAGGCGAGTGCGACGGCCGCATTGACTGCGGCCGCGACCAGCACGGTGTTGAAGAAGAAGGAAACGATCGCGTGCACGACGTTGAGCTTGCGCATCTCGGTCGTGGTAATGGCGACGTCCGAGGTTTGGGCCGTCATGCCGACGACGAAGCCGAAATAGAGAAAATCGTAGATGCCGGGCGAATCGGTCTGCGGAAAATCGAAGCCGCGCTGCACCGGCTCCAGCTTCCTGCCGCCATGCGGGCGCCAGTACATGTGCGCGTAATGGACGGACGCCATGGTGTGGATGGTGAACCAGCCGAGCACCACCGAAGCGAAGGATGCCGACATCCAGCGGATCGACCGCGCCGGCCTCGTTGAGAACGACGAAGAGGGAGGCAAGCGAGATGGCGAAGGCGCCGATAGTCACCGCAAGGATGATGGGAGCCGGCGCGTCGCTGTCCAGCGCATGGTTGCGCAGATAGGCGCCGGTCAGAAAGGGCAGGCGGTGCGCGATCAGGGCCAGGTACAGGGTGAAGAAGGTGATCGCGCCGAGTTGTGGGGCGATCACCGCATGCAGCCAGAGTGCTGCCGGCAGGACGATGAGTGCGGCGATCGCGGCTATGTAGAAGGGGCGGTGGCGTCCGCGTGCGGTCGGGGAGACGGGCGGCGGGCTCATGGCTGGCCGGTTTCCTGGCTGCCGCCTTGGGCGGACTTGGCGCGGCGGCACAGCCGTTCCAGCGTCTCGAGGAAGGCCGAACGGTCGCGCGGCGAGAAGGCGGCGTTGTAGCCCTTGCTCTCGCCGGTTTCGCGCAGGTGCTGGCCGAGGTCGCGCATGGCAGTCGCCATGCCGATGTTGGCCTTGTCGAAAAGCCGTCCGGTAGGCCCGGTCACGAGCGCGTCCTTGGCCACACAGCGCCCCGCGAGCGGAACATCGGCGGTCACGACGATGTCGCCAGCCTGTACGTGATCGACGATCCAGTCGTCGGCCGCATCGAAGCTTCCCGAGACGATGACGTTCTTCACCATCGGATCGCGCGAGGGCCGCAAGCCGGAGTTGGCGACGAGCGTCACGGCCAGGCCGTGGCGTTCGGCGACCTTGAGAATTTCCGGCTTCACCGGGCAGGCATCTGCATCGACGTAAATCACTGAACAGGCCTCAACATGTCCACATGCGGGATGCCGTCTTCAAGGTATTCCGCGGAAATCGGCTCGAAGCCGAAGGAGGCGTAGAAGCGCTGGAGATGGCTCTGGGCAGACAGCTCGATCGTCTCGTTCGGATAGGCCTTCTGGCACTCCGCGATGGCCTCGCGCATCAGGGCTTCGCCGAGCCGTTTTCCCCTGTGGTCGGGCGAGACGGCGACACGGCCGATGCGAGGATGGGCGTCCGGCGTCGGCCGCCACAGGCGCGCGCAGGCAAGGAGCTCTTCCCCGTCCAGCAGGCGCAGATGCAGGCAGTCCGGATCATTGCCGTCGAGCTCGGGATAGGGGCAATTCTGCTCGACGACGAAGACGTCCACCCGCATTTTCAGCATGGCATAGAGTTCGCGTGCGGAGAACGCGTCGAGCCTCCGCACGTCGACCGTATAGGGCAGGGTGGCCGTCAATAGACGACGACCCCACGGATGCTTTCGCCCTTGTGCATCAGTTCGAAGCCGTTGTTGATGTCTTCGAGCGGCATGGTGTGGGTGATCATGGGATCAATCTGGATCTTGCCCTCCATGTACCAGTCGACGATCTTCGGCACGTCGGTGCGGCCGCGTGCCCCACCAAAGGCCGTGCCCATCCAGTTGCGGCCGGTGACCAGCTGGAACGGGCGCGTCGAGATTTCCTGGCCGGCGCCGGCGACGCCGATGATGACCGATTTGCCCCAGCCGCGATGGCTGGCTTCGAGCGCCTGGCGCATGACCTTGGTGTTGCCGGTGCAGTCGAATGTGTAGTCGGCGCCGCCGATGAGGTCGCCATTGCGCTTCGTCATGTTGACGAGATAGGGCACGATGTCTTCGCCGACTTCCTTCGGATTGACGAAGTGCGTCATGCCGAACTTCTCGCCCCATGCCTTGCGGTCCGGATTGATGTCGACGCCGATGATCATGTCGGCGCCGGCAAGCCGCAGGCCCTGCAGCACGTTCAGGCCGATGCCGCCGAGGCCGAAGACGATCGCCGTGGAGCCGATCTCGACCTTGGCGGTGTTGATGACGGCGCCGACGCCGGTCGTGACACCGCAGCCGATGTAGCAGATCTTGTCGAAGGGCGCGTCCGGGTTGACCTTGGCGAGCGCGATCTCGGGCAGCACCGTGTAGTTGGCGAAGGTGGAGCAGCCCATGTAGTGGTGGATTTTGTCCTTGCCGATTGAGAAGCGCGAAGTGCCGTCGGGCATCAGGCCTTGGCCCTGCGTGGCGCGGATCGAGGTGCAGAGGTTGGTCTTGCGCGACAGGCAGGAATAGCACTCGCGGCATTCCGGCGTGTAGAGCGGAATGACGTGGTCGCCCTTCTTTAGCGAGGTGACGCCGGGGCCGACATCGACGACGACGCCTGCGCCTTCATGGCCGAGGATCGCCGGAAACAGGCCTTCGGGATCGGCGCCGGACAGGGTGAAGTCATCGGTGTGGCAGATGCCGGTGGCCTTGACCTCGATCAGCACCTCGCCGGCCCGCGGGCCTTCCAGCTGTACGGTCATGATTTCCAGCGGCTTGCCTGCCTGAACGGCGACGGCTGCACGTACGTCCATGATTTTTCTCCTTATATGACGATGGAATCTCTCGGGCGCGGACCATTGCAGAGCGCAGACGGCTACTCAAGCCCGATATTGATCAATCTTCCTTGTGGCGGCTGCGCATCGCAAGACTGGCAATCTCGGCCTCGAGGGCTTCGATCGCGCGGCCGGTCTGCTCGTGCAGCATGCGGATCTGGTTCAACTGCTCCAGCAATGGCTTGGCCAGTTCGTCGTTGGGCGAGGGTGCGTCGCCAATGCCTGCGATCAGCCAGGACGGAGACACTCCCAGAACGCCGGCCAGCATGAAAAGCGCGCTCGTGCGGGGTTCGGCGTGGTCCCGCTCCCAACTGCCGACGGTGTCTTCGGGAAGCCCGAGACGGGCCGCCAGTTCGGCAAGCGACATGTCCAGCGCATCGCGCGCATGCCAGATGCGGCCGCCGAGCGTGTCCCCATCGGCGCGGCGGGAACGAAAGGGAATGGGCCGGTCGTCGCCGGTATTTGCCATGACGGCCTCCGTTGTCGTTACGACAAGCTTATGGGGCGGCTCCTTGCTTTTCTACCCCAATTGCGCCGCGCGTGGCACAGGCGCCGACGAAGGCCCTTCGAAACCGGGGCTTGACCACGTGGCGGGCCGTGCTGTTGAAGAGCGCAGTGAGCGGGGGCCTGCGATTGCGACCGCACCGACGCTGCCGCCGGCTGCGGCAGCAATTCTGGAAGATGCACATGCAGACGTCCACGGCGGATCATTTGAGGCAGCATATCATGCAGGGCATGGGGCTAATGGCGTTCGCCATGCTCATCCTGCCGGGCATGGATGCGATCGCCAAATACCTGTCGACCTATGGCGGCATGTCGCCGGGGCAGGTGACGTTCTACCGCTTCTTCTTCCAGCTCGTCTGCACGCTGCCGCTGTTGCTGACGGTCATGGGACGGGATGCCTTCCGGGCGAAGCGCCCCTGGCTCAACATCCTGCGCGGGGTGTTGCACGGCGCGGCGAGCCTGCTCTTCTTCATCGCGGTGAAATACATGCCGCTGGCGGACGTCTTCGCCATCTATTTCGTCGAACCCTTCATCCTGACGGCGCTGTCGGCCATCTTTCTCGGGGAGAGGGTCGGCTGGCGGCGCTGGCTTGCGATCGTGGTCGGTTTCGGCGGCGCGCTGATCGTCATCCAGCCGAGCTTCGCCGTCTTCGGCTTCACCTCGCTGCTGCCGGTCGCCTGCGCCTTTCTGTATGCCATCTACATGTTTCTCAATCGCGCGGTCGGCGAAGGCGATTCCCCGCTGACGATGCAGACGATTTCCGGATTCGGCGGCATGATGTTCATGGCGGCGGCGCTTGCGGTCGGCAACCTCGGCGGGGTCGAGGATTTTGCGGTTTCCCTGCCGGATTCGCCGCTTACGTTGACGCTGCTTCTGATCCTCGGCTCGCTGTCGGGTTACGCGCATCTGCTCGTGGTGCGGGCCTTCCGGCTGGCGCCGCTGTCGCTTTTGGCGCCGTTCCAGTACTTCGAGATCATCTCCGCGACGATCCTCGGCTATGCGCTGTTCGGCGATTTCCCCAATGCATGGAAATGGGTCGGCATCGCCATCATCGTCGCCTCCGGTCTCTTCATCATCTGGCGCGAACAGAGGGCGGCGCGGACGCGCGAGACTGCGGCGGCCGGTTGACGACCGTACCGTTTCGACACAGAACCGCCCCCCGAGGCCGACACTTTGCCATGGCCGGCGCGGCGCTTTCTTAAGATTTACGCAATAGCGTGATCTCGGGCCAATCGGGCGGAATGGAGCGTGTCCGTGTCGACGACCTTGTCCGTGATCATCCTGCTAACGATCAATCTCGGTCTCGTCTGGCTGCTGATGGCAGCCCCGCTCGGTCGGCGGACGCTACGGCTGCACCGGAAATTCGACGCCGAACCCATGAGGGTCTGGTCGGCGGTCTTTCCGCTCGGGCCGCATGCCGACTGGCACCACGCCGTTCTGTCCAGCCAGCGTATCGGTTCCGGCCGCGTCAGGCAGGCCTTTGCCCATCTCGACCGGAGGGGGCAGCCGATAGAGCGCACCCTCGAGGTGAAGAATGTGTCGGCTCATGCGGGAACCCGCATGGGGTTCATGACCCGCGTCGTCGACGACAGCGCGCTCGATCCTTCATTCTGGCAACACTTCCAGGAGCGGCGCTCGGTGTCGGCGGCAGCAGGCGGCAGTCTGTTGACCGTCGAGCAAAGCGACCGCTATCGTGGCGTCGCTTTCCTGCTCTACCGCTATTTTGCCCTGCGGCGCGAGATCGGCGCGCTGGAGCAATGGCTGAACCAGGGGCGATCGGAGCCGAATGGCCTCTTCGAACGGCCTGTCGTGCAGGCATCGCTGGCCGTTCTCTCCACTCTTCTACTCTGGCCCTTCTTCGGGCTCGACGTCCACGGGCTGATGCTGTCGTCCATGCTGACGATGGTCATCGTCCTGCATGAATTCGGGCACATGGCCGCCTACCGGGCGTTCGGCCATCGCGGCGTGCGGATGATCTTCGTTCCGCTTCTGGGCGGCATCGCGATTGGCGGACGTCCGTACCATTCCACCTATGAGATCGCGTTCTGTGCGCTGATGGGGGCAGGGGTTTCGGCACTGCTTGTGCCACTCGTGGTGATGATCGAGCGACTGCTGGCGCAATCATCGGGCGCGGCGGCGGGGTTCGCCAACCCGGCCCTGGTGTTTCTCGTCATTCTGGGAGCATTCAATCTCTTGAACCTGCTGCCAATGCAGCGGTTCGATGGCGGCCAGGTGCTTCGGCAGGTCTTTTCGTCGCGTCGAACGCTCGCCATGGCGAGTTTCGGCGTGGCTCTGGCCGTGCTCTGCGTGGGATGGCGCATCGGCCTGCCGGCGCCAGCCCTCGTTGCCGGACTGGCCGTGTTCACGCTCCTCAGCATGCTGGGTCGCGGCAGCAGTGTCCGGCCGCGTCACGCGCTGGTGCCGATGACCGGAAACCAGCGTCTGCTGGCGGGATGCGGCCTCTATGCTGCGGTTGTCATCCATGGTTATGCGATCGTGCACGCCTGCGACCGCTTGTTCGGCTGATCGCCGCGCGCGTCCCAGTCGGAATCAGTCGATCGGCGCCACGGGGCCGAATATTTTACCGAAAGATGCCTTCAGACAGAGGTCGGCATCGTCCATCGTCACCGGCAGGCCGAGATCGACGAGGCTGGTGACGCCATAGCCGCGGATGCCGCAAGGCACGATGCCGCTGAAATGGTCGAGATCCGGGTCGACGTTCAACGAGAGACCGTGGAAGCTGACCCAGCGCCGCAAGCGGATGCCGATCGCCGCGATCTTGTCTTCTGCCGGCGAACCGTCGGGCAGCGGCGGGCGTTCCGGGCGGCGGACCCAGACCCCGACACGATCCTCCCGACGTTCGCCGCGGACGTTCATCTGGTCGAGAGCGTCGATCACGACATCCTCCAGTGCGGCCACGAAGGCGCGCACGTCTTGACGGCGGCGCTTGAGATCCAGCATCACATAGGCCACGCGCTGGCCGGGGCCATGATAGGTGTATTCCCCGCCGCGCCCGGTATCGAAGACGGGGAAGCGGTTCGGATCGACGAGATCGGCGGCATCGGCGCTCGTGCCGGCTGTGTAGAGCGGGGGGTGCTCGACGAGCCAGACAAGTTCGTCGGCTTCGCCGGCGGCGATCAAGGCGGCCTCGCGCTCCATTGTCTCAACGGCGACATCGTAGGGTACGAGCCCCGATTCCACCCGCCAGCGGATCGGCGGCGAGCCCGGAACGGCGAGCATGGATTTTTCGAGTTCGGCGCGCTGCATATGGCAATCCCTTCGACCTTTCTCTGCCAATATAGGCGGGATGATGCAAGGATTTCAGGGGGGAAACGAGCCATTCACAGGGTCTGTTGAAATTGTTGTTTTTCTCGTCAGATTTCTGTCGCAATGGCCTTGTGCACCCAAAATGCTTTTGCTACATGCACCCCCGTCGGCGCAAGTCGGCACCTACCACGATGCGGTCGTGGCGGAATTGGTAGACGCGCAGCGTTGAGGTCGCTGTGGGGCAACCCGTGGAAGTTCGAGTCTTCTCGACCGCACCATTTGGCTTTTGGTCAAGCAATTGTTTTTCCTACGTAAAACAATCATCCCCCTCGTGGGGAATTGACGACCTCCCAAAATTTGCACTACAGAATGCACCGCAACGCTCTTTTGGAGAGGCACGCGGTGGCGCGCAAGGCAAAGCAACTGACGGTCGCCCGCGATCCTATGCGCTATCTCAAGGCGCGGGGGGCGAAGTGGCATTATGTCCGCCGGGTGCCGGCGCATTTCGCCCATATCGACGGGCGCGGCACGATCCAGATCTCACTCAAGACCTCTTCGCTCGATGTTGCGCAGCTTCGCCGTGATTCGCTGGAGCGGGCCGACGAGCTTTTGTGGCAGGGGCTGTCTCTTGAGCATCCGGACAACGGATCGCAGGCGCGATACCAGGCTGCGAAGGCCAGAGCGATAGCCCTCGGCTTCGAATACAAGGCGGTTGCGGATCTCGCTGAAGGCGGCGACACGGCCGAGATCCTGCGGCGGATATCGGTCGCGGGGAACTCTTCGGCTCGCGATCAGGACGCCCTGTTGGGCGGTGAGGAGCTTCCTGCCCTGACTGTGCGCCGCGCCATGGATACCTACCTCGACGAGATCGGGAAGGACGAGACGCGGGGAATGAGCCCGGCACAGCTCGCCAACTGGCGCAAGGTGAAGTTGACGGCGGTCGACCGGTTCGTCGAGGCAGTCAGCAACAAGCCGCTTCTCGACATCACGCGTGCGGATGCGATCAAGTTCCATGGATGGTGGATGCGCCGGATCGAGAACGAAGGTGTGTCCGGCAGCACGGCCAACCGCCGCTTCGGCGACCTCCGCAAGCTCTTTCGCGAATATACGCGCTACCACGCGCTCGACATCAAGAACCCCTTCGACGGCCTGTCCTTCAGCAATCCCAAGGCCCTGCGGCTGAAGGTCAAGCCCTTCGACGCTTCCTTCGTCGAGGAGAAATTCCTCTCCGCCGGGGCGTTCAAGAACCTGAACCGGGAAGCGAAGCTCATCCTGCTGACGATGATCGAGACCGGGTGCCGGCCGTCCGAGATCTGCAACCTGCGCCCCGAGCAGATCCACCTTGATGCGCCGGTGCCCTATCTCGAGATCATCTATCGTCCGGATCGCAAGGTGAAGACGCAGAACAGCGTGCGCGATATCCCGCTGGTCGGGGTATCCCTGGAGGCGATGAAGCTGGCTCCGAAAGGCTTCCCGCGCTATGCGGACAAGGAAACCAATTTTTCAGCTGCGGTGATGAAGCATTTGAAAGACCGCAAGCTTCTGCCTTCGAAACATCATCGCGCTTACTCGCTGCGGCATACATATGAAAAGCGGATGCTGGAGGCTGGCTTCGATGACGAATTCCGCCGGCGCATCTTGGGCCATGACACCGACCGGCCGGAGTATGGCGACGGCGGCGCGCTGTCCTGGCGCCGCGACAAGATGCTTAAAATCGCGCTTCGCTACGATCCGTCGATTCTTGCGTGAATGCCAGTGCTGCGGCAAGGCGGGACTTCTTGCTCTGGCATAGGGCAAGTTCGCGTTCCAGACGCTCGAACAGCGGCCAGAACTTCTCTCCGTTCGGATGCTCCTGCATGATGCGTGCAAGCGTGGCCATGCCTTCGCGGATCTGCTTTTCCGTGACGACGGGAGGGCGACGGCTCATTTCCGCTTCCTCCATCTGTCAAATTCCGCCCGTAGCGCGCAGCCCATGGGGGCGGAGAAGAGAATCGGTCGATCGGTCACGACTGCACCTCGCCACCTTCGATCGCCGGGACCGTCTTTGCCTTCTCCGAGAGATAACGCTGCGTCTGGACAACGAGGCGGAGCCCGCTGAAGATCTGCTTGGCGATCTCCGCGCGAACTTTCGCCTCCGTGACCGTGATCCCGCCCATGCGGAGCTCGACGAGATCCTGATGCAGCCCGCGAATGATCGCGGGCACGTCGAAGGCGCTACCGATATCTCCGGTTTCCATTCTGGATCTCCCAGGTCAGGCAATTGGTGATCGCCGAGAACTGCCTCAGCGTGTGATAGTTCTGGCGGTTGAAGACGGGGCCGCTGTTTGAGACCGAGCCCCATCGCCTCGTGCATGCGCTGCAGATGGGCTCGCGCTCGTGGGGGCGAAACGATGCGCGTTGCCAGCGCGTTGGTGTTTCGATCTCCTTCTCACAAAGAAGGCAGACGAACAGGATCTCGCGCTCCGGCTGGGGCTTCCGCGTCACGACGATATCGAAGTCGATGGGATCGTCGGTCATAGCAGCGCCCCTCGCATCTGGTCGGGCTTGCAGTCTGCGCAGAAGTGCAGCCACTTGCCGGCGCGGCGGGTGATGTGCCAGCCTGCGGCCTTGGCGTCGGCTATCATCACGTCGAAGTCATCGGCGCCATAGGTGTTCGGATAGGAGGCGGGGCAGCCGTCGCAGCAAACCTGGCGCTCGCGGTCGAGGGCTTCAATCGTCAAGCGTTCCTCCCTTGGCAAGGTAGACAGTGAGGCAGGACTTGATGATGATCCAGATCGACAGGCCAAGGGCGCACGCGGCGAGACCGTGCTCCTGATAAAGGCCATAGGCGAGCCCGTAGCAGAAAAGATCGGAGGGGGAATATATTGGTCGCAGAAAGACGCGGAGGATGCGGTTCATGGGGCCATCTCCAGCAAGCCGTCCTGTCCGGCCTCGACGATGGCGACCAGGTCGTCGGCGAGCGCTTCGGCGACAAACAGCGCCTCGGCGCGGTTGGCGGCGCGGTTATTGATCGTTGCGGCGGAAACGCTGATGATTGCGGCGAAAGCGTCTACGTGCTCGCAGCCATTGAGAACGGCGCAGATGGCGGCGGCGATCTCCTGCTGGTGCGGCGTCAGGATGTGATGCTTCTCCGTCGTCATCGGCGCACCTCGGGGAAACCGTTGTGCTCGATGCCATCCAGCAGGCGGCCGGCTTCCTTCTTGGTGGCCGGGATCATGTAGCGGCCGTTGCAGTCGGACGTCTGCTTGTGCGATCCCCACTGCTTGAACAGGAAGGGTACGCCGGCTGCGGCGCACTGGTCGCGCAGGCTCTCGGCCCATTCCGGCTGCATCGGCCGGGCGCCGTGGCCGCTCTCTCCTCCGACGACGACCCAGTCGAGTATGTCTATGTGGCGGGACAGGTCGAGCGACCCGAGCAAGGGTTCTGCGGACGTCCAGCGGACTTGCGCCGGTGTCTCGCGCAGGAGGGGCAGGCGCTCATCCGCGCGCTTCTGATCCTCGACCGATGCGCCGAGCCAGACATTTGGCAGTGGCCATTCCATTCCTGCGGCCATTACGAGACTACGATGTCTGCCGTGGATGTCTTCATTCCGCCAATCCGGAGCAAAGCGGTTCATCGCGCACGCCGCTTCCGCCCATGCCACTCTCTGGCGTGCACTGTCGCCGTAGAGATATCCCCGCATGCGCTCCGGCCGCTTCGTCAGCACCTGGAAGGTGTGCTGCGGGCAGAGCGCCATCACGGCGAAGATCTGGTCAATCCATTCGTCGGGCACGCCTTCGGCGAAGAGATCGCCATGGGCGCAGACGAAGATCATGCGCGGGCGTTTCCAGCGCAGGGGCTGGTCCAGCCATTCGCGGTTGAAGCGGACTTCGCCGGTCCAGACGGGGCCGGCCTTGCTGTCCTTCGTCAGGCCGGTGCGGCTCGGGTGATGGCGAAGGCGCGTGCCGGCGAGCTTCATGGCGTAGCAATTGGTGCAGCCGGGGGAGACGATGGAACAGCCGGTGATCGGGTTCCAGGTGGCGTCGGTCCATTCGATCTTGGTGTTGTCAGCCATAGACGTTGCTCCTGGCGGCGAGGACGGCTCGGGTTTTCCCGACGAAGTCACGGAAGCGGAGATCGCAGAAGCAGTCGCTGATCTGGAGATAGAGGGCGTACTTCGCTGCGCTTGCAGACTTGGCCGGGACGATCGAGGTCGTGCCTTCATAGGTGACGGCGTAGGGTCGGTGCGGATCGCCGATCGCCTTCAGGTGGGCGGAAAGTGCGCGGCGTCCCTCCTCGTTCACAGCGAAGAAAGCCATGTCGCCTGTACGGCCGGCCGGCTCCCAGTAAGGAGATGCGAAAAAGTCCGCGGCTTGCTGTCCGGTCGCGTCAGTCGCGAAGTGGTTCCGGAAAGTGGGGGCCAGTGGCTCGACCGGGCGGCCCAGCGCATGGTCGATATGGTCCATAGCCTTATCTTTGAGATAGCGATTGACGCTGGGGTTTGCATTAGACATCGACCGGACCCTCGGATGTCGCGTTGGGGTGATCGACGACGACGTCCTCGTCGTTGCGCGTGTGGCTGAAGGTCCGACACGTGAAGGTGAGGCCGTTGGCAAGCTGCCATTCGTCGCAGGCGCGCTTGATGCGCTCCTCGAGATCCTTCTCGATTTCGGGGGCGACCCTGAAGAATGGGCCGTCGTCATACTCGCCGGCGGCGCGATCGCTGTCGGCGACGTTGTCCTCTGCGCGCTCAATCAGTCGATCGCTTTCGATCCAGTCCGCGAGCCGAAGCGGGTCTTGGCGCGCCTCGACGATGTGGAAATTGAGCGTCCAGGCGCCGACATCATCCTCGCCCTCGCCAAGGCAGTCGTTGATGGCGGCCTGAATGATCGCCTCCCGGCTGGCCTCGGGGCCGACCGTGCACCACTCCTCGGTGCTGCCGGCCCACCATTGCCAAGGGCCTTCGGTCGCGATGCTATCAATCGCCGTTGGTGCTGCGGGTGCGTCTTCGTCGAAACGGTATGTGCTGATCGGCCCGTCGCTGGGTTCGCCGGTTTCAAGATCAACGACCGGTGATCCTTCAAGGCATGCGGCGTGGCACGTGCCCATTTCTATGTCGGAGGCGCATAGATCGGTGGGCTTGAAGGCCTCGGCGCAGATCGGGCATCTCTCCCCCTCCACCCCCGACGATGCCGGGGAGGTGGCGAGGGCTTCACCAGAAAGGAATCGCCCCATCTCCTCATAGTCGGTCGTATCCCAGATTGCGCCGACGCCGCCGCACTCAAAGCAACCGCCGCCGAGGTGGCACTTGAGGATGCTGCTATAAGGGCCAAGCGGCACTCCTTCGTTAGTCTCGTGGCATCCGGAGCAGCTGCGCCAGACGCCCTTGCCGTAGGCGATAGCATCGGCAACGCCGTCCAGCTCCACGGGGAGGGTTTCCCTATCGTCCAGCGCCGCCGAAACGGCTGCTACGAAATCGGGGTATGCGCTGATCGGCTCGTGCCTTAATGCCTCGCGCACGTCCTCGATTGTCCTCTCACTGACCTGCATCATTGTTTTCCTCATTGGCTGCGGCTACCTTCCGGCGAGCGAGAAGGGCGATGGCATCATCGATGGTGTCGCTCGTCATGCAGAAGTCGGCGCGATCATTGCCGGGCGTGCGGACGAGGACGGTGATCAGCGCGCCCGGTTTGAAGTGCGACAGGATCTCGTCCATGTGGCGGGCGACGTCGTGCTGGACTTCCAGCAGGAGCTGGCTCACGAGCGGACCTCCCGAACGAGCTTGATCTTCTTCACGAAGCTGCCGGGGCGTTCTTTGCGGGCGCGGGCCTCGGCAATCAGGCTGTTACCGGCCTCAATGTCCATGCTGGTGCCGTCGTGAAAGTGAACGCGGAAGGTGGGGAGCGTTTCGGTCATCAGTAGCCCCTCGCCGGATTGTCGCAATAACCGTCGCGGTCGTAGTGCCGGCTGCTTGGCGCCGGGGCGCCGTCACCAATTGCTGGCATGTGACCGCCCCGAGCGAGCGCGGCGCCGGCCGCGCGAAAGGCGGCGGTGAGCTTGGGGAGGCGCGCGACCATGGTCGCAGCGAAGTCCCAGGCAAAGACGCGCTCGCAATAGTCCTGCGCTGCGGCAGACAGTTCTGGCGCGGACGTGTCATCGGTGCGGTTGTGCTGGGGGAGTTCGATATCGAACCGACGCGAAACGGCATCGAGATCGTCGAACTGCATGATATCCGTGCCGAGATCGGGGCGCAGATACATGAACTGGCTCTTGCGATTTTCCGCCATCGGGTGGCGAACGGTGTATTCCGGCCAGAACCGGCCGTAGCCAGCGGAATCGTACGGCGTCGTGAAAGGCACACGATTCTCGACGATCCACTCGTCGAAGGGCATCGCTACACTCTTGCGCATGGCCTCGACATAGGCGGAATCGTGGTCGCCAGCGAAGGTCCGCAGGAACTTGTACAGGCTCCACAGGCGCTCGACCGGCTGACGGACGATGCCGACCTTCTGCCAGCGGTCATAACCCGCCGGGACGCCATCGGCCTCCATGTGGCGATAGAGAAGGATCGAGCGGGGATAGCGCGCGGCTATCGCCCGCCGCAGCGAGCCGGAGCCGGTGCGCGGCACGAGAATGATGATCGTCTTCAATTCGGGAACGAGAATCATGCGCCGCGCCTCGCTTCCAGCATGCGGGCATGCATCGTCACGTAGGGAAGGCGGATCGGCTTGATGACGAGTTCGCCCGTGTTGCTCCGGACGTTGCGATAGACGACGATCTTGCCGTCCTCTGGCCTGACGGGTGCCTTGCCCTGGGTGCGCCAGCGCTCGAGGCGGGTGCCGACATAGCTGCGCAGGCGAGCCTCGTCGGCGCCGAGCTCGGCGGCGATCATGGCGACGCTCTTGCCGGAGAGGACGCGGTTGCGGATCTCGGGCTCGTAGGCGGCGGGAACATAGATCTGCTTCGGGCCGCCGAAGGGGATTGCGGATGTCTTCGTCATGCGTGCAGCTCCGCAGGGAACAGGACGGGGTGCAGCACGCCCATGCCGATGGCAGGGTCGTCGGCGCGCTTGGCGAAGAACGCGGCGGCGGCTTCGGCAATCGCCAGCTCGGCAAGATCTTCGACGCGGCGATCCAGTTCCTCGGCTGCCTGGCGCAGGCGCGCCTCGGTGGCGGCATCGAGCCTTGAGGTGATGTGTGTCATCGGATTTCAGCTCCGGAAGAGGATGAAGATGGAGAGGCCGACGACGAGCGTCGGCAGGAAGAGGTACATGAGCCGGTTGCTGATGCGGTCGGCGCGGGCGCGGGCGGCGATCAGGCTGTCGATGCGAGACCAGTCGGCCTCGATGCGCTCGATCGGATAATGGGGGAAGCGGTGTGTGCGCATCGGCTCACGCTCCGAGAACGAGAACGCCGGTGAGGGCGAAGGCCAGCAGCCCCGCAACCGTCAGAAGGGCGAAGCGCTGGATCTCAAGATTTCTGATCCGCAGGCGGGACAGGTCTCGCTCTGCGCTGCGCGGCCGGATGGCGTAGTCGCGGGGTTGCTGGTGCATGGCGGCAGCCTCCGATCAGGCTGCGCGGGCGAAGATGTTGGCGGCCTCGGCCATGGCCTCCTCGCCGAACTTCTCGATGTCTTGCGGGGAGTGGCCGCGGCGGATGAGATCCCTGGCGATCGCGCCGTCGCCGATATCGACGAGGTCGCGAGCGATGGCGGTAATGCGGGCCTTCTCTTTTGCGGTGCGTGTGGTCTGCATCGTCATTCTCCATTGTTGGGGTGAATGAGGCCGGGAAGGGTGGGCCGCCGCCTGGGAGGAGGAGACGCGGCGGCCCTGCTCACGGCCTGAACGAGACGCATAATATGCGCAAACGGATATTCGTCAACATAAAAAAATGCGCAAGCGGATATCGGTTGCGCATTCCTTTGTGCCCAATATCGCGCCGGGCGCGCTATGCCAACTTAAGGCGCCCTTGGATTCCGCCCTTGCGCTCGATCGACTTTAGCGCGTTGCGCGGAAGAGTGGCGAAAATTTCACCTATCCACTCAAGGCTCACGTTCTCGATAGGGGCGGCATTCCACGACATCAGATTGATGCCTGGGTTTCCTCGCATGATCGTCTTGATAAACCGACGCCCGTCGGATGTTCTCACGGCCGCGTCTTCCCCGTAGAAGGCCTCAATCGGACGCTTTTGCTCCCGGTAGCAGACAATTACATGCCCGTCCTTATAGACTGGAAGCATTGAATCTCCGCGGACTTCAAATGCAATCATCTCGGCTGGCAAGGGGAATGGGACGATCACGTGAGAGATGCCATCCGGCGGCACCTGCTCGAATTCAGGCATTATTTCCGCGCCAGCTCCTATGAAGCCCATGACGGGAATCTCCGTTCCCTCATCTGTCGCGTGCTGCTTTTGGACGAGCGTCTCATACAGCTCGTTGATCGCGTCTCGGCGATGTCCTTCCGGTTCAGCCGAGCCAAGCCAGCGGTTCACTGTTGACTGCGAAACGTTAAGCTCTTCGGCGAGCTGCATCTGTGTCTTGCCAGTGGCAGCCATAATCGCGCGGATTTTATCGGCAATCTTGATCATGGCGTCACGCTAAGACGAGAAGGCGAAGAAGAAAAATCCGTTCCCGGATAAAATCCGCTTGCAGATAATCCGTTTGCGCATATTATCCGCGCATGTGCACGTTGAAGCTTATCCGAACAAAAGTGTTCAGGGTCACCCAAGCCGAGATGGCTGAAATCGCCGGTGTGACCCAGGCGACGGTCTCGCGTTGGGAGAATGGCGTTTCGCCATCTCTCGACGACATTCGGGCTATCCGAAAAGCCGCGTTGGAGCGTGAGCTCCCATGGGAAGATGGTTTGGTCTTCGAAGAGGCGGCCGAATGAAAGCAGCCCTCTCGCACGTCTCATTTCTGCAAGGCGCAGTTCCCCTCTGGAGCGCTCCTCCCAGCCGCCTTGCATCTTCGTGCCGGAGCTGGCGGGCGTTGCCTGCCGCTCCGGCGCGTCTTTCCAAACCTTTGCTCTTCCGTGCGCTCCCGCGTTTGGCGCGGAAGCCGGCGCCCGGCGGACGGCGGACCTCGATGCCCGCCGGGCGCTTCCGTTTTCCTTCTCGATTGGCATGCGGGCCTACGTGATCTGACGGCTCAACCCTAAGCGCGCATTGCGGGCGCTGCAGTGAATCCTTTCAACCAAATGTTTCCTTGCATTTCGCGGGGTGTTTTCGTGCGCCTGATTTCCGAAGAAATGATCCTGTCCCTCAAGGGCGTGACCGATGCCTGCTACCGGCTGGGCGGCGGGGTGGCCTCGTTTGCCCTGCTGACCCGCGTCGGCGTTTCCACGCTGGTCAAGTATGCCACGCTCGGCGAACGCCGGGGCGACGGCAGCCATGAACACGGCGCCACGCTGATCCCGGTCGATATCGCCGTCGAGGCGGATCTTCGCGCCGGCTCGCCGATCATCACTTCGGAGATGGCGCGGCACCTGGGCTTCCGGCTGGAGCCGCTGGCCGATCGCATCGCGATCGAGGCGCCGCTCGCCGAGGCGGACGTGCTCGCCATCATGGACAAGGCGACCGACGTCTGGCGGATGGCGCGCTCGGCCTTTGCCGATGGCCGGATCGACGCGATGGAGCGGCGCGAACTGAGCCAGCAGATCCGCCGCATCATCCGCGCGGCCGAATGCGTGCTGGCCCGTCTGGAGGCGCTGTGATGCGGGCCGCCTCTGCCTCCCGTTCGACCATCCTGCAGCCGATCTCGCTGCGTGCGCGCAACATCGTGCGCCGGGCCGGCGCCAGCGCGGACAAGACGTTTTTCAGCGTCAGCGTCGAGGACGAAGAGCCGATCGCCGAGGCGGTCGCGGCCGGATATCTCGTGCTCCTGCGCGGGCATGCCGATGTCTGGCGGATCACCGCGCGGGGCGAGGACTATCTCACCCAGTTGAGGGGTGCGCACTGATGGGCGCGCCGAAGCTTTCCCCCGACCAGACCGCCATTCTGGATGCCGCCGTCAAGGGCGGCCATTTTCGTTCGCAGACGCAGGGGCAGCGGATCAAATGCCGGGCGCTGAACGCCAAGGGGCTGCTGCGCCGCGATCCGAAGGACGGGGACGTGTGGTATCCCGCCGAGGCCGTGAAGCCGGCGGCGGCGGAACCGGTTGCCGCAGTGCCCGCCGTCGTCGCCGAGCCGGAGGCGGATGCGCCGCGGCGCACCGGCTCTGTCGAGATTGTCTCGATGCTGGTGACGGCGGCCCGGCTCTTCGACGAAGGCGACATCCAGAAGGCACGCGTCATCGCCGACGGCGCCTATGATCTCAGCCAGGCCGAGGCGCGGTTTGCCGCCAAGTACGCCGCGACGCGGGCGCTGGTGCCGAAATTCCGGCAGCTGCAGGGCGATGCGCTGCTGATGGAAACGCGGTGCAAGATGGAGCTGGCCCGCGCCTATGACGCCGCGCAGCAGGCGGGTTCCGCGGCGAAAAAAGGCCGGCCGAAAAATGTCGCAGGTGAGGACATTTTCAAACAGGCCGACGCGGGGCTGACGCGGCAGGAGATTCACGAGGCGCGCAAGCTCGTAGCGGCGGAAGAAAAGGCGCCGGGCATCGCCGAGCGGGCCATCGCCGCCCGCGTTGCCGCCGGTCTCGCCCCCACGCGCGCCGGGCTGCGGGCTGCGATCGGCACGCGGTCGGCGACGAAGGAAGAGCGCGGGCACAATCTCTACGAGACGGGCGCCGAGGCGATGCATGTGCTGCTGGCGCTGGAAGAATTCTCCCCCACGGTCTTGGAGCCGGCCTGCGGGCGGGGCGCCATCAGCCGCATGCTCGAGGCGGCCGGCTATTCCGTCGTGCTCTCCGACCTCGTCGACTACGGCACGGCGGATGCGAACGGTGAGCTGCAGGCCGTCATCGATTTTCGGGAGACGAAGCCGGGCGAAGGCGAGTGCCACGACATCGTGACGAACCCGCCTTATGGCGAGGCGCTGAATTCCTTCATTGCCCACGCCCTGCGGGTGCACCGGCCGCGCAAGATGGCGCTGCTGCTGAACTCGAATGCCTACTTCGGCTTCGAGGACCCGGATCGCACCTACATCATGGAAACGTGCCCGCCCGCGCGCAGGTACGCTTTCTCCCGGCGCCTGCCGATGATGCATCGCGACGGCTGGGACGGCGAAAAGGCCAGCAGCCAGATGAACACCGAATGGTTCGTCTGGGAACGGCAGCCTGACGGAAGCTACGGCAACACGACGGTTTGCAAGCGTGTGTACTGGCCGGACTTCATGCCCGTCGCTGCGGAAAGCGAGGCGGCGGAATGAGCATCGGCCGCACCTTTCCGGAAGCCACGATCGAGGCCGGCGGGCGGCGCGCGAAGGCGCTGCAGATCACCTGCGCGGAGTGCGGCGCGGTCGCCTATTTCGCGCATCAGACCGGCAAGAGCCGGAAGCCGCCTGTCGCGGC
>NZ_OBQD01000004.1:121233-392397 GCF_900220975.1 Rhizobium subbaraonis | reverse complement strand
CCGGGGCGCTGATGTCGCGGGGCTGAGAACCCCGCTCGATTCAGTTCGCGTCATCGCACCCGCACTGAATCGTCGCCGAGTTTCTGCACAGCCTGGGGGTCTCCCCGCAGAAGGGGGTGCGTCGGCAACGCAGTGCCGACCAGGGGGAAGGCCTTCCCCACAAAGCTGCAAAGCCGCCAACACGGAAATACGGATATCAGAGTTTCAGAAGGCGAACCTCGCCTGCGCACCATCCTCGTCCAGTCCCGACACGCTGAACGACCCTGTCGGCAAGGGACGAAGCAATTCCGATTCCCGGCAGGTCATGTCGAGCCAGGCCATGCGCTGCTCACGGCGCAGCACCGCCACCTGCCGATCATGAAACGGGGCGACGTCGGGGTTCGCCTCGGTGGTGAGGATCGCATAGGCCTCCGGCCAGTCCGGCGACGCAGGCCGCCATATCCCTGCGAAATAGAACCAGTCGCCATCGGCGAGCGCGAAGCCGTAGTGCCTGCCGCGGCTGCGAAACCGGAACTCGGACGCCGGCGAGGCAGCGATGACTCGGAAAGGTCCGGCCGTCGGCGCGGATCACGGTGGCGGAGCGCCCGCCACGCTCGCGCGGTTGCAGACCCCAGGCCAGCTCCACCATCTCAACTTCGCCGCCTGCAAGTCTTATGATCACGCGGCGTTCGTCGAGCGATGCGTCCATGTCGAAAGACGTCGCGCTCATAGCGGGCGACGATATCAAAGAACAGGATCGCGAGGCAAAGACGATCCGGACGGAGGACCGATGTGCAATGACTACCGGCTGAAGGTCGACATCTCCTCGATCATCGAGGAGTTCGCCGACCTGAAGATCAAGATACGGTTTTCGGAGGGCCGCCCGAACATCGAGGCCCGCGACGACATCAAGATCACCGATGTCGGGCCGATCGTGCGCACGGTCGAGGGCGAGCGCGGCGAAGGCGATCTCGTGCAACGGCGCTGGAGCTGGCCGGGCCAGAACAAGCGGCCGGTCTACAATTTCCGCTCGGACGGCCGCGAGTTCGCCTCCAACCGCTGCATCATCGTCGCTGATGGATTCTACGAGTTCACGGACCCGGCCGAGAAGGGAAAGAAGCGCAAGGACAAGTGGCTATTCACGAAGAGCGGCGAGCCGATCTTCGGGATCGCGGGCATCTGGCGGGACACGAAGGAGGTCGGCGAGGCCTTCACCATGCTGACGATGGGGCCCGGTCCCGACATCGCGCCCTATCATGATCGCCAGATCGTCATTCTGGAACGGAAAGCCTGGGCTGACTGGCTCGATCCGTCGGTCCCGGCCCAAACGCTGATCAAGCCGCTGCCAGCCGGGTCACTGGCGGTCGAGCAGGTCGCGTAATGTGCCGGTCGGTCTGTCGCGCAGTTCCGGAGACCACAGGAGCAGAACGGGCTACAATTCCTTCGGCGTGATTGACCAGTTTGCGACTTCGCGGTCGATCTCTCGCCAATGCTCTAGAAGTTGAGCGATCTGTTCGGTGTCGACGAGCGGCTCATCGAGGCCTGCGAATTGATCTCCTATGAATGTCGCAAGTCCGCCGCCACCCTCATTTGCGAACCAGACGCCGGTGAGGTCGGAAATCTGCTTCAACTCGCGGAGTGCTCGTTGGGCGTCTCGTATGTCGAAGTTCGCGAGCGACTTGCCCTGCCGGCTTTCGTGGTTTCCTGCATGCGCCAAATGAGAATTGACGTGATCACCAATGGTATCGAGAGAAGCCAAACGCTTCTCGATCCTGGCCAGGACGGCCGGATCGATAAGGTCGTCCGCTCGGCGATCGGTCGGCAGAACGCCGCTTAGGAAATCAAACTGCTCGTGCGCGATCTCGCTCCTGAAGAGGTCAGGGTCTCCCCAGGTCGCCGCCCCTTTCGCGGCGATCAATCTCTGATGCTGCTCCTCAAGCATCGGTGTGAGGTCATACCGCGCCTCAAGGACCTCCTCGATATATTTCCTGCGCGTTAGCCAGGGGCGAGACTGCTCAACGTCTTTCACGACCGACCGGATGGAGTAGACTCCTTTCGGCCCCTTTATGGGTCCTTTGTCGAGCAGACGTCTGATCCCTACGAGCAGGCTCGACCAGTAGCCATCTGAAATCAGATCGAACAGCATCTGATTGAGGCGCGGATGCTCTTCACGCTTTTCGTTTGCGAGCCTGACAATCCGGATCGTCGTCCGAAATGCCGCGTAGTTCCAGATGAGGTCGCGGACGGTTTTGTGTATTCCCGTCGTCTCGTCGCGAAAGGCCTGCTTCCATGTAGCTATTTGCTCAGTTTGCTTCGAGGAAGACGGCATGAATTCACTTTCTTTGGGCGTCGTTAGTTGTTTATCGGCCAGTGCGCGTTGCAACTGAACAAATACTCAAGAATGACCAATGTAAATGCGGCTGTCGTGCGGCGAACCTTGGATGGAAAGATCATTTGAAATTCCGACCCTTCACGGCGATCTGGCGGATATGACCGTAATTGTCTGTGAAGGTGCGGCCCTTGAACGATCGCGGTGGCAGGCCGCGCGGATCGGGCGACGGCGAGCCGTGGTGGAATTCGTCGCCGCGTCCGTGGGGCAATGGAAAGGCGGCGTCGCGGGCGCCGACGCTCGCCAGATCGGCCGAGAGGTCGGTGATGCGCTGCGCGACCAGATGCACGACGGCGCCTTCACGCTGAATGCGGCCGCGTACCGCGAGCATGCCGGCCGACAGCAGCGTGCGGCGGTTCGCCTCGAAGACCTTCGGCCAGATGACGAGATTGCCGATGCCGGTCTCGTCCTCCAGCGTGACGAACAGCACACCTTTGGCGGAGCCGGGCCTTTGCCGGACAAGGACGATGCCGGCGGCTTCGAGCCAGCGGCCGTCGCGGGCGTCCATCGCCTCGGCCAGCGAGACGATGCGCCGGCGGCGCAGGTCCTCGCGCAGGAAGGAGACCGGATGCGCGCGCAGCGACAGGCCGGTATGGCCGTAGTCCTCCACCACCTCGCTGCCGGCCGTCATCGGGCGAAGCGAGACGGACGGCTCGTCGATCTCGGGCACGATCTCGGCTTCACGCGCGGTCGCGGCCGCGAAGAGCGGCAGCGGCTCGTCGCGCAGGCCGCGGATGGCCCAGAGCGCCTCGCGCCGGGCGAGCCCGAAAGCCGGCCGGAAGGCGTCGGCCTCGGCGAGCTGGACGAGCGCGGCCTGCGGCACGCCGGCACGGCGCCAGAGGTCGTCGACGGAAGCGAAGGGCTGGCCCGCCCGCGCCGCGACGATCGCGGCGGCATTGGCGTTGGCGAGGCCCTTCACCATGCGCAGCCCCAGGCGCACAGCGAAGCGATCCTCGTCGCCGGTCGGCTCCAGCGTGCAGTCCCAGCGGGACGCATTCACGCAGACCGGCCGGATTTCGACGCCGTGCTCGCGGGCGTCGCGCACGATTTGGGCGGGCGCGTAAAAGCCCATGGGCTGTGAATTGAGCAGCGCCGCGGCGAAGACGTCGGGGTGCCAGCATTTGAGCCAGGCGGAGGCGTAGGCGATCAGCGCAAAAGAGGCTGCGTGGCTTTCCGGAAATCCGTAAGAGCCGAAGCCTTCGAGCTGGCGGAAGGTCGCCTCCGCGAAGTCGCGCTCGTAGCCGTTGTCGATCATGCCGTCGATGAGCTTGGCCCGGAACGCGCTGACGCCGCCCGTATGTTTAAAAGTGGTCATCGACTTGCGCAGCATGTCGGCCTCGCCCGGTGTGAAGTTGGCGCAGGTGATCGCGACCATCATGGCTTGCTCTTGAAAGAGCGGGACGCCGAGCGTCTTGCCGAGCACCTTTTCCAGTTCGGGCTTGGGATAGTGAACCGGCTCCAGCCCCTCGCGACGGCGCAGATAGGGGTGCACCATGTCGCCCTGGATGGGACCGGGCCTGACGATCGCGACCTGCACGACGAGATCGTAATAGGTCCGGGGTTTGAGGCGCGGCAGCATCGACATCTGCGCGCGGGATTCGATCTGGAACGTCCCGAGCGTGTCGGCGCGCCTGATCATCGCATAGGTGCGCGGATCTTCGGGCGGGATGGTCGCGAGATCGAGGTTGGCGCCCTTGTGCTCGGCCAGAAGGTCGAGGCCCTTCTTCATGCAGGTCAGCATCCCGAGCGCGAGCACGTCCACCTTCATGAATCGGAGCGCGTCGACATCGTCTTTGTCCCATTCCACCACCTGGCGGTCGGCCATCGCCGCCGGCTCGATCGGCACGAGATCGTCGAGCCGGTCCTGGGTGAGGACGAACCCGCCGGGATGCTGCGACAGGTGCCTCGGCGCGCCCTGCAACTGCCGGGCGAGGTCGAGGGTCAGGCGCAGGCGCCGGTCGGACGCATTGAGATTGAGCTGTTCGACCTGGCCCTTCGAGACGCCCTCCTCCGACCAGCCCCAGACCTGGCCGGAGAGCGTCGAGATCAGGTCCTCGGGCAGGCCGAGGGCCTTGCCGACGTCGCGCAACGCGCCCTTGGTGCGGTAGCGGATGACCGTTGAGCAGAGCGCGGCGCGGTCGCGGCCGTAGGCGTCGAACACCCACTGCATGACGATCTCGCGCCTCTCGTGTTCGAAATCGACGTCGATGTCGGGCGGCTCGCGTCGCTCTTCCGAAATGAACCGTTCGAAGAGGAGATCATTGCGACCGGGATCGATGCTCGTGATGCCGAGCACATAGCAGACCGCCGAATTGGCGGCCGAGCCGCGGCCCTGGCAGAGGATGTCGCGCGAGCGGGCGAATTGCACGATGGAATTGACGGTGAGGAAATATGGCGCGTAGTCGAGTTTCTCGATCAGCGCCAGCTCGTGCTTCAACGAGGTGACGACGTTCTCTGGCACGCCCTCCGGGTAGCGCCGCTCCGCGCCTTCCCAGGTCAGCTTCGCGAGCGTTTGCTGCGGCGTCAGCGAGGGATCGTCGCGCTCCTCCGGGTACTGGTAGCGCAGTTCGTCCATGGAGAAGGCACAGCGCCGCACGATCTCTAGCGTCCGCGCGAGCGCCTCGGGATAACGCGCGAAGAGGCGGTGCATCTCGGCGGGCGGTTTGAGATAGCGATCCGCATGCCGCTCGCGGCGATCGCCCAGCTCGTCGATCGTGACGCCGTGATGGATGCAGGTGACAACATCTTGAAGAATGCGTCGGTCGGGATCATGAAACAGGATGTCGTTGGTGACGATCGTCGGCACGCGCATCTGTGTCGCGAGGTTCGACTGCTCGTGAAGCCGGAGCTGGTCGTTGGGCCGCCGCCGCAGCGTCAAGGCCATATAGGCGCGGTCGCCGAAGGCCTCGCGCAGCCGGCGCAGATGGAAGCCGCACTCCTCGTCAGCCATGTCGGGCACGAGCACAGCGATCAAGCCCTCGCCATAGGCGACGAGATCGGGCCACCGCAGATCGCATTTGGCCTTTCCGGCGCGCTTCTTGCCCAGCGACAACAGGCGGCACAGCCGCGAATAGGCGAGCCGATCGGTCGGGTAGACGAGGATCGACGGGCCGTCCGTGAGGTCGAGCCGGCAGCCGACGACGAGGCGCACGCCTGTCGCCTTTGCGGCTTCGTGGGCGCGCACGATGCCGGCGAGGCTGTTGCGATCGACCACGGCCAGCGCCTCGATGCCGAGTTCGGCGGCGCGCGCAAACAGCTCGTCGCAGGACGATGCGCCGCGCAGGAAACTGAAATGGCTCGTCACCTGTAGCTCGGCGTAACCGGGATCGCTCATCCGAACACCCCATGGAGATACCAGAGGTGGGAGCCCGTCTCGGGGTCCTCGCCATTGCCCGCGCGGTAAATCCAGTAGCGTTCGCCAGACGGGTCTTCGACGCGGAAATAGTCGCGGATCGCGGCAAGCTCGGCGTCGCGCTTCCACCACTCCGCATGGATGCGCTCGGGACCGTCCGCGCGCTTCACACGGCGGCGCACGCCGCGCCATGTGAAGGAGACGGGCGGATGATCCGGCAGGAGCGCGATCGCCTCGATGCGCTCCGGATGCGGGAGAAGCCGGATCGGCCGCGGCCAATGGCTCGGCCATGTCGCGCCGGTATCGGGCGACATGGCCGGGATACGGCAGACGGAGCGCTCCGGCACGTCGCTGGCGACGGGCGCGGCCCGATAGATCGCCCGCTCGCCGACGCGGTTGGCGAGAGTGTCCACGAGATCGGAGATGTCCGGCGTCGCGACCTCGATCAGGCTGCTGGCGATCTGTCGGCGCTGAAGCGGCTCGGCGATCGTGGCCGCCAGCGCCATGAGTTCGATGCCGAAGCCCGGATCGATCTGCTCGATCTGGTCGCACAAGAGGCGGGTCAGACGTTTGATGTCGCGCACCGGCTGCGCCATGCCGACCCGGACCGCTTCGATCCGGTTGTCGACGCGGTGACAGAGAAGATCGAGACGGCGGGCGCCGAGGGCCTTTTCCTCGAGCGCGGCGCAGAGCTGCGCGACGAGCTTGCCGACATAGCGGGCGATCGTCTCGGCCGCGCCGATGGGCTCCGCGAAGGTCCGCTGCACCTCGATCAGGTCGGCAGGCCGGATCGGCTCGATCGGCTCGGCCAGTTCGCCGAGGGCCTGATTGATGCGCCGGCCGAGTTCCGGGCCGAAGCGCAGGATCAGCGGAGCGCGCGGCTGGGCCAGGAGATCGCCGATGCGCTCGAAACCGAGCACGCGCAGGTCGGCCGCCATGCCGGGCGGCAGGCGCAGCCCGGCAAGCGGCAACGGATCGATCACGGCCGCGCCATGCCCCGCCGGCGCGATGACGGACGGATCGGCGACGAAACGGGCGAGCGCATGGGCAGCGCCCCAGGTGTCCGCGATCGCGCCGCGCGCCGTAACGCCGGACATGGCCAGCCGGCCGATCAGGGTCTCGATCATGGCGGCTTCGCCGCCATGCAGGTGATCCGCGCCGGTAGAGTCGATCACGATGCCGTCCGGCGGGTCGGCGGCGACGATCGGCGCGACGCGTTGGAGCGCCCAGAGCGCCAAGCGCTCCAGCGCCTCCGCGTCGGCGATCGGATCGGCGTCCTGCACGATCAGGCCGGATACGAGCACCTGCGCCTTGGCGGCAGGCATGCCGGGGCGCAGCCCAGCGGCCTGGGCGGCGGCGTCCGCCGCCATCACCACCCGCCTGTTTCCTTCACGGCCTATCATCACGAGCGGCGCCTCAGCCGGAGGCGCCGCGTCGCCAGCCTTCCGCCGCAGCCGGTCGGTCGACCAGTTCGGCAGGTAGAGCGAGACAACCCTGCTCATCACACGCATCCACTTCGAAATCAGCACTCTCTCCGCCCTTGACGTGGGCCAGCTCGACCAGCCAGCGGTGGCGGCCGATGCCGGGAACCGGTAGCGTCTCGGACGGGATGACGGAGACGCGCCAGCGCGTCCTGGCGGCGGTCTGCACGCCGAAATCGTAGGCATCGGTGTGGCGTCGCCAGCGGCGCAGCGCGATGCCGATCGATCTTGTTTCCTCGGCGGCGAGCTGGAGCCGGCGCGACGCCGTCATCGACAAATGCGCAATCTCGCCGACGACGGCGCCGAGGCCACCATGGCGAAGACCTTCCTCCATGCAGGCCAAAACGGTCTTGTCGTCGCCGGCCTCGACATAGACCACGCGATCGGCCGCAAGGCCTGCCTGAGCCAGCGCCGGAGCGAACAGGTCCGGCTTGGCGATGCACCAGAGCGTCTTGCCGGTCGTACGGGCGGCTATTCCGGCGGCGAAGAGACCAGCGGCCGCGCCGTCGATCGCGCCGTTGCTGCCGCCGGCGACCTCATGAAGCGCGCCGCGTGCCAGCCCGCCGCCGGGGAGTCGCGAGTCGACCTCGGGGATTCCGAAGGGAAGCACCGATGTCGCGCGCCGGGATCGACCTTCGATCCGCTCGATCTGGGCGCGCAAAGACTCTATGGCGGGCTTCGGCCGCAAGCTCGTTCCTGACCTCCGGGGACGGGTTCTCTATCATGTTCTCTATCATGTTCTCTATTTGTTCTTATTTTCCCAGTCAGGAGTCAAGGTGGATTCTTTTCGATGAGAGGGATCCGTGTCAGGAAATGGGAGGGCGCGGACCTCAGACGACAGCTTGCAGCTCTTAGTTTTCAGCAGATTGAGGTCTCTAATACGGTAGTCGGGTCTGGGCCGGCCCGGGTGGCGCAGTCACGACTCGAACCAAGGTTCTTCACGACGCACGCCAACCCCGCAGAGCCGGAAATGCGCAAAAGCGCAAAAACGGATCTCAGGAAGCACGCTGATCTAGCCGGCTGTCATTGAAGATGGCGAGCGAAGACACTCGGCAATATCGTATAAGTCATCAGCGCCCGAGGACAATCTGTCCTCCCAGCGGTTGCAGAGTTGGCACGCTCGAATGTTATGGCGTCGAATCGACAAATAGCTTCTCAACCTCGGCCATGGGTTTAAACAGCCGGTTGGGCTGGTCAGGCAGGCGGTAGAATTCATGCCGTTCATAGAACGAGGCTGCCATATCATCCTTGGCATCCACTATGATCGCCAGGCTGGCAGTTTCGCTCCGCAGGCACCGGCGAAGCGCATCGAGGAGCAGAAGTGTTCCGAAGGCTTTGCCGCGCTGCTTCGCGTCGACGGCCAGCCGGCCGAGCAATGTAGCCGGCAGGGTGGGATAGCGCGGGAGCTTCTTCACCAATGGGGGCGGGAGCTCGGCTGACTGGACCGAGGTATTCGAAAGCGTGTAGAAGCCGATGACGGTGGTGGATGGCGGTTCCAGCAGAACGTAGGGAGCGGCGACACGCCGCCGTGCGTCCTGTCCTGCCTGGGACTGCAGATAGCGATCAAGAGCTTCGACACCGCAGGAGAATTGTGAACGGTCGTGCCTTGCCGTGTCGAGAAGCTCGATGACAGGCTTTGCGGTAGAACCCACGATTATTGTTCGCCCATCAATGCCTTGTAGGAAGCCACGCTTTCCCTCATTCTTCGGCCGGGCTCACGCGGGTTGAGAAGGGCCTCGACGAAAGCCTGAGAATCTTTGACGCTGAGTCGGATCACCTCATGCTCCGCAATGGTGCGTTTGGCGGCATCCTGCACGCTCGCCAGCACGAAATCGGTGATGCTGCGGCCTTCCAGCGCCGCGGCGTGCTCGATGAGCGCTTTCTGTTCAGCCGTTACCCGCGCTTCCAGCCTTTCGGCCCGGCGGCGGCTTGTCGGTTGATCTTCCCGTTTTTGGGCATGAGCCATAAATGCCTCCTTCTTTTATCGACAATGTACGGCCAAATGCCGGCATTTTCAATAGACGCCCGCGCTCAGCCGAAGGTTCGATATGCGCGCAGTGGAAGACCATCTCCCGCGGCTGGCGATGCGCGCGGCGGCCAAAACCTCGGTGAGCGCCGACATACTCAGGCTGCCTTGGACGAGACCGTGGACGTCGCCGATTTTTTTCGTCCGGCATTTGTCGCAATGGCCTCGGCGAAAATCGTCTGCGCCTGAGCGCCATCGATGCCTTCCGCCTCAAGACGAGCGACGAGGTTGGCCACGAGAGCGCTGAGATCATCGGTCTTTGTCTTGGCCGACGGGCGCCGGACACCGACCGTCTTACCGGCAAGGGCCGCAGCGATTTTCTTGGTGACGCGATTGGCGGCCCGCCGCGACGGATCGTTCTGGACATGGGCGTAGATCGCGGTCGAACGCGGATTGGAGTGACCGAGAATGGCGCCAGTGAGAGCGAGGGCCTCGCCGGTCGAGATGGCCGTTGAGCCGATCGTGTGCCGCAAAGTGTGCGGAGTCACGCCAGGCAATCGAGCCTTCTTCACCGCCTTCGCCCAGATCCGCTTCGTGCCCTGAAAATAGCCTTCGCCCCGCTCGGCGGGGAAGACAAAGCCGCTGGCCACCTCGCGCGGGAGGCTCTCCAAAAGAGCGACAGCGGCCGCGCCGAGCGGCCTGACGGATTTGCCGGTCTTGCTATCGTCAAGCTCCAGAAGCCCGTCCGCCAGGTTGACCTCGGCCCATTTGAGCGCAGCAATCTCTTCCCGGCGGCAACCTGTCAGAGCCCACAGCCGGACAATGTTAACGGCCTTGGGGTTTACCCCCTCCGCTTCCAACGCGTCTAACGCAGCGCCGAGCTGCGCCACTTCTTCAAGCGTCAGGAAGCGCTCCCGCTGATTGTCCGTTTTCCGGACAGCGGCGGTCTCGCAAGGGTTTCTTTCGACAATCTCGCTGCGAATGGCGAAGCTGAAGACGGCGGAGAGGTCGCGAACGACCTTGCGCGCAGCACCCTCGCCACCTTTCACGATGATGCGCTTACGTGGGCCAATTTTCTCGTCGCGGCTCGTCTTACCGGCAGTCACGTCTCGGACGAAGCGTTCGATGTCGCCAGCGTTGACTTCACTGACGCGCTTGTGGCCGAGCAGCGGCACCACATGGTTCCGCAGGCGGGCGAGCGTCAGTTGTTTGGTCAACGGCTTCATCGGCTGCCCCTGCCGCTTACCCCGCTGGATCACGCAGCCTTCCTCTTCATAAAGATCGATCAGGCCGCTGATTCTCATCTCCCGGCGCTTGGCACGACGTTCGTCCGCCGGGTCCTCTCCCTTGGCCACGCCACCGAGTAAGATTTTGGCTTGCCTGCGGGCCTGCTCCGGCGTCAGGGGACCAGATCGACCAACGGTCACGAAGCGCTGAGCTGCGGACCGGCCGCCACCTTCGGCCCGATAACGGACGATGAAGGTCTTAGCGCCGCTGGTCTCGACACGCAGACCGAAACCGGACAGCTCGCTATCCCAGAGATAGTAGCGCTTGTCCTTCTTTTCAGCCGCATCGACGACACGTTTGGTCAATGCCACGCCTACACGCTTTGCCATGAACGGCCTCCGATACCGGCCTCATGGTCATCACCGCTGGTCAACACCTGGTCAACACCGTGAGGGAAAATGTTTGCGCTACCCTAGCGTAGGCACGAAAAGCATGTCAAGGTGTTTCATATATTTTTCAATGCCTTATCGTGTTTTTGGATATTGCCGGATATCGTGGAGTAGACCCTCTCTAACCTTGCCAAGGTTGGGGTCGAGCGTTCGAATCGCTTCACCCGCTCCATTCTTCCAAGACGCTGCAAACCTCGGTTCGCCGGGGCTTTTGTGCGTTTTGGCGCATCTGGAATCGCAGAAATAGCGCCTGGTATTTCCATCGACGGTTTCGTGCATGTCACTCTGAGCGAGAATTGGTCTCTAGTGTGCAACCCCCCCTGCACCTTTGGTTGAGACGGTGACTGATTTCTACAGCTTCGATAATTGAGGCTGCGCACGGAACAACTTATAGTACAGCCGGCGTGGCGTTCCGCCCGCAAGACTGGCCCCTATTTACCCGAATTGAGGACGCAGCATGGCCGAGATTACCGGAACGTCTGGCAAAGACCTCCTGAAGGGGACTTCCGAGGACGATATTATCAAGGGGCTGGGCGGCAATGACACGCTCATTGGTGACGACGGGAGCGACACTCTCCACGGCGGAACCGGCGACGATACGCTCTTCGGTGGCAATGAAGATTACCACAGCTACGAGTACAACGCCGCGCAAACCAGTAGCGACAGGGTCCTTGGTGAAGCTGGGAACGACACACTCTACACCGCGGGCGTCAACTGCATGGTCGACGGCGGCGACGGCAACGACACCCTCTACATCATCCACGGCGTAGGCGGGAAGTTCTACGGCGGCAAGGGCAACGACGTCGTGCGCGACTTTCGATACGCTACCCTGGCCGAGACTTACGGAGGCGATTTCGTGTTCGTCACGACGGCCAAGCCGAACTCCTATACCGTGGACCTTGGATCCGGCAATGACCGGTTCGAGGCCGTACTCCACCCCGAGGATGAAATCGTGGTAGACGGCGGATCCGGCACCGACCATGTGTCCCTCGACTTCCGGTTCTACACGACCGGCCTGAAAATCTCGGTTTCGGATGCGCCTTCATTCACTATCGCGTCGGTAACGTTGAAGAATGTGGAAAGCGTCGAACTTGTCGGCAGCATGGGGAGAGACAGCTTTTCCGGGGGTACGGGCAAGGACATATTCGACGGCAGCAGCGGCAACGATATCCTTTCTGGCGGCGGCGGTAACGACTCCCTCAAGGGCGGGAGCGGAGGCGACCTGCTTGATGGTGGGACCGGCGACGACTTTCTTGGCGGCGATAAGGGCAACGACAAGCTCTACGGCCAGAGCGGCAAAGACGAACTCACCGGCGGACAAGGCAACGACAAGCTCTACGGCGGATCGGGCAACGACGGGCTTTGGGGTGGCCGCGGCAGCGACCTGTTGGACGGCGGCACCGGGGCTGACACGCTGGCGGGCAACACAAGCAACGACACCTACATCATCGACAACGAGGGCGACAAGGTAGTCGAACTAGCCAAGCAAGGGACTGACCATGTAGTGTCGTCAATCAGTTATACGCTTACGGCCAACGTCGAGCACCTGACGCTTGTCGGCAACGGCAAGACCAGCGGTACCGGGAACAACCTTTCCAACACGATCACCGGCAACAACTCCGCGAATACGCTGAACGGCGGCTCCAACAACGACAAGCTCATTGGCGGTCTCGGCGCGGACAAGCTCTACGGCGGCACGGGGTCGGACATCTTCATTTTCAAAACCCTTCAGGATTCCACGCCCGGCAAATCCGGCCGAGATACCATTTTCGACTTCTCCAACGGCGACAAGATCGACGTTTCGGCTATCGACGCCAGCACGAAAAAGGGTGGCGATCAGGGTTTCACCTTCATCGGAGCGGACGTCTTCTCGGATAAGGCCGGGGAACTGCGCTACGACAAGGGGAAATCCGACACTTATATTCGTGGTGACGTGGATGGCGACGGCAAGTCGGATTTCGCCTTTCATCTCGATGATGCGCGGATGCTCGCAAAGGCCGATTTCATCCTTTGACAATTGAAGCCGCACGTTTTGATGCCCGCGCGCTGCTACCGTTGTTCTACCCGCTCGAAAATCAAGTGCAGAACAACGCCGATACCACGACCTGCCGCCACGAACCCTGCGACGTCCAAGCGCCTTTCGCCTGGTTCGTATTTGGAAATCTTTTCGAGCGGCAATGGGCAACTCGACTATGTGGCGGTAGAGATCGGAGCGAATAGAGGCGTCAGCGCTTGCTGAAGACGTAGTCCGTCTCCTGCCGCAAGATCTCGCCTGGCCGAAGGACCGCCTTGGGGAAGGTGGGTTGGTTGACGGAATCCGGCCAGATCTGCGTCTCCAGGCAGAAGCCGGCGAAGGGGCCGTATGTCCGGCCTTCCAGCCCCGGCACGGGCACATTCACCATTGCACCGGTATAGAACTGCACGCCCGGCTCCGTCGTCCTCACCTCGATCGAGACCCCGGAGCTTGCGCTGCGCGCGAAGGCGACTGGCGTCTTGGCGCGGCGTTCGGGCGCGAGGCAGAAGTTGTGGTCGAACGCCACGCCGCCGGCTTCCGTCTGCCGCCGCATCGACGTCATCTCTCGCAGGTCGAACGGGGTTCCCTCGACGGCGCGGATCTCGCCTGTGGGGATCAGGCGGTCGTCCACCGGCAGGTAGCGATCCGCGGCGATGCTGATTTCGTGATCGAACGCGTCGCTGCTGCCGTCCAGATTGAAATAGCTGTGCTGGCAGACGTTGGCGATGGTCGGTGCGTCACTGGTCGTCTCGTAGACGACCGACAGGGTTCCGGTCCCGGTCAGGCGGTAGGTGCAGGTCGTCGTGCTGGTGCCGGGATAGCCGGCGCGACCGGCCGGATCGACGATATGCAGCACCACATGGCTGTCCGACTGCTCGATCAGCTGCCAGTTTCGCCTGCCCATCCCGTCGCTGCCGCCATGGAGATGGGTAACGCCGCGTTCGTTCAGCTCGAGCTGGCAGGGGTGGCCGTCAATCTCGAACCGGCCGTTTGCGATCCGGTTGGCGTTGCGGCCGGGGGTCGCACCGAAATAGGGGGAATGGGCGACATAGTCGGCGAGGCTTGTAAGCCCGAGGACAAGCGGAGGCTCATGTCCCTCCAGCCGGAGATCCTGAATAACCGCGCCCCAGGTCAGCACCTTCGCTGTCAGGCCGCCGCCGGTGATCGTCACCCGATAGACCGGCTCACCATCCTCCAGACGGCCAAACACTTCATTTTCCGCAACCATCGACATTCCTCCCGGCATTTCCGAATTCCGCGGGCAAACTGCGGCAAATGGGCGGACGGGGCAATCAAAAAATCATACAAATAGCCTCGGCCAATTCGGGCGTCAGCGCGACAGCTCCCTTGTGGCCGCCTGCAGGCCCTCAAGCGTCAGCGGGAACATGCGACCGAGCATCAGCCGGCTGATCAGCGCGATCGACTGGGTGTGGTGCCAATGGCCCTGCGGGACCGGATTGATCCAGATCGCGTGGGGAAAATGCGTCGTCAGCCGCGACAGCCATACCGCGCCCGCTTCTTTGTTCCAGTGCTCCACCGATCCGCCCGGATGGGTGACCTCGTAGGGGCTCATGGAGGCGTCGCCGACGAAGATGAGACGATAGTCGCCCCCATAGGTACGGATGAGATCAAGCGTCGGCGTGACGTCGACGCGGCGGCGGCGATTATCCTTCCACACGCCTTCATAGACGCAATTGTGAAAGTAGAAGTGCTCCATGTGCCGAAACTCGGAGCGGGCGGCCGAGAAAAGCTCCTCGACGACGCGCACATGCATTTCCATGGAGCCGCCCGCGTCGAAGAACATCAGAAGCTTCAGGGCGTTGCGGCGTTCAGGGCGCGTCACCACGTCGATATAGCCGTGCTCGGCGGTCGAGCGGATCGTACCCTGCAGGTCGAGCTCGTCGGCAGCCCCTTCGCGCACCCATTTGCGAAGACGCTTCAAGGCCACCTTGATATTGCGCGTGCCCAGTTCGACGGTATCGTCGTAGTCCTTGAATTCGCGACGGTCCCAGACCTTCACGGCGCGGCGGTGGCGCAATGTGTCCTGCCCGATCCTGATGCCTTCGGGATTGTACCCGAAGGCCCCGAAGGGGGAGGTACCTGCGGTACCGATCCATTTCGAGCCGCCCTGGTGGCGCCCCTTCTGCTCGGCAAGCAGCTCCCTCAACGTCTCCATCAGGCGTTCGAAGCCGCCGAGGCTCTCGATCAGCCGCTTCTCCGCGTCGGTGAGGTACTTCTCGGCAAGCTTCTGCAGCCACTCGGCCGGTATGTTGAGGTCGATCGTGCCGGACATGCCGCCGGATACGGCCTCGAGCCCTTTGAAGCTCTCCGCAAAGACGCGGTCGAACCGGTCGATGAAGCGCTCGTCCTTCACCAGCGCGCTGCGGGCGAGATAGTAGAAGGCTTCGACGTCGAAGGCGGCAAGCCCCGCCTCCAGGCCTTCGAGCAGCGTCAGGAACTCCCGGAGCGCGACCGGAACCTTCGCCGCCCGCAGGGCCAGGAAGAAGGATATGAACATGGCCTTCAGAGGTTCTTCTGATAGACGATGAACGGGGTCTTTGTCGCGATCCTGTCGTAGAGCCGGCGGGCTGTGGCGTTGAAGTCCTGCGTCAGCCAGTAGACCTCCGGCGCGCCGGTCGCAGCCGCCCTCTCATAGACGGCCTCGACCAGGGCGCGCCCGATGCCCATGCCGCGGACTTCGGGGTCGGCATAGAGGTCCTGGAGATAGCAGACGTCGCCAGTCGACCAGGTGCTGCGATGAAACAGGAAATGCACCAGACCCACCGCCCTTCCGCCCGACACGGCAAGCAGGCCGGCCATCGACGCGCCGTCCTCGCCCGTCAGCCGGGCGAAGGTCTTCCGGAAGACCTCTTCGGGCAGGCTTGTCTCGTAGAAAGCCAGATAGGCCGTCCACAACCGCCGCCACTCGGCCTCGTCGCTCAGTTCCAGGGGTCTGACTTCGAGGTCGCTCATCCCGTCATCCTTCGGTGCCGATACGGTCCAGCTCATAGGGCGTCGTCTGGTACATCTGGTTGATCCAGTTGCCGAACAGGAGGTGTGCATGGCTTCGCCAGCGATTCAAGGGGGGGATCGCCGGATCGTTGTGCGGGAAATAGTTCTTCGGCAACTTGATCGGCACGCCGGCATCTGCGTCGCGGAAATACTCGTCGGCCAGCGACGTCGAATCGTATTCTACGTGATTGAAGACGTAGAGGCGCTTGCCTGCCTTTTCCTGCACGAAGCAGACGCCCGTTTCGTCCGATTCCATCAGGATTTCCAGTTCCGGATGCTTGCGAATGTCCGCAGCCCGCACCTCCGTCCAGCGTGATACCGGGATCTGGAAATCGTCGGAGAAGCCGCTCAGGAATACCGAGGAGGGATTGCGGTTGTGATGGCGGAAGACACCGAACGCCTTCTCCTCGAGGGTGTATTTCGGCACCTGATGGAAGTGATAGATCGCCGCCATCGCGCCCCAGCAGACGTTCAATGTCGAATGAACGTTGGTCACGGTCCAGTCGAGGATCTGCTTCATCTCGTCCCAGTAGGTGACGTCCTCATAATCCAGCGTCTCGATCGGCGCGCCGGTGATGATGAAGCCGTCAAACTTGCGATGCTTGATCTCCTCCCAGGTGTCGTAGAAGGCCAGCAGGTGTTCTTCGGAGGTGTTCTTCGCCTTGTGGCCGCCAACGCGCACGAGCGAAAGCTCTACCTGCAGCGGCGACGCACCGACGAGCCGCGCCATCTGGATCTCGGTCTTGATCTTGTTGGGCATGAGGTTCAGGAGCCCGATCTGCAGCGGGCGGATGTCCTGGCGGACAGCCACCGTCTCGGTCATTACCCGCACGCCCTCATGCACGAGGGTTTCGAATGCGGGCAGCGTATCGGGAATCTTGATGGGCATGGCTCACTCGACAAAAACAAAAAACCGGCGGCGATTTTCGTCGCAACCGGTCCACGGGAAGGCCCCTTCTCGCGGCCCTTTAGCGACTTCTTTAACGTGGCTGCAAGCCGGCCGGCCAAATCACCACGGAACGAAGACTAGATAGCGCTTGAGCGCTCCGGAATCAACATCGGCGATGGAAGCGCCGGAAACCGGCCGGGCCGATGGTTCTCATGCGAAGCCCGAACGTGGGGAGAACTACCCGTCGCGCCGCGCCATGAAAGCCAGCCGCTCGAACAGATGAACGTCCTGTTCGTTCTTCAGCAGCGCGCCGTAGAGTTTCGGCAGCATCGTCTTCGGGTCCGTCCGCAGATCGGCGGGCTCGACGTCGTCTGCAACAAGCAGGCGAATCCAGTCGAGCGCCTCGGAGGTCGAGGGGCGCTTCTTCAGGCCCGGCGTCTCGCGGATATCGAAGAATGCCGAAAGCGCTGCCGAAAGCAGCGATTTGCGGATACCGGGATAGTGAACTTCAACGATGCGGGCGAGCGTCTCCGCATCGGGAAAGCGGATATAATGGAAGAAGCAGCGGCGCAGGAAGGCGTCCGGCAGTTCCTTCTCGTTGTTGGAGGTGATGATGACGATCGGCCGGTTTGCCGCCGACACCGTTTCGCTCGTCTCGTAGACGTGGAACTCCATCCGGTCGAGTTCCTGCAACAGATCGTTCGGGAACTCGATATCGGCCTTGTCGATCTCATCGATCAGAAGCACCGTCTTCCGCTGCGCCTCGAAGGCCTGCCAGAGCTTGCCCTTGCGGATGTAGTTGCGAACGTCGTTGACCCGGTCGTCGCCAAGCTGGCTGTCGCGCAGGCGCGTCACCACGTCGTACTCGTAGAGCCCCTGCTGGGCCTTTGTGGTCGACTTGACGTTCCATTCGATCAGCTCGAGGCCTAGCGCCGTTGCGACCTGGCGCGCGAGTTCGGTCTTGCCGGTCCCGGGCTCGCCTTTCACCAGCAGCGGGCGTTCCAGCCTGATCGCGGCGTTGACCGCTATCATCAGGTCCTTGTCGGCGACGTAGTCGGCTGTGCCGGAAAACTTCATGCTCTGTCATTGCCTCCGCTTTGCCCCGCCATGTAAGGCAATTCCATCAAAACTGCGAAGCGGTTTTGCGTCCCAAATTGCGGAAGCACATACGGATAGTGCAATGCCCGACCGGGACTGTGCAACGGGTCGGCCGGCAAATTAAAAGGAGGCGCCGCCGCGTGCAGCGCAGCGACGGATCCGATTTCCATGCGATGCGTCTTTCTCAGGCGAAGAATTGCCCGCCATTGGCCGAGATCGTCGAGCCTGTGATGAAGCCCGCATCGTCCGAAGCAAGGAAAACCACGCAACGGGCGATCTCTTCCGGTTCGCCAAGCCGGCCGACGGGAATCTGCGGAATGATGCGCTCGTTCAGGACCTTCTCGGGCACCGCACGGACCATCTCCGTGCCGATATAGCCCGGGCAGATGGCGTTGACGGTGACGCCTTTGGCGGCGCCCTCCTGGGCAAGCGACTTGGTGAAGCCGAGATCCCCCGCCTTTGCGGCAGAGTAGTTCGCCTGCCCCATCTGACCTTTCTGGCCGTTGATGGAGGAAATATTGATGACGCGGCCGAAGCCGCGATCGCGCATGCCGCTCCAGACCGGATGGGTCATGTTGAACAGGCCCGTCAGGTTGGTACCGATGACCTCGCCCCATTGCTGAGGCGTCATCTTGTGGAACATGGCGTCGCGCGTAATGCCGGCGTTGTTCACCAGCACGTCGACCGGACCAAGATCCGCCTCGACGTTGGCGATGCCCGCTGCGCAGGCCTCATAGCTGGACACGTCCCATTTGTAGACCGGGATGCCGGTCTCGGCCTTGAAGGCGTTTGCCGCCTCGTCATTGCCGGCATAGTTGGCGGCGACCGTGTATCCCGCCTGCTTCAGCGCAATCGATATCGCGGCACCGATACCCCGCGTTCCACCCGTTACCAGAGCTACCCTCGTCATGCCTGCCTCCCCTGTCGAGATTTTTTGGTTTGGCCGGGCGCGGTGCAGTAAAGCATCGCGCCCGGATGCGGCGGATGGTTCGTGAGAATGACGTTAGCCTAGACTTACATCCGTTCCACGCACATGGCGACGCCCATGCCGCCGCCGATGCAGAGGGTCGCCAGGCCCTTGGAGACGCCGCGACGCTTCATTTCGAACAAAAGCGTGTTGAGCACGCGTGCTCCCGAAGCACCGATCGGGTGACCGATGGCGATCGCGCCACCGTTGACGTTGACGATCGCCGGATCCCAGCCGAGATCCTTGTTGACTGCACAGGCCTGGGCCGCGAACGCTTCGTTGGCTTCGACGAGGTCAAGATCCGAGATTTTCCAGCCTGCCTTCTCCAGTGCCTTGCGAGACGCCGGAATCGGGCCCGTGCCCATGATCTGCGGATCAACGCCGGCAGTGGCCCAAGAAACGATGCGGGCCAGCGGCTGGATGCCGCGGCGCGCAGCCTCGGCCTCGCTCATGAGCAATGCCGCGGCGGCACCATCATTGATGCCGGAGGCGTTTGCTGCGGTGACCGTGCCTTCCTTGTCGAAGGCGGGCCGCAGCTTGGCCATCGCATCGATCGTCGCGCCGTGGCGAATGAACTCGTCGCTGTCGACGATCACGTCGCCCTTGCGCGTCTTGACCGTGAAGGGAACGATCTCGTCCTTGAAGCGGCCTTCCTTCTGGGCGGCTTCCGCCTTGTTTTGCGAAGCGACGGCAAAGATGTCCTGTTCCTCGCGCGAAAGCTGCCATTTCTTGGCGACGTTCTCGGCGGTGATGCCCATGTGGTACCCGTAGAAGGCGTCGGTCAGGCCATCCTTGATCATCGTGTCGATCATCTTGAAATCGCCCATCTTCACGCCGGCGCGCAGGTGGGAGCAGTGGGGCGCCATCGACATGGATTCCATGCCGCCCGCAACGATGATGTCGGCGTCGCCGGTCGCGATCTGCTGCATGCCGAGTGCGACTGCCCGAAGGCCCGATCCGCAGAGCTGGTTCATGCCCCAGGCCGTCTTCTCCTGCGGCAGGCCGGCCTTCATTGCGGCCTGGCGGGCCGGATTCTGCCCTTCGCCTGCCGGCAGCACCTGGCCGAGGATGACCTCGTCCACTTCGGCGGCCGAAACCCCGGCGCGTTCCAGGACGGCGGAGATCGCCGCCGCTCCGAGTTCATGGGCGGGCGTATTGGCGAAGGCGCCGTTGAAGGCGCCGACCGCGGTACGGGCCGCGCTTGCAATGACGATAGACGGGTTGGCCATGGGTGTCTCTCCTCAAGATCTGGGTCGCATTCCACCCGCGGCTTGTATTCGCCGCATAGGCTTGGGCATGCCCTTCCGATTGCCCGCCCGGCCGATCGGCCATCTGTTTCGGCAATCGCCTCAAGGCAAAACTGGCAAAGCTTTGGAGGAGAGTCAAACGGCTTGTCCCGCCATTCGACGCTATTGCGGCCGATGCTGCGCGCGTGCTGCGCATATTGCGCAGCATTTTTTCACCGCAACGCACAAAGGGTTTGTTATGCCGCACTTTTTTGAGGATACTCGAAACGCACAGAGCGATTGGAACACGGGGATGAGGAGACCCAGATGGCCAAGAACGACAGTCCGATTACAATCAAGAAATATGCGAACCGGCGCCTCTACAATACCGGAACGAGCACCTACGTCACGCTCGACGATCTCGCGGTGATGGTGAAGAAGGGGGAGAACTTCATCGTCCAGGACGCGAAGTCGGGGGAGGACATCACCCATTCGGTTCTCACACAGATCATTTTCGAGCAGGAATCGAAGACGGGCAACACGCTCCTGCCGATCTCCTTTTTGCGCCAGCTGATCAGCTTCTACGGAGACCAGATGCAAATGGTCGTGCCGAGCTATCTGGAGCACTCGATGCAGGCGTTCACCGAGCAGCAGTCGCAGATGCGCGAGCAGATCAACAAGGCCTTTGGCGACACGCCGATCGGCAAGAACCTGCAGATGCCAATGCAGCTCGTCGAGGAACAGGTTCGCCGCAACACCGAGATGTTCCACAAGGCGATGCAGATGTTCTCGCCCTTCATGAACGCGCCGCAGCCGAAGGAAACGAAGAAGGCAGAGGCAAAGGATATCGACGAACTGAAGGAGCAGCTTCGCGCGCTGCAATCGAAGCTCGACAATCTGGGCTGAACGACGGACCGGCGAGCGCGGAATCCACTGCAGGCCGGCGCCGGGTGATCCGCCCCCGATATCTCAGAAAAACAAAAGGGCCGGTCTCGGAACGACCAGCCCTTTGTCCTGTCCGTTGAAGAGCGCTTACTTGCAGCCTTCGATCTGCTTCAGCGCCGCTGAAATGCCCGACAGCGAATAGGAATAGGAGGTGCCCGTGCCACGGCGGGAGGTCGCCTTGACCGACATGTCCTTGCCCGACTTCATTGCCGCGACCAGTGCTGGTTCTTCGGCAGCGTTTTCGACCCAGGCAGAATTGCCCTTGGTGAACATGACGAAGGTGCGGCCGTCGATGACGACGTTGACCTTCGAGTTGTCCTGCAGCGGATAACCCATCATCGCCTGCGGCTCGTAGGAGATGTTCTGGCCCGGGCGCTGCGACACGAGGAAGAAGATATCGCCGTGGTCGACGCCGGCCGGGGCCTTTTCCTTCGGCACGGACAGGACGTAGCAGACCTTGCCGTTGCTGGACTGGTAGGAGTAGGCGCCCCATGCATTGAATTGCTGTATGCGCGTCGGTGACTGCGCCAGAGCAACGCCGGCGGTTGCTGCGACGAAGGTGAGTGCGGTTGCGATCTTTCTTACAAACATGATTCCCTGCCGATTGTCTTGCTATCGTCGCCCGGACGCGGACGTGGCCTTCGCATGGCCACGATTTGATTTAATTTGACTTAATTCTGGTTACCAAAACGTCAACGGATGCTTATTTCGTTGACCCCGCGGTTACTATGAACGCCTCGACAATGCAAATTGCCTCTGCATCCACAGCCCGGGCCGCCCAGTCGCCGGTGAAAAAGCCCATCCCATCGCGTGATGGTGTTCACAAAGATTCGGGCAAGAGTTTGACAGCCGTCGCCAACGGCAGGAATCGCAGTCCCCCGGAGCATGCACCCCTTTGGTAAGCGAGGAACACAGACGTGACTGCCTGCTTCAGACGGCGTCCTGCAGGCCATCCATCATCGCCCGGTCGGCAGAGTCGTAGTGGTCCTGGCGGACATGTCCGCGAATGGCGGCAAACGCCGCCGTCAAAACCGCAATATCGTCGGAAAAGCCGACAACGGCGAGAAAATCCGGGATTCCATCGATCGGCAGGACGAAATACGCCAGCGCGGCCAGCAGGATGCCGCGCACGCGCGCCGGCGTACGCGGGTCGAGGGCGCAGAAGTAGGCGGCCACGAGATCGCGGCTGAACGGGATCTGCCGGATGGCACGCTTCAGCACGGGCCAGAAGCGCTTGCGGACACGCTGGCGCTGGCCTTCCTGCTCCTCGTCGTCGCCAGGCAACAGAATTTCTCCGATCTTCACTTCGTCCATTCCGACACTCCGCCACACTGACTGCACGCGTCCATGAGCACCATGCATGATGATATGGGAATGACGCTTCCGTGTGGCAAGCATCTCCCCCGGACCAAGCCTCTCAATGGATGCGGGCCGCCTTCTCCATCGCTTCAGCCAACCGGAAATCAAGCGCGGTCACACCGCCGGCGGAGTGGGTCGTCAGGCGCACATCGACGCGATTGTAGACGTTGAACCACTCGGGATGATGATCGAGCCGCTCGGCGGCCTTTGCCACCTCCGTCATGAAGGCGAATGCGGCGCCGAAATTCTTGAACTTGAAAGACTTAGCGATGGCCAGCCCATCGTCTTCGAGCTTCCAGCCGTCGAGAACGGCAAGACTGGACGTGACGGCTTCGGTGCTGAGCTTCTCGTGCTTCATCGACGACATCCTCCGTTGCAGGGCTCTCTCTTAGCAGATAATTTGCCCGCCTTCATCTTCGGAGGCTCGATTGGCCCAGCGTTCTATCCTCTTCGTCTGCCTCGGCAACATCTGCCGCTCTCCGCTGGCAGAGGGAATTCTGCGCCACCTGGTCGAAAAGGTGGGACGCCATCACGATTTCGTCATCGATTCCGCCGGAACGGGTGCATGGCATATCGGCGATCCGCCGGACAGGCGTGCCATTTCGGTCGCCGCCGGCCATGGCGTCGACATCTCGAAGCTGAAGGCTCGAAAGGTTGCGAAAGACGATTTCGACCGCTTCGACCTTATCCTCGCGCTGGACAGCAGCAACCTGAAGACGCTACGCGAGCTGGCGCCTGAGGGCAGCCGCGCCACCATCGCGCTTTTCTGCAGCCATGCGCTGGGTGCGGCAGATGACGTGCCGGACCCCTATTTCGGCGGGCATGCCGATTTCGAGGCGGTCTATCGTCTGCTTTACCGCGGATGCGCGACCATGGTCGAGGGACCGAGCGACGAGCCGCTCTCGTAGAGCGGGAAGACTTCCTCCGTCACATAGGGACCGCCGCCGACCGATTCCTTCGAGGACATCAGCACGAAGCGGTTCACCATGAAAGGCGACGAGAAGAAGTTGCCGCGTCCGGAAAGATAGCCGACCACATCGTCGAGACGAGCGTTCCGCAAACGGGCAAGAGTGACATGCGGAGTGAATTTCCGCGGATCGGCGGGAAGGCCGAGCCTCTGGCAGATCCGCTCTATCTCCGCCTGCAGCGCATACATTTCCGGAGCAGGTGTCACGCCGGCATAGATGGAGTGCGGCTTCTTCGAGCCGAAGGATCCGACGCCCGACAGCGATAGCTGGAACTCGGGCCTTTCGATGCGATCGAGCCGGTCGACCACCTCATCGGCAGTACGCCCGTCGATGTCGCCGATGAACCGCAATGTGATGTGGAAGTTCTCGACATCGATCCAGCGGGCTCCCGGAAGGCCCCCACGGAGCAACGAGAGGCTCATGGCGGCGTTACGCGGCACTTCGAGGGCAACAAAAAGTCTCGGCATGGCGAGCTCCCCGAATCTGTGATCGTATGCTCAGGGAATCACGCATTACCCCTCTGCGCAACTCCAATTTCGCACCCGCGAAAACCCCTAGCCGCTTACCCCCAGGCTTTTTAGAAACTGCTCAATCGTCGGCAGCATCTTCTCGACCATCACGGAAACGCCCTTTTCGTTCGGGTGCATGCCATCCTCGAGCTGCAAATGGGGCTGGGTCACCACCCCGTCGAGAAAGAACGGATAGAGCGGGACTTGGTGCTTTTCGGCGATGCGCTCGTAGATGCCGTTGAAACGTTCGGCATACTCCGCTCCCATGTTCGGCGGAGCGAGCATGCCGACGAGCAGGACGGCAATGCCACGTTTCTTGAGATCGGAAACCATCTTATCGAGGTTTTGTTCCGTCTTTTCAGGGGCAATGCCGCGCAGTGCATCATTGGCGCCCAGTTCCAGGATCACTGCCTTCGTCCCGTCCGGCACCGACCACTCGATCCGCGCGAGTCCGCCCGATGTCGTGTCACCCGATACGCCGGCATTGGCGATGACGACGTCCAGCCCCTTCTCCTTCAGCACCCGTTCCAGCTGCACCGGAAAGGCCGCCTCCGCCGGAAGCTCATACCCTGCCATCAGGCTGTCACCGAAGCCGACGATCTGGGCCGGCTCGGCGGCAGCCGGGCGGACCAGCGCCAGCATTGCAAGCGCGATGGCGATGAAAATTCCGTGAGTGGCTTTAAACGGCATTTCGCAGATCCTAAGTTGCTGGCGCAGCTCCGCAGTCCGGAACCGCCTGGGTAAGGTGCGTGAATTCGGCGTCCGCGGGCCGGGCAGTTCCCGGCCGATCCCGCATTGCATCAAGATATAGGATAGATTTTCGTGGGCGAAACCATCATCGATCTCAAAAAGGCCGACCTCACGCTGGGGCAGGACGCCGCTTCGGTGCACGTGCTGAAGCAGATCGACCTTTCGATCGCAGCAGGCGAATCGGTCGGCATCGTCGGCCCCTCGGGATCGGGCAAGTCGACGCTGCTGATGGTTCTGGCCGGGCTGGAGCGCCTCGATGCCGGCGAGATCACGATCGGCGGGGCCGCCCTGCACACGATGAGCGAGGACCAGGTCGCCGATTTCCGCGGCCGCAATATCGGCATCGTCTTTCAGTCCTTCCATCTCATTCCCAATATGACCGCGCTTGAAAACGTAGCCGTCCCGCTCGAACTCGCCAATGTGCGCGATGCCTTCGACATTGCCCGCAAGGAGCTCGAGGCCGTGGGCCTGGGCCAGCGCCTGTCACACTATCCCGGCCAGCTTTCGGGTGGCGAGCAGCAGCGCGTCGCGATCGCACGCGCCCTTGCGCCACAACCGAGGCTGCTGATCGCCGACGAGCCGACCGGCAACCTCGACGGAGACACCGGCCGCCAGATCTCCGACCTGCTCTTTGCCGAACAGGCGCGACGCGGCATGACGCTCGTGCTCGTCACCCACGATCCGGCCCTCGCCGCCCGCTGCGGCCGACAGGTCCGCATGCGGTCCGGGCAGATCGTCGATGCCGTGGAAACATCGGACGCTCCCGCAGGCAAACGGGTGACGGCATGAGCGGGGCATCCTCCCGCGCAGTCTGGCTGCCGCTGGCCTTTCGCCTGGCCCTGCGCGAGATGCGCGGCGGGCTTCGCGGCTTCTACATTTTTCTCGCCTGCATCGCTCTGGGGACGGCGGCGATTGCAGGCGTGAACTCGGTGTCGAGCGCGATCAGCGGATCGATCGAGACGCAGGGGCAGTCGCTTCTTGCAGGTGATCTCCGCTTCCAGCTGCGAAACCGGGTCGCAACGGCCGAGGAGCGCGCCTATTTCGACGGGCTCGGCGAGGTTGCGGTGTCGGCCGGACTGCGCTCGATGGCGCGCCTGCCGGATGGATCCGATCAGGCGTTGGTGGAGCTCAAGGCCGTCGACGGGGCCTATCCTCTCTACGGAACGCTCGAAACCACGCCCGCCGCCCGCACCGCCGATCTGCTTGCCAGGGATGGCGAGAGGTTCGGCGCCCTCGCAGCCCCCCTGCTGCTGGAGCGCCTCGGAATCCGCGTGGGCGACGACCTGCTACTCGGCAATGCGCGCGTCAGGATCACGGCCACGATCGACAGCGAACCCGACGCCCTCTCCGACGGCTTCGGCCTTGCGCCACGCCTGATGGTGTCCGGCGAAGCGCTTGCCGCAAGCGGCCTCGTGCAGACGGGCAGCCTCGTGGAGAACCAGTACAAGATCCGCCTCGACCAGCCGAATGCGAAAAAGCTCTCCGACATCCGCAAGGCCGCGGAAAAGGCGTTTCCGTCTGCCGGCTGGTCCATCCGCGCCAGCAACAACGCGACGCCGTCGCTGACCAACAACATCACGCGCTTTTCCCAGTTCCTGACGCTGGTCGGCCTCACGGCGCTGATCGTCGGCGGGGTCGGCGTCGCCAATGCGGTGCGCGCCTATCTCGAGACCAAACGCGGCGTGATCGCGACCTTCAAGTGCCTTGGCGCTCCAGCGCGCCTGATTTCGGCGATCTATCTTATCCAGATCGTTCTGATCGCCGTGATCGGCATCGCCGTTGGCCTCGTGCTCGGTGCGATCATTCCGCTCGTCGCAACGCGTTTCCTTGAGGGTGTCCTCCCGATACCCTCGCAGATCACGCTTTACCCCGGCGCGCTGGCGCTGGCGGCGGCTTTCGGCATCATCACGGCCCTTGCCTTTGCCGTCATGCCGCTCGGCCACGCACGCGAAGTGCCCGCAACCGCGCTGTTCCGCGAGCAGGGCTTCGAGCGCACCCGCCTGCCGGCGTGGCCCTATATCGCCGGCGCCGGGCTGTTCCTGGCGGCTCTGGCCGGGCTCGCCGTCTGGACGGCCTACGACCGCTACATCGCCTTCGTGTTTTTGGGCGCGATTGCATTTGCCTTCGTGGTGCTGCGGTTCGTCGCCTATCTGGTGACCGTGCTTGCACGGCGCGCGCCGCGGGTCAATTCGCCGGCACTCAGGCTCGCGATCGGCAACATCCACCGGCCCGGCGCGCTGACGCCCTCCGTGGTGCTGTCTCTTGGACTTGGCCTCGCGCTGCTCGTCACCCTGACGTTAATCGACGGCAATCTGCGCCGCGAGCTGACCGGCAGCCTGCCCGAACGCGCGCCGAACTTCTTCTTCATCGACATCCAGCGAAACGACCTCGACGGCTTCCGCAAGGTGCTGTCGGACAACATGCCCGGCGGCAAGATCGTCGAGGTGCCCATGCTGCGCGGCAGGATCACCGCCTTCAACGGCGAAGACGTCTCGCGGCGCAACGTGCCCGCATCCGGCCGCTGGGTCCTGCAGGGCGACCGTGGCGTCACCTATGCGAAGAACCTGCCGGAGAACTCCACTCTGGCTTCTGGGGAGTGGTGGCCGGCAGACTATTCCGGAGAACCTCTCGTCTCCTTCTCCGCGGAGGAAGGCGGCGAACTTGGGCTGAAGGTCGGCGACACCGTCACCGTCAATGTGCTGGGCCGCAACATCACCGCCCGCATCGCGAACTTCCGCAATGTCGAATGGGAATCGCTGTCGATCAACTTCGTCATGGTCTTCTCGCCCAACACATTCGCGGGCGCACCGCATGCCTGGCTGGCGACGATGATCGACCCGAGGGCCACCGCAGAGCAGGAGGCCAATACGCTGCGGGCGATTACAAACGCCTATCCGACGATCACCAGCGTGCGGGTGAAGGATGCGCTCGACATCGTCAACGAGCTGATGGGCCAGCTCGCCACGGCGATACGCGCCGCCGCCGCCGTGGCGCTGGTCGCCTCGGTGCTTGTCCTTGCCGGCGCGCTCGCGGCCGGAAACCGGGCGCGGACGCATGATGCGGTGGTGCTGAAGACGCTCGGCGCCACGCGCACGACGCTGATCCGCGCCTTCAGTTACGAATACATGATGCTGGGCCTCGCCACCGCCGTCTTCGCGCTCTTCTCCGGCGGCATCGCTGCCTGGTTCGTCGTGAGCCGGATCATGACGCTGCCGTCGAGCTTCCTGCCCGACGTTGCCGTCATGACGGTGGTGATCGCGCTGGTGATGACGGTCGGCATCGGCCTGGCGGGCACCTGGCGCGTTCTCGGACAGAAGGCGGCACCCGTATTGCGCGAACTCTAGCGTTGGAAATCGCCCGGTTTCAGGCCGTCACCTCGCATGAATTTGATCGGTAGCGGCCTATTGCCACTTGTAGTCGGCCGTGTTCATCCTCATATTGTCGACAGGCATGCTGGAGCCCCGCAGCGGCGCCTGGGTGTGCGGGCTGAGTCTGGTCCTGGACCGATCAGTCCGAAAGATACCGCGATCCTGAGTGGATAAGGCGGGATACCCGACACCGTAGCAACTAACGGGGCTTTTGAGAGGAAAAAATGGCTGATTTTCGCAATTACCAGACGCGAATGACGAACGCCGGCGCACAGGCCGGTGCGGTCGTCGACGAGGGGCTTCGCGCCTATATGCTGAAGGTTTACAACCTGATGGCATTGGGGCTTGCGATCACCGGCGTCGTCGCGTTCTTCGCATCGCAGGCTGCCTTCTCGGGCGGCCAGCTGACCGCGTTCGGTCAGGCGATCTACGTCAGCCCGCTGAAGTGGGTCGTAATGCTCGCTCCGCTGGCGCTGGTGTTCTTCCTGAGCTTCCGCATCCATACGATGAGCGTTGCCGCCGCACAGATGACCTTCTGGGTCTATGCCGGCCTGATGGGCCTGTCGCTGTCGTCGATCTTCATGATCTACACCAGTGCCAGCATCGCGCAGACCTTCTTCGTAACGGCTGCGGCCTTCGGCGCCCTGTCGCTGTACGGCTACACGACGAAACGCGATCTCTCCGCCATGGGCTCGTTCATGGTGATGGGTCTGTTCGGCCTGATCATCGCCTCGCTCGTCAATATCTTCCTGCAGTCTTCGGCTCTCGATTTCGCGATCTCCGCGATCGGCGTTCTCGTCTTCGCCGGCCTGACGGCCTGGGATACGCAGAAGATCAAGGAAATGTACTACGAAGCAGACGAGGTAGCGGTTGCCGGTCGCAAGGCGATCATGGGCGCCCTGACGCTCTACCTCGACTTCATCAACCTGTTCCTGTTCATGCTGCGCTTCCTCGGAAACCGCAACGAGTAAGCAGGCTTCGGTTCGATCGAACAGCACTGTGAGGCATTGGACCCCGCCGGTTCCGGCGGGGTTTTTCGTTGCGGCACGGGCACGGAGGATCGCGCTTTCCGGAACACAGCCCATGCAGCAGGCAAATCTCTTCTTGATCCGTATACACGATTGTGCATATTTGCGCATATTGATGCACGATTGGAGGGGCGATGTCAGTTCTGGATTTGCTGCTCGGGGAGCGCCAGACCCTTATTGAGAAACGGCTTGCCCTGCACGGTCGCGTTATCGCCGCAGACCTTGCCGCCGAACTTGGCGTCTCGGAAGACACGATCCGCCGCGACCTGCGCGAGATGGCCGCAGCCGGTCTTTGCCGCCGGGTCTATGGCGGCGCACTGCCGCCGGCCGCGGAAACCCCATTCAGCGAACGCGCAGGCAGCGACGCCGAGCGCAAGGATGCGCTGGCGCGCGCCGTCGTGCCGTTCGTGGCCGCAGGCTCCGCCATCTTCCTCGATTCCGGCAGCACCAACCTCGCGATCGCCCGGGCGCTTCCGGCAGACCGGCAACTGACCGTCGCGACGAATGCGCCGGCGATCGCGGCGGCGCTGATCGAAAACACAGGGATTGACGTCATTCAGATCGGCGGACCGATCGACAGGAAGACCGGCGCGGCGGCCGGTGCCAAGGCCCTGCTCGATGCCGAGGCGCTGCGCCCGGACCTCTGCATTCTCGGGGCCTGCGGCCTGCATCCCGACGCGGGCGTCACGGCCTTCAGTTTCGAAGAGGCCGAATTCAAGCGGTTCGTGGCGCTTCGCAGCCGGACGGTCCTGACTGCCGTCACCAACGACAAGCTGGCCATGGCCGCCCCCTACTCCGTCGTCGCGCTCTCCCGCCTTGACCATGCCGTGTTCGAAGCGGACGCGGACGGGCGGGAGGCCGATGAATTTGCCGCGGCCGGTTTACGGATCACGCAAGCTGGTCCCCCGGCCGCACGCCCCGTCAGGCGTACGAGAAACAACGCCGCTTCATAGCTTTCACGCCGGAACGATACCGTATGCGGCGCATCAAGACGGCGCCTGGGAAACTGGAAATCACGATGAGCATTCAAGACAACGCCGCGACCTCGACCGCACCCCGTTCGACCTATTTTCCCGCCGCACGGATCGCCGTCTCGGCGCTGTTCCTGCTGAACGGCACCTACATGGGCGCCTGGTCGACGAAGATACCCGAATTCGCCAGCCGCCTTTCGCTCAGCGAAACCCAGCTCGGCCTGATGATCGTCGGCTTCGGCATCGGCTCCCTCATTCTCATGCCGCTTGCCGGAATTCTGATCGCCCATCTGGGCGCGTCGCGCTCGCTGAAGGCGGCGACGCTTGTGTTCCTGCCAACCCTCATTCTCCTGTCGGTCGCCCCAAACATCTGGACCGGGGCGGGCGCCCTCTTCCTATTCGGCGGGCTGACCGGCGCGATGGATATCGCGATGAATGCGAACGCCGTCGAGGTGGAAAAATCGATGCGGCGCGCGATCATGTCCTCGTGTCACGCCTTCTGGAGCCTCGGTGCGTTTTTCGGGGCCACCACCGGCGGCTTCCTGATCGAGACGATCGGCACCTTCGGTCACGCCCTCCTGCTGACGGTGATCGCCCTTGCCGCCCTCGCCGCCGTCTGGACCTCGATCCTGCCGGACAAGCCCCATGCCGCCGAAGGCCGTCAGAAGGCGCGCCTGCCCTTGACGCCATTGCCCTGGCTGATCGGCCTGATGGCGCTTTTCAGCATGGTCCCGGAAGGCTCCATCCTCGACTGGGGCGCGCTCTACATGCGCGACGAACTCGGCGCATCGCTGGCGCTCTCCGGCTTCGCCTTCGGCGCATTCTCGGCCACCATGGCGATCATGCGCTTTGCCGGCGATCACGTGCGCGACCGGTTCGGTGCGGTGACGACGCTGCGCGTCTCCACGTTACTTGCGATCGTCGGAATGGTGATCGCGGGCTTCGCACCGAACGCCTATGTTGCAATGGCGGGTTTCGCCGTCTGCGGCATCGGGATTTCCAACATGGTCCCGATCGCCTTCTCCGCGGCCGGTAACCTGCCGGGCTTCGCCCAGGGCGTGGCGTTGTCGGTGGCGACCGTGATGGGCTACTCCGGTTCGCTCTTCGCCCCTTCCACCATCGGCTTCATCGCCGAGCATACGAGCTTCGCCTGGGTATTCTCAACCCTGCCCGTCCTGCTCCTGGTTGTGCTGTTTCTTTCCCGCCATGCCGTCCACGCCGACGTCCGGCAGAAGGACTGACCCCGGGCGGTTGCCGGCTTCGCGCGATCACTCCGCCGGGCAGGGTGCTCCGGCGGCGGCCCACTGCTGCAGTAGCAGGTAGGTCTCCTGTGCCGATCCCGGCGCAGGCTCGCGTCCGTTGCCGGGCGCCCAGCCCCAGGCGACGAGCCCGTCGTCGCGCACATGGGTTGCGATTTCTTCCAGGGTGCGGTTGCCGTTGCGCGCGGGATCCTTCACCTGCTCGCAGATCTCCTGCGAGGATTTCTGCCACCAGACCATCTCCTTCGGCGCCAGATGCCAACCATGCGCGCCCGGCGGTCCATGCAGCTGAGCGGCATTGTCCTGCTGATGACAGGTGACGCAGCGCATGCCGGCATTGCCGAAGCCATCAGGACCGCGCTGAACATTCATGCCGTGAACGCGGGTTGCGCCATAGTGAGCGCCGGACCAGCGCGGACGCTCGTCCTCGACATGGCAGTTGGCGCAGCGGGGGTGCGAAAAGACGCTGTAGATCTTCTGCCAGGCTTCGAGCCCTGCATCCTGTGCGCCGGCGGTGGCGGTGGGGAGACACAGGGTCGCGGCTGCAAGGCCTATAACGTAGACGTGCCTGCGTATCATACGAACTCCACTTCCTTCGACAGCGGCATCGAGCGGATGCGCTTTCCGGTCAGGGCATGGACGGCATTCGCAAGCGCCGCGATCGCCGGCGGCGTGCCGGGTTCGCCCGCTCCGCCCATGCGATGCGCCGTCTCAAGCAGACCGACTTCGATCTGCGGACACTGGAACATCCGCATCGGCCCGTAGTCATGAAAGTTCGACTGCTGGGCGGCGCCGTCGGCAAAGGTGATCTCCTCGCCGATCGCCGACGACAGGCCATAGACGATCCCGGACATCATCTGCGCCTCGAAGATCGCGGGATCCATGACCTGGCCGGGATCGGCGGCGCACCAGACCTTTTCGATCCTGATCCTGCCGCCGACGTCGGCGACCTGCACCACCTGGGCGACCCAGGTGCCGAAGGAAAGCGTGAAGGCAAAGCCCTTCGCCTTGCCCGCAGGCAGCGTCTCGCCCCAGCGGGACATCGCCGCGACCTTGTCGACGACGTTGATGGCGGTCGGATAGGCCGCCATCAGCTTGCGGCGCATGTCCAGCGGATCCAGCTTCCCGGCCACGGCGATCTCGTCGAGAAAACCTTCGTGGAAGAAGCCGTTGAAGGAGTTGCCGACCGAGCGCCAGAAGCCGACCGGGATCGCGACCGGCGCCTTGACGCCGCCCACGCGATAGTTGGCGATCGTATAGGGCTGGTTCGCCGAACCGTCGGTGATCGACTTGTCCGGCCCGATGGGCGAGAGGCTCGGAAAGTAGCGCGGCAGGATGCTGGCGATGATGGACGGCGCGGCGATGCGCATGTCGATGGCAACCGGAAGGCCGTCCTCACCCAGGCGGGCGCGGAAGCGACCGACGGCCGCCGGACGGTACATGTCCTGCTGCGTGTCCTCTTCCCGTGTCCACGTGACCTGAACCGGCCTGCCTTCCGTCTCCTTTGCCACCAGCGCCGCGTAGATTGCATAGTCGACGTCGCTGCGCCGGCCGAAGCCGCCGCCGAGATAGGTGGTGTGGACGAAACAGTTCTCCGTCTCGATCCCGACGGCCTTCGCGGCGAGCTGGCGGATCAGCGTCGGCATCTGGTTCGGTGCCCAGATGTCGAGCCGGCCGTCCTTCAGCTGCGCGGTAGCATTCATCGGCTCCATCGTCGCGTGCGCAAGATAGGGCACGCGGTACTCCGCTTCGACGATCCGCTCGCGCGGCGCATCGGCGAATGCCGTCTCGACATTGCCGTCGTCGCGCCCGTAGCTGGCGTCGCCGCTCCGGAGCGCCTGGTCGAACGCATCGAAAATGCCGGCATCATCAGGGGGGTAGGCGCCCTTGCCCCATTCGGCCTGAACCGCGTCCGCCGCCTGAAACGCCCGCCAGGTATTGTCCGCAATCACCGCGAAACCGTTGGCGATGCCGGTTTCCAGCCTGATCACCTTGACCACGCCGCGCATCTTTTCGGCCGCACCCGCATCGAGCCCCACAATCGGGCCGCCGCGGTAGGGGTTCATGCGCAACGTCGCAAACAGCATCTCCGGCAGGCGCACGTCGATGCCAAAGATCGGCGCCCCGGTCACCTTGGCGCGCATGTCGATCCGCTTCTGCGGCTTGCCGAGGATCTTCCAGTCTGCCTTGTCGCGCAACCGGATCTCAGATGGCGGCGCAAGGGCTGCCGCCTCGGCAGCCACCTCGCCGTAGGTGAGGATCTTGCCGGACGCAGGATCGGTGATCACGCCGTCGGACGTCCAGAGCGTGCCGGGCTCCACGCCGAGCCGCTTCGCCGCCGCAAGCTTCAATACCTCACGCGCTGCCGCACCCGCCTGCCGCATCCTGTAATAGCCGTCGACGATCGAGGTGGACCCGCCCGTTCCTTGCAGGCCCAGGAACTTGCCGGCAACCGCCATCCCCGACCGCATCAGCTCGGCGATGGTCGATTCGTCGAAGTGCGGGAACGGCACCCCCTCCTCCAGCATCGTCGTGTTCGCATAGGCGTGGCCCGCCGGCCCATGCTCGACGGTCACCTGGTCCAGGCGGACGTCCAGCTCCTCGGCGACGAGGGCGGCCAGTGTCGTGGAAACCCCCTGCCCCATCTCGGCGCGCGGGGCGACAAGGGTGATGGAATTGTCGGGCGCGATCTTGACGTAGGGATTGAAGGTCACCTCGCCGTCCGTCAGCTCGCCCTCGAGCGGATTCGGATAGGGACGGCGATAATAGTAATAGCCGACGGCCAGTCCACCGGCGACGAGACCGGTTCCGATCAGGAAGGTGCGCCGCGCGATCTTTCCGAGCGTTCCCATGGTCACGCTCCCGCATTGGCGCTGGCCGCGCGCTTGATGGCTGCGCGAATGCGCGGATAGGTGCCGCAACGACAGAGATTGCCGGACATGGCGTTATCGATCTCCTCGTCGCTCGGATTTGGAATCGCCTCGAGCAGCGCCACGGCGGTCATGATCTGGCCCGCCTGACAGTATCCGCACTGGGCGACCTGTTCGTCGATCCATGCCTGCTGGACAGGATGCATCCGGCCATCGGGCATCAGCCCCTCGATGGTCGTCACCGCGCCGGACACCTCGCCGACCGTTACCGAACAGGAGCGTACCGGCTCACCGTCCAGAAAGACCGTGCACGCCCCGCATTGGGCGATGCCGCAACCGAATTTGGGGCCGAGGATGGAAAGCTTGTCACGCAAGACCCAGAGCAGCGGCATTTCGGGCTCGACCTCGATATCGTGGTCCCTGCCATTGACGTTCAGCTTCATCGTCGCATCCTCGCAAGCTTTGCAGACAGTATACCGGCTTTTCCGCGTGTCTTTGTATGTGATAGGTTTTTGCCGGAATTCGATACCCTTTGACAAAATAACAGAAAATGTCAGAACGTCAAAACATGGAAGCGAAGAACGAAGATCCGCGCCGCGACGTCATCCTGCAGGCCGCCTTCAAGGTCTTCGTCACCTACGGCTTCCGTCGCACCAGCATGAGCGACATTGCCAACGCCGCTGGGCTTTCCCGCCCCGGCCTGTACCAGCACTTCGACAGCAAGGCCGACATATTCCGCGCCTATGTGGCCCTGATGAAGCAGACGACGCTGAAGGCGATCGAAACCGCCTTCGCCGGCGAGGGCGCGTTCAAGGACAAGCTCGCCACCGCCCTCGACGGCGCCTTTCTTTCCCCCCACCGCCTGATCAGCGATTCTCCCCACGGGGATGAACTGCTGGGCGTCAACAAGGAGATCGCATCCGATCTCTTTGCCGACTGGATGCAGGGAGCGGAGGCGGCGTTCTCAACAGCCTTCGCCGCGGAGGCACAAGCAGGGCGAATCGATTTCACGGCGAGCAGCCTTGATCCGGAAAGCCTCGCACGCCTGATCATCGACACCATGGAGGGGATCAAGATGCGTATGGTCTCGCTCGGTGACGCAGAACGGGCGATCACGGATCTCGGCCGGCTCGTGGCGGCAGCCGTCGAGCGGTAGGGATCGCCCGCCATCAACTCGCCGTCAATGCCGGCGCGGCAGTTGACAAGCCACATTTCCTGCTCCACCTGAATGGTGACAATCCCGGATTCCGTTGCCGTCGTCCGCTGACGGGCGAGCAGCAAGGCCACGACGAGGCAGCCATGTCCTTCTCCTTCGATTTCGAGCCAAAACCGCGCCGCCAGTCCGTCGGCGTCGACGTCGGTGGCGTCATGGTCGGCGGCGGGGCACCTGTTGTCGTCCAATCGATGACCAACACCGATACGGCCGACGTGGACGCCACGGTGGCACAGGTCGCAGCTCTTTACCGCGCGGGCTCGGAGATCGTCCGCATCACCGTCGATCGAGACGAGAGCGCAGCCGCCGTGCCGAAGATCCGCGAGCGTCTCTTGCGACTGGGCATGGACGTGCCGCTCGTCGGCGACTTCCACTATATCGGCCACAAGCTGCTCGCCGATCACCCCGCCTGCGCCGAGGCGCTGGCCAAGTATCGCATCAACCCCGGCAATGTCGGCTTCAAGGACAAGAAGGACAAGCAGTTCGGCGCGATCGTGGAGACCGCGATCCGCTACGACAAGCCGGTGCGCATCGGCGTCAACTGGGGTTCGCTGGACCAGGAACTGCTGACCCGGATGATGGACGACAACCAGGCCAAGGGCTTTCCGCTCACCGCCCAGCAGGTCATGCGCGAGGCGATCTGCGCGTCTGCGCTTCTCTCCGCCGAGCTTGCCGAGGAGATCGGCCTGCCGCGCCACCGCATCATCCTGTCGGCCAAGGTCAGCAACGTCCAGGACCTGATCGCCGTTTACGCCATGCTTTCGGCCCGTTCCGACCATGCGCTGCATCTCGGCCTGACCGAGGCCGGCATGGGCACCAAGGGCATCGTCGCCTCGTCGGCCTCGCTCGGCATCCTGATGCAGCAGGGGATCGGCGACACGATCCGCATCTCGCTGACCCCCGAGCCGGGCGGCGACCGCACCCGCGAGGTGCAGGTGGCGCAGGAACTGCTGCAGGTGATGGGTTTTCGCCAGTTTGTGCCGGTCGTTGCCGCATGTCCCGGTTGCGGCCGCACGACTTCGACGGTGTTCCAGGAGCTCGCCCAGAAGATCCAGGACGACATCCGCAAGAACATGCCGGTCTGGCGCGAGAAATATCCGGGCGTGGAAGCGCTGAAGGTCGCCGTGATGGGTTGCATCGTCAACGGCCCGGGCGAGAGCAAGCACGCCGACATCGGCATCTCGCTGCCCGGTACCGGCGAACTGCCGGCCGCACCCGTCTACATCGACGGCAAGAAGGCGATGACGCTGCGCGGCACCAATATCGCCGGCGATTTCGAAGCGCTCGTCACCGACTATATCGAGCAGCGCTTCGGCAAGGGCCAGGCGGCGGCGGAATAGTCAGATCCGCGCCGTCAGAAGCTTGAACCCGGCAAAGGCGAAGAACGCCGCCATCGCGCCCTCGATCACCCGGCGCGAGCGCAGGTAGGCACGGTGCACCGGCGCCAGCGAGAACACCAGCGCAAACCCGATGAAGGTCACAAGCCCGATCATCATGCAGCCGCCGATGAAGACGGCCATGGTCCAAGACGGCGCGCCGGCCGGCATGCCGAGCGAGGTCAGCATGATCCAGCTGAAAATCGCCTTCGGATTGGTCAGGTGGATGCCGAGCCCCTTCAGATATTGCTTGCGCAATGAAAGTGTAGCCAGGACCTGCCGTGCATTATAGGCCGCGCCGTCGCGCATCGCCGATCGCATGGCATTCCAGGCAAGCCAGAGCAGATAGAGCCCGCCCGCGATCTTCAGCACGATGATCGCATGCCCGTAGGCCCGCACGAGCGCGGACAGTCCCGATGCAGTCAGCATCGCCCAGAAGTAGGAACCGGTCAGCACGCCGAATGCCAGCGCCAAACCCGCCTTACCACCCTGGCCGACCGATGTCGCGATGATCGCAAGGATCGCCGGGCCGGGGGAAGCCGTGGCGATCAGATAGGCCGTCCAGCCGACAGCAAGCTGCGGCAAAAAGGGCAGGATCTCTTGCACCGTTTGAACCTCCGCAATCCTCGTTCGGCATAATTCACCGCCGACGCTCAGCGCAACATCGGCGACGAGGCGGCGACTGCACGGTCACATCAGGCTGCCGGCCCGCCCTTAGACGATCTCGTCGAGAGCGGCCACCAGCCTGTCGCATTCCTCAGGCGTGCCGATCGTGATACGCAGGAAATCGGAGATGCGCGGCTTGGCGAAGTGCCGCACCAGGACGGCGCGCTCGCGCAACCCTTTCGCGATGTCCGCACCGCCATGATCGGGATGTCTGGCGAAGACGAAGTTCGCCTGCGAGGGCAGCACTTCGAAGCCGCGCTGACGCAGCGCGCCGGTGACGCGCTCACGCTGCTCGATCACCTTGCCCCGCGTGTCGTCGAACCAGGCGACATCCTCGATCGCCGCTGCAGCACCCGCCTGCGCCACGCGATCCAGGGGATAGGAGTTGAAACTGTCCTTCACCCGTTCCAACGCCTCGATCAGCGGCCGCTGGCCGATGGCGTAGCCGACCCGCAGGCCGGCGAGCGAGCGGGACTTCGACAGCGTGTGGACGACCAGCAGGTTGTCGTACTTGCGCGTCAACGGGATCGCGCTCTCGCCGCCGAAGTCGATATAGGCCTCGTCGATCACGACGGGCTGATCGGGATGCACCGCCACCAGCGCCTCGATCGCGGCGATTGGCAGGCCGATCCCCGTCGGCGCATTCGGGTTGGGCAGGATGATCGCGCCGCAGGGCCGGTCATAGTCGGCCAGGTCGATCGTAAAATCGTCCTTGAGCGGCACCTCGACGGCTTCGATGCCGAACAGGCCGCAATAGGTCGGATAGAAGCTGTAGGTGATGTCGGGATAGAGCAGCGGCTTGTCGTGCTTGAGGAGCGCCGCAAAGGCGTGCGCCAGCACCTCGTCGGACCCGTTACCGACGAAGACCTCATCCGGCTCCACCGCATAGGTCCGCGCGATTGCCTGCCGCAGGGCGAGCGCGGTCGGGTCGGGATAAAGCCGCAGGCTGTCCGACACGGCCTCCTGCATCGCCGCGATCGCCTTCGGCGACGGACCGTAGGGGTTCTCGTTGGTGTTCAGCTTGACGAGATCGGCGATGCGCGGTTGCTCGCCGGCCACGTAGGGTTTCAGCGTAGCGACGATCGGCGACCAGAATTTGCTCATGCTGTCAGCTCCTGCGATTGGCGACGAACCGGGCGGTCTCGACCAGGATCGCGCCGCGCTCTCCGAACGGCGCAAGCAGGGCCTCCGCTGCTCCGACCAGCTCGTTCAGCCGCTCCTCGGCCCAGTCCTGCCCGTAGAGGGCAACAAGCGTGCCCTTGCCGCGGGCTGCGTCCTTGCCGGTGGCCTTGCCCATGGTCGCAGCGTCCGACGTCAGGTCGAGCAGGTCGTCGGCCAGCTGGAAGGCCAGGCCGATGGTCTCGCCGTAGCGCCGCAACAGGCTGCGCGCCTCCACGTCCGCATCCGCGACGATGGCACCGGCCTCGCAGGCAAACCGGATCAGCGCGCCGGTCTTCATCGCCTGCAGGGTCACGATGCCCTCGGCATCCGGCGTCTTCTGTTCGGCCGCCAGGTCCAGCGCCTGCCCGCCCGCCATGCCGCCGATGCCGGCAGCGCGCGCGAGCGACAGCACGAGCGCCGTCTTGAGCCGGTCGGCCAGCATTGTTTCCGGTGCGGCAACGATGTCGAATGCCAGCGTCAGCAGGCTGTCGCCGGCGAGGATCGCCGTTGCCTCGTCATAGGCGATATGCACCGTTGGCTGGCCGCGCCTGAGGTCGTCGTCGTCCATCGCCGGCAGATCGTCGTGCACCAGCGAATAGCAATGAATGCACTCGAGCGCGGCCCCGACCCGCAGCGCCGGCGCGGTAAAACCTTCGCCGAACAAGGCCGCCGTCTCCATCACCAGGAACGGACGCAGCCGCTTGCCGCCGTTCAGCACGCCATGGCGGATCGCCGAAAGCAGGCGTTCGGGCCGCGCGATTTCGCCGGCCTGGGTATCGGCGGACAAAAGGGCCGCAAGCATTGCCTCCACGGCCACGGCATTCGATTGCAGGCGCTGGCGGAAAAGGGCTGAAGGGCTGGTCATTGCCGCTCTTTGGCATGCGGCGCGATGATAGGCAACGGCGAAGGTTGGATAGCCGCCGCAAAGGCAGCAAAGTTTGGCCGCAACCACTGGCAAACCGGGCGGCATGACGCTATGAAAACCCACGACGGCGAAAGGACGGACACCGCCCTTGGAGATTTCACCCGAAAGACGCGCAGAGGCGGGGCTCGATGCCAGGCACAACGACGCCAGCCGGCTCGGTACTGGCACGCTCGGCGCTGCCGGGCCGGGAGCCGGCGGGCTGGGAGCTGACGGAAAAGAGACTGTGAGCCGGCGGCTGCGGCGCGGCTGGCGCAAGGCGTTGCTCGTCGCGCTCGCCCTGCTGGTGCTTCCCTACCTGCTGATACCCGTCTACGCGATCGGCTTCGTTCATCCCGTCTCCACGCTCATGCTGCGCGATCTCGTGACATTGCAGGGCTACGATCGTCGCTGGGTCGACTTCGAGGACATCGCCCCGGTGCTCGTCCAGTCCGTCATGATGTCGGAGGACGGCCAATTCTGTCGCCACGGCGGCGTCGACTGGGGCGAGATGCGTGGCGTGGTCAACGATGCGCTGGAAGGGTCTCCGACGCGCGGCGCGAGCACCATTCCGATGCAGACCGTCAAGAACCTGTACCTCTGGAACGGCCGATCGTTCGTGAGAAAGGCGCTGGAGCTGCCGCTTGCGATGGCGGCCGACACGATCTGGAGCAAGCGCAGGCTGATGGAGATCTACCTCAACGTCGCCGAATGGGGGCCCGGGATCTATGGCATCGAGGCGGCCGCGCAGCATCACTTCGACGTGCCCGCCAGCAAGCTTTCAAGGCGCCAGGCCGCCCTGCTCGCCGTGTCTCTGCCCAACCCGATCGACCGAAACGCCGGCAAGCCGGGGCGCGGCCTGCAGCGTCTCGCCGTGGTTATCGAACGGCGCGCCAGCCGGTCGGGCGAATATATCAAGTGCCTTTATGAGTGAGTTCATGTCTTTTCATTGGCGCCGGCCGAGCAGCGTCTTTACGGTTGCCGGCGAATAGAGCCGCAGGGAACCGCACGCCATGTCAGACCCCACCTCCGATCTCGTCCTCCACATCGGCAACAAGAATTACTCGTCCTGGTCGTTCCGTCCCTGGATCGCCATGGAGGCGGCAGGCATTCCCTTCTCCGACAGGGTCGTTCCATTCGATTTCGCGGCCGGCAATCCGGCCTTCAAGGAGCTTTCGCCCACAGGGCGCGTACCGGTGCTGCATCACGGCAAGCTGCGGATCTGGGAATCGCTGGCCATCATCGAATATGTGGCCGAGCTCTTTCCCAGCGCCGGGATCTGGCCAGCGGACCGCGAAGCGCGCGCGCATGCCCGCTCGATATCGATGGAGATGCTTGCGGGCTTCCGTTCACTTCGCAACGCCTGCCCGATGAACATTCGCCGGCCGCAGCGCGCGATCGAGCTTCCGGAGGGGGTGATGGAAGACGTCGCCCGCATCGAGGCGATCTGGCGCGAGGCGCTGGAGCGATCCGGCGGCCCCTACCTGTTCGGCGCGTTTTCGGCCGCTGACGCGATGTATGCCCCGGTCGTCAACCGCTTGCACGCCTATCTCCTGACCAGCGATCCGGGCACGCTCGCCTACATGGACCGCGTCATGGCGCACCCGGCCTGGAAGAAGTGGCAGGAGGCGGCACTTGCCGAAACCTGGATCGTGCCGGAAGACGAGGCCTGACAGACCCGGCCCTCGCAACGCCTTCCGCCGCAAGGCGCCCGCGTCACCGGCAATGAAAAAATCCCCGCAGGGACTGGTCAAGCGGGAATTTGCCATGTATAAGCCCGCCAAATTTCCGAGATGGATGCACGTCTTTTCGGCCATTTTAGATGGCCTTTGACGTGTTCGCACGTTCAGTGGAGTAGTGAAATGGCTGTACCGAAAAGAAAAACGAGCCCGTCCAAGCGTGGCATGCGCCGCTCCGCCGACGCCCTGAAGGCTCCGAGCTACATCGAAGACAAGAACTCGGGCGAGCTGCGCCGCCCGCACCATATCGACCTCAAGACCGGCATGTACCGCGGTCGCCAGGTTCTGACGCCGAAGGAAAGCGCATAACCGCCTTCGCGTTGAAAACGCATGTAGAGAGGGCTGGTTTCGACCGGCCCTTTTCTTTTTTTGGCAGCCTTCCTTATCGTCCCCGCCAGTGCCGGACGGGCGATGCGGCGCGCCGCGCGTGACTTTGCCGCCGAACGATGCTAAACGCGCACGCAACGCAAGGAGCCGCGCGCCAACTGCTGCGCCGGAGGCTCGGAAGACTTCACGATAGAGAGACGGCGCGACTGCGGGCCCGAGGGCGACGTGGGACGCCTGCCGTAACGGGATTGCAGCCATGGCGACCTTGGATTTTCTGAACGGCTCGGAGCCTGCGACCGCGAAGCCGCCGCGCAACGCGATGCTTTTGGAGAAGCCGTCGCTGATCGGCCTTTCCCGGGAAGACATGGGTAGGGCGCTCATCGAGAGAGGCGTCTCGGAGCGGCAAGTGAAAATGCGGGTGAGCCAGCTCTGGCACTGGCTTTACGTGCGCGGCGTTTCCGATTTCGACCATATGCTCAATGTCTCCAAGGACATGCGAGAGATGCTGAAGCAGCACTTCACCATCGCGCGTCCCGAGATCGTCGAGGAGCAGGTCTCCAACGACGGCACGCGCAAATGGCTGCTGCGCTATCCCGCGCGCGGCGCCGGCCGACCGGTCGAAGTCGAGACGGTGTATATTCCTGAAGAGGGCCGCGGCACCCTATGCATCTCCAGCCAGGTCGGCTGCACGCTGACCTGTTCCTTCTGTCACACCGGCACACAGAAGCTGGTGCGCAACCTGACTGCGGAAGAAATCCTCTCCCAGCTGCTTCTCGCTCGCGACCGTCTCGGCGATTTCCCGGACCGCGAGACGCCGGCTGGCGCGATCGTGCCGAACGAGGGGCGCAAGGTGTCCAACATCGTGATGATGGGCATGGGCGAGCCGCTCTACAACTTTGAAAACGTCAAGCAGGCGCTTTTGATTGCAACGGACGGGGACGGCCTGTCGCTGTCGAAGCGGCGCGTCACCCTGTCCACCTCCGGCATCGTGCCCGAAATCTATCGCACCGGCGAGGAGATCGGCGTGATGCTGGCGATTTCGCTCCACGCCGTACGCGACGAATTGCGCGACATGCTGGTGCCGATCAACAAGAAGTACCCGCTGAAGGAGCTTCTGGAAGCCTGCCGCGCCTATCCGAGCCTTTCGAACGCGCGCCGCATCACCTTCGAATACGTGATGCTGAAGGACGTCAACGATACGCTCGAAGACGCCAAGCTGCTCGTGCAGCTCCTGAAGGGCATTCCCGCCAAGATCAACCTGATTCCCTTCAACCCCTGGCCCGGCACGAACTATCAATGCTCGGACTGGGAACAGATCGAGAAGTTTGCCGATTTCATCAACCAGGCAGGCTATGCCTCGCCGATCCGCACGCCGCGCGGCCGCGACATTCTTGCAGCCTGCGGCCAGCTGAAGTCCGAATCCGAGCGGATGCGCAAGGTCGACCGCATGGCCTACGAGGCCATGATGATTGCCGGCCACGGCGAGGACGACTGACGCCCGTGCCGTTGCCGCATGTTTAGTGTGCCGGACCGATGAAGAGATACTCAGGTCAACAAATTTGATTGATGTAGTAGCGAGCGCGAATTGATTCCGCGGGCTGCATTGCCTAAAAACTGCTCGAAAATTATTCGAGGAGATCAATTCATGCGCGCACTTCTGCTTGCGTTGGCGGCAACGGTTGCAATTTCACTTCCTGCCCGTGCAGAAGACGTGACGGTTGCCGTCACGGCGATCGTCGAGCATCCGGCGCTCGACGCCGCTCGCGACGGCGTCAAGGAAGCCCTTGCCGCCGCAGGCTACAAGGAAGGCGAGAACCTGACCTTCGTCTATCAGTCTGCCCAGGGCAATCCGGCGACCGCTGCGCAGATCGCCCGCCAGTTCGCCGGCGACGGCCCGAACGTCATCGTCCCGATCTCCACGCCTTCCGCGCAGGCAGTGGTGTCCTCGACCCGTGACATCCCGGTCGTCTTCACGGCTGTTTCCGATCCGCTCGGCGCGCAGCTGGTGAGGGACATGGACAAGCCGGGCGGCAATGTCACCGGCCTTTCCGACATGTCGCCGGTGGCCGAGCACCTGGCGCTGATCAAGGAAATCCTGCCGAATGCCAAGACGATCGGCTATCTCTACAATTCCGGCGAAGCGAACTCGGTTTCCCTGCTCGCAGTGCTGAAGAGCGAAGCGGAGAAGGCCGGCCTGACGGTCGTCGAATCCGCAGCCACGAAGTCCGCCGAAGTCCAGGGTGCCGCCCGTGCACTGGTCGGCCGCGCCGACGCGATCTACATTCCGACGGACAACACCATCATTTCGGCGCTGGAAGGTGCCGTCGCCGTTGCCGAAGAAGCCAAGCTGCCGCTGTTCACGGCCGACACGGATTCGGTGTCGCGCGGTGCGATCGCCGCACTCGGCTTCAACTACAAGGACGTCGGCAAGCAGACCGGCGAGATCGTGGTCCGCATCCTCAAGGGCGAGAACCCGGGAGACATCGCGGTCAAGGTCGCAGCCGGGACCGATCTGGTCGTCAACAAGGCCGCAGCAGCCAAGATGGGCGTGTCGCTGCCGGAGGCCGTCGTTGGACGTGCAACGCACGTCATCGAATGAGTTAGCGCGCTGAACCAGGCGCTTTGGACGTTATCAACCGCCGCCGGGCAGACCGACGGCGGTTGATACGTTGAGTGCCCGTCCCGCGTCCTCGCGGGAGGGACAAGAAGAGAGAACCGTTGCAGTGAGCATGATTGCCTTCTGGGGTGCCGTCGAACTGGGGCTGGTCTATGCCTTCGTCGCGATCGGCGTCTACCTCGCCTTCCGTGTGCTGGATTTCCCCGACCTGACCGTAGACGGATCGTTCCCGCTGGGTGCCGCGGTGACGGCGGTGCTGATCATCGCAGGCGTCAATCCGTGGCTGGCAGCGGCGGTGGCGATGGTCGCCGGTGCAGGCGCCGGCCTCGTCACGGCGATGCTGAACGTTCGCTTCCGGATCCTGAACCTGCTGGCCTCGATCCTGACGATGATCGCGCTGTTCTCCGTCAACCTGCGCGTGATGGGCAAGCCTAACGTCGCGCTGATCAATGCGGACACGATGCTGAGCCCGTTCTTCGGCCATGGCCTGCGCGATTTCTATGTGCGCCCGCTCTTCGTCGGCGTGCTGGTGATCGTCGCCGTCTTCCTCGTCTGGCGCTTCCTCGAGAGCGACGCGGGGCTTTCGATGCGGGCGACCGGCGCCAATGCGCGGATGGCGCGGGCGCAGGGCGTCAACACCGACCGGCAGATCTACCTTGGCATCGCGCTTTCGAACGCGCTGGTCGCGCTGGGCGGCGCACTCTTCGCCCAGACCAATGGATTTGCCGACGTGACGTCCGGCGTCGGCACGATCGTGGTCGGCCTTGCTGCCGTCATCATCGGCGAGACGCTGTTTGGCGCACGCGGCATCCTGATGGCACTGATCGGTTGCGTTCTCGGCTCGATCCTCTACCGCATTGCCATCCAGCTTGCGCTTTCCTCCGACGTGCTCGGCCTGCAGGCGTCCGACCTTAACCTCGTGACGGCGGTCCTCGTCACCGTGGCGCTGGTTCTGCCGCGTCTTCGCCGCGGAGGAGCCGCATCGTGATCTCGCTCTCCAAAATCAAGGTAGTCTTCGGCCGCGGCACGCCGCTGGAAAAGCAGGCGCTCAACGGCGTGGACCTGACGATCGACGAGGGCTCCTTCGTCACCGTCATCGGCTCGAACGGCGCGGGCAAGTCGACGCTGCTCGGCGTCCTCGCCGGCGACGTGATCGCGACGGAGGGGCAGGTAAAAATTGGGACGGCGGACGTGACACGACAGGGGACGGCCGCGCGCGCCGGACGGGTCGCCCGCGTGTTCCAGGACCCGCTGACGGGTAGCTGCGGGGCGCTGTCGATCGAGGAAAACCTGGCGCTCGCCGCACGGCGCGGCGAACGGCGCGGCCTTGCGCCGGCACTCGGGACGAGCCGCCGGGAACATTTCCGCGAGCGGATCGCCGAGCTGAACCTCGGGCTTGAAAACCGCATGCGCGACCGCATGGACCTGCTTTCGGGTGGCCAGCGCCAGGCGGTTTCGCTGGTGATGGCGACGCTTGCCGGCTCCGACGTGCTGCTGCTCGACGAACATACCGCGGCGCTTGATCCGGGCATGGCCGAATTCATCATGACCCTGACGCAGAAGATCGTGTCGGAGCGCAAGCTGACGACGCTGATGGTCACTCACTCGATGCGCCAGGCGCTCGACTACGGTCACCGCACCGTCATGCTGCACGGCGGCGAGATCGTCCTCGACGTTGCAGGCGATAACCGCAAGAACCTGCAGGTGGAGGACCTGATCGCGATGTTCCGCAAGATGCGCGGCCAGACGCTGGACGACGACGCATTGCTGATCGGCTGAGACGGAACGGTCAGGAAAAGCGCCGACGCTTTTCCTGATGTCGCTCTTCGGTCAGCGCGACTGGGTCAGGAAGATCTTGACGGCGAAGATCGAAAAGACGCCGGCAAACGTATAGTCGAGCCCGCGCAGCACGCCCTTGTTGTTGCGCAGCCATGCGGAGAGCTTGTCGGCCGCCAGCACGACGATCGTGTTGACCGGCATGCCGATCGCGATGAACAGCAGCCCCAGCACGATCAGCTTCCCGGTGACATCGGGGTCGCCGGCCGAGACGAACTGCGGCAGGAAGGTCATGAAGAAGATAATGACCTTCGGATTCAGCAGATTGACCCAGAAGCCGGTGGAGATGTTGGCAAGCGCGGATGCCCTCGGCGTTGCGACGGCCTCGCCCTGCGTGTCCGAAAAGCTGGAACCGTAGCGGATCGCCTGGATCGCGAGCCAGAGCAGATAGCCCGCGCCGCCGGTCTTGAGGATCGCGAACGCGGTCGGCGATGCGGTAATCAGCGCCGAGATGCCGAAGGCGACGAGCAGCGTGTGCACGATAATGCCCATGCTGGTGCCGAACACCACCCAGAGCGCCGGCCCGCGACCCTGCGACAGAGCCCGGCTGATCGAAAGCGTCATGTCGGGTCCCGGCGTTGCCGCCAGAAGCAGGCTTGCGGCGGTGAAGGCGATGAACGTCGCCAGCGAGGGCAGATATTCCATGATCGGTTCCCAAGGATGCATGACTTGCTTATACCTCCCTTGCCATCGTCGGCCAATGGCCGCTTTTTGCTGCCTTGGTCGCGAGAAAAATGGAGACCCCCTTTGGCAAACTTCGAAACCCTCAAGGCCCGCAACACTGCCGAATGGAAGTCCTATTGCGAACATGCGTTCGTACGCGCTCTCGCCGACGGCACGCTTCGCGAGGAAGCCTTCCGTCATTACCTGAAGCAGGACTACCTGTTCCTCATCCAGTTCGCCCGAGCCTGGGGGCTTGCCGTCTACAAGAGCCGGAACCTGTCCGAGATCCGACAGGGGCTCGCGAGCCTCAGGGCCATTGTCGATGTCGAGATCGGGCTTCACGTCGCCTTCTGCGCGAGCTGGGGTATCGGGGAAAAAGAGCTGGAGACATTGCCGGAGTCGCGCGCGACCCTGGCCTATACCCGCTACGTGCTCGACGCCGGAATGAGCGGCGACCTGCTGGATCTGCATGTCGCGCTTGCCCCCTGCATCGTCGGCTATGGCGACATCGCCCGGTGGATCATGGAGCAACCCTTCACGCGGCTTGAGGGCAATCCCTACCGCGGCTGGATCGAGATGTATGCTGGGGCGGAATACCAGACCCTCGTCAAAGCCGAGATCGATTGGCTCGACAACAGGCTTTCGCGGGTGGATGATGCACGCATCGACACTCTCTCAGGCGTCTTTCGCGATGCGACCCGGCTGGAGGCGGATTTCTGGCAGATGGGCCTCGACCTCGCCTGAGGCGCAATAGGCTCTGCGGCGCCGCGGCCAAACCTTGCGCCGGCCGCAAAACTCGCTAAGAGTGCCCCGAATTTCTCGAAGAACAGGCGGCTTGCGGCCGCCCATGCGTACGGATCACATTGACATGGCACTTCCCAAAGACGTCAAGAAAGTCGTCCTCGCCTATTCGGGCGGCCTGGACACCTCCATCATCCTGAAGTGGCTGCAGACCGAGCTCGGTGCTGAAGTCGTCACCTTTACCGCCGACCTCGGCCAGGGCGAGGAGCTTGAACCTGCCCGCAAGAAGGCGGAGATGCTCGGCATCAAGGAGATCTTCATCGAGGACGTGCGCGAGGAATTCGTACGCGATTTCGTCTTCCCGATGTTCCGCGCCAATGCCGTCTACGAAGGCGTCTACCTGCTCGGCACCTCGATTGCCCGTCCGCTAATCTCCAAGCACCTGATCGAGATCGCCAAGAAGACCGGCGCCGACGCAATCGCCCATGGCGCGACCGGCAAGGGCAATGATCAGGTTCGCTTCGAGCTTTCGGCCTATGCGCTGAACCCTGACATCAAGATCATCGCGCCGTGGCGCGACTGGGCTTTCAAGAGCCGCACGCATCTGCTCGAATTCGCCGAACAGCACCAGATCCCGGTCGCCAAGGACAAGAAGGGCGAAGCGCCGTTCTCCGTCGACGCCAACCTGCTGCACTCCTCCTCCGAGGGCAAGGTTCTGGAAGACCCGGCCGTCGAGGCGCCTGAATACGTGCACATGCGCACGATTTCGCCGGAAAGCGCCCCCGACCAGGCGACCGTCATCAAGGTCGGCTTCGAGCGTGGCGATGCGGTGTCGATCAACGGCGTGCGCATGTCGCCGGCAACGCTGCTGGCGACCCTCAACAATTACGGCCGCGACAACGGCATCGGTCGTCTCGACCTCGTGGAAAACCGCTTCGTCGGCATGAAGTCGCGCGGCGTCTACGAGACCCCCGGCGGCACGATCCTGCTGGCCGCGCATCGGGCGATCGAATCGATCACGCTCGACCGTGGTGCCGCGCATCTCAAGGACGAGCTGATGCCGCGCTATGCGGAGCTGATCTACTACGGCTTCTGGTTCTCCCCGGAGCGGGAGATGCTGCAGGCACTGATCGACAAGAGCCAGGAGCATGTCGAAGGCGAAGTGACGCTGAAGCTCTACAAGGGCAATGTCATGGTCATCGGCCGCGAATCGGAAAAGTCGCTCTATTCCGACAAGCTCGTCACCTTCGAGGACGACCAGGGCGCCTACGACCAGAAGGATGCGGCCGGCTTCATCAAGCTGAATGCGCTGAGACTGCGCACGTTGGCAGCCAGAAACCGCAAGGCCTGACGCGCTTTCGCGCCTGTCACGCCCAGGAGCAGAACATGGACCCGCCGGAGACAGCTTCGGCGGGTTTTTTCTGCGCTAGCGATCCGGGCCGGCGCGCTCCGCTGCCCCGACGAAACACAGAAAGGACAGGATGGCGACCGCCCCCATGAAGGGCACGACGACGCCAAAGGCTATCACGGGCATGCCGATCGCAGCCGCTGTGATGCCGCCGAGCAGGCCGAAACCCATCTGGATGAAGCCCATCAGGGCGGAGGCTGAGCCGGCGATATGCGGGAAGGGAAACATACCGGCCGTGGTCATCTGCGGCCCTACGAAGGCGATACCGATCGTATAGATCGCGACCGGCACCATGATCGTCCAGAAGCTCGGATGCAGGAAGAAGGACGATCCCGTCATCATCACCGCGCCGAGCCCGATGAAGACCAGCCCGACCTTGACCGCCGCCAATCCCTCGCGCCGGCGCGAGAAGTGTCGGAGCGCGACGGAACCGAGGAAATAGGACCCCGATTGCATGATCATGCTCAAGCCGAACTGCGTCGGGGTCAGCCCCGCCTCGCCGATCAGGATAAAGGGCAGCATGGTCGCCTGCGCATAGAGCGCGCCGATGGCGCCGCCCATGACGAAGGCGGCTGAAACAAACCGGGTGTCGCGCGCAAGCTCGAGATAGGCCCGCATGAGCGGCCCGGGGGCGGCCCGGCGGGGCTCGGGAACGACGGTCTCATGCAGCAACAGGATGGCGACCAGGCAGGCGGCGATGCCGAAGCCGACCATGAGGAAGAAGACCGAGTTCCAGCCGAACGCGGCGAGCGCAAGGCCGCCAAGCGTCGGCGCCGTGGCCGGCGCGACCGCCAGCATGATGCCGATCATGTTCATGATGCGGGCGGCCTCGTGGCCTACGAACTGGTCGCGCACGATCGCCCGGGACACCGTCACGCCGACGGATGCCCCGATGCCCTGAACCAGCCGGCCCGCCAGCAGCCACTCGACGCTCGGGGCAAAGGCGGCGATCACGCTGCCGGCGAGGTAGATGCCCAGGAACAGGATTGTCGCCGCGCGCCTGCCGAAGGCGTCGGCGAGAGGGCCGGCAACGAGTTGGGCGAAGGCAAAACCGCCGAAATAGAGCGACAGCGTCATCTTGATCGTGGCGTCGCTCGTGTCGAACGCATGCACGAGCGTCGGCATGGCCGGCGTATACAGCGCCATCGAGACCGGACCGAGCGCAGTCAAGAGCGCGCCGATCAGGGTGGTGCGGCGCTCGGTCATCTTCATAGGCGTCATCGAACTTCCCTGGCGTTCCCGAAAATCTCGGACCCGTGCGTTTCGTCTTACAGACCTCACCCGTCGCAAAGCAACCCGCGTCCATCGAGCGAGGCTGGAGCCGGTGTCCGGCAAAGTCTGATTGGAGCGGGGATGAACCGGGGCTGGCACATCGGCACGAACGCCTTCTCGCTTGACGGACGATCGATTGCAGGATCAGATCGGCTCTTTCCTCGCGGAGTTTCGCATGACCGGATCCATGCTCTTCGGCGCCTTTCTGGCCGCTCTCTTCTACGTGCTCATTCCCGGGCCGGCCTTCCTGGCGCTGCTCGGCATCGGGGCCGGTCAGGGCAGGAAGGCGGGCGCCATGTTCATGGGAGGCCATCTCGCCGGCGATCTCGTCTGGTCGACGCTTGCACTTGTGGCGATCGTCGGCGCAAAGACCGTCGGCACCCTGGTCTTCGACGTGCTGGGCTTGTTTTGCGGCCTCTATCTTGCCTGGATCGGATGGACGGCGCTGCGGGCGAAGCCGCGCGGCACGGACCAGCCGCTGCTGGCCGTGGAGCGGCCGCTGCGGCGCGGGCTGATCTTCGGCCTGACAAACCCCAAGGGCTATCCCGTCGCGCTGGCGACGTTCACCGCCCTGCTCGCCAGTTCCTCGAACGCGCTGGATTTTTCGGCGTTGCCGATGCTGCTGGCCGTGTCCTTCTTCGGCTTCCTGATCGCCGACATCATCCTGATCGCGATCATCGGCGCATCGATCGTCCGCCGCTTCTACAAGCGCCATGAGCTTGCGATCGTACGCATGTCCGGCCTGCTGTTCATGGGCTTTGCCGTACAGGCGATCTGGCATGCAGCGCCGGGGCTTGCCGGCTGGCGCCGGGCATAACAGCAGAACGAGAACGGGGCTGGAAAAGTCTCAGCCCGCGGGTGCCGGCCGCCCCTGCGCCTTTTCGATCGCCGGCATCAGCCCGTTTCGAATGCTGTCCTCGTCGAACGGGCCGACCTTCTTGTAGAGGATCGTGCCGTCGGCCCCGACGAGATAGGATTCGGGGATCCCGTAGACGCCAAAGTCGATTGCCATCTTGCCGTTCGGATCGAGCCCGATCGCCGCGAAGGGATTACCGAGTTCGCCAAGGAAGCGCAGCGCATTCTCGTTGCCGTCCTTGTAGTTGACGCCGAGGACCGTCAGCCGCGGATCCTGCGCCAGCGCCATGATCGCGGGGTGTTCCTGCCGGCAGGGCACACACCAGGATGCCCAGAAGTTGACGAGGGTGAGCTTGCCCTTTGCAGTCTCCGCCGTCAGCGCCGGCACCGGCACGCCGTCGCGCATGGCACCGGCAAGCGGCTCCAGGTCGCGGAACGGCGCAGGCGTGCCGATGAGCGCGGAGGGAATTTCGGACGCGTCCCGCCCCGAACGCAGCTGGAAGAAGAAGATCGCCGCCAGGGTGGCAAAAATCACGAGCGGCAGAAGCGCCAGAAGCAGCCTCATGCGCGAACCGGCCGGCTTTTCCTGAGCAGGCACGCTCATTTGGCCTCTCCGGCCGAGCGCCTGCGGATGCCGGCAGCTTCCAGAATGGCCAATTCCCGGCGACGCGCGCGTCCGTCAAGCCAGACCCAGAGAACAAGGCCCGCAACGGTCAGGAAGGCCGCCGCGTAGGCGGCTGCGACATAGGCGAGATGGGTCATGGATGCCCCTCCCCCACGCCGGCCGGAACCGGCCCGGACGTTCCCCGACCGGCGGAGCGCGCCGCAAGACGCCTTAGCGTGGAGACGCGGCGGCGCAGGATCTCGTTGCGCATCGCCACAATGTGCAGCGTGAAGAAAAGCAGCGTGAAGGCGATTGCCATCACCAGCAGGGGCCGCAGGAATTCAGGATCGATCGCCGGGCCGTCGAGCCGGATCACGCTCGCCGGCTGGTGCAGCGTGTTCCACCAGTCGACCGAGAACTTGATGATCGGGATGTTGACGAAGCCGACGAGGATCAGGATGGCGCCGACCTTGGCCGCGCGCGCCGGGTCGTCGACGGCGCGGTTCAGCGCAATCAGCCCGAGATACATCAAAAACAGCACGAAGACCGACGTCAGCCGCGCGTCCCACACCCACCATGTGCCCCACATCGGCTTGCCCCAGAGCGAACCGGTGACAAGTGCGATGAAGGTGAAACAGGCGCCGATCGGTGCTGCGGTCTTGGCCGAGACGTCGGCCAGCGGATGCCGCCAGACGAGCGTGCCGAGTGCGGAGAGCGCCATCACCGAATAGCACATCATCGACAGCCAGGCGGCCGGTACGTGCACATACATGATTCTGACCGTCTCGCCCTGCTGGTAATCGCCGACGGTGGCAAAACAGAGATAGAGGCCGACGGCGAAAAACAGCGCGGTCGCCGCCGCCATCCACGGCCAGACGGCGCCGCTCAGCGCCAGAAACCGCGTCGGGTTGGCGAGGTCGGAAAACTTGCGGATGGCCAGGCTCTGTTCGCTCATGGGCCTTGTTTACCGCGTTACCCGCCAGGCTTCAATTGACCGGAATCAATCACATTTGCGTCAATCCGTCGACGCGCGAAGCGCCGCGGCCGCAGCCACCGGCCCGATGACGGCGAAGACCAGCGTCAGCGCGGTCAAAAACAGAAACGGCGGCAAGAACGGCGCCGGCTCCTGAACGGCGGCATAGACGGCGCTGACGCCGAAGATCAGCACCGGGATCGCCAGCGGCAGCACGAGGATCGAAACAAGCAGCCCGCCGCGCGGCAGGGCGACGGCGATCGCCGCCCCCGCAGCCCCGATGAACGTGATCGCCGGCGTTCCCACAAGCAGCGTCAGCATAGTCGCCCCGATCGCCGCCGCGTCCATGTTCATGAAGAGCGACAGAAGCGGAGAGGCGAGCACCAGCGGCAGGCCGGTCGCGAGCCAGTGCGCCAGGCACTTCACCAGCACCGTCAGCACCAGCGGCGTCTCCTGCATCAGGAGCAGGTCGAGAGACCCGTCCTCGCGCTCCGCCTGGAACAGCCGGTCGAGGCCGAGAAGGGCGGCGAGCAGTGCCCCGATCCACAGGATCGCCGGGCCGATGCGGGCGAGCAGGTTGAGATCCGGCCCGACGCCGAAGGGGATGACGGCCACCACGGTCATGAAGAACAAGACCCCGATCATCGCGCCGCCCCCGGCGCGCACGGCAAGCTTGAGGTCACGGAAGAGGAGCGCGGTCATGCCCGCGTCCTTTCGCGAATCCGCACTGAGCCGCACCGGCCCTTTATCCGACCGCCGGCACATTTTCCCCGCCAGCGGCGAAAAAAGCGACTGCCGGCGGCGTATTCGCTACCCCCTCTCCCCCCCTTCGGGACGCGGGTCGCGGTCAGGGTCAAATTCCTTTTGCCGGCCGATGCGCCAAATAAGACAGTCCTCACGCCCAGGCCTCCGCGGAATCCACGGCAAAGCCCTTCATGTGCAGCTCGTTTACCGCCCCCAGCCCCAGCGGCTGGTGCGTCGCGGCCAGGGCCAGCCCGCCGCGCGAGAGATGCCCCTTGACCAGCCCCGCGAACATTGCCTCGGCTGCGGCGTCCAGCGCCGCGGTCGGCTCGTCGAGGATCCACACCGGCCGCCAGGCGACGAGCAGCTTCGCCATGGCCATGCGCCGCTGCTGGCCGGCGGAGAGGTAACCGAAGGGCAGGTGCAGGATGCTGCCGAGGCCGACGGCGTCTGCCGCCTCATCGATCGCGACGCCGGCGCCGCCGTCCGAATCACCGAGGAAGTCCTTCCAGAAGCGCAGGTTCTCCTCGACCGTCAGCTCCCGTTTCATCGCGTTGCGATGGCCGAGATAGTGGCAGGCGCCGGCAACGGTGTCGAAGCCTTGCCCCTCGCCGCCGGCAAGCATGATCTTGCCGGATTCGCGCGGCAGCAGGCCGGCGACCACCCGCAGCAGGGTCGACTTGCCGGACCCGTTCGGCCCCTTCACAACCAGCGTCTCGCCGACGCCGATGTCAAACGACACATCCCGGAAGATCAGGTCTTCGCCCCGTCTCGCACTCAGGCCCTCGGCAACGAGGCGCATCGGCTTTCACTTTCCCTTTACGACCTTGGTCGCACTGCAAAAAAATTCTCCCGATCCATACATCGGCGCTCTGGATCGTTCCTTAGAAATTATCTATAAGGCCGGCAACACGCCAGCGGTCGGCGTGATTTTCATCCAAGCGCCGAACCCGGAATGATTTCCGCGTACGGACAGCGGAAATGGCCGCACCCGCATCCCATTTCGCGCTTCCCAGGCGCACGGGCGTTCGTACGTCAGCTTTTGGCGACCAGACGGAACGGGGTACAAAGTGTCCAAATCCCTAGACAGCTTCAACTGTCGCTCGACGCTCAAGGTCGGCGATGTCGACTACGTTTACTACAGCCTCCCCAAGGCCGAAGCCAACGGCCTCGCCGGCGTCTCGAAGCTTCCCTATTCGATGAAGGTTCTGCTGGAGAACCTGCTGCGCAACGAGGATGGCCGCTCGGTCACGAAGAAGGACATCGAAAGCGTCGCCGCCTGGCTGACGAACAAGGGCCTCGTCGAGAGCGAGATCGCCTACCGTCCGGCACGCGTGCTGATGCAGGACTTCACCGGTGTTCCCGCCGTCGTCGACCTCGCCGCCATGCGTGACGGCATCAAGGCGCTGGGCGGTGATCCGGAGAAGATCAACCCGCTCGTCCCCGTCGACCTCGTCATCGACCACTCCGTCATCGTCGACGAATTCGGCACCGCGACCGCCTTTGCCCGCAACGTCGAGCTCGAATACGAGCGCAACGGCGAGCGCTACCGCTTCCTCAAGTGGGGACAGCAGGCGTTCAAGAACTTCCGCGTCGTTCCCCCCGGCACCGGCATCTGCCACCAGGTCAACCTCGAATATCTCGGCCAGACCGTCTGGACCAAGGAAGAGGACGGCGAGACGATCGCCTATCCCGACACCTGCGTTGGCACCGACAGCCACACCACGATGATCAACGGCCTTGGCGTTCTCGGCTGGGGCGTGGGCGGCATCGAGGCGGAAGCCGCCATGCTGGGCCAGCCGGTCTCCATGCTCTTGCCTGAGGTCATCGGCTTCAAGCTGACCGGCAAGCTGAAGGAAGGCGTCACCGCCACCGACCTCGTGCTCACCGTCGTGCAGATGCTGCGCAAGTGGGGCGTGGTTTCCAAGTTCGTCGAATTCTTCGGCCCCGGCCTCGACAACATGACGCTCGCCGACCGCGCCACCATCGGCAACATGGGCCCGGAATACGGCGCCACCTGCGGCTTCTTCCCGGTCGACGGCGAGACCGTCAACTACCTCACCATGTCCGGGCGCGAAGAGAGCCGCATCGCGCTCGTCGAAGCCTATTCCAAGGCGCAGGGCATGTGGCGTGAGGGCGACGGCTCAGACCTCGTCTTCACCGACACGCTCGAACTCGACCTCGGCGACGTCGTGCCCTCGATGGCCGGCCCGAAGCGCCCCGAAGGCCGCCTGCCGCTCGAGACGATCGCACCGAACTTCGCGACCGCGCTCGAAAACGACTACAAGAAGCCGGGCCAGCTTGAAAACCGCTACGCGGTCGAAGGCACGGACTTCGATCTCGGCCATGGCGACGTCGCGATTGCTGCGATCACCTCGTGCACGAACACCTCTAACCCCAGCGTCCTGATCGCTGCCGGCCTCCTCGCCCGCAACGCCGTCGCCAAGGGCCTGAAGACCAAGCCGTGGGTCAAGACCTCGCTGGCGCCCGGATCGCAGGTGGTCGGCGAGTACCTTGCCAAGTCCGGCCTGCAGAAGGACCTCGACGCGCTCGGCTTCAACCTCGTCGGCTTCGGCTGCACGACCTGCATCGGCAACTCCGGTCCGCTGCCGGCGCCGATCTCCAAGACGATCAACGACAAGGGCCTGATCACGGCCGGCGTCCTGTCGGGCAACCGCAACTTCGAAGGCCGCATCTCCCCGGACGTCCAGGCGAACTACCTGGCCTCCCCGCCGCTGGTCGTCGCCTACGCGCTGGCCGGCACGGTCCAGAAGGACCTGACCAAGGAGCCGATCGGCGAGGACAAGGACGGCAAGCCGGTCTACCTCAAGGACATCTGGCCGACGTCGCACGAGATCCAGGAATTCATCCTGAAGTACGTGACCCGCGAGCTCTACGCGTCGAAATACGCAGACGTGTTCAAGGGCGACGCCAACTGGCAGGCGGTGCAGGTACCGGCGGGCCAGACCTATGCCTGGGACGACAAGTCGACCTACGTGCAGAACCCGCCCTACTTCGTCGGCATGGGCAAGAAGGGCACCGGCCTGAAGAACATCAAGGGCGCACGCGTCCTCGGCCTCTTCGGCGACAAGATCACCACCGATCACATCTCGCCGGCGGGCTCCATCAAGGCCGCTTCCCCGGCCGGGGCCTACCTGCTCGACAATGGCGTGCAGGTCGCTGACTTCAACCAGTACGGCACCCGTCGCGGCAACCATGAGGTGATGATGCGCGGCACCTTTGCCAACATCCGCATCCGCAACCACATGCTCGGCCCGAACGGCAAGGAAGGTGGCTACACCATCCATTATCCGTCCAAGGAAGAGATGTCGATCTACGACGCGGCCATGAAATACAAGGCCGAGGGCGTTCCGCTCGTCATCTTCGCCGGCGTCGAATACGGCAACGGCTCCTCGCGCGACTGGGCGGCCAAGGGCACCAACCTGCTCGGCGTCAAGGCCGTGATCGCCCAGTCCTTCGAGCGCATCCACCGGTCCAACCTCGTCGGCATGGGCGTCGTGCCCTTCGTCTTCGAGGAAGGCACGACCTGGGCGAGCCTCGACCTCAAGGGCGACGAGCTCGTCGAGATCGACGGCCTTGAGGGCGAAATCAAGCCGCGCGAGAAGAAGATCGCCAAGATCACCTACTCCGACGGCACGGTGAGGGAGGTTCCGCTCCTCTGCCGCATCGATACGCTCGACGAGGTCACCTACATGAACAATGGCGGCATCCTGCAGACGGTCTTGCGCGATCTCGCAGCCTGATTTCGACAGGATGACTGGGCGATGAGATGCCGGGGCAGTTGCCCCGGCATTTCTTTTTGGGCCATACTTCCGAGACCTTGAGTCTCACTCCATCGTGACTTCCTGTTGACTGTCCGAGCGGGTATGACGATTGCCGACAACAGGCACTTCGCCTGAATTTCCCGGAACAACACATGCCCCGACTGCTGATCATAGGTTGTGTTACGAGCTTGCTGGCGGCCCTGCCGTCGGCCACCGGCGCGCTGGCACAGGAACCGAAGCAGCCGAAGGGCATCGTCGAACTGTTCACCAGCCAGGGATGCTCGTCCTGTCCCAAGGCAGACCAGGCGCTGGAAACATTGATCCGCGACGGCGACGTCGTCGCCCTGGCCTATCACGTCGACTACTGGAACTATCTCGGCTGGGCCGACACGCTCTCCAGCAAGGAGAACACGGAGCGCCAGTATTCCTATGCGCGCATGTTCGGCCGCAGCAGCGTCTACACGCCTCAGGCGGTGATCAACGGGCGCGAACACGTCAACGGCGGTGAACTGGGCCAGATCCGCGACCAGATCGAGACCCTGAGCACGCAAGGGCGGGGGCTATCGGTGGACGTATCCGCAGACATCGTTCAGGACGAAATCCGCATCCGGATCGGCAGCGGCCACGGCAAGGCCAATGTGATGGTCGCCTACTTCAACGACCCGCAGTCGGTGGAGATCAAGGAAGGCGAAAATCGCGGACGGAGGGTTTCCTACTGGCACGCCGTCACCGACATGGAGACGATCGGCATGTGGGAAGGCAAGGAGACGACCCTGGTACTGCCCGCAAGCATCCTGCACCAGAAGGGAACGGGTGGATGCGCAATCCTCCTGCAGCGGATGAAGGCGGCAGACACGCCGGGCGCCATTTTGGGGGCGACCGTCATGACGCCGAAGCTGCCGCAGACAGCGAACCGAAAGTGATTGTCAAGGATGGAGGGGTCCGGACCGGGATCTTCGAGGGGCTGGGGCTTGAGGGTTCGAAGACACGCCGGACCGGACCTTGACGAAGCATCCGGCAACGGAATACAGGAAAAGCTTCGACGCAAATCCCCTAAGGCCGACCGATTTCCCGCACATGCAAAGCGGTCGGCTGCGGGACAGCGAAGAAACTTTCTCTGAAAAATGGGGCGCGGATTTGTCTGAAATGGGGCAAGTTCGCTTTTTGCCGTGCCGTAGTGGTTAACAACGGTACGCTCGGCCTGTTTCGAAACCGCACACAGTGCCCGATATGCACGAAATCGCGACGCGAACCGCTTCGTCCGCCAGCGAAAAAATTCCACTGGAAAATTGAACCGCTTGCCGCGAACCGCCGTCGCCGCGCCCTCTGACGGCCGGTCTCCATGCTTGCATTTCCGCCCAGCTAGGGCACACTGTCATCGAAATGACATCGACGAAGTGCGGAGAATCGATGACAGACCAGCCGGATTTGCCGCCGGGAGAAGCTGCCGCCCAGAGGTCGAACGTGGTCGTCGATCTCCGGGACTATCGCAGCAACAAGGACCCGCTTCCGGTCACATTCCACCGCAAGGAACTGGACCTGATCCTGAGGATCTACGGACGGATGGTCGGGGAAGGCGAGTGGCGTGACTACGCGATCGACCATAGCCCCGAAAAGGCAGTGTTCTCGATTTTCAAGCGCTCGGGCGAAATGCCGCTCTACCGCGTCGAGAAGAACCCCAAGCTCGCCACCAGGCAGGGCGCCTACAGCGTCGTCAACACCCACGGCCTGATCCTCAAGCGGGGCCGTGAATTGCAGCAGGTGCTGAAGGTCTTCGACAAGGTCCTGAAGCTGGTCGAAACGTAACGATCTCGGCCGGCGGTTCACGCCGGGAGAAGCGCGCCCCGAAGACCGGCCGTTCGCATCGCTTGCAGGAGCGCATCGTCCACCTGATAGCGGGAGATATCGGCCGGCGCCTTGCGCGCGGTCCTGTTGTATTTCCAGTTCGTGGTGATTTCACTGAAATGGCCGTAGGCGAATCGATTTGAACGGGTGAAGTAGTTTTCCAGCCCCTTGACCCGGTGGGCAGACCACGTCATCGCCCTGGTGCATCGCCACGGCACGACGGCCCATTTCTGCGGGCATCCGACCTTGTCCCCGGCATCGTAGCGGGCGAAATCCCCGTGGCGCGGGACCTCCTGGCCACGACCGGCGCCGGCATCGCCAATCCACCGGCCGCGAAAATGAACGGCGCCGAGCAGCGACGTTTCCGCCGCCTTGAAGACCGACCCGCCGGCCCGCGACGGCAACACCAGTTCGTCGATATCGCAGTTAAGAACACTCCTGGCCTTTTGCAGAAAGCGGAACCGGGCGTGCTGCAGGGCGCCCGCCTGACAGAACTTCGAGCTGATTCGCACCTCGTTGCCGCTCGCATCGCGCCTGCGCCACACACGCGGGCCGAACTTGAAGTTCCAGTTGACGACACAGACGGTGACGCCGGGAAAGGTCCGCTGGAGCTCTGCTTCCAGTTCCTGCGCGCCGTAGGCGGTGGACGCATTGTCGTAGAGCAGCACGGCATCAGCACCGTGAATGCGGACATGGAACTGCACCCAGTCCTTGATCCACTGCACGTCGTTGTCCTTGGACAGGGTGAAGAGAACGCGCTTCTTGCGAAAGACATGACCGAGATCCGGCTGCACCCTCGCCGTCAGCCGGCCGAGGCGACCGTCGATCATGATATCGCGCCGATCGCCCTTCAGCCAAAACTCCACCCCTGACGACCTGTCCATGAAAGACCCGCCGCTTCTGGTGAAATCGGCGTAAAACTCCGTCGCCGCCAGATGGTCCTGGAGGTTGAACAGCGGCGGCCCCTGAAGGACGGTGTACTCCCCGCAGCGGTAGACGTCGTAAAACAGCGTCTCGAAGTCGTAGAGGGCGTTGTAGGCCTTGTCCCTGAACGCCGGCGGCAGCGGCGCGTCGCGCACGATGCCGCAATCCTCGGCCACCTTCACGAAACTCAGTTGCACGTCGATCGTCATCGTTTCCATCCAAAGGCCGTAACGGCGGCTTGCTGCGGATGGATAAGGCCTTCACGCCCGCTTGCCAAGTTTCGCAATTGCGGGGGGCGATTGCCGAGCGTTGCGCCGGACGTCCATGCCCTCAGCTTTTGGCAGGCGCCAAGGGAACGTCAGGCACCGGATCGGTGCTGGCTCCCTCGCCAAGCGCCCGCTGCATGATCACGGTATCGAGCCAGCGGCCGTGCTTGAAACCGGTCGCCTTCATCAGCCCGCCATGCTCGAAACCCGCCGCGCGGTGAACCGCCACCGAAGCAGGGTGCGCCCCGCCGATGACCGCCACCATCTGCCGGAAACCGAGGACAGTGCAGCGTGTGATCAGTTCGGAGAGCAACGCCCCGCCGATGCCGCGGCCCCGCGCCTCGGGCGCCAGGTAGATCGAGTCCTCCACCAGCCAGCGATAGGCCGGACGGGTGCGGAATGCGGACGCATAGGCATAGCCCAGCACTATCCCGCCCCTGTCGACGGCAGCAATGTAAGGGTATCCGGCCGACGAGATCGCCGAAAAGCGATCGTGCATCTCCGCAAGCGTTGGCGGCTCGATCTCGTAGGAGGCGACGCCGTGCAGAACGGACTCCCGGTAGATACCGGCAATGGCGGGAACATCGCCGGCTTCGGCGGTACGAATGGCATAGGGCATTGTCGCAGCTACCACAGAATCAACCAAAAGGCATCGGCGAGGGCCAGGCCGGCTGCTCGCGATCGAAAAACGGTCCCAACGCCGCGAGCGAGCCTCGCAGCCGGAGCCAATGCGGCAAAAATCCCTCATTAGGAGGGATTTTCCATTTCGGGGCGCAGCCTCGATCGGCCGGCGAAGATGCTGCCATCAGCCAAAAACGATGAGCAGGTCCTTAGCGTCGATCTGGTCGCCGGCGCGCACCAGCACCTCGGCGATCGTACCGTCCTTCTCGGCATGCAGGGCCGTCTCCATCTTCATCGCTTCGATGGAGAGCAGAACGTCGCCGGCCTTGACCGCCTGTCCCGCAGCGACCGCAACGGTCGAGACGACGCCGGGCATCGGCGCACCGAGATGGGCGGCGTTGCCGGCCTCCGCCTTGCGGCGGATGGCGCTGGAAGCCCCGCGGTTGCGGTCCGGCACCTTGATGGGGCGCGGCTGGCCGTTCAGTTCGAAGAACACCTTGACCATGCCCTTGTCGTCGGCCTCGCTCTGCGCCTGGTTGAGCACGACCAGCGTCTTGCCCTTTTCGATGTCGGCGAACAGTTCCTCGCCCGGGGCGATCCCGTAGAAATAGGCATGTGTCGGCAGCACGCTGACAGGCCCGTAGGTCTCGTGAGCCTGCGCATAGTCAGTGAAGACCTTGGGATACATCAGGTAGGAGGCGAATTCGAAATCGTCGACCTTGCGATCCAGCTTTGTCTCGATCGCCTTGCGCTCGGCCTCGAGATCGGCCGGCGGCAGCAGCGAGCCCGGTACTGCGGTATAGGACGCCTCGCCCTTGAGCACCTTCTCCTGCAGCGCCTTCGGCCATCCGCCCGGAGGCTGGCCGAGGTCGCCCCTGAGCATCGAAACGACCGATTCAGGGAAGGACACGTCCTTATCCGGGTTCTCGACGTCGGCGACGGTCAGGTCCTGGCTCACCATCATCAGCGCCATGTCGCCGACGACCTTCGACGACGGCGTCACCTTGACGATGTCGCCGAACATGCGGTTGGCGTCAGCATAGGCCTGCGCCACCTCATGCCAGCGCGTCTCCAGCCCCAGCGAGCGCGCCTGCTCCTTGAGGTTTGTGAACTGGCCGCCCGGCATCTCGTGCAGGTAGACTTCCGATGCCGGCCCCTTGAGATCGCTCTCGAAGGCGGCGTACTGGTGGCGAACCGCCTCCCAGTAGAACGAGATGCGGCGGATCCATTCCGGGTCGAGCCCGGGATCGCGATCCGAACCGCGCAGCGCCTCGACGATCGACCCGAGGCAGGGCTGCGAGGTGTTGCCGGACAGCGCGTCCATCGCCGCATCGACGACATCGACGCCGCTCTCGACCGCGGCGAGCACGGTAGCAGCCGCAATGCCCGAGGTGTCATGGGTGTGGAAGTGGATCGGCAGGTCTGTCGCCTCGCGCAGCGCCTTGAACAGTACGCGGGCAGCGGCCGGCTTGAGAAGACCTGCCATGTCCTTGACCGCGATCATGTGCGCCCCGGCCCCTTCCAGCTCGGAAGCAAGCGCGGCATAATACTTCAGGTCGTATTTCGGGCGGGCGGCGTTGAGGATGTCGCCGGTGTAGCAGATCGCCGCCTCGCAGATCCTGTTCTCCTCTGCCACCGCGTCCATCGACACGCGCATGTTCTCCACCCAGTTCAGGCAGTCAAACACGCGGAACACGTCGATGCCGCCCCTTGCCGCCTGGCGGACGAAGTACTTCACCACATTGTCCGGGTAGTTCTTGTACCCAACGCCGTTGGCGCCGCGCAGCAACATCTGCAGGAGCAGGTTCGGCGCGCCCTCGCGGATCATGGCGAGCCGTTCCCAGGGATCCTCGGTCAGGAAGCGCATCGACACGTCGAACGTCGCCCCGCCCCAGCATTCCAGCGAGAACAGCTGCGGCAAGGTGCGGGCATAGGTCTCGGCGATGCGGGCGATATCGTATGTGCGCATGCGCGTCGCCAGCAACGACTGGTGCCCGTCGCGCATGGTCGTGTCGGTGAGCAGCACCTGCTTCTGTCCGCGAATCCATTCGGCAAACTTCTGCGGCCCGAGTTGGTCGAGCTTCTGCTTTGTACCCGCCGCAATCGGTCCTTCAGAATAGGGCACGACCGGCGGAGCGATGTCGTCGGACGGCTTCGGCCGGCCCTTCGCCTCCGGATGACCGTTGACCGTGACGTCGGCAAGATAGGTCAGGAGCTTGGTCGCACGGTCCTGGCGCTTGACCTGGGCAAAGAGTTCCGGCGTGGAATCGATGAAGCGGGTCGTGTAGCTGTTGTCGTGGAACTTTTCATGCCCGATGATCGCTTCCAGGAAGGTCAGGTTGGTCGCAACCCCGCGGATGCGGAACTCCCGCAGCGCCCGGTCCATCCGACGGATCGCCTCCTCCGGCGTCGGCGCCCAGGCGGTCACCTTCTCCAAAAGCGGATCGTAGAAGCGCGTGATCACCGCACCCGAATAGGCCGTGCCGCCATCGAGGCGGATGCCGAAGCCGGTCGCGCCGCGATAGGCGGTAATCCGCCCGTAGTCGGGGATGAAGTTCTGCTCGGGATCCTCGGTCGTGATGCGGCACTGCAGCGCGTGCCCGTTGAGACGGATGTCCGCCTGTGCTGGCACGCCCGATTCCGGCGTGCCGATCGCAAAGCCGTCGAGGATATGGATCTGCGCCTTGACGATGTCGATGCCGGTCACCTCCTCGGTGACCGTGTGCTCGACCTGGATGCGCGGATTGACCTCGATGAAGTAGAACTTGCCGGTGTCGGCATCCATCAGATACTCGACGGTGCCCGCACCGACATAGTTCGTTGCCCGGGCGATCTTCAGCGAGTAGTCGGCCAGTTCCTGGCGCTGCGCCTCGGTGAGGTAGGGCGCCGGCGCGCGCTCGACCACCTTCTGGTTGCGACGCTGGATCGAGCAGTCGCGTTCGAACAGATGCACCGCATTGCCATGCGTGTCGCCGAGGATCTGGCTTTCGACGTGGCGGGCGCGCTCGACCAGCTTTTCCAGATAGACCTCGTCCTTGCCGAAGGCGGCCTTCGCCTCGCGCTTGGCTTCCGTCACCTCGCGGGCAAGATCCTTCGGATCGCGGATCGCGCGCATGCCGCGCCCGCCGCCGCCCCAGGACGCCTTCAGCATCACCGGATAGCCGATCTGCTCGGCCATCCGCGCCACTTCTGCCATGTCGTCCGGCAGCGGATCTGTCGCCGGCACGACCGGCACGCCGATCGAGATTGCGAGGTTGCGCGCCGCCACCTTGTTGCCGAGCTGGCGCATCGTCTCCGGCTTTGGACCGATGAAGGTGATGCCGGCGACAGCGCAGGCCTCGGCAAATTCCGGGCTCTCCGACAGCAGGCCATACCCCGGGTGGATGGCGTCCGCGCCCGAAAGCTTGGCCACGCGGATCACTTCATCGATCGACAGATAGCTTTCGATTGGCCCGAGATCCTTTTGCAGATGCGGCCCCCGGCCGACCTGATAGCTCTCGTCCGCCTTGAAGCGATGCAGCGCCAGCTTGTCCTCTTCAGCCCATATCGCAACCGTTTTGAGACCCAACTCGTTGGCCGCGCGGAACACGCGGATCGCAATTTCGGAACGGTTGGCGACAAGGATTTTGGAAATGGGCAAGTCGAACTCCTCATGGACTTGAACGCGGGAATGCTGCACCCGCGAAGAGACTTTAGCGAGTCAAAATAGGAAGTTCAATTTCCTCAAACGGCGCTTTTGCGCGAATTGCGCCGTCAGGAGATCAGCCCCAGTCGAAACGACAGCGAGACCGCGTGATGGCGGTTCTTCGCCTTCAGTTTCGCCTGTATGCCGTTCATGTACCAGTCGACGGTGTGGTTGGAGATCGACAGCTTGCGCGCGATCTCGTGCGAGGTCATACCGTCCGCCAGATAGCTCAGCGCCTCCATCTCTCGACGCGTCAGATGCAGGTTCACCTCGGCTGCGAGCGCCTCCGATATCTGCGGCTCCTGAATGCCGAGCAGCTTCCAGAAGAGCTTCTTGGCGACGTTCTCGAACAGCCCCATCTCGGCGGGATGAAGGTCCACGACCTTGCCTCCGACCGTCATGACCCCCAAAAGCCCACGCCTGCCGTGAACCGGAAAGATATAGCCGTCTTCGAGACCATGCTGGCGTGCCTCCACCATCATGCGCTCCATACGCTTGCGATGGGGGTTGGAGCGCATGGCCGTGAATGAGTCCCGCCAGCGAAATCCCGCCTGGGCGTGGTTCAGGTAGACGATGGTCGGATCAATGACGATGTATCTCTTGCGGATGTAGTTTTCCGGCCACCCGTCCGGCCACCGGCCGACGAGAACCAGGCTCAGCGGATCCTCATGGGGCTTTGGCTGTCGCACGACCCCGTAATGCTGAAAGCCGTAAAGATCGAGCAATCGTTCGAATTCCGCAACGATCTCGTCACGCTCGGATAATTCGTCGAGCAACCCCGTAAACTGGGCGAGCAGGTTGATGTTCATTATAAAATCGACCGAACACGCGGCCCCTCTATACGTAATAGCTTGAAAATATCATTGCGCGCAACGCGCGCGTCGTGAACAAAACACGCGTCACAGTTCCGTTTAGCAATTTGAGCCGATTTGGCAACGGACTGTTCAGCGTCCATTCATCGACAGGTGAATAGCATTCCCTCATCGCTGGAAACGCCCCGCTGCGGCCTTACGTCGCCCACGGGGCGGAACTTTACCGCGTTGCCCGCGTCAGACGAATGACATTGATGCGGCGCACAATGCAGGACCGCGAAAGGGTTTTGAAGTGTCGTTGTTCCAGGTTTATGCGCGGGCGTTGAGCTACCTTTCGGTCTACCGAATGCGCGTCTCGTCGATCGTCGTCGCAAACGTCGTCCTCGCCGTCATCACGATTGCGGAGCCGATCCTTTTCGGGAAAATCATCGATGCCATCTCGTCCAGCAGCTCCGTCACCCCCATGCTGCTGATGTGGGCCGGCTTCGGCGTGTTCAACACCGTCGCCTTCGTCCTGGTCGCCCGCGAGGCCGACCGGCTGGCGCACGGCCGCCGCGCCAGCCTGATCACCGAAGCCTTCGGCCGGATCATTTCGATGCCGCTCTCCTGGCACAGCCAGCGCGGCACCTCCAATGCGTTGCACACGCTGCTGCGCGCCTGCGAAACGCTGTTCGGCCTCTGGCTCGAATTCATGCGCACGCATCTGGCGACGGCGATCGCCTTGGTGCTTCTCGTGCCGACCGCCTTTGCGATGGACTATCGTCTTTCCATCGTGCTGCTGGTTCTGGGTATCGCCTATGTCATCATCGGCAAGGTGGTGATGAACAAGACCCGCGATGGCCAGGCATCGGTGGAGGGGCATTATCACACCGTCTTTTCCCACGTCTCCGACTCGATCAGCAACGTTTCGGTCGTGCACAGCTACAATCGCATCGAGGCCGAGACCCGTCAGCTGAAGCAGTTCGCCCAGCAGTTAATCAACGCGCAGTATCCGGTCCTCGACTGGTGGGCGCTGGCCAGCGCACTGAACCGCATCGCCTCGACGATCTCGATGATGACCATCCTGGTGATCGGCACCGTTCTCGTCCAGCGCGGCGAACTGCGGGTCGGCGACGTCATCGCCTTCATCGGCTTTGCCGGGCTGCTGATCGGCCGCCTCGACCAGATGAAGGCGTTCGCTACGCAGATTTTCGAGGCGCGCGCCAAGCTTGAGGATTTCTTCACGCTCGAAGACGCCGTCAAGGACCGTGAAGAGCCGAGCGATGCCGCCGAATTGACCGACGTGCGCGGCAAGGTCGAATTCCGCGACGTCAGCTTCGACTTCGCCAACGCCACGCAAGGCGTTCGTGACGTCTCGTTCACGGCGGAGGCCGGCGAGACCGTCGCGATCGTCGGCCCGACCGGTGCCGGCAAGACCACGCTGGTGAACCTGCTGCAGCGCGTGTACGAGCCGAGCCGGGGCCAGATACTGATCGACGGCGTCGACATCTCCACCGTGACGCGCAAATCGCTGCGTCGCTCCATCGCCACCGTTTTCCAGGATGCCGGCCTGCTGAACCGCTCGATCGGCGACAACATTCGCCTGGGTCGCGACGGCGCCACGCTGGACGAGATCATGAGCGCGGCCGAGGCTGCGGCCGCTGATGACTTCATCCGGTCGCGCCAGAATGGCTACGACACCCATGTCGGCGAACGGGGCAACCGGCTGTCGGGCGGTGAGCGCCAGCGTATCGCCATCGCCCGCGCCATCCTAAAGGACGCGCCGATCCTCGTCCTCGACGAGGCGACCAGCGCGCTCGACGTCGAGACCGAGGCACGCGTGAAGGCTGCGATCGACAATCTGCGCAAGAACCGCACGACCTTCATCATCGCCCACCGCCTTTCGACGGTGCGCGAGGCGGACAAGGTGCTCTTCCTCGACCATGGCCGTATCGCCGAGATGGGCACGTTCCACGAACTCAGCCAGAGCAACGGCCGCTTTGCCGCGCTGCTCCGTGCAAGCGGCATCCTGACCGACGAGGATGTCCGCAAGAGCCACACAACCGCCGCCTGACACAACGGCAACCATCAAGCAAGAAACGCCGCGCGGAGCATCCCAGCGCGGCGTTTTTCGTTTAAGGCATGCTGCCCGGACACCCGTTATCGATGACCTTGGGTCTCTCACTAGGCAGGCCGGTTATCCGGGCGTCGCCCGCGACCAGGCCAGACCGGTCTCAACCGCATGTGCCGACGGATCGGCAAGCACTCTTCAGGCCGCCTGCTTTTCCACCTTGGGTGCGCCTGTCCGCCCGAGCCCGGCAAACCAGTCGAGGTAGCGCGCATAGGCCAACAGAACCCCGATGCCGCAGGCCACGTAGAGTGTGCCGAACCAGGGGTTCTTGCCGGTCACGAACATCAGCACCTGGCCGATCATGGCAAGGATGGTGCCGAAGATGAAGATCGCCAGGCCATGGCGTCCGACCGCCGTCAGCGGATGAGAGGACGGCAGGACGAACAGGCGGGAAATCCCCGGAATGGTCACAATCAGATAGGCGAACGCCAGCACGTGCAGCAGCCGCGGCGCCGACAGGAAGGTCTTGTCGAAGCCAGTCAGTACCACCGGCAGCCCCAGCGACGTATCGATCGACCAGAGGGAAAGGACCACCCAGACCAGCGATATGGCGAGATAGGCCCAGCAGAGCCCCGTCAGGACCGCGCTCTTCGGTGGCCAGGACGTCGTTGCGGCTTTGGACGAGGCGACGATGCCGATCGCAAACAGGAACTGCCAGGAGAACGGACTAAGGAACCAGTAGCCGTCATCGAGGAAGTTCGACGGCGCAATGTTCCATATGCCCGCCGCCAGCCAGAGAATGCCTGAAGCACCCAGCAGTGCGATGGGGTTGCGTGCATTTAGCCAGAGCATGCCCGGAAGCATCAGCATCAGCACCGCATACATGGACAGGATGTTGTTGTAGCCGAACTGGTGTCCGAGCAGCACCATGCTCGGGAGACCCTGCTCGGTGCGGTCGACGACGGCACGCAGGTTGATCTCCGAGAGGAGATCGGGGCGTGCGAACCACAGGGCGCCCCCGGCGAAGATCGCGAAGGTGACGACGCTCGTCATCACATGCGCCACATACAGCGTGAACGCACGCCGCAGGATTTTTGCGCTCGCGGCAATTCTCTGGCCGACCGCGAAGCGGGTTCGGTAGGCCAGCCCCACGGAAACCCCGGAAATGAGCACGAAGGCTTCCGCCGAATCGGAAAAGCCGAAGTTCTTGAGCGTCAGATGCTCGAGAAAATTGCCGGGAACGTGGTTGATGAAGATCGTGATCAACGCAAGGGCGCGCAGAACATCAATTCGCGTATCCCGTGGGCTCTTTGCTGCAGGGACAGTCGCAGCCGGTGCCGTTTCAGTCTTCCAGGTCAATGCATGTCTTCCCGAACGCTGGACATGAAACGGGGCATCGCGGCCCCGCCTCATGTGCCGGAACCGAAATGCCCCAATGTCCGAATCCGAGTTAGAGCGAATACTCTTCTTGCGGAACCTTTATGACAGTTTCATCAATGTTCACGACAATTTCCCCGTTGCCCGACCGATTTGCGCGGATCGAGTGTGCAACCCCATCCAAGGTCACAACCGCCGAGAAGCCTTCCCAGCCGCTCGGCATCACCGGATCGACCTTCAGGCGGCCCGCCTCCTTGCGGATGCCCAGGATACCCTCGACCGCAGCGCGGTAGAGCCAGCCGGCAGATCCCGTATACCAGGTCCAGCCGCCTCTCCCCTTGCGATTGCCCTCGCCGTAGACGTCGGCCGCAACGACATAGGGTTCCACGCGATAGGTCTCGATCGCCTCGCGCGTTGCACCGTGGTTGATCGGGTTGAGCAGACCGAGGCACTTCCAGGCATCATCGGCCCTGCCCTGCATGGCAAGCGCCATGACGACCCAGGTCGCCGCATGAGTATACTGCCCGCCGTTCTCGCGCACGCCCGGCGGATAAGCCTTGATGTAGCCGGGATCCTGGGCGCCGTCGATGAAGGGCGGCGTGAACAGCTTGATGATGCCGTCCTCCTCGTCGGTGAGCTCGGCAAGGACTGCATCCATGGCGAGCCGCGCACGCTCCTTGTCGCCCTCGCCCGACATCACGCTCCACGACTGCGCGATCGAATCGATCCTGCATTCGCTGGCGCCGTTCGCGCCGAGCGGGCTGCCGTCGTCGAAGTACCCCCGGCGATAGTAGGCGCCATCCCAGCCTGCGCTCTCCAGCGCCGCCTTGAGCCGCTCGAGATGGGCAAGCCAGGCATCGGCACGGTGGTTGTCGCCGCGTTTGCGCGCAATCGGCGCAAACGCCCGCAGGGTGCCAGCCAGGAACCAGCCGAGCCAGACGCTCGTTCCCCGCCCGGCTTCGCCGACGCGGTTCATGCCGTCGTTCCAGTCGCCGCCGAGCATCAGCGGCAGCCCGTTCTCGCCGGTGCGCTGAATCGCGAGGTCCAGTGCACGGGCGCAGTGTTCGTAGAGAGCGATGGCGTCGACCGATCGGCCGGGCTTGAAGAACGCATCGTGCTGGCCTTCTGCAAGCGGCGGGCCTTCGATGAAGGTCAGCTTCTCGTCCAGGATTGCGAGTTCTCCCGTCGACCCGCAATATTGCGTCACCGCATAGGCGAGCCAGACGACGTCGTCGGAGATCATCGTGCGCACGCCCGCGCCGGAATCCGGCAGCCACCAATGCTGCACGTCACCTTCGTGGAACTGGCGCGACGCCGCATTCAGGATCTGCTTGCGCGCAAGTTCCGGACGATGCGTCAGGAAGGCGAGCGTGTCCTGCAACTGGTCGCGGAAGCCAAAGGCGCCGCTTGCCTGGTAGAATGCCGACCGCGCCATGACACGGCAGCCGAGGCTCTGATAGGGCAGCCACGTGTTGATCATCAGGTTGAGGGCCGGATCCGGCGTATCGACCTGCAGCGTGCCGGTGAAATCGCGCCAGAAATTGCGCACCTTCGCAAGCTCGTCGTCGAATACGACGGACTGGACCTGCTTCACGAGCGCCTTGGCCGCATCCGCATCATCGCCGTCGCCCAGCACGAAGAGGAACTCCCGCGCCTCGCCGGCAGCCAGCGTGAAGTCCGACACGAGTGCCGCGCAGGGCGCGCCATTGCTCTCCATCGTGCCCGATAGCTTCGCGCCGCTGGCAAGGATCGCCGGCATGACGATGTCGCCTTCCCGGCCGATGAACTCGCGGCGGTTCGTCGTCACGCCATCCAGCTTGTGGTTGGCGGCGAAGAAGGCGGTACGACCGGAGAAGTCGAGGCTGTAGGGGTTGGTCGCAAGGATCGCGCCCGTCTCCTCGTCCTGGCTGCAGAGCACGAAGGGCGCAGTCTTCGCCGGTGCGTTGCCGAGGACCCACTCGACGTAGCCGTATGCCGACAGGTTTCGTTCGGCAGATCCGGTATTGCGCACGATCAGGCGCGAATACTTGACCGGTCGCTCGGAATCCACCGTCTGTACAAGATCGAGTTCCAGGCCGCCGGAGGCCGTACGGAACGCCGAGTAGCCGAGGCCATGCCAGGCCTCGAAAAGCACCGACGGATCGCGCGACAGCCCTGCGAACGGTGCAAACACCGCCCCGCTCTCGCGATCCTTGACATAGAAGGCTTCGCCGGGCCGGTTGATCACCGGGTCGTTCGTCCAATGGGTGATCTGATAGTCGCGCGAGTTCTTGCTCCAGGTATAGGCGCCGCCCTCGGCGGCCACATGAAAGCCGAAACGCTCGTTGGAAATCACGTTGATCCACGGATGCGGCGTTCCCTCGCCGCCCCGGAGCTTGATGACGTATTCGCGGCGTTCAACGTTGAAGCCGCCATAGCCGTTCCAGAAGGCGAGCTCGCTGCCGTCGAGCGCCACCGGCTCGCTCTTGCGTGCGGCAGCCGGGATCGGCGCCGCATGGTGCACCTCCGGCTGCTCCGATGTCGACGGCGTGGCGAAGATCGAGACGGCGCGCTCGATCTGGTCGGCAAGCCGGCCGTTGCGGGCGTGGAAGACGGCGCGCGCGGTGGCCAGCAGCGTCTGCCAGGTCGACACCTCCATCAGATCGCGCCGCACAGCGAATATGTGCTGGCGCATGCCGTCCGACTGGCCGCGCATGCGCAGGTTCTCGCACATCTGCTCGAGCGTGTGCTGCATGTCTTGCGCGTAGGACGAGGCCTTTTCGTTGAGGATGACGAGATCGGCCAGCACGCCGCGATGGCGCAGGTATTCCTGCGCACGCAGGGCCTCGCGGGCGATTTCGAGATCCACCTCGTCGTTGATGCGAAGGACGTAGATCGGGAAGTCGCCGGAGATCGCGAGCGGCCACAGCGCCGACTGCGAGGCAAGCCCCGCCTGCACGGTCGCCGCATCCGCCCGCAGGTGCATGTCGGGATAGATGAGATAGCGGCCGAGCGCCTGGAAGCTTGCGGCCTCCTGCGAACTGACGCCGATGTGACGCAAGTGCACCTGCGAGCGCGTCCAGGCGTGAATGAGCTCGTGGTTGAACGCGTCCGGATGCCTGTAGCGGTCGATCGCGCGGTCGAGTTCCTCGCGGTTCGGCGCCGCGACGGTCCAGAAGATCACCTTGACCTTCTTGCCGGCGGGGACGCGCACCACGCGGCGCAGCGCCACGATCGGATCGAGCGTAAAGCCGTCGGTGCCGGACAGCTGCACGCCCGGGTCGAAGGCAGCCGCCGTCGAAAGGCTGCGGCCGCGGCCGATGAAGTTGCGTCGATCGGTCTCGATCTCCGTTCGGCGCGAACCGGCATTGTCGACGATCAGGTGAGCGACGCACATGTCGGGCTCGCTCGGCGTGCGCTTGTTGCGCTCGACGCGGACCACGTCGCCACGGCGACCGATTTCCGTCTTGACGAACATGCGCGCAAAGAGCGGATGCGCGTTGTCGGTATCGTCGGTCGTGACCACGGGCTCCATGTAGGAGGTGACTTCGATGAAGCGATCCTCGGGGCCCGTGTTCAGCAGGGTCAGCCGGCGCCCCTCGGCGTCGTGCTCGGTCGCCACGATGCACTCGACCTCGCTCGAGAGCGTGCCGACCGTCTTGAAATACTCCGCCTTGTCGTCGCTGAACTGCGTCTTGGTTTCTTCGCCGTCCGCCCGTTTCGGCTCTGCGGTCACCGACCACCAGTCGTTTGTGGCGGTGTCGCGCAGGAAGATGAAAGTACCCCAACGGTCCTCCACCGGGTCCGGCTTGAAGCGCGTCACCGACTGGCCGTTCCAGTGCGAGTAGCCCGAGCCCGTCGCAGTCAGCATCACCGAATAGTGGCCGTTAGTCAGGAAGACCGCCTCGCGATCCTCGCTCATCGGATCTTCTATGACCCGTACTTCCGGGCGCAGCAGATCGGCCTGCGTGCTGCCGACCGTTTCCGGCTCCCGCTTGGTATTGATGATCGGGATGTCACGCGGCGCCTTCTCCTGCAACAGGAGTTCTGCAGCCTCGATCACCGGATCCGAATGGAACCGGGCCCTCAGCGCGCCATTGAACGCCACGTTGGCGACGGCCGCGATCGACATGCCGTGGTGATGCGCCATGTAGTTGCGTACCACCGCGCAACGCTTGCCCTCCGGCACGCGGGTGGGCGTGAAGTCGACCGCATCGTGGAAGCCATAGACGCCGAGAGCGCCGAGAGCGCGCAGCTCGTTGAGGTTTTCCAGCGACGCCTTCGGATCGTACTGCGTGGCCAGCAGCGAGGCATAGGGCGCGATCACCGCATTCTGACCGAGGCCACGCTTCAGCCCCAGCGTCGGCACGCCGAAGTTGGTGTACTGGTAGTTCATCTCGTGGTCGCGGGCATTGAACGCCGCCTCGGAGATGCCCCAAGGCGTGCCGAGCCGCTTGCCGTGGTTCTGCTGCTCCCGGACAATGAGATTGTTGGTCTGGTTCAGGATGCCGCCCTGTGGCTCCTGCATGACGAGCGGCGGCATCAGGTACTCGAACATCGAGCCCGACCAGGAGACCAGCGCGCCGCGCGCGCCGATCGGAACGACCGGGCGGCCGAGCTTGTACCAGTGTTCCGTGGGCAGATCGCCCTTGGCGATGGCGAAGAGGCTGGTCAGGCGCGCTTCCGAGGCCAGCAGGTCGTAGCACGCCTCGTCCAGTTCGTTCGTCTCGACGCGGTAGCCGATCGACAGCAGCCGGCGCTCGGGACGGAACAGGAAGCCGAAATCCATCGAGAACGCGATGTCGCGGGTGCGGTCGCGCAGGACGATCAGCCGCTGGCGCAGGGCCTCGATACTGCCGAGATCGAACACGCTGTCAGCGATGTGTGCCTCGCAGTTGGCGACCAGGGCATTGGCCCATTTGACCACTTCGCCGCTCTGCGGGCTCTTGATCTCGTGGTCGAGGTTGGCGATCAGCTTGTTGACGTCGCGCGCGAGCACCGCAAGGTTGATCACGCGGATCGAGGCAAACTCGTGCTCGCGCTTGACCGCGGCCAGCGCATTGTGGAACCCGGAGATCCGCTCCTCGATCAGGCGGCGCAGCGGCCGCACCGTCTTGCGGTCGTCGGGCAGTTCGGCCAGCGTCTCGGAGAGGATCGAGGCCGCGTCGCCGATGCCGTCGAGATTGCCGTGCAGGTGCGCCGAGGGCGCTTCCGCCCATTCGCGGCACATCGAGGACACGGCGATCAGGTGGCCGGCGAGATTGCCGCTGTCGACCGCCGAGACATAACGCGGTCCCAGCGTCTCGAGCGTGTTCGTGCGGTACCAGTTGTAGAGGTGCCCACGGAACTTCGGCATGCTGTCGATCGTGGAAACTGTTTCCTCGAGCCGGCGCACGGTTTCCTCGAAGCCGATCCAGCCGAAATCGCGTGCCGAAATCACCGACAGCAGATAGACGCCGATATTCGTCGGCGAGGTTCGCTCAGCCAAAACGGGATGCGGCGTTTCCTGGAAATTGTCCGGCGGCAGGAAGTGCTGCTCGGCGGTGACGAATTCCTCGAAGTAGCGCCAGGTGCGGCGGGCGTACTTGCGAAGCTCAACCACGACGTCATCCGGAACCATCAGCCGGTCCTCGGTTTCCGCCGACTGGCTCACATACCACGCGATCGCCGGCGACAGGATCCAGATGGCCACGAAGGGAAGCGCGATGAAAGGGACGCCCGTCTTGGAGAACAGGGCAAGCGCGACCGCGGCGACGGCAAGCGCAGGCGCCTGCCACATGTCGATGTAATAGGAGCCGATGCCGCCGCCGGCAGAACTGTGAACCTGCGCGGCCGTCCGCCATTCCAGCATATGCTTGCGGCTGAAGAACATGCGGTAGAGCGAACGCACCGTCGCGTCCGCCATGAGCGCCGCCTGGTGCGCGATGAAGACGATGCGAAGCGCGACCTGGGCGTTCGCGGCACGGATGTCGGAAAGGATCGTCTGCAGATGTGCCCGCGCAACGATGTCGCTGCGGCGCGGGATCGCCCCGGTGAAGAGCGACAGCGTGGGTGCGACGAACAAGAGGAAGATCAGCACCAGCTGCCAGATCAACGCCTGGCGCGGCTCCATGTAGTACCAGCCCATGACCGAGGCTACGAGCCAGCAGATGGGGATCAGGCAGCGGCGAAGATTGTCGTACATCTTCCAGCGGCCGAGCATGGAAACGCCGCTGGACGGCTTGAAGATATAGGGCAGGAGCTGCCAATCGCCGCGCGCCCAGCGATGCTGGCGCGACGTCTCGACCTCGTAGCGGATCGGGAAATCCTCGATGAACTCCACGTCTGTGACCAGAGCACAGCGCGCATACGATCCTTCGAGGAGGTCGTGCGAAAGGACCGTGTTTTCCTCGATGCGCCCCTTCAGGGCCGCTTCGAAGGCATCGACGTGGTAGAGACCCTTGCCGGTAAAGGTGCCCTCGTCGGCAAGGTCCTGATAGACGTCCGAAACGGTGAAGACATAGGGATCGACGCCGCGGTTGGCCGAAAAGATGCGCTGGAAGGTCGAAGCGTCGTCGCCGGTCGTCAGCGACGGCGTGACGCGCGGCTGCAGGATGCTGTAGCCGGCCACGACCCGCTGGGTCTTGGGGTCGATCTGCGGCCTGTTGATCGGGTGGAACAGCTTGCCGACGAGCTTGGTCGCCGCATCGCGCATCAGCCTGGTGTCGGAATCCAGCGTCAGCACATACTGGACATTGTCGGGCACCGTATTGGCGCCCGGCAGGAAGCTCGTGTCGCCGTCACCGCGCAGGAGAAGGTTCAGTTCGTGAAGCTTGCCGCGCTTGCGCTCCCAGCCCATCCACACGCCTTCCTGCGGATTGAACAGCCGACGGCGATGCAGGAGATAGAAGCGGGTGCGGCCGTCATAGGCATAGCGGGCCGATAGCAGCGCGATCTCGCGCTTGGCGTATTCCAGCACCTCCAGATCTTCCGGCGTCTCCTCGACCTTGCTGTCGACCCAATCGCTGACGAGGGCGAAATAGATCTCGCCCCGCGGGTTTGCGAGGTAGTGAACCTCAAGGTTGCGCACCAGTTCATCGACATGGTCGCGCTTGGAGATCAGGCAGGGGACGGCGACGAGTGTGCGGGCTTCCTCCGGAATGCCCTCGCGGAACTCGTAGCCGACCAGCCGGGTCGGCTTCACGCAAAGGGTGACGAGCGTGTTGTAGAGCCCGAGCGCGCCTTCCGAGGCCGGCAGCGCGAACAGGATCAGCATGATCAGCCAGGCGCCGTCCGGAATATCCATCTGGTCAAGGAAATAGTAGACCCCTACCATCGCCATCAGCGTCAGCAGGATCGCAGGCCCGGCGATCGCAAACCAGTCGAGCGAACGGCCGAAGCGGACGATGCGCTGCAGGATGGAGGGACGGAAGCTGATTCGCTCTTCGAGAAGCTTGCGCTTCTTGCCGACGAGATAGCTGCCCACATTGGCCTCGTGGGCGCCCTCGACGTTGCCGGCAGCCATGTCCTCTGCGGTCATGGCGAGCGCGATCTGCGTGACCTCCAATTCCGTCTTGCCGGAACGGCGCGCCATCTTCTCGATCGTGTCGCGATAGGCATTGCGCGAGCCGAAATCGAGGTCGGTATAGTCCGACCCCTCGCGCAGCGCCGCGTCCAGCCGGCTGACGCTTTCCACCCAGACCGGCCACTCGGTATCGTCGATCGACCGCAGTCCCTTGATCAGGTTGCTCATCGTGACGTTGCCGGAAGAAAGCCGGTTCTGCTCGGCGACGAGCACCTCTTCCAGATCGGTGCCGCGCGCCTCGATCTGGCGCTCCAGCCACTGGATCGCGGCACCGGATGCCTGAAGACCGTCACGCAGGCGGTAGAGCAACTGGGCGACAAAGGTGTTGTCGGCGACGAGGTTTTCGACCTCCCGCAGGATGACGACGCTTTTTTCCGGATCGTTCTGCCGAATGAGTTCGTCGGCGATCTCGTTGGCCTTGCGGCGCATCGAACGCGACCGCTCGACGCGACTGGAAATGCGGCGCAGGTTCTCGATCAGGATGAAACGGATGATGGACGGCATCGCCCAGAGTTCACCGATCTTGAAAGCCTCCACTTTCTGGAAGCCTTCCACGATCGCGGTGAGGCTCTCGCGCGACACGCTGCTCTGAGTGTGGGCGACGTAGAGCCAGCCGAGCGCCAGCGTCCGGGGGATCTCGGTATCGCCGATCTTCATCGTCGGCAGCTGCCGATAGAAGCGGCGCGGAAAATCGCGGCGGACTTCCTGGACGGCTTCCTCGACCACATAATAATTGTCGAGCAGCCATTCGGCCGCCGGCGTGATCGTCATGCCAGCCTCGACGTCGCGCGCCGTCGTCTGGAAGACGCGGAAGATCTCCTTCTCGTTCTCCCGGTGGCGCGCGCGGAAGTCGAACGGAGCATAGCCCGGCAGCGTATTCGCGCCGTTGCGCGCCAGTTCCTCACCGCAAGCGCTCAGTTCCTCGAGTGTAAAATACGTATCCCGGATCGAATCGTTGTAGTCGATCTGCTTGGATTCCGCCTCGCGCGACGAAGTCTGTGGTCGGTTGTGAAGAGACATCAGCTTTTTCTGGGTTCGAGCAAGAATTAGGGATCCGGCACGGGCCGGCCTGCATTAGGCGGGCGAGTTCATCGGTGCGCCGCCATTGCGCCAAGACGACTTCATGCGTCTTCCTCCGCGTCATCGGCCCCTCCTCCGGGCGGACATGCGAGAGGTTGCGCCTTCGACAAGGCGCGCGATGGCTCAGGCGACACGCTCATGTGCATCGTTGCCGCGTGGTGCATGAAAACGGCATTTTTAGCCGCATTGACAGGCAGTTGCAACAAGACTGGAAGACAAGGGCCGCTCTGCTCCGTGAATTGGTAAACTATGAAAATCGGCCTTCGCCCTACGCGAACGGGGGTGAACCGGGCCTGAACGCACATGCAGCATCTCCGGTTCCCGGACGACCAACTTTCTGGTCGAAATCCTCTTCTGCCGCGTTGACACGCCTCCCCGCTCCGGGGCAGTTTCGGCCATCAGGGTTCTTTCGGATCGATTGCGGTCCGGGAGCTAAGAGGGAAGCCGGTGCGATGCCTTCAGACGCATCCATGCCGGCGCTGCCCCCGCAACTGTAAGCGACGAGCTGCTGTCGCCCAAGCCACTGGCACATCGACCGTGCCGGGAAGGCCAGACAGCCGCAACGACCCGCAAGCCAGGAGACCTGCCCTGATGAATACCTAACGTCCATGGGCGGGGTGTCCCAAGGGTGCGCGGCTTCGCATGATGCGACAATCAGCCTGCGTGCGTCCGGTCATCCCCCAATTCAAAGATTGGGGACATCAATGCTTGCCACCGTCGAACCAAATCCGTCCGGGTCCAGCAGGCCCGAATCCGTCTTCATTTCCTGGCTGCTGTGGCAGCCGCGTGGTGCCGATCTCGCTGCCGAAGCCATGAAGGAACTGACAAAACTCGCGCCCTACAAGGATCGGGATCCGGATATCGTCCGGCTGCGGTCGTTTTTCGAACAGCTCGCCGGGCGGAGAGGCAGACCGCACTAGCCATAATCGCATAAACGCATATTGACATAAACATATCTTTATGTGATCTCCGATGCAGACATGCTGCATCGGAGGGCTTTGCCATGGCATCGACCGACCTCGACGACCTTTTCGGTCCTGAACTTCCACCCCGCAACGGCAAGGACATCGCAGATGCGCTGCGCGAAGCCGCGCGCGAGCGCATTCTCGTTCTCGACGGCGCGATGGGCACGGAAATCCAGACGCTCGGGTTGGTCGAAGACGACTTCCGCGGCAGCCGTTTCGGCGACTGCGCCTGCCACCAGCAGGGCAACAACGACCTGCTGACGCTGACACAGCCCGCCGCGATCGAGGACATCCACTATCGCTACGCGCTCGCCGGCGCGGATATTCTCGAGACCAACACCTTCTCCTCCACCACCATCGCCCAGGCCGACTACGGCATGGAAGCGATGGTCTACGAACTCAACCGCGACGGCGCGCGCCTCGCCCGCCGCGCCGGCCTGCGGGCGCAGGAAAAGGACGGCAGGCGCCGCTTCGTCGCCGGCGCGCTCGGCCCGACCAACCGCACGGCCTCGATCTCGCCGGACGTCAACAATCCCGGCTACCGCGCCGTCACCTTCGACGTCCTGCGCATTGCCTATGCGGAGCAGGTCCGCGGCCTGATCGACGGCGGCGCCGACATCATCCTGATCGAGACGATCTTCGATACGCTGAACGCCAAGGCCGCGATCTTCGCCACCCGCGAGGTCTTCGAGGAAAAGGGCATCGAACTGCCCGTCATGATCTCCGGCACGATCACCGACCTGTCGGGCCGGACGCTTTCCGGCCAGACGCCGGAGGCCTTCTGGAACTCGGTCCGCCACGCGCAGCCCTTCTCGATCGGGCTGAATTGCGCGCTCGGCGCCAACGCCATGCGCGCCCATCTGGACGAGATCTCCTCCGTCGCCGACACCTTCGTCTGCGCCTATCCGAATGCCGGCCTGCCGAACGCCTTTGGCAAGTATGACGAGACGCCGGAGGAAATGGCGGCCCAGATTGAGGGCTTCATGCGCGACGGCCTCGTCAATATCGTCGGCGGCTGCTGCGGCTCGACGCCGGCGCATATCCGGGCCATCGCCGAGGCTGCGGCGCGCCACAGGCCGCGCGAAATCCCCAGCATCCAGCGGCACATGCGCCTCTCCGGCCTTGAGCCCTTCACGCTGACCGACACGATTCCCTTCGTGAATGTCGGCGAGCGCACCAACGTCACCGGCTCGGCGAAGTTCCGCAAGCTGATCACCGCCGGCGACTATGCGGCCGCCCTCGACGTCGCCCGCGACCAGGTGGCGAACGGCGCGCAGGTGATCGACATCAACATGGACGAGGGCCTGATCGATTCGGCCAAGGCGATGGTGGAATACCTCAACCTGATCGCCGCCGAACCCGACATCGCCCGCGTGCCTGTCATGATCGACAGCTCCAAATGGGAGGTGATCGAGGCGGGCCTCAAATGCGTGCAGGGCAAGCCGCTGGTCAACTCGATCTCGTTGAAGGAAGGCGAGGAAGCCTTCCTTCTCCATGCCAAGCTCGTGCGGGCCTACGGCGCCGCCGTCGTGGTCATGGCCTTCGACGAGAAAGGCCAGGCCGACACGAAGGCGCGCAAGGTGGAGATCTGCACCCGCGCCTACAATCTCTTGACGGAAGTGGCCGGCCTGCCGCCGGAAGACATCGTCTTTGATCCGAACATCTTTGCGGTCGCCACCGGCATCGAGGAGCACGACAACTACGGCGTCGACTTCATCGAGGCGACGGCCGAGATCGTCGAAACCCTCCCGCATGTCCACATCTCCGGCGGCGTCTCCAATCTCTCCTTCTCCTTCCGGGGCAACGAGCCGGTCCGCGAGGCGATGCACGCCGTCTTCCTCTACCACGCCATCCAGGCGGGCATGGACATGGGCATCGTCAATGCCGGACAGTTGGCCGTCTACGACACCATCGAGCCGGACCTGCGCGAGGCCTGCGAGGATGTGGTGCTGAACCGCGTGCCCAAGGGCGGCGGCACTGCGACGGAGCGTCTGCTTGAGATCGCCGAGCGCTTCAAGGGCGCGGCCGGAAAGGAAGCGAAGGAGCGCGACCTCGCCTGGCGCGAATGGCCGGTGGAGAAGCGCCTGGCGCACGCCCTCGTCAACGGCATCACCGAATTCGTCGAGGCCGATACGGAGGAGGCGCGACAGAACGCCGAACGGCCGCTGCACGTCATCGAAGGCCCGCTGATGGCCGGCATGAACGTCGTCGGCGACCTCTTCGGCGCCGGCAAGATGTTCCTGCCGCAGGTAGTCAAATCCGCCCGCGTGATGAAGCAGGCCGTCGCCGTGCTCCTGCCCTACATGGAGGCGGAGAAGCTGGCAAACGGCGGCAGCGGCGAACGACAGAGCGCCGGCAAGATCCTGATGGCGACCGTCAAGGGCGACGTGCACGACATCGGCAAGAACATCGTCGGCGTCGTGCTCGCCTGCAACAACTACGAGATCATCGATCTCGGGGTCATGGTGCCGGCGACCAAGATCCTCGAGACGGCGAAGGCCGAGAAGGTCGACATCATCGGCCTGTCCGGCCTCATCACGCCCTCGCTCGACGAGATGGTGCACGTCGCAGCCGAGATGGAGCGCGAAGGCTTCGATATCCCGCTGCTCATCGGCGGCGCGACGACGAGCCGCGTGCACACGGCGGTGAAGATCCACCCGCGCTACGACCGCGGCCAGGCGGTCTACGTCACCGACGCCAGCCGCGCCGTCGGCGTCGTCGGCAGCCTGCTGTCCGCCGACATGAAGCCGGCCTATGTCGAGACGCTGAAGGCGGAATACCGCAAGGTGGCCGACGCCCATGCCCGCAGCGAGGCGGAAAAGCAGCGTCTGCCGCTCGCAAGGGCACGCGAAAATGCCTTCAGGGCCGACTGGGCCGCCTACCGTCCGAAGACGCCCTCCTTCCTCGGCACCCGCGTCTGGCAGGACTGGGACCTGGCCGAGCTTGCCCGGTACATCGACTGGACGCCCTTCTTCCAGACCTGGGAGCTGAAGGGTGTCTACCCCAGGATCCTCGACGACGAGAAGCAGGGGCCGGCCGCCCGCCAGCTTTTTGCCGATGCACAGGCGATGCTCGACAAGATCATCGCGGAAAAGTGGTTCACCCCGAAAGCCGTCGTCGGCTTCTGGCCGGCGAATGCCGTCGGTGACGACATCCGCCTCTTCACCGACGAGACGCAAGCCAAGGAACTCGCCACCTTCTTCACGCTGCGCCAGCAGCTCTCCAAGCGCGACGGCCGGCCGAACGTGGCGCTTTCCGATTTCGTTGCCCCGGCGAACAGCGGCAAGCAGGACTATGTCGGCGGCTTCGTCGTCACTGCCGGCATTGGCGAGATTGCCATTGCGGAGCGCTTCGAACGGGCGAACGACGACTACAACTCGATCCTCGTAAAGGCGCTGGCCGATCGATTTGCCGAGGCCTTTGCCGAGCGGATGCATGAGTATGTCCGCAAGGAGCTCTGGGGCTATGCACCGGACGAGACGTTTGGCCCGACCGATCTGATCGGCGAGCCCTACGCCGGCATCCGCCCAGCACCCGGCTACCCCGCCCAGCCCGATCACACGGAAAAAACGACGCTCTTCCGTCTGCTCGATGCTGAAAGGGAGATTGGCGTCAGCCTGACGGAAAGCATGGCCATGTGGCCTGGCTCCTCTGTTTCGGGCCTCTATGTCGCCTGCCCCGAAAGCTACTATTTCGGTGTCGCCAAAGTGGAGCGAGACCAGGTCGAGGACTACGCAGCCCGCAAGGGCATGGCGGTGAGCGAAGTCGAGCGCTGGCTCGGGCCGGTCCTGAACTACGTGCCGGCGCCGATTGCCGAGGCGGCAGAGTAGGCAGCGCGGTCGCAGCCAACGACCGACGTCTCCGACGATACCGGGCCCGGATATCGGGTCGGCATCGTGCGCGGCTGCGGGTGGCTTGGCCGGCCACCTGATTTGACAATACGCCCCGCTCCGCTGAAACTCGCCACATGCCCTATCTGCACCGTGACGGCGTCGCGCTCTACTACGAATGGGACGACGGCGGCGCCCCGCCCGTCGTCCTCCTGCACGGCTGGTGCTGTGATCACAGCTTCCTCGCCCCGCAGCGCGCGCATCTCGCCCGCGCCGGCCACGCCATATTGTCGCTTGATCTTCGGGGACACGGACGCAGCGACGCACCGCAACAGCCTTACCCGATCTCCGCCTTTTCCGACGACGTGATCTGGATCTGTGCGGAACTGGGGCTGAAACGCCCCGTTCTCCTCGGCCACAGCATGGGCGGTATCGTCGCCTACGACATCGCCGCCCGCCGACCGGACCTGCCCGGCGCCATCGTCATGATCGATTCGGCCGTCGCGCGGCCCGCCGCGGCCCAAAAGATGATCGGCCCGATCGCCGAACGCCTGAGGGGGCCCGACTACCGCGACGAACTGCGCGAGCTGATGACCTCCGCCTTCTTCCTCGCAACAGACGATGCAGACCGCCGCGAGCAGATCCTCAAGGCGATGACGGCGGCGCCACAGCACGTGATGGTGTCGGCTTATCTCGGACTTGGGGATTTCGACCCAACGATCGCCCACGTCCCGGTCTCAACGCCGAGTCTCTACATCGCCGCCAACGAACCCTCCCCTCGTAGCGACATCGCGCGACTGAAGGAACTCGTCCCGGCCCTGATGGTCGGTCAGACGGTCGGCTCGGGTCACTTCTGTCAGCTGGAAGTGCCCGGCCAGGTCAATGCCATGATCGACCGCTTCCTTGCCTTGACCGGCTGAGAGCGGCCAGCCGGCCTACTCCCCCCGTCCCCGGAACCGCCGCTGGTAGGCCGGGTCGTAGAGCGAGCTCTCACGGAAATCCTCTGCCGCAAGGGTCGGTCCGACGAAGATCAGCGCCGTTCGTTCGATCGGCTCCTCTGCGACCTTGGCGACGATGTCGGCAAGCGTGCCGCGCACGACGCGCTCGTCCGGCCAGGATGCCTTGACGACGATCGCCACGGGGCACTCTTCGCCGTAGAGCGGCACAAGTTCGGCAACGACCTGCTCTAGCGCGTGGATCGCAAGATGGATCGCAAGTGTGGCGCCCGTGGCGCCGAAGCCCTGCAGCGTCTCGCGGTTCGGCATAGGGGAAGCACGGCCGGAGACACGGGTGAGCACGAGGCTCTGCGCCACGGCCGGGATCGTCAGCTCGCGCTTCAGCGCGGCTGCGGCCGCCGCGAAGGACGGCACACCCGGCGTCAGCGTATAGGCGATGCCGTGCTTCTCCAGCCGGCGGATCTGCTCGGCTACCGCACTCCACACCGAAAGATCGCCGGAATGCAGCCGCGCCACGTCCTCGCCCGCGTCCGCGGCGCGGACATATTCCGCCTCGATCTCGTCCAGCGACATCGGCGCCGTATCGACGATGCGCGCGCCCGACGGGCAATACTGGAGAAGTTCCGGCGAGACGATCGATCCGGCGTAAAGGCAGACAGGGCAGCGGCCGATCAGGTCGCGCCCACGGACGGTTATCAGGTCGGCGGCCCCCGGTCCGGCGCCAATGAAATGAACGGTCATTCTGTCTCTTTCCTCAATGTTGGCGCATCGCGGGCCCAATAACCGAACCGAAGCGGCTATGTCGCCGTACCGGTCTGCCCTCGGCTGCCTTCGGTCCCATCATTTCGGCTTCACCCAGCTCCATTGGGTCACCGGCATCGCCGGTCGCCAGCCTGTCATCTGTCCCACCGGAGCTGCCCGCGCGATGTCGATCCGGATCAGCGAACCGCCGCGACGGCCATGGGCGGTTAGCAGCACCGCCTCCATCTCGGTCGTCACGGCATTTGCGACCAGCCGCCCGCCCGGCTTCAACGCCGCAAGCGCAGCGTCGAAGACCCCGTCCTCGCTGCCGCCGCCACCGATGAAGATCGCGTCGGGAGTTGGCAGACCGACCAATGCCGTCGGCGCGGTGCCCTCTGTAACCGACAAGCCCGGGACGCCGAAACGGGCAGCGTTGCTGCGGATGCGTGCCGCCCGCTCAGGCACAGCCTCGATCGCGATCGCGCGCAACGAGGGATCGGCGAGCATCCATTCGACCCCAATCGACCCCGAACCCGCACCGATATCCCACAAAAGCTCGCCGTGCCGCGGCGCCAGCGCCGACAGCGTCAGCGCACGCACTTCGCGCTTGGTGATCTGCCCGTCGTGCTCGAAAAGCCCATCGTCCAGACCGGCCGTATAAGGCAGGACGCGCGCGCCCGCAGCGGCTTCGACTTCGACGGCGCAGACGTTCAGCATGTCGATTTCGCCGAACTCAGGACGTTGCGCAAGGTGCGAACTGACCCGCTCCCGCGGGCCGCCTAGCGCTTCCAGCACCGTCAGCCGCGATCCGCCGAAGCCGGCTTCGGAAAGCAGCGCCGCAAGCGCATGCGGACCGTGGCTGTCCGACGTCAGCGCCAGGATGCGCATGCCCGGATGCAGGTGCGGACGGATCAGATCGACCGGCCGGCCATGCAGCGAAAGGCAGGCGGTGTCCTGCAGCGCCCAGCCCATGCGCGACGCCGCAAGACTGAAGGCCGAGGGAGCCGGCAGCACCGTCATTTCGGTGCGCTGGATTTTCCGTGACAGCGTCACGCCGACGCCGAAGAAGAACGGATCGCCCGAGGCGAGCACCGCGACCGGCCGCCCCCGGGCGGAAAGCACCGCTTCGACGGAGCGCTCGAACGGGCTCAGCCATGTCCTGCCTTCGCCGGCGATCGCTTCCGCCGCAAGCTCCAGATGCCGTGCGCCGCCGAAGACGATCTCGGCCCGCGCAATTGCCGCCTTGGCGGTGTCGGAAAGACCGGCTAGACCATCCTCGCCGATCCCGACGATGGTGAGCCAGGGCGCGGAGGCGGCGGAAAGGGCGGACGGATCAGGCGTGGACAAGATGCGCATCCTCATTCTGGGCGGTACGGCGGAAGCGCGCGAACTGGCAGAGCGACTGGCGCCACGCGACGCGCTTCAGGTGACGCTGTCGCTCGCCGGCCGCACGCTCGATCCCGCGCCCCAGCCGGCTCCGACCCGAACGGGCGGGTTCGGCGGGGTTCAGGGCCTGCGCGATTATCTTCGCCTCAACCGCATCGATCTCCTGGTCGACGCGACCCACCCCTTCGCCCGCCGGATTTCCGCCAATGCGGAGCGTGCGGCGGTGATGTCGGACACGCCGCTCATCCGCTTGCAGCGCGCCGGCTGGCGACCGGTCGAGGGCGACCGCTGGACGCGCGTGCCCACGCTCACAGATGCCGTGGCAGCTCTCGGCGCCGAACCGAGCCGCATCTTTCTCGCGATCGGCCGGCAGGAAGCCCATCACTTCAATACAGCCGCCCATCACAGCTATTTCGTTCGCAGCGTCGATCCCGTCGATCCGCCGCTGACGGTGCCGGACGCCACCTACATCCTCGCCCGCGGCCCCTTTGCCGTCGAGGACGAAATCGACCTCCTGCGCCATCACCGCATCGACGCAATCGTTTCCAAGAACAGTGGCGGCGAAGCCACCTACGCCAAAATCGCCGCAGCACGCGCGCTCGGCCTGCCGGTCGTCATGGTGGAACGAACCGGAAGCAATGATGTCCCTGTGGCGGAAACGGTGGATGCGGCACTGGCGCTGGTCGATCATGTTGCCTCCGCAGGCAGGAAGCGCGGCGTATAGACAAGGTCGTGGCGCCCCTCGCGGGCGATCACCCGCGTCTGCGGCGAACCGATGATGACGCATGTCGCCATGTCCGCCCGCTCCGCGTCCGCCTCGCCGAGCGGCATGACCAGCATGCGCTCGTCCGGCCGGCCGGCAGCGCGACCGAAGACGACCGGGGTGCGTGCCGGCAGGACCTCGCGCAGGATTTCGAACGCCTTGCCGAGTTGCCAGGGCCGCGCCTTGCTGATCGGGTTGTAGAAGGCCATCACCAGCCCAGCCTCGGCCACGAGACGCAACCGCTTCTCGATCACCGACCAGGGCTTGAGGTTGTCTGACAGCGAGATCGCGCAGAAGTCATGGCCGAGCGGCGCGCCGATCCGGGCGGCGACGGCAAGCATCGCGGTCACGCCGGGCACGACCACGAGGTCGATCCCGCGCCATTCGGCAGGGCCTGCATCGATCGCCTCGCAGACCGCGGCGGCCATGGCAAAGACCCCAGGATCGCCGCCGGAGACGACACACACGTTCACGCCCTCGGCCGCGCGCTTCAGCGCCGCCTGCGCCCGATCGAGCTCCTCGCGATTGTCGGAGGCGACCTTCTTCTGGTCCGGCCGCAGCGAAAGGCGGTCGATATAGGGAAAGTAGCCGAAGAACTCGGCCGAATCGGCAACCGCGCGCAAAGCTTCCGGCGTCATCTGGTCCGGATTTCCGGGGCCGGTGCCAATCACATGGAGCCTGCCGCTCATTGCCTGCCGCTCCAGCCGGGAACGAGCACCAGCGAGAAATAGGGCGCGGTGTCGTCGAGCTTCTCGGAGAGACGGACGGCCCGGCTTTCCGGCATGGTGCCGCGCTCGACATAGATGGCCTCGACGAGCCGGCCCGCCGCCGACAGCGCCCGGCGGATCTTCGGCAGGTTGCGCCCGACCTTCATGATGACTGCGGCCTGCGTGTCGGCCAGCCGGCGCGACATCTCCTCCTCGACCATCGTTCCGGGAAGCACCGACAGCACGTCGTCGCCCTGCACGATCGGCAGCCCGGAGAGCGACCAGCAACCGGACATCGCCGTGATGCCGGGGATGACCTCCGTCGGAAAGCGGTCCGCAAGCCGGACATGCAGGTGCATATAGGAGCCGTAGAACATCGGGTCGCCCTCCGAGAGGATGGCAACAGTGCGGCCTGCTTCCAGATGTGCCGCGACCGCAGCTGCCGAGGCGTCGTAGAACGACGTGATCTGGCTCTTGTAGTCGTCGTGATCCTTGTGGATCTCGGTGGTGACAGGATAGTACAGCGGCAGTTCGACCATGCCCGGCTTCAACAGGCCTTCCACGATCGCCCGGCCGTTGCCCGTGCGGCCCGACTTGGCGAAAAAGGCGAGCACGTCGGCCTCGCCGATCGCGCGTACCGCCTTCAGCGTCAAAAGCTCCGGATCGCCCGGTCCCGTTCCCACACCGAAGAGACGTCCTCGCCGAATGTTGCTCATAGGCCCGCCCTCGCCAGAGAATTGAGTGCGGCGGCCGTCATGGCGCTGCCGCCCATCCGGCCGCGAACGATCGCAAACGGGACGCCGTAGGCGTTTTCCGCCAGCGCGTCCTTGGATTCCGCCGCACCGACGAAGCCGACGGGCATGCCGAGGATGGCAGCCGGCTTCGGCGCACCGTCGCGCAGGAGTTCCAGCAGGTAGAACAGGGCCGTCGGCGCGTTGCCGATGGCCACGACCGAACCCGCCATCCGCTCGAGCCAGAGCCGGATCGCCGCCGCCGAGCGCGAATTGCCGATCTCGCTTGCAAGCTGAGGCGTGCGCGGATCACGCAACGTGCAGATGACCTCGTTTTCCGCCGGCAGCCGTGCGGCCGTCACCCCGCGCGCCACCATCTCGGCGTCGCAGAAGATCGGCGCACCCGACCGCAGCGCCACCCGCCCGGCAGAAACGAAGCCGGGCGAAAACTCGATATGCTCTGCTGCCTCCACCAGCCCGCAGGCATGGATCATGCGCACGGCGACATCCGCCTCTTCCTCGGAGAAGCGGGCCAGATCCGCCTCGGCGCGGATGATCGCGAAGGAACGTTCATAGATGGCGTTGCCATCCTTGATGTAGTCGTAGTCTGTCATTGCCTGCCCTGCTGGACGGCTTCGAGAATCGTTCCGGCTCCCAGCCGGTCGATCGTTCGATGCGCCGTCTCCCCCTTCAATTTCCGTTCGCGGACCTTTGCCGCGAGATTTTCCATGACGTCGCAAATGGCCCGCGGCGAAAGCGTCGCCAGCGCTGCGTCCCCGGCAAGTCCTCCGAGAACGAGACCGATGCCCTCCGGCCGGCCGCAGAGCGCCAGGCCGGCAGCACGGGGATGCGCGCACCCCTTCGGGCAACCGGAAATGTGGATGGTCATCGACCCGTCCAGCAGGTCCGTCGCGGACGCCGTCAGCAGGTCTGCGACGGCCCTGGTGTCGAAGCTTCCCGACGCGCAGCCGGCGGAACCGGCACAGACGGCAATCGCATTTCCGGGCGTGTCGGCCCGGGTCCAGAACCCCAATTCCTCTGCCAGTACGGTCGCTGCCTCCACTTTGCCTGCGGAAAGGCCGAGCGCCAGCAGCGCCCGATGCGGCGATAGCCGGATCTCCGTCGCCCCGAGGCCGGAAAGCCCCCGCATGAGGACTTGAAGCGAGGCGGCGTCGGCTGCGCCATAGGGAAGGCCGATGCCAAGCACGCCGCGCATGCCGATTTCGTGGCGACCAATCGGCAACAGTGGACATGCAGACAGCGTTCCCGAACTTTCCTCGGTTGCCATCGAGGCAAGCGCTTCCTTCAACCCGTCGACGTCAAGATTGCGCCCGCGTGCAGCGGGACCGGCTCCATCAAGCGCCTTCAGGATGATCGAGAGTGCAGCAAGCGCATCTGCATCCGCGACGGTCGCAACGGCGCGTGCGGCGTCGGCATCACCGCCGACGGAAATCCGCCAGAACAGGCTCTCTCCGCCACGCAGCGCATCCAGCCGGATGTCCGCCACCATGTCGGCAAGGTTTAACCGCCCGCCGCCATCGATGACGATCGAGAGCTTCGGCGCCAACCGAAGCATGGAGAGCGGCCCGCCGAGCGCATCCCGTATTGCAGCCGCAAGCGGCGTCGCATCGGCGATCTCTTGCGGGTCGAGGCCGGATAGCGCAGGGGTCTCGACCGCGACGCCGCGATGGAAATCGATCCCCGCTTCTGCAAGTGCTGCGGCAAGGCGCGGCACAGTCTCGCCTCGCAGTCCGCGGATCTGAAGGTTGCCGCGCGCAGTAACTTCCAACAGGCCGTTTCCATGTTCTGCGGCAAGTTGTGCGAGCAGGACCCAGTCCGACGGCGGCAGGCCGGGACGCTTCGGCCGCAGCCGCACCAGCAGTCCATCGCCCGTCTGCATGGGGGCTGCGAGCGAGGGGCAGGCGCCGCGCCGCGGGGACGCCGCAGCGACCTGAGGTACCGCCGGCGCGTTTCCGGTCCGCTGCAGGCCGGCGCTCACGTCTCGCCCTCCGTCTCCGGTCCGTCGCGGCGGCGGATCAGATAGGCGTCCATGATCCAGCCGTTTTGCTGCCGTGCACGGCTGCGGGTTTCTGAAATCGTCTCGGCCACCTCGTCGAGACGGCCTGAAATCGTCACCTCCAGCGGCGTGCCGAGATAGGCGCCCCAATGGATTTCGGCGTCGCGATCCTGCACCGTGCGGAACGCCTCGACGCCGTCGAGCATGACGACGACATCGCCCGTCCCCTCCGGCCAGCCTTCGGACAGCCGCCGCCCCGTCGTGATCTGCACCGGCAGGCCGATGCGGTTGAGCGCGATCTTGCGGCTGGCGCAGAGCGCCTGGATGCTGGTGATGCCCGGGATGACCTCCAGCTCGAAAGCGACGCGCCCGGCGGCGCGGACGTGCTCGACGATGCGGATCGTGCTGTCGTAGAGCATCGGATCGCCCCAGACAAGCAGCCCGATCGTGTCGTCCGGCCCGGATCGCTCGAGGATCGTCTCCTCGTAGATCCTGGCGATAGCGTGGTGCCAGTCGTTGACGCCGCCGTCATAGCTGCCATCGGTGCGGCGCTTCGGCACGGCATACTCATGGATGCGGGTGGCTTCGTTCGTCAGGTAGCGTTCGCAGATATCGCGGCGCATGTCGGCAAGGAAGGCCTTCTCCTCGCCCTTGGTCGGGATGAGAAGCACGTCGGAGCGGTTCAGCGCGTTGATCGCTTGAACGGTCATGTGTTCGGGATTGCCTGCGCCTATCCCGATGATCAGAATTGTTCTCGACACGCTCACTCCCCGTGCGGCCAGCGCTCCCGGTTGCGGCCCGATCTGGGTCCCGCAGCTTCTTCCTAATCTCAAAGGTCGACCAAGAACAGTGCCCTGTGGGCGTCGTCGGCCTGTCTTTTTGAGACGACGGGCTCAGACAGCTGCCTGACGGGCGGTAAAATAGGTCCGCGGGGATGCACCGAGCATCCGCTTGAACATGGTGATGAAGGCTGGGACGCTCTCATAGCCGGCGTCGATCGCCACCGTCGTCACCGCTTCGCCGTTCGCAAGGCGCGGCATGCAGGCGAAAATGCAGGCCTGCTGTCGCCAGGTGGCGAAGCTGACGCCGGTCTCCTCCCGGAAGAGCCGGGTGAACGAGCGCCGGCTCATGTTGAGCCGCTTGGCCCAGTCGTCGATCTTCGCCCCCGGCACCGGGCGCTCGATGAAATCCCGGCAAAGCGCCGCAAGCCGCCCGCTGGCGGGAAAGGGCAGGCCCAGAGGCTGCTCGGTGAGCCTTTCGATCTCGTCCAGAAGCAGCGCCATCACCAGATCCTCGCGGCGGCCATCCCCCTCCTCATCCTTCAGCCTGATGGCGTCGGCCAGAAGATGATGAGCAAGCGCGCTGACCTCCAGCACGACAGGAACCGTGGCCTCTGCCCGGCCGTGTGAAGAGAGAATGTAGACCGAGCGCATGCTCACATCGCTGTACATTTCCACCGAATGCTCCAGACCGCGCGGGATCAGCAGCGCGTGTCCCGGCGGGATCATCCAACGCCCCCGCGCTGTGGCGACGAGCACCACACCGGCAAAGACGCACAGGAACTGCGTGCGCCGGTGGCTGTGCACCGGCACAACATACCCATGCGGAATCTCGTTGCTGTGAACGAGCACGTCGGCATTGGACTGCTCCATCCACGAAAGATTGCGCAAATGGTCGTCATTCAGGGTCGACAGCAATTTCGGGTCGAGCTTCTGCATGTTTTGGCCCACTCTCGAAAGAATTGGACCAGAGCACAAAAGCAGGCCGTGCGCAATCACGCTATGGGAGGCTTGAGGAAACACAATAACCAAATCTGAATGAGGACCGAGGATTCCATGTCGACGGCCGTACCCGTCGCGCAGGCTCATGTCGCGCGAACCAGTTTCTCCATCATCGTCGCCGTCAGCATCTGCCACATGCTGAACGACATCATGCAGTCGCTGCTGACGTCCCTCTATCCGCTGCTGAAGGACAACTATTCGCTCGACTTCGTCCAGATCGGCCTGCTGACCATGGCGTTCCAGGTGACAGCGTCGCTGCTGCAGCCGGTGGTGGGCATGGTGACGGATCGCTGGCCGATACCCTTCTCGCTGCCGCTCGGCATGGGCAGCACGTTTTTCGGGCTGTTCTTCCTCGCCTATGCGCACTCCTTCCCCGTGCTCGTGCTCGGCGCCTGCCTGATCGGCTTCGGCTCGGCGGTGTTCCATCCGGAATCCTCGCGCATTGCCCGCTCCGCCTCCGGCGGCCGCCACGGCCTTGCTCAATCCATGTTCCAGGTCGGCGGCAACGCCGGAACGGCGCTCGGCCCGCTGCTTGCGGCGTTCATCGTGCTGCCCTTCGGCCAGACGAGCGTTGCATGGTTCTCCGTCGCGGCCATGCTCGGCATGGTCATTCTGACCTGGGTCGGCCGGTGGTACGCCGAAGAGCGCCTGCGCTTGGCAAGCCGCCCGCCCGTCAGCCGTGAACTTCCGCTGCCAAGGGGCCGCGTCGCCTGGGCGCTCACCGTGCTCGTCCTGCTGACGACGACGAAGAACGTCTACCTGTCCTCGATCGGAAGCTATTTCACTTTTTACACGATCGGACGCTTCGGTCTGACGGTGCAGGAAGCCCAGCTGATGCTCTTCCTCTTCCTCGGCGCATCCGCAGCCGGCGTCTTCCTCGGCGGACCGATCGGCGACCGCTTCGGTGCGCGCTTCGTCATCTGGTTCTCCATTCTCGGCGTCATCCCCTTCGCGCTCATCATGCCCTATGCCAACCTCTTCTGGACGGGCGTGCTGACGGTGCTGATCGGGCTGATCTTCTCCTCCGCCTTTTCGGCCATCGTCGTCTTCGCGCAGGAGCTGGTGCCGGGTCGGGTCGGGCTGATCGCCGGCGTCTTCTTCGGCTTCGCCTTCGGCGCGGGCGGCCTTGGCGCGGCAGCGCTTGGCGTCTTCGCCGACACCCATGGCATCGACTTCGTCTACCGCGTCTGCTCCTACATGCCGCTGCTCGGCATCCTGACCATCTTCCTGCCGCGCCTGCCGACGCGCTGAGCAAGCACACCGCAAGCAAACAAGAAGGCCCGCGCTTCCTCCCAAGCGCGGGCCTTCCTTTCGAACCTTCTTACAGTGCGCTCAGACCCGCGCCTGGACCAGATGCGCCAGTTGCGCACCGACCTCGTAATAGCCTTCACGAATGGGGCGGAAGGATTGTGCAATCGGCTCGGTGACCGGCAGTGGCAGGTCGCCCTCCACGATCTCGCCGGCAATGTGGCGGGCCAGCACTTTGCCGAACACCGTCCCTGGCGCGATGCCGCGGCCGTTATAGCCGGAAAACCCGATCACATTCTGGGCAAGGCGATGGAAGCGCGGCAGGTTGTCGACGGTCATGCCTATCTTGCCGTACCATTCGGCCTCGAACTCGACCTCGCCGATCTCGGGAAACAGCTTCTTCAGCGACCGGCGCGCCCAGGCCTTGTGGATCGCGATGCCGGTGCCCCGCAGCGCGCCGACGCTGCCGAAAACGAGTCGGCCGAGCTTGTCGTAGCGATAGGAGGAGAGGATCTCCGCCGTATCCCACGCACCCTCCCGTCCCGGCAGGATCTTCTTCTGCAATTCAGGCGACAGCGGTTTCGTGGCGAAATTGAAGTAAGGCAGATGGACGAGCTCCGCACGCACCTCGGCCCAGGGCGCGACCGTATAGGCGTTGGTCGCTACGATCACCCAGTCCGCGGTCACCGATCCCCTGTCGGTATTGACCGTCCAGCGCTTGCCGGAACGCTCTGCTCCCGTCACGGGGCTTGACGAATAAACGTGGGCGCCGGCCGCGATCGCAGCTTTCGCCAGCCCTCGGACATAGGCGAGCGGCTGGATCGTGCCCGCACGCCTGTCCAGGAGGGCTCCGGTATAGGCGTCGGTGCCGACCCGCCGTGCCGTCTCCGCCGCGTCCAGCAGCGTCACCGGCGCGCCGCGGCGCGACCACTGCTCGGCCCGCGCCTGCAGTTCTTCCAGGCCGGATTTGCCGATCGCACAATGCAGCGTTCCGACGGGATTGATCTCGCATTCGATCGCATGCTTCTGCACAAGCTCGAACACGAGCTTCGGGGCGTTGCCGAGGAGATCGAGCAGGCGATCGCCGTAGAGCTGGCCAAGGACGCCGGGAAGATCGTCGGGCATCGTCCACATGCCGGCATTGACGAGCCCCACATTGCGGCCCGAGCCGCCGAAGCCGATTTCCTTGCCCTCCAGCAGAACCACCTTTGTCCCGCGCTCGGCGAGATGAAGCGCCGCCGAAAAGCCGGTGAACCCCCCGCCGACGATCACGACATCCGCCTCGGCCGGACCGGAGAGGGCCAGCGTGGGCGGCGCGGGCGGCGCGGTCAGTTCCCAAAGGCCGTGGGAGCGGGGATCGTTCTGCATGGGTTGTCTTCTTCAATGGACGAGTTCGGGATGGCGGCACATTCCCCCATTGCCGGCAAGGAGGAAAGTGCTGTTTCGGCACCGGGTCATTCACCTTGCGAATGAATCCAGGGGCTCTTGGCGCCGCTCAATTGACCTCGGTCGCGATCCAGGCACGAAAGGCCTGGCTCAGCGAGTTTTCGAGCTTTCCTTCGGGCACGACGAGATAATAGCTGTTGTCGGTCTGCATCGGCCGGTCAAAGACGACGGCAAGTCGGCCGGTCGCCAGTTCCTGCTCGATCAGGTAGCGCGGCAGGAGCGCAAAGCCCAGGCCCGCCACTGCCGCCTCGATCACCATGGAGAACTGGTCGAAGCGATGGCCCCGGTAGGCCGTCTCGGTCGCCCCGCCATTGATCTCGAACCATTGGGCCCAAAGCTTCGGCCGCGTGGCCAGATGCATCAGCGGCGCCGCCTCGAGATCCTTCGGCTCGCTCAGCCGCCAGTGCTGCAGAAGCTCCGGGCTGGCCGCGGGCAGGATCACCTCGCTGCAGAGATAGGAGCAGGTGGCCCGCGCCCAGACCGGCTGGCCATAATGGATGGCGAGGTCGAAACTCTCCTCGTCGAAGTCGAAGGGGGCCGAACGCGAGGCGACATTGAGCACCGTGCCCGGGTATCTCTTAAGGAACGCCGGGATGCGCGGGGTCAGCCAGCGGCTGCCGAAGGTCGGAAGCGTGGCGATGGTGAGGCTGTGGTCCGAGCGAGCCGCCGACATGGCGCGCAGCATCGTCTCTTCCGTCTGGTGCAGCAGCTTTCGCACCTCGGGCAGGAACCGGCGCCCGTCTTCCGAAAGGACGACGCGCTGGCGTACGCGCTCGAACAGAAGCACGCCGAGCTGCTCTTCCAGGTCCTTGATCTGCCGGCTGACCGCGCTCTGGGTGAGGTTCAGCTCATTGGCCGCCTGCGTGAAGCTGCCATGGCGCGCAGCACACTCGAACGCCTGCAGCGTGGTCACGTCGGGGATCAGCCTGCGGCTCAACTTCATTCGGCTCTCGCATCAACCCAGTCAAAACATGCGCGATCAATCGGCGTTCCGATCCGGTATGATCCATTTTAAGAATGATCGGGGCCCTCGCCCCTTGTAGAGCAATTCCAGGAAAAGTGTGAAGCTGTTTTCCATCCGGAACTGCGTAATATCGAGACGAGACGGGCCGCCATGAAAGAAAGAATACATACCTCCGCCGACGACATCCGCTCGGCATTCTCCGCCTCCATGTCGGCCATGTACCGCGACGAAGTCCCGGCCTACGGCACGCTGATGGCGCTGGTCGCGCGCGTCAACGAGGAAACGCTGGCGGCCGATCCGCACCTGCAAGCCCGCCTTGAAGCGACCGATTCGCTTGAGCGCATCTCCGAGGAACGCCATGGGGCCATCCGCCTCGGCACGCCGGCGGAGCTTTCGATGATGCGTCGCGTCTTTGACGTGATGGGTATGTACCCGGTCGGCTACTATGACCTCTCGACCGCCGGCGTTCCGGTTCACTCCACCGCGTTCCGCCCGGTCGGCGACGCGGCACTGAAGCGAAATCCCTTCCGGGTCTTCACATCGCTGCTGCGGCTTGACCTGATCGCCGACGAAGCGCTGCGCGCGCAAGCCTCCGAAGTCCTGGCGGGGCGGAGGATCTTTACCGACCGCGCCGTCGAGCTGGTCGAGAAGGCCGAAAAGGACGGCGGGCTGGACGCTGTTGATGCGGAGGCCTTCGTCGGCGAAGTGCTGGAGACTTTCCGCTGGCATGACCGGGCAATCGTCAGCGCCGACCTGTACAAGCGCCTGCACGACGCTCATCGCCTGATCGCCGACGTCGTATCCTTCAAGGGCCCGCACATCAACCATTTGACCCCGCGTACGCTGGATATCGACAAGGTGCAGGCGCGGATGCCGGGCGCCGGAATTGCACCCAAGGCGGTCGTCGAAGGCCCTCCGACCCGCAAGTGTCCGATCCTGCTGCGCCAGACGTCGTTCAAGGCGCTGGAAGAGCCGGTGTCGTTCATCGGCGAGGGCGGCGAATGGAAGGCCGGCTCGCACACCGCGCGCTTCGGTGAGATCGAGCAGCGCGGCATCGCGCTTACGCCGAAGGGTCGCGCGCTCTACGACAAGCTGCTGAACGATACGCGCGCCATCGCCCGTCCCGCAGCCGACGGATCCAATGCCGCAGAATACGAAGCGGCGCTGGCGAGCGTCTTTGAAGCCTTCCCGGACGACTGGAACGAGATTCGCAAGGCGGGCCTTGGCTATTTCACCTATTCGCTCACCGAGAAGGGCCGCGCCGGCAGGATCGCCGGAGACGACATCGAGGCGCTGATCGCAGCCGGCCACGTGCAGTTCGACCCGATCGTCTACGAGGACTTCCTGCCCGTTTCCGCTGCCGGCATCTTCCAGTCCAATCTCGGCGACGAGGCGGCGCAGGAATTTGTCGCAAGCCCCAACCAGGTGATGTTCGAGCGCGACCTCGGCGCCGGCGTGCTTGACGAGTTCGCCCACTATGCCGGCATTGAAAAGGCCTCTATTGAAGTGTGCCTTGGCGCTGCCGGCATGGCGGACGCCGCGGAGTAACGGTCGGCCGATGATCGACGCAAACCATATCGAGACGCTCAGGGCGCTCCTCGGCGAGAAGGGTCTTCTCACCGAGCCTTCCGACATGGCAGCCTACGAGGCCGGGGCGCGCTACGACAAGGGTCGCGCCGCCTTCGTCGCGCGCCCCGCCTCGACGCAGGAGACCTCCGCCGTCGTGTCCTACTGCGTGAAAAACGGCATTGCGCTCGTGCCGCAGTCCGGCAATACCGGCCTCGTCTCCGGCTCCACGCCCGACAGTTCGGGCCAGGAAGGCATCCTCAGCCTCGACCGCCTCACCGCCCCCTTCGCACTGGACCGGGTGAACAGGACATTGGCCGCCGGCGCGGGCTTGCGCCTTTCGGACGTCAACCAGCGCCTGGAACAGGCCGGCCTGTTCTTTCCGATCGACCTCGGCGCGGACCCGCGCCTGGGGGGGATGATCGCCACGAACACTGGCGGCTCGCGTTTCCTGCGTTATGGCGACGTGCGCCGCAACACGCTGGGGCTTACGGTCGTGCTCGCCGACGAAGACGGCACGGTGCTTGATCTCGGCTCCGGGCTGCGCAAGAACAATACCGGCGTCGACTGGAAACAGCTGTTCATCGGCACCTCCGGCGCCTTCGGCATCGTCACCGAATGCGTGCTGAACCTTGAGCCCCTGCCGCGCCAGACCGCCACCGCCTTCCTCGTGCCGGATGCGGCCGATCGCGTTCCCGATTTGCTGGTGGCGATGGAAGACGCCCTCGGCAGCTACCTCTCCGCCTTCGAAGGCATGTCGAAAAATGCGGTCGAAGCCGCGCTTGCCCACGCCCCCTCGCTGCGAAATCCTTTTCAGGGCGGCATCGTCCCGGATTTCGTCATCCTGGCGGAAATCTCCCGCACCTCGCCGCCGCGCGAGGGGGAGCAACTGCTGGACGCGGTGCTGGAGGAGGTGCTGGCCGCGATCTGGGAGCGCGAGGACGCGCCGCTTGCCGACGCGTTTGTCGGTCCGCCCCACGAGATGTGGGCGCTGCGTCATGCACTGTCGGAGGGCGTGAAGCATAGCGGGCGATTGATCGCCTTCGATCTTTCATTCCGCCGCGGCGACATCATGCGCTTCCTCGACCACATGAAGGCCGAGATGCCGGCGCATTTTGCCGATGTGACGATCTGCGACTTCGGCCATATCGGCGACGGCGGCGTACACTTCAATCTCGTCGTCCCCGCTGACGATCCGCGCCTTGCCGATGAAGGCTTTGAAAGCGCGTTGCGGGAATGGGTCTTCAAGGTGGCCGTAGAGGACTTCGGCGGCAGCTACAGCGCGGAACATGCGATCGGCCGCAAGAACCAGGTTTTCTACGACCGCTACACGCCGGACGAGATCCGGCGGCTGGCCAAGGGGCTGAAGGCGATCACATCACCGGCTCCCCTCGGCTGCGTCACCTTCTAGGAACACGGGCGGTCTGCGGACCGCCTGCAAACTACACTTACAACGGAGAACAGGACGATGACCAAGGTCGACGTGAAACAGGAAACCGCCAAGTTGCTCGACAAGCTCGGCGTACCCGCCTCTGCCTGGCAGGGCGGCGACATGGCCTCATTCAGCCCGGTATCCGGCGATGAGATCGCCAAGCTGAAGACCCATTCGGCCGCCGATGCCGACAAGGCGATCGAGGCCGCCCACGAAGCCTTCAAGGCCTGGCGCCTCGTTCCATCTCCCAAGCGCGGCGAACTCGTCCGGCTTCTCGGTGAGGAACTGCGCGCCGCCAAGGCCGATCTCGGCCGCCTCGTCTCGATCGAGGCCGGCAAGATTCCCTCCGAAGGCCTCGGCGAAGTTCAGGAAATGATCGATATCTGCGATTTCGCCGTCGGTCTCTCCCGCCAGCTCTACGGCCTGACGATCGCAACCGAACGCCCCGGCCACCGCATGATGGAAACCTGGCATCCGCTCGGCGTCGTCGGCATCATCTCGGCCTTCAACTTCCCCGTGGCCGTCTGGTCGTGGAACGCGGCGCTCGCGCTCGTCTGCGGCAATCCGGTCGTCTGGAAGCCGTCGGAGAAGACGCCGCTGACCGCGCTTGCCAGCCAGGCCATCCTGGAGCGCGCCATCGCCCGCTTCGGCGATGCGCCGAAGAACCTGAGCCAGGTCCTGATCGGCGACCGCGCCATCGGCGAGGCACTCGTCGACAACCCGAAGGTGGCGCTTGTCTCGGCCACCGGCTCCACCCGCATGGGCAAGGAAGTCGGCCCGCGGCTTGCCAAGCGCTTCGCCCGCTCGATCCTCGAGCTCGGCGGCAACAATGCTGGCATCGTCTGCCCGTCGGCAGATCTCGACATGGCGCTCCGCGCCATCGCCTTCGGCGCCATGGGCACCGCCGGCCAGCGCTGCACCACGCTGCGCCGCCTCTTCGTCCATGACAGCGTCTACGACCAGCTCGTGCCGCGCCTGAAGAAGGCGTATGAGAGCGTCTCCGTCGGCAACCCGCTCGAGACCACGGCCCTCGTCGGCCCGCTGGTCGACAAGCAGGCATTCGACAACATGCAGAAGGCGCTGGAAGCTGCCAAGGCCGAGGGTGGCAAGGTCGTCGGCGGCAACCGCGTGGCAGAAGCCGGAAAGGACACCGCCTACTACGTCAAGCCGGCAATCGTCGAAATGCCGAGCCAGGCCGGCCCGGTTCTCGAAGAGACCTTCGCGCCGATCCTCTATGTCATGAAGTATTCCGACTTCGACCAGGCCCTGGAAGACCACAACGCCGTCGCAGCCGGACTGTCGTCCTCGATCTTCACCCTCAACATGCAGGAGGCCGAGCGCTTCCTGTCTGCCGACGGCTCCGACTGCGGCATCGCCAATGTCAACATCGGCACCTCGGGTGCTGAGATCGGCGGCGCGTTCGGCGGCGAGAAGGAGACCGGCGGTGGCCGCGAATCCGGTTCGGACGCGTGGCGCGCCTACATGCGCCGCGCGACCAACACCGTGAACTACTCGAAGGCCCTGCCGCTGGCACAGGGCGTCTCCTTCGATATCGAATAGGCGCGATATCGAGCAAGCGAACGGATAGAGGAAGCGCAGCTTATGACCATTGCGACCAAGATTGAGGAGGCGGGCTTCAAGCCCGCCTCGCGGATCGCCTCGATCGGCGTTTCCAAAATCCTGCAGATCGGCGCCCGCGCCGCGGCGATGAAGCGTGACGGTCTGCCCGTCATCATCCTCGGGGCGGGCGAGCCGGATTTCGACACGCCCGACAACGTCAAGCAGGCGGCCAAGGCTGCGATCGATCGCGGCGAGACGAAATACACCGCGCTTGACGGCACGCCGGAGCTGAAGAAGGCGATCGCGGCAAAGTTTCTTCGCGAAAACGGCGTCGACTACGCGCTGGACGAAGTCACGGTCGGGACAGGCGCCAAGCAGATCCTGTTCAACGCCTTCATGGCAAGCATCAACCCCGGCGACGAAGTGATCATCCCGACGCCCTACTGGACCTCCTATTCGGATATCGTTGAGATCTGCGGCGGCGTGCCGGTGCTGATCCCCTGCGATGCCACGGCCGGTTTTCGCCTGAAGGCCGAACAACTCGAACAGGCGATCACGGAAAAGACCCGCTGGGTGCTTTTGAACTCGCCGTCTAACCCTTCGGGTGCCGCATACGGCGAGGCGGACTATCGCCCGTTGCTCGATGTGCTGCTGCGCTACCCACATGTCTGGCTGATGGTGGACGACATGTACGAGCACATCGTCTATGACGGCTTCAGCTTCGTCACCCCGGTGGCGCTTGAGCCGAAGCTGAAGGCCCGCGCCCTGACCATCAACGGCGTCTCCAAGGCCTACGCGATGACCGGCTGGCGCATCGGCTATGCCGGCGGTCCGAAGGCGCTGATCAAGGCGATGGCGGTGATCCAGAGCCAGGCAACGTCGTGCCCCTCATCCGTCAGCCAGGCGGCCTCGGTCGAAGCGCTCAATGGGCCGCAGGATTTCCTGAAGGAGCGCCAGGAAAGCTTCAAGCGCCGCCGCGATCTCGTCGTCGCAGCGCTGAACGCAATCCCCGGCATCGACTGCCGTACGCCCGAAGGTGCCTTCTATACTTTTGCCGGTTGCGGCGGACTGATCGGCAGGAAGACGCCCGCAGGCAGGACGATCGAAACCGACGCCGATTTCACCGACTACCTTCTGGAAGTAGCCCACGTCGCCGTCGTCCCCGGTTCCGCCTTCGGCCTGTCGCCGTACTTCCGCATCTCCTATGCGACTTCGGAAGCGGAGTTGAAAGAGGCGCTGAAGCACATTGCTGAGGCGTGCGCGAAGCTCGCGTGACACGTCCCGCCGGCTGAGGACGGGGCCTTGCCCCTCATCCGGCTGCCGCTACCTTCTCCCCGTGGACGGGGAGGGGGGCGAGGGGCGCTTCGCCAAATCCCGATCTCCGCGTCTGAAGATAGACCGCTTAACGCGATGGCGCGGCGCTCGACCCAGCGTTTCGGCAGGCGCCATGAGCGCTCCACCATTCCGGCAACGCGTCCTCAAACGAATGGTATTCAGGAGCGAGCGCCTTGTCGTCGATCGCGTCGAAACCGCCCATGAGGAGGGCAATGGTGGGCTCGTCGTCGATCGCGCCAATCGAGCTGCCGCACCGGCTGCAGAGCGCGCGGCTGGAATAATCCGAGGAACGAAAGGTGGAAGGCGCTCCGCCCGGCCCCACCCAGCGTACGCGGTCACGCGGGTATTCCACCCAGGCAACCGTAAGCGCTCCGGTGTGCCGGCGGCACAGGCCGCATGAGCAGGTGTGAGGTCTTTCGGGGTCTCCCTCGGCCTCGAAGCGGATCCAGCCGCACAGACAACAGCTCCTCCGCCAGTTCCGCACGCGATGGCATTTGCTAGGGGCCCCGACACCTGCACGTCAACCACAGCGCCGTTCAAACCGAAACGCCCCGGTCAAGCCGGGGCGTCAATCGGTATAACTATGCCTTTACAGGTGCGATCAGCCTGCCGCGCGGTGGCCGTGGTGTTCCTGCGCATAGTAATGTCCGAAGCGGTTGGCCAGGAAGCTGTCCAGCGAGATTTCCTCCTGCCGCACGAAGCCCTTCGCCCGCAGCGTGCCGTCGGCCAGCATGTCGAGCACGGCGCAGATCGAACCGGCCGTGGTGATCTGGATCGCCGAATGCATGCGCCCTGCAATGACCGCGCTATAGACCTTGTTGGCGTAGGTCTCCTGGATCAGGCGACCGTCCTTGCGGCCGGAGACGGTGACGAAGACGATGACGACGTCCTGCGTCGTGGTCGGCAGCGCGTTCTCGAAGATGTCCTTCAACACCTCGCGGCGATGACGAAGACCGAGATCGTTGAGCAGCGCCTTCATGATCGCGGCGTGCCCCGGGTAGCGGATCGTCTTGTAGTTCAGCGTCCGCACCTTCCCCTTCAGGCTTTCGCAGAGCGTGCCGAGGCCGCCCGACGTGTTGAAGGCCTCGTAGGTGACGCCGTCGAGCGAGAATTCCTCGCGCTCCTCCAGCGCCGGAGCCTCGATCAGGGCGCCTTCGACGATCGCCTCGCAGGGCTCGATATATTCGTTGATGACGCCGTCCGTGCTCCAGGTCAGGTTGTAGTTCAGCGCGTTCGATGGGTATTGCGGCAGCGCGCCCACACGCATGCGCACGCTGTCGAGCGTATCGAAGTGACTGGCAAGGTCGTTGGCAACGATCGAGATGAAGCCCGGTGCCAGGCCACATTGCGGGATGAAGGCCGTTTCCGCCTTCTCCGCGATCCGCTTTACCTGCCGGGTCGATTCCACGTCCTCGGTGAGGTCGAGATAATGGATGCCGGCCGAGGCGGCCGCCTCGGCGATCGCGACCGTAAGGTGATAGGGCGCAGCACTCAGGACCGCGAACTTGCCCTTCAGCAGCGCGACGAGTGCTGCCGCGTCGGCGATATCGACGACGGCAGTGGTGACGTCCTTGTGCGCCTCGATGGCGGCAAGCTGGTCAGCGGCACGGTCGGCGACCGTCACCCGGTAGTCGCCGCTGTGCGCCAGAAGGCGCGCAATGGTGGAGCCGATTTTTCCAGCACCGATAACGACGATGTCTTTCATTTTGTTTTTCCCCGCAGGCTGAATTTCATCGTGATTCTGCCGTTGGAAAGAGTCGATTCACAGCTGCAGATCTGGCATATTGAGAAGCAGAAATCGGCGGAATGACGATGGCAATGAGCAATATGACACTGAACGCGAAAGACCGCGAGCTTCTGGCGATCCTCAGCGAGAACGCCCGCGAGCAGACGGCTGCCATCGCCCGCAAGCTCGGCCTGTCGCGCACCACGGTACAGGCCAAGATCGAACGGCTCGAGCGCGAAGGCGTCATCACCGGCTACGGCGTGCGGCTGTCCGACGCCTATGAAGGCGGCATGGTAAAAGCGCACGTGCTGATCACGATCGCGCCGAAGACGCTTTCGCGCATCACCAACGAGCTTCACGCGATCGCAGAGGTGCGGGCGCTGCACTCCGTTTCCGGCTCGTTCGACCTGATTGCCATCGTCGCGGCCGCCTCGATCGCCGAACTGGATCACTTGATCGACAGGATCGGCGAGATAGACGGCGTGGAGCGAACTCTGTCGTCGATCATACTGTCGACGCGGATCCTTCGTTAGCCGGCTAAGAACGTTAGCTGGCGGCTACTTCTGATCGCCATCCGCATACGCGCACTCAATCCGCCAGTGCTACGCCAGGAAGCGATCCGGGCGATAGGGCGCAAGATCCACGATCGTCTTCTCACCGAGCATGGCCTCGGCCAGCGCCCGCCCGGTCACCGGCCCGAGCGTCATGCCGTGGTGAGCATGGCCGAAGGCGAACCACAGCCCCGCATGCCGTGGCGCCTTGCCGATCACCGGCATCATGTCCGGCGTGCAGGGGCGCGCGCCCATCCACGGCTCCTCGTCGCGTCGTTCGGCGAGCGGGAAGAATTCCCGCGCCACCCGCTCCGCCCGGCGAAGCTGTACCGGTGTCTTGCGGGTGTCGCGCTTGGCGAACTCCGCCCCCGTCGTCAGCCGGATACCGCGGTTCATCGGCGCCAGGAAATAGCCGCGCTCGGAATCGAGCACCCAGTTGTTGAGCTTCGCCCCCTCGGCCGCGCCATAGTGCATGTGGTAGCCGCGCTTGACCGCCAGGGGGAAATGATAGCCGAACTTGCGTGTCACCGTATCCGCCCAGGGACCGAGCGCAACGACGACGTCGGTCGCTTCCAGCGGCCCTTCGGGCGTGGCGATCCGCCAGCCCTCGCCTTCGAGCACGTGCTCGATGGTCGCGGCATCCCCTGCCATCAGAACGCCGCCGAGAGACTGGAAATAGGCCACATAGGCCTTCATCAGCCCGCCGGGATCGAGGATCGACCACGGATCGGTCCAGCGCAGGCCGCCCGTCAACTCGGCGCGGATATGGGGCTCGATCTGCCGCATCTCCTCGCCGGTAAATTTCTGGTGGTTGACGCCGAACTTGGCCGAAAGCTGCTCTGCCTCGGCATAGGCCGCATCGCGCGCCTTTTCGGTGCGGAAGACCTTCATCCAACCATCCTTGCGGATCAGCGCCTCAGCGCCGGATGCCTTGATGAGGTCCGCATGTTCGCTCACGGAATTTTCGATCAGCGGCGCATAGAGATGGGCGATCCGCTGGTGCTGCGTGAAACCGGAATGCCACCAGTAGCGCAGCAGGAAGGGCACGAGGCCCGGCAGCGCCGAGAGATGATAATGCGCGTCGATCGTGTTGTTCAGCGCGTAGCGGAACAGGGCGCCGAAATCGTGCGGAAAACCGTAGGGAAAGACGCCCTCGCGCTGGATGAGCCCGGCATTGCCGTAGGAGGTCTCCTCCGCCGGCCCCCTGCGGTCGACCAGAACGACCGATTTGCCGCGCCGCGCCAGATGGATCGCCGTTGAAATGCCGACCACCCCTGCGCCAAGTACGATGACATCCGTTTTCATATGCCGGGCCCCGAATTTCCGCTTTGCTTGCCGCGATCATGCACAGCGGACGCTGCGAGGCAAGGCAGGCCGGCACGAGGGAACGCGGGATGCCTGCGACGCCGGTGGCTAGATATGCTGCCGCATGAACGCACCCGCGGCGACCAGAGCCTCGCGGCCTTCCTTGAGGCGGGCGTTCCACAATGGCCAGGCATGAATCATGCGTGGCCAGATCTCCATCGTGACTGCGACATTCGCCGCACCGGCAGCCTCTGCAAGCCGCGTCGCGTCGGCAAGAAGCGTCTCTGCAGAACCCACCTGAATCAGCAGAGGTGGCAATCCTTTGAGATCGGCATGAAGTGGCGAAACGCGCGGATCGTGGCGGTCGATGCCGGGGCCGAGATAAGCATCGGCAAGTTCTGCCAGGTAGGCTGCATGTATGAGCGGATCGACGGAGTCCTTGGTGGCAAGCGTCGCGCCTGATAGCGTCATGTCCGTCCAGGGCGAAATGAGCCAGCCGCAGACCGGCAGCGCGGCGCCCTGGTCGCGCAGGCTTGTCAGCAGTGCAAGGGTCATGCCGCCGCCGGCACTGTCGCCCCCGACGACGATGCGCTCGGCGGCGAAGCCGCTGCGCCGCAAGAACCGCCATGCCTTCATGGCGTCGTCCAGGGCTGCCGGAAACCGGGCCTCCGGTGCTAGCCGATAGGCAATCGCAAGCGTACGCACGCCCGCCGCGCGTCCGGCCTCGGTAACGAGACGCCGGTGGCTTCGGATCGAACCCGAGCAGTAGCCGCCGCCGTGAAAGTAGAGGAGGACCCGTGAAGCGTCGCTTCCAGGTGCAATGGACCACTCTGCGGCGATGCCGTCGATATCGACCGCTTCCAGCGTGATATCATCCGCCACCGGCCAGACCGAGCCGATTTCATCGAGGCGTTGTCGTCGCGCAGCCCATCCGACGGGTCGTTGCTTGGAGGCGAGCAGTTCGCGAATGGCATCGATATCGCTCTGGTCATCCATGTCGACACCCTTCGGATACGGCATCCTGCTGAACGCAGAGCGCAACTGTCCCACCGAAAGGCGCCACAGACAACCGCAGCCGAATTCTGCTATTGCCGGGCCAGTCGCAGCAGGTTCTCGATCGCGGCCCGCTCGAACCCCCCGATCCCCTCGCAGATGTCGGCATTGATCGCCTCGGCGACCGCATCCGCGTCGCGCTTACGCAAAGCGGCAATCGCCTCCTGGTGGCGATCGACGAAATAGAGCTGCGCGACGTGTTCCATCGCGATCCCCAGGAAAGGACCGAGCTGCAGCCAGACGCTCTCCACCATCGGCATGATGATCTGGTCGGGATTGGCGGTATAGAGCGTGCGATGGAATTCCTGGTTCAGCAGCAGCGCCGCCGCGTTGTCCTTACGTGCGATCGCCTCGTCCTGCGCCTTGTCGATCTCCACGAGCCTGTCGATCTGCCGCTCGGTGATGTGGGCGACCGCGCGTCGGGCGGCATGCTTCTCCAGAACGGCACGCAGCGCGATCAATTCGCCGAAGCGCTCGGCCGTCATCTTCGGCACCATGATGCGGCGGTTGTCCAGCACCTTCAGCGCCCCTTCGGAGGACAGTCTGCGCAGCGCTTCGCGCACCGGTGTCGGACTGCTTTCCATCGCCTCCGCGATGCCGCGGATGGTCAGCGATTCGCCCGGACGGATCGACCCGACCATGATCGCCTGACGCAGGCGCCGATGGGCGTATTCGTGGGTCGTCATCCCGTCCGGCCGCGCCAGCGGCTCCAGTATTAGTGCTCCCAAGGTCCCCTCCTGAGCAGCCCGAGGCGTATCCGGCGCAAGGACAGCGCCCGTGGTGTCCCGGTCTTACCAGCTTGACCGAAAACAAGTAAGTGTGCATATTTTGGAAATGTGATCACAAAAATCAATATGTGATATCGGAAAAATACGGTCGCTTTCAGCAAGAAGAATTGAGGGGTTCATGTCCGAAACCGAAGACAACGCCTGGCTTGTAAATGCGGAATCGGTGGAGAGCATCCAGGCGGTCGTCTGCGACCTGAATGGCATCCTTCGCGGCAAGCGCGTTCCCGTCGGACAGGCGAAAAAGATCCTGGAGGGCGGCATCCGCATGCCGCTCTCGATCGTCGGCGTCGACATCTGGGGAGAGGACATCGTCGGCTCCTCGCATGTCTTTGCCAGCGGCGACATGGACGGCATCTGCAGCCCCACGGGCCGCGGCGCGCTGCCGGTCAACTGGACGCTGAAGCCGAGCGCCGTGGTGCCGTTGTGGCTCTTCAAGGAGACGGGTGAGCCCTTCCTGGCCGACCCGCGCCAGGCCCTGGCCCACATCGTTCGGCAATACCACGAGCTGGGGCTTCGCCCGGTTGTCGCCTCGGAAATGGAATTCTACCTGATCGATTCCGAGCCAGACCATGCCGAGCCGCCGATCTCGCCCTATACCGGCAAGCGCCTCGATTCCGATGCGATCCTCTCGATCGACGAACTCGACGATTTTGGCCAGTTCTTCTCCGACGTCTATGCCGAATGCGAACGCCAGAACGTGCCGGCCGATTCCGCGGTCGCGGAAAACGGCATCGGCCAGTTCGAGATCAACCTGATGCACACCGACGATCCGCTGAAGGCGGCGGACGACGCCCTCTTCTTCAAGCGCATCATCAAGGGCGTTGCACGCAAGCACGGCTTTGCCGCCACCTTTATGGCCAAGCCCTACGGCATGCGCTCCGGCAGCGGCATGCACGTGCATTTCAGCCTGATCGACGAGGCCGGCAACAACGTCTTCGACGACGGAACGGCGGAAGGCTCCGAGATCATGCGTCACGCCGTGGCGGGCCTCACACGCGGCATGGCGGAATCCACGCTCCTGTTCGCCCCGCACTTCAACTCCTATCGCAGGCTCCGTCCCGACACCCATGCCCCGACCTCGGTCACCTGGGGCTACGAGAACCGCACCGCCGCGATCCGCATCCCCGGCGGCAAGCCCTCCTCGCGCCGCATCGAACACCGCGTGGCCGGCGCCGACGCCAACCCCTATCTGGTCATGGCCGGCATCCTTGGCGCAGCCCTGGTCGGCATCCGCAACAAATGGGAACCGCCAACGCCGGTCGCCGGCCGCGCCTACCAGACCAAGGCGCCGCGCATCCCGAGCGAATGGGGCTCCGCAGTCACCGCCTTCGAGAACGGGGCGATCGTATCCGAAATATTTGATCAGGAACTGCGCTCGATGCTGATCGCCTGCAAGCGGCAGGAGATCGCCGGTTTCTCCGAGCAGGTGACGGACTTCGAATTCAGCGCCTATCTGGAAATCGTCTGATGACCAAGAACGACCTATCCTATGCCGGCGACGGCAGCTATCCCGCCAGCTACTATGCCGCCTCCCGCAACATCGACCGCCCGCCCCGCATCCTCGAGGGGGACGTGCGCGCGGACGTCGCCGTACTTGGAGCCGGCTACTCCGGCATGTCGACGGCGATCCATCTCGCCGAACTTGGCTACAAGGTTGTCGTCATCGAAGGCGCAGGCGTCGGCTGGGGCGCCTCGGGGCGCAACGGCGGCCAGGTCGTCAACGGCCTGAATGCCAGCCTTGACACGATCAGGCGCCGCTACGGCGAGGCGGCAGGCGTCTTCGTCGGCAGTCTGGTGCAGGAAGGCGGCAAGATCATCCGCCGCATCGTCAGTCAGTACGGGATCGAGTGCGATCTGAAGCCCGGCAACATCTATGCCGCCTACACGGCAGCGCACATGAAGGAGCTCGAGCACAAGAAGGCACTCTGGAAGAGCTACGGCATGGACGACCACGAGCTTCTCGACAAGGAAGCCATCCGCAAGCTCGTCAACACCGACGCTTATGTCGGCGGCATGCTCGATAAGACCGGTGGCCACATGCACCCGCTCAATCTCGTCCTTGGCGAGGCCGCCGCGCTCGAAACGCTGGGCGGCGTGGTCTACGAGCAGTCGCCCGTAACCAAGGTCGAGCATGAAGCCGAAAAACCGGTACTGCACGCGGCCAGGGGACGTGTGACGGCCAACGTGGCCGTTCTCTGCGGCAATGCCTATCTCGGCGACGTGGTGCCCAAGCTCGTCTCGCGCGTCATGCCGGTCTCCACCCAGATGATCGCGACCGAGCCGCTTGGCGCCGAACGGGCCGATGCGCTGATTCCCAGCGACATGTGCGTCGAGGATGTGCGCTACATCCTCGACTACTTCCGCCTCTCGGCCGACAAGCGGATGATCTTCGGCGGCGGCACCGTCTATGGCGGCACCGACCCGGCCGACGTGCGCGCCAAGCTCAAGCCCAACCTCGAAAAGGTGTTCCCCTCCTTGAAGGGCGTGAACATCGACTATGCTTGGAGCGGAAACTTTGCGCTTTCCTTCTCGCGCGTGCCGCAGATGGGCAAGATCGGCAAGAACACCTACTTCGCCCACGGCTACAGCGGCCATGGCGTGACCGGTTCCCATCTCTTCGGCAAGATCCTCAGCGAAGCAATCCATGGCGACGTCAGCCGGTTCAGCCAGTTCGAAAAGCTGCCCTGGATCCCGTTCCCCGGCGGACGCATGTTCCGTGCCCAGTACTCGACGATCGGCTCGTGGTGGTACCAGTTCAAGGACGCCTTCGGTCTCTGAGCACGTCGCCGCCCGAAACGGTACGGCTGGAAAACGAGAAAGGCCGGCGGATCGCTCCGCCGGCCTCTCCTTGTCTTCGCAGTCTCGGTAATCAGCCCATGCGCTCGGACTTGTAGGATCCGGGGCTTGCCGGAAAGACGATGGTCTTGTTGCCGTTCATGAACACGCGGTGGTGGATGTGGGCATGCACGGCGCGGGCGAGAACCTGGCTCTCCACGTCGCGGCCGATCGAGACGTAGTCCTCCGCGCTCTGTGCATGGGTTATGCGCGCCACGTCCTGCTCGATGATCGGACCCTCGTCCAGATCCTCGGTGACGTAGTGGGCCGTGGCCCCGATCAGCTTCACGCCGCGCTCGAACGCCTGCTTGTAGGGATTGGCGCCCTTGAACGACGGCAGGAACGAGTGGTGGATGTTGATGATCCGGCCCGACATCTTCTTGCAGACCGCGTCGGAAAGCACCTGCATGTAGCGGGCGAGCACGATCAGTTCGGCGCCCGACTGCTCGACCACCTCCATCAGCCGCGCCTCGGCCTGCGGCTTGTTCTCCTTCGTCACCTTGATGTGGTGGAAGGGGATGTCGTGGTTGACGATGACCTTCTGATAGTCGAAATGGTTGGAGACGACGCCGACGATGTCGATCGGCAGCGCGCCGATCTTCCAGCGATAAAGCAGGTCGTTGAGGCAATGGCCGAAACGCGACACCATGAGCATCACCTTCATTCGCTCCTCGCTGTCGTGGAATTGCCAGGTCATGGCGAACTTCTTGGCGACCGGCTCGAAGCCTTCGATGAGGTCGGCCTCGGTGGCCCCCTCCTGGCTGATGAAGGTCAGCCGCATGAAGAACAGCCCTGTTTCGAGGTCGTCGAACTGCGAGCTGTCGACGATATTGCACCCCTTGTCGGCAAGATAGGTCGTGATCGCGGCGACGATGCCGCGGGTCGATACGCAAGATACGGTCAGTACATAGCTCTTCATCGGTTCCACTCTCGCTGTCGATATGCCCGCAGCTCCCCGCTGCGGCCGGATCGGGTGCCTGGCTCCCATTCGCGCGGCCGGCGTCGATATCTCAACCGCCAGCCTCTTTTGCAAGGCCCGTGTGTCAGCGAAGCTATGTCGAGCCGAAAAAGGGGGCGCACCGGTTCGCGACATCGAATGACAGGAAAGAGGCAAGGACTGGCAAGACGGCCGGCGTTCTGCGACAAGACCCTCGTTTCCGACGGGATACGAGCTCCCGGCAGTGACTTTTGCATCGAAGGAGGCACCTCGCCGTGTTCACGCTCAAAGCCGTCTCGACCTTTGAACAGGACATCAGGAAGAGCCGCTTCCTCGCCGCGGCAGGGCCGATCGATGGCGAGCAGGCGGCAAAGGACTTTATCGCGACACACGCACACGCCGATGCCAATCACAATTGCTTCGCCTGGCGGCTGGGACAGGTCTATCGCTTCAGCGACGACGGCGAGCCGAGCGGCACCGGCGGCAAGCCGATCCTCCAGGCCATCGACGGGCAGGCGCTCGATGGCGTCGCAGTGGTGGTCACGCGCTGGTTCGGCGGCATCCTTCTTGGCAGCGGCGGGCTGATCCGCGCCTATGGCGGCACGGCGGCGCTCTGCCTGCGGGCGATGGAGAAGGTGGAGCTCGTCGCACGCATCGAGGCCAGGATCACCTGCGTCTTCGCCGATCTTGCGCTGGTAAAGGCACGCCTTGCGGCACTCCGCGAGGTGCGTATCGACGGCGAAACCTTCATCGCCACCGGCGCCGAACTCGTCGTGGCACTGCCTGAAGCGCAAGCCGGCGACATCGTTCGGATGCTGGTTGACATCACCGCCGGAAGGACGACCGTGGCATTGCAGGCTTGATCGCCGGCGCCCTGGGAAATATGAAGCCCGGCCCACGACGTCAGCCTTGCGGGCGAAACACGATGCGTATGGCGGTTTGCGCGCAAAAGAGCGTTAATGTCAAAGCCTGGTCGTTCCGGCGGCACAGACATTCAAGGAATTGAGGCCAGTCATGGCGGATACCGACCGAGAAACCAAACGGCGCCCCGATCCCGACGCGCTCCTGGCGCTGGCCGACAGCGAACGACGCGGCAAGCTGACGATCTTTCTCGGTGCCGCCCCCGGCGTCGGCAAGACCTTCGCCATGCTCGCCCGGGCCCAGCAGGCCAGGGCCGAGGGCGCGGAAGTGGTCGTCGGCCTGGTCGAGACACATGGCCGCATGGAAACGCAAAACCTGCTTTCCGGCCTTCAGGTCCTGCCGCGCCGGGCGGTCGAGTACAAGGGCTACGTGCTCGACGAATTCGACCTCGATGCGGCTCTGGCCCTCAAGCCGCAGACGATCATCGTCGACGAGCTGGCCCACAGCAACCCGGAAGACAGCCGCCATCCCAAGCGCTACCAGGATATAGAGGAGCTTGTCGCCGCTGGCATCGACGTCTGGACGGCGATGAACATCCAGCATCTCGAAAGTCTTTCGGACGTGGTGGCGCAGATCACGGGCACGCCCGTTCGCGAGCGGGTTCCCGACGGCGTCCTCAACCGGGCGGACGAGGTGATCCTCGTCGATCTTCCGCCCGCGGATCTGATCAAGCGGCTGAACGAGGGCAAGGTCTACGTTCCAGACAGTGCCGCGCGCGCGATCGAGAGCTTCTTCCGGATCGGCAACCTGACGGCGCTACGCGAGATGGCGCTGCGCCGCACCGCCGAGCGCATCGACGACCAGGTGGTGAACTATCTCAAGCAGAACGCGATAGAGGGCGCCTGGGCCGCATCCGAACGCCTGCTGGTCTGCATCGGCCCGGACCAGCTTTCGGAAAAGGTGGTTCGCACCGCGGGCCGGCTGGCGACGGGTCTCAACGCCTCCTGGACCGTCGTCTGCATCGAACACGCCGATGTCGAAACCGGCGACAGCGAGGCCGTCCGGCGCCTGGACGCGACCTTCAGGCTCGCCGAACAGCTCGGCGCCGACACCCGTCGTATCATCGGCACGGACTTCGTCGCCGAAATCCTCAAGTTCGCACGCCGCGAACACGTGACCCAGATTGTCATCGGTGCGCATGAGCAGCCGCTCTGGAAGCTTTTCGTACGCCGATCGCTGGCGGATTCGCTCGTCAAGGAGGCGGGCGGGATCGCCGTGCATCTCGTCACGGCCGATCAGGACGAAACGCCGGCAAAGAAAAAGAGGGCTCCTGCGACCTTCAGCGCGCGTTCCCTGGTGCGACCGTTCGGCATCGCCGTCGCCACGGTCAGCGCGGCCACCGTTGTCGGCCGTGCCATCACTGCCCTCATCGAACTGCCGAACCTCGGCCTGTTGTTTCTGATGGCGGTGCTGGTGGCCGCCGCGCTGGAAGGCTACGCCGCCGCCTTCATCGCCGCCTTCCTGTCGCTGTTCGCCTACAACTATTTCTTCATCGACCCGCTGCACACGCTGGCCGTCGCCAAGCCGCATGCCATCTTCGCGCTCGTCGTCTTTCTCGCAGCAGCCGTGCTGGCCGGCAGCCTCGCTGCGCGCATCCGTGACCAGGCCAAGGCTGCCTATCGGCGGGCGGCTGCGATGCAGGCGCTCTACGATTTTTCGCGCAAGCTCTCCGGCACGCTCAAGACCGACGACGTGCTTTGGGCGTCGGTGTCGCAACTGCAGGCAAGCCTGAAGCGCGACGCCGTGTTGCTTTTGCCCGAAGGCGCAGAGCTGAACCTGTCAGCCGCGTGGCCGCCGGACACCGAGCTTGGGGTGTCCGACATGGCCGCCGCCCGCTGGGCGCTCGACAAGCAGGAGATGGCCGGCCACGGCACCTCCACGCTGCCCAACAGCACCTTCCAGTTCCGCCCGCTGATGAGCCCGCACGGGCCGGTCGGTGTCTGCGGCGTCGGCATGACCGCCGGTGACCTCGACATCAACGAGGAGCGCACGCTGGCGGCGATCCTCGACCAGACGACCGTCGCGATCGATCGCTCGTGCTTGTCGCGTACAAGCCTGGAGCAGGCAGCGCGGCTGGAAGGCGAGCGCTTCCGTACGGCGCTGCTGTCCTCCATTACCCACGACCTCAAGGCGCCTGTCGCAGCGATTGCCGGCGCCGTCAGGACCCTGAAGGACCGGGGCGGCGAGATTGCGCCTGATGAGCGCCAGACGGTGGTTCAGACGCTGGAAACCGAAAGTGACCGGCTCGGCCGTTTCGCCGGCAACCTTGCCGACATGACCCGCATCGAGACCGGAACGCTGAGCCCCAAGCGCGACCCTGTGGACGTCGGCGAAGTGGTACGCGCGGCGGTCGAACGCGCGCGAAGGCTTTTCCCTGGTCAGGCCTTCGAGGCCAGCATCGCGCCGGGCCTGCTGGAGATGACTGGCGACGCGGGCCTGCTGTCGCAGACGCTTGCCAACCTGCTCGACAACGCGAAGCGCCACGGGGCCGACGAACCGATCAGCGTCTATGCGCGCAAGGAAGGCAACGAGATCGTGATTTCGGTCACGGACCAGGGCAAGGGCATCAAGCCCGCCGATCTCGACCGCGTGTTCGAGAAGTTCTATCGCCGCGGTCATGTCGACGGCCGGCCGGTGGGCGCCGGCCTGGGCCTGCCGATCTCAAAGGGCTTCACCGAGGCGATGGGCGGCCAGATAAGGGCGGAAAGTCCGGCAATGAAGCGCCGCGGCACGCGGATCACGCTGCGCTTTCCGGCTCTCGCCCCCGAAAACGTAGCCACATAAGCGGCCATTAAATTCGGCTCTACGACTGTATTCACGCCCAGCGAACGCAGTCGTCACATATCGTCAGGCACGGCGTTTCCCGCCGGGCGGTCGCTGCTTCCATGAACATCCTTTCCGGCAAGGGCCATCGTCTCGCGACGAAACGCGGCAGGGCTCTTGGAGGTCCATTTGCGGAATGCCCTGTGAAAGGCGCTGGGCTCGGAAAACCCGAGCCGCGTCGCGATCGCGCCTACCCCCAGCGAACCTGTCTGCAGCATTTCGATTGCCATGTCGCGGCGGATCTCGTCCTTGATGCCCAGATAGGATTGCCCCTCCGCCTGCAGGCGATGGCGTAGGGTCGAGGGCGACATGCGCATCTGCGAAGCGAGATCGTCGAACCCTTTCCAGGCGGCGGGGGCCATCTGCCGCAGCCGCCGGCGCACGCTGGCGGACAATCCTGCGTCATAGCGGTAGCGCACGAGGATGTTCGCAGGCGCGCCGCGCAGAAAATGCTTCAGCGCCTGCTCGTTGCGCGCAATCGCCAGCTTCAGCACGCTGGCATCGAAGGCGAGGCGGCTTGCGGGCTGCGAAAATCGCACCGGGGCGCCGAAGAAAAGCCTATAATCGGCCGCTTGCTTCGGCTCCGCGCAGCGGAAGTCTACGGCTCGGATGGGAATACGCCGTCCCACCAGCCAGCAGGCGATGCCGTGCAACAGGATCCAGTAGGTGCGGTAGGCGAAGGCCGAGCGCGGCCCCTCGCGATCCGACAGCGTGACCTGCGCCAGCCCATCGGCAACATCCAGCCGGCCCGACGGATCCTCCAGCACCACGTTGAGGAAGCGCAACGCGCGTCGCAGCGCCTGCTCCAGCGTGCCGGCGTGCAGGACGCAATGGGTGAGCAGGGTGAAGCTGCCGCGCCGCATCGGTCGGCCACCCATACCGAAAAATTCGTCGTCCACCTCGACCGCGATTGCCAGCCACAGCCGCCCGTAGCTCTCCGCCGAGACCGGCGCGTCGATGATTGCCGGCAGCCCCGCGGCGGCAAGCGCCGGCTCCACCGCCCGGCCATGCCTCCGCAAGCAGTCGAGCGCCTCCTCCACGAAGGAGGGTGATATCATCCGCCGGCCGGCTTCCGTCATCGTCATGACTGAAGATATATGGTAAAATCGGCCGGAAAATCGAGATGCTTCGGTCATCGCTTGCAATATCGCGCCGGAATAGGATCTGGCCGGATCGTCGAAGCAGAATTTTCGACGAGGTGTGCAGGACTGGGAGGACTGCATGGCACAATGCGAACAATTCGCGGATCGCGGCATCGTGGGAGCGGTGCCATGCTGATCGGCGGCAAATCCTTCATCGTCACCGGCGGCGGCTCCGGGCTCGGCGCGGCCGTAGCCCGCATGCTGGCACGCGAGGGCGCAAATGTCGTGATCGCCGACGTCAACGTCCAGGCTGGCATGGATATCGCGGCCGAACTCGGCGATGTCGCGATTTTCATCCGCACGGACGTGACCGAGGAACGGGACGCGCAGGCGGCCGTCGACGCCGCTGTGGCCCGCTTCGGCCATCTGCACGGCCTGGTCAACTGCGCCGGTATCGCACCGGGGGAGAAGGTGGTCGGCCGCGACGGCCCGCACCGGCTGGAGAGTTTTGCCCGCACCATTGCCATCAACCTCACCGGGACCTTCAACATGACCCGCCTCGCCGCTATCGCGATCGCAGAAGAAGCGGCGGGCGAGGACGGCGAGCGCGGCGTCATCGTCAACACCGCTTCGGTCGCAGCCTTCGACGGCCAGATCGGCCAGGCAGCCTATGCCGCCTCGAAAGGCGGCGTGGCCGCCATGACGCTGCCGATCGCCCGCGAACTCGCGAGATACGGCATCCGCGTCGTTTCGATCGCGCCCGGTATCTTCGAAACGCCGATGATGGCCGGCATGCCACAGGACGTGCAGGATGCGCTCGGAAAGAGCGTACCCTTCCCCGCGCGCCTCGGTCGCCCGCCGGAATTTGCCGCGCTTGTTCGCCACATCTGCGAGAATGCAATGCTCAACGGCGAGATCATTCGCCTCGACGGCGCGCTGCGCATGGCGCCGCGCTGACGCCGGACGGCAGTCCAGACCAAGTTTCGGGAGGAAATGGCATGGCAATGGAAGACCCGGTCGTCATCGTCGGCATGGCCCGCACCCCGATGGGCGGCTTTCAGGGGGACTTGAAGGACGCGACCGCGCCGCAGCTCGGCGCCAGCGCGATCCGCGCGGCCCTCGACCGCAGCGGCGTGGGGCTGGAGACGATCGACGAGATCATCTTCGGTTGCGTGCTTGCGGCCGGCCAGGGCCAGGCCCCGGCAAGGCAGGCGGCGATCGCGGCCGGCCTGCCCTATGCGACGGGCGCCACGACGGTAAACAAGATGTGCGGCTCCGGCATGAAGGCGGTGATGCTGGCCCATGACCTTATCGCCGCCGGGAGCGCCTCGGTCGCCGTCGCCGGCGGCATGGAAAGCATGACGAATGCGCCCTATCTGCTCGATCGGGCCCGCAGCGGCTATCGCCTCGGCCACGGCCGCGTCGTCGACCACATGTTCCTCGACGGGCTGGAGGACGCCTATGACAGAGGCCGCCTGATGGGAACGTTCGCCGAAGACTGCGCCGAGGCCTACCAGTTTACCCGCCCCGCGCAGGACGACTATGCCGTGACCTCGCTGACGCGCGCACAGGCCGCTATCGAGAAGGGCGCTTTTGACGCCGAGATCGCGCCGGTGACGGTGAGGAATGGCAGGGGCGAACAGGTCGTCGTACGCGACGAGCAGCCGGGCAAGGCCCGCCTCGACAAGATCCCGACGCTGAAGCCCGCCTTCCGCGAGAACGGCACGGTAACCGCGGCCAACTCCTCCTCGATTTCCGATGGCGCCGCAGCCCTCGTCCTGATGCGTCGCTCGCAGGCCGAGCGCGAGGGCATCGACCCGCTCGCCACCATCGTCGGCCACGCCACCCATTCGCAGGCGCCAAACCTCTTCGCCACCGCCCCGATCGGCGCGCTTCGCAAGTTGAGCGAGCGCACCGGCTGGGGCCTGAAGGATGTCGACCTGTTCGAGGTCAACGAGGCCTTCGCCGTCGTCGCCATGGCGGCCATGCGCGACCTCGACCTGCCGCACGACAAGGTCAACGTCCATGGCGGCGCCTGCGCGCTGGGCCACCCGATCGGCGCATCCGGCGCCCGCGTCCTGGTCACCCTGCTTTCGGCGCTGGAGCGCTACGGCATGAAACGCGGCATGGCGACGCTCTGCATCGGCGGCGGCGAAGCGACGGCACTCGCCGTCGAACTTCACTGACATCCGAATAGAACGGTTTCGGGGAGGAGACCGCCAGATGATCCTGAACGAAGAGCAGATCCAGATTCGCGACATGGCGCGCGACTTCGCCCGCGAGCGGCTGATGCCAGGTGCGGCCGAGCGCGACACTGCGAGCCGGTTCCCCCGCGAGGAACTGCGCGAGATGGGCGAGCTTGGCTTCCTCGGCATGCTGGTGCCGGACAGCTATGGCGGCTCGGAGACGGGAACGGTGGCCTATGCCGTGGCGCTGGAGGAGATCGCCGCCGGCGACGGACCCTGCTCGACCATCATGAGCGTGCACAGTTCGGTCGGCTGCGTGCCGATCCTGAAATACGGGACGGAGGAGCAGAAGCAGCGCTTCCTGCCGAAGCTTAGCCGCGGCGAATGGATCGGCGGCTTCGCGCTGACCGAGCCGCAGGCCGGCTCCGACGCCTCCAACCTGAAGACCCGTGCCCGCCGCGACGGCGATCACTACGTCATCGACGGCGCCAAGCAGTTCATCACCTCGGGGAAGAACGGCAACGTCGTCATCGTCTTCGCCGTCACCGATCCCGACGCCGGCAAGAAGGGCATCTCCGCCTTCATCGTGCCGACCGACACGCCGGGCTACGAGGTGGTGCGCGTCGAGCACAAGCTCGGCCTTCATTCCTCCGATACCTGCCAGATCGCCTTCAACGGCATGCGAATTCCCGCCGATCTTCGCCTTGGTGCCGAAGGCGAGGGGTACCGCATCGCGCTGTCGAACCTCGAAGGCGGGCGCATCGGCATCGCAGCACAATCCGTCGGGATGGCGCGTTCGGCCTTCGAGGCGGCGCGCGACTATGCCCGCGAGCGCACCGCCTTCGGCTCGCCGATCGTCGACCATCAGGCCGTGGCCTTCCGTCTTGCCGACATGGCGACGCAGATCGAAGTGGCCCGCCAGATGGTATTGCACGCGGCGCAATTGAAGGAGGAGGGTCGGCCCTGCCTGACCGAGGCATCGATGGCCAAGCTCTTCGCCTCCGAGATGGCCGAGAGGGTCTGCTCGGACGCGATCCAGATCCACGGCGGCTACGGCTACATGGCCGATTACCCGGTGGAGCGCATCTACCGCGACGTGCGCATCTGCCAGATCTACGAGGGAACGAGCGACGTCCAGCGCATCGTCATTGCCCGCAATCTATAGCATTCTAAGTGCCGGCCCTTCTGCAAGGAGCAGCGGAAGCAACGGCCAGCGAGGGAGGAACGACACGGCATGACCGATGTCCCGCATCTGAGCCTGCATGTTCCGGAGCCTGCCGTCCGGCCGGGCGGCCAGCCGGATTTTTCCAACGTGAAGATCCCGAAGGCCGGCTCCGTGCCGCGGCCGCCGGTGGACGTGGCGTCGGAGGAGATCCGCGATCTTGCCTACTCCATCATCCGCGTCCTGAACCGCGACGGCGAGGCGGTCGGGCCCTGGGCCGGGCTGCTCTCCGATGAAGAGCTGCTGACGGGCCTGCGCAACATGATGAAGCTGCGCGCCTTCGACGCGCGCATGCTGATGGCCCAGCGGCAGGGCAAGACCTCGTTCTACATGCAGCATCTCGGCGAGGAGGCAGTGAGCTGCGCCTTCCGCAAGGCGTTGGTGAAGGGCGACATGAACTTTCCCACCTACCGGCAGGCGGGACTGCTGATCGCCGACGACTACCCGATGGTCGAGATGATGAACCAGATCTACTCCAACGAGGCCGATCCGCTGCGCGGCCGCCAGTTGCCGATCATGTATTCGTCGAAGGAGCACGGCTTCTTCACCATCTCCGGCAACCTCGCCACACAATACGTGCAGGCAGTCGGCTGGGCGATGGCATCGGCGATCAAAAACGACACGAAAATCGCTGCCGCCTGGATCGGCGACGGCTCGACCGCCGAATCCGACTTCCATTCGGCGCTGGTTTTTGCCTCCACCTACAAGGCGCCGGTGATCCTCAACATCGTCAACAACCAGTGGGCCATCTCCACCTTCCAGGGCATCGCCCGCGGCGGCTCCGGCACGTTCGCCGCCCGCGGCCTCGGTTTCGGGATCCCGGCGCTCCGCGTCGACGGCAACGATTATCTCGCCGTCTACGCGGTGGCGAAATGGGCGGCCGAACGGGCGCGGCGCAATCTCGGCCCGACGCTGATCGAATACGTCACCTACCGCGTCGGAGCGCATTCGACCTCGGACGACCCGAGCGCCTACCGCCCCAAGACCGAATCGGAGGCCTGGCCGCTGGGAGACCCGGTGCTGCGGCTGAAGAAGCACCTGATCGTCCGGGGCGTCTGGTCGGAGGAACGTCATGCCCAGGCCGAGGCCGAGATCCTCGACGAGGTGATCCAGGCGCAGAAAGAAGCCGAGAGCCACGGCACGCTGCACGCCGGCGGCAGGCCCTCCGTGCGTGACATCTTCGAGGGCGTCTACGCGGAGATGCCCGCCCACATCCGCCGCCAGCGGCAGAAGGCAGGGTACTGACATGGCAAGAATGACAATGATCGAAGCCGTGCGCAGCGCCATGGACGTCTCCATGGGCCGCGACGACGACGTCGTCGTCTTCGGCGAGGATGTCGGCTACTTCGGTGGCGTCTTCCGCTGCACCCAGGGACTGCAGGCGAAGTACGGCAAGACCCGCTGCTTCGATGCGCCGATCAACGAGTCCGGCATCCTCGGCACCGCGATCGGCATGGCGGCCTACGGGCTGAAGCCCTGCATCGAGATCCAGTTCGCCGACTACATGTATCCGGCCTACGACCAGATCACCCAGGAAGCGGCCCGCATCCGCTATCGCTCCAACGGCGACTTCACCTGCCCGATCGTCGTGCGCATGCCGACCGGCGGCGGCATCTTCGGCGGCCAGACGCACAGCCAGAGCCCCGAGGCGCTGTTCACCCATGTCTGCGGCCTGAAGGTAATCGTCCCCTCCAACCCCTACGACGCCAAGGGCCTCCTGATCGCCGCGATCGAGGACCCGGATCCGGTGATGTTTCTGGAACCGAAAAGGCTCTACAACGGCCCGTTCGACGGCCATCACGAAAAGCCCGTCACCCCCTGGTCGAAGCACGAGCTCGGCGAGGTGCCGGACGGCCACTACACCATCCCGATCGGCAAGGCCGAGGTGCGCAGGCAGGGAGAAGCCGTGACCGTGATCGCCTACGGCACCATGGTCCATGTCGCGCTCGCAGCAGCCGAGGAAACCGGCATCGATGCCGAGGTGATCGACCTGCGCAGCCTGCTGCCGCTCGACCTCGACACGATCGTCCAGTCGGTCAAGAAGACCGGCCGCTGCGTCGTCGTGCACGAGGCGACGCTGACCTCCGGATTCGGCGGCGAGGTGGTGTCGCTGGTCCAGGAGCACTGCTTCTATCACCTCGAGGCGCCGATCGTCCGCGTCACCGGCTGGGACACGCCCTATCCGCATGCACAGGAATGGGACTATTTCCCCGGCCCCGCCCGCGTCGGCCGGGCCTTGAGAGAAGTGATGGAGGGCTAAGGGATGGGCGAATTCATCATCAAGATGCCCGACGTGGGGGAGGGCGTGGCCGAGGCCGAGCTGGTCGAATGGCACGTGAAGCCCGGCGACCCGGTGCGCGAGGACATGGTGCTCGCCGCCGTCATGACCGACAAGGCGACCGTCGAGATCCCCTCCCCGGTCGATGGCACCGTGCTCTGGCTCGGCGCCGAGGTGGGCGACACGGTCGCCGTCAAGGCGCCGCTGCTGCGGATCGAGATTGCCGGCGAAGGGTCTGCCCGGGCGGATGTCGCTGCAGGCGGGGAAGCGGCGGAGAAGGCGGAGCCGGCCACCGATCGGGCCGGTGAGGAGCCGCCCGCGAAGGCGCCCGTCGGGGAGGTACCGCAGCCTCGTCCCACCGCTTTCGAAGCGAAGACGCTAGAAGCGCCACCGCCGCAGCGGGCCGCTGCCGCGCCCGTGCCGCGCGACATACGCGAACCGGTGGAGAAGCCGCTCGCCTCGCCCGCCGTCCGCCTGCGGGCGCAGGAGGCCGGCATCGACCTGCGCCAGGTCGCGGGCACCGGGCCTGCGGGCCGCATCACCCATGACGACATCGACCAGTTCCTCGCACGTGGCGCTCAGCCGGCCGCAGCCCCCGCCGGCCTCGCCCGCAAGACGGCCACGGAGGAGATCAAGGTCACCGGGCTTCGCCGGCGCATCGCAGAGAAGATGCGCCTTGCCACCACGCGCATCCCCCACATCACCTATGTCGAGGAGGTGGACGTCACCGACCTCGAGGACCTGCGCGCGACGATGAATGACGGCCGCAAGCCCGACCAGCCGAAGCTGACGATCCTACCCTTCCTGATGCGGGCGATGGTGAAGACACTGGGCGAGCAGCCGGGTATCAACGCCACCTTCGACGACGATGCCGGCATCATCACCCGAAGTGCGGCCATCCATATCGGCATCGCCACCCAGACGCCGGCAGGCCTCACCGTCCCCGTCGTTCGCCACGCCGAGGCGCGCACGATCTGGGACAGTGCCGCCGAACTCACCCGTCTCGCCGATGCAGCCCGCAATGGGACCGCTGCGCGCGAGGAGCTTTCCGGCTCGACCATCACCATCACCTCGCTCGGCGCGCTTGGCGGCATCGTCACCACGCCCATCATCAACCATCCCGAAGTGGCGATTGTCGGCGTCAACAAGATCGCCGTCCGCCCCGTCTGGGACGGCACGCAGTTCATTCCGCGCAAGATCATGAACCTCTCGTCCAGCTTCGATCACCGGATCGTCGACGGATGGAACGCGGCGACCTTCGTCCAGCGGATCAAGGCCCTGCTCGAAACCCCCGCTTTGATCTTCATCGAAGGCTGATCGAATGAAAGAGATCGTCTGCAAGCTTCTCGTCATCGGCGCCGGCCCCGGCGGCTACATCTGCGCCATCCGCGCCGGCCAGCTCGGCGTCGACACCGTCATCGTGGAGGCCGTCAAGGCCGGCGGCACCTGCCTCAATGTCGGCTGCATTCCCTCCAAGGCGCTCATTCATGCCGCCGAGGAATTCGACAAGGTTCGCCAGATGAGCTCGGCCTCGGATGCGCTGGGCATCTCTGTCGGGCAGCCGAAGCTCGAGCTCGCCCAGACGGTGCGCTGGAAGGACGGCATCGTCGGTCGCCTGAACAGCGGCGTGCTGGGGCTGCTGCGCAAGGCGAAGGTCAAGATCGTCCACGGGCCCGCCCGCTTCCGCGACGGCAAGACCGTCGAGGTCGAGACGGAAACCGGTACCCAGCTCATCCGCGCCGAGACGGTGGTGATCGCCACCGGCTCCGAGCCGGTCGAACTGCCCTTCCTGCCTTTCGGCGGCCCGGTGATCTCGTCCACCGAGGCCCTGTCCTTGACCTCCGTGCCGAGGCGGCTCGTGGTTGTCGGTGGCGGTTACATCGGCCTGGAACTCGGCACAGCCTTCGCCAAGATGGGCAGCGAAGTGACCGTCGTCGAGGCGACCCCGCAGATCCTGCCGCAATACGACGCCGAGCTGGTCAAGCCGGTGGCCAAGCGCCTTGCCGGACTCGGCGTGCAGGTCCTGACCGACACCAAGGCCAAGGGGCTGGCCGGGCAGGGGGACGCGCTAGTGATCGAGACCGCCGACGGCAGAGAGCAGTCGCTGCCCGCCGACAGGATCCTCGTCACCGTCGGCCGCAGGCCGCGCACCGAGAACTGGGGGCTGGAGGAACTCGACCTGGACCGTTCCGGCCGCTTCATCCGCATCGACGAGCGCTGCCGCACTTCCATGCGCGGCGTCTACGCGATCGGCGACGTCACCGGCGAGCCGATGCTCGCGCACCGGGCCATGGCACAGGGCGAAATGGTCGCCGAGATCGTCGCCGGCCGTAAACGTTCGTGGGACAAGCGCGCCATCCCCGCCGTCTGCTTCACCGATCCGGAGATCGTCACCGTAGGCCTGTCGCCGGAGGAGGCCCGCGCTCAGGGATACGAGGTCAGGATAGGCCAGTTCCCCTTCAACGCCAACGGCCGGGCCATGACCACCGAGGTCGAGGACGGCTTCGTCCGGGTGGTGGCGCGCGCCGACACCAACCTGGTGCTCGGCCTGCAGGCCGTCGGCGCCGGCATCTCCGAGCTTTCCAGCGCATTTTCGTTGGCCCTCGAAATGGGCGCGCGGCTGGAGGATATCGCCGGCACCATCCACGCCCACCCCACCCGTAGCGAAGGCCTGCAGGAGGCCGCATTGAAGGCGCTTGGCCATGCCCTCCACATCTGACCCCGCAACGACGGCCGCGGCCGCGGCAGAGATCCAGACGCTCGTCGAACGGACCGGCGCGCTCGGCCGAATCCGGCTCAACAGACCGAAGGCGTTGAACAGCCTGACCTTGGCGATGGTGCGCGACATCGAACGGGCGCTGGACGACTTCGAGGACGACACGCAGGTCGCAGCGGTGCTCGTCACCGGCGAGGGCGAACGCGGGCTCTGCGCCGGCGGCGACATCCGCATGATCTATGATGGCGGCAGGGCCGGCACCGACGCGCCGGTCACCTTCTGGCGCGAGGAATACCGCCTGAACGCCCGGTTCGGGCGCCTGCAAAAGCCCTATGTCGCCTTCATGGACGGCATCGTCATGGGCGGCGGTGTGGGGGTGTCGGTCTATGGCAGCCACCGGATCGTGACAGAGCGCACGCGTCTGGCCATGCCCGAAACCGGCATCGGTTTCTTCCCCGATGTCGGCGCCTCCTGGTTCCTGACGCGGCAGGGTGGCGAGCTCGGCACTTACGCGGCACTGACAGGCGCTCAGCTTTCGGCCGGCGACGCCCTCGCCCTCGGCCTGGCGGATGTCTTTGTCCCGTCCGGTCGGCTTGCCACGCTGATCGAGGCACTGGCGGCCCTTCCGGCCGGCGCGACCGGTGCCGACGTCTCGGCAGCCATCGCCGCCCACACCGAAGCCCCGGAACCGGCGACCATTGCGCCGCACCGGCCCGATATCGACCGCCTCTTTGCCTTCGATGCCGTCGAGGAGATCGTTGAGGCGCTGGAGCGGGACGGTTCTCCCTTTGCGGAACAGACGCGCGCCGTGCTGCAGACGAAGTCGCCGCTGAGCCTGAAGGTCACGCTGCGGCTGCTGCGCCTCGGACGCGCGGCATCCTCGTTGGAAGCGTGCCTGGAAAACGAGTTCGCCGCCACCGCGGCCGTGCTCCGCAGCCACGACTTCTACGAGGGCGTGCGTGCCGCGGTGATCGACAAGGACCGCAATCCGCAGTGGCGGCCCGCCCGGCTGGCCGAGGTGACGGATGACGAGGTTGCAGCCTTCTTCCGGCCATCGTCCGAACCGCTCTTTCCGTAAGGCTAGGGGACAAGGAGAACGCAGATGACCTCGATCGCATTCATCGGCCTCGGCCACATGGGCGGCCCGATGGCGGCAAACCTCGTCAAGGCCGGCCATGACGTTCGCGGGTTCGATCTGGCCGCGCCGTCGCTGGAGCTTGCGCGGCAGAATGGAGTAGCAACATACCCCTCTCTTTCCGAGACGGTTTCGGGGGCGGGCACCGTCATCACCATGCTCCCGGCCGGAAAGCATGTTATCTCGGTGTGGCAGGAACTCATGGACGCGGTGTCCGCCGGCACGCTGCTGATCGATTGCTCGACGATCGACATCGACAGCGCCCGCGACGCGCATGCCCTGGCGGCTGCGAAGGGCTGCCCGGCGCTAGATGCCCCGGTCTCGGGCGGCACCGGCGGGGCTGCGGCCGGCACGCTCACCTTCATGGTCGGCGGCGCGGCCGGCGTCTTTGCCCTCGCCCGTCCGATCTTCGAGGCAATGGGCAGGAAGATCATCCATTGTGGCGATGCGTCTGCCGGCCAGGCGGCCAAGATCTGCAACAACATGATCCTCGGCATCAGCATGATCGCCGTCGGCGAGGCCTTCGTGCTCGGCGAAAAGCTGGGTCTCAGCCATCAGGCGCTCTATGATGTCGCCTCCGTTTCATCCGGCCAGTGCTGGTCGCTGACGACATACTGCCCGGTGCCGGGCCCGGTTCCGACATCGCCGGCAAACAACGCCTACGAGCCCGGCTTCGCGGCAGGCCTGATGCTGAAGGACCTCAAGCTGTCGCAGACGGCCGCGCAGACGACCGGTGCAGCCACGCCGCTTGGCGCGATGGCGGCGCAACTCTACCAGCGATTTGCCGACGAGGGCGTCGGGGAGAAGGATTTCTCTGGCATCATCAACATGTTGCGCGATAAGCCGGATACCGATGTCGCGTAGTCGCAGCTGGAAGACAGGAGAAGACCGTTGGACAAACCGATCATCGTCGAACGCCAGGGGCGCGTCGTCATCGTCACCTTGAACCGGCCGGCAGCGCGCAACGCGCTGAATTCGGAAATCATGCGGGCGATGGCCGAAGAGCTCGCCCCGCTCGACCGCGATACCGGCGTTGGTTGCTTTGTCCTGCGCGGCTCCGACAAGGCATTTGCCGCGGGCGCGGATATCAAGGAGATGGCCGATAAGTCGTTTTCGGAAATGTACAACGACGACTTCTTTGCTGCCTGGGATCGATTCGCAGCCTTTCGCACGCCGAAAATTGCCGCCGTCTCCGGCTACGCTCTCGGCGGCGGCTGCGAGCTGGCGATGATGTGCGACATCATCTTTGCCGCCGACACCGCCATGTTCGGCCAGCCGGAAATCAAGCTCGGCGTCATTCCCGGGATGGGGGGATCGCAGCGGCTGACCAGGCTCGTCGGCAAGTCCAAGGCGATGGACCTGATCCTGACCGGGCGGATGATGGATGCGGCGGAGGCCGAGCGCTGCGGCCTCGTCGCCCGCGTCATACCGGCCGACAAGCTGATGGAAGAAGCGCTGAAGGCAGCGGAGACCATAGCCGGCTATGGAAAAATGGCGACGACGGCGGCGCGCGAGGCGGTAGAACGGTCCCTGGAAGTGAGCCTGCGCGAAGGCATCCTGTTCGAGCGCCGCCTGTTCCATTCCCTTTTCGCCACCGCCGACCAGAAAGAAGGCATGGCCGCCTTCGTTGAAAAGCGCAGCCCGCAGTTCAAGGGCGAATAGCATCTCCGGCAACCACCGGCGGGAGGTGAGCAGGGCATTTTCACCACGCAACGCGGTCGCAATCGCCGCCCCGCGAAGCACCGTTCAATGATAGGCGTCCGTGGGCATTTCGTCGACGAGAATTCGAAAGGCGTCCTGCAGTGCGCTGACGAGCAGGTCGGTCAGAACGTCGCCGCTGCCGCCCTCGATCAGCAGCGCCAGGGTCTCGTTGCACACTTCGCCGTCATGGCGCACGTCTTCCGACATCATGTCGTCCTTTCGTCTTCCGGCCGCCCGATCGTGAACAGAATCGGCGCAGATTCGGTGCTTGTCGCAACTTTGCAGCGACAGGTCCATCGCCCGGAGATAGGGCGTCAATCTTGCGTTAACCTTGCCCCATGGTGGGAACCGGCGCGCCAGGACGAAAAATGCCACCCCGCTTTCGACGGGATGGCAAGGGATGAACAGCACCTCTGAGGCGATGAACGGTCAGGTAAACAGGAAATCGCCAGCCTTCAGTTCACCCAGCTTCGTATCCTCGAAGGTGAGCCTTGCACCGCCGAAATCGAAGCGCAGGTCGTCGCCGCCGTCGACAGCCGTCGCAAGTTGTACGAGATCGTCGAAATTCGAGACGCCGAGTGACTTGGCGACGATGACGGTGTCCGTTCCGGCGCGATAGTCCTCGATCTCCGTGATTCCGGTCTTGAAGACGAAGGTGTCTGCGCCGCTGCCACCCTTCAGCTCGTTGCGGCCATTGCCGCCGTCCAGCCAGTCGTCGCCGGCACCGCCTTCGAGGTCGTCGTTGCCATTGCCACCGTAGAGCTTGTCGTTGCCCTTGTCGCCATCGAGTTCGTCATGGCCATTTCCGCCGTAAAGCAGATCGTTGCCGGAACCGCCCTCGATCTCGTCATTGCCGTTGCCGCCGTAGAGCTTGTCGTTACCATTGCCGCCATAGATGTCATCATGACCACTGCCGCCCTTGAGGACGTCATTGCCGGAGTATCCCCAGATCTTGTCGTTGCCGGCACCGCCGCTGAACGTGTCGGCTTTGCTCGTACCCTTGAACTGGCCACTGGCCGCAGAAGCATCCGCGGACGCACCGGATGAGAAACCGAAATGCGAGGCCTTGAGGCTGGAGAGCTTCACATCTTCCAGCAGCAGCGTGTTGCCGCTGCCGAAATTGAACAGCACGTCCTCGCCCTCGTCCACCTGGCGGGCCTTGGTCATCAGCTGACTGAAGGACGTGACGCCCAGCGAGGCATCAAGGCTGATGGTGTCGTCGCGCGTGCTGAAGTCATCGATCTCGTCGCGGCCGGAGGAATAGACGAACAGGTCTCTGCCCGCTCCGCCTTCCATATCGTCATTGCCGCCGCCGCCGATCAGCGTGTCGTTGCCGCTGCCGCCTTCGAGCTCGTCATGGCCCGCGCCTCCGTCCAGCCGGTCGTTGCCGGCACCGCCCTCGAGATCGTCATTGCCGGCAGAGCCGTACAGCTTGTCGTTGCCGTTGCCGCCGTAGATGTCGTCGGCCCAAGCCGATCCCTTGAGAACATCGGCTCTCGTCGTGCCCTTCAGTCTGGCCATATGCAGCATCCTTTCGTTTTGCTTGAGGCGCCACCGGCCGGACCGGACCGGCGCCGTTGAATGGCCGGACCTTGGCCGATTCTGCCTTTTGGCAAGCTGACAGCGCCTGTCAGCGAATTGTCAGCTTCTCCCCGCTATGCAGGAGGCATGACCCAGAAAACACATGTGAAACGCCTCGGGCTGCGGCTTCTGGCCGCCTGCGCCGTGCTTTATCCTGCGATGGCGCTGAGCGAGGCATCGCCGCCGGACGTCGACGATGTCGACGACACCCGCGAACATTACGAAGCGCGCGAGGCCCTGCGGAAAGGCGAGGTGCTGCCACTGGATAGAATCATCGAGGTCGTGCGAAAACAGTTCCAGGGCGATATCATCGAAATCGAGTTCGAACGGAACGACGGGAAATATGTCTACGAGATCGAGATCATCGATCCGTCGGGTCGCGTCGTCGAGGTCGAGGTCGATGCGAAGACCGCGGAAATCCTGGACGGCGAGGATGACGATTGAGACTGCTGGTTGCGGAAGATGACAAGCGCATTGCCGAGGACGTCAGAACCGTTCTGACGGCGGCGGGCTATGCCGTCGACGTGACGCATAACGGCCAGGACGCCTGGTTCCGCGGCGATACCGAGGACTATGGCCTCGTCGTGCTCGACCTGGGCCTTCCTGGCATGGACGGTATCAGCATCCTCAAGCAATGGCGCATGAGCGGCCGGCACATGCCCGTCCTTGTGCTGACGGCCCGCGGAAGCTGGGCCGAGCGCGTCGAGGGCATCGATGCCGGCGCCGACGACTATCTGCCGAAGCCCTTCCAGTTCGAGGAACTGCTGGCCCGCATCCGGGCGCTTATCCGCCGTTCGGTCGGTCACGGCGCTGCCACCATCGAGGTTGCCAGTCTGGTCGTCGATACCCGGACAATGCGCGTCGTCGTCGATGGCATGCCGCTGAACCTCACGCCCTTCGAGTATCGTCTCGTCAGCTATCTCGCCCATCATCGCGGCCGTGTCGTGCCAGCCTCGGAGCTGCAGGATCACGTCTATGGCGACGACTTCTCCAGAGACGGAAACGCACTGGAGGCGATGATCGCAAGGCTGCGCAAGAAGCTCGGCAGCGACGTGATTTCGACACGGCGCGGGTTCGGCTACGTCATGGGTGACAGCGTGTGATCTCGCGCCATTCCCTGCGGCTTCGTCTGGCTCTTGCGGGCGCCGCCTCGATCAGCGTCGCGCTCGTCATCGCCTTTTTCGGCTTGTCGTTTCTCTTCGAGAAGCATGTCGAACGCCGGGTGGTGGACGAACTGCGCCTTCATCTCGACCAGACGATCGCGGGCCTCGGGCCGGACCGGAACGGAACGGTCGAAATGATCCGTCCGCCGATAGACCCCCGTTTTCAGACGCCGCTCTCCGGCCTCTACTGGCAGATTGAGGGCGATGGTTTCGAGCGCCGGTCGCGTTCGCTGTGGGACGAGGCGTTGGATCTTCCGCCCCTGTCGACTTCCGCACCGCGCGAGTTTTCGCTGAAGGGACCGGCCGATGCCAATCTCCTCGTGCTTGCCCGCGAGATCATTCCGCGCCAAAGCCTCGGCGATCGCCCGATCATCGCCGCCGTTGGCATAGACCGCTCCGACATCGCAAGGGCGACCGCAGCGTTCCGCCGCAATCTTGCGCCGTTTCTGGCACTTCTGGCCGCAGTCCTGATGGCTGCGAGCCTCGCCCAGATCCTGATCGGCCTGAAGCCCCTGTCGGACTTGCGCTCCCGTATCGCGACAATCCGCAGCGGCGAGACGCAACGCCTCGGCACCGATTTTCCCGACGAGGTTCGGCCTCTGACGGCGGAAGTGGACGCACTGCTGGTCTCGCGCGACGACCAGCTGAAAAAGGCGCGGGAACGGGCATCGGAACTTGCACACGCCTTCAAGACGCCGCTGCAGGCACTGTCAGGCGACGTGTTGCGGCTGAAGCAACGTGGGCAGACCGAAGCCGCCGCCGAGATTGAGGCACTCATCCAGGTGATGCGCCGGCTGGTCGATCATGAGATGGCGCGCGCGCGCATGGCGGGCCAGCCGCATGCGATACGCTCCGATGTCAAGCGCGCGGTCAGCAATGTTGTCTCCGTCATCTGCCGTACGCCGGCCGCCGAAGCTATAGAGTGGACGGTGGATGTGCCGAACGGGCTCTACGCCCGCCTCGACGCCGACGATCTTTCCGAACTGCTGGGCAATCTGACCGAAAACGCCGTGCGCTACGGCCGCTCGGCAGTTTCGATAGCCGGCGCGCGGGACGACAATTCGATCCTGATCGAGATTGCCGACGACGGGCCTGGAATTCCGGAGGAAAAACTCGGGCACGTGCTGCGTCGCGGCGCGCGGCTCGACACTAGCAGCGGAGGCGCAGGTCTCGGCCTCGCGATCAGCGAAAGCATCGTCCAGTCCGTCGGCGGAGACCTCCAGCTCGCTAATGGATCCCCGGGCCTGCGCGTTTCCATACGCTTGCCGGCCGCGGACGGTTGAACCCGGCGGCCGAAAGGACCGTCCAGGGTCCAGACTGCATCACCCGGATGGTCGAGTTGCCGACGGGGGATGCGACCGCTACCTTCGATCGAAATGCGCATTCCTGAGCCAGGCACTCGCCTGACGCCAGAGGAATACGGAGGCTCGGATGAGCGTTTTTCAGGTGATCCTCGGCACGCTGGCGATGGTCGCCGTTGCCGTATTCGGCAGCGTCTGGGCGCTTCAGACCTATGGCATCTATCGCTTCGATCCCAATCCGAGCATCCCGACCGCATTCGGCCTGCCCGAGACGGTGCGCATCGTCAGCTACCTGTCCGAGGACGGAGCACCGGTCCACGCCTGGATCGCCGATCCCGCCCCCGGTCGACCCGTCATGCTCGCACTTTACGGCAACCAGTCGAGCATTGGCGCCTCGATGGCCCGTATCCTTCCGCTGATCGATGCGGGATATGGCATCGTGATGATGGAGTATCGTGGCTCCGGCGCCACCGCCGGAACACCGAGCGAGAAAAACTTCTCCCGCGACGCGCGCGCTCTCTATGACCAGCTGGATACCCTCCTCGGCCGGCCCGTCCTGCCACAGGAACGTGTCCTCTACGGCTTCAGCCTCGGCACCGGCGTCGGCAGCCGCCTCGCGGCCGAGCGCCCGTTCGGAGCGGCCATCTTCGAGGCCGCTCCCTACCGCAATTGCCTGTACCTCGAAGACCACTATTTCGGCCTCCCCCTGTGCCGCCTCATGTGGGCCGAACGCTACGACATCGTCGACCGTGTGCAGGACATCAAGGGGCCGAAGCTGTTCATTCATGGCGCAAGGGATCAGGCCTTGCCCGTCGAACGCGCACGCCAGCTATTCCAGGAAGCGCCGGACCCGAAAGAATATGTCGAGCTTGAAGGCGGCCATGCGGACCTGCACAAGCACGGCCTCTTCCCCGCGATCGAAGCGTTTCTGCAGCAACACCTGCAGCCCGCCGATTAGTCCACCGCAGCGCAAACCGGCTCAGCCCGAAAACGAGGGGACCTTAGCCAAGCAGACGGCAACGCCCTTCCTGGGTGGTTTGAACGTACGTGCGCGGCGACCGCAGGCAGGCCGGGCACACCCCTGATTGCGCCCGATACCACTTTCAGAAGTCGCTAGGACAGTCGCTCCTCGATCAACGCAGCCAGCTTCCGCGCATTCTCCTTGCGCAGCATGCTCAAGTGATCGCCCTTGACCCAGGGCGTGTCTAGCCGGTGCTCAGCCGCAAAAGCCTTCCAGCCAAGCGTCGGGTCCTGCTCCAGCGTCAGCTTCTGCACCAGATGCAGCGGCCGCGCGCGGAACAGCGTGACCGGTGCCTTGATCGGCCCGCCTTCATACCGGCGCGCTGCCGCCATCCACAGCCGCTCGACCTGTCTTTGCCTGTAGAGCGGCAGGTTGAAATGCTTCATCAGTTCCAGCACCGGACCGCGCTGGAACACATGGCGCGCCTTGGCCGCTACGCGTTTCCAGAAATAGCCGAGCCCCTCGCCCTGCATCAGCGAGATTTCGTTCTCAAGCCGCTGGCGCGGCGTCAGCCGCACCAGCGGCCTGAAATCCTTCGCAAATCCCGGGGCATAGGTATCGAGGACGAAGAGGCGTTCGACAATGGCGCCCTCCGCCTCCAGTTGCCGTGTCATCTCGAGGGCCGTGTAGGCACCGCCCGAGTAGCCGGCAAGGACATAGGGGCCTTCCGGCTGGTGCCGGCGCATGTAGCGGATGTTCTCCGCCGCCATTTCCTCGATACTGGCATGCGGCGTATGCCCCTGCACGCCTCGGGTCTGGAAGCCGATGGCCGGTCGCTTGCGGCCGAGAAGCGTCCCGAGCTCGAACAGGTTGTTGACGTTGCCGCCGACGCCGCCGACGACGAAGAAGGGAACGCCCCCACCCTCCGGCCCGGGATCGATCACGGTGCTGGTATCCCAGGGCGCGTCGGGTCCTTCCACCGACACGGTCTCGCGTTCCAGCAAGGCTGCAAGCTGACGGACGGTCTGGTTGCGGAAGAGCGTCGAAATCGGCAGGTCGTGGCCGAACTCACGGCGAATGCGGTCGAACAGCCGGACCGCCAGCAGCGAGTGTCCGCCAAGCGCGAAGAAATTGGCGCCAGCTCCGACCCGTTCCACGCCGAGTACTTCGCACCAGATCTGGGCGAGCCGAATTTCGATCTCCCCTTGCGGCGCCTCTGCCGCCGGGTCTGCCACCGTGTCAAGCCTCACCGTCGGCAGCCGGCCGCGGTCGACCTTGCCGTTGTGGTTGAGCGGAATTTCATCAACCGGAACATAGAAGGCCGGGCGGGCGAAATCGGGAAGCAACGCCGCGACGTGCTCTGACAACTCCCGCGAAGAGGGAGCTTCACCGTCCGCCAGGAAATAGGCGACGAGAATCTTGTCGGACTGCCCCTCCGGCACCCTTGCCACGGCCACGGCCTGCCTGATCGCCGGATGGCTCTCCAGCGCCCCTTCGATTTCGGTCAGTTCCACGCGGAATCCCCGCACCTTGACCTGCGTATCGGCCCGGCCGAAGAAGCGGATGATCCCGTCGCCCGGATCCATCGCCAGGTCGCCGGATCGGTAGAGGATGAGCTGCGGGTCCCACGGCGCCTTGACGAACCTCTGCGCGGTCAGTTCCGGCCGGTTCCAGTAGCCGAGCGCCAGGCCCCTGCCAGCGATACACAGCTCGCCGATCATACCGGTCGGCACCGGCTGCAGCGCGTCGTCGAGAATGTAGATCTGCGTGCCGGGAATGGCCTTGCCGATCGGCAGCGGCAACCCACGCTCGAGATCGCCTGCGGTGACCGCATGGGCATTTGTCACGTTGCTTTCCGTCGGGCCGTAGCCGTTGATCACGGTCAGCCCAGGGCAGGCAGCCATCACCTGCGCGACGTGGACGGGAGAGACCACGTCGCCGCCGACCACGACCTGATCCACCCGTGCAAAGGCCCCCGGCCGCGTGTCCGCCACGGCATGGAACAGGCCGGAGGTCAACCACAGCGTATTGACGCCGTTGCTCTCGATCGCATCGGAGAGATCGGAGATGGACAGCGTGCCGTCCGGCGGCACCACGATCGTTCCGCCGTGCAGCAGCGCCGCAAACAGGTCGATGATCGACGTGTCGAAGGCGAATGCCGACGAATGCAGCGTCACCGTCTCCGGCCCCAGCCGCAGCCAGTCCGTATCGCGCAGCAGCCGGATAACCGACCGGTGCGGCAAGACCACCCCCTTCGGCACGCCGGTTGTGCCCGACGTAAACATCACATAGGCGATCGTCTCTCCGGTCACGCCCGGCTCCGGCGCATCCCGCACCTCGGTCGGAAAGTCCTCCATCCGGATCCCCCGCACGCCGGTCTTGGCAACCGCGTCGCAGTCGCCGAGCAGCACCTTGATGCCGGTATCGCGTGCCATGAACTGCAGCCGGTCAGGCGGCAGCGTCACGTCGAAAGGCACGTAACCCGCCCCGGCCTTCAACGCGCCCATGACCGCCACGGGCAGGAGCAAAGAACGGTTCGACGATATTCCCACCAGGTCGCCGTGGCGCACGCCTTCGGAGGCGAGCAGTGCGGCCAGCGCGTCGGAGCGCGCATCGAGCGTCGCGTAGTCCATGGCCTGGTCGAGGTAGCGCACCGCGACCTGGTTGGGAGCACGCGCGACGACCGCGCTGAAGATTTCCGGAATGGTCTGCGGTCCGGCCGCGGCCGGGTCGATGTGGCTGCCGCTCGCCGGGCGGCTGGTATCGCCCCGCAGGAGTGCGGAGACGCTGGCCTTCAAGCCATCCGGCGCCGAGCCGATCGCATCGAGGAACTGGCGGAAGTTCGCCGCATGGTGATTTACGGTTTCTCTTTCGAAAAGCTCGGTGGCGTAGTTCCACGACAGTTCCACGCGTCCGGGCGCATCGAACAGGTTGAAGAACAGCTCGAAATACTCGTGCCCGGTCGGATTGACGTCGAGGTACGCCGGAGCGTCGCCAAAAGTCAGTTCGCCGATGTCGGCAAGCCCGTCGATATTGACGACGACGGGCACGAGCGCCAGGCGCGAGGGGTCGCGCGGAACCTGCAGGTCGCGCATCAGCGAGCCATAGGTGTAGTTCTGGTGGTCGAGCGCCTCCAGCAGTTCCTGCCGCGTCTGCGACAGCAGTTCGCCGAGCTTGATATCGGGTTCGATCGTGCCGCGAACGGGCAGCAGGCTGACCCCGTGGCCGACCGCCCCTTCGAGGCGATGCGAAAGCTGACCGGAGGCCGGCAGGCCGATCACCACGTCGCTCGATCGCGTCAGGCGCGACAGGTAGAACCGGAACGCGGAGAAGACCAGATTGCGCAGCGATGTCCCGGCTTCCTGCGCCCGCGCCCGCAAGGCGGCCTCCAGGTTCGCATCGATCCGGGTCTCCACGCGATCGGCCTGCGTCCCGCGCGCCACCGGATAGGGCCAGTCGGTCGGAATGTCGATTGCAGGCAACGGTCCGGCATACTTCTCCAGCCAGTAGGCTCGGTGACGCGCAGCATCTGCGCTCGATGCCCACTCGGTTTCGGCTGCGACCAGTTCGGCAATGCTCGTCGCCGGCGGCAATGCAGCCTGCCGGCCGTGCAGCCGTGCGGTATAAAGCTGCGCGAGATCGGAAAGCAACACGCCCATCGACCAGCCGTCGCAGGCGATGTGATGAACGAACAGGATGATCTCGGCCCTTGCCGGCGACAGCCGCAGCAACAAGGTGCGCAACACCGGCCCGTTCACGAGATCGAACGGTCTGGCGCCAAAATCGGCGTGAAGCGAATTTCGCCGGGCGCGCTGCTCCAGTTCGCAGAGGCCGGACAGATCCTCCTCTTCGAAGGACACGTCCCGGTGCGGATGGATCGTCAGCGTGACGTTGTCCACGTCGAAGGAGGCGCGCAGGCTGTCGTGGCGCGCCACCAGATCCTCAAGCGCCGCCCGCAAAGTCCCCGAATCGATTGCCGTGTCGAGATGGAGACTGAAGGACAGGTTATAGGAGAGCGATGCGGAAGGATTGATGCTGATCGCGGCCGCGATCTCGCGTTGCCCTTCCGTCATTCCAAGCCGGCGTATGTCCATCGCCGGCGCCTGCGCGGTCGCGAGCGCCGCCGCCGACGGAGCCACAGCCGCCGGTGGCGGCACCGTTACCTCGTCGGCGGGAACCTGCTCGCGCACGAGTGCGGCAAGTCCGCTGAGCGTCGAAGCCTGGAACAACGACGCCAGCGGAAGCGAGGCGCCGAGCTCCTTGCGGACGCGGGCGAACATCCGCACCGCGTTGAGAGAATGCCCGCCGAGCGCGAAGAAATCGTCCTCCGGCCCGACGTCGCTCACCCCGAGGATTTCGCCCCAGATCGTGGAAAGCTGCGCCGTGACGGGGTCGTTTATCCTGCCGCCGCCACCCTGCCGGACCGGACGCGTGCTCGGCGGCGCCGCAACCTCGGCAATGGCAAGGCGAACATGATCGAGCGAAACGGGGGAGACGACCAGTTGCCGGCCGGGATGTGCGAAGACGCGGGCAAAGAGCGCCGGCGCTTCGGCTACCCGGATGCCTGTGGCAAGAAGCTGCGTCGTCAGGCTCGGCTTCGCCGCGGCAGCGAAACCATCCAGCTCCACCGCGCGCATCGCGAAATTCTCGAGGATGACGACCGGTCGACCCGCGTCGTCCAGAATCGCGACGTCGAAGGAGATGAACCGGCCTGCCTCGCCGCCCACCCGGACAGCACGGCCCGTCACCGCGGCGGGCACCGGCCCAAACACGCGCATCCGCCCGATCGACATCGGTACCCACAGCTTGCCGTCCAGCCGATCGACGGTCAGAAGACCGACCGTGGCCGCCATGTCCATCAGCGCCGGATGAAGGATATGGGCTTCCAGATCACGCTCGAATGCCTCCGAAAGGCGGAACTCGCCCTCGGCAACGTCGTCGCCGGCGCGCAGCGCCTCGATGCAGTTCCACCGCGGTCCGAATGCGATGATGCCCTGCTGCGGGGCCTTCCCTGCATCAAGCCGTGCCCCCTTCAGCAGTGCGACCTCGAGCGGCCTTGGCAGGCTGTCGCCGCCCGGCTGCGTCGCCAGCACCTGCAGCCGGACGTGTTCGGTCGGTTCACGTTCCGAACCGATGATGCTCTCGATCGTCATGTCGTAGCCATCGGCGCGCGGCTGCAGCCGGATCGCGACACGTCGCGGCATGTCCTCGAACGTCATCGGCAACGCGAAGGAAAGAGCTGCCAGCTCGAAGCCGTCCCCTCCCATGACCGCCCGTGCCGCTGCCTGGGCCAGCTCCATATAGGCTGTGCCGCACAGCACGGGCCGCCCAGCCACCACATGTTCCGAAACCCGCCAGTCGGCCTGAGGATCGATGACCGTCTCGAACCGGGCGCTGCCGTCCGGCGTGTCGATGCGCTGGCCGAGCAGGGCGTCTCCTTCCGGCCGGTCGCCCGCGCCATAGGCCCGCGCCGCCATGCCCGTGTCGCGCCATGCCCCCCAGGCGATCGAGAACCCGTCTGACCGGGCCGCGGCCAGCGATTCGAGCGCCGCATTGGCTGCCGCGTACGCCGCCTGCCCCGCTCCGCCGATCACGACGGAAGAAGAGGAGATCACCGCGAAGAGATCGAGGCTGCCCTCCGGGAGAAGCCGGCTCAGCACCATCGCGCCCTCCAGCTTGGGCCGCATCACTGCAAGTGCGTCGGCAAGCGGTTGGCTTGCAAGCGAGGCATCGTTCAGGACGCCGGCGGCATGGACGACGCCATGCAGCGCGCCGAAGCGCGACCGCGTCGTCTCGATCGCCCGCGCCACCGCCGTCTCGTCGGCCACGTCGGCGGCCAGAAACAGGACGGCGCCGCCGGCGGCTTCGATATCTGCCCGAAGTGCTGCATCCTCTGCGGCCGAGCGAGACAGCAAGGCAAGTCGCGCGCCGGCCGCGTCAGCGAGCCACAGCGCGAGCTGGCGTCCGATGCCGACGGTTCCTCCGGTGATGAGATAGACGCCGCCCGCGCGAAGCCTCTCGGGCAGTCGCGCCGGAACCGGGGCGGGAACACGTGACCGCGTTCGAACGAAGCGACGCCGTCCCCGAAGCGCCACGTGGTCTGCTTCGCCGTCAGCGGCGGCTTCGGCAAGAAGCGCTGCGGCCGTCAGCGAATCGGCGGAAGGTGCCAGATCCACCAGGACGGCGGTCATCCCGGGGACTTCACGCGGAGCGACACGAACGATGCCCAGCAGAGCACCATCGGTCGGACGCACCGCTCGTTCGTCGGGAAGGGCTGCCGCTCCCGCAGCGGCAATCACCAGCCGCGCTCCCGGTTCGGGGTCTGACTGCTGCAGGAAACGGGTCAGCAGGTAGGAAGCTGCAAAGGCCTTGTCCGCCACTGCCGGATCGAGCCCCCACAGGACAAGCACCTTTGCCGGCGCGGACGGCATTGCAGCTGCCAACGCCTCGAAATCCTCTTGTGAATCCGGACGCAGCACATATCCGCCGGGTACGGCGTCAAAGCCATCACCGGCGCGGAGCACGCTTACCCGCGCCCCTGCTTCGGACAGTCTCGTCAGCACCGCTTCTGAAACCGCGTCGCCGCCAGCCAGCACCAGCCAGTTGCCGTCGGGCGGGGCCGCAACGCCGGAGCGCGGCCGTTCCGCCCAGTCCAGCACCTCGACCCAGTCGGACGGTTCGGCGATGCGGGCAAGCACAGGCGCGGCATCCTCGTTCGCCTCCCCGCTCCTGCCGCGGCCGGGCGATATCCAGTGACGTTCCTTCTCGAACGGATAGGTCGGCAGCGACACACGCCGTCCCTCACGCCCGGGCAGTTTGCCAGGATCCAGTTCGAACCCGTTTGCCCACAGGCCGCCGAGGGCGGCGACCGCCACGCCCATTTCGTCCTCCGCGTCTCGCGGACGCGGTGCCGAAGGCAGGATGGCGCGCGGCGCATTCCGGGTGGTGGCTGCCGCCACCAGCGGGCCGACCGTCTGCCCGGGGCCGACCTCGATCACCACGCTGTCGGGCGCTTCCAGCACCGCAGCCACGGCGTCGGCAAAGCGCACCGTGTGGCGCAGGTGGCGAACCCAGTAGTCGATGGAAACGAAATCCTGCCCGTCGCCCCAGCTGCCGCGCAGCGAGGACACCATCGGCACCGTCGGCTGACGGAACGAAATCCCCTGCAAGCCTTCGCGGAATCGTTCGAGTTGATCGTCCAACTGACGCGAATGGGCGGCAACGTCGATATGGATGCGACGTGCCTCGTGCTCGCTGCCCGCAAGGCGCGCCTCCAACGCCTCGATACCGGCGACCGGACCGGAAACGACGGTCGATTGCGCGGAATTGATGGCCGCGATGTCTAGTCCTTCGCCAATCAGTTCGCGCACGTGCAACTCGCCCAGCGGCACGGCCGTCATCGCACCCGCGGGCGCCTGCTCCATAACCTGGCCGCGCAGCGTGACGATCCGCAATGCGTCGGACAGCTCCATGACGCCGGCGGCGACCGCCCCGGCATATTCGCCGACGCTGTGCGCCACGATCGCATCCGGCCGGACACCCCAGCTCTCCCACAGCTTGGAATAGGCGTATTCGAGAATGAACAGGGCGGGAATGGCATAGCTCGAACGGCCGAGCTTGCTGCGTGCCATGTCATCGGAGAGCCGCGCGCCGAACATCACCTGCCGCAGGTCGGAGGGCACCGAATCCGGCAAAAGAGCAAAGCACTGGTCAACGGCCGAGGCGAACACCGGCGAGGCCGCCATCATGCCGGCGCCGGCACCCGGATACTGCGCACCGCCACCAGGAAACAGGAAGATGATCCGCGGCGGCGCTGCGCCCGCCTTGCCATGCCGGCGCAGCGGTGTCGCCTTCGCCGTGAGTGCGCCCTTCAGATCGTCGCCGGATCGGGCGGCGATCGCGAAGCGCTCCGGAAAATGCCGGCGTCCCTCGCGCAGGGTGAACGCGATGTCCTCGATTGCCGGCATCTCGCCGCCGGCAAAGGCCTTCCATTGTTCGCGCTGGCGCTCCAGCGCTGCTGGGCTGCGGGCCGAAAAGGTAAAGAGCCGCCATTCTGATCGCGACGCAGGCCGCGGGCGCTCCGGCGCCTCTTCCACGATGACATGCGCGTTCGTGCCGCCAACGCCGAGCGAGTTCACCGCCGCGCGACGCGGCCCAGAAGAAAAAGACGTCCATTCGCGTCCATCGGCCACGACCCGGAAGGGACTGTCCGTGAAATCGAATCGACTGTTGGGTTTCCTGAAATGCAGGCTCGCCGGCAGATGGCGGTGCCGCAGGGCCTCCACCACCTTGATGAGGCTTGCCGCGCCTGCGGCGGTGTCCAGATGGCCGATATTGGTCTTCACCGAGCCAATCCCGATGCTACCGGCCGGCGCTGAGCCATAGACCTGCTTCAGCGCGGCAAGCTCGATCGGGTCGCCGATCGGCGTGCCGGTGCCGTGGGTCTCGATGTAGGAAAGTTCTCGCGCCTCGATGCCCGAAAGCGCCAGCGCCTCGGCGGCCGCCTCCGCCTGGCCGTCTACAGACGGCGCCAGATAGCTCGCCTTGCCAGCGCCGTCATTGTTGATCGCACTGGCCAGGATCACGGCCTTGATATCGTCGCCGTCGGCAACCGCATCCTCGTAGCGACGCAGGACGACGAGGGCAGCGCCGGATCCGAACACGGTCCCCTTGCTGTCATCGTCGAAGGCGCGGCACAGGCCGTCCGGCGACAGGATCTCGCCTTCCTCGTAACGATAACCGGTGCGATGCGGGAGCTCGATCGTCACACCGCCGGCAATCGCCATGTCGCATTCCATGTTCAGCAGCGAGCCGATCGCCGTGTGAACGGCGACAAGCGAGGTCGAGCAGGCCGTCTGGACGGCGACCGATGGGCCGGTCAGGTTCAGGAGGTAGGACAGGCGTGTCGGCAGGAAATCCTTGTCGTTGCCCGTGTGGCGCAACAGGAAGAGGCCGATTTCCTCGACGAGCTCGGGGTTGGTCAAAAGGTTGAAGGGAAGATAGGCCTGCATGCCGGAACCCGCGAACACCCCTATGCGACCATCGAAGCGCTCGGGTACATAGCCGGCATCCTCCAGCGCCTCCCATCCGCACTCGAGGAAATGGCGGTGCTGCGGATCGAGGATGGACGCTTCGCGCGGAGAGAAACCGAAGAAGCCGGCGTCGAAGCACTCCATGTCCGGCAACACATGGGCCACCCGCACATAAGCAGGATCGGCAAGCCTCCTGCGGCTCACGCCGGCCGCAATCAGATCCGCCTCGCCGAGGCGCTGTTCGGCCGAACGGCCCTCGGACAGCAACGTCCAGAAATCGCTGACGTTTCGCGCGGACGGAAAGCGGCCGGCGCGGCCAACGATTGCAATGCGATTGTCCGGTAGGTTTTTGTCCATGCTCGGTTCGCTCTCCCTTGCGGACTTTGCCATTCATCGCCGGCCGAGGCGGGCAAGCCGCGCCGCAGCACGCGCGGCACCGCGATCAACCGCGCTGACTGCCTCCGGCACACTGCCGGCAAGGTGTGCTGCGATCGCGCGGATCGTCGGGAAGCGGAACAGGTCCGTGATCGCCACCTCCCGGCCGAGCTCTTCCTTCATCCGGCGCTGGACCTGCACCACGAGCAAGGAATGACCGCCCAGGTCGAAGAAGTTCTCGGTGACCGAGACGTTTTCCAACCCCAGCGCATCACGCCATATGGCCGCGATCCCGGTCTCCATGTCGCCCTCTGCCGCGGTGATGACGCCCTGATCGACGCGCCCGGAAGGCACCGGAAGCGCCTTGCGGTCTATCTTGCCGTTCGGCGTCAGCGGCATCCGCTCCAGGAGAACGATCTGCGAAGGCACCATGAAATCCGGCAGCGTAGCCGCAAGGTCCGCACGTAGATCGTTCGCCGACGGGCGCATGCCGGCCGGTGTCACGTAGGCGACGAGCCGCAGATCGCCCGGTCCGAATTCCACCGCCTTGACGGCCGCCTGGGCGACGGTGTCGGAGGCGGCAAGCCTTGCCTCGATCTCGCCGAGCTCGATCCTGTGGCCGCGGATCTTGACCTGGCCGTCGATGCGGCCGAGGAATTCCAGGCTGCCGTCCGGATGCCTGCGCACGAGGTCACCCGTGCGGTAGAATCGCCCCTCCGGGGTGTCGATGAAACGCTCGGCGGTGAGCTCCGGCCGGTTCCAGTACCCGCGGGCAAGCCCCGCGCCGCCGATCCAGAGCTCGCCCTCGACCAGTTCCGGCAGGGGCCGGCCGACAAGCGAACGCACGCTCAGTTCCGTATTCGCGATCGGCTCGCCGAGCGGCACCCGATCCGAGACGCTGTCGAGCCGCGCAACGGAGGACCAGATCGTCGTTTCCGTCGGCCCGTACATGTTGAGGAGCGTTCCCGGCAGCGCCGTGCGCAGGCTGCGCGCCAGGTCGGGCGGAAACGCCTCGCCGCCCACCATCATGCAATCGAGCCGCGAAAGCGCCCGACGGCCGGCCGCGTCGCCGGCAAGATAACTCGCCATTGACGGTGTGCACTGAAGGTGGGTGATTTCCGAGCCGACGATGTCCTCGGCCACCGATGCCTTGCGCGTCACCCCGCCTTCGGCGAGGAGCCCGTCCATCATCCGGCGAATGTTCGGCAGGTTGGCGAGTGCCGTCTCCGTTTCGACGCCGAAGTCGATCAGACAGGCGATCTCGTCCACCCCGATCGCGGAGACGTTTCGGACCATCTCCCTGGCGGTTTCGGGCGTGCCGAACAGGCCGGCCGTGCGATAATAGCGCTCGAACGCATGGTCCAGCAGCGCATCGAGCTCGTCGGTCGAAAGCTCTTCCTTCTCAAAAATTTCCTGCGGCGTCCTTCCGGCCTTGCCGGCGCGCTCGACGATGGTGGGAAACGTCCAGGCGGCACGGCGAACGAGATCGACCGCGCTCTTGAGATAGCTCTTCATCGGCTTGCGTGCAGCGGCGAGCACCGTTTCCTCGTCTTCGCCGATGAAGGTGTGCAGCATCAGCACCACATGGCCGGGGCCGGCGTGCCCGGCCTCGGCACGGGCGATACGGTAGCTGCGGATCTTGTCTTCCACTTCAGAAAGCGTCTGGCCGAGCAGATGGGTGAGCACGCCGCATCCCATGCGTCCGGCGGCGATGAAGGTTTCCGGATTTCCGGCCGCGGTCAGCCACAGCGGCATGTCGCGCTGGACGGGTCGCGGGTGGATCTGAATCTCGACGTCCCGGCCGTCATGGCCCGGAAACGCCATGGTCTCGCCGCGCCACAACTTGCGCAGCGTCTCCACCGAGGCGAGCATGATGTCCTTGCGCTCAGGGAAAGCCTCCGGTCGGAGCAGGAAATCGTTCGGCTGCCATCCCGAAGCCAGCGCCAGGCCAGCCCTGCCGTTGGAGAGATTGTCGACCAGCGCCCAGTCCTCCGCCGCGCGCACGGGATGGTGCAGCGGCAGCACCGTCGAACCTGCCCTGAGCTTGACGTTCTTCGTCAGTCCGGCAAGGGCGGCGGAACTGATCGCCGGGTTCGGATAGAGCCCGCCGAACGCATGGAAATGCCGCTCCGGCGTCCAGATCGCCTCGAAGCCATTCTCGTCGGCAAAGCGAGCCCCCTCCAGAAGCAGACGGTAGGCCTGGTGACCGCTGCCGGCGGCTTCCGAGGCAAAGTAGAACAGCGAGAACGCCGGCAACGCCGCCTCGCCGGCGCCATCCGTCTGCAGCACTACGGTCGCCCCACGACTGAGCGTCCAGAGAAGTTCGAGCACCGATATATCGAAGGAGACGGAGGTGACGGCGAGCAGCCGCGCACCCGGCGACAGCGGCACCGCCGCATCCATGCCGGCGAAGAAGTTCGCCACGTTCCGATGCGCGATCATCACGCCTTTGGGACGCCCGGTCGAGCCCGAGGTGTAGATGAGGTAGGCAAGGTCGTCGATGCCCCCGCGCAAATCCTCGACCGCCGCGCCCACAGCATCTGGATGGATCACCCGCCCCGGATCGAGCGCCAGCCGGCTGGCGGCGCCACGGCTCGCCACAATGACGGTCGCTCCGGAATCTTCCAGCATGAGGCCGATCCGCTCCTGCGGATAGGCAGGGTCGAGTGGCAGATACGCCGCCCCCGTTTTCAGGATTGCCAGCATGGAGACGACGAGATCGGCCGACCGCTCGAGGCAGAGGCCGACGACCGTGCCGGGCGCGGCACCGCGGGCGGCAAGCGCACCGGCAAGCCGCGCCGCCCGTGCGTCCAGCTCGGCGTAGGTCAACCGAACCTTGCCCGCCTCGAGCGCCGTCACGTCCGGCATCTGACGGCAGGTCGCGGCGAACTGTTCATGGACCGTGCGGGCTTCAACATGTGCCTGATCGTTGCGAAGCGAAGCGGTCCGGGCGCCGAGCGGCAGGGTCGCAAGCGGCGAACCGACTTTCGTTCGGAAGGCCGCAAGGAAGACGTCAAAATCGGCGGCAAGGGCCGCGAGGACGGAGGGCGCATAGAGCCCTTTACCGACAGAAATCGCGGGAGGGCGCAGGCAAAGCGCAAGGTTTGCATCAGTCGGAATGTCCGCGGCGCTGTCGACGACGACGACCTGCAGGGCCTGGAGCGCTGCTCGCCGCGTCTCCGGATCGACCAGCCGCAACGGCAGATCTGCGGCCATGGGCGCCCGCGCAAGGGTTTCATCGCGTGCAGAGCGCATCGCTTTCGTCGCCTCTTCCGGCGTGGCGCAGCGCGAGAGATCGAGCGTCACGGGACGGCGGCTGGACAGCCAGGCTGCAGCCGGCTTCGGATCGGGCAGCGTCACCGTCGCAAGAGACTGTCCGTTCAAGCCGCAGACCCAGGCGAGCCAGGCCGCGATCACCGTGTCGGTCTCGACGCCATCGGCGTCCAGCGGCGCGTAGCCGCCTTCTGCGGTATGCGTCTGCGGATAAGGCGGCAATGCCGGAGCCGCGTCCCGAAGCGCGACCTCCCATGCCGGTTCTGCCTTTCCGATATTTGCAAGATCCGGCGCAGCAGCTTCCGTCAAAGGTGATTGCGCCGGAAACACGAGACCGGGCGTCAGCCCCACGGCAACCGGATCGACCGGCCGCCCGTCGAGATGGGCGAGCTCGCTGAGGCGAACGGCCTTGTCGGCGGCCATAACGGTGATCGAACCGGCATCGCTCGCAATGATTTCACCTGCAGGCCGGGCAGAAGCCGGGACGATCTCAAGCCGGCCAACCGTTACGACATGCTCTCCTGACCACATTTTTGCCAGCGCGAGCGGGTTCGTGTAGCCGCCGAAATTCAGACCGCGCACGAGCCGACACAGTTCCTGTGCCGGCTTCCGGAAGTCGAGCGTACCGTGTTCAACCGGCCGCTTCGATTTCGCGTACCATTTGCGCTCACCGACAGGATCGACGGGCATGCAACGGCCGTCGGCAAGTTCCAAAACAAGTTCTGCGAAGCTTTCGAATGCGGCTTCATAGCAGCGCGCATTCAGGCTGAATGCCGTGTCATGCCCATGGATCGGGAACCGCCGCTGCTTGAGAATGCGCCCGGCATCGACGCGTTCGGTCATTTCATGCCAGGTCACCGCGTGCTCATCCGCCCCGTCGATGATCGACCAGGCGGGCACATTCGATCCCGCGCGCGCCGGCAGCGGCCCGTCGTGGAAGTTCACGGCCAAACGCCGGGCACGTGCGAGCATGGATGGCGGAAGCACGTTCAGGTTCGCGACGCTGAAGAGAAAGTCGGCATCGGTTCCGCCCTGCCCCGCCGCTTCGTAGCCTTCGCAACGAACGGCTTCCGCTGCGGCCCATGCGGCGATCTGCGGATCGGAAGTGACAATGGCCTCTATCACGCCGCCCGCCTGGCGAAAGGCGTCCGCGCAACGAAGCAAAAGCGTTCCGTCACCACAAAAAATGGCGCTCAGATTCATGTCATCCAACCGTTTCAAGCCAGAGAATGCCCCTTGAGCCAAGCGGCCCTGGCTCGAAGTATCAGTCCGTGATCTGGCGGAATCCAGCGGAATTGGGGGGTCAGACGATGATGACATTGGCTGCCTTCACCGTCGGAAGTGTATGCCGTGGTCAGTATCTCGTCCTGATATGCGTAAACTCTCAGGACGGTTACGGAATGACGCGACCTATCAACATGACCGATACCTACCCCATTGGCTGATGACATCGATTAGGCAATGTACGCTGCCGGTTGTAGGCTCCTACCCCCGCGAAAACGGAGGGAGCGGAATACCTGAAATAAAAATTCGGCGTATAGTGACAGAATAAATTGAAACTCCTGGAAACTGATAAATTCAATCAAATTTAACTTGCGATGCATGAAGGAGGAAATTTGTCATGACCCACAAATGCAACTGGAAACAGATAAATATATTTGGATATTATCAGTTGTCTTCGCGCTACCGTACAAACAGACAGGTCGAATTGATCTTAGAAATTTTGGAATCAAAAACAACATAAGACATCATTGCACACAGGCACTTTGCGGGGGACAGGCGATCGCCGCTGCTTCGCGATCGCCCCTATGCTCAGACCTCACGCGCCCTGTGCAGCCTTGATCTTCTCCATCCCTCCGACGACGTCCGCAAGGTCACCCCAGACTGTCTGGGCTCCCTCCAGCCATGCTTCCGGCATTTCCGGCGCAAACACCGTGCCCCCGCCTGCCTCCACCTGCTGCATCGACGCCTTCTCGTCGTCGACGATCAGCTGGTTGAAATAGCTGGCCCCCTCCGAAACTGCGGTCCCGAGCACGCCTCTCTCCTCGTCGGACAGGCCGCTCCAGAAGGCGCTGCCGAAGTACACCACGCCGGACGCGCGGATGTGTCCGGTCTCTGTCAGGAAGGGAACGACTTCGTACAGCTTGAATCCGGCATAGGCGGATTTGGTCAGGTCCATCGCATCTGCGACGCCGGTGGAAAGCGCGTTGTAGGTCTCCGTGATCGGGATGCCGACCGGGACAGCGGCGAAGGCGCTCCAGAGCTTCTGGTGCAGAGGGCTCTGGATCACCCGGATCTTGACGCCGCGCAGCTGCTGAGGTCGCGTTACCGGCTGCTTTGTCAGGAGATGCCGCGCTCCGTAGTCGATGAAGCCGCCGACGATGAAGCCCTGCTCGGCCAGCTGTTGCCGAAGATCCGCACCGATCCCGCCTTCCACGACCCGCCGCACATGGGCGGCGTCGCGATAGAGAAAGGGAAGATCGAGGATCTGCACCTGCGGCACCCAGCCCGACAGCGAGGACATTGTGGAGAGGCTCGCCTGCACGGCACCAAGCCGAACGCTTTCTGCCACCTCCTTCTCCCCGCCGAGCGCGCCGTTTGCGACGATGTTGAAGCGGAAGCGCCCCGGAAGCCGGGCCTCGACCACGTCCGCGACCCGTCGCCAGATCTTCGTCTCCGGCTTGTCCTCGCCGAGCAGCGAGGCAATCGTGACGGTAGTCGCCCGTGCGTGCGCCGGTCGAACAAGTGCGGGCGCGGCGAGGCTGGAAAGAACAGCGGCGGCGGACGTGAGGAAGCAGCGGCGGTGGAGGCAGTCCATGAAAACTCCGATCAGAACAGAAGCGCAAACGCGCACAGGACGACGAGGGCGAAAAGCAGCGCAGCAAGGTAGGGAAGGACGGCGCCGAACAACGCGGTCGGCGAAACGCGGGTGACGCCGCTGACGACGTAGATGAGAATGCCGATCGGCGGCGTGAGGCCATGGATCATCAGGTTCACCACCACGATCACGCCGAACTGAACCGGATCGATACCGGCGGCGACGGCGGCGGGCAGCAGGATCGGCCCGAGCAACAGGATTGCCGCACCGATGTCGAGCACGAGGCCGGCGGTGAGCAGAACGAGGTTCGACAGCAGCAGGACTGCAAATGCGCCACCGCCGAGCATGCTCACACAGCGCGACACGAGGCCGGCTATGTCGTCCAGCGCCAGCAGGAAAGCGAAGGGGGCCGCGGTGCCGATCAGGAGGCCGATCGCCGCTGCCTCGGCCGCAGCCTGACGGAAGCTGGCGAACGCGTGGACAGGCCGACCGGATGCCGCAAGGCTCAGCAAAAGGGTGTAGGCCGCAGCCACCGCTGCCGCCTCGGTGGTGGTGATAACGCCGAAACGGATACCCGCCACCACGATGATGCCGAGGCCGAGGGCCGGCAGTGCGGACGCAAGCGCCTGCCGGCACTGCGCCGCGGTTGCCCGAGGCGCAGTGCCGGGATCTCCAGCCGAGAAGTGGATCGCAAATGCCAGGCAGAGCGCCATGAGCCCGCCGGCGAAGAAGCCGCCGACAAGCAGCGAGCCGACCGAAAGCTGGGTGGCTGCGGCCAGCAGCAGGAAGGCGATCGATGGCGGAATGACGTTGTCGAGTACCGATGTGGCGGCGATGATTGCACCGGCTCGTTCCGGCGCATAGCCCTTGCGGACGAGCTCCGGGTAGAAGGTCGATGCGCCGAAGGCGGCATTGGCCACCGAGGAGCCCGAGGCCCCGGAAAAGAACACGCTCGTCAAGAGGGTCGTCTGCGCCAGCCCGGCCCGCCGGTGGCCGACAAGCGTCTCCGCGAAACGGACGAGGCGCCCGGCGGCACCGGACACGGTCAGGAGGCCGCCGGCCAGCAGGAAAAACGGGATGGCGAGCAGCAGGAATTTCGACATGCCGGAGACCGCGGTGGAAACGATCGCCGGCTCCGGCAGGCCGCCGCCGAAGGCGATGGCAACATAAGCGGCCGCGAGAAAGGCATGCGGCAAGGGCGCCGCCGATAGAAGCCCGAGGGCCGCGACGAGGGCCAGAAACAGGCTCGCCGGCAGACCGGTATCGACCGACAGCAGCGGGATGGCAAGATAGATCGCAACTCCCGACGCCAACGAAACGCCCAGGCAAAGTTCGCGCCCCTGCGACAGCCTTTTCAGCGCCAGCACAACGAGAAGCATCAGGCCGCTGGCGCCGACAAAGCCGAACCGTATCCATTCCGGCAGACCGAGCGCGGGGGAAGTCCCACCGAGGAGAGCCATGATCTCGCCGCCGCCGAAGAGAAAGACGAGGCCGGCGACGATGCTGAAGCCATCGGCCGCCGCAAATCGCCACTGCTCCGGCAGCCGACGCGACAACAGATCCATGCGCATGGCGAGCGGCCCGTCTAGTCCCAGCGGCGCAGCGGCAGCAATCAGCGCGACATGCAGCCAGATACACAGCTCCTCGACGCCGACGAAGCCGGTATGGAAGACGTAGCGCATGACGACCGAGCAGAGCACGATCGCCAGCAGCGCCGCCAGCAACAGAGCGGCGAGCGTACCGAGAGCGGCCTCGACGGCCTGCGCCATCCGCCGGGTCAAGCCGGCCACCAGCGGTGGAAGTGATGCACGGGCCCCCGCCCCTGCCCGATGGCCAGCGACCGGCCGGCGACGAGCGCGTCGTGCAGATACGCCTTGGCGAGGCGAACGGCCTCGACAAGCTCGTGCCCCCTGGCAAGGTTCGCGGTGATCGCTGCGGCCAGCGTGCAGCCGGTGCCGTGATCGTGCCGCGTCTCTATTCGGGAGGCGGAAAGCTCCAGCGCTTGCCTTCCGTCGAAGAACAGGTCCGTGCTGTCGGCTCCTGTCCCATGCCCACCCTTCAAGAGCACCGCGCCGGCGCCGGCATTCATGATCGCCTCGGCCTGACGGAGCATCGCCGCCCTGTCGGTCGCAATCGGCATCCCGGTCAGCAGCGCCGCCTCGGGCAGGTTTGGCGTGACGATCAGGGACCGCGGCACGAGTTCGGCCTTCAGCGTCTCGACCGCATCCGCCTGCAGCAGGCGGTCGCCGGACGTGGCAACCATCACAGGGTCCAGCACCGGTCGAAGACCGAACCGGAGCACCCCGTCGGCGATCACGGCGATCGTTTCACTGCGCGACACCATGCCGATCTTGACCGCGCCGACGGAAAGGTCCGTCAGGACCGCGTCCATCTGCGCCGCAACGAGTGGTGGCGAGATGTCTTCGACGGCCGTGACACCCCTGGTATTCTGCGCCGTGACGGCCGTCAGTACGCTCGCTGCATAGACGCCGAGCGCAGAGAAGGTCTTGATGTCTGCCTGGATGCCTGCGCCGCCACCGCTGTCGGATCCGGCTATGGTGAGTGCGATTGCCGTCATGCCCTTCTCCTGTCCAGTGCAGCGTCCACCGCCGAGCGAAGCAACCGCGCAGCCTCTGCGACGTCGGGCTTTCGGAAGACGGCAGAGATCACCGCCACACCGTCCGCCCCCGCGGCAATGACCTCTGGGACCTGGTCGAGATCAATGCCGGCGATCGCGCCGACCGGTAGCGTCGGATTGAGGGTCCGGATGCGTTGGCGCAGTTGGGCAAACCCCTCGATCCCCAAAGGCGGATCGGGATTGACCTTCGATAGCGTCTGGAACACCCCGCCGATGCACGCATAGTCGACCGGCGCCCGGCCGGCGCGATCCGCATCCGCCTCGTTCTTTACCGTCAGGCCGATGATCGCCGTCGGTCCCAGCAACAGCCGGGCGGTCTCGGCGTCCATGTCTTCTGCGCCGAGATGGACGCCGGCAGCCCCTGCCGCGAGCGCGACGTCGACACGGTCGTTGACGACGAGAGGCACGCCGGTGCCTTGCAGAGCCGCACGGATCGCGCGCGCGCGCTCGATCATCATCCGGGTCGATGCAGTCTTGTCGCGGTACTGGACGAGCGTGGTCCCGTTGCGGGCCGCCAGTGCCGCCATTTCCGAGAGCGAGCCGATGGCGGACAGTCCCCCATCCACCAGCGCATTCAGGCGGTAGTCAATTCCGGTCATCTTCGATCCTTGCATGCAGGAGGAGTTCGTCTGCGCCGACTTCGGAAAGCGAATCCAGGAAGGCGACGCCAAAGCTGCCCGGCCCTTTTGCCTCCCGGGCCGCGAGCTCGGCGGATACACCGGTGACGACGAGCGCGCTTGCCGCGGCAATGAGCTTGTCCGGCTCGACCGCCATGAAGGCGGCGATCACGCCACCCGTCAGGCAACCGGTTCCGGTGACCGCCGCCATCCAGCGATGGCCGTTTGCGATCCGCACGCTTCTGCCGCCATCGGCCAGGCGGTCGACCGGACCGGTGCAGATGCGCACGGCCGATCCGGCTTCCTCGAAAAGAGCCATCTCCGCCGTATTGCCGCGAACGATCGCCGGCCCAAGCCCGGTCAGTTCGCGGGCAAACGCAAGACGCGACGGGGAGTAGTCGCAGTGCACCGGGTCGAGGATCCAGGGTTTGCCGGCGGCATTGGCGACGCCCACGGCAAGCCGGATCACCTCGCGGCGCGCGGCATCGAGCGTTCCGAGATTGACCACCAGCGCATCAGCCTTGGCGACGAAACTGCCGATCTCCTCGAACGACGAGGTCATCGAGGGAATGCCGCCGACCACGGTGATGCCGTCGGCGGTGAATTTCTGCACCACGGTGTTCATCAGGCAATGCACCCGCGGGCGGCGTGCGCGCACCTGCGCCAGAAGCGTCGCTGCACGCAAGGATGAGGGAAGCTCCAGCATCACGCTCACCGGATCTCGACGGCGATGTCGTCGACGGCGGGCGCCGTCTTGATCAGCCCGCCGTCCTTCAGGAAGGCGCCAAAGCGTTCGTAGCGCCCGCGGTCCAGGGCGGCAGGACGCTTGGCGAAGCGGGGCAGCGTGTCGGTGAAGGCCTGCCGATTCAGCGCGTCGTCGAGGTCGGGGTAGGCCTTGATGAAGAGCTGCCAGGCTTCCTGCGGGTGATTGGTGAGGAAGATAGAGGCCTCTTCCACCGCCTCCAGGAAGCGCGGCAGCCGGTCGTCCGCGACCAGATCCGTCCGGGTGACGAAAACCAGTTCGTCATAGACCGGCACGCCATGTTCCTCGGGGAAGAACGAGCGCCCCTCATGGCCCTCAAGGCGCATCTGCGTCAGCTCGAAATTGCGAAAGCCGCCGATGGTCGCATCCACCCTGCCGCCGATCAGCGAGGGCGACAGCGAGAAATTGACGTTGATCAGTTCGACGTCCTTGTCGCTCAGCCCCTCGGAGGCGAGCATCCGCCTCAGCATGACATCCTCGAAACCCGAAACGGAAAAGCCCACCTTCTTGCCCTTCAGGTCCTTCAGGCTCCTGATCGGGCCGTCCGCAAGAACGGTGACGGTGTTGAGCGGCGTTTCCACGAGCGTGCCGAAGCGGACCAGCGGCAAGCCTTCCGCATGGTCGAGATACAGGCTTGGCTGGTAGTGCACCCCTATGTCGGCCTGTCCGGCCGAGACCAGCCTCGGCACGGACGACGGATCGGCCGGCGGCACGAGTTCCACATCGAGACCGGCATCGGCAAAGAAGCCCTTCTCCCGGGCAATCACCATCGGCGCGTGATCCGGATTGACGAACCATTCGAGCAGGACGGAGAGCTTTTCGGCGGCCAGCGACGGCCCTGCGGCAAGCAGCCCCCAAGCGAGCAGGAAGGTAAAGGAAAGAGAGCGGATCATGATGTTTTGGGTCTCCTGCGGAAAGGATTGAGAGAGGCGGAAGGAAATTCCGGCGCCCAGGGTGCAACCCCGGCCGTAAGCCGGTCGATGCCGAGCCTCAGCGCTACGGTAAGTGCGGCCAGGACGGCCATGGCGGCAAAGACGGTCGGCGTCTGCATGCGCGCGTTGGCCTGCACCATCACGAAGCCGAGCCCGGCGGACGCTCCCACCCACTCGCCGACCACCGCACCCAGCGGTGCGAGCGGTGCGGCGACGCGCAGACCCGACACGAGCGCCGGCAGCGCCAGCGGCAGGCGGATGCGGACGAGCGTCTGCCAGTGCGTTGCAGGGGTCAGCGACGCGGCGTCGAGAATGGTTCGATCGGTTCTGCGCAGGCCGTCGGCAAAGGCGGATGCGACCGGAAAGAAGATGATGATGGTCGCCATCGCCACCTTGGAGGCCATGCCGAAGCCCAGCCACAGAACGAGAATGGGCGCGAGCACGAACACCGGCAGCGCCTGTAGGATCAGGATCGCCGGCCAGACGAACTGCCCGAGGCGCGGCAGCGCAGCAACGCCGAAAGCAACGGCAGCACCGAAGATCGAGCCCGCCAGCAGACCGGCAAGGACTTCCGTAAGAGTCACCAGCCCGTGTTCGAAAAAAAAGCCGGGACGTGCCGCAAAGGCCGTAGCAACGGCTGCCGGCGAGGGGACCAGGTAGGGAGGGGGAGCGAGGATGACGGTCCCGGCCTGCCAGAGGGCGACAAGCGACACAAGGGACAGCCCCACGTGGAGGGCGCGCATGGCTCTCAGTCGGCGCGGGCTGGTGCGCGAACCGGCAGGGGCCCGAGCTCGTTCAGGTGAGGATTTTCAAGCGGCATCGATCGATCTCCCGACAACAATCATGGAGATCCAGGTGAAGCGGAGAATAGAAAGAGGCGCCTTGGCGGGCGTTTTCCGTTCCTACGCCGGTATGACCCGGATCAGGTTCAAGGGTCCGGCTCACCGCCATCTCAGCACCGTTACGATGCCCCCCTCGGAATGTGTGGGAAACTGACCAAGTCTCGTGCGAATGTCAACGTCCGAAGCGCGACGGGGACGTAGTTTTCGCAACCACGCTCGCCGCGTCGGCCGGATAGGGGACGCGCAGCAGCAGCACAAGGCCGACGACAAGAAAGACGACCAGCGCGCCCATCCCGAGCGCCGCCGAGCCGGTGGCGCTGGTGACCAGGCCGACGGAAAGCGGGGCGGCAAAGGAGGTCGCCCGGCCCGTCAGCGCGTAGAGGCCGAAATAGCGCCCCGCCTCATCCGGTGCGATGCTGCGCGAGAGATAGGAGCGGGCCGAGGCCTGCACCGGCCCGAAGGCAATCCCGACCAGTAGCCCGTAGACGATGTAGGCCTTCTCTGCCGCCGTGCCGAACAGTCCTCCGGAATCGGCCGTCGAAAGTGGCATCAGCCCGAACAGCGTATGGCCGGGGGCGGTGGAGACGATGCCGAGGGTGGCGACGGTGAGACAGACAAGGCTCGCGACGACCACCGCTTTCGAGCCGAGGCGCGTGTCGAGACGGCTTGCCCAGAGGCACCCACCGATCGCGACAACGTTGAGGATGATGCCATAGATGCCGAGTTCCATGGTCTGCCAGGCGAACATGCCGGCGGCAAACGTGCCGCCCAGCGCCAAAAGCCCGTTGACCCCGTCCTGGTAGATCATTCGCGCCACCAGGAAGCGCAGCAGGCCGCGTCGCCCCTTCAATTCGGTGATCGTGTCGCTGATGGAGGCGAGTCCGGAACGAACCGCCTCGCGGATGGGAAGGCCGCGCCCGCGGTCCGGCGTGAACACAAACATCGGCAGGATGAAGACGAGATACCAGACGGCGGAGATGGGGCCGGTGATGCGCGCGTCCTCGCCGGCTGCGGCATCGAGACCGAACAGTGGCGCAATGCCAAGGGCGGTCAGCCCGGTTCTTGGGTCTGCCGCAAGGAACAGCACGACGGCGATCAGCACCACCATGCCGCCGAGATAGCCGAGCCCCCAGGCCAGGTTGGAGATACGCCCCGCTTCCCTTGGCGGAACGAGGCTCGGCATCATCGAATCGTTGAAGACGATGGAAAACTCCGCGGCGACCGTCGCAAGCACCATCATCGCCAGCGGCACGAGCAGGCTTGTGCCCGGCGCGGCATACCAGAGCATCCACAAGGCTGCGATCTGGATCACCGCGAAGAAACCGATCCATGGCTTGCGGCGCCCGGATGCGTCGGCAATCGAGCCCAGCACCGGCGACATCAGCGCAATCACGACGCCAGAAATCGTGAGCGTGTAGCTCCAGGCCGCCTGCCCCGTGACGGGGTCAGCCGCCATCCGTGAGACGAGATAGGGACCGAAGATGAATGTGGTGATGACCGTGAAGAACGGCTGGGCCGCCCAGTCGAAGAGCATCCAGCCCCAGATGCCGGGCCGCCCCGCGCGCCCGGCGTCACCATGCGGTTCCCTCATCCGTCCTCCGGCACGCCCCTAAGGCGCCGTCACCCGCTTTTCCGCCTGCCGACAACGAGACGGCCGTCGATCGCCCGCGCGACGGGCAAGGAAGGGCGCGGTCTGGCCGCGCCCTGCCCGGACTTTGTCATCTCGTCCTGCCATGCGCAAGATCGCTCAGGACACCGGCAGCGACCGAGATCTTGGCAAGCGTGGCCTCTCCTGCCTCCGTCAGCGCGCCGAGCCGGCCGGTGACCATGCCGAGCCGTTCCGCATCAGCCGCACGCCACGCGGCGAGCGGCGCCTTGTCGCCCTTGTGTCGGGTGAGGATGGCGATGGTCAGGTCGCGGCGGGCATTGGCGATATCGGAAAGATTTCGCGCCAATGCCAGCGATTCGTAGAGGTCCGTCGTCGGCACGCGCCCGGCAGCCCCCAGCAGCGCCACGATGTTCAGCGTATCGCTGACCCCAGCATAAGTTTCCGCTGTCCGGATCAGGCTGTCGCCGGTCTGTGTCGAAATCAGCATGATCTCGGGAACGAAGCTCATAGCGAGCAACTCCGTGATCGCACGTGCCAGCTGCTCGGGAACACCCTTGTCCTCGAAGGCAAGGGCCTTTCGGCGCAGCTCGTCGCGGGCGGATTCCGGCAGGAGATCGGCCAGATGCGGCCGCAGTTGCTTCAGTGCCTGCTTCAGCTTGTGCACGGCCGTCTCCATCGACGCACCGATCGCCCCCGTCGTGAGGAGTAGAGCGGTGGCATTCGAGAAGACGCGGCCAAGATCCTCGTACACTTCGTTCTGCGCAGCACCGGCGATCTGGTTGTCGAGCGAGTCCGTCGCCGCATAGAGCGGCAACAGCTCGTACCCCTCGAAAGCCAGCATCGCAGCCTTGACCACGTCGGCACTCATGTAACCGGTTCCGTCCGTGAGCTGGCTCACGAAGGCCGGACCGCCGCGGTTGATCACCCCGTTTGCGAGGATCGTGGCGATGATTTCGCGCCGCAGCCTGTGCGTTTTGATGTCGCCGGCATAGGTGCGCTGCATCTTGCCCGGGAAATAGCCGGTCAGCGTCGGCTCGAAATAGGGGTCGTCCGGCAGGTCGCTATGCAGGATCTCGTCGAAGAGCACGATCTTCGAATAGGACAGCAGCACCCCGATTTCGGCCCGGGTCAGCGGCATGCCGGCCCGATAACGCTCGTCCATCGCCTGCTCGCTCGGCAGCACCTCAACCTGACGGTTGAGTTGGCCGGCCGCTTCCAGCCGGCTCATCAGCCGGGAAAGACCGGTACGGTTTCCCTGCCCCTGCCGCTCGCACAGCGAAATCGCCAGAGATTGCAGGTAGTTGTTCCGCAGCACGAGATGCGCCACCTCGTCGGTCATGGTCGCAAGCAGCTTGTTTCGCTTCTCGCGCGTCAGCCGCTCGTCGCGCATGGCCGAGGCGAGCGCAATCTTGATGTTGACCTCCACATCCGACGAATTGACGCCCGCGGAGTTGTCGATCGCATCCGAATTGCAGCGGCCGCCCTTGAGGCCGAAGGAAATGCGGCCCCGCTGGGTGACGCCGAGATTGGCGCCTTCGCCGATGACCTTCGCGCGCAACTCGTCGGCGGTCACGCGGATCGCGTCGTTGGCGCGGTCGCCGACTTCGGCGTCCGTCTCGCCCGCCGAGCGGACATAGGTGCCGATGCCGCCGAACCAGAGGAGATCCACCGGCGCCTTGAGGATGGCGCTCATGATCTCGAACGGCGTCGCCTTCTGCTTGTCGATTCCGATCGCCGCCATGGCCTCGCTGGTCAGCGTCACCGACTTCTCGTTGCGCGAGATGATCATGGCGCCCTTGGAAAGGGCCGCGCGGTCATAGTCCTGCCAGCTCGAACGCGGCAGCGCGAACATGCGCTTGCGCTCGGCGAAGGAGAGTTCCGTATCCGGGTTCGGATCGATGAAGATGTCGCGGTGGTCGAAAGCCGCAATCAACCGTGTCTTGCGGGAGAGCAGCATGCCGTTGCCGAAGACGTCACCGGACATGTCGCCGACGCCGACGACCGTGAACGGTGTCTTCTGGATATCGACATCCATCTCGCGGAAGTGGCGCTTTACCGCTTCCCAGGCGCCGCGGGCGGTAATGCCCATCTTCTTGTGGTCGTAGCCCGCAGATCCGCCGGAGGCGAACGCGTCGTCCAGCCAGAATCCGGCTTCCTGCGCCAACGCATTGGCGGTGTCGGAGAATGTCGCCGTGCCCTTGTCGGCGGCAACGACGAAATAGGGATCGTCGCCGTCGAGGCGCACCGTGTCGCGCGGCGGCACGACGTCCTGCCCTTCGATGTTGTCGGTGACCGAAAGCAGCGTGCGGATAAAGGTCTTGTAGGCCTCCTTGCCGGCGTTGAACACCGCATCGCGGCTGCCGCCGGCCGGCAGTTGCTTCGGATAGAAGCCGCCTTTCGCGCCGACAGGCACGATAACCGCATTCTTCACCTGCTGGGCCTTCACGAGACCCAGCACTTCCGTGCGATAGTCCTGGGCGCGGTCGGACCAGCGCAGGCCCCCGCGTGCGACGCGGCCGAAGCGCAGGTGCACGCCCTCCACCTCCGCGCCGTAGACGAAGATCTCGCGGAACGGCTTGGGATCGGGCAGACCTTCCAGTGCCTGCGGGTCGAGCTTGAAGGCAAGGGTCGCGAGCGGCTGTCCGGCGCCATCGCGCTGGAAATAATTGGTCCTGAGCGTCGACTGGATGGCGTTCACATAGCGGCGCAGGATCCGGTCCTCGTCGAGGCTCGGCACGCCGCCGAGCGCCTCTTCGATCGAAGCGGCCAGCTCATCGCTGCGCTTTGCGCGCTTGCGCTCGGCAAGCTGGGGATCCAGCCGCGCGAAGAACAACCGGAACAGGTCGGCGGCAATGGCCGGGTACTTGTTGAGCGTATCGGCGATGTAGCCCTGCGAATAGGCGATCCCGGTCTGGCGCAGATAGCGGGCATAGGCGCGCAGCACCATGATTTCCCGCACGTCGAGGCCGGCGGTCATGATCAGCCGGTTGAACGTGTCGTCGTCCGTGCGTCCAAGCCATGCCGAAAGGAACGCGTCCTTCAGTACGCCGGAAAGCCTGGCAAGATCGATGTCGAGCCCATCGCGATGGCGCAGTTCCATGTCGTGCAGCACCACCAGCCGGCTGGCACCGTCCTGGTCCACCACCGTCACATCATGAGTCTGTTCGCTCACCACGTTGAAGCCGAGGTTTTCCAGCAGCGGCACCCGCCTGGACAACGAAACGGCGTCGCCGGCGTGAAAGATCTTCAGTTCGAGCGCCTTCGTGTCCTTGTTGTCCGGCTTGCGATAGAAGGCGATATGGATGGGATCGGCCGGTGTCGCCGCCTCAAAGAATCCGAGGTCTGCATGCGCTTCGGCCGGTGTGAACGCCTCCTGATAGGCCTGCGGAGCGAAGAGCTTGACGGATTCGGCCCCGGACAGCGCCTCGAACCTGTCCGTCCAGCGGGTCGCAATGTCGCGGATCGAGGCTTCCAGCTTCTTCTGCGGGATTCGCGGCGTCTTCCCGCCGGAACGGCCGATGATGAAGTGCACGCGCGCCAGTCCACCTTCGGGGAAGGCGGGATAATAAGCAGAGACGCGCCCGTCATAGACGGTCTTCAGGTAGACCCCGATCTTTTCGCGGACATCGGAATCGTACTGCTCGCGCGGAACGTAGACGATCACGGAGACGAAGCGGTCGAAGTGGTCGATGCGCGGCAGCACCCGGATGCGAGGCCGATCGGCCAGTTCGTTGATCTGCTCGCAGAACGTGGCGAGCAGGCCGACGTCGATCTGGAAAAGGTCGTCGCGCGGATAGGCCTCGAGCGTGTTGATCAGCATCTTGCCGGAATGGCTCTGCGGGTCGTAGCCGAAGTGCTCTATGACCGCCTGCGCCTTCGAGCGCAGAAGCGGGATCTCGGAGGCCGAATGCGTATACGCCGTAGAGGTGAAGAGGCCGACAATCCTGAGTTCGCCCGTCACCTTGCCGTTTTCGTCGAAACGCTTGACGCCGACATAGTCCATGTAGGCGCGGCGATGGACGACGGAGCGGGCGTTGGCCTTGGTCACGATCAGGAAATCGGGTCCCTCGAGGAAGGCCAGGATTTCCGGCGTCGTCGTCACGGCGTCCTTGCCGAGCCGCAGGACGCGCACGTCAGGATCGGAGAGGATGCCGAGGCCCTTGTCGACGCTGCGCTCCACCGACGCATTCTCGCCGTCCCTGCTGTAGGTGTACTCGCGCATGCCGAGGAAGGTGAAGTTGTTGCTGCGCAGCCATTCGAGGAACGCGACGGCCTCTTCCTTCTCCGCCGGGCGGCGCGAAGGCCCGAACTCGGCGGTTTCCGCAACGGCACGCGTCAGCGTATCCATCATCGGCTTCCAGTCGCCGACGGCCAGATGCACCTGTGACAGCACGTGGCGGATACGCTCGATCAGGCCCGACGCCTCGGAGGCGGCCAGTTCATTCAGGTGGATCTCGATGTGGCTGACGCGATGGCTGGGATCGCTCAGCGTCTCCGGCGAGAAAAGCTTCGGCTCCTGCTCCGGCTCGATCACCAGGATCGGATGAATCGCAAGGTGGATGTCGCGGTGCGTGCTGGTCACCTCGCCCATGACCGAATCGTAGAGGAACGGCTGGTTCCGGTCGGTGACCGACAGGATGGATACCGGCTTTCCTTGCGGCGCGATCGCCGCGACGGTCGCGACCGTAACGCGCGGCTCGCAGCCATCCCAGGCATAGATCTCGTGATGCGCATGCGCCGCCGTCGCTGCCAGCATGTCGGCGCTGTAGAGTTCGAGATCGTCATTGCTTGCACGCCCGAACAGGATCGCGGGATCGATGATCTTTTCGCCCAGCTTCGCCGCCGCAGCCGTCGCGGCCTCGATCTGCTTGTCGCGTTTGTTGTTGCTGCGTGATGCCATGAAACTTCCCCCGACATGTTTGCGATGCGGAACCTAGCAGAACAAATTTTCTAAGCGACGGATTTATAGAGACCTTTCAAATTTCAATCGATTTTGTTGGAAAGCAGCCTTAGAAGGGCGAAAATATCGCCGGAAAGCAGCAATCTTGGCGAAAACTCCGACGATATTGGGTGAAATCTCGATGCACACCCCTCGAATCGGAGCAACCCCGCGAATGGGTCCGCCGATGCGAGCCATGGACGGGTGACCGCAACATAGGCTTGCGGTCCATCGGTTCATGGTCCAAGGAAATCGCCGGCAAGGAAACGCAGGGATATTTCGGATGAACGAGAGCGATAAGGGCGCGGTTCTGGTCATATCGAGCCACGTCGTGCGCGGAACGGTGGGTAATCGCGCGGCGGTGTTCGCGCTGGAGACGCTCGGCCACCCGGTCTGGGCCTTGCCGACCATCGTGCTGCCCTGGCATCCCGGACACGGCCGCGCGACGCGCGTCACCATGTCTCCTTCCGAGTTCGACGCCTTGATCGACGATCTGATCCGCGCGCCCTGGCGCGGCGAGATCAAGGCGGTGATGTCGGGATATATCGGCAATGCCGAGCAGGCAGCCTCGATCGCCAGGCTCGTGCAGGCTTTGAAGAATGAGAGCCCCGATCTCATCTACCTCTGCGACCCCGTCTGCGGCGACGAGAACGGCCTGTATGTTCCCGTGGCGACGGCCGAAGCCATCCGCGACGAACTTCTGCCGCTGGCCTCGATCGCCACGCCCAACCGCTTCGAACTCGCCTGGCTTGCCGGAGCGCCGCTCGAAACGAACGGTGCGATCATGGACGCCGCCCTGTCGCTCGGGCCGTCTCATATGCTGGTCACCTCGGCCCACCCGATGATGACCGGCAGCATCGGCAATCTCTATCTTTCCGGCCGCACGGCGCTGCTTGCCGAGCATCGGCAGGTGCCCAACCCACCGAACGGCACCGGCGACCTCGTGGCGGCCGTCTTCCTGTCACGGCTGCTGGACGGCCTTCCGGAGGAGCGCGCGCTGCATCTTGCAACTGCCAGCGTCTTCGAGATCGTGGCGCGCAGCGCCAAGCGCGGGGCCGACGAACTGACCTTGGAACAGGATTCCTCCAGCCTCTCCACGCCGATGGCCATGGTGCAGGTGCGTCGCCTGGTCCATCCGGCCGCATCGAAGCGCAACCGTTGAGACCGCACCAGCCCGCCTTTGACGCATAGCGCGCAGACACGGCCGGGAAATCGTGGGAGCGGTCAGCTCGGACTTGCGCAGCCAAGTCCCGGTCGTTACAGCAGGTCCGCAGCCTTCTACTCATTCGTCACCGCGCGGGGGTATCGACCACATGCATCGCTTTCCTGATCACCTTCTGACCGGCTACCAGAACTTCATGGATGGTCGCTTCAGCGAACAGCAGAAGCGATACAAGACTCTCGCGGAAACCGGGCAGAAGCCGAAGACGATGGTGATTGCCTGTTGCGACTCCCGCGCTGCGCCGGAGACGATCTTCGACAGCGGCCCGGGCGAGCTTTTCGTCGTGCGCAACGTCGCGAACCTGATGCCGCCCTATGAACCGGACGGCCACTATCATTCGACCTCGGCGGCACTCGAATTCGCAGTGCAGTCCCTGCGCGTCACCGACATTGTCGTCATGGGTCACGGCCGTTGCGGCGGCATCAAGGCAGCGCTCGATCCCGACGCGGAACCGCTGTCGCCCGGCGATTTCATCGGCCGCTGGATGAACCTGCTGAAGCCCTCTGCAGAGCAGATCCAGAACAACGACGTCATGACGGCCGCCGAGCGCCAGCGCGCCCTGGAGCGCATTTCGATCCGCAATTCGATCGCCAACCTGCGCACCTTCCCCTGCGTCCAGGTTCTGGAGCAGCGCGGCAAGCTGAACCTGCACGGCGCCTGGTTCGACATTTCCACGGGCGAGCTGTGGGTCATGGACGCCAAGACCGGCGACTTCGGCCGTCCCGGAATGTGAAAAGGCCCGGCACTGGACCGGGCCTCCGATTTCACCTGATGCAGGAATGCCGATCAGCCGCGGTCGATCTCGGCTGCGATGATGGCGATCGCGCGCTGATAGACGTTGGCGGCGTTCCAGCCCTGGATGGCGACGAAGTTGGGCTCTCCCGGCTGGTAGCCGGCGCCGGCCCGCCAGCCGTGCCCGCGCAGGAAGTTGGCCGTCGACGCGAGCGCATCCGCCTTGGAGCGAACGAGGTCGATGCGGCCGTCGCCGTCGCCGTCGACACCGTACTTCAGCACGTTGACCGGCAGGAACTGTGTCTGGCCGATCTCGCCATGGGCGGCACCGCGGGCCTGCGTGCTCAGCGTGCCGTTCTGCACGAGGTTGAGCGCCGCGTAGAGCTGGTTGGTGAAATAGTCCGAGCGGCGGCAGTCATAGGCCAGCGTCGCCACGGCCGAAAGCGTATGCTCCTTGCCGAGAAAGCCGCCAAAACCCGTTTCCATGCCCCAGATCGCGATCAGCGGCCCGGCCGGAACGCCGTACTGGCTTTCGATTCGCGCGAAGAGTGGGGCGTTCTGGCGCTTCAGACTCTTGCCGCGATTGATGATCGCCTGGCCGCCGCGCTTCTGCATGAACTGGTCGAGCGACAGCTTGAAGCTCTTCTGGCCGCGGTCGGCACGGATCGTCGCCTTGTTGTAGGAGACTTCGGCGAAGGCGCGGTCGAGCGTGCGCGGGCTGATGCCGTTTGCAGACGCGTCCCGTTTGAACTGGTCGACCCAGGCGGAGAAGCCGGCGGAATTGTCGCCGCATTGCGCGGCCGAAGCCGCTGCCGGAATAGCCGCCACCAGGGCCACCGCCGCCAGCCCCTGGAATACCCGCTTGAACAAGTTCATTCAATAAACCCCGTGATCTTTCGAATCTCTTCTAACGAAAACATGCCACTCTTGTCAGACCTGTCCTCGCCGCTCGATGCAATCTTGGGGCTGATCCGCCACCGGTGCTTCGCTTGAGGCAAAGGTCCCGCATCCGTCTGACGCTAGAGGCGGGGCCTTCATTGTCCTTTGGTGCTCAGACCTTCACGCGGCCTGCTTCTTGGCCTTGATCAGGCCGCGATTGACCAGGAGTTCGGCAATCTGAACCGCGTTCAGCGCCGCGCCCTTGCGAAGGTTATCGGAAACCACCCAGATGTTCAGGCCATTTTCGACGGTCGCATCCTCACGGATACGTGAAATATAGGTCGCGTCTTCGCCGGCAGACTCGTATGGCGTGATGTAGCCACCGTTCTCCTGCTTGTCGATGACCTGGCAACCCGGCGCTTCGCGCAGGATGTCGCGGGCCTCGTCGGCGGTAATCTCGTTCTCGAACTCGATGTTGACCGACTCGGAATGGCCGATGAAGACCGGAACGCGCACAGCCGTGCAGGTGACCTTGATCTTCGGGTCGAGCATCTTCTTCGTCTCGGCCAGCACCTTCCATTCTTCCTTGGTGTAGCCGTCCTCCATGAAGACGTCGATGTGGGGGATGACGTTGAAGGCGATGCGCTTGGTGAACTTCTTGCTCTCGATCGGATCGGCGACGAAGACGGCGCGGGTCTGGTTGAACAGTTCGTCCATGCCTTCCTTGCCGGCACCGGAGACCGACTGGTAGGTCGAAACGACGACGCGCTTGATCTTCGCGTGGTCATGCAGCGGCTTCAGCGCAACGACCAACTGCGCAGTCGAGCAATTCGGGTTGGCGATGATGTTCTTCTTGGTGAAGCCCTCGACCGCATCGGGGTTCACTTCCGGAACGATCAGCGGAACCTCGGCGTCGTAGCGCCAGGCCGACGAGTTGTCGATGACGACGCACCCCTGTTGGCCGATCTTGGGCGAATACTTCAGCGAAGCAGCGCCGCCGGCGGACATCAGGCAAATGTCGGTGTCGAAAAAATCATAGGTATCGAGATTGTGGACCTTCAGCGTCTTGTCGCCGAAGGACACCTCAGTGCCGACCGAACGGCTCGAGGCAAGCGCCACGACCTCGTCGGCGGGAAAGCCGCGCTCGGACAGGATATTCAGCATTTCGCGTCCGACATTGCCGGTGGCACCGGCGATTGCAATCTTGAAACCCATTGGTCTTGCTCTCTTTCTCTGTCTCTCCTCGGATCCTGAGGGGAAATCCGCTCGCGTGGAGCGCGGATTTCTTGTCCCCGGCCTTGCCGGGGAGAGAGCGGCGGGCCAGAGACGTCAGACGGTTTTCGTCGTCGTTTTGGCCGTGGTTTTGAAAGAAACGGGCGAACGCCGTACCTGCCCGGCGAGTTCCACCAGGAGGCTGCTGGGTGCGATGTCACGGTCGCGGCGAAGCATGGGACGCTGTCCTTTTTCCGGGGCTGCTATTAAGCGATTTTGACCGGGAGTCAAGGAGATCCTTCACCGTATCGCCTTCACGTTCAAGTCACGATCGTGTCGCATCGCCCGCCCGGCATTAGACTAAAGTCATAATCCGAAAGCCGCGCAGCGTCAGTGCCTCTTTTCTGCCATCTTGTCACAAGGCGCACCACGTCCGTCCGGCCGAGGAGGGTTGGCCGGATCAGGGGAACGGAGCGCTCGAAAAAGCCGTTTGGAGTGGAGGATTTCACAATGGCAAATGTCGCGACAGTGGACGGCGGCAAGACGCGTCCAATGACCGCTGAGGAGAAGAAGGTCATCTTCGCCTCCTCGCTTGGCACCGTGTTCGAATGGTACGATTTCTATCTTTATGGTTCATTGGCGGTATTCATCGGCGCCGCCTTCTTTAGCGAGTATCCCGAGACAACCCGCAACATCTTTGCGCTGCTGGCGTTTGCCGCCGGCTTCCTCGTGCGCCCGTTCGGCGCGCTGGTGTTCGGTCGCCTCGGCGATCTGGTGGGACGCAAGTACACCTTCCTGGTGACGATCCTGATCATGGGTCTGTCCACATTCCTCGTCGGCATTCTGCCCGGTGCCTCCTCGATTGGCATCGCAGCTCCCATCCTGCTTCTGGTGCTGCGCATGCTGCAGGGGCTTGCGCTCGGCGGTGAGTATGGCGGTGCTGCGACCTATGTGGCAGAGCACGCCCCCAACGGCCGCCGCGGCTACTATACCTCGTGGATCCAGACGACTGCGACGCTCGGCCTCTTCCTGTCGCTCGTCGTCATCCTGTCGGTACAGTTCATGCTCGGCAAGGAAGCCTTTGCCGCATGGGGCTGGCGCATTCCGTTCCTCGTCTCGGTCGTCCTGCTCGGCATTTCCGTGTGGATTCGCCTGAAGATGAACGAATCGCCGGCCTTCATGAAGATGAAGGAAGAGGGCAAGGGCTCCAAGGCACCGCTGTCGGAGGCTTTCGGCCAGTGGAAGAACGCCAAGATCGCGCTGCTAGCGCTGTTCGGCGCAGTGGTTGGTCAGGCCGTCGTCTGGTATTCCGGCCAGTTCTACGCGCTGTTCTTCCTGACCGGCATCCTCAAGATCGACGGCCAGTCAGCCAACATCATGGTGGCTGCCTCGCTGGTCCTCGGTACCGGCTTCTTCGTGCTGTTCGGCTGGCTGTCCGATAAGATCGGCCGCAAGCCGATCATCATGGCGGGTCTGCTTCTCGCCATCCTGACCTACTTCCCGCTGTTCAAGGCACTGACCTGGGCCGGCAATCCGGCACTTGCACAGGCACAGGCAACCGTCCGCGCGACGGTGACCGCCGCCCCCGGCGACTGCAAGTTCCAGTTCAACCCGACGGGCACAGCGAAGTTCACGACCTCGTGCGACATCGCCACCGCCTTCCTGACGAGGAACTCGGTTCCCTATGACGTGGTGACGACGGCCGCAGCCGGCACGCCGGCGACTGTCGTCATCGGCAACTCGACGATCAACAGCTTCGACGCCGTCGCAGCCGGCGATCAGGCCAAGCCGATGGCATCTGCCTTCGAAAAGCAGATCAACATTGCGCTGCAGGATGCCGGCTATCCGCTGGCACGTGCCGGTGCCAAGGTTCCGGATAGCAAGCTCGACGCCTTTGTCGCCGCCAATCCGGAGCTCGGCCTCGACGCCGCCGCGATCCGCGCCGGCGAGAAGACGACCATGACGGGCGCGGACCTCGTCGCAGCCAAGCTGCTCACCGCAGAAGAGGCAGGCGGCGTAAACGACATGGCCGTCTTCTCCATCGCCGGCGGCGGTCCGTTCTCGATGGTCGCCGATCCGTCAGCGGTCAACTGGACGAAGATCATCCTGATCCTCACCGTTCTCGTGATCTACGTCACCATGGTGTACGGGCCGATCGCAGCCCTGCTGGTCGAACTGTTCCCGACCCGCATCCGCTACACCGGCATGTCGCTGCCCTACCATATCGGCAACGGCTGGTTCGGCGGCCTTCTTCCGGCGACGGCCTTTGCGATGAGCGCGGCCCAGGGCGATATCTACTTCGGCCTCTGGTATCCGATCGTCTTCGCGGCAATTACGCTGGTCATCGGCCTGCTGTTCCTTCCCGAAACGAAGGATCGCGACATACACGCTATGGACTGAGCTTCCCCCCGAGGTTCAGAACGTGGAGACCGGCGCGTGGCGACACGCGCCGGTCCTTCAATGTTCGGTCCTGCTTTCCAGCCTCTTTTCCAGCGCGGTCTTCGGTCGCGGCCATCCGGCGTCGTCCAGCCGGAACAGGGCGTTGTGCCGCGCAAACACGAACGCGACCATCAAGGCGCACCAAAGGCCCACGAGCAGCCCGGCGGCCACGTCGCTTGGATAATGTGCGCCGACGATGACCCGCGAAACCCCGATCAGCACCGCACCGGCGATGAAGAACGGTCGCAGGCGCGGCACGAGCAGGGCGAACGCACCGAAGAACGCACCGACCGCCGCCGAGTGGCCGGACGGAAAGCTCTCGAAAATCGTGTTGCCGGTCATCGGTGACAGGCTGTAGGCGCCGAGTTCGGCAAAGAGCTCGGGTCGCGCGCGACCGATGACCGCCTTCAGCAAATGCACCAGCGCGCTGGCGCTGCCAATGGTCAGGAAGAAGTACAAGAACAGCCGCCAGCCCGTACGGCCGCGCCCGCTGATCATTTCGTTCGCGCTGACGCGCCAGATGATGAAGGCCGTGATGGCGAGCAGGCCGGAGCCATAGATCATCCAGCCGAATGTGCCGAAATCGGTGATATGCCGGTTGAAGGTGACAACCCCCTCCGGCAGCCCCTGCGCTCGCTGCGACAGTGCCGGGTCAAACGGAAGGAGGGCGGCCGCAAGCAGCGCCGCCGTAACGAAGATCCAGAGCGTGGAGGCAATCGGACGGTTCATTCAATCTCCCGATAAGGGCCGGATGCCAGCGGGCACCGACACAAGGTTGGTCGAACGCCGCCATCCGGATGGGAAGGCAGCACAGTGCACGACGATGTGAGGGCGGACGCTTCCTTTTCAAGGCACTGAAACGAAAACGCCCCCGGATTGATCCGGGGGCGCGGTAAAAGGCTCGTGAGCACGCCAGACCTAGAGGGTCTTGAACTCCGCCAGAATGGCATCGCCCATCTCGACGGTTCCGACCTGAACGGCACCCTCGGCCATGATGTCGCCGGTACGGATGCCGCGATCGAGCACGTTGGCGATCGCCGTCTCCAGATTGTCGGCGTCCTGAACCAGGTTGAAGGAGTAGCGCAGGCACATGGCAAACGAGGCGATCATGGCGATCGGGTTGGCGATGCCCTTGCCGGCGATGTCGGGGGCAGAACCGTGCACCGGCTCGTAGAGCGCCTTGCGCTTGCCGGTCTTTGCATCCGGCGCGCCGAGCGAGGCGGATGGCAGCATGCCGAGCGAACCGGTCAGCATGGCGGCAACGTCCGAGAGCATGTCGCCGAACAGGTTATCCGTGACGATCACGTCGAACTGCTTGGGCGCGCGCACCAGCTGCATGCCGCCGGCATCGGCCAGCATGTGCTCCAGCTGCACGTCCGCGTACTTCGCCTTGTGCGTTTCGGTCACGACCTGATTCCACAGAACGCCCGACTTCATGACGTTGCGCTTTTCCATCGAGCAGACGCGGTTCTTGCGGGTGCGCGCCAGTTCGAACGCAACGCCGGCGATGCGTTCGATTTCATAGGTATCGTAGACCTGGGTGTCGATGCCGCGCTTCTGGCCGTTGCCGAGATCGATGATCTCCTTCGGCTCGCCGAAATAGACGCCGCCCGTCAGCTCGCGGACGATCAGGATATCGAGGCCTTCGACCAGTTCAGGCTTCAGCGACGATGCGGCGGCGAGCGCCGGATAGCAGATCGCCGGGCGCAGGTTGGCGAAGAGTTCGAGATCCTTGCGCAAGCGCAGAAGGCCGGCCTCCGGGCGCACCTCGTAGGGGACAGCGTCCCACTTCGGCCCGCCAACGGCGCCGAACAGCACCGCATCGGCCGAAAGTGCCTTCTGCATGTCCTCCTCCGAAATCGCCGCGCCATGCGCGTCATAGGCCGAGCCGCCGACCAGCCCCTCGTCGACGACGAAGCCCGCGCCCTTCTCTTCGTTCATGTAGGCGATGATCTTGCGGACTTCCGCCATGGCTTCCGGGCCGATGCCGTCGCCAGGCAGGAGGAAAAGGTTGCGCACTGTCATGGGATATCCTTGTCGAATGCTCGGTGGAATTCAGGTCGCGCGGTTCTTAGCGCAACTTCCGTTCAAGGAAAATCGCCACGACGAAAGAAATTTGCGCATGCAGCGTGTGCCCGCGGGAACTGAGGCGAGGCGGCACTCTGTGCGATCAGGGTGCCATGCCGCCGGCAGCCGGCGGATGACCACAGGAGGCCTTGAACATGGTTCCCTTCTTGCAAGCCGTACTCGCAGCGATCCGCTCGGCGATCGACGCCCTTCTCTTCCAGCACCGCCGGCCGCCGGGCTTCGATTGAAGCCCGCACGCGTGCGCCAAGGCGACCTCAGTGCGTGCCCGGCCGCAGCGGCGCATAGGCTGCGGCATCCACCATCACCGGCCGGCCCTCGAGATGCAGTTCGCTGATCCGGGGGGCGGCGCGGGCAATGACCCTGCCGCGACGCATGACGGCGAGCCTGTTCGCCTTCAGTCGCAGTGCCTCCTGCGGATCGCGCGCCTGCAGGATCACGAGGTCGGCGTTGCAGCCTTTCGCGATACCGTAGCCTTCCAGCCCCATCGTCTTCGCCGAATTGACCGTGAGCGCGTCGAAGATCTTCCTCTTGTCCTCGATGCCAGCCATCTGCGCGACGTGGATTGCCATATGGCCGACCTCCAGCATGTCGCCCGAGCCCATCGAATACCAGGGATCCATCACGCAGTCGTGCCCGAAGGACACGTTCAGCCCGGCCTCCATCAGTTCGCGCACCCGCGTCATGCCACGCCGCTTCGGATATGTGTCGTGCCGGCCTTGCAGCATGATGTTGATCAGCGGATTGGGGATCACGTTGATCTCGGCCTCCGCCATCAGCGGGATGAGCTTGGAGACGTAGTAGTTGTCCATCGAGTGCATCGAGGTCAGGTGCGAGCCGGCAACCCGGCCCTGAAGCCCGAAGCGCACCGTCTCGGCCGCAAGCGTCTCGATATGGCGCGACATCGGGTCGTCGGTCTCGTCGCAGTGCATGTCGACAGGCATCCCGCGATCGGCCGCGATTCTGCACAACGCTGAGACGGAGGCCGCACCGTCGGCCATCGTTCGCTCGAAATGCGGGATGCCGCCGACAATGTCGAGCCCCATGTCGAGCGCGCGGTTCAACGCATCCACCCCGCCCTCGGCGCGATAGTAGCCGTCCTGCGGGAAGGCCACGAGCTGCAGGTCGATATAGGGGGCCACCTTCTCGCGCACCTCGATCAGCGCTTCGGCCGTAACAAGCTTCGGATCGCTCGTATCGACATGGCTGCGGATCGCGAGCAGGCCCTGGGCGACCGCGAGATCGCAGTAGCGCAGCGCGCGTTCGATCAACGCCTCGCGCGCCAGTGTCGGCCGCAATTCGCCCCAGAGCGCGATGCCTTCGAGAAGCGTGCCGGAGACGTTCATGCGCGGCAGACCGAGCGACAGCGTCGCGTCCATGTGGAAATGCGGGTCGACGAAGGGCGGCGTCACCAGTCGGCCGCCGGCGTCGATCACCTCGCCCGCCTCCGCTTCGATCCCCGGCGCGACCTCGGCGATCTTGCCGCCCTTGATGGCGATGTCGATGCCCTCGAGGCCGTCGGGAAGATTGGCGTTCTTGATCAGCACGTCGAACATTTTGTCACCTGAATTAAATGGCGGGACGGAAAGGTTATCGCTCGCCGCGCCGGTAGGGCTGCATCAGCGCCTGCGGCACGCGGGCGCGACGCGCCATCACGGCGAGTGCGGCGATCGAGAGAATATAGGGCATCATCAGGAACATCTGGTACGGCACGTTGCCCAGAACGGTCTGGAGCCGCAGCTGGAACGCGTCGAAGAAGGCAAACAGCAGCGCCCCGAACAGCGCCCGGCCGGGCCGCCACGAGGCGAAAACGACCAGCGCGATGCAGATCCAGCCCCGCCCCTGCACCATGGTCGGGAAGAAGCTGTTGAAAGCCGAGAGCGTCAGGAACGCGCCTCCCATCGCCATCAGCGCGCTGCCTGCCATGATGGCGCCGTAGCGGATCCGGATGGGGTCGACACCTTGCGCCTCGGCTGCATGCGGGTTCTCCCCGCTCATGCGCAGCGCGAGCCCGAGCGGCGTGCGGTAGACGATGTAGGCAAGAAGCAGTGCGATGACGATCGAAAGATACGTCGGCAGCGTCTGCGTGAACAGCGCCGGACCGATGAAGGGAAGGTCGGACAGGCCCGGCACCGAAATCGGCTGGAACGGCGTCACGGTCGGCGGCGTGGAGGCGAGCGGCACCGCCAGACGAAAAATATAGTAGCTGAGCGACGAGGCAAACAAGGTGATGCCGAGGCCGGTCACGTGCTGCGACAGGCCGAGGGACACCGTCATCGCCGCGTGCACCAGCCCGAACAGCGCGCCTGACAGCGCCGCCACCAGCATGCCCGTCCACAGGTCCGCGCCATTGAACACGGCGAGCCAGCCGATCATGGCGCCGAAGGTCATGATCCCCTCGATGCCGAGGTTGAGTACGCCCGAGCGCTCGGAAAGCAGCGCGCCGAGTGTGCCGAAGATCAGCGGCGTGGCGATGCGCAGCACCGCCGCCCAGAGGCCCGCCGAGGCGATGATGTCTAAAAACGCACTCATCGGCGGATCCTGTACTGGGTGAAGAAGATAGCCACCAGCATGGTCAGCAGCGACAGCGCCACCGTCACGTCGGCAATGTAGGTGGGAATGCCCATCGCCCGGCTCATCCCGTCCGCACCGACGAACATCGTGGCGGTAAAGAGCGCGGCCGCGATCACCCCGAGCGGGTTGAGGTTGGCGAGCATCGCGACGATGATGCCGGCATAGCCATAACCCGGCGAAAGATCGGTCGTTACATAGCTCTTTACGCCCATGACCTCGATCGCGCCGGCAAGACCTGCAAGCCCGCCCGACAGGCAGGCGACCTTGACCAGCGTGCGACCGAGCGGCACGCCGGCGAAGACCGCGCCTTCCGGATTGAGGCCGGCGGCGCGAGACTGCAGCCCGAAGACGGTACGCGCCTGCAGCAGGTAGACCAGGAGTGCGGCGACGATCGCGACGACCAGCCCGATGTGCAGTCGCGAGCGCTCGACCAGCTTCGGCAGCAGCGCGTGGTCGGCGACCGGCATCGACTGCGGCCAGCCGAAGGCGAGCGGGTCCTTCAGCGGCCCGTCGATCATCATCGAGACGAACAGCACCGCCACGAAATTCAAAAGCAGGCTTGTCACCACTTCATCGACCGAGAAGCGCAGCCGCAGCCACAGCGGCACCAGCATCAACGCCATGCCGGCAATCGCGCCGGCGGCGAATAGGAAAGGGATCAGGATAGGGCCGGGCAGGCCCGACAGCGCGCTTGAGCCGAGCGCCGCCACCATGATCGCGCCGAGGTAGAACTGTCCCTCGGCGCCGATGTTCCACAGGCGCGCGCGGAAGGCGATCGCCGCCGCAAGCCCGGTCAGCATCAGCGGCGTTGCCCGCGTCAGCGTCTCGGTCGCAGCCAGCCGGGTACCAAACGCGCCGGTGAGGATGCGGCCATAGGCTTCCAGGACGGGCGCGCCGGCGGCGGCGATCAGCATGCCGGCAATGGCAAGCGCTGCGACCACCGCCAGGATCGGAGAGAGCACGACGAGGACGAGTGGCCGGTGTTCGCGGCGTTCAAGGCGCATGGGAATTTCCTTCGCCGGAAACGCCGTCGCCGGACGTCCAGTCCCCGGACATCATCAAACCGAGCCGGCGCGGATCGGCATGTTCTGCGGCGATCGGGGCGGACAGACGGCCCTTGACGATCGCCTGGATACGGTCGGCGAGGCCGATCACCTCATCGAGATCCTCGGAGATGAGCAGTACGGCGGTGCCCTGCTTCCTTGCCTCGAGGATGCGCGCGTGGACAGCCGCCACGGCCCCCTCGTCCAGCCCGCGCGTCGGCTGGGCGGCAATCAGGATGCGCGGTCGGCGATAGAGGTTCCGCCCGAGGATCAGCTTCTGCATGTTGCCGCCGGAAAGAAGCCGGGTGCGGCTTGCGGGCGTACCCCCGCGCACGTCGAACTCCTCGATGATCGTCGCGGCGAAGGCCTGGCCAGCGGAGCGGTCCACGATGCCGCGGCGCGAAAACAGCGGCTGGCGGATGCGTTCCAGCACCGCGTTTTCCCAGATCGCCATCTCACCGATGGCGCCCTGCCTGTGACGATCTTCGGGAATGCGGCCAATGCCCGCATCGACGAGATCGTGCACGTCGAGGGCCGTGACCGGCTCACCGAAGAGCCGCATTTCGCCGGTCGCGGGCTTTGCCAGCCCACTCATCAGTTGCGACAATGACGCCTGGCCGTTACCCGAAACACCGATGATGCCGAGCGTCTCGCCCTCGCGCAGGAAGAAATCGATTTCCTTCAGCCGCTCGATGCCGCCACTCGATACGGTCAGCCGGGACGCTTCGAACACGGTCTCTCCGGGTGTCGTCGGCTCGCGCTTCGGCCGTGTGACGCGGTGGCCGACCATCAGTTCGGCGAGCTCCGCCTTGTTCGTCTCGGACGCCTTGCGCTCGGCTGCCACCTTGCCGCCACGCAGGACGACGATCCGGTCCGCAGCCGCCATTACCTCGTCGAGCTTGTGCGAGATGAATATGAGCGACAGCCCCTGCCGCGCCATCTCGCGCAGGGTGCTGAACAGCCGTTCCGCCTCGATATTGGTCAGCACGGCGGTCGGTTCGTCGAGGATCAGGATCCTTGCGTCGTTGTAGAGGGCCTTGAGGATTTCGACGCGCTGCTGCTCGCCAACGGAGAGATCCCCGAGGCGGGCGTCGGGATCAACACCGAGGCCAAAGCGCTCGGCGATCGCCAGAAGCTTGCGGCGGGCGGCGGCGGTGCCCGAGCGTAGCGACCAGAGCGGCTCGGTACCGGTCATGACGTTTTCCAGCACGGTCAGGTTCGGAGCAAGCGAAAAATGCTGGTGCACCATGCCCACGCCTGCCTGAATGGCCGCGCGCGGACGGCCGTGCGGCAGCTCGACGCCGTCGACGCGCACCGTGCCCCCGTCCGGCGTGTAGTGGCCGAAGAGGATGCTCATCAGCGTCGTCTTGCCGGCGCCGTTCTCACCGAGCAGCGCCAGCAGCTCGCCGCGCTTCAGCGAGATCGAGATGTCGTCATTGGCGACGATCGGACCGAACCGCTTGCTGATGTGCGAGAGTTCAAGGACGGGAGTGACGCTGGTGTCGTTGGTCATGCGGCAAGCCCCGAAACGGGAAAGCGATGCTGCCAGCGTCCTTCTGCCTCCAGGCGGGCGGCAAGCGACAGGAGAAGCCCCTCCGCCCCCATCGGACCCATCAGCTGGACCGGCAGCGGAAGGCCTTCGGTATCCGCGCCGAAGGGAAGGGTCAATGCCGGAAAGCCGGAGATGTTGGCAAGGCCGGCGAGTGGCGCAAACGCGGTCATACGCCTGAGGTGCAGGTCGGTATCGTCGTGATCGGACGGGAAGGATCCGATCGGCAGCGGAGCGGTGGCGAGCATCGGCATCAAAAGGCAGTCCAGGCTGTCGAAAAGCGCCCAAGTCTTGTGGCTCACATGCACCGCGGCGTCGAGCGAAGTCCAGAGGGCAGCCGCCGATATCCTCCGCCCTCTTTCAACGAAGGCGGCGGTCAGCAGCTCGGCACGACCGGAATCGAGCGACAGGGCGTCGACCAATACGGCGAGGTTGACCGAAATGATGTCTGCAAAGGCGGTCGATGAGGCGGACACCAGCGGAGCGAAGTCTGACCAGTCGAGATCGACGCGTGTGTGGCCGGCTCTCTCGAGCGCGCCCGCAGCCTCGAGCACAGCCCCGCTACGCGCTGGATCGGTCGGAAACTCCGGGCCGGTCTCCGCCAGCACGCCCACCCGCAAGGGACCGGCGGTGCGAGCAGCTTCGGCAGGGTCGGCAAAAGGCCCTCTCGCCGTGCCACGCACGGCCTCGAAGATCATCCTGCTGTCACGAACCGAACGGCAGACGGCGAGTTCGCCGACGATGCCGCCGAGATGGTTGCCGAAAAGCGGCCCGCCGGGGATGGCGCCACGCGTCGGCTTCAGCCCGACGAGGCCGCAGCACGCCGCCGGCACGCGGATCGACCCGCCAGCGTCGGTGGCATGCGCGATCGAAACGATCCCCGCCGCGACCGCCGCCGCGGCACCGCCCGAGGAGCCGCCGGCGGTGCGCCCGGGATCGAGCGGGTTGCGGCAAACCGGTCCGCACACCGGTTCGCTTGTCAGCGACAGCCCGAATTCCGGGGTGGTGGTCAGGCCGAACAGGGCAAAGCCGGCATCACGCAAGCGCCCCGCAAGATCCGAATCCATCGTGGAATCGAGCCTGCCGTCCAGCATGCGCGACCCGGCGCGCACGGGAAAGCCGGCGAAGGGGCCGCCGAGATCCTTTGCCAGCGTCGGCACGCCGGCAAAAGGGCGCTCCGCGAAACGCTTTGGATCGGCGATCCGCTCCTGTTCGAGCGCTGCCGCTGTGGCACGGCCCTGGTCGGTTTCCAACCTGCAGAGCGCGCCAAGGCCGGCATGGCTGGAAGCGGCAGCGATTGCCGCTTCCATGGCCTGGCCTGCCGAAAGCGCACCTCTTGCGATCGCCCCGGCAAGAGCCGTTGCATCCCCGGTCGTTTCGCTTTCGACGCTGGGCACGGGCTTCGCTGCTTACTTCGGCTCTTCCATCATGATCGGCACTTCGAAGGTGCCGGCCTTGATCTCGGCGCGCCGCGCTTCCATCGCCGCTTCCGCCTCGGCCGGTGCCACGCCCTTGACGAAGACGATGTCGCTGCCGCCTTCCTTCATCAGGCCGAAGGCGGTGTAGCTCTTGCCAACCGGCTTGCCGGCGTTGACGTCGGCGACGGCCGCATTGAGGATCGGGCGGAAGTACCACATGGCATTGGCAAAGACGGTATCGGGATAGCGCGGCGTATAGTCGAGCAGCGAGCCGACCGACTTGATGCCGCGTTCCTTGGCGGCATCGGCCGTGCCAATACGCTCGCCGAACAGGATGTCGGCACCGGCGTCGATCTGCGCAAGGCCCGCCTCGCGCGCCTTCGGTGGATCGAAGAACGTGCCAATGAAGGAAACGAGGTGCTTGGCGTCGGGGTTCACTTCCTTGACACCCGCTGCAAAGGCGTTGATCAGCATGTTGACTTCGGGGATCGGGATCGCGCCGACGGAGCCGACGACGCCCGACTTCGTCATCTTGCCGGCCAGCATGCCGGCCAAATACGCGCCGTCATGGTTCCAGGTGCCAAAAACGCCGAAATTGTCGCCGGCCGCATCGCCGCTGGATCCCATCAGGAAGGCCGTGTCGGGGTAGTCGGCAGCCACCTGCCGCGCCTCGCGCTCGACGGCGTAGGATTCGCCGACGATCAGCTTGTTGCCCTGTTCGGCATATTCGCGCATCGCGCGGGGATAGTCGGTGCCGGAAACCCCTTCGGAGAAGGTGTATTCGATCACGCCATCCTTGGCAGCCGCCTGAAGCGCCTCGTGCAGGCGCGAATTCCAGGCGTTCTCGACCGGGGAAGCATGGATGCCTGCGACCTTGAGCGGCGCCTGCGCCCGCGCCTGCGGCAGGAAGGCGCTGGCGCTCAGAGCGAGGCCGCCGGCGAGAACTGTGCGGCGTCTAATCAGGAGGCTGCTCGTCATGTTTCGTTCCCCTTCACTTTGACCAAATGGTTTAAAAATCCATAGGATTCGCACAAAAACGAGTCAAGCACGCACGCCGCCCACGAAATGATCAATCAAGGCATTTTTGCGCTGCAACACGACCTTGTGCAGGATCGCTCCGTTCCTGCCCTAGCAACTGCGAACGCCCCTCCGTCGCCGTTCAGGCTGCTGTCAGCTTCCCCTTACAGATTTCGCCTCCGAATGTCGGGCCCCGGCAACGGCTGTCATATCTGTCGCGGCAGGCCACGCCCCAATGCAGGCGCGGGTCGAGACCATCCGGTCCGCGATCGAAACGGATCGAGAGGAACGGGAATGGCGACTTTTGAGGGCAATCTTGCTCCCTCTGCGAGAGGATGGCGTCCGGTCATCGGCGCCGTGCCGTTCAGTTTCCTCGTCGCGGGCTTTATCCTCACAACGGCAAACCACAGCTTCTGGCAGAAGACTGCCACCTATTTCAGCGGAACCGTTCAGCCCACGGCGGTCTTCGGCATTGGCCTTGCCGCTCTGCTCGTTGCGGTCTGCATCGCCCTGTCCATGCGCTTCGTGACGAAGCCGCTGTTCATTTTCCTTGTCCTGACAAGCGCCGGTGCCTCCTGGTTCATGGACCGCTTCGGGGTCGTCATCAGCGTCGACATGATTCGCAATGCGGCAGAGACGACGCAGGCGGAGGCGGGCAACCTGATTACGCCCGCCTTTGTCTGGCACCTCTTTCTGTACGGCGTGGCGCCGTCGCTGCTGATACTCTGGGTCAAGGTGGAGCACCTTCCCTTTCGCGCCAAGGCACGGCGCAACCTGATGTTCGTTGTACCGCTGCTGCTGGTTGCGACGATTGCGGCACTGACGCAGATGAAAGTGATCATCAGCACGAGCCGCGAACATCGAGACTGGCTGACGAGCCTCAACCCCGTAGGCCCGATCGTCAGCGGCGTGCGTTATGTGTCGCGCACGAGCGGCGAGGAAAACATCGTCGTCCAGCCGTTGGGCAGGGATGCCCGCGTCGTGGCCCCGCCCGGCGGCAAGCCACGCGTCCTGGTGGTTGTCGCCGGCGAAACGGCGCGGGCACAGAACTTTTCGCTGGGCGGCTACGGGCGCCCCACCAATCCTGAGCTGGAGGCGCGCAACGTCGTCTATTTTCCCTTCGCGACCAGTTGCGGTACGGCGACAGCGGTGTCCCTGCCCTGCATGTTCTCCGTCTACACGCGCGAAACCTACACCCATCGCAAGGGGCTCGAGACGGAGAACCCCATGGATGTACTCTCTCATGCAGGCATCGACGCCGAATGGTGGGACAACAACACGGGCAGCAAGGGCATTGCCGACCGCGTGACCTATCATTTCATGCCCGACAGCGCCGACCCCCGATTCTGCGCGGACGGCGAATGCACGGACGCGATCCTGCTCGATCGCCTGGGCAGGTGGCTCGACGGCGTGAAGAGGGACAGCGTGCTCGTCATACACCAGCTCGGCAGCCACGGGCCTGCCTATTTCGAACGCTACCCCGACACCTATCGTCGCTTCACGCCCGATTGCCGCACAGCGGAGCTCGGTGACTGCACACAGGATGAAATCGTCAACGCCTACGACAACTCCATCGCCTTCACCGACCACGTGCTTGCAACGATCATCGACGAGCTGAAGCGGCGCGACGCCAGCATCGACGGCTCGATGCTCTACATGTCGGACCACGGCGAATCGCTCGGCGAAAGCGGCCTCTACCTGCACGGCGCGCCGTACGTCATCGCTCCCGATGTGCAGACACACATTCCCTTCCTTCTCTGGCTGGGAGAAGAGGACCGCGCTGCAGTCGACCTTGCATGTCTCACGGAGCGGGCGAACGAGCCCGCCTCGCACGACAATCTCTTTCACACTGTTCTTGGCATGATGTCTGTCCGGACAAGCGTCTACGCCCCCGCGCTGGACGTTACTTCGCGGTGCCGCTCCACATCCTCAACCTGATCGCGATGCCAAGCGATGGGCGGCGACTTGATTGCATCCACGAAAATCGTGACGATGACCCCGGAAGCGCCGGCAATTGGCGCGCGCTCCAGGAAGAGGGCGACGTGCGCGTACTTTTGATCGAAGATGATGCAATTCTCGGTGAAGCCGTCCGGGACCATGTCGCAGCGAATGGCCATGCGGTCGACTGGATCCGGCAACTCGAAGATGCACGCGCGGCCGCAAAGGCGGTCAACTATGGGCTGATCCTGCTGGACCTGCGCCTTCCCGACGGCAGCGGCATCGCCTTTCTGAAGGCGCTGCGCAAGGTTGGCAGCAATACACCCGTCATCATCCTGACCGCGCATGACCAGATTTCAGACCGCATCGAGGGACTGAACAGCGGTGCCGACGACTACCTCGTCAAACCCTTCAACCTCGGCGAACTTTCGGCGCGGATGCTTGCGGTGGCGCGGCGCTACGGAGGCAATCCTTCGCCCGTGATCCGGCTGGGCGCACTGGAAATCGGCCCGGCAGACCGGCGGATCGTCGCAGACGGCCGCGAGGTCGTCCTTTCGGGCCGGGAATGGGCCGTCCTCGACGTCCTGCTGGCCCGTCCGGGTGCCACCGTCTCCAAAGGGCAGATCGAGGAAGCGCTCTATGCCTTCGGCTCCGAGATCGAAAGCAACACTGTCGAGGTCTATGTCAGTCGCGTTCGCAAGAAGCTCGGGCACGACCATATTCTGACCGTCCGCGGCGTCGGCTACCGCCTCGGACTGCAGGCATGAGCGAACGCAGCATTACCCGAAGGCTGACGCTGGCATTGTCAGGGGCGCTGGCGGGCTTCTGGCTGCTCGCCGCCGCACTTGGCGCGATGGTCATGCAGGAGGAATTCGGCGAGGTTTTCGACAGCTCGCTGCAGGAAACGGCCGAGCGGCTGCTGATCCTGGTGGTCGACGACGTCGAGAGCGGCGACGAACCGGGCTCGAACCTCCGCTTCGAAGGCGTCGTGCCGGCATCGGGCGAGGAATACCTGATCTACCAACTGCGCGACGAGAAGGGGGCCGTGCTGCTGCGTTCGCACGATGCGCCGGAGGCCGGATTCGATGCTCCCCTTAGACGCGGCTTCTGGCGCGGTTCCGACTACCGCTTTTACACGGCCACGACCGAAGGCAGCGAAAAGCTCTATCTGCAGGTCGCGGATGCGCTGGCCAACCGGCGCGAAGCGCTGGTCGAAGGCTCGATGGCCCTGTTCCTGCCCGTTCTGCTGCTGGTGCCTGCCAGCGTTGCGCTCGTCTGGTACATCGTGCGGCGGACGCTGAAACCGATCGATGCCTTGAGGCAGAGCATTGCGAGCAAGGACGGCGGCAATCTGGCGGTGATTGCGCGCGAAGGCATGCCGCGTGAACTGCTGCCGATCGTGCGCTCGGTAAACCTGCTCCTCACCCGGCTGAAGGCTGCGCTGGAGGCCGAGCGGGAGTTCACCGCCAACAGCGCCCATGAGCTGCGCACGCCGATTGCCGGCGCGCTGGCGCAGACCCAGGTGCTGATCGACGAACTGCCGGGCGGCCCAAGGAAGGCGCGCGCCCGCCAGGTCGAGGCCTCACTCGTCAAGCTCAGCCATCTCGCCGAGAAGCTGTTGCAGCTAGCGCGCGCCGAGGCCGGCGTCGGCGCCGTCAGCACACCGGTCGATCTCGCCCGCGTTCTGGAACTCGTCGTCCTTGATTTCCAGCGCGACCCGGAAGGCGCCGGACGGCTGCAGTTCCATCGCGCCGAAGGCGCCGTGCTGCGCAAGCCAGCAAGCGAGGATGGCTTCGCCATCGCGCTTCGCAACCTGATCGAAAACGCCCTAGTTCACGGCGATCCCGATGTTCCGATCGACGTGCGGCTGGAACGGGACGGAACCGTCCGCATCATCAACGGCGGTCCGCTGCTGGCCGATTGGGAGCTGGAAATGATCCGCAAACGCTTCGGCCGGGGCCGGACCACAGCCGAAGGATCCGGATTGGGCATATCCATTGCCCAGCGGTTGCTTGCCCAGATGAACGCCCGCCTGGAGCTGGTCTCGCCGCCGGAGGGACATGCCGGCGGGATGGAAGCGCGGATCAAATTCGATCAGCAGACCGGTTGAAGCGCGCCCCGTCACTGCCGGCCGTCACTGCTCCGAAAGCTTGATGTCCGGATGGTACTCCTTGCCTTCCACTTCCTTCACCACGGCCTGGCCACACTGCATCAGCTTCGTTTCGGCGTTGAACGCATAGGTCGGCGAGCCGTGGAGCGACCAGCCCTTGTTCAAGGCCAGCGTCACCTTGTGGCAGAAGGAGGCGTCGTCGGGGCCAGTCAGGAAGCGATAGACTTTCATGTGCGGTTCTCTTTTCTTGCAATGAGTTCGACCTTGGCAAGCAGGCGCTCGGCCTGGTCGAGATGAAGGCGTTCCACCATGCGGCCGTCGAGATTGACCGCACCCTTGCCGGTATTTTCGGGCCGCGCGAAGGCTGAGACAATGGCGCGGGCCTCGTCTGCCGCCGCATCCTGAACGCCGTAGGCGCGGTTTGCCGGTTCGATCTGCGCGGGATGAATGAGCATCTTGCCGTCGAACCCCATCTGCCGGCCCTGTTCGCACTCCGCGCTGAACGCTCCAAGGTCGGTAAAGCCGTTGTGGACGCTGTCGATCACGTCAAGCCCCGAAGCGCGCGCAGCAACCACAACCTGCATCAGAAATGGCACGAGGAAGGGCCTGCCAGGCACGTCGGCAATTCCGGTCGCAAGCCTGAGATCGTTAAGGCCGACGACGAGGCAGTCGAGCCGGCCACCGCTGGTGCGCCCCGCCTCCGCGATCGCCGCCAGATTGAGCGCGGCCGACGGAGTCTCGATCATGGCCCACAGCCGGGGGCTGTCGTCGGCCCCCTGCTCTGCGAACCAGTCGGCAACGGCAAGCACGTCCTGCGGCTCGCACACTTTCGGCAGAAGCACGGCGTCCGGCCCGCAGGCAAGCACCGCTTCGAGATCGGCAGGGCCGTCGCTGCCGGACAGCGAATTGATGCGGATGATGCGTTCGACGGGCGAAGCCCGGTCGATGTCGGCGAAATGCCGCGTCAGCGCCCCGCGCGCCGCCGCCTTGCTTTCGGGCGCAACGGAATCCTCCAGATCGAAGATGATTCCGTCGCATGCGAGCGTGGACGATTTTTCCAACGCCCGGGCATTGCTCGCCGGGACGGACAGGAGCGATCGACGCGGGCGCAGCGGATGATTGCGAAACGGCGTGTTCATGTCGCCTTTCTGCCCCGGTTCGGCCGGATGGGCAAGCACATTGGCCCGCCGGCAAGGACAGATTGGCGGCAGCGCGAGGTGCGACACACTGGCCACTGCAAAAGCCTTGTAATGAACACATTCACTGCCCACATTCACGACAGAGAAAGGGCCAATCATGCACAGCATTCGCTCCATTTTCGTCGCCACCCTAGCCGTCGTTATCGCCGGCGTGACGCTGGTATTCGCAGCCTCCCTCGGGCTTGCGCTTGCCGGCATCGCGTCCGTGATCATGTTGGGCAGCTGGATCGCAGCCAAGATGCAGCCGGCGCCGGTTCGAGCAAGGTGCTATGCCCGCACCGGCAAGCCCGGCCAGCGCGAACCCCGCATCTGGAACGATGGTCGCGGTACGATCATCGACCTCTAAGGAACGGGCGCTCGAACGTTGAGCGGAACCTGTGGCCGCGCCACGGGCAAGATTCGGTCGTCTTCGGCTTCCGTCGCGCAAGATTCTCCTTCATTTCCCGGCGAAACTGATCTAAACGCAGGCCCGGAACGATACGTATCGCAATCGAGGTTCACGTCATGGACAAGTTCGTCAAGCTGACCGGCGTCGCCGCGCCGCTGCCCGTGGTCAATATCGACACGGACATGATCATCCCGAAGGACTACCTGAAGACCATCAAGCGCACCGGTCTCGGAACGGGTCTTTTCGCCGAAGCGCGCTACAACGAGGACGGCTCGCCCAACCAGGACTTCGTTCTGAACAAGCCCGCCTACCAGAACGCCAGCATTCTCGTCGCCGGGGACAACTTCGGCTGCGGCTCCTCGCGCGAGCATGCGCCCTGGGCGCTGCTCGACTTCGGTATCCGCTGCGTGATCTCGACCTCGTTTGCCGACATCTTCTACAACAACTGTTTCAAGAACGGCATCCTGCCGATCGTCGTCAGCCCGGAAAACCTGGAAAAGCTGATGGACGACGCCAGCCGCGGCTCCAACGCCGTTCTGACGGTCGACCTCGAGGCACAGGAGATCTCCGGCCCCGATGGCGGCAAGATTTCGTTTGAGATCGACGCGTTCCGCCGCCACTGCCTGCTGAACGGCCTCGACGACATCGGGCTGACGCTTGAGAAGGCGGCGTCCATCGACGCCTACGAGAACGCGACGGCAGCCGCTCGCCCCTGGGCCTGACGAGGTTGCGAGCATGCGACGCCTGATCTCTTCCGGTTCGCCCTTCGAACGCACCGCCGGCTATTCGCGGGCGGTGGTGCAGGGCGACTGGTGCTTCGTTTCCGGCACGACCGGTTACGACTATGCCACGATGAAGATGCCGGATAGTGTCGAGGAGCAGACCCGCAACTGTCTGTCGACCATCCGCAAGGCGCTCGAAGAGGCGGGCTTTTCGCTCGCAGACGCCGTGCGCTGCCACTACTACGTCACCGACGCATCCTTCGCCGACACCGTCTTCCCGGTCCTCGGCGAAGCCTTTGGCGAGATCCGGCCCGCAGCAACCATGATCGTCTGCGACCTGATCAGGCCGGAAATGCTGATTGAGATCGAGGTCACGGCGCTGCGTCAGCGCTGAGCGCTGGTCGACGTTTTCGCGCCGTCGCCTCATCTCCGAGAGAGCAGCGGGCATTCCCCTACACGAAGCCTTGAGCGGCAGCGCCGGAATTCATCACTCGAAATGCGTTCGCGAAGTGCTATATGACGCATAAAGGAGTGCTCATGGCCCGCATCGACCAGACAGAAGATTGGCAGAATCGCCACGCCCCGACGATCAGCACGTTCGAGTCGCTGGCTGTCGAGGCCTATGGCAATCTGCCGGACGAGTTTCGCGCACTCACCGGCAACCTGATCATCGAGATTTCCGATTTTCCCAGCGACGACGTTTTCGAGGACATGGCGCTGGAAACGCCTTTCGACCTGCTCGGCCTGTTCGAGGGACGCGGAATCTCGGAGCGCTTCACCGTCGAGACCGGCGAGATGCCAAACCGTATCACGCTCTACCGCCGCCCGATCCTCGACTACTGGGCCGAGAACGAGGAAACGCTGGGCGATATCATCACCCATGTCCTCATCCACGAGATCGGCCATCATTTCGGCCTGTCCGACGACGACATGGAGCGCATCGAGGCCAGCGCCGACGCGACCGCCGGGTAGGGACGATCTTCCGCCGTTGGCGGAATTCGGCACTTCCGGCTGCGACCGAAAAAAATCCCCGTTACCGGATAACTGCGGGCGCCGACACGCTGGTCCGGCACCCGCTGGATTCCTCAGCCGATATCAGCCGATCGCCATCAGGCTGGCATTGCCACCGGCAGCCGTGGTGTTGATCGAGGTGGAGACCTCTTCCAGAAGCCAGTTGAGGCAGTAGGCTTCCGCATTTTCGGCCACGATCGCGTCCGTGGACGCGGCCTGTACCAGCACCAGCGGGCCGGGGAGGGCGGCGATCTTCTCGTTCGCCGCGCGGATCCGTTCCGCATCCCCCTCGACGAGCGCGCCAGCAAACGGACCGCTCTTCGCCCAGTCATTCGACCATGCGACCCGGGCGGCAACGCTTGCGGGCAGGTCCTTCAGCGACGCCTGCAAGCCCGAAGCGGCATCGATGACGGCACGGTTGCCGGTAGCGAGCGCTGCGACGATCTGGCTGTAGAGGCCCATCTCGGTCTGCGGCACGAGCAGCACCTGGCCGCGCGGATGCAGCGCATAGAGGTTGCGCTCACCGACCGGGCCGGGCAGCTCGATGTCGAGGCCGAGCGCAGACGCGCTGCCCGTATCGCGTGCGGCCTGCGCCTGGGCATTCATGCCGCGCATGCCGAGCCATTTGGCAAAGTCCGTCAGTGCCGGATCGGTATGCACCGAGCTGTGCTGCGGCGGGATCGGCGCAGTCTTGACGAGGCGTCCGAGATAAAGCGGGCCGCCCGCCTTCGGGCCGGTGCCGGACAGGCCGCGTCCGCCGAATGGCTGCACGCCGACGACTGCCCCGATGACGTTGCGGTTGACGTAGACGTTGCCGACCTTGATCCGGCTGGTGACATGGGCGATCGTCTCGTCGAGGCGCGTGTGCAGGCCGAAGGTGAGGCCATAGCCGGTGGCGTTGATCTCGTCGATCAGCCGGTCGAGGTCCTCGCGCTTGAAGCGGATGACGTGCAGGACCGGACCGAACACCTCGCGCTTGAGCTCGGAGATGCCGCCAAGCTCGATGATCGTCGGCGGCACGAACGTCCCCTTGGCCGTTTCGGCTGTGAGTTCGATTTGCTCGACCTTGCGGCCCTTGCCGCGCATGCCTTCGATATGGCCTTCGATGATGCCCTTGGCCTCGCCGGTGATAACCGGGCCGATATCGACGGAGAGCTTGTCCGTCCGGCCGATGGTGAGCTCGTGCAGCGCTCCCTTCAGCATGCCGAGCGTGCGGTCGGCCACGTCTTCCTGCAGGCAGAGGACGCGCAGCGCCGAGCAGCGCTGTCCGGCACTGTCGAAAGCCGATGCGATGACGTCGAAGACCACCTGTTCAGCCAGTGCCGAAGAATCGACGATCATGGCGTTCTGGCCGCCGGTCTCGGCGATCAGCGGGATGGGCTTGCCATCGGCCGACAGGCGGCCGGCGAGTTGCGCCTGGATCAGACGTGCCACCTCGGTCGAGCCGGTGAACATCACGCCGGCGGTTTCGGGCGCCGCGACGAGTGCGGCGCCAACACGGCCGTCGCCCGGAAGCAGCTGCAGCGCTTCGGCCGGAATGCCGGCCTCGTGCAGCAGGCGTACGCCTTCGGCGGCAATCAGCGGCGTTTCCTCGGCGGGCTTTGCCAGCACCGGATTGCCGGTGACGAGCGCAGCTGCGATCTGTCCGGTGAAAATCGCCAGCGGGAAGTTCCACGGGCTGATGCAGACGACCGCGCCGAGCGGCGCGTGCGCCGGGCCGAGCGTACGGCGTGCCTGTTCGGCGTAGTAGCGCAGGAAGTCGATCGCCTCTCGCACCTCGGCGATCGCGTTCGGCAGCGACTTGCCCGCCTCGCGAACGATCAGCCCGAGCAGCGTCGGCATGCGCGCCTGCATGGCGTCGGCTGCCCGCTCCAGACAGGCAGCCCGCTCCGCGGGGGAAACGGCCGCCCAGCGGAGAGCGGCCGCGGCAGCCAGCTGTGCGGCCTTGCGCGCCGTTTCGTCCGAGGCTTCGGTGACATGGCCGACGATATCGCCGTTGTCGCCGGGGTTGGCGACCGGGCGGGTCTCGCCGCCGGCTATACCGTCCGCCAGTTGCGGCTCGGCCTTCCAGGACACCGCAGCACTTGCTTCCAGCGCATCGCAGAGCGCCGACAGCGTCGTCTCGTTCGAAAGGTCGAGACCGTCGGAATTGCGGCGCGCGCCGTAGAGGTTTGCCGGCAACGCGATCTGGTCGTGGCGGGCGCCGACGACCGCCATAGAGCGGACGACTTCGGCCGGGTCGGCAATCAGTTCGTCGATCGATATGGCGGGATCGGCGATGCGGTTGACGAACGAGGAGTTGGCGCCATTCTCCAGCAGGCGCCGGACCAGATAGGCCAGCAGCGTCTCGTGCGTGCCGACAGGCGCATAGATGCGGCAGGGACGGTCGAGATTGCCGCGACCGACGACCTCGTCATAGAGCGGCTCGCCCATGCCGTGCAGGCACTGGAACTCGTATTTGCCGACGGAAAAGTCGGGACCGGCAAGGTGATAGATCGTTGCCAGTGTCTGGGCGTTGTGGGTGGCGAACTGCGGAAAGATCACGTCGGTCGCGGCCAACAGCTTGCGCGCGCAGGCGATGTAGGAGACGTCGGTGTGGATCTTGCGGGTGTAGACAGGGAAGTCGGGGAGGCCGTCCACCTGGGCGCGCTTGATCTCGGCATCCCAGTAGGCGCCCTTGACGAGGCGCACCATGATGCGCCGGCCCGAGCGGCGGGCAAGGTCGATGATGAAATCGAGCACGAACGGGCAGCGCTTGCCATAGGCCTGGACGACGAAGCCCATGCCGTTCCAGCCGGAAAGATCGGGATCGGTGCACAGGCTTTCGAGCAGGTCGAGCGAAAGCTCCAGCCGATCCGCCTCTTCCGCATCGATGTTGAGGCCGATGTCATAGGTCTTCGACAGCAGCGCGAGCGCCTTCACCTTGGGCAGCAGTTCGGCCATGACGCGATCGGCCTGCGCGCGCACGTAGCGGGGATGCAGCGCCGAAAGCTTGATCGAGATGCCGGGCCCCTCGTAGATGCCGCGGCCGGCCGACGCCTTGCCGATCGCGTGGATGGCGTTCTCGTAGTCGCGATAGTAGCGCTCGGCGTCCGCGGCAGTCGTGGCGGCTTCGCCAAGCATGTCGTAGGAATAGCGAAAGCCCTTCTGCTCAAGCGCACGCGAGCGGTTCAGCGCCTCGTCGATCGTCTCTCCGGTGACGAACTGCTCGCCCATCATCCGCATCGCCATGTCGACACCCCGACGGATCACCGGTTCGCCGCAGCGGGCGATTAGGCGGGTCAGTGCCGCCGAGAGGCTGCGGTCGTTGACCGTTCCCGCCAGCTTGCCGGTCACGACAAGCCCCCAGGTTGCGGCATTGACGAACAGCGAACGGCCGCCACCGATATGCGATTTCCAGTCGCCGTCAGCGATCTTGTCGCGAATCAGCGCGTCGCGGGTCGCCGTATCGGGAATGCGCAACAGCGCTTCGGCCAGGCACATCAGCGCCACGCCTTCCTGGCTCGACAACGAATATTCGTGCACCAGCCCCTCGACGCCCGTGCCCTTGTGCTTGGCGCGCAACGCCGAGATCAGCTTGCGTGCCGTGGCTGCCACCGCATTGTGCTGCTCCGGCGCAAGCGTGGCGCTTTCAAGCAGGGCGGCGACCGCTTCGGCCTCGGGAAGGCGGTAGGCCGCCGTGATCGCCTGGCGCAGCACGCCCTGCGGGCGGATCGGCGGGGCGAAATCGGCAAAGGGGCGACGGTCGCCGGCCACGCCGGCATTCTTCGGGGAGGGGGAGGTCTTGGTCATGGTGACGCGCTCGTGAATGATGGGGCGTTTCAACCGGTCGCCCGGACGGGCCACGCCGATAAGCCGGCTCTCCGGCGCCTCGTTTCGCAGCCCCTGAATGTTAGCACCGGCGAAGAAATCATGTTGACTTGATTTCTTCCAATTTTAGTCCGATCAAACTGTTTAGAGATCATTATATGGGCCGAATGAATGACAAAGACGCAGACTATCGACGATCTGGACCAATTCGACATTCGCATCCTTGACGTACTCAGCCAGGACGGACGGATCTCCGTGACAGAGTTGTCCAAGCGGGTGGGATTGTCAAAGACCCCCTGCCAGGCGCGATTGAAACGGCTGATCGACGACGGCTTCATCCTCGGCTTCCATGCCGAGATCAATCTGCGCAAGCTCGGCCTCGACCACATCGCCTTTGCCGAGGTGAAGCTGTCGGACACGCGGGAAAAGGCTTTGGAAGCGTTCAACAGCGCCGTCCGCCGCATCCAGGAGGTCGAGGAATGCCATATGATAGCCGGCTCGTTCGACTATCTCCTGAAGGTCAGGACCTCCGACATCCGCCGCTATCGCGAAGTGCTGGGCGAAAAGATCTCCAGCCTGCCAAACGTCTCCAATACCTCCACTTTCGTGGTGATGCAGGCGGTGAAGGACAACGGCGCTCCCGGGTCTCCGACGGCTTTGCTGTGAAGCGCGGTTGCCAGCGCCGGCGGACGGACGCCGCCGCCCCCGTCACCAGGCGGAACAGCATTAGCGCAATGGAAACCTGACGTTAACCATGCGCCCGGTATGCAGGATCGATCGCATACGAGGGGACAGCATTCATGAGCGCAGCATCCGCAAACGCCGGCCTGACATCTAGCGCGGCTACGGTACCGTTTCCGGTTGCCCGGCGGACGGGCGTCGTTCGGCGCTGCGCTGCGGAATTGGAGACCCTGCATGGCGAACCGGCACTGCACTATTGGCGCGCCGAATGCCGCAGGCTTGCCGAGGAACTGCTGGCGCTGGGCTGCGACGAGGTGGAAATGCGGCTGCAGGTGCTGGACTTTCAGGACGAGGTCCAGGCCGAATTGCGCCGGCGGCATCTGGCAAACGCATCCCGGGAAGGCGCCGGTCGCGCCTGAATCCTCCTCCAAGGCGGCCCGGTCGGTTGCCAATCGGCAACGTCGGCTCTAATTCGGCACGCGAAATGCGATTCGGGACACTCCGTCGCCTTGCATTACCGTTCGCGAATAATATACCTTTTTTATATGATTTTAGCACTTGGGTGCCTAAAATGCGTCGGAATCATCCGTATGGGTGGCGGGCGTTCGATCTCACCGACAGGCGGGTGGTTTTTTGGTCGGGGCGCCGCCCACAGGCGGACCTGACGGCGCCGTTTTTGCAACTGGAAAGCAGGATGACATGCTGACAAAAAAGGGCAAGTACGGGCTGAAGGCTCTGGTCGATCTGGCGCGTCTGGCCCCTGGAGAAACCGCCTTCGTCAGTGAAATTGCGCTCCGCAACAACATTCCGAAGAAGTTTCTCGACACCATCCTGCTCGAGCTTCGCAACGCCGGCATCCTGCGGTCCAAGAAGGGCCCGGGAGGCGGATACGCCCTGTCGCATCCCGCATCCGCGATCCGGATCGGCCATGCCATCCGCGTGCTGGACGGGCCGTTGGCACCGATTCGCTGCGCCAGCCGGACGGCCTACGAGGCCTGCGACGATTGCGCCGACCCGGCAGCCTGTCAGGTCCGTCGCGCCATGACCGAGGTACGCGACGCCATTGCTTCCATTCTCGACAACATGACGCTCGAGCAGTTCGTCGCTTCTCCCGGCACCTCCGGGCTTATCGAGGACGACGTCCCTGAAAAGAAGGCCGTCGGCCAGCAGGCCTAGAGTGGAGCCTGCAGCTCATTAGAGCACTAAATCTATAGACTATTGACATGCGTCACGATTTCGCCATGATCACTTCACGGTCGTTAACGACCGGGGATGATCAGGAGTTGGCGCATGTTCTATATGGGTGGAATGACGCTCGGCTATTTCTCTCCGCATTCAGTCGATGGCTGCGCGGCCGAAGGCGGCGAAGGCCGGAGGGGCGACACCACGGAGAAGCCTGCCCGGAAGGGGCTTCTGGATTTCGTGAAACCCGCCGCCGGACAGGGAAATCCCGCCCGCCAGTTCCCTGCCTGGCCGATCCACGTCTTCTACTGACTTCGCTATAGGCTTCGGAGCCTCTCCGCTGAGGAGGCTTCCGCTATGCCGGACAACCCGCACGGACTAGGCGGCCTTTCTGTCCGCGAAACTGGTCAGGTCATCCTGACCGGCTTGCCACACGCGACCTTCCCGAAATTCGACTGCATATCTGATGCCTCGTTGGCCTGGCAAAGGCCCGAGTGCGTTCCCCGCAGGCCCAGCGAAAAGGCGCACCTTGCGTTGGAAAATAGTCTATAGATTTTATAGTAAATTACGTTATCATGCCTGCACAGGCGGTAAAGATCGATGGAGGCATCATGCAGATCAGCGCATGATGGCATCTGTCGCAACGGCGGAAGCGGAGCGGAAGCCCTTGGATCGCAGGGTTTTCCGCTTTGTAACAGGGAAAGGAACCGCAGGTATCCGCAAAACGGTACGGAGACAGCGAAGGGCGAGGGCGGGGCGAAACCAGGGAAGGGAAGAGGCATGTTGTCCAGCAACGCAGTCCGGAAGAACCCTGCAGCGATGCCCGCAGACAGCCGCCTGCGCATCGCCATTGTCGGCCGCGGTCCTGCGGGCATCGCAACGGCGATCGCGCTGCTGCGTCGCCTCCGCCGGCCGTTTCATCTCTGGATGATCGACGCGGCCGATTTTCCCGGCAGCTTCGGCAACGGCGTCGCCGGACAGGCGACGATGAGCGAGCGCGCCGGCCATCTCTCCGTCCTGGCCGATCGTCCCTCCGATTTCATCGACTGGCTGAAAACCGATCTTGCGGCCGGTCCCAGCTCGGTCACGGCCCTGCGCGGCTTCGAGCACGTCTATGTGCCCCGCTCGGCTTTCCGCGACTATCTGACGATGCGCTTCGGCGCGGTCTTTGCCGATCGCCGCGATACCACCGTGCAGACCGTGTCCGCAGCCGTCACCGCACTGGAGACGTTGCCGGGACATGGGCTGGCTCTCACGCTCGACGATGCCAGCCGGATGATTTTCGACGAGGTGTTTCTGGCAACGGGACATGGCCGGGCAGGGGGAGAGGCCTCTTCCTGGCTTGCCGCCGAGCAGCTTCTGTGGAACCGCGAGGCGACGAGGGCCGGCCTGCCATTCCTGCTTTCCGGCGACGGCCCCCGCATGGCGGCGGTCCTCATGTATTTGCGCGCCAGCGGCTATGCAGGCCGTGTCAGGATCCTGGGACCGCGAGGCCGTCTGCCGCAAGCGCACGCCCAGCTTCCGCAAGACCCGGCAATCCCGTCAGTTTCGGCCGGCACCGGCCTTGCCGAAACCTTGCGGGAGCTGCGCGACGACTGTCGCCGCAGCGGCCAGGGCTGGCAGGCCGTGATCGATGGCCTGAATGGGCAGTGGCCCGCCTTCTGGCGCGCCCTTCCGCCGGAAGCACAGCGGCGTTACTGGCGCCATCTGCGCAGTCTGCACCGACTCAGTTCGGAGAGGATTGCACCGGAGCTCCACCGCCAGCTGATGCGGGAATTGCAAAACCCCGCAACCGAACTGGTGGATGCCCGCATCCTCGGCCTTGCAAAGGATGGCGTCCGGCTGAGGCGGCGCGGCAGCCGGGAGGACGAAACCATGTCCGGCCGCCTTGTCGATTGCCGCGAAGAGGTCGCAAGCCCCGCCGACGGGCTGCTGGCCTGGCGCCAGCCCGGCACGATGCGGGTTGAGGACGACGGACGGCTGATGCGGTTCGGAGCGGCCGTTCCCGGCCTGAACGTGATCGGCCGCGCCGCCGGTGGATTGCGGGCGGACGGACGTCTTTTCGCCGATACCGTACGGCAGATCTATCGCGCGGCGATCAGCCTCGATGCCCGTTATGGTGGGCTTTCCTGCCGCACGGGCGGCTGAGCCAGAACGGTCCGCGTCGTCCAGGCCGGCATTCCGCCGGATAGCGCCATCATCGAGGGTGCCGCTGAAATCTTGGGCTCCCCTCGCATGCGCGGGAGCGCGATGTTGTGATTACGCCGTAGCGAATTGGCGTTGACTCTTTTCGGCCGTTCTGGAATCCATAAGAACATAACATGAACAAATAGAGGAACGACCGTCATGGCAACGCCTGCCTTGGCGCGTGAGCGGCTTCTTGCCTTGCGAGAGGCCGTCGCACGCATCGAAAACGCCGACGGGCCCGGTCTCTCCGGGCGAAAATCCCGCTGGCAGTGGAATGCGCCGGAGGCGGCACCGAATGATCCCCCGGCAACTGACGGCCTCGAGGCTATTTTTGCAGCCGGCCTGCCGGCCTGCGGGCTCGTCGAGATCCGCAATGCGCAGACGCGCGACATGGGGGCAGCCACCGGCTTCACGCTTGCCCTTGCCGCCCTGCAGCAGGAGATCGCGGGGACCGGCGCCACACTTTGGATCAGCCAGGCAATGGCGCTTTCGGAAGCCGGCATGCCCTACGCCCCGGGCTTGAAGAACTATGGCCTCGACCCGGCACGCCTCTTCATCGCCCGCCCGCGAACAGCTCAGGATGCGCTCTGGATAGCGGAAGCCGCGCTCGGCATCTCGGCCTTTTCGGCCGTCATTCTGGAGATCCGCGGCAATCCCGCCTGTTTCGGACTGACGGAAAGCCGCCGCCTGCAACTGCGCGCGAAGGCAGGTGGCACCCTTCTTCTGCTGTTGCGCCAGGCAGGCGAGGAGGAGGCAAGCAGCGCGATCTGCCGCCTGCGCGTCGAGCCGGCACCTGCAGCCGCACGCCCGCTGCCGGACGGATCGACGCTGGCCGGCAGCCTCGGCAATCCCGCTTTTCTCGTCACCCCGGAAAAAAGCAAGATCGCCGACGCCGTCGGCACAGTCCTGGAGTGGAACCCCGATGACCGCCGCTTTCGCCGCACAGAAACCCATCCTGAATCACACCCTGCCGCTCAGCAGCCGCAGCGGCAGCCAGAGGATACTTTGCCTTTGGTTTCCCTATCTTCCCACCGACAGAGTGGCCCGGGCGCGCTGGGGACGGTCGTGGCTCTCCAAAGGACGCCCTGACCACCCACCCGTCGTCTTCGCCAGCCGCAGCGACAATGCCATGCGGATAAGCCGTCTTGATCGTGAGGCCGAACGCATCGGCCTGCGCAGGGGACATGGGGTCACGGAGGCGCGCGCCATCTGCCCGTCCCTGGATATCCTTCCCGCCGAGCCCGTCGCCGACCGGGCGCTGCTCGAGGGACTGGCCGACTGGTGCGACCGCTACACGCCACTCGTCGCCTTAGACGGCGACGACGGGCTCTATCTCGACATCACCGGCTGCGCCCATCTGCACGGCGGCGAGCGGGCGATGCTCGATGGTCTTCTATCCTCCCTCTTTGCCCTCGGCGTCGAGGCACGCGGAGCGATTTCGTCCTCGCCCGGCCTGTCCTGGGCGGTCAGCCATTTCGGCGAGGGCGGCGTGATCGATGCCGATGCGGCGGAAACGGTGCTTGCGCCCCTGCCGACGCCGGCGCTACGCCTGCCCAAGGACACAGCCGAGATGCTCGGGCGGGTCGGGCTTAAGGCGATCGGCGACCTCCTGCCCCTGCCTCGCGCGCCCCTTGCCCGCCGCTTCGGACCGCTGCTGCTCCTGCGGCTCGACCAAGCGCTCGGCCTGGAGGACGAGCCCATCTCGCCGCGCTTGCCGGTGCCGGTTCTTTCGGCAGAGCGCCGTTTGTTCGATCCCGTCAGTTCCGCGGACGACATCCTGGCGCTTTCCGCCCATCTTGCGGGGTCGCTCAAGGAGGGCCTCGAGCGACGTGGAGAGGGCGGACGCCTGTTTGTGCTTCTGCTCTTTCGCGTCGACGGCCGCGTCTTTCGCATCCAAGCGGCGACCTCAGCCCCCCAGCGCGATCCCGACCGTATCAAGCTTCTGTTCCGCGAGCGGCTTGCGGCGGTTCATGACGGACTGGACGCTGGATACGGGTTCGAGATCGTCCGCCTCTGCGTGCTCACCGCCGAGCCTTTCGAGACGGTGCAGGAGGGTTTTGCCGACGGCACCGGCGACAGCCCATCGCTGTCCGCCTTCGCCGAGCGGATCGTCGCCCGCTTCGGCCCCGACAGCCTGCTTGCCTTGACGCTTGCCGAAAGCCATCTGCCCGAACGCGCCGCACGCCTCGCCCCCATCCTGGACCGTCTTGAGAGCGAGCGCGCCGTCGACCGCAGCGGAGCGCCAGCGGTCACGGCAACCGCCTGCATGGACCGCCCGTTGCGCCTCTTCACCCCGCCCGAGCCGGTCGAAACCATGGCCGGCGTACCGGAGGACGCGCCGAAAAGCTTCCGCTGGCGCCGGAGCCTTTATCGGATCGCCCGCACGGAGGGCCCTGAACGGATCGCCGCGGAGTGGTGGATCGACGGGGAGAACCAGCCGTCCCGCGACTATTTCCGGGTCGAAGACGAGGCCGGTCGTCGCTTCTGGCTGTTCCGCGAGGGGATCTATGGGAGACAGCCGCACCTTCCGCGCTGGTTCATCCATGGGTTTTTCGCATGAGCACCGTCTTCTGCGAATTCGGTGCGCGTTCCAATTTCTCTTTCCTGGAAGGAGCGGCCCACCCCGAAGCCATGGTGGAGACCGCGAGCCGGCTCGGGCTTGGCGGCCTGGGGATCGCCGACCGCAATACCGTCGCAGGCGTGGTCAGGGCCTATAACAAGGCAAAGGCGGACAACTATGAAGGCTTCCGTCCCGGTGCCCGGCTCGTCTTTGCCGATGGCACGCCCGATGTTCTCGCCTTTCCGCAGAACCGGCGGGGCTGGGCTCATCTCTGCCGCCTCTTGAGCTGCGGCAACCTGCGCGCGGACAACAAGGGAAACTGCACCCTTTTTTTGCCGGACCTTCTCGAATGGCAGGCGGAACTGCAGCTCATCCTCATGCCGCCACCTGGCAGACCGGAGCCGAAATCGCTGCTGGCGGTGCTCGAACCCTTGCGGCAGAAAGCCGCCGACCGGCTCTATCTGGGCCTCGTGCCACGCTACGACGGCTTCGACCGGCTCGATCTTGCCGCGCTGGCAATGCTGTCCCGGCAGGCGCGCGTCCGCCCCCTCGCCACCAATGACGCACTTTTCGATGCGCCGGACAGCCGCCCGATCGCGGACGTCGTTGCCGCCATTCGCCGCCGCACGACGGTCGAGGGTCTCGGCTTCCATCGGCAGTCCAATGCGGAGCGCCACCTGAAGTCTCCCGCCGAGATGGCCCGCCTGCTGCGCGACCATCCGGAGGCGATTGCCAACAGCGCCCGGTTCCTTCGCGGTCTTTGCTTTGATCTGGAGGAGCTCGGCCATATCTATCCGGACGAATCCGACGAGGGCTCCACCCCGGAAGAGACGCTCCTGCGGCTCGTTCGCGAAGGCGCATCCCGCCGCTATCCTCGTCAAAGCTATCCGCAAGGCGTGCCTGCCAAGGTCGAGGAGCGACTGGCCTATGAGCTCGCACTCATCCACAAGAAGCGTTACGAACCCTATTTCCTGACCGTGCACAAGCTGGTCAGCTTCGCGCGCAGTCGGGGTATCCTCTGCCAGGGGCGCGGCTCGGCCGCCAATTCCTCCGTCTGCTACTGCCTCGGGATAACGGAGGTCGACCCCAACAGGTTCACCCTGCTCTTCGACCGGTTCATTTCCGAAGACCGGGACGAACCACCCGACATCGACGTCGATTTCGAGCACGAACGCCGGCAGGAAGTGATCGACTTCATCTACCAAACTTACAGCAGGGAGCATGCGGGCCTCGCCGCCGCCGTCATCAGCTACCGGGGCCGGTCGGCGGGCCGCGAGGTGGCCAAGGCGTTCGGCCTCTCGGACGACGTCCAGTCGGCCCTTTCAGGCTCGATCTGGGGCTGGGGGCGATCCTCCTTCTCCGAAGAGCAGATCAAGGCGGCAGGCCTCGACCTGCGCGACCCGGCAACGCTCCGGATGCTCTCCTATGCGCAGAAGCTGATGGGCTTCCCCAGGCACCTTTCCCAGCATGTCGGCGGCTTCCTGATCACACGGGACCGCCTCGACGAGGTGGTGCCGATCATGCCGACGGCGATGTCCGGCCGCTACATGGTCGAATGGGACAAGGACGACCTCGACACCCTGAAGCTCCTGAAGGTCGACGTGCTGGCGCTCGGCATGCTGACCTGCATCGCCAAGGCCTTCAAGCTCCTGGAAAGCCATTACCATGAGCCGAAGACGCTGGCGGAGATCTATGAGGATCAAAGGGACGAAGTTTACGACATGATCTGCCGAGCCGACACGCTCGGCGTCTTCCAGATCGAGAGCCGCGCGCAGATGAGCATGCTGCCGCGGTTAAAACCGAGAGTGTTCTATGATCTCGTCATCGAGGTTGCGATCGTCCGGCCCGGCCCGATCCAGGGCAACATGGTGCACCCCTATCTGAAGCGCCGCCAAGGCAAGGAGGCGGTGATCTATCCCAAGGATGAGATCGAGGAGGTTCTGAAGCGGACCCTCGGCGTGCCGCTGTTCCAGGAACAGGCGATGCAGATCGCCATCACCGCGGCAGGCTTCTCGCCCGCCCAGGCCGACAAGCTTCGCCGCGCCATGGCCACCTTTCGCCGGACCGGTCAGGTCAGTGACTTCAAGAAGCAGATGATCGACGGCATGGTCGGCCGCGGTTACACGCAAGAATTCGCCGAGCGCTGTTTCAGTCAGATCGAAGGCTTTGGCGAATACGGCTTTCCTGAAAGCCATGCCGCCTCCTTCGCCCTTCTGGTCTATGCCTCGTCCTGGCTGAAGGCCTATTATCCCGACGTCTTCTGCGCGGCGATCCTCAATTCCCAGCCCATGGGCTTCTACGCCCCGGCACAGCTCGTGCGCGACGCCCGCGAGCACGGCATCCGCGTGCTGCCCGTCGACGTGAACCTTTCCGACTGGAACTGCACGCTGGAGGGCGAGAACGCCTTCGACAAGAGACTGCTCGCGCCGCGTCATCGGGAGATGCGTGACGTCGTCAGGTCGAAGCGCGCCGTGCGCCTCGGCTTTCGCCTCGTGAAGGGACTGGCCGAAAAGGACATGGAAATCCTGCTTGCGAACCGGGGAGGCGGCTATCGATCGGTGCGCGATCTCGCGCTTCGCTCCGGTCTGGCCCGCTCCGTCCTCGAACGGCTTGCCGATGCCGATGCCTTCCGCTCGCTGGACCTCGACCGCCGTGCAGCGCTGTGGGCGGTCAAGGCCCTGGACGAGAGGGGCAGGCCGGGCACGCTCCCGCTGTTCGAGCGGGTCGGGACAGACGAATTGCGCCCCGAACCGCCCGTGCCGTTGCCTGTCATGCCTGCCGGCGAACAGGTGATCAACGACTATCGCTACCTGACCCTGTCATTGAAAGCGCATCCGGTCTCCTTCATGCGCGCCGATTTTTCCCGCCAGAACATCAAACCGAACGAGGAGCTGGAGACGGCTGCCAAAGGAAGCCGCGTGGCCGTTGCAGGCCTCGTCCTCGTCCGCCAACAGCCGGGATCGGCAAAGGGGGTGATCTTCATGACGATCGAGGACGAAACCGGGATCGCCAACATCATCATCTGGAAGAAGGTCATGGAAAAATACCGCTGGGTGGTGATGGGGGCACGGCTCGTCAAGGTGTGGGGCCGGTTGCAGCGCGAAAGCGGCGTCATCCACGTGGTTGCCGAGCATCTGGAGGACATGACGCAGGCACTCGGCCTGCTGAAGCGGGAACTGCACAGCTTCGCCTCCATGAGCCGGGCCGACGAGGTGCTTCATCCTGTCAACGAGGACGGCCGCGAAAAGGGCGCTCTGCGCCGGCTGAGGCTGGCAGGCGATGATGCCCGCCGGCAGACAGACGCACACACCGAGCTGCGGGACGACGCGCAGGTGATGCCGAAGGGGCGCAACTTTCATTGACGCCAGGACGAAAATGTTCATCCCGCCGGCTGCGCTTTTGCAGCCGATCTCCCTTGGAAAAGGTCAGTCTGCAACAAAAAGTGATCGCCTGCCAGGGCGACATCTGCCATCGCTAAAACAGCAATCGATCAATCCAACATTTTGAAAACACGAACGAATTCCTCAAGTTTAGAATGACTAAAAAGAACTCGGCAGCGATGCTGACCTGTTTTATCTTGACAGCAAATATCTCCTTTTGCTTAATCGCCGGAATTCAGGGCGTTTCGCATGGCAGGCAGAACAAATGCTGGTTTGCAGCTGCAACTTCATTAGCGACAAAGAGATCGTTGACGTCATAAACGAGCTCCTCGACCAGGACCGTTGGCAGCTGATCGTGCCCGCAAAAGTTTATCATGCCATGGAGAAGCGTGGCCGCTGTTGCGGCTGTTTCCCCAACGTCGTCGACATTATCATCCGCACCACCGAACAGTATCACGCCGACCGCCACTCGACGGACGCGGAGATATTTGATTTCATGGCCCGCCTCAAACAATTCCATGAAGACAACAGGAGAGCGGACCTTGAAAGGCGACAAAAAAGTAATCGAGCAGCTTAACGAGGCGCTTTATCTTGAGCTCGGGGCCGTCAATCAGTACTGGCTGCACTACCGCCTGCTGGAAGACTGGGGCTACACGCTTCTCGCCAAGAAGGAGCGTGCCGAATCGATCGAGGAAATGCAGCACGCCGACAAGCTGGTCGCGCGCATCATCTTCCTCGAAGGTCATCCCAACCTGCAGACGGTCGCGCCTCTGCGCATTGGCCAGAACGTCAAGGAAGTGCTCGAAGCCGACCTCGCCGGCGAATATGACGCCCGCACGGCCTACAAAAAGTCCCGCGATATCTGTCATGACGCCGGCGACTACGTGACCATGAAACTCTTCGAAGAGCTTCTGGCCGACGAAGAGGGGCACATCGATTTCCTCGAGACGCAGCTGGACCTGCTGAACAAGCTTGGCGCCGAGAAATACGGCCAGCTCAACGCGGCCCCGGCCAACGAAGCGGAATAGTCGGCTTTCGTCACAGCTATTTGACGACACGGTCACTCGACACCGAATCCCCGGCCATCCGCCGGGGATTTTTCGTTTCGCGCATATCATCCGCAGCATCATCGGGACGGCTGAGGATCGCGGCAAACCCACCGCGCGCCGGTCGCCGCCTGGGAATGTTCCCGCATCGCGACCGGACATCGCCGCGAACACCTCTCCGCCTCCGCAAACCGCGCGCCTGAACCGCTGTCTTGCATGGCCAGACGGCTCGAATGCCCGTTTCCCGTGACAGCCTCGACGCGCAGAGCCAATGGACAGCGGTTCCGCCCGCTTGAGGGCCGGTCAGCCGCAACGCCTGCCTGGCCGTTCCGCTCATCCTATGCGTGTTCTCTATCGCCGGTTGCTGTTCCCGGCGGAACAGAGAGCCGGCGCTTTCTCCTCAATATGGCTGCGTGAAGCAGCGTTTGGCGCGCCGCTTCGAAAGCCGGAGCGCTCCGGCAGCGTGTGGAGGACGAAAGCCAGGTGCAGTGACGCAAAGAAAAGGTCCGGCGCGGCAGCAGTGTCCGCCGACGCTCCTCCCGTCCCGGATTGGCGGCACGACAGCCGTCTCCGGGAAATGCAATTCCCCGAAAACAGCCATCTTTAGGAGAAACGCATGGCAACGATCATGGGCTCGATGGGAGCCGACAATTTGATAGGCAAGGACCTCTTGGGGGCCGAGCAGGATATGATCATGGCGCTCGACGGCGACGACATCGTCAATGGCGGCATGGGAAGCGATACAATCATGGGCGGCGCCGGCAATGACCAGCTCAACGGCTCCTTCCAGAGCGACTACATTGTCGGCGATATCGGCAACGACACGCTGAATGGCGACAGTGGCGATGACATGCTCACCGGCGGGCTCGGCGCCGACCGTCTCAACGGCGGATCCGGCCGCGACACCCTCATGGCCGGTGGGCTGCAGGATATGGCCGGCGACATCGTCAATGGCGGATCGGGCACCGACCGCCTGATGGTGGATTATGGCGATCGCACCAGCGGCGTTTCGATCGCGATCAAGGACTGGATTTCCGAACAGACGCTCGTCGGCAACATCAAGACGAGCTACGTGGAGAGCTACCAGATTACCGGCACGGACTTCGCCGACAATATCACCGGCGGCAACTATAACGACATGTTCATGGGCGGCGGCGGAAACGACGTACTCAAGGGTGGCCGCGGCAGCGACTATATCGACGGCGGCGAAGGCGACGACACGCTCTATGGCGGTCATGGCGTCGACATCCTCAACGGCGCGGAGGGCAAGGACACGCTCCACGGCGAAAAAGGGGTCGATATCCTTTCCGGTGGCGAAAGCGACGACAGGGTCTGGGGTGGTGACGACGGCGACATGATCAATGGCGACGACGGCAACGACCTGCTTTACGGCGATGGTGGCAACGACACCATCAATGGCGGAACCGGCAAGGACACGATAAATGGCGGGGTCGGCGACGACGATCTCACAGGCGGCCTCGGCGACGACGTCATCGAGGGCGGCAGCGGAAACGACACCTATCGGTACGCCTTCGGCGACGGCAAGGACAAGATCACCGATACCAGCGGCAGCGACCGTCTCATCGTCACCAAGTTCACCGGAGATTTCACGGCCAAGCTGCCGACCCAGGTCAACACTCTTTCGGGCGGCACGACCTTCTCCGGCATCGAGCACTACAGCATTCATGCCGTCGGTTCCGGTATAAACAAGATCACGACCGGCAGCGGCCATGACGTCGTCGATGCCGGGGCAGGAGACGACGTGATCAACGGCGGGGCCGGAAACGACGAACTGCGCGCCGGGGCAGGCAAGGATACGATCAATGCCGGCGACGGCGACGACCGCGTCTATCTGGGCGACGGCGGAGCCGACAAGGCCGATGGCGGCGCAAGCACCGACCGCGTCTATGTCGACCGCAAGTCGCTGGCGACGAGCCAGACCTTCTCCGTCAGCGGGGCGACGGCGTCCCTGACGGACGGCTCCTCGATGACGAACTTCGAGTATTTCCACGTCGACTTCGGCTCCGGGAACGATGTGGTGAAGTCGGTCGGCGCGGCCAAGGGCGTCACCTTCTACGGCTATGCCGGCAACGACACGCTGATGGGCACGGCCTACAACGACCTGCTCGACGGCGGCGAAGGCAACGACAAGCTCACCGCCGGCGCGGGCAACGACGTGATCCGTGACGCCGGCGGCACGAACACCATCGACGCCGGCAGCGGTGCGGACGACGTCTATGTCCGCGACGGCGCCAAGGCCGTGGGCCACTACACGGTCAACATGGGTGACGGCGACGACGATTTCTTCCGCGCGGCTTCCACGGGCAAGCTGACGCTCGACGGCGGCGCCGGCACGGACTTCGCCTCAATCGACTTCAGCAAGTATACGCAGGGCATCACCTACAAGGTCGCCTCGACCGTCACCGTGGCCAACGCGTCGGTGACGGTGAAGGGCGTCGAACGCGTCTCCCTGGTGGGCGGGTCCGGCAATGACGTCTTTACCGGCGGCAACCTGACCGACGAACTGCGCGGCCGGGCGGGTGACGACACCCTCGCCGGCGGCAGCGGAAACGATCTGCTCTCAGGGGACGTCGGCAACGACACGCTTCGCGGCGGTGACGGCAACGACACGCTTTACGGCGATGGCCTCGGCCTCACCGGCGGCAAGGACAAGCTCTACGGCGAGAAGGGCAACGACCATGTCTATGCCGGCGCGGGCGACGTCGCCGATGGCGGTGAAGGCAGCGATACGCTGCATCTCCTGATGACGGAGCAGACGAAGGATATCGCCTTCACCTTCTCCACCGGCACGGTGAAGGTCGATGCGACGACGTCCTTCCAGGGCTTCGAAGCGCTGGACTATGACGGCGGCAAGGGCAAGGACACCGTCTCCGGCGGCGCGCTGGCCGACTGGCTGAAGGGCAATGCCGGCAACGACACGCTGCGCGGCGGTACTGGCGCCGACAAGCTGGAGGACGGAGCCGGCAGCGACAATCTGTTCGGTGACGCCGACAACGACCTGCTCATCCGGACCGACTTTGGCGGCAAGGACGTCTTCGACGGCGGGTATGGCACCGATACGCTGTCCTTCAGAGGGGGCACCACCTCCGTCGTCCTCGACCTGCAGAACCAGGCAACCAACAAGGGACTGGCGCTCGGCCTGACGGTGAAGAACATCGAAATCATCCAGGGCAGCAACAATGACGACGCCATCCGCGGCGACGCCGGGGACAACGTGTTCTACGGCAACGGTTCGGACGACGTCCTCGATGGCCGTTCCGGCAACGACAAGCTCATCGGCGGGGCCGGCGACGACTGGCTGACCGGTGGCACCGGGAAGGACCAGTTCGTCTTCGACAGCGCCGGTCGTGACGGCGAGGGCGACGTGATCACGGACTTCACCCGTGGCCAGGACAAGCTCGTCGTCTCCAAGGGCGCCTATGGCATCGCCGCTGGGAACAAGACCGTGACCCTCGTCACCGGCGCCGACCCTGTCGCGACCGCCACCAAAGGCACTTTCCTGCTCGAGACCGACAACGGGCGCCTCTGGTTCGACGCGGACGGCAAGGGCACGGATGCTGATCTGGAACTCGTCGCCACGCTGCAAGGCGTGAAGTCGCTGAGCGTTGACGACTTCGCCTTCATCTGACCGGCGAAAGGTTTCGGCTGGAGGAGACTTTCGTCATCGTCCAGCCGGACCGCCAAACAGCAAACCGCCCGCGGCGCAGGCCGTGGGCGGTTTCACGTGAAGCGATCAACAGGCCGGAAGCATGGAAGGCTACGGGGCGAGATGGGCGAAGGCCGCGACGACCTCCTCATAGACCCTGCGCTTGAACGGCACGATCAGCTCCGGCAATTGCCGCATCTCCTTCCATTCCCATGCGTCGAACTCCGCCTCATGCCCGCCGGGAGGCGGATTGATGGCGATCTCGTTCTCGTCGCCCTCGAAGCGGAATGCGAACCAGCGCTGCGTCTGACCGCGATACTTGCCCTTCAACCCGATGCCGATCAGGTGCGGCGGCAGATCGTAGTTGATCCACCGGCCGGCATCCGCGATCAGCGAAACCGAGCGCATGCCCGTTTCCTCGTAAAGCTCGCGATGCGCCGCCTTCAGCGGATCTTCATCCTTGTCGATGCCGCCTTGCGGCATCTGCCACAGCTGCGGCGAGCCGTCATACTCGGAATTACCGATGGCGACGCGCCGCCCCGCCCAGACCAGCCCCTGCCGGTTCAGCACCATGATGCCCACGCAGGGACGGTAGGGTAGGTCTTCCGCCAGGACCGGTCGCTTCTTATCCTTGCTCATCGTCCATTTCCGTTTCTGATTGTCTCTGCTCCAGCGGATTACTGCTGGCTATTCTGTTCGGCCAGCGCAGCGACACCGACGATTTCCAGACCGCGCTGACTGGCCTCCGGATACCACTCAGCAATGGCCTCGACGCTCTCATCGAAGGCGGAGGCAACGCCGATCGCGCTGCCGTTGCGTCGCGCGATCCGCTCCAGTTCGTCGAGCTTGCGCAGGATGGCGTCTCGTGAAAGCGTCGCGTCGAGCTGCACGTCGGCAAAGGCGTGCGGCATGTCGAGCGCACCGGCAATCGTGCCGGACAGCGACTGGGCAGAGGTACCGTCATCGAGAAACAGCAGCCCACGCTCGGAAAGGTCGCGCATGACAGGCTCCATGGCGTCGGCATCGGCAAGGAACCGCCCGCCCATGTAGTTCATGATGCCGGTATAGTTGGTGATCTGCCCCATCGCCCGATGCAGTTCGTCCAGATTGCGCTTGGCGCTGAAATCGGTGCGCAGCGTATGCGGGCCAGGCTCGTTGGCCGGATCCTCGAAGGGCTCGAGCGGTACCTGAAGCAGGATCTCGTGGCCCTCGCGGCGCGCCTCCTGCATCCAGCGCGGCAGGCTGTTGCCGCTCGATGCGAATGCGAGCGTCACTTCCGGCGGCAGATCCCGGATCGCCTTCTGCGTACCGGTCTGGCTAAGGCCGAGCCCGCCGACGACGATAGCGATCCGCGTGCCGCGCGCGCCCGACCAGGGGCGGGCGTACTGCTCCATCGGACGCAGTCCGTCGGGTCCGACGATCGGGAGCTTTCCGTAAGAGGTCGCCTCGACGAGATCTTCATTGGGGAAGCCGGCGGAGCGCGGATCCTGCCCGATCCGGCTTGCTTCTATGATCAGCGGTCCCGTGCCGTCCCGGTCCTTCGGCGTGAACTTGCGTACGACGCTGCCATCGGCATTGCGGGTTTCTTCCACGCTTGCGCCGGAAAGGCCGCGTTCGCGCCGCACGCCGCCGCCAGAGGGCGACACTTCGGCGTTCTCCGAAGATGTGGCGGGAACGGCGGGCTGGATGTCTGCCTCATCTGCTTGCTGGTCGACCGGATCGGGTGTCCTGAAGTCGCCGCGCGGGCCGAATGCCGACCATAGTGAAAGGCCGAGAACGCCGGCTACGACGAGAAAGGCAGCCAGACGCGCCGCCGAATGGCGCGGCGCGCGCTTGCGGCCGGGCGACACCTTCCGGTTCTGACCGAGGGGTGCGTTGAGATCCGTTCCCAAAAGTGAGGCCGCCCTGCCCGCGAATGCGAAAGACCCGGCGCACCGCTGTAGCAGCAAGCCGGGTCGTCTGAGTTTAGTTCTTCAGCTCAGCCTTTTCAGGATTGGCGGGGAACGACGGATCGGTCTTCTCGCCGCGCAGCAGCTCGAGTGCGTACTGCAGCTGCAGGTCGTCCTTTGCTTCCGGCGGCACGTAGGCAGCGGAGCCGGAGCCTTCCTCGTTCTCGCTCTGGCCCTTGATATGGCCACGCAGGCTCGACTCGCCCGCGGTCTCAAGCTTGCCTTGCAGTTCCGGCGGCAGCGGCTGATCGACCTTGATGTCGGGCGTGATGCCCGTGCCCTGGATCGACTTGCCCGACGGCGTGTAATAGAGCGCCGTCGTCAGACGCAGAGCCCCGGCGTCGCCAAGCGGAATGATCGTCTGGACCGATCCCTTGCCGAAGGAGCGGGTGCCCACGACCGTGGCGCGGCGAAGATCCTGCAGCGCACCCGCCACGATCTCCGAAGCCGAGGCCGAGCCGCCGTTGACCAGAACGATCAGCGGCTTGCCATCGGTCAGATCACCGGGGGAGGCGTTGAAGCGCCGGGTCTCATCCTCGTTGCGGCCGCGCGTCGACACGACTTCGCCGCGTTCCAGGAAAGCGTCCGAAACGTTGATCGCCTGGTCGAGCAGGCCGCCCGGATTCAGGCGCAGGTCGAGAACGTAGCCCTTGAGCTTGTCGGCGGGAACGTCGGCCTTGATCTTTTCAATGCCCTTTTCAAGATCGTCGAAGGTCTTCTCCGTGAACGAAATCACACGCAGATATCCGACGTCGTTCTCGACGCGATACTTCACCGCCTTCACCGCGATGATGTCGCGCATGATCTCCAGTTCGATCGGCTTGTCGGCCCCCTTGCGGATGAGCGTCAGCTTGATCGGCGTATTGACCTTGCCGCGCATCTTGTCGACGGCTTCCTCGAGCTTCAGGCCGCGAACGTCCGCGCCATCGATCTTCGAGATCAGGTCGCCTGCAAGAACGCCGGCGCGAGCAGCCGGAGTGTCGTCGATCGGCGTGATGACCTTGACCAGCTCATCTTCCATCGTCACTTCGATGCCCAGGCCGCCGAATTCGCCACGCGTCTGCGTGCGCATGTCCTCGGCATCCTTGGCGTTCATGTAGGACGAATGCGGGTCGAGCGAAGTCAGCATGCCGTTGATGGCATTTTCGATCAGTTGGTCTTCCTTGGGCGGGGTCACGTATTGCGCGCGCACGCGCTCGAACACGTCGCCAAAGATGGACAGTTCGCGGTAGGTCGACGAACCCGCAGCCTCTGCCGGCGCCGTCACCGAATAGATTGCGCTCATGGCCGTAGCACCCATCAGTGCTCCGACGAGAACAAGGGAAGCCCTACGAATCATCACGTACCTTTCCAGAGACACTTGCGGTCCACCAGGGTCTGGGATCAACCGGTTTGCCGTTCTTTCGAAACTCAATGTAAAGCGTTGGCCGATCCGTTTCCAGCGCCAATGCGTTCACGCTTGCCACTCTTTTTTCACCCATCACGGCGAGCGGCTCGCCCGCCACGACGAACTGTCCTTCTCTCACACTCACCCGGTCCATGCCCGAAAGCACGAGATGATAGTCGTCCCCGACATTGAGGATGACCATCCGGCCATAGCTCCGGAATGTTCCTGCGAACACCACCCAGCCATCCGCCGGCGCCGTCACCAGCGCGCCCGCATTCGTCGCAAGAATCAGCCCCTGTGACGAATGGCCCGTGCCATCCGCATCGCCGAACTGCCGCACCGGATCACCCGCAACGGGAAATGCCAGCCGCTTCTGCAATTCGGAGAACGGATATGCCGGAGCAATGCGGTTTTTGTCGGGCGAGGCGGAGAGCGCCGCTTCTCGCGCGCGCCGGCGTTCGTCTTCCGTCTGCTTCGCCCTTTCGGCTTCCTGAACGCGTGCCAGGGCCGCCGCTTCGCGGACCGATGCGATTTCGCGCTCCATGCTGCCGATCAGGCCTTCCAGGCTGGTGGCGCGTCCAGCGAGCTCGTCCGAGCGCCGCCGCTCCGCTTCCAGCGTCCGCGTATTCTCCGCCGCCAGAGCCTCGTTCTGGCTGATCAGGAGTTGCGACCGCTTCTCCTCTTCCAGCCGGCTGCTCATCGCTGTCGCCAGATCGGCCTTCTCCTTGCCGATCTGGTTACGGATCGCGATAAGCTTCTGCAGGTCGGCGACCAGTTTGTCGGTCTCGGCCCGGATGCCGGGAACGACCGCACCGAGCAGGATGGCGCTACGCACCGAGCCGAGCGCGTCGTCGGGCGTGACCAGGATGGCAGGGGGCGGATTGCGACCCATGCGCTGCAGCGCCGCCAGCACTTCGGCAAGCAGGCCGCGCCGCTCGTGCAGCGAGGCGCGGGCCGCATCTTCCTCGCCGCGCATTCCGGCCAGGCGCTTTTCGCCGGCGAGAATCTTCGCTTCCATGTCCTGGCGCGCCCGGGCGGACCGGACGATCGCCTCGCGCAGCGAGGCGCGATCCTTTGCCAACCGGTCGATCCCCGCTTCCAGCTCTCGAACCTTGTCCTGCGAAAGCGTTATGGTTTTGGACAGCTCTTCCAGTTCGCGCCGCGTACCGTCGCGACGAAGCGCGATCGCCGCCGCCGGATCGGCCTCCACATCCGTACTCTGGGCGATGCGCCCCGTCGTGCCGGGCGTCTGTTCCGGATCGGTTGCAAAGACGGGGGCGGAAAGCAGTGCCGAAAGGACAAACACGGCCGGGCCCAGCCGCGATGCGCGACGGACCGCCTGTCCTTCCCCGGTTCTGCCTGGTGCCGACGCCATCATGTTCCCGCGCCTTGTTTGTCCGACCCGTTTAGCGCACGCGGCCGCGCCAGAGGAAATCAATTCTGCTTGCACGCGCGTCCGATCCAATCGCCCCGACGAGGCCTATCGCGATTTCGCCAGAACACAGCGCCGAAATTTCGACCCGAAGGACAAATCCCCTGTGGCGATCAAATCTTGATCCTAGACGCGATGATAGGGATGGCCAGAGAGAATGGTGGTGGCGCGATACAGCTGCTCGGCGATGAGGATGCGGACAAGCTGGTGCGGCCAGGTCATCTTGCCGAGGCAAAGAACCGCGTCGGCGCGCGCGTGCAGAGCAGGCTCCAGCCCGTCCGCTCCGCCGATCGCGATCATCACTTCGCGCTTGCCATCGTCGCGCCATCTGCCGATCTGGCCTGCGAAGTCTTCCGACCCGATTGCCTTGCCGCGCTCGTCCAGCAGCACGAGCACGGTGTCCGCGGCAAGCGCCTTGTCGAGAAGGGCCGCTTCCTCGCGCTTGCGGGTCTGGGCATTTGCGGCACGGCTTTCCGCCACCTCGACCATCTTGCCGAGTTCCAGCCCGATTGCCGGACCCGATTTCGCAAAGCGATCGAGATAGCGCGCGGCAAGATCCTTCTCAGGTCCGGCTTTCAGCCGTCCCACCGCAAAAAGCCCGATCCGCATGATCCGGTACCTCCGTCGCGCAGCGGCAACTGTCGCCCCAAGGGACGTCTTTCACTCCTGGCCGCCTGGCGCGCTCCGAAGGCGGGCGCGCGACGTTCTAGTGCAACGTGCCCTCTTCCATGTCCGGAGCGGCCCACATCTTTTCGATGTTGTAGAACTCGCGGACTTCAGGACGGAACACGTGGACGATGATGTCGCCCGTATCGATCAGCACCCAGTCGCCGGTCTCCAGTCCTTCGACGCGGGCAGAACCGAAGCCCTCATCCTTCAGATCGGTGATCAGGTGGTCGCAGATCGCCGCGACGTGACGGTTGGATCGCCCGGACGCGACCACCATGTAGTCGCCCAGCGCGGACTTCCCGGCAATGTCGATCGTGACGATATCTTCTGCCTTCGAATCCTCGAGGCTTACGAGGACGGCTTGAAGAGCGCGTTCGGCAGCATCGTCGCCGCGTCCTGCGCTTTTGGGAAGGGCGCGAGCGCTTCCCTTCGCGTGCACTGTTGTCAGAGTAAATCCTTTCCACTTAACAGATCCGGCACGGTATGATTCGCGCATCTACGTCGAACCACATCTAGATTTAGGCACCAATAGGGGCCGGTTTCAAGATGCTAGTCTTCGTCCCTGCGTTTCTGGGCTTCGGCACGGTGGCGAAGCGCGCTGGAACTGAGAAGCGAGCGCGGGCCGTGAATGAACGTCCAGGCAGGCGCGCGACGATAGGCAAGCGCGCCGGCATCTTCCTCGTCGACACGGGCCCGGTCGAACGTCTTGGCCATCATCGAGGACAAGAAGGCCAGCGTGGCCCCCGGGCGGTCGACGACCGCAATCGGAAAGGTCCGGGCGATACTTTGCCAGTTCTGCCAGCGATGAAAGCCCTGCAGGCTGTCTGCGCCCATGATCCAGACGAAATGGACGCCGGGATTGCGGGCCCTGACGATTTCAAGCGTGCGGGCCGTATAGTTCTGGCCGATCGTCTTTTCGAAGGCGGTGACCTTGATACGCGGATCGGGGGTGATCACCTCCGAAAGCTTCAGGCGCTCGGCGAGGGGGGCAAGGTGGCGATGATCCTTGAGCGGATTTCCGGGCGTGACCATCCACCAGAGCTGATCGAGGCGGAGGCGGCGAAGCGCGATGTCGGCCACGAGTACGTGACCCTCGTGCGGCGGGTTGAAGGAGCCTCCGAACAGGCCAACCGCCATGCCTTTTTCGACATGCGGCATCCGCAGGTAGCGCGCCTCGATTCCCTCCAGCTTCACCTACGCCCGCACCTGTCCGGTGCCGCGCACCCTGTACTTGAACGAGGTCAACTGCTCCACGCCGACCGGACCGCGGGCATGCATTTTGCCCGTGGCGATGCCGATCTCGCCCCCCATGCCAAATTCGCCGCCATCGGCAAACTGGGTGGAGGCATTGTGCAGAAGGATCGCCGAATCGATCTCCGCGAAGAAACGGTCGGCCACCGCCTGATCCTGCGCGATCACCGCCTCGGTATGCGCCGACGACCAGCGGCTGATATGCTCGATCGCGCCCTCGACGCCATCGACCAGCGCCACGGCAATGATCGCGTCCAGATACTCCGTGGACCAGTCCTGTTCGGTGGCCGGCTCCAGCCCCGGAACGAGGGCGCGAATCTCCTCCGTCGCTCGGACTTCACAGCCGGCTTCCTTCAGTGCCGAAACAAGCGGCGAAAGCAGCGTCTCGGCGCCGGTCCGGTCAATCAGAAGCGTCTCGGCCGCGCCGCAGATTCCGGTGCGGCGCATTTTCGAATTGACGACGATACGGCGCGCCATCTCCGGGTCGGCGGAGCGATCGACATAGATGTGGCAGAGCCCTTCGAGATGGGCGAAGACCGGAACGCGCGCCTCGTTCTGCACGCGGGCCACCAGGCTCTTGCCGCCGCGCGGCACGATGACGTCGATGCAACCGTCGAGGCCCGACAGCATCGCGCCGACAGCCGCCCGGTCCGCGACCGGAACCATCTGTATGGAATGCTCGGGCAATCCGGCTTCCTTCAGGCCTTGCACCAGGCAGGCATGGATGGCCTGAGACGAGTTCAGGCTGTCCGAACCGCCCCGCAGGATGACGGCATTGCCGGCCTTTAGGCAAAGCGCGCCGGCATCCGCCGTCACGTTCGGCCGGCTCTCGTAGATCACCCCGATGACGCCGAGCGGCGTGCGCACGCGCTCGATGTGCAGCCCGTTGGGGCGGTCCCATTCTGCGATCACGTCACCAACCGGATCCTTGAAGGCGGCGATATCGCGAATGCCGGCGGCGACCGCCTCAATCCGTTCCTGTGTCAGCGTCAACCGATCGATGAAGGATGCGGCAACACCGCTTTCGCGGGCATGGGCCAAGTCGATCGCGTTGGCAGCAAGGATCGTGTCCCTTTCCGCCTCTATGGCCTTAGCCATTGCTTCGAGGGCGCGGTTCTTCGTCTCCGTCGACGCCGTCGCCAGCGGGCGAGCGGCCGCGCGCGCCCTCCGGCCGATCGTGGCCATCAGTTCGGCGACGTTGACTTGCTCAAGCATGGGCGGGATCCTTCTTCTGCGCCAACGCGCCGTCCGGCCGCAGGGCGCCGGTCATGACGAGGTCGTCGCGGTGGACCATCGCGGTCCGACCCGGGTAGCCGAGAAGGCCGGCGATCTCGGTCGATTTCTTCCCAGCGATCTGTCTCGCCTCCTCGGCGTCATAGCTTGCAAGTCCGCGTGCGATCTCGCGGCCGTTCAAGCCCACGATCGCGATGGTGTCGCCGCGCGAGAACAGCCCGGACACCGACAGCACGCCGGCGGGAAGGAGGCTCTTGCCGGAGCGCAGTGCCATCTCCGCACCCTCGTCGATGGAAAGGATGCCAGCCGGCTGCAACTGCCCGGCGATCCACGTCTTGCGCGCGGCAACAGGCGAACCGGATGGCGCAAACCACGAGGAGCGCGCCCCTTCCGCAACGGCGCGGAGCGGATGGTCAGGCTTGCCGGATGCGATGATCATCGCGCAGCCCGCAGCAGTGGCGATCTTGCCGGCATCGATCTTGGTGCGCATGCCGCCGCGCGACAGCTCGGAAGCGGCCCCGCCCGCCATTGCCTCGATTTCCGGAGTGATCTCGGCGATCGTTTCGAGAAACTTGGCCTGCGGATCGAGATGCGGAGGCGCAGTATAAAGCCCGTCGATGTCGGACAGCAGCACCAGCAGGTCCGCGCCCGCCATGGTCGCGACGCGGGCGGCCAGGCGATCGTTGTCGCCATAACGAATCTCGGTCGTTGCGACCGTGTCGTTTTCGTTGATGATCGGAACGGAGCCGAGTTTCAGCAGCTGCTGCAGCGTTGCGCGCGCATTGAGATAGCGTCGCCGCTCTTCCGTGTCGCCAAGGGTCAGCAGGATCTGGCCGGCCACGATTCCCTCGGTCGAAAGGCTTTCGGACCACGCCCGGGCCAGGGCGATCTGACCTACGGCTGCCGCCGCCTGGCTCTCCTCCAGCTTCAACGCGCCCTTGGGCAGGTTCAGCACGGTCCGCCCGAGCGCGATCGCCCCCGACGAGACCACCAGCACCTCCGCGCCGCCGGCGCGAAGGGCGGCGATGTCGGCGCAAACCGCATCCAGCCAGGCCTTTTTCAACCCCGTCGCCCGATCGACCAGCAGCGCAGAACCGATCTTTATGACGATGCGCTTATGGCTCGAAAGCGCCTTGCGGGTCTCAGCCATCCTAGTCGCCTTCCCGTTCTTCCGTGCCGAAGCGGACGATTTCGTCGCGCAAGGCGCGCAAAGCATCCAGCATGCCGACATTTGTAATCGCAGACAGGAGGAGCGGTTTCTGGCCGCAGGCCTTCTGCAACTCCTTCGACTTTTTCTTCAGCTCGTCCTCATCCAGGACGTCGATCTGCGACAGTGCGACGATTTCCGGCTTGTCGGTCAGTCCGCCGCCATAGGCTTCGAGCTCGTTTTTGACGGTCTTGTAAGCCTTGCCGACATTCTCTTCCTGCGCCGACACGAGATGCAGCAGAACCCGCGTGCGCTCCACATGGCCGAGGAAGCGATCGCCGAGACCGGTCCCCTCGTGCGCTCCTTCGATCAGGCCCGGAATATCGGCGAGGATGAACTCACGCCCGTCGACCGTGGCGACACCGAGATTCGGATGCAGAGTCGTGAAGGGATAGTTGGCGATCTTCGGCCGCGCCCGCGTGCAGGTCGCAAGGAAGGTGGACTTTCCGGCGTTCGGCAGTCCCACCAGCCCGGCATCGGCGATGAGCTTGAGCCGCAGCCAGATCGTCTTTTCCTCCCCCTCCAGACCCGGATTGGCCCAGTTGGGTGCCTGGTTCGTCGAGGATTTGAAATGCGTGTTGCCGAAGCCGCCATTGCCGCCGGCGGCAAGCCGGAAGCGCTGCCCCTCCTTGGTCAGGTCGACGATCAGCGTCTCGTCGTCCTCTTCGAACACCTGCGTGCCGACCGGCACCTTGAGCGTCACCGATGCGCCGCCCGCGCCGGTCCGGTTGCGGCCCATGCCGTGCATGCCGGTGGCGGCCTTGAAATGCTGTTGGTAGCGGAAATCGATCAGCGTGTTCAGGCCGTTGACGGCCTCCACCCAGACATCGCCGCCACGCCCGCCATCACCGCCGTCAGGACCACCGAACTCGATGAATTTTTCGCGACGAAACGAGACAGCCCCTGCACCGCCGTCGCCTGAGCGGATATAGACTTTCGCTTGATCGAGAAACTTCATTTCGGTTCGCCGTTCTTTTGCTTGCGTTTCGCAGCTTCGATATAGCCGGTTCCTGCAGAGGTCAAAGATTATCGTGAAATTCGTCAGCTACAACATCCAGTATGGCATCGGCCTTGACGGGCGGCTGGACCTTCCCCGGATCGCCGCGGAGATCGAAGGCGCCGACATCATCGCCCTGCAGGAAGTGACCCGCGGCTTCCATCGCAACGGCGAAATCGACATGGTCGCCCAACTCCAAAGCCTTCTCCCCGGCCACTTTTCCGTTTACTGGCCGGCCTGCGACGTTGACGCGGGCTCTGTCGTCGAGGGCGGTCGCGCGGTCAGCCGCCGCTTCCAGTTCGGCAACATGGTGCTGTCACGCCATCCCATCCTCGCCTCCCGCCTCATTCCCCTGCCGCGCAGCCGCACGCTCGACAAGCTGAACCTGCAGCGCGGCGCCACCGAGGCCGTGATCGATGCGGCGGGCGGCGCCCTGCGCGTCTATTCCGTCCATCTCGACCATGTCTACCGCGGCGAACGGATCGAACAGATTCGCCACCTGAAGGCGCAAGCGCAGGCCTATGCCCTCGATGGCGGCGCGATTTCCGGCGCCGAGGAGTTCGGTCTCCGACAGCCGCCTTTCCCGGACGACTACGTCCTGATGGGCGACTTCAACATGATCCCGGAATCGCCGGAATATTGCAGCATGGTCGGCGAAATCGACGCCTATTATGGCAGGCAGATCCGGGCGACCTTTCCGATCGACGTGTTCGCCGGCCTCGGCCGGCGAACACAGGACAGCTACAGCTGGATCGACCCGCAGGACCACGCCAACCGTATGTTCCTCGACTATTGCTTCGTCAGTCACGGCCTTGTCGGGCGCCTCAAGGACGCCTGGGTCGACGAGGCCGCGACCGGATCGGATCACCTGCCGGTATGGTTCGAACTCGGCTAGGCCGCAGTTCCACCATCGCGCGAAGGTCGATGTCACCGCCGCGAGGCAGCCGGGCGAAAATCGCCCGGCGAAAGCAGCGTTTCCACATGCGGCACCATCGCGCTGCGCGCGACCGAGTAGATCTCGCTCAGCCCGATGATGCGAAAGCCGATCCTCTCCTGCACCTTCAGCGAGGCGGGATTGTCGGCAAACACCCCCGAACGGATCTCCACGCCCGGCATCCGCATGAGAAACCGCGCTGTTGCCGCCTGGACGGCCTCGCTCATGTAGCCGCGAGCCCAGTAGAAACGGTTCAGCCAGTAACCGAGATGCCAGCTGCCGGCCCGTTCCTCGAAGAAGACGGTTCCGATATGGACATCGTCCCCGGTGGTGATGGCAAGCGCCCAGCCCGGCACGAGCCCGCTCGTCACGCCCGCAAGCCACTCTTCCGCATCCTGCCGGTCGAACGGTGCCGGGACCCGCGCCAGCATGCGCGAGACCCGGAAGTCGCTCAGAGATTCGGCGATCGCCGGCGCATCCGCCAGCCGATGCGGACGCAGCGTCAGCCGCGCCGTCGCAATCGCCGGCACCGCCCCAGGGTCCCCGACGATGTGGTCTTCCCGCTCAAGACGAAGCGCGCTCATCCGATGTTCCCCCAGCTCTTCAGGGAAACCCAGGTTCGCCGGTCAAGCCGGTACCATTCGACGGACACCATTCCCCCGACGGCAAGGCTCTGGACCATGCCGGTCGCCTGGAACTGGAAACCGCACTTCTGGATGACGCGACGCGAAGGAATGTTCATGACCCGGCACCGCGCATCGATCTGGTCGACGTCGCGGGTCCTGAAGACCATGTCCGTAAGACCTTGCGCCGCTTCCGTTGCGTAGCCCTGGTTCCAGTACGGTTCGCCCAGCCAGTAGCCAAGCTCGACCGTGCGCCCGTCTTCCTGCGGCTCGACACCGCAGCAGCCGATGAACGCGCCGTTGTCAGCCTTTGTGATCGCATAGACGCACTTGCCAATCGCGCCGGCTTTTGTGCGTCGCACGAAGTCGGCCGCGTCCGCGATCGTATAGGGATGCGGCATGCGGGCGACCATCGTTGCGATGTTGGCGTTGTTGGCGAGATGGGCAAGGGCGTCGATGTCGTCTTCGTGCGGGGCTCTGAGAACGAGCCGCTGCGTCAATAAGATCGGGCAATCGGTCCTTGACCGTTCCGGCCTTGGCCGTTGTTCGGGAGACCGGGATTGGTCTTCCCTCAACAATTCGCTGAACATGTTCGATCCTCCAGATCAACAGAAAGGGGAGATGGATTGCCCCATCTCCCCTTTTGTTTCTGCAGGTTCGATACCTGTAGCATCAGCCGGGTCGATGAGACGCCGGCTGTTTTAGAGCGCTACCGGCTTATTCCGCTGCTTCGGCTTTCGGCATTACAGACACGTACACGCGGCCATTGGCCTTCGTACGGAAGTTCACGTTGCCAGCCGTAAGCGCAAAAATGGTGTGGTCCTTGCCGAGGCCAACATTGGCGCCCGGATGCCACTTCGTACCGCGCTGGCGCACGATGATGTTGCCTGCAATGACGGTTTCGCCGCCGAATTTCTTCACGCCAAGGCGCTTGGACTCCGAATCGCGACCGTTACGCGAGGAACCGCCAGCTTTTTTGTGTGCCATGGGAGTTCTCCTTTACCTTCGTCCTGATCTTCAGTTCGCTGCTGCTTCGGCAGCGGCTTCGGTCTTCTTGGAAGACTTCTTGGCCTTGCCGCCGGCTGCCGCGATGTCCACGATCCGGACAGTCGTCTGATGCTGACGGTGACCGCGCGAACGCTTGGAGTTCTGGCGGCGACGCTTCTTGAAGGCGATGACCTTCTTGGCGCGACCCTGCTCGACGACTTCGGCCGTCACGACCGCGCCTTCGACGAAGGGAGCGCCGATCGTCGCATCGGCGCCTTCGCCGACCATCAGCACTTCGGTGAATTCGATCTTGTCGCCAGCGACAGCGACGAGCTTTTCAACCGTCACGACGTCGTTGGCTGCCACGCGGTACTGCTTACCGCCGGTCTTGATGACTGCGAACATTTCTTGTCCTTTCATGTTCGTTTCCGGCTCTTCGCAGCAAGGCGAGGCCGTCTTTTTGTCAGTCGGATGGACGGGTGTCATCCCGCCGGTGAAAATGGCCCGGCATTTTCCGCCGCAGCGCAAGATGCCAACCACTGCGGGCAGACCCTAGTCCTTTGCCACGCACGTGCGGCAATAGGCGAGCTTCTGAAAGCTGTCAAGGCGTTTTGCCGCTTTCCGGTCAATTAGTTGCCTCCAGGCGAAACTGCCCCTTGCAAGCATGCAAATCAGCCGCTATGTAGCCGGCGCGCTGAACAAGCGCCGACCGTATGCGGAGAGGTGGCAGAGCGGTTGAATGCACCGCACTCGAAATGCGGCATAGGGGCAACTCTATCGGGGGTTCGAATCCCCCCCTCTCCGCCATTTCAGACCGCCTCTGGGCACGCCAATCGCCGCCGATTGCCGCCCTTGACCGGCAATAAGCGTCTTTAGCAGTTCCGTTTTCGACCCCATGATCCGGATTGCGTCGTCCGCGACCTCGACGCGCTGCGCCAGCGCGCGCAGGTGATCCCGCCGATAGCCGCCCTCGTGACCGCGAATGCGCTCCCGCGCGCGGCGTGCAAACCCTTCGATCATCGCGGGACTGAGGGCACTGTGGCCGGGGCTTTCGAGCAGGGCTTGCGCCCGGTCGGCATCAGCCCGCGCCTGATCGCGGAGAACCTTGAGACCGGCGATCCGCTCCTTGAGCGCCGGATCGTCCAGATCAGCCACGCCCGCCTCAATGGCGTCATAGAGGCGCTTGAGGCGCGATTCCGATTCGGTCGCCTGCCGCTGCAAAGAGGCGATGTGTTCGCGGCGGCGCTCGGCCTGATCCTCGCGGCGGCCGAGGATGCTGCCAAGCAGCTTCTCCAGACGGTCGGGATCGAGCAGGCGGTCCTCGATATGGCTGACCACCATGTCGTCGAGCTTGTCCATGGGGATCGCTCGGCCCTTGCAGCCGGTCTCGCCCTGCCGCGCCTTGATCGAGCAGGCATAGTAGCGGTAGCGGCCGCTCTTGCCGGTGCGGATGGTCATGGCCCCACCGCAATTGCCGCAATAACAGATGCCGGTCAGCAGGGTCGGCCCGATCACGACGCGGGCGGGCAGTTCGGTCTTGGGGTTGCGAGCCTGCAAAAGCGACTGAACGGCGTAGAAAGTCTCCCGCTCGATGATGGCGGGCACCGGGACGATGACGATTTCGCCGGCGGAACGCGGGTCGTTGTGCTTGCTGCGCTTCCCCCATTCATGTTCGCCGATATAGGTGCGGCGGGTCAGGACGCGATGGACCTGGCCGATGCCCCAGCGGCCGCCATCACGGGTGAAGATACCCTTGGCGTTCAAGTGCTTGACGATCGCCTTGACGCCCATCTGGCCGCTGTCGCCCTGACCTTCCAGAGCGAGCCGATAGATCAGACGGATCGTGTCGGCGTGCAGCGGGTCGATTTCCAGCTTCTTCTTGGTCTTGGCCCCACGCTGTTCGGCGGCGGCGATCCGGTAGCCGATCGGCGGCAACGCACCGTTCCAGAAGCCTTGCCGGGCATTCTCCTTCAGAGCGCGCGTGACGTGCTTGCCGTTCTCCTTCGACTGGTATTCATCGAACAAGGACATGATCCGACGCATCATGTCGTGGATCGGGTCGTCCCCCAGCTCTTGCGTAATGGAAATGAGGCGCACGTCATTCTTGGCGAGCTTGCGATAGTAATATTCCATGTCGAAAGCATCGCGGAAGAAGCGCGAGAAGCTGTGAACCAGAACCACGTCGAACGGTGTGGGCTTCGACGTGCCCGCCTCGATCATCCGCTGGAACTCAGGGCGGCGGTCGTTGGTGGCCGTGTTGCCCGGCTCCACGAAGATTTCGACAAGCTGATAGCCGCGCGCCGCGCACCAGGCTTCGCCCTGCTTGCGCTGGTCGGGGATCGACACGTCATGCTCGGCCTGCCGAGCGGTAGAGACGCGCAAATACAGGGCAGCCCGCAGGGCGACATTGGGGGATTGTGCGTTCATTTGCGGGTTCCTTTCGACTTGCGCCGCTCGATCAGGGGCAAGACCAGCTCCACGCGGTCATGGATGACCTTGGGGACCAGCTTGAGACCCTTGCCCTTCTCCATGCGAACAAGGCCGTAGCCGGCCATGGCCTTGAGGGTCCGGGACAGGTTGGATTTCGCGCGGCCGGTGATCTGCGCCAGTTCCTCCAGCGAGTCCGGCTCATGCTCATGGATGATGCGGAGCAGTTCGCAGTTGCTGGGCGACAGGAACTTGGCAAAGGACATGGTGGACGCGAACCAGACAGTCGGATCGCCGGGTGCGGGCTTTTCCTCGCCCCTGGCGACCCGCATGGTGCGGGCTTTCATTTCATCGGGTTCGGCGATCCCGACCTTGAGTGTCGTCATGGCATAGCTCGATCATCAGTTATGGCTTTTCATTATCATACCGCGATAACTTTTTCAAGCCTTCAGGCAGATCGACTGAGCCGAACATTTCATCGAAAACATCGGCGAACCAGCGCTCGAACACCAGAATCTCGGCCTCGGTGATCGGCACTTCCTCGGGCCAGTCATCAATGACGGGCAGCTTCTCCACGTCGAACACACGAGGCGGACTGCCGCGCGACGGGCTGATGCGCGGCACGGGATCGTCGTCATAATCGTAAAGGTCGTCGGGGAGCGTTCCAGGGGCCGGCTGTCTTGGGCGGCCTCGTTGGGCGCGGCGGCGCTCTGCGCACATGGTATCCTCCGTGTTTCGCTGGTGGATTCAGGGGCGCATCAGGCCCCGGAATTAAGCGAAGCATGGAGGGGGACCGGCGGAGTGTAGCGTGCCGCATTCGCACCTGTGCGCCGGCGGCACCCCTACCGCGATGGATCAGGAGGGTTGCCGCCGCGCCTTGGCGAAACCGCGATCCGTGGCGATGAACCGCTCCAGCATCGGCACGATAAGTCTGGCAGGCTCGATCGGCGCACCGCCATCGGCCAACAGAGCGGCATAGTCGATCAGGTCGCGGTGGAGCTGCGCGGGAAGTTCCACTGCCACCTTCACCGGCTTGTCGTCGGCCAGCGGGCCGAGTTTCAGCTTTGCCATGGTCAATTCCTGTAGGGTTCGAGGACTAAATCCCTTGTGACGATGACCCTGACCGGGAAGCCGGGCCGGATGGTCAGCGTCGGCGCGACCTGCAACTGCCGCTGGACGATCTGCTGTCCGGCCTGATTGATGGTGTCCTGCGCCCCGTCGCGGATAGCCCGGATCAGGCGGTCCTCGTCATCGGTCGCCAGTTCGGTGCCGATGCCGAGCAGCGTCGAGAGGCCGGCTGCCTTCATCAGATCCCACCAATGATAATCGACGCCATCCTCAAGGCCGGCATAGCCGGAAGCGTCCGCTCCCGGCTGGCGCTCCAGCACTATGGAACGGCCATTGGGCAGGATCAGTCGGTTCCAGACGAGCAGCACGCGGCGCTGGCCGAAGGTCACGCCGGCATCATACTGGCCGATGATGCGCGTTCCCTGCGGGATCAGCAGCAGGCTGCCGGTCGGGCTGTCGTAGACGTTTTCCGTGACCTGCGCGGTGATCTGGCCGGGAAGATCGGAACGGATGCCGGTAATCATCGCCGCCGGGATAACGGCCCCGGCCTGAAGGATGTAGGGCGATGCCGGAGCCATGATGCGATCCAGGGCGACCGTCTGCCGATCCACCGGGCCATTGAGAAAGGCCGTATGCCGGTCTCGCGTGGCTGGCTGACCGCCGACGCCAAGACCTGCAAGGCCCGGTATATTGGAACCGGGGGCTGTTGCCGTTCTCTGCCCGGACTGGAAAAACACCGTGCTGAGACGTGCAGCTTCCTCTTCGGCGAGGCGGCGCTCCTCGGCAGGATCGCGAACTGGTGTTGCCATAGCCGGCGGCGCAACTGGCTGGCCCCTGTTCTGCGCGTCGAGGATCGGGCCGCCCAGATCGCCGGGCAATGCCGGTCCGAGGACCGGGCCGGTATAATCGCGCGGCAGGCCGGACAGGCCGTCCGCCGTGGGCCGGTTCTCGGTCGAATAGAGTTCTTCGCCTCCCGGCCCTGCATCGCGAGTCTGGAGCGCGTAGATCAGCGCCCCGCCGATGCCGAGCAAAGCAACTGCGCCGACGCCGGCCAGCATCTTGCGGGACAGACGGGTGACGCGCGGCGGCTCAGTGCGCAGCCGCATGGGTGTGGTGGTGTCCGCTGCAGCTTCTACAGGGGGCGTGTCTTCAGTCATGACGGGGATTCTCCGGTCGCTTTTGCCGGCTGTGCAGCCTGCCGTTGCTCAATGCGGACGATCCTGACCGTCTGCTGGCGCTCGCCGCTGCCAAGGCGCAATTCGGCCGCGCCGAACAGGCGATCCACGATCAGGATGTTCTGGTGGATGCGGCTGTTGACGATCTGGGTTTCGCCATCCGAGCCGATGACGAAGATCGGGGGCATCTCGCCCTGCACGATGCCGCGAGGGAAGACGACATAGATGCGGCGACCATCGTCGAAGACAGAGATGGGCCGCCATGGCGGGCTGTCGCCGGTCAGGCCATAGCGATATTTGCGCGCGGCCTCGGCCGGGATGACCGGAGCGGCCGGAACGGTCTGGCGCTGGCCCGCTGGTGGTGCGGGATAGGCCCAGGCGACGGAGGGCATATAGAGGGCTTCGCGGGCGCGCAACTCGATCATGTAGGTGCGCCGGTCGGTCGTCACGACGAGGTTTGTCATGATGTCCGGGCGCGTCGGCTTCACGAGGATATGGACGCGGCGTGTTGTCCCCGATCCGCTCTCGGTATCGCCGATGATCCAGCGGGCGGTGTCGCCGGCTGCAATCGGCCCCGCGCCGGTCAGGCCCTCGCCGGGTTCGAGCGCAATGGTCGTGATCTGTCCCGGTGCGGCATAGACTTGATAGAGCGCGCCTTCCGACCAGGGATAAATCTGGATGGCGTTATAGTAGCCCTCGCGGCGCGGCTCGACGCGCGCGGCGGCATTGGCGTTCTCGACACGGCCTGCCGGTGTTCCGGCGGAGGTCCCGCCGCGCGCCACGGTCCAGGCCGGTGGCGTATGCAGCGGCCGGGGCCGGTCATCGGTGACGGCGGCCGGCACAACGGGCGATGACGGCACGTCGGCGTCGTAGCTGAATTGCGGCGTGCGGTTGGTCGCGCAGCCGGCGAGCATCGTGGCCGACAGCATCAAAGCCGCGAAGGCGGGTTTACGGAAATCCTGAAATGGGGCTTTGCGGAGCGTCGTGCGGGTCATTGGCTCATCTCCCGCGACCATGAGATTGCGTTGACATAGATGCCGAGCGGATTGGCGCGCAGGCGCTCGGAGTCACGCGGGGTCTGGATCACGATGGTCAGGATCGCGGTCCATCGTTCGGTCGTGGAAAGCTGGCCGTTCTCATAGTGGCGCTCGGTCCACGCCACGCGGAAGCTGTCGTTCGATGCTCGGATGACGCTGGAAACCTCGACGGCGACCTGCTGCCGACCGACCTTCGTGAACGGGTCGTTGCTGCGGGCGTAGTCGTTCAAGGCCGCTGCGCCGCGATCCGTGGTCCACTCATAGGCGCGGAGCCAATTCTGGCGGACGATGATGGCGTCTGCCGGGATCGCCCGGACCTGTTCGATGAAGCGGCCCAGATGGAACGCGATCTGCGGGTCAGTCGGGCGATAATCGGCGTTAGCGGGTGCGACAGTCTGCGCCTGGCCGAGATTATCGACCTGCACCACCCACGGCACCACGGTCCCGCGCGCTGATTGCCAGACGAGCGCGGCGGCGAAACCGGCCGAGAGGATCAGCGATCCGAAGGCCATATAGCGCCAGTTCTTCGCCTGCACGCGGGCCGAGCCGATGCGCTCATCCCAGGCTTGAGCAGCCTTCTGGTAAGGCGTCTCGGGTTCGGGCGATTTGCCGTAATGGGTCGATGGTCGTTTGAAGATGCTCATGAGCGGTCACTTTCAGAGAGATTGACGGAGGAGCCGCCACCGTGGCTGTCGCCGGAACGCACCGCATGGGCGGCCATGGTGGCGCCGTGATTCACGGCTTGGGAACGCTGCATCCGCTGCGCCCAGGCCGGGGGACTGCCAGCGGGGGAAGACGCTGCTGCGGGGGCTGCGCTGCTGCCTCCGGCCGTGCCTGCGGTGGATGATCCCCCTGTCACCCCGAAGGCTGCGCGTGCGCCATCCGAAAAGCTGGATTTGACGCTTTCCGTTGCTTTCGAGGCGGCGCGTTTCAGAGGCGATACGGCGGCGGAGCCTGCCGCGCGGGCAACCCCGCCGAGACCGGAAGCAACGCCCGCCGCACCAGATTGGCCGAGCGAAGCCATGCTGTAGGTCGCTGCGGCCCCTCCGGAGGCGGCAGCGCCGCCCCGAACGGCCGCGGCGCCACCGGACATGGCGGTAGCACCTCCCTTGACGGCGAGACCGGCTGCACCGCCTGCGGCAAGGGCTGCGCCTCCTACGGCAAGGCCGGTGCCGATCGCCGCACCCGCGCCAAGCTGCGGGCCGCCCGAAACGAGACCGGAGGCGATGCCGGGACCGAAGATGCCAAGGCCGAGCAGCGACAAGGCGGCGAGCACGATCGCCATGGCGTCGTCGATGGTCGGCGTTGCGCCGCCGAAGCCTGCGGTGAACTGCGAGAACAGCGTCGAGCCGATGCCGATGATGACGGCCAGCACGAGGACTTTGATCCCCGACGAGATGACGTTGCCCAGCACGCGCTCGGCCATGAAGGCAGTCTTGCCGAAGAGACCGAACGGGATCAGCACGAAGCCGGCGAGCGTGGTCAGCTTGAACTCGATAAGCGTCACGAAAAGCTGGATGGCGAGGATGAAGAAGGCGAGCAGCACCAGCGCCCAGGCGAACATCAGGCAGGCGATCTGGATGAAGTTCTCGAAGAACGACCAGTAACCCATCAGATCGGAGATGGAGTCGAGCAGCGGGCGGCCCGCGTCGAGGCCGGTCTGCGCCACCTTGCCGGGGCGCATCAGATCGGCGGTGGAAAAGCTGGTGCCGGAGGCTTTGAGGCCGAGACCGGCGAAGCTCTCGAAGACGATGCGCGCCAGATTGTTCCAGTTGCCGATGATGTAGGCGAACGCGCCGACGAACAGGGTCTTCTTCACCAGCCGGGCGATGATGTCGTCATCGGCGCCCCACGACCAGAACAGTGCCGCCAGCACCACGTCGATGACGATGAGCGTTGTGGCGATGAACGCCACCTCGCCGCCGAGCAGGCCGAAGCCGCTGTCGATGTATGAGGTGAATACGCCTAGAAACGAGTCGATGACGCCGGTGCCGCCCATGGTTCACTGTCCCCCGTTCTGATGCGGGGTGGCGGGCACCGGCGTCCGGCCGAGAAACCGATCACGGTTCTCGGCCCAGGCGGCAAGGCAGTCGGGATCGCTCGCGGCCGCCTCGCCAAGCCGCTGGCAATCGCGCAGGCTCTGGCGCAGCGGATCGGTGGGACGCTGTAGTTCCGGCGCGGGCCTGCCGCGCGGCGGCTCGTCCTGCCGGGTCATCTCGATCACCGTGGCGGTGATGGCGATGGCGACGAATATGATCGCGCCCAGCCGGGCCAGCATCTTGCCGTCCATGTCGCGCCCCTCCTGTCAGGTCAGTTGTTGCCGTTGCCGAACATTTGCGCGTTGCCGGGTTGGTAGCCCGATCCCGGCGTCAGGAAGCGTTCACGCTGGACGCGGCCCTGTTCGGCGGCGGTGGCGCGCTCTGCCTCGATCAGTGCTTCCGACCGGCCATTGGCAGACATCAGCGCGATCAGGTCGGAAAGCTGCTGCGATTGCAGGGCGAGAAGCTGATTGCCGGCCTGCGTGGCTTGCAGCGCGCCGGTCGCGCCCTGGCTCTGGCCGACCAGTTCGGACATCTGCGTGCGGTTGGTGTCTATGTTGCCGACGACGCCGGCCTGCACGCGCATGGCGTCCTGCAAGCTGCCCACGGTGTTCTGCCAGCGCGAGCGGGCATCGGTGACGAGCTGCGTATCGGTGGCGGACAGGGAGATGCTGCCGTATTTCTGCTGAAACGCCTGGTCGATGTTCTGCACGTCGAACGCGATGTTCTGCGCCTGGCTCAAAAGCTGCTGCGTGCGCTGGACGTTCTGCTGGAGCTGCTGAAGCGATGAATATGGCAGGCTCGCCAGATTCTTCGCCTGATTGATGAGCATGGTCGCTTCGTTCTGAAGCGAGGTGATCTGGTTGTTGATCTGCTGAAGCGTGCGCGCGGCTGTCAGCACATTCTGCGCATAGTTGGACGGATCGAAGACCGTCCATTGCGCATGGGCCGGGCTTGTGAGGATGGGCGACAGCGCGAGCGGTGCGGCAAGCATGGTCGCAGCCATGAAAATGGCGCGCGAGCGGGAACGGCGAATGGTCATGGTTGGGACTCCTTCTCGGTCTGTAGGATGAGATTGGTGAGGTCGGGGATCAGGTCGGCCGCCCAATCGACGCCGCGCAGGCGCAACCAGGCGGCGAGGAAGCCTTCGCGGCCATGCTCGGCGATCAGTCCGGCGATGCGTTTGTGGTCGGATTTCGCGGACGCGGTGCAGAGCGCGAGGCCGACTTCGGACAGGCCAAGCTCGAACAGGCGATTGCCCCTGCGGCTCTGGCAGTAGTAGTCCCGCTTGGGCGTGGCCCGCGCGAGGATTTCGATCTGCCGGTCATTGAGGCCGAAGCGCCGATAGATGGCCGTGATCTGCGGTTCGATGGCGCGTTCGTTCGGGAGAAGCAGCCGCGTCGGGCAGCTTTCGATAATGGCGGGCGCGATGTTGCTGCCATCGATGTCCGATAGCGACTGCGTAGCGAAGATGACGGAAGCGTTTTTCTTGCGTAGCGTCTTCAGCCATTCGCGGAGCTGGCTGGCGAAGCCTTCATCGTCCAACGCCAGCCAGCCCTCGTCGATGATGAGCAGGGTCGGCCGTCCATCGAGCCGGTCGCCGATGCGATGGAACAGATAGGCGAGCACGGCCGGGGCCGCGCCGGTCCCGACCAGCCCCTCGATCTCGAACGCCTGCACCGAAGCCGAACCGAGATGCTCGGCTTCTGCGTCGAGCAACCGTCCGTAAGCGCCGCCGATGCAGTAAGGGCGCAATGCCTGTTTCAGATCGTTGGATTGAAGGAGGACCGTGAAGCCGGTGATGGTGCGCTCGCCGACCGGAGCGGTGCTAAGCGATGTCAGCGCCGTCCAGATATATTCCTTGGTTTCGGGTGTGATCGGGACACCTTCACGACCGAGAATGGCGGCGATCCAGTCGGCGGCCCAGGCGCGTTCATAGGTATCGTCGATCCGGGCGAGCGGCTGGAGCGAGACGGACGCCTCGTCCCCTTCCGTCAGGCCACCGCCAAGGTCGTGCCAGTCGCCCCCCATGGCGAGCGATGCGACCCGGATGCTGCCACCGAAGTCGAAGGCGAATACCTGCGCTTGCTCATAGCGACGGAACTGCAAGGCCATGAGCGCCAGCAGCACGGACTTGCCCGCGCCGGTCGGGCCGACGACGAGGGTGTGGCCGACATCGCCGACATGAAGGGAAAACCGGAACGGGGTCGAGCCTTCGGTCTTGCCGAAGAACAGCGGGGGCGCGCTGAAATGCTCATCCCGTTCCGGCCCCGCCCACACCGCCGAAAGCGGGATCATATGGGCGAGGTTGAGCGTCGATATGGGCGGCTGGCGGACATTCGCATAGGCATGTCCGGGGATCGAACCGAGCCAGGCATCGACGGCGTTGACGGTTTCAGGCATCGCGGTGAAGTCGCGGCCCTGAATGATCTTTTCCGCGAGGCGGAGCTTCTCGTCGGCAATGCGCGGATCGGCATCCCAGACGGTGATGGTGGCCGTGACATAGGCGATCCCCGCCATGTCCGCGCCCAGCTCCTGCAAGGCCATGTCGGCGTCGAGCGCCTTGTTCGCAGCGTCGGTGTCCACGAGCGCGGATTGCTCGTTGGTCATCACCTCTTTCAGAATCGCCGCGATGCTCTTGCGCTTGGCGAACCACTGACGGCGGATGCGAGTCAGCAGCCGGGTTGCATCGGTCTTGTCGAGCAGGATCGCTCGCGTGCTCCAGCGATACGGGAACGGCAGCCGGTTCATCTCGTCGAGCAGGCCGGGCGTCGTCGCGGTCGGAAAGCCGATGATGGTCAGGACGCGCAGATGCTGGTCGCCAAGGCGCGGCTCCAGGCCGCCGGTCAGCGGCTGATCAGCGAGCAGCGCATCGAGGTGCATCGGCACCTCGGGCACGCGCACACGATGCCGGTTGGTCGAGATGGTCGAATGGAGATAGGTCAGCGTGCCGGCGTCATCGAGCCAGCGGCATTCCGGCATGAAGCCATCGAGCAACGCCAGAACGCGGTCGGTGCGGTCGATGAAGCCGCGCAGCAATTCCCATGGGTCCACTCCGGATTGCTCGCGGCCCTCGTAGAGCCAGGCCTCAGTGCGGGCGGCGTCCTCGGCGGGAGGCAGCCAGAGGAAGGTCAGGAAATAGCCGGACACGAAATGCGTCCCGGCTTCCTCGAAACCGGCCTTGCGCTCGGCGTCGAGCAGCGCGGATGCGGCTTCGGGAAATTGACTGTCGGGATAGGTCGCGGCTTCGCTGCGCTGTGCCTCCACGAAAAGGCTCCAGCCCGACCCGAGACGGCGGACGGCGTTGTTGATGCGTCCTGCGACCGCGACCAGCTCGGCAGCGACGGCGGAATCCAGATCGGGACCGCGGAACTTCGCCGTCCTCTGGAAACTTCCATCCTTGTTCAGCACGACGCCGGAGCCGACAAGTGCGGCCCAGGGCAGGAAATCCGCGAGGCGGCTGGATGTGCGGCGGTATTCGGCGAGATTCATCATGTGCGCCTCCGTCAGACCGACAGATGACCGGGGATGCGCAGATGCCTGCGGCCCACCTCGACAAAAAGCGGGTCGCGCTTGGCCATCCACACGGCGGCGAAGTGGCCGACGACCCAGATGGCGAGTCCGACCAGCCAGAGACGCAGGCCGAGACCCACGGCCCCGGCCAGCGTTCCGTTCAGGATGGCGATGGAGCGCGGAGCGCCGCCGAGCAGGATATGCTCGGTCAGCGCCCTGTGGACCGGGACGGAAAATCCCGGCACCGCGTCGAGTTGTTCGAGGCCGCCCGCCATCAGACGAGCGCCCCGCCGCCGAACGAGAAGAACGACAGGAAGAACGAGCTGGCGGCAAAGGCGATGGACAGGCCGAACACGATCTGGATCAGGCGGCGGAAACCGCCCGACGTATCCCCAAAAGCCAGCGCGAGGCCCGTCGCGATGATGACGATCACGGCGATGATCTTGGCGACCGGCCCCTCGATCGACTGAAGGATGCTCTGAAGCGGAGCCTCCCACGGCATCGACGAGCCGGAAGCATGGGCCGCCGGGGCGAGCATCAGGCTGATGGAAACGGTGGCGGCTGCGGTCGCCATGGTGCGGCAGCCGCGCGAAAGCGTGCGGATCATGAAGAGTCTCCTTTTGGGTTGGTTGCCGAAGTGATGGGATGCGTGATGCGGTAGTCGCCGTCCGGTCCCAGCCCCTCGACGCGGGCGAGTTCGGCCAGCCGGCGCGCGGAACCGCGCCCGGAAAGGACGGCAACAAGGTCGATAGTCTCGGCGATCAGCGCGCGCGGGACGGTGACAACAGCCTCTTGAATGAGCTGTTCGAGGCGGCGCAGCGCACCGATGCCCGTGCCGGCATGGATGGTGCCGATGCCGCCGGGGTGCCCCGTGCCCCATGCTTTCAGAAGGTCGAGAGCTTCGGAGCCGCGCACCTCGCCGATGGGGATGCGGTCGGGGCGCAGGCGCAGCGAGGAGCGCACCAGATCGGAAAGCGTCGCCACGCCGTCCTTGGTCCGCATGGCGACGAGGTTGGGCGCGGCGCATTGCAGTTCGCGCGTGTCCTCGATGATGACGACGCGATCCTGCGTCTTCGCCACCTCCGCGAGCAGCGCATTGGTCAGCGTGGTCTTGCCGGTGCTGGTGCCGCCCGCGACGAGGATGTTTGCGCGGGAGGAAACTGCCGCGCGTAACGTCGCGGCCTGATCGGCGGACATGATGCCCGCCACCACGTAATCGTCGAGCGTGAACACCGCGACGGCGGGCTTGCGGATGGCGAAGGCGGGTGCGGCGACGACCGGCGGCAACAAGCCTTCAAACCGCTCGCCGGTTTCGGGTAGTTCCGCCGACACGCGCGGGGATCGGGCGTGGACCTCCGCGCCGACATGGTGCGCGACCAACCGGACGATACGCTCGCCATCGGCGGCGGACAGCATCTCGCCGGTATCGGCCAAACCTTCGGACAGCCGGTCGATCCAGATGCGACCGTCCGGGTTCAGCATCACCTCGATGACGGCGGGGTCTTCGAGAAACCGGGCGATGGACGCGCCGAGCGCCGTGCGCAGCATCCGCGCGCCACGCGCTATCGCCTCCGGTTTCTGATGATGTGCAGTCATGTCGGCCCCGATTTCTCGCGGGGCGCGACAGACGGTCCCCGCATCGGGTCGATTAAGAAAGCCCGAAATTGGGCTGCTTCAACAACTATCTAAGCGAAAGCGGTGATCGGCGGCCATCGGCGGCAAATAGGATGGGTTGAAAATCTAAGCGTGGTCGTCATCAGCCTCGGGCTCACCTTCCGTTAGTGCCTGACTCAGAAGATATTCAGGCATAGCAATATCTTGCGGTTCGGCGGGTAAGCATGCGTATCGAGGCGATGGTCGCCCATGCCGTTGATGAAGCAACGGTCGTTTCCCAGTCCTTGGCGAGCCGACGGCATCGGCCGAGCCATGCGAAAGTCCGTTCGACGACCCATCGGCGGGGGAGGACCTGGAAGCCTTTGGCCTTGTCGGAGCGTTTGATGATCTCGATCGTCCAGCCTCCCGATCCGGCCAGCGCATCCCTGAGCTTGTCACCGGCATAACCTCCATCGGCGAAAACATGGCGCAGCCAGGGGAAGCGACGGCGCACGGCCTTGAGGACATCGATGGCGCCGTCACGATCCTGGATATCGGCGGTATGCACGAGGATGAAGATCAGAAATCCGCAGGTGTCCGTCAGGATGTGCCGCTTCCTGCCTTTGATCTTCTTGCCCGCGTCATAACCGCAAGGACCGCCGCTTTCTGTGGTTTTCACCGATTGGCTGTCGATGACACCGGCACTGGGTGAGGCTTCGCGCCCCTCGATCTCGCGCAGGTTCATCACGAGCACCGTGTTCATCCCGTCAAGAAGGCCCGCGTTGCGCCAGGCGTAGAAATACCGCTGAACCGTCGAGACGGGCGGAAAGCACTTCGGCAGCAGCCTCCAGGCACAGCCGCTAGCGGCGATGTAAAGCAAGGCGTTCAGGACTTCACGCATGTCGGTGGTCCGCCGCCGCCCGCCCCACTTGGCTGGAGGAATGAAAGGTGCCGTCAACTGCCATTCCTTGTCCGTCATATCACTGGAATAGCGCAGTCCTTTGCGGCTATGCTCCTGCCGGGCAATACCAGTCCATGCCATCGATCACTCCATCTCTTCGCAAGGACGGCGTGAATCATAAATGCCTGGTATTGCTCAACAACTTTCGGGGCGGGCTCTTAGACTGTCATGAAGCGAATCCATGTCGCGCGACAACTCTTTCAGGAACCTATCGCCGGTCGCTAGCCTGCGGCCGAGATTCTGCATGAAGCCCTCGAACCGCTCGTTGCCCTTGATCCGTGCGGACTGTTTGGCGCTATCCGGCAATGGCGGGGTCATCGTCAGCCAGAAGTGAACGAACAAGGAGAGGGTCTCGCCGAGCACGGCGAGATCTTCGTCCAGCGTGCCGATCTGCCGGCCGATCTTGTCGAGGCGGCGCGACATGGCCGCTTCCAGCCGATCCGATGTGTCGCCCGACAGGAAGGATGCGACCGCCGCCTCGACGATAGCGGACTTCGAGACCTGCCGGCGCAGCGATAGCGCCTCGACCTGTTTGAGCAGTTCCGGGTCGAAATAGACATTCATGCGGGTGCGGGCTGTCATGGGCGGCCTCTCAAAGCTCTATGCCGTCATCGGGGTTCATCGACGCTTGCCGGGCGATCATTCGCATCCGCGAGCGCAGCGCGCGGGCCTTGGCCGCGTCCACGTCCGGCTCGTCGTCCAGAATGTCGAACTCCTGGGCGGGCATTGGTGGCGGCGGGATGATCTCCTCATGCTCGGGCAATTCCGGCTCGCGGCGGATGCCGGCATTGTCGGGATCGCCCTCGGCGTCACGGGCAGCGGTCGAAGCTGGCCTGTCCGCCGAGACGATGACGCGGCTCGTCCAGTCGTCCGTTGCCGGCTTCGCCGCTGGTGCGGATGGCAACTCGGGCGGCGGCAGGATGCGCTCCTGCAATCGCACGTCCTCGAAATAGCGGGCCTTCTTCGCCCGGATCGGTGGCGTTCCCGCGACCATCACGATTTCGTCGGCGGGCGGGAGTTGCATGATCTCGCCGGGAGTCATTAGCGGCCGCGCCGTCTCCTGCCGCGATACCATCAGATGCCCGAGCCAGGGCGCGAGGCGATGGCCGGCATAGTTGGTGGAGTCGCGCATCTCGGTTGCTGTGCCGAGCGAGTCCGACACGCGCTTGGCGGTGCGCTCGTCGTTCGTGGCGAAGGCGACGCGCACATGGCAGTTGTCGAGAATGCTGTTGTTCGGCCCATAGGCGCGCTCGATCTGGTTGAGCGATTGGGCGATCAGGAAGGACTTGAGGCCGTAGCCAGCCATGAAGGCCAATGCCGATTCAAAGAAATCGAGCCTGCCCAATGCCGGAAACTCGTCCAGCATCATGAGCAGGCGATGCCGCTTGCCGGATAGCGTCAGCTCCTCGGTCAGCCTGCGGCCGATCTGGTTGAGGATCAGGCGGATCAGCGGTTTCGTCCGGTTGATGTCGGACGGCGGAACGACGAAATAGAGCGTCACCGGCTTCCGGCTGCCGACCAGATCGGCAATGCGCCAGTCGCAGCGGTCCGTGACGCGCGCCACGACCGGATCGCGGTAGAGGCCGAGGAACGACATGGCGGTGGACAGCACGCCCGATCGTTCGTTCTCGCTCTTGTTCAGCAGTTCGCGCGCCGACGAGGCGATGACAGGATGAACGCCGGCTTCGCCCAAATGCGTCGTGTCCATCATCGCGCGCAAGGTCGCTTCGACCGGACGGCGGGGATCGGACAAGAAGTTGGCGACGCCCGACAGGGTCTTGTCCTGCTCGGCATAGAGAACGTGCAGGATCGCGCCGACAAGCAGGCTGTGACTGGTCTTTTCCCAATGGTTACGCTTGTCGAGGCTGCCTTCGGGATCGACCAGAATATCCGCGATATTCTGCACGTCGCGGACTTCCCATTCGCCCTGCCGCACCTCCAGCAACGGGTTATAGGCGGATGATCTGGTATTGGTCGGATCGAACAGCAGGACGCGCCCGTGCTTCGCGCGGAAGCCGGCTGTCAGGGTCCAGTTCTCGCCCTTGATGTCGTGAACGATGCAGCTTCCCGGCCAGGTCAGCAGCGTAGGCACCACGAGGCCGACGCCCTTGCCGCTGCGGGTCGGTGCAAAGCAAAGGACATGCTCGGGACCGTCATGGCGCAGATAGTCGTGGGTATAACGGCCGAGCAGGACGCCATCGGGGCCGAGCAAGCCGGCCGCACGGATTTCCCTATCTTCCGCCCATCGAGCCGAACCGTAGGTGGCGACATTGCGGGCCTCCCGCGCCCGGATGATCGACATGAGGATGGCGGCGGCAATGGCGAGGATACCGCCGGACGTGGCGATGGCCGCGCCCTCCATGAAGATCGTGGGCGCATAGGCGTCAAAGGAGAACCACCACCAGAAGAAGGCGGGCGGATGGTAGAACGGCCAACCGGCCAGATCGAACCAGGGGCTTCCGAGTTGGGGCTGGAAGCCGAGCCGGAACGCCACCCATTGCGTCGCCGCCCAGGTCATCACCAGAACAATGATGAAGACGACGGCAATCTGCCCCCAGAGTATTCGGCCTCCACGCATACAGGCTCCAATCGGCAAGAGAGACGGAGCCGATCAGAGAATAGGTGTTTCCGCGAGAGGCAACAGCAAAGGTTCGGACGTAGGGCTACGGGATACGATCGGCGGCAAATAGGACGGGTGAGAGCGGCACTATTTCAGCACTGTGCGTCCCGATCTATCGCGAATCGGATTTTGGATGCGAGCGGCCCATTTTCGTCGCCAGGGCGAGAAGGTTCGACAGCAGGGGATCGCGATTTCGCGGCGACCAGACCGCCGAGAACGGGATGGTTTCAGGCTCGTCAAGGATCGGCAGAAAAACGACATTTGCCATAGCGGCAGCGGTGCTTTCCTTGACGAAAAGCGAAATGCCATGCCCTGCGGCAATCATCGACATCAGCGTGCTGCGCTCGACATCAACGCGCTGGATTGCTGGTGTCAGCCGTTTTCCTGCCGAACGGGCAACGATCAGATCATGCACCTGCGGGCCGGTGCCATTATGGCGAACGAGGAAGGTTTCCTCTGCGAGCTGCCGCCATTCGAGATTCTGCTGCGCAGCCAATGCGTGTCGTGCTGGCAGCGCCACCATCAGGCGGTCATGCCAGATCACGCGACAATTGAGGTCGGGGATTTCGTAGTTTCCGGCCATGAAAGCGGCATCCAGTTGGCCTTCGCGAACCATGAGCTGGGTGTCGCGTGCCGTGCCTTCGGTAATACTGGGGCGGACACCCGGATGCTCGGTCTGGAAGCTTTCCAACAGGCGGTTAAGGAAACAGCCCGGCGTGATGGCATGAACGCCGATCCGAATCTCGCCATCCTCGCCCCGTGACTGCATTCCGGCCGTCTGAATTGCCCTGTCCAGAATGCCCATGGCATCATGAACCTGATCGACGAAGCGGCGTCCGGCTTCGGTAAGGCGGACGCCGCGCGTATTGCGGTCGAAGAGGGTGATGCCCAGGTCTTCCTCCAGCGCTTTGATCCGTGTGCTGACGCTCGACTGACTGGTGCCGAGCGCCAGAGCGGCGCGATGGAAGCTGAGATATTCCGCGACAGCGAGCGTCTGGACCAGAGCGATCATCGGGATGCGACCGCCGGGAATCGCGATCACCCCTTCTGCACCATGACTATTGCCCCGCCTCCTGCGCATTCCGTTGCCCTACGGAATCAGCAAGAGGCTTCCGGTTGTGCGGCCAGCCTCCAGATCCGATTGGGCTTGCGCCGCATCGCTCAATGGATACTCGCGGCCAATTTCTGCGGAGACGCCCTTCTGCATCACGTCGAGCAAGGCTTCGGCCGCCTGGTGATAGGACGGTAGATCGGCGGCATATGCCATCACACTCGGCCGGGCGAGCGATAGCGAACGGATGGGGCCGATTTCCTCGACAGCGAGCAACGGAATAGGCCCGGCCGCCTGACCAATGCTTGCGACCGTGCCGAAGCGCCGGGTGCAGGCCAAGCTTTTGAGCAGCGTATCACCGCCGATGCCGTCGATAGTATAGTCCACGCCGATGCCGTGGGTAAGCGATCCGACCTCCGATACCAGATCGGCATCACGTCCGACGATAACGTGATCCGCACCATAGCCTCGCGCGATGTCGGCCTTTGTGGCCGATCCCGCCGTGCCGATAACGGTCGCTCCGAGGTGCTTCCCCCAACGCACGAGAATCGAACCCAGGCCGCCCGCGGCCCCGTGGATTAGCGAGGTCGTTCCCGGTTTAACCGCGTAGGTGCGCGTCAACAGCATATGGGCCGTCAGCCCTTTGAGCATCGACGCGGCCGCGCTGCGAAACTCAATTCCATCCGGTAGCTTGATGAGCCGCGAAACCGGCAAAGACCGCGCCGTTGTATAGGCACCGGCCGGCGCACCCGCATAGGCTACACGATCCCCGATAGAAAAGCCGGAAACGTCATCGCCAAGGGCTTCGACTACACCGGCACCCTCAACACCGAGAATGGCAGGTAGAGAGAGCGGGTAAAGACCAGTCCGGTGATAGATGTCGATAAAATTTACCCCAATAGCGAGGTGGCGGACGCGAACCATGCCGGAGACAGGTTGCTCCGATGGAAGCTGCGCGACTTCAAGGTTCTCAACGCCACCGATGCCGATCATGCGCACGATAGTCTTCTGTTCGGAGGGGTTCATGCGTTGACGCCCTTCATGCCTTCGGCGGTGTAGCGCTCTCCGGAAACAGGCAGGCTGGACAATGCCTTTTCAAGAATGGAGCGTGCTGTCTCGCTGAGAGTGACGGCGGTGGCGGCGACGTTTTCTTCGAGATACTTGACCCGCTTGGTGCCGGGGATCGGCACGATGTCGTCGCCCTTGGCCAGCAGCCATGCCAACGCCACCTGCGCCGGGGTGCAGCCTTGTTCGGCTGCAATGCCGCGCACGAGTTCGACCAGCGCACCGTTGGTCTCGGCATTCTCCGATGCAAAACGCGGCAAGCTGGCCCGGAAATCGCCGTCTTCGAACTGCGATCCGGCCTGAAATCGGCCGGTGAGAAACCCGCGCCCAAGCGGAGAATAGGCGACGAAACCAATGCCCAATTCGCGGCAGGTCGGCAGGATCTCGGTTTCCACGTCGCGCGTCCAGAGCGAGTATTCTGTCTGCACGGCCGTTACAGGATGAACGACATGGGCACGGCGCAACGTCTCGGCGCTGACCTCGCAAAGCCCGATATGGCCAATCTTGCCCTCGCGTTTCAGCGCGGCCAAACCCTCCATCGTCTCCTCGATTGGACGTTCGCGATTGATGCGGTGAACATAGTAGAGATCAATTCGCTCGACACCGAGCCGTTTGAGCGAGGCTTCGCAGGCGCGGCGCATATAATCTGTGCTGTTGTCGATGGTGCGTGTGTATTCGCCGGGTTTGCGAACGATGCCGAACTTGGTGGCAATCTTCACATCCGCGTGGCTGTCGGCAAGGAAACGGCCGATCAGCTCCTCATTGTGGTGCGGGCCATAGGTGTCGGCGGTATCGAGGAAGTTGACGCCCAGATCGACGGCACGACGCAGGACCGTCAAAGATTCCGCGTCGTCGCGTGGACCGTAGAACTCACTCATTCCCATGCAGCCCAGACCGATGGCGGATACCGAAAGATCAGGCCCGAGCATTCTTTGTTGCATTGCTTTGCTCCTTGTTTGTGCAGGCTAAAGATGGTTTTCTTTTTTGATGGGAAAAGCCGCCAATAGTCGTAATCAGATTTCCGAAATCGGAAAGCATGACGCAAACCGCCTGCGATGGGACGATGCGCGCGTATTCCTCGCCATTGCGCGCAACGGATCGCTGAGCGGTGCGGCGGCACACCTCGGGGTCGGTCTCGCCACCGTCTCGCGCCAGATCGAACGGTTGGAAGTCGCTCTCAACCTGACGCTCTTCAGCCGTCACCAGAATGGCTACCGGCTGACCGATGATGGCGCGGCGTTGCTGGAGCGTGCCGAGGCGCTGGAGCAGGCGGCTGACGCTTTCGCCGAAGGATCGGCCGTGCAGGCTGAAATCGCAGGGCGCGTCCGTCTGGCTACGGCCGAGACGCTGGCAAACCATGTCATCATCCCGGCCATGCCGAAGCTGACCGACCAGTATCCCGACCTCACGCTTGAAATTGTCACCGATGTTCAGACGGTCAATTTGCATCGGCGTGATGCCGATCTCGCTGTTCGATTGATCAAGCCCCAACGGGGCAATGTCACGATCCGGCGCCTCGGCACGCTTGGTTTCGGCCTCTATGCTTCGCGGACCTATGCCGGGCAGAGAGATGAAGCGGCGAGGCTTGAGACCGACCGCTTCATTACATGGTGCGAGACCTATGCCCATCTTCCCGCCGCACAATGGATCGAGCGTGCTCTACGTGGGCATCCGCCGGTTGTGGCGACCACCACCCTCTCGGCGCAGCTATCGGCGGCAATCGCAGGTGTCGGCCTGGCCGTGTTGCCGCATTTCCTTGGGCGGCAGAACGATCTCGTTTGCCTGCAAGCCGACATCGGCATCGACCAAGAGATATGGCTCGCCGTCCATTCCGATCTGGCGCAGTCGCGCCGGGTTCGCGTGGTCAGCGAGTTTCTTGTCGAGCTGGTGCGAGAAAGCCGAGTGGCGCTCGAAACGCCTGCGCAATAAGCGTGGCTCAGGTTGCTGTCATGCGAGCGGAATGCGGTAAACGGCACCGTTCCCCCAATCCGCCGAATAGAGATTGCCCATCGGGGATACAGTAAGTCCAACAGGACTGGATAGGCCGTCAGCGAGGAGAACGGTCCGGCCGTCATCAAAGACTTCGTGTATGGATGTCCCCCCGTAATCGACGACGAAGACGCGCCCCTCCGGCGTTTGTGCGATGCCCGGACCGGGCGTGCGAAGGGCTTCGCCGGTTTCGATGCGTCTGCCATCTCCGCGCAGGATCGTGATACCGCCACCGATATTCGACACAATGAATCCACCATCTGGCCTATGAACGGCACCGACGGGGGTGCGCAGACCTGAGACGGCGACACTTCGGTTCCAGTCTTTGTCGAACGCCAGGATTTCGTTTGTTCGCCGATTGGCGACGAGAAGACTGATCTGCCCCCAGCGAGTGGGCCGGTTGGTTTGTTAGTGGATTAAGCCCATCGCCGCCATATCCGGACGGAGGTGGAGCGAAGCGGAACCGGAGGCCGGATATAGCGGTGTCGCCGTTTCCGGGGCCGGTGGTCGGTATCCAAGGCTGCTGTGCGGGCGGACGGTGTTGTAATGCCGCCGCCAGGCTTCGATCAGCACCCTGGCCTCGGCGAGGCTGTAGAAAATCTCGCCGTTGAGCAGTTCGTCGCGAAGCGACCCGTTGAAGCTTTCGTTATAGCCATTCTCCCATGGTGATCCCGGCGCGATGTAGAGCGTCTTCACGCCGATTTGCCCCAACCATTTCTGGACAGCGGTCGCGATAAATTCGCTGCCGTTGTCCGACCGTATATGCGCTGGCGGGCCACGCGAGATGAACAGGTCAGCCAGAGCCGCCAGAACATCCTCATGCTTGAGTTGCCGTGCAACGATGAGCGCTAAGCACTCCCTGCTGGCCTCGTCGATGATGGTCAGGATGCGGAACTTGCGGCCATCATGCGTGCGACCCTCGACGAAGTCGTAGGCCCACACATGCCCCGGATACTCAGGCCGCAGGCGGATGCATGATCCGTCGTTGAGCCACAGACGCCCGCGCTTTGGCTGGCGCTGCGGCACTTTGAGCCCTTCGCGCCGCCATATCCGCTCGACCCGTTTATGGTTCACCGTCCATCCCGCATGGCACAGCAACGCCGTCACCCGGCGATAGCCGTAACGACCATATTGCTTCGCCAAAGCGATAATGTCCTCCGTCAGCGCCTGTTCGTCATCCGCCCCGCGCGGCACTTTACGCTGTGTCGATCGATGCTGCCCCAGAACCCGGCATATCCGTCGCTCGGATACCCGGACGGGCAGATCCCGTCGTATATGATCGATGCAGCGCCGCCGCCGCGCGGGGCTCAGAAGTTTCCCCGTGCCGCCTCCTGCAATATCAGCTTGTCCAGCGTCAGGTCGGAGATCGCGCGGCGCAGCCGCTGGTTCTCCTTCTCCAGATCCTTCATCCGCCGCGCCTGATCGGTCTTCAGACCGCCATATTCCTTGCGCCAGCTAATGGGATGGACGGCTCTCCCACCCCGGAGCATCGTTGTGCAACCGGCAGTCGAAGGAGAGGAATGATGACCATCGATGTACTTGGTATTGATCTGGCGAAGAATGTCTTCCAGCTGCATGGCGTTGATCGCAAGGGCAATGCGATTTTCAAACGGCGGGTCATGCGCGACCAACTACTTTCGGTGCTGGCCGGGATTGAGCCCTGCACCGTCGCGATCGAAGCCTGCACAGGAGCATTTTGCTGGGCCCGCCAATTTGAAGAGTTGGGCCACAACGTGAAGATCGTGAGTCCTCAATATGTGAAGCCATTTGTCAAATTATGGTCACCTCGCCATAAGCGGACTAATCACGAGGTCTCCATAATGCGGAGGAACGCGGCCTGATCGGCGGATTTTCGCCGTTTTCGGATGGGCTTGCTTTGCATTATTTGGTGCCGAACCTCTGCGGGTCAATTGACCAACAGAGGACCCGCCAATGCTCGATAACCATCACGAACTTATTTCCGCACTCAATTCCTCGCTTCTCAGTCAGGGATACAGCCCGGTCGTGGTGAGGAATTACTGCACCTACGCATCTGGATTTCTCGATTATCTGGTACTGCGGGGCGTCCCGGTCGCAGACGTGATCGACGTGCAGGTAGAGCAATACCTGCGGCACGCGATCGTAAAGTTCGAAAAGGAGCGTGGTCGACGTCCCAGCGCACGCTGGTACAAGGTTCCGCGTTCCGGGATTCATGCGTTGTTGCGACTTGCTCACGGTCAATGGCCGCCAGCAATCGAGCCTATCTGCGCGGCCGATGTGGCCCGATTTGCAGTTTGCGACGAATACGAAATCTGGCTGCGTGAGGAACGCGGGTTGGCTCGCTCCAGCGTCGCAGCGCTGATGTGGGAAGCCCGGAACTTTCTTGCCTGGCAGATCGATTGCGGAAGCGGCGGCTTGGCGGGTCTGAGCATCGTTGACATAGACCGTTACATGGATCTGCGCGCGCCGAAACTGACGCGCGGCTCGCTGAAGTCTGTCGCGGAGCGGCTTCGCTCGCTGCTGCGATATCTCCACATCATGGGTTGCGTCACAACGGACCTATCAGGGCATGTGATTGCATCGTAAACTTAACCGTTGCGAGGCGAGCTGGGATGCAGGGTATCTGCGGCAGGTTATAGTCGAGCGATTTTTGCCCATTGGTCCATTGCAGCGGCGTGCAATTCGCGATGATGGCCGGAGGAGATGTCGTGACGGGGAATATGAAAGAGGTTTGCAATCGGATCGTGGATAGAGACGAAGCGCTGCAAATGTCGGGTCGATTTGAACCGCTTCATGATCCGCTCTCGTCGTCGGATCGGTTGATGGGAATTTTCCGCCCGATTGTTCAGGCCTTTGTGGGAACGATGCTCCACACCCGGCATGATCTCTCGCCTTGCCGCGTCATAGGATCGAAGCTTGTCGGTGATCATTACCCGTGGCGCCCGGCCCTGGCCCCTCAACAGCTTGCGCATCAGGCGCGTTGCCGCCTTGGCGTTGCGGCGACTTTGCACCAGAACATCGAGAACGAAACCATCCTGATTGACGGCGCGCCACAGCCAATGCTTTTTGCCACGGATCGAAATGACGACCTCGTCGAGATACCATTTGTCGCCGAACCGGCCGGACACCCGTCCGCGGATGTCGTTGGCGAAGGCGCGACCGAACTTCTCCGCCCATAGTCGGACCGTCTGATGTGAAACGATGATGCCACGGGCCGCCAGCATGTCCTCGACCATTCGCAAGCTCAGTGGGAAGCGGAAATAGAGCCACACAGCGTGGGCAATGATTTCGGCTGGAAAGCGATGGCGTCGGTAGAGGGGATCACGGTCTGTCATGCCCCAGCATCGCCCAACAAGCTCCAAATTCCGTTAAGTTTACGATGCCGTCGAAGGAGCTTCTGGAGGCCAAGAGCGAGATCCGTTGACCGCGGTCGCAGTTGCGGAGAACCGAGGAGGAGCAGGATCTACCAAAATACGATCACCGGGCTTTGGTTCTCGACCGAGTGATGCTTGCACCTCGCCCGGCGGATGCTCTTGATGGTCTCTTAAACCGTTGTTGTTTGCGGTCCGGATTTCTGTCTCATCTCGTGATAGCTTGTCGGCGACGGGGTTTCATCTCGCCGGAGATACTCGCTCTACGCCCTCTTTTTCCTTAACATCGTGGCGGAAGATCCTCACGATCTGCCGGCCGATATCCTCCGGGCTCATGCCGCCCTGGCGGTACCAGCTGCTGACATTGTTGAGCAATGTCAGCAGCAGCAGACGGTAGACGCCGCGGTCGAGCGCCGGGTCGAGCGGCAACCCCGGGATCAGCTCACGGAATATCGCTTCGAAGGCATCGCGCTTCGCCACCAGCCGCTCGCGTATTTCCGGCGGCGCGGAAGCGAAATCATTCATCAACGGCATGGTCAGAGAGTGCGGATCGAGCTGGATTTCCAGCATCGTGACGCAAGCCGCCTCGAGACGCTCCCACGGATCTGTCTTGCCCGCCATGGCCGTCGCTATCCGGTCCCCGGCCACCTGCAGCGCCATGTCGTGGATGCGAACGAACAAGGCTTCCTTGGACTTGATGTAGTGATAGAGCGAACCGCCCAGCAGGCCGACCTTCTCGCCGATATCGCGCACGGAGGTCGCCGCATAGCCCCTTTCGGCGAACAAGCCGGCGGCGGCCTCGAGGATTTCACAATGCCGCTCGCTCAACTCGCCGCCGGCCATTGCGGCGGCAAGACTGTCACGCAGGGTAGAGACCCCACCTCCCGCGTCCTTCATTCTGGTTCTCGCTTCCCGTTTCACTTGTAGGCCGGCCGCGCGAAGCGCCGACCGACATCGTTTCACAAGCCTTACCTCACCGGCATCATGCCGGTAAAGATTCAGCTTGCCAAATGTAACAATCGTTTGATACAGGATTGACAGCGTCAAGAGGAGGAGACCGGGTGAGCGACAATCTGCGCGAATCGATGGATTTCGACATCGTCATCGTCGGTGCCGGACCCGCCGGGCTTGCCGCCGCGATCCGCCTCAAACAGCTCGCCGATGAAAAGGGCGCGGATCTCTCCGTGGTCGTCGTGGAGAAGGGCTCCGAGGTCGGCGCGCATATCCTCTCTGGCGCGGTCATCGATCCCTCCGGCCTCGACCGGCTTCTGCCCGAATGGCGAAAGGATCCGGAACGCCCGCTGAAGACCGAGGTTTCCGACGACCGTTTCTATTTTCTCGGGCCGGCCGGCCATATCCGCCTTCCGAATGCCTTCATGCCGCCGCTGATGAGCAATCATGGCAATTTCATCGGCTCGCTCGGCAATGTCGCCCGCTATCTGGCGGCGCATGCGGAAGCCCTTGGCGTGGAGATCTATCCGGGCTTCGCCGCGACCGAAGTGCTCTACGACGAAAACGGCGCGGTCGCCGGCATCGCCACCGGCGACATGGGCATCGATCGCGACGGCAAGGCCAAGGACGACCATACGCCGGGCATGGAATTGCGGGCGAAATACACCCTCTTCGCCGAGGGCGCGCGCGGCAGCCTGACCAAGCAGCTTCTGGCCCGCTTCGATCTGATGGAGGGCCGCTCGCCGCAGAAATTCGGCATCGGCATCAAGGAACTCTGGCAGATCGACCCGCAGAAGTTCCGCCCCGGCCTCGTCCAGCATTCCTTCGGCTGGCCGCTCGACCTGAAGACGGGCGGCGGCTCCTTCCTCTATCACTTCGAAGACAATCTCGTGACCGTCGGCTTCGTGCTGCATCTCGATTACAAGAACCCCACGCTCTCTCCCTTCGAGGAATTCCAGCGTTTCAAGACCCACCCCCTGATCCGCGAAACCTTCGAGGGCGGCAAACGCATCGCCTATGGCGCCCGCGCCCTGACCGAGGGCGGCTGGCAGTCGGTGCCCAGGCTCGCCTTTCCGGGCGGCGCGCTGGTCGGCTGCGCTGCCGGCTTCATGAACGTGCCGCGCATCAAGGGCAGCCACAACGCCATCCATTCCGGCATCCAGGCGGCGGAGGCGGCCTTCGCCGCGCTGAAATTCGGCCGTGCTGCCGATGCGCTGGACGACTACGAAAACGGCTGGCGCGCCTCCGTCATCGGCCGCGACCTGAAGCCGGTGCGCAACGTCAAGCCGCTCTGGTCCCGCTTCGGCACGGCCCTCGGCGTCGCGCTGGGCGGCATCGACATGTGGCTGCAGACGCTGACCGGCCTCTCGCCCTTCGGCACGCTCAGGCACAGGAAGGCCGATTTCGAAAGCCTGAAACCGATCTCGGAGGTCACCCCGATCCGTTATCCCAAGCCGGACGGCGTCCTGACCTTCGACCGGCTGTCCTCCGTGTTCCTGTCGAACACGAACCACGTCGAGGATCAGCCGGTTCATTTGCGGCTCGCCGATCCGTCGATCCCGATCGGCCGCAACCTGCCGCTCTATGGCGAGCCCGCCCGGCTCTACTGTCCGGCCGGCGTCTACGAGGTGGTCCACGACGACGCGGAAAACCACGCCGAACCGCGCTTCGTCATCAACGCGCAGAACTGCGTTCACTGCAAGACCTGCGACATCAAGGATCCCGCGCAGAACATTACCTGGGTCCCGCCCGAAGGCGGCGGCGGACCGAACTATCCGAACATGTGACGCCCCCGTCATGAAAAGGAAGATCTGAATGAGCACGGCCTATATCGTCGATTACCTCAGAAGCCCGTTCACACCCGCCTATCGCGGCGCCCTCGCCGGCACCCGGCCGGACGACCTCGTCGCCGGCGTCATCAAGGCGCTTGTCGACCGGTCCGGCGTCGATCCGGCGGAAATCGAGGATGTGAACCTCGGCTGCGCCTTCCCCGAGGGCGAGCAGGGCCTGAACATCGCCCGCTGCGCGGCGCTGATCGCCGGCCTGCCGCAATCGGTCGGCGGCTCCACCGTCAACCGCTGGTGCGGCTCTTCCATGCAGGCGATCCAGATGGCCGCCGGCGCGATTGCCATGGGCGCCGGCGACGTCTTCGTGGCGGGCGGGGTCGAGAACATGAGCCGCGTGCCGATGATGGGCTTCAACCCCATGCCCAATCCCGGCTGGAGCGACGTGCAGCGCCTCGCCTTCCTCAACATGGGCCTGACGGCGGAAAACCTCGCCGACCGCTATTCGCTCTCGCGCGAGGAGCAGGACGCCTATTCGCTGGAAAGCCAGAAGAAGGCGCTCGCCGCCCGCGCCGACGGCAGGCTTGCGGCCGAGATCGCGCCGGTCGGCGACGTGACCGCCGATGGCTGCCCGCGCGAGACCGACGCGGCGAAGCTCGCCGGCCTCAAGACCGCCTTCAAGGCCGGTGGCTCGGTCACCGCCGGCAATTCCTCGCCGTTGACCGACGGTGCCTCGGCGACGCTGATTTGCTCCGAGGCCTTCGTCAACAGGCACGGCCTCAAGCCGCTCGCCCGGATCGCCGGCTACGCGGTCGCGGGTTGCGCGCCCGAGATCATGGGCATCGGCCCGGTCGAGGCGACTCGCAAGGCGCTTTCTCGCGCCGGTATCAGGAACACGGATCTCGACGTCATCGAGATGAACGAGGCCTTCGCTTCGCAGGTTCTCGCCTGCTGCCGCGACCTCGACATCGATCCCAAAAGCCTCAACCGCGACGGCGGCGCGATCGCGCTCGGCCATCCGCTCGGCGCCACCGGCGCCCGCCTCGTCGGCAAGGCATCCACCCTGCTGAAACGTGATGGTGGCCGCTACGGCCTCGCCACCCAATGCATCGGCGGCGGTCAAGGCATCGCCATGGTCGTGGAGGCCGCGTGAGATGACGAAGATCACCAAGGCCGGCGTCATCGGCGCCGGTGTCATGGGTTCCGGCATCGCCGCCCATCTCGCCAATGCCGGCATCGAGGTCGTGCTGCTCGACATCGAAAAGAAATTCGCCGACGGCGGCGTCGCCCGCCAGCTGAAGGCGAACGGCTTCATGGACAAGAGCTTTGCCGGCCGCATCACCACCGGATCGACCGGCGACGATATGGGCCTGCTCGCCGACGCCGACTGGATCGTCGAGGCCGTCGCCGAACGGCTGGAGATCAAGCAGGCCCTCTACAAGGCGATCGACGCGGTGCGCAAACCCGGTTCGATCGTCTCCTCCAACACCTCGACCATCCCGCTCGCCGCGTTGACGGACGGCCTGCCGGAAAGCTTCGCCGCCGATTTCCTCATCACCCACTTCTTCAATCCGCCGCGCATCATGCGGCTTCTGGAACTTGTCTCCGGCCCGAAGACCCGGCCGGACGTGACCGCGAAAATCCATGACTTCGCCGATCGCGGCCTCGGCAAGACGGTCGTCGTCTGCAAGGACACGCCCGGCTTCATCGGCAACCGCATCGGCAATTACTGGATGGTCGTCGCCCAGAACGAGGCGATCGCCATGGGCCTCGACGTCGAGGAAGCCGATGCCATCATCGGCAAGCCTTTCGGCATTCCCTCGACCGGAATCTTCGGCCTGCTCGATCTCGTCGGCATCGACCTGATGCCGACCATCCTGCGCAGCCTGCAGAACGCCCTGCCGAAGACCGACGCGATCCACGACTATGACGCCGAGCCGGCGCTGATCGCGAAAATGATCGCGGAAAACCGTCTCGGCCGAAAGAGCGGCGCCGGTTTCGTCCGTCTTTCGGCCGACCGCAAGACCCGCGACATCACCGACCTTAAGACCGGCGACTACCGGCCGATGAAGAAGGTCGCCTCCGAAAGCCTGGATGCCGCGAAGGGCGATGCGCGCGCCTTGATGGAACATCCCGGCCCCGGCGGATGCTACGCCTCCGTCGTCATGGAAAAATCGCTGGCCTATGCCGCCGCCCTCGTTCCGGAAATCGCCGATCGCCCCGACGCGGTGGATGACGCCATGCGCACCGGCTATGGCTGGAAGCAGGGACCGTTCGAACTGATCGACCGCCTCGGCGCCGGCTGGCTGGTGGACCGGCTCGAGGCGCGCGGTCTCACTGTTCCCGCCTATCTGGCGCTCGCCGCCGCAAAGGGCGGATTCTACAGCGTCGTCGATGGCAGGCGGAGCTGCCTGTTGCCCGATGGCGCCGTTCGCCCGGTCATGCGCGGCGAGGGCGTCATCACCATCGCCGACGTGAAGCTTTCGAGCAAGCCGGTGGTCGACTATGGCTGCGCCGCGCTCTGGGATCTCGGCGACGGTGTCGCCTGCCTCGAGTTCCGCACCAAGATGAACACCTTCTCCGAAGCCCTGCTCGACGCGATCGATGCGGCGCTCGGTGAGGTCGGCAGGAGCTTCAAGGCACTGGTGATCGGTTCGGATTCGCCCGTCTACAGCGCCGGCGCGGATCTCCGGGTCTTCCTCGAAACCGTCGAGACCGGCGGTTCCGAAGCACTCGGCAAGTTCATCGACAAGGGGCACCGGACCTTCATGGCTGTCAAATACGCGCCCTTCCCGGTCGTCGGCGCTCCCTCCGGGCTCGCCTTCGGCGGCGGCTGCGAGATCCTGCTCCATTGCGACGCGATCCAGGCCCATGCCGAACTCTCGATCGGCCTCGTCGAAACCCGCATCGGCGTCGTGCCGGGCTGGGGCGGCTGCAAGGAAATGCTGGTCCGCCAATATGGGCTCGCCGGCGGCACCAAGGGACCGGTCGCGCCCGCGATCGCCACCTTCAACCTCATCGCCCCGGCTCAGGTCTCCGGCAGCGCCTTCGAGGCCCGCGGCCTCGGCTTCCTCAGGGCGACCGATGGTGTCACGATGAACCGTGACCGCCTTCTGGCCGACGCCAAAGAGAAAGCCCTGTCGCTGGTGGACGGCTACGTCGCGCCGGAACCGCCGCAATTACCGCTGTCCGGTCCGTCCGGCGCCTCGGCAATGCGCAACATCGTCGAGAGCGAAGCGCTCGCGGGCCGCGCCACCGCCCACGACAAGGTCGTCGGCGCGGCGCTGATCGATGTCTTGAGCGGCGGACCGAACGCCGACCCGTTGAAGCCGACGACCGAGGACGAGATCATCGCCCTCGAACGCCGGGCCTTCATTGCCCTCTTCGAGACGCCGGAAACCGTGGACCGGGTGAAGCACATGCTCACCACCGGCAAACCGCTGCGCAACTGATCGCCAAGGAAGAACAACGACATGGCATCCTACAATCCCCCGATCGACGACATCGCCTTCCTGCTGAACGACGTGCTGGATTTCGACGGCCAGATGCAGACGCTGCCGGGCTACGAGGAAGTGAGCGCCGAACTCGCCGTCTCTGTGCTCGAGGAAGGCGGCAAGTTTTGCGCCGGCGTGCTGGAACCCTTGAACCGCCCGGCCGACGAAGAAGGCTGCAAGCTCGAAAACGGCCTCGTCTCCACCCCGAAGGGCATCGCAGACGCCTACAAGGCCTTTGTCGAGGCCGGTTGGGCCGGGCTGTCCGGCGCGCCGGAATTCGGCGGCCAGGGCCTGCCGCGCGCAACCCAGATCCTGCTCGACGAGATGCTGTCTTCCGCCAATCTCTCCTTCGGCCTTTTCCCGGGCCTGACGCGCGGCGCCGTCGAGGCGATCGAGCATCACGCCAGCGACGAGTTGAAGGCGAAATACCTGCCGAAGATGATTTCCGGCGAATGGACCGGGGCCATGGCGCTGACGGAATCTTCCGCCGGCACCGATCTCGGTCTGCTCACGGCCCGCGCCGAGCCCGTCGGCGACGGCTCCTACAAGATCAAGGGCACCAAGATCTTCATCTCTTCCGGCGACCAGGATTTCGGCGGCAACATCATCCATCTGGTGCTCGCCCGCCTGCCCGACGCACCGAAGGGCGTTAAGGGCATTAGCCTGTTCCTCTCGCCGAAATTCCTCGTCGAAGACGACGGTTCCCTCGGCGCCCGCAACGGCATGTCGGTCGGCTCGCTCGAGCACAAGATGGGCATCCATGCCCAACCGACCTGCGTCATGAACTATGACGGCGCTATCGGCTGGCTCGTCGGCGAACCGGGCCGCGGCCTGAATGCGATGTTCACGATGATGAATGCGGAACGCCTGTTCGTCGGCATTCAGGGTCTCGGCATCGCCGAAGCCGCCAATCAGAAGGCCGCCAGCTACGCCCGCGAACGCCTGCAGGGTCGTTCGCTCGACGGCAGCCGCGGACCCGTCCCGATCATCGAGCATCCCGACGTACGCAAGATGCTGCTGACCGGCCGTTCCTTCATCGACGCCGCCCGGGCGCTGGCGATCTGGACCGCCATGCAGATGGATATCGCCGCCCGCCATCCCGATCCCGCCGAACGCCGGCGCGCCGACGGTTTCGTCGCCCTGCTAACGCCGGTGGTCAAGGCAGCCTTCACCGATTTCGGCTTCGAGACCGCGGTGATTTCGCAACAGGTCTTCGGCGGCCACGGCTATATCCGCGAATGGGGCATGGAGCAGTTCGTGCGCGATGCCCGCATCACCCAGATCTACGAGGGCACCAACGGCGTCCAGGCCATGGATCTCGTCGGCCGCAAGCTGCCGATGGAAGGCGGGGAACTCGCCGGACGTTTCTTCGATCTGGTCAAGCAGGATCTGCAGGCGGCGTCACTCGTTCCCGCCACAGAGCGGATCGTCGCCGCCACCGCCTCGGCGCTCGACCGCCTCGAACGCACGACCGAGTTGCTGCTCGCCGGCAGCGGCGATCCGGCCGTGGCCGGCTCGGCCGCAACCGACTATCTTCGCCTCTTCGCGCTCACCGCCTTCGGCTGGATGTGGGCGAAGATGGCCGCCAGCGCCGCGGCGGCCGATACGCCGCCGAAGGTCCGCAAATGCGCCGTCGCCGATTTCTTCGCCGATCGCATGCTGCCGCAGACCCTCGGCCTCGAAACCGCGATCGCCAACGGAGCGACCTCGATCATTGCCCTGAACCAAGACCTTTTCTGATCCGTATACTCCAAGGGAGGAAGTAGCATGCTCGGAATGATGATGAACTCGCCGCTGCTGGTGTCGACCATCCTGCGCCACGCGGCGACCTATCACGGCACGACCGAAATCGTGTCGAAGACGGTCGAAGGACCGATCCACCGCTATACCTACGCCGATCTGTCGAAGCGCAGCCAGAAGCTCGCCAACGCGCTGAAGCGGCTCGGCCTCGAATTCGGCGACCGCGTCGGCACACTCGCCTGGAACGGCTACCGCTATCTGGAACTCTACTACGGCGTCTCCGGTTCGGGCCTCGTCTGCCACACGATCAATCCGCGGCTCTTCCGCGAGCAGATCGGCTACATCATCGAGCATGCGGGCGACAGCGTGATCTTCGCCGATCTCACCTTCCTGCCGATCCTGGAGGCACTCGCCGACCGGCTCTCCGGCATGAAGGCGATCGTGATGATGACCGACGAGGCGCACATGCCGAAGTCGGAAGCCCTGCCGAACCTTGCCTGCTACGAGACCCTGATCGCCGGTGAGTCCGACGAATACGACTGGCCGGTATTCGACGAGAACACCGCCTCCGGCCTGTGCTACACCTCCGGCACGACCGGGGACCCGAAGGGCGTTCTCTACAGCCATCGCTCCAGCGTGCTCCACGCAATGTCGAGTTCGATGCCGGATGTGCTCGGCCTGTCGGCCAACGACGTGCTCTCGCCGATCGTGCCGATGTTCCATGTCAATGCCTGGGGCGTCCCCTTCTCCGGCCCGATGGCCGGCGCCAAGCTCGTCATGCCCGGTCCGAACCTCGACGGCGCCAGCCTGCATGCCCTGTTCGAAGCCGAAGGCGTCACCTGCACCGCCGGCGTTCCGACCGTCTGGCTCGGCCTGCTCGACTGGATGGACGCCCACGGCCAGCGCTTCACCAGCCTGAAGCGGGTGGCGATCGGCGGCTCGGCCTCACCGCCGATCATGATCAGCCGCTTCCACAACATGGGCGTCAAGGTCCGCCATGCCTGGGGTATGACCGAGACCAGCCCGATCGGCCTCGCCGCCTGCCTGATGCCGAAGCATCAGTCGCTCACGCCCGAACAGAGGCTGATGCTCGAGGCCAAGCAGGGCCGCCCGGTCTACGGCATGGAGTTCCGCGTCGACGGCGCCGACGGCAAGCCGATCACCCGAGACGGCAAGGCCTTCGGTGCGATGATGGTGCGCGGTCCGTGGGTCGCCGCCGGCTACTACAACACTTCGGAAAGTGCCGCACACGAAGTTCCCGGCTGGTTCAACACCGGCGACGTCGTCACCATGGACGAGGACGGCTTCGTCCAGATCGTCGACCGCACCAAGGACGTCGTCAAATCCGGCGGCGAATGGATCAGTTCGATCGAACTGGAGAACATCGCTCAGGCCCATCCGGCGGTGAAGGAGGCGGCGGTCGTCGCCAAGCCCGATGCGCGCTGGGGCGAGCGCCCGGTCCTCGTCGTCGTCCTGAAGCCCGGCGAGAGCTTCGGCCGCCACGAGATGGTCGAGCACTATACCGGCAGGATCTCCAAATGGAGCATCCCCGACGACGTGATCATCGTCGACGAACTGCCGCACACGGCGACCGGCAAGCTCCTGAAAACCGCGATCCGCGATATCGTGCTCAAGGAATATGCCAGCGTCACCCCCGACGACAGCATCATCGGCTAGGCGCGCCATGACGAACGATGTTCAGAGCCTTTACCTCGAGGACATTGCGGTCGGCCAGACCTTCGAAAGCGCTCCGCATGTCCTGACGGTCGAGGAAATCAAGGATTTCGCGGGCCGCTACGACCCGCAATTCTTCCATCTCGACGACGAGGCGGCGCGGGAGAGCCTGTTCGGCGGCCTCGCCGCCAGCGGCTGGCACACCGCCGCGACGACGATGCGCCTGCTGGTCGAAAGTGTGCCCTTCTTCGGCGGGCTGATCGGCGCCGGCGGCGAGATCTCCTGGCCACGCGCGACGCGACCGGGAGACGCCATCCGTCTGCGCAGCGAGGTCACAGCGGTCACGCCATCCCGCTCGCGCCCTGAGCGCGGCATGGTCAACATGCGTTGCGAGACGGTCAATCAGCACGACGAGGTGGTGCAGGTCTTCACGCCGAAGATCGTCGCATGGCGGCGAACCCTGCTTTGACGGACTCCACCAAAATCTGGAAGACAGCTCAGCGTCTCAGGTCAGTCTCTATACGCGGCTGCCCGCTTCGTGCATGATCTCGGTCTTTGCACAGACCTTGAAGCTGCAATCAACCACCCGCCTTACAGGTGCTAGAGCCCGTCCACTTTAATCCGGGTCATAGCCGCAGGCAGCGAAGTAATTTTCGCATTCTTGGGCGGTGAAGATGTTGACGATTTCGCCAACCGTGTTCCATAGACCTTCTATGGAGCGCTCGGCCTTTGCCCTGAGCATTGCCTTCAGCTTGGCAAAGGCGTTCTCGATTGATGGGATGGATGGCTCCTGCTCCCGGCGTCGCATTGCGCCATAGTCGGGAAGTCATCATCCCGTATAAGAGGAGCCATCCATGTCCGAGCTTGCCACAGTCGGTATCGATCTCGCAAAGAGCGTCTTTCAGATCCATGGTGTAGACGAGAGTGGACAAGTTCTCGTGCGCCGCCAGCTTCGCCGCGGCCAATTGCTCGCGTTTTTCCAGAAGCGTCCACGATGCCTGATCGGCATGGAGGCTTGCGCAGGTTCTCATGACTGGGGCCGCAGGCTTCAGGAGATGGGGCATGACGTTCGGCTGATGCCGCCGTCCTATGTGAAGCCTTACGTGAAGAGGCAGAAGAACGACGGCAACGATGCCGAGGCGATCTGTACGGCTGTGCGTCAACCCCACATTCCGCTGGTGCCTAAGAAAAGCGTTGAGCAACAGGATATCCAGGCTCTACACCGCGCCCGCCAGCGTCTTGTGAACCACCGAACGGCCCTGGTCAGCCAGATGCGCGGGCTGCTGCTTGATCGTGGCATTGCCTTTGCCAAGTCGATTACCCGGGTGAGACGCATGATTCCGGAGATACTCGCACGCGCCGACTCCGGCCTCTCGACTATGGCCCGTGAGACCATTGCCGAGCTCTGGGATTTCTTCTGCGATCTCGAACGCCGCATCGAGCATTTCGACAAGAAAATCGAAGCCGTCTTCAAATCGAGCGAGCCCTGTCAGCGTGTCGCCAGGATCAAAGGCGTTGGGCCCAAAACGGCAACAGCGATTGTCGCGGCGGTCGGCGATGGTTCGGACTTCAGGAATGGGCGCCACATGGCGGCCTGGCTTGGATTAGTACCGCGCCAGTTCTCGAGCGGTGATAAGGCGGTGCTTATGGGCATCTCTAAACGAGGAAGCCAGCATTTGCGCAGCCTATTGGTTCACGGCGCGCGTGCCGTCGTGAGAACGGCACCCAATAAAAATGATCCCATCAGCCAATGGGCCAACCAGCTTCGGGAGCGACGCGGGTTCAACCGCGCAACGGTTGCCATCGCCAACAAGAATGCACGGATAATCTGGGCCGTGCTTCGAACGGGCGATCAATACCGCGCCGCCGCCTGAAGAACCGAACCAGTTTGCGAGTAGACGGAGAAATGGACTGCACTGATCGAGCCGACGCGCGACGAGCCTGACTATTATCGAGGCCCTTGAGGCCTACCAGCTGTAGAGGTGCGCGTGTGCGGATTTCCCATTTGGGCGCTCTGGACAACCAGCTGACGCCGGATAGATGTTTGCAACTGATCCACGCAGAACGTTTCAATGCCGCTTGCAAAGGGAGAGCCGTCCATAGAGATAGTATGTCTGCTCGCTGACCGCGATCCGGCGGCAGGCTTCAGCCGTGCTCGCTCCCTGCGACAGCACAATCTCAACTTCACGCAGCTTGCCAATAATCTCTTCCGGCTTGTGCTTCTTGCTCGGCATTCAATGTCCCTTTCGTGGTCCAGACTATCATAGTCTCTGGGCCACTCAGCGGGGGGCAGATCAGGTCGCAAGGCCGGTGATGATCGTTTCCCTGTCACCGGAGGAAGTGAAGCGATAGATTTCGTCGCGAGAATATGACGCGACATATATCGAACCGTCCTTATCGATGGTCAGACCGGAAGGGCCGGAAAGCCCCTCGGCGAAAGTCGTTCGGGAGCCGTCGGGCGCTATGCGGGAGACACGGCCCGCCCCCCATTCGGCGATAAAGAGATTTCTATTGGCGTCGAACGCCATACCCACCGGCGAACTGAAGCCGGTCCAAAGGCGCACGGGCTCGGCAGCATTGGCTTTCGTGACGATGCCGGAGACCATGGCGGCTGCGGCGATAAGAGTGAGATGTGACAACATGGTGCGACGATTGAACATTATCTTTTCCTTATCTGTTCAGGATGTCGGGTGTCGGTCGAAGACTGTCTTCGCTGCGTTGAGACCGTTGATCGCTGCGGGGAAGCCGGCATAGACCGCCATCTGCATGACAATCTCGATGATCTCTTGCTGTGAGAGGCCGACGTTCAGACCCGCCGCAATGTGAACTTCTAGTTGCGGGCGTGCATTTCCGAGTGCTGTAAGCGCGGCAATCGTCGCAATTTCCCGCGGGCGAAGGTCAAGGCCGGGTCGCGCATAGATGTCGCCAAACGGAAATTCGATGAGGTAGCGCGCGAAATCGGGCGAGATCTCCTTCAGGCTCTCCACGACGGCATGACCATCTCTCCCATCAATCGCGGACAGTCTTTCCAGGCCGATGGCATAGCGATCACGCACCGCGCCAGCTTGAGGGACAGGATTGTCTCCGGTCTGTGCCGTTGCTGTGGACGCGAGAGCAGACGAGCCCACGGCGAGCACCCCAAGGCTCCCCAGGGCGGTTCTACGTGTCAGATGCGAGGTCTCAACCTGCGACTCTGCAAGAGCGCTGGCTTCCGCGGGCGTTTCCTGACGTTCTGAATTGCTCACACTACCTCCATGACACCGGCGTTGAGCCAGTTGCGCGATTGATTGAAATGCACCTATTTGATCATCGTTGCCTTGCGATAAATCCAATTCATTATTAGTATTTCCGTCATGAAGACGGTTCATCTCGCCAGCATCGACCTCAATCTGCTCGTCGTCTTCGACGCGCTGGTTGCGGAAGGGCACGCCACGCGCGCCGCCGAACGGATCGGATTGACCCAGCCGGCGGTCAGCCACGCGCTCAACCGCCTGCGGGCTTTGTTCGGTGATCCGCTCTTTGTTCGTTCACCGCGCGGCATGGTGGCGACACCGCTGGCGCAGGACATCGCTCCCGGTGTGCGGTCCATTCTCGAACAGGTGGAAGGCATCCTGCTCGGCGGTCGCACCTTCGATCCGGCATCGAGCACGCGGCAATTCACGCTTGGGCTATCCGACTACGCAGCCTTCGTGCTGCTGCCACGCCTCACCGCGCGCCTCGATCGGGAAGCGCCGGGCGTTTCCCTTGTCGTTCGCAACACCAGTCGCAGCGTCGGGCTTCCCATGCTGGAAGATGGTGGGGCCGAACTGATCGCGGGCAACTTCCCAGACCCACCCACGCATATGCGCGAAGAACTGCTCTATGAGGAGGACTTCATCTGCGCCGGTCGGGGCGATCATTCCGGCCTCGACGGGATGGTCGATCTCGACCGCTATCTTTCGCTTCGGCACCTTCAGGTCTCGATGAAGGGCAATCCGCGAGGCTATGTCGATGCCGTGCTCGCCGAAAAGGGCCTGAAGCGCAATGTCGCCGTGACGGTCGGCCATTTCCTGATGGCTCCGATGCTGGTCGATGCTTCCGATCTGGTGGCGACGGAACCCCGTCGATTGTTCGCACCGCTCGCCGGGCGGCTGCCGCTCCGGCTCTTTCCGCCGCCTCTCGACATTCCCACATTCCGGGTGGTGCAGACTTGGCACGCTCGACATGATGCCGATCCAGGGCATCAATGGCTGCGGCGCGTGCTGCGCGAAGTGGGGCAATGGGCGTAACGCTTAAAGCCCCAATCCCCTTTGCCGCCCCAGTTGCCACGACACGGAGCCACCCTGCACGACGCCCATGACCTCGCGGCCGAGATGGCGGTCGATGACCGGCCGCCACGGGACGAGGGTGAACTCGTGGCTCTGCTCCACGATGGCGAACTTGCCGCTAGATAGCTGGACAGTCCCGGTGAACTTGCCGCTGATCTTCTCGCCGTCCGCCGCCGCCCGGAATGGCAGCGCTTTGTTTTCGGCCATCTCCGCGCCGACGTGGGCCACCTCCCGCTCGCGCAGCGTGGCGAGGAGGCTGCGCCGGTAGAAGATGCGGCCATCCCTTGATCGGGTGGCGTCCCCCTGTTCGATATGATGCTCGCGGCGCTGGTCCATGGCCTCCCGCACCTGTAGGCCGAACCCGGCCGGAGCGAGATCCGATGCGTCGGGCGATACCAGCCGGCGGTCGAGCCAGGTCGCCCCAACGGACCCGATCTGGCTTTCCAGATTGAAGGCCGAGATGATGCGGATGCTGGCCTGCCGATTGCGGCCTGCATCATAGGCAGCGGCTCGGCTCTCGAAATCCTCTGGGACGCGCCATTGATCGGCGTCGATCCTCTCGGTGATGCCGGCGCGGCGCAACGCCTCCAGCCGGCGCACATGAGCATTGACATAGCCCTCATAGTCGCCGCCGGGAACGCGGCCCTCGAACTTCGCCTGCTCCAGATGGCGGCTCGGCCGATAGAAGCCATCCTCGGCGATGGCGGCGATCGTTCGGTCAGACGGTCGTTGCGTGGTTTCGGCCGGGCCGATCTCGATGACGCTGCCAATCCGGGCGTCCTCAACGCGGGCCGGGTCGATGCCGGGGACATGGTGGGTGCGGCCGTCGATGCCGTCCACCACGACGGTCAGGTTCTCGCCCATCTCGTCGGTCAGATATTTGTCAACGACGCGACCAACGATCGGCGTCTCGGGCGGCCCGTCATGGATATGGAAGGTCATCGGGTCACGCTCCAGGCCATCGGCCTTCAGCGCCTTGTGCATGTTGCGGATGATGTCGCCGCGCTCGCCCAGCTCGCGCAGGGTCGGTTCCATCCGCTCGCTCAACTCCCAAACGCCGGGTGCATGTTCGGTGACGAGGCCCATCTGCTCAAGTTTGCCCAGGCGGCGCAGGCGCAGCGTCCGGTCAAACGGGCGACGCGGATCGTCGGGTTCATGGCGCAGGTCGAGGAACCGTTCATCGGCTTCCTCAGTCATCGTCCGGTCAATGCGGGTGAAGCGGTCCTGATCGACTTCGGCCGAGAGCTTGCGGTTCTGCTCGATCTCGGTGACGGGGCCAAGCTCCAGCGTGGTCAACTCGCTCGCCCGCTCGCGAATGCCGTTGGCGAGATAGTCGCCGTTGATGACCAGATTCTCTCCCAGGTCATCCTTGCCGCGCACGATGACATGCACATGGGGATGGCCGGTGTTGTAGTGGTTGACCGCGACCCAATCGAGCTGGGTGCCGAGGTCGGTTTCGATATGGCGCAAGAGGTCGCGGGTGTGCGCCTTCAGGTCGGTCAGGTCAGCCCCGTCTTCCGGCGAGAGGATGAACCGAAACTGGTGCCGATCCTCCCTGCCGCGATCGAGGAAGGCATCGCCATCGGCGCGATCCTCGGTGGCGGAATAAAGCGGGCCGCGCTCGCCGTCGCGCGAGGTTCCGTCGCGCTGGATGTAGCGCAGATGGGCGGCGGCCTTGCCGTTCTTGCCGGCGCTCTGGACATAACGGGTCTTGACGACGACGCGGCGCATACCGGAAGTGCTGTGCTTCCAGCCGCCGGACAGGGTGCGGGCGAGGACGAAGGACGCGCCACGTCCGCGCCGCACGCCGGGACCGCCGGGCGCGCGCGGGGCCTTGCCGCCCCCCATGCTCCCCTTGGCGGCCGACTTCGCCGACACGCGCGGCGAATATTTGGGATGGGTGTTGCTGTGCTGGCGGGCGAGCTTCTTCGCCTGGGTGAGAAAGCTCTTGGCCTTGCCGAGCTTCGGCGCATCGGAACGGATGCGGCCCGGCCTGGGCCGGAAGCGGTTCTCGTCGTCGGCGCTCATGGACGCGCCACCGGCCGAAATCCAAGAAAATCGGGCAATCTGCGGCCATGGTGCCGGACGAAATCCAGCAAATCCAAGGCTTTGCGCAAAATCGCGGCTCGCGCGTTCCAAAAACAGGGTGCCGCTCGCGGCTCCCCTAACCAGTGTGCAGACAATAACAATTTCCAGAACATTGGCGACGTGGTGCCATGTTCCTTTATCTTGCCCTCCGCACTTCCTGCCCTTCCTGCCCGGAATCCAGCCAGGCGAAACCCCGCATGACTGGACACCGGAACGGCTCGCGCCGACTGTGGGAACGCACCCCTCATGGCGCTCCCCCGCCATCGGCGCGAGCCACGAAAATTCTGCCGGTTGACGGCTCCGTGTCGGCGGCATCGCGCACCGGAACGGTCGCGCGAGTGTCGCTGGACTGCACTTCGGATGACGGCGCGGCGACGGTCCGCGTGTCGGCCGAGCGTGTGACGAACAGCGGAGCGTCGCGCCAGTCGGGCGGCGGTGGCGGTGCTGTTGCGGGTGTTTCAGTGCCGACCGGGCCGCCGATCACCGGCGCGATGGCGGCGACATAGGCGCGGGTCTCGGCGGGCAATCTCCGGCCGGTCGCGCGATGTTCGTCGTAGCGGCCGGGACCGGCATTGTAGGCCGCGAGCGTTGCCGCGACATTGCCGTAGCGATCCCACATTTCGCGCAGGTAAGCCGCGCCCGCCATGATGTTGTCGCGTGGGTCGTAAGGATCGCGGCCGAGGCCATGACGGACGCGCAGGCCCGCCCAGGTATCGGGCATGACCTGCATCAATCCCATGGCTCCGGCCGACGAGATCGCGCGCACGTCGCCCGCGCTCTCGACGCGCAGCACGGCGCGAATCCAGTGCTCGGGAATACCGAAGCGCTGCGAGGCTTCGGTGATGAAGCCGGCATAGGGATCGGCAGGATTCGCGCGCGTGACGGGTGCGGCCTGCGCCGATAAGGCGACCGGACAGGCTGCGACCGCGAGCACGCCAGCCAGCAGCAGACCGGCATATCGCGTGATCTCCCTGCCTCCGTTCGACCTCCAGTCTGCCAGCGTGCTCGCTGCGGTCAAGGGCAAGGCGCGAGCGCCGGCCAGAGGCCGCCCCTGACCTTCGCTGCGCGCGCCGGCCGTCCGGTGGCCGAGCGGGACGACGGGATGAGACGGCTTTTCCGCGAACAACGGGATGAGGGTTTTGAACGCGGGGATGACGCGGGATCGCATGGCTTTCAGCCCCGCCCGCCGCGCGGCTTCGGGCGGCTCCAGTGCAGCGACCAGGCTGTCTTGTCGTTGCTGTTCTGGAAGAGGTTGGCGCGGATCGGCTGCGGCAAAGCGGGATCGTCGATCATCAGCGAAATGTAGTCGCCGGCCTTTTCGCCGACCTCCTTCCAGCCTGCACCGACCTCCGGGCCGTCCTCGGCGCCGTGGTGGACGCGATAGGCGGGCGCGTTCTCCGCATCCGATGGTTCGGCAGGAACGATGGTCAGCTCGCGGTAAAGGGTGAGCGTATGAACACGGCCAACGAAGGTTTCGTTTTCGACGGTGAATTGACCGATCTGGGGCATGACAATCTCCTTGGCGGTGAGGTTGGAAACACCATCGGCGGGCACCGCTCCCGCTGATGGGAAAGCGGTCATTGCGTCGGCGCACGCCATTCGTAGCGGCCGTCGCCTTCCTCATCGGTCCAGAGCGGCAGCGCCCGACCGATGACGGAACTTGCGGGGATGGGTCCGAAGTAGCGGCCGTCGAGGCTGTCGCGGACTTCCCAATTCATGAGGAAGATTTCACCGTCGCCGATGACGCGGCAGCCCTGCCAGACGGGCAGATCGCGGCCGATCCGGTCGCGCTCCAGCGCCTCCCCCATCTCGACGCCATCGACGGTGATGGTGCTGCCGGTGCGGCAAACCCGCTGTCCCGGCAGGCCGAGGACGCGCTTCAGGAGCGGCACGCCGCGCCCGACATAGCCGCGCTCGATCATGAAGGCGGCGAGCGGTTCGGGCGGCATAACGGCGACCAGCTCGGGCACCCCGATGCGGTCAGCCGGCTCGATGGTGTAGAAGCCGATGGGCGCGCTGGCCGTGGCGTTCCAGATCAGTTTCGTGGGCGTCGGGATGAACGCCGCGATGGCGACGCCCATCGCCGCGAAATACGTCACCATGACGTAGCCGAACCGCGTCATGGCTCGATCCTCCGACGATGGAGCCAGGCGGCATGACGTTCCGGCGTGTAATCGCGTGGCTCCAGACCGGCGATAAGGCGGTTGTGGACATGCCGCCAGTGATCCGGCGCGGCGTCGGCCGGATCGAGGCCGAGTGCTTCCACCGCGTCTATGGCGACAAGCGCGCGCTGCACTTTCGCCCAGCTATCGAGGCGCAGCAGGATGTCGCCTCCGGGGCGCACGAAGGGCAGCGTCTGGAAGGGTTCGCCGCGGCGAACCGCGCGCACGATGTCGATGCGTGAAATCACGGTGCCGTGTTCGCCGGCCGCCCAGCGGACGAAGGCGAAGACGCTCTCCGGCGCGAAGCCGACGATACTGCGGCGGCGGTCGATGATCTGTTCGTAGCTCTTGCGGCCGAACCGTATCCAGCGCTCGACCTTGCGCTTGTCGAAGGTCAGTTCGACCAATGTGGTGAAGGGCGCAGGCCCGTCCGGCAGCGGACGGCCGTGCATGCGGCGGGCCGCGTTGCCGGTCATATCGGATCTCCTTCGGTGGATGGAAATTCGCGGGCGAGCAGGTCGCGCAGCATGTCGGCGACGGTGATGCCGCGCCGGAAGGCGGCGACCTTGATGCGCCCGCGCAGTTCCGGCGTGATGTCGATGGTCAGGCGGGCGGTGAATGCTTCGCCGGCGGCCTTGCTGGCAGGCGGCATGTCCGCCGCCTTGATCCAGCTTTCAAGATCGCCCGGCCGGGACGCGAAGCCGGGTTTGCGGGTACGTCCGGTCATGGTTCGATCCCTCCGACCCGCAGCCGGTCGATCTCGGATGCGAGGCGGCCGGACTGCGCAGCATCGGCGAAGACGACACGCTGGCCGATGGCGGTGGCGAGCAAGGGCGGGTCGTGGTCGGCAAGCGTCTCGGCCGTCTCGCGGGCGATGACGGTGCGCGCGCCGCAACGGTTGAGCACGAAACGGGCGGCGAGGTCGGGCCGGTAGATGCGCGCCTCCTTCAGAAGCGCCAGCATCTCGGCCGAGGCCCAACCGTCGAAGGGGGACGGCTGCACCGGGATCAGCACCAGGTCGGCGGCGAGCAGCGCCGAGCGCATCAGAGCGGCGACGCGGGGTGGCCCGTCTATGACGACGTGATCGGCGTCACGGACCAGTTCCGGGGCTTCCCGGTGCAAGGTGTCACGGGCCAGGCCGATGGTGCTGAACAGCCTTGGCAGGCCCTCATGGCTGCGCGTCTGCGACCAGTCGAGCGCGGAGCCTTGCGGATCGGCGTCGATCAGGATGACGCGCTGACCCCGCTGCGCCCAGGCTCCGGCGAGATGCAGCGCCAGCGTGGTCTTGCCGACGCCGCCCTTCTGGTTGAGAAGCGCGACGATCATGGCGCACCTCGTCGGCTGGAAGCAGCACGACTATCGGCACTGGCACCGGCACCACGGATCGCGTGCGCGCGCGTCAAAGAAGAAGAGTTAGATTCTTTGTTAGATTCTTCTATAGAGTCCGGCGCGAGATTTGCGCCTAATGTCCCGATACTGCGTGCGCCTAATGTCCCGATAGGATTCACATGGTTATCCACAGGCACTGTGGATAGATTTTCGGGCAGAAACCGCAGCAGTTCGCGCCCATCTTCCCATTCACTCTGGAGCAGGTATCCGGGCAGCGATTGGCGGGCTGCAATCCGGCGCAGGTCGAGCGCGAAATCGGACGGCCGCGCCGCACTGCCGGATTTCTTGTGAAGGTGGGAAACCTCGAACGCCCAGCCCTCAGGCTGGCGTCCGGCGTGCTTGCGGGCGACGCGGTAGAGCCAGCGCTCGATGCCGCCGGTCAGCCGGAAATAGGCCGGGTCGATGGTCAGGACCAGCGAGCGGTCGATGACGCTGTTGTAGAACCATTCGGGCAGGACGAACTCCATGCCCTCCACCCGGCCGGAGTGGGTGGTCATTTCCTCCCATTCGTTGATCCATGAGAATTGCCGCCGCCGCCAATGCTTGCCGTTACGGATGGTGGTGGCGATGACGGTCGACTGCAGGCGCGCCAGCGCGGCCTTGAGCAACAGATAGTCGCGGTTTCCGGTGGCTCGCCCGATCGAGCGCAAAAGCTGATAGGGCATGAAACGGAAGAACCGCGACGTGGCGATGCCGTTGTTCTCGGCCGCCACGATCTGGCTTGCGGCCCAGATCAGCACATCAGCATCCCAGATCGTCGCCATGCCATGTTCGGGCATGGCGAAGACCTGCACCTCGACATCGGCGGCCCGGTAGAGGATCGGCGTGGTGCGCGGTCGCTTCGCCAGCGAGAAGAACGGCCGCTCCATCAAATCGCGCTGGTCGCGCGGAGCGGCGTCGCCGGTCGCCACGATGAACGGGTCCAGGCGAGTGCGCTCGCTATCTTCGTTCGGCGGCGCGGGTCTGGGATCGTCGTCGCGCAGCATTTACAGTTCGTCCCGCTCTTTTGGCGTCAGCGGGCGGGCGGCGAAGACCGTGCCGGCGTTCTTGTCGCTGGTGGATTTGCGGGTGCCGATCGCGCTCCACGCCTCCAGATCGCGGACGGCGTAGAGGACGCGGCCTCCGACCTTGCGGTAGGTCGGACCGGTGCCATAGGTGCGATGCTTCTCAAGGGTGCGGATGGACAGGCCGAGGAAGCGCGCGGCTTCTTTTGTGCGCAGCAAGCGCGGCGGCAGGTCCGCATTGGGGCGGATGGCCATGGAATCTCTCTCCGGTTCGTCAGACAGGCGGCTGTCGCAGCGACAGCGGGCTGTGGCGGACGATGGCGAGGGATCGGCGGCCTGTAGCGTGCCGCAGTTGCGCCTATGCGCTGGCGGCACCCCCCTGACGTGTGATCGTCAGCCGGAAAAGGCGAGAGATTTCAGCGGTTCAATGCCTGTCGCACAGAATTGCCAAAGACATTCGCGCGCGGTTCGGCTAAGAATACAGGCGGAGCAGACGCGCTGCTCTGGGGCGTAGTAACCCCTGTTGGCGGTTGGTGCCGGCCGTGACGGCACCACACTCCTTGACCCTATGGTCGGGGAGCCTGTGGCGTATGCAACAGGCTTTCCAGCTAAAGGCCATGGGGCCGTCCAACACGGTTACTAACTCCCCGATCACCAGGAGTCAGAGAGTTTTGTTTGCGGGGGCGCACCGCAAGCCATCGCTCTCCCAGGATGAAGGGGAATGACGATGCGGGTTCCGGTCGAACTTGATCCCGATGTGGATGACATCGCGCCGACAGGAGACGAGATCACCACCTATGACGAGCGGCATTTCGTGACCTATATGCGCCTTCTCGACGCCAAGGCCGAAGATGCGGACTGGAAGGAAGTGGCGCAGATCGTACTGCACCGTGATCCGAGCTTTGAAGAACTGCGGACCTATCGATGCTGGCAAAGCCACCTCGAACGCGCGCAGTGGCTTTCACGCGAAGGCTACAAGCGGATACTCGAACAGGCGGCTGCGAACAAAGCCTGAAGATGACGGCTGTATTCATCTCGCTTCCTGTCGCGGGTTTTGGGAGTTTTGCGACGCAGTATTTAGCCGCTCGACGGCTGGCGGTGTCGGAATTATCTATAATTCATGACAGACGCTAAAGACGACACAATCGCGGTGCGGATCAGCAAGGCGCTTGCCGAGCGCATCATTTCGGGCGCGCTCGAACCGGGTTCCCGGCTGGGCCAGGATCATATTGCCGAAGAATTTGGCGCGAGCCATGTGCCGGTGCGCGAGGCGTTCCGGCGTCTGGAATCGCAGGGGCTGGTGGTCAGCGCGCCACGCCGGGGCGTTCGGGTCGCCGGTTTCAGCATGGATGAAATCAAGGAAGTGGCGGAGATGCGCGCCGCCCTTGAGGTGCTCGCTTTGCGCCATGCCGCGCCGCATCTGACCAAGGCGATACTGGATCAGGCCGAGGACGCCACCAGGGCGGGCGACAAGGCCGGCGACGTGCAGGCGTGGGAAGAAGCAAACCGCGCCTTTCATCGGCTGATCCTGACGCCTTGCGCCATGCCCCGACTCCTGAAGGCGATTGACGATCTGCATACGGCCAGCGCCCGCTTTCTGTTCTCCGGCTGGCGGGCGGAATGGGAAGCGCCGACCGACCGCGATCATCGGGCCATCCTCGATGCGTTGCGGGCGGGGCAGGTAGAAGCTGCCGCCTCGGTGCTGGCCCGCCATGTCCAATGGGTAGGAAAGAAGCCGGGACCATCGCCATCCTTGCCGGCAACGGGGGCGCGCTGACGCTGCCGTGTGGGTCGGCTCTTGCCTTGTCATCAATTCCGTGGACTAATTAGCGATAGAATCTAGAAATTATAGATAATATCGCAAAGGAGCGCCCATGACCGTCCTATCCGCCGCACAACCAACCCTCATCGGCCGCCTCTGGCCGCAAACCGCTGGCAACAGCATGGCGCGCGCCGCTGCCCTCATCCTGATCGGCAGTGCCCTTATGGCGATCGCCGCTCATATTCAGGTGCCGTTCTGGCCGGTAAAGCTCTCCATGCAGAGTTTCGTCGCCATCGTCATCGGCATGGCCTACGGCGCTCGGCTCGGCGGGGCGACCATTCTTGCCTACATTGTCGAAGGTGCTCTCGGCCTGCCTGTTTTCCAGAGCGGGGCGGGCATTGCCTACATGGCGGGACCGACCGGCGGCTATCTGCTCGGATTCTTCCTTGCCGCTGTCGTCGCAGGCTATTTTGCCGAACGCGGCGCGCTGAACCGCTTGCCGACCGCCCTTGGCGCGATCCTGCTGGCGACCGTGGCCGTCTATGTGCCGGGCATCGCTTGGCTGGCTGTCCTGTTCGGTGCGGAAAAGAGCATCGCGTTTGGCCTGACGCCGTTTATTCTCGGTGACATTCTCAAGATCGTTCTGGCGCTGGTGCTCGTGCCGGCTATCCGGCGCGTCATGCGCTAAGACGATCCGGCCCCGCGCAATGCGGGGCCGTCTCCTATGCTGCAAGCCGTTGGCGCTCCTGCACTTCTCATCCTGATCTGGTCGACCGGCTTCATTGCCGCGCGCGCCGTCGCGCCCCATGCAGACCCGAATCTGTTCCTGACCTTCCGCTTCCTGATCGCTGTCGTCGGCTTCACCATTCTGGTGCGCAATGTGCCGTGGCCGGAAAGGTAAGCAGTTCGTCGGGCATCTTCTTGCCGGCATGGTGATGAACGGCGTCTATCTCGGGGCGAGCTGGTGGGCGGTCGCCAACGGCCTCGCGGCTGGCGTGATGGCGCTCATCGGCGCGCTGCAACCGCTGTTCACCGCCTTGATTGTCGTCCTCATCCTGCGCGGTCCTATCAGTCGTAGGACGGTGTTGGGACTGGTGATCGGCTTTGCGGGCGTTGCGCTCGTGCTGTCGCCACGTCTGGCCGGTGTCGGCATCGAGGGGCTGCCGGCGCTTCCCATCGCGCTCGGGCTGTTCAGCATCCTTGCCCTGACGGTCGGGACGATGGTGCAAAAGTCGTCGCTGGCGACCGCCGATCTACGCGCGGCCGGCGCGGTCCAGCATCTTGGCGCTGCCATCGTGGCCGGGACGCTCGCGATCACAGTTGGCACCTTGCAATGGGACAACGCACCGGCGCTCTGGTTCGCCCTGATCTGGTCGGCGGGTGCGCTCTCCCTCGGCGGCACGGCCCTGTTCGTCTGGATGATCCGGCATGGCGACGTGACCCGGATCACGGCGCTTATGCTGCTGGTGCCGCCCGCTGCGGCCCTGCAAGCCTATGTCTTCTTTGGTGAGACGCTGACCGCCGCGCAGCTCGCCGGCTTCGTCGTCACGCTAGCGGGTGTTTCCATGGTGCAGGGTGTGCGGTTGTCGCGAAAATCCTGATTTTCGCATCAGGACAGGCCAGCGCTGAATTTACAGGGAAAAACCTGTCGCAAATGTCTCGTGCAAAAGTCGAGGTTTTGCGACAGATATTTACGACACTTCGCGGCGAGGATTCCGGGCCGCCGCGCTCCCTGTTTGGGAGTCAGAAAGCGCGCGACATGGCTTGCAGCAGTTTGCGTTTGATTGCCCCTCAACGCTTGTCAGGCTTGATTGGGTAGTGAAGCAGCATCCGATACCCGCCCCGCATCATCCTGACGCCGTGCGCGACCAGGCGGCGAGCCTTGTTCTTGCTTGGGTCGCCCTCGAAATCCTCTTTCGTTCCCTGAAATCCAAGCAGGACTTCAGCAATGGTGCGGTAACTCTCGCCGCGCAGTCGCGCATCCAGCGCGCGCAGGGACAGGATGTGCCATTGCCGGAGCTGTTCGGGCAGAATGCCGATGGGCGGCCCCGGCGAGCGCCGCGTCAGGGATCGCCAGAGGCGACGCGCCGCATGGACGCGAAGCTCCAGAAACGAATCCATCGGCAAGGTCACGGCATAGAAGGCTGCGGCGTCAGGCACCGCGTCCGGCAGCCAGAATTGGTGTGCGATGTCGCCGACCTGCCAGACGCCATGCCAGCCATCGGCCGCGCGGCGCAGATCGAGACCATCGAGATGGGCGAGAGCGACCAGCAGCTCGGTTTCCGCGGCCTCCTGTTCAACAGGCGACAGCATGACCGCCTGCGGCTGAAGGCGCGGAGACCAAAATGGGGGCTGGCGATCAGGCGATGCGTCGGGGTCGCTTGGGAAATCGCAACCCCCAGCGCTGCGCGAAGCGCTCCAATTGCCTTTCACCGAGCCGTCCGGTCAGGGTGATGATCTGGAAATCATGACGATATTCGTCGTTGCGACGAAGATATTCCCAGGCGAAACCGGCGGCAGGTAGAGACTTGGTGTGCGCGTAAGCCGCCGGAGCACGCCAGTCGATGCTAAGCATGGCGCTACCTCCGAATTTCGGGGCCGTCCAAGAGAGACCCGAACTGGAAGCCTGCGGGATTTCGGGAAGCGGCTGTAGCTGCACCAAACATATAACTGGTGTCAGTAACTCGATATATTATTTGGTTATTTTTGTCTTAAACGTGCTTATCTGGATTCGCGAGCCGGGCATAGCCCGGCGAGCGGCGGCCGTGTTTCGGGTATGGCCGCGCCGCCGATCCGCTGCGCCGGATCGGCGCAAAAATCTAGGAACCTAAAAGCCGGAAAACCGTAGAGCCGGTTTTCCGGCTCTACGGTTTGGCGGTCATCGGGTCTTGAGGCGCTGCATCCCCTCGGCAAGCGTCCAAAGGGCGCGATTAAGGGTCACGTTCTGGTCGATGCCGTTGATGGGGCGTGTCTGGCTGCGACGGATGCGGCCTTCGGCGTTGCGCCGCTGTCCGTGCAATCCGCCGCGTATCATGTTCTCCTGAATGGTGTTGTAGGTCATCCAGAGGTTTTGTCCGGCATCCTCGCGGCGGCGCGGCTGGATGATCTGATCCGGGCGGATCGGGCTTTCTTCCTTGCCATAGCGGGCGACAAGGCTGGCCTCGGCCAGAACGCGGCGCTCATCTTCACCAAGCTGGATTTCCTTCATGGTTTCGCTGGCGTCTATCAGCCGGGGGAAGTCCTCCGCGACGGTATAGACGCCTTCGATAATGTCATGCTGGATATTGCCCTTGTGGGGAACGCGCACGTCATCGAACCGCTCTCCCGCCACAAGGCTGTTGGTGCAGACGAAACGGAGCATTCCCGCAAACATCTGGTAGCTGCTCGTTCCGTCGTGCGAATTGACGATGATGACTTCCGCCGCCTCCTCCTTGCCGATGCCGTCATCCCGGCGCAGGCGCAGCATATGCTTGGCGTGGCCGTGGCGGCTGCCGTCGCGCGGAACCGACTGCACGGCGAAAAACGGGAACCATCCTTCCCGGCGCAGCCCCTCCACGATGTCGATGGTGGGGACATAGACGTAACGCTCCGACCGGCTGTCATGGGCCTCGCGGGCGAAGATGGACGGGACATGCCGATAAAGCGCCTCATTGTCGAGCGCTTCGCGCCCGCTGATCTGATGGCTGTTGCGGCCGAACCGGGTAGCAAGGTGATGATAGGTCATGATCTTGATCCTTATGGGTCTGGGTTGGAGCGCAGCGCTGCGCTGCAACCCTGGCCGTCGCCGAGACCGGGGGGTGCAAGGCGCAAGGGCGGACGGGCGGAGGGGGATCACCCGGCCTGCACGAAGCGGATCGAAGTCATGACGAAGGTGCGGAAGCACATACCCGCGCGGAAGGCTGGGGATACCGCCCGGCCGCCCTTGTGCCGCGCCAGGGGGCAGCGCCCCCAAGCAAACCGCCCGGCCGGAGCAAAGCGGAGGCCGGGGAGAAGATCCGATCAGGATACGCAAAACCTGAAAGCTGGAGAGATGTGTTTCCTGATCTCCCTATTTGCGGAAAATTCAGCAGTAACGAGATGAAGCGTTGCGAATCAGATAAGTTTGTGCTTATCTGTTGGTATGATCGAGAACGAGATTTTCAAAGCTCTGGCCGACCCGACTCGCCGCGCGATCTTCGAGAAGCTGGCGAGCGGCAGCATGAACGCCAGCGCTCTGCGTGACGGCATGGACATCAGCCAACCGGCCATGTCCCAGCACCTTTCCGTCCTGCGCAGTGCGCGGCTGGTCCGCGAAGAACGGCGGGGGCGCTTCGTGAACTACGAGGTCGATCCAGACGGCCTCGCGCTGATAGCCGGGTGGCTGGCGAAGTATCGGGCTTACTGGCCAGCCCGGATTGATGCGTTGAAGGCTTTACTAAAGGACATGGACCAATGAGCGAGACGGAGGCCGAAAGGCAGGAAAAAGATCTGGTGCTTGAATGCGAACTCGACGCTCCTCCGGAAAAAGTCTGGCGGGCGATCAGTATTCCCGCCTTTCGGGATAAATGGCTGCCCGGGCAGGAACTGGCGGATGCCGCGCCGATCTCCACGGCACCGGGCGAGGAAGTCAGCTACAGGATGCGGGACGATGAGCCGCCCTTCCTTATGAGCATCGTTACATTTCAGGTCAGGCCCGACGCCAACGGCGGCACGATACTCAGGATCGTTCACGGTCTGACTGATACGAGGCTGGCTCCGAAGATTCCGCCAGCGGCGAACAGCAATGCGTCGTTGATGATGCTGGCTGCCTGACGCTTTAGCCAGCCACCTTAAATCCTAACCTACAGGAGTTCGCCCATGCGCGAAGCGATGCAACTCGTCCCTATGGTCATCGAGCAATCCAGCCGTGGAGAACGCTCTTTCGACATCTATTCCCGTCTTCTCCGCGAGAGGATCATTTTCCTGAACGGCGAGGTCAACGACACCGTTTCCGCGCTCGTCTGCGCGCAGTTGCTGTTCCTGGAAGCCGAGCATCCCAAAAGGCCGATTCAACTCTATATCAATTCCCCCGGTGGCGTCGTCACCAGCGGCCTCGCCATGTATGACACCATGCGATACATCCGAGCACCGGTTCATACGCTCTGCATGGGAACAGCCCGCTCAATGGGGTCTTTCCTGCTTATGGCAGGCCAACCCGGCGAGCGCGCCGCATTACCGAACGCCAGCATTCTCATTCATCAACCGTCAGGCGGCTTCCAAGGACAGGCATCGGACATGCTGATCCATGCCGAAGAAATCCTGAAAACCAAGCAGCGCATGACCCGACTCTATGCCCAACATTGCAAACGCTCCTATGAGGATTTTGAGCAAGGGATGGACCGCGACCGCTTTATGACCGCTGAGGAAGCGCTTGAATGGGGTCTGATTGATCGCATCCTGACGGAACGCGACATCGTTTCAGCACCAGAAATCACCGCATGACCGCGCGTTGGGGAACTCGCGCGGCAGCCGACGCGATAACCGTCACTTCCTGACCGAAGTATGGGCGATGAGGAGGCGGATTCACAAGAGCACCGATTCGACTCAACCAACCACATTGCTTCGCGGGCGTATTCCTATGACCGCATTGATTCAAACTCTCGCGGTTGCCGAGTATCTCAGCTTTCACCGCGCCGCCCTGGCGCTCGGCGTCAGCCAGTCGAGCGTCAGCACTCGGATCAAGACACTAGAGAAAGACCTTGGCATCATTCTCTTCGACCGCAACACGCGCGGGGTACGCCTTACCGAAGCCGGACGCCGTTTCGTCGATCAGGTCGAAGACGCCATCGGCATCCTTGATCGCGCCATCCAGACCGCCGGGATGCAGGGGCGCGGCGAGGACGGAGAGCTTCGCATCGGCCTCCATGCGCTCACGCCCGGCTGCTGCCTCGACCGGCTGCTGGAGCGCTTCCACGCCGACCATCCGGGCGTCGGCCTGCACATCACCGAAGGCACCGCGCGCGACGCGCAACTCATGGTGCGCGAAAGCAGGCTCGATCTCGCTTTCATGGCCCGCACCCACGAAATCCCCGATCTAAATTCCCGCGTGATCTGGCGCGACCGCCTGATGGTGGCGTTGCCGGCAGGGCATGCATTGACCGCAATGCAGGATGTCGAATGGCGGCAGCTTGCGGGTGAAACCTTCCTTGTCCGCCATGGCGGCACCGGCCCGCAGGTCCACGATCTGATCGTGCTGCGCTCGGCCGGAAAATGGCCGACGCCAACAATCCGCCGCGTCGATGTCGGACGTAGCGCGCTGCTGTCGATGATCGCGGCCGGGCATGGCGTCTCGATTTTCGTCGAGGAAGGCGCTGCGGCGAACACCGCCAATGTCGCCTTTCTGCCGATCCGCGACGAGCCGGAAACCATCCCCTTTTCGGCCGTGTGGTCGCCGCGAAATCAGAGTCAGCCTCTCCGCAACCTGCTGGCTCTTGCGAGCCTGGTACTTCGCCAACCGGATGGCTGAGCCCCAAGCGGGCCATTCTCCTTTGTTCATGGCGAAGCCAGGGGGCAGCGCCCCCAAGCAATCCGCCCGGCCAGAGCAAAGCGGAGGACGGGGAGAAGATCCAATCGGGATACGCAAATCCTGAAAACCGGAAAGCCGTGTATCCTGATCTCCTTGTTTCCTGAAAGACGGCGGAGATGAGCAAAAAGAAGCCCCGCTCGGTTGAGCGGGGCAATTCCGGGGGGCCGGTCTTAGTCGCCGTTGCGGCGGGACCAGATGAGGTTGTGGGACTTTCCGTCCTCGGCTTCGACCAGGCTGGCGTAGATCGGTGCGGGGAAGCTCGGATCGTCCAGCTTGACGGAGAGGTATTCGCGCTGTGTCTCGCGGGCGGTCTTCCTCCAGGCCGCGCCGAACTCGGTAGCGCCGGCGAAGATGCGGAAGTCGGGGCCGCGCTCGCTGTCGGCCTCGCTGAGGACGAACTTGGCCTTGACGTTGAGGGTCAGGGTCTTGACCGCGCCGGTGAAGCCCGCGCCGTTCTCGTTCTGGGTGAAGGTGCCGATGGTCGCCATTGTCGTATTCCTTTTCCTGTCGGGCCGCACCATTGCGACCTCGATGGTGGTCGTGAGACCGGGGACGATCGGCCCCGCACCCCTCGGGGCTGGAACAACGTGGAAGGCGGCCGACGACGGCTTTTTTGGTTCGCGATGCAAAGCCGAAGGCGGCGGAAAAAAGTTGGCGACGGACGTTGCGGGAAGACGAGCGAGGCGAAGCCGGTCTTCGGTCAGACCGTGCCAATCGAGGACGCGAATGGAGCGCCCGTTTCAGGAAATCGCGGGAATACGGCAATGGCGGCCGTCCTGCGCCTCGCCGGGATCGGGGACGCTGCGCCGGTCGCCTTGGGTGCGGTCCTTTCCACCCTGACCCTCAACGTCAAGGCCAAGTTCGTATGATACCAACGGGGCGTCGGCGGGCACGGCTTCGTCTGACCTTCGCCGGTGCTGGCGTGCTCGGTGTGGCCGGAAAACCGTTTGCGGGGCGACACGCACTCCCTCGCCAAGCGGATGATCCGAGCTTTCTGGCGCTGATCCGCCCCGCCCGTCGAAGCGGACGGAAAGCCTAACGTCATCATGGGGCTGCCGTGGCGACAGTGACCGGCTCCCGAGACCGCCTCACCAACCGGATGGGAGCTTCCCGCGAAATGTCCGCCGCCACCCCTTGCGTTATGGGATTGAAGCCGAATGGCGGAAACGCGCCCTTGGCGTGGTTCCGGCGCAGCCGAAAGCCCGGCCCGGAGGGCAACGCCCAATTCTGTGACGTTCAACAGCATTCGTCATGGATTCGGGGGCGAGGCTTTTTCCAGCCGTGCAACGGCCTTGGCGTCGGAAGCCTCTTTGTGCAGCGCGTCCCAATCGTCGGGGGGATTGCCGTCATCCAGCATCCCCTTGAAGACCTTATAGGCATCCGTTTTGGAGCCGTAGGTCCGCAAGCTGTTTTCGTCGTTCACCCAGGCGAAGATGATGACCTTGCTGGTGCTGCTGTAGCGGAAAAAGAGCCGGAAACGACCATTGCCGAACTTGGCGCGAAACCAGTGCTTGCGGTCATCGCCAAGAGTCGCGCCTTGCCGATAGATGGATGCTGTCGGGTCCGATGGCACATTGACGGTGACGAGCTGGACCAAGGACGCAAGCAACTTGGCGTCGGCGGATTTCTGATAATCGTCCGGTTTCTTCGCCTTGAGCGCGTCGACCGCCTCGATCAGCTTTTCCCACTGATCGAGAAAGAGAGGGTGTGCGAGGACCGTCCAGCCATTGATCGTCGGCATGTCAGATCGAAACGTCCCCCTTGATCTCGGCATCGAGATCGACCGTCATGCCCGCCGTCAGGGTAACAGCCCGGTCGAGCAAGGATTGCGGGAACGGAAGAACAGACTTCTCGGGGTGCTTCGCCATGTCCCGCGCGAGAAATTCGAGAAAGCGATCGATCACGGGATCGGCGGTTTCTTCAATCTCGGCCTTCTGGACATAGACGCGATGCTGCTCATCAATGAGAAAGGCAATGCGTCCACCATAGTCAACGCCCAGCGCCTGCCGAACGGACTTCGGCACGGTGGTCTGTCCCTTGGCGGTGATGGTGCTTTCTTCTTTCAGCAGCGCTCCCATGGCGGGCCTCCATAAATCGGTCGAGTGGAATGTAAGGAATATTCCTTATCATGTCAAGATTGGCCGTCGCCTTGGTCTGCCAGTCGGTTCCAAGCCCTTATCTCGCGGGCTGGCCGACACCGTTAACCAGCCGCGCCAAGGCAGAGAAGCCGACGAATCCGCCGCCAGCGATACAGAAGATTTGCCGCCAGATGTCGGACGGGACGGCTTCCTTGGTGACGCCATAGACCAGAGCATAGCCCGCGACGGCGGCGGGCGCTGCGAAGATCAGCGCGACGATCAGGCGGATGACAGGCGAACGGATCGTCTCGAACAGCCCGGCCAGAATGCCAAAGGCGGCACCCGCCGAGAACAGGCCGACGAGTCCCGCACCGATCAGGCCAGCGCCGGTCTCGTAGGCGAATTGTGCCGCGGCCAGTCCTACGAAAAAGGGCAGCGCATAGACGGCGAGATTGTAGGCGAGGACGCAGAGAAGCACGACCAGCGCAACGCTCATGAACATGACGGCGACCATGATGTTTCACCTTTGCTGACGGCACCGCCTTTCGTGCAATCGCCATGATGGCCGCTGCACGTTCCGATATGTGCCGATGTGTTCCTGTTCTGTCGAGGTCATCCGGCCGCGCGGGGAAGCCGCGCGGCCGGATTTTTCCGGGTGGCAGGCCGGGACCGCTGATGCGATCCCGGCCCATCCTTCATTCCGCCGCCACGGCGAAAGGCTCGTCCTCCATGGCGGGAGCTTCCGGCTGCTCGTCCACCGCCAGCCATGCGGGCCGCTCGGTGCGCAGGATCGGCGGGAGCCAGCCGGTTCCGGCCAGAAGCTGTTCAGCCGCTTCCGCCATTTCCGGCTTCTTCTTGTCCGCGATGCGTTCCGCCGCCTCGTCGCCAAGCGCCTCCCGCACGGCGTCAAGGATATGGGCCTTGGTGACGCGCCCGAAATAGGCCCGAACGGTCGGCGTCCAATGCGCCGTCATGTCGAGCGCAACCGCCGTCGCCAACCTGTCCGCCGTTGCATGGGCGTGACGCTTGTTCTGCTCCCATGGCAGCTTGAGGGCGTTGACGGTCTGCGCGGCGCAATGGGCGAACAGCGCCATGACGCTGGCATGGTCCAGACCGGCGATGAAGCCCCAAAGATCGGCCACGTCGCGGGGCATGTCCGCCGCCCATCCGGCATGACGATCCGCCAGCGCCTTCGCCGCCGCCGTGTCCTCGATGCCGTCCGCATGTCCGCCAAGGCTGGCGCTGATCGGGCGGATTTCGAGGGCGTGGGCATCCCCTCCACCGCGATAGAAGGTCTGCGCGGCAAGGGCATGGATAACGGCGATCAAGGCCATGTCCGGCTGCTCGCCAAGGGCGAGACGCAAGGCAAGGGTGCGATGGGCGGTCAGGTCGCGGATGAGCGAGTCCGACAGGGGCTTGCCGTCTTCCTCCGCTTCCTCGTCCTCGGCGTCGAGCGCGGAAATGTGGTTCCCGTCCTCGTCATATTCGCCGTCTTCCCCGATGATTTCGCCATCGGCGTTGACGCGCACCCCGTCGATGATGGTGCCGCCGTCTGCGCTTTCGGCTTCCTCCGGCTCCGGGGCCTCGTCCTCGGCACGGATGAAACCGCGCTCGATGCGGGCTTCCCCATCATGGTTCAGAACCACGAAAACGCCGCCTCGCGTGATCTCGTCTGGATCGTAGGCATAGCGCAGCCCGTCGATCCGCTCGATCTCGGCTTCAAGCTCCGCAAGACGCTGATCCACTTCGGGCGGGAGGTCCGCATCTGCGTCCTGCCATTCCGCTGACAGGCGCTCAAGTTCCTCCTGCGCGGCTTCGTAGGCGGCTTCCTGTTCCTCGGAAAGCTCCACCGGCTGCGGATAGGTGCGGCGCATGCCGTGGGCGTGAGGCCAGTCGATATAGGCCGAAGCCCATTTCCACCCTTCTGCCTCCTGAACCTCGGCGGCGGTCCTTTCCAGCTTGTCCAGCGCAAGCCGGTCCAGCAGCGCGGCATCCTCGTAGAAGCCGCCGCGATCCTCGGTGAACAGGTCGCGGATGATGTTGCCGCCCGCCTCGGTATAGACTTCCGCGCCGACGAACACCGCCCGCCGATCCGAAGCCGCCACATTGCAGGCGGTCAGGTCGCGGCGGATGATCCACGGCTCGCGATTATGGGACAGGTTTTCAAAAACCTGCTCCTGCCGGTCGTGGTCGTCGGTGATGGCGAACGCCTGCAACTGGTCCATGGTCAGCCCGCCATCGCGGTAAACCTGAATCAGCTTGGGGCTGACAGCGCCGAGGCGAAGCCGCTGCTTCACCACATGCGCGGACTTACCGAACCGGGCCGCGATTTCCTCCGCGCCCCATCCGCGATTTTCCGAAAGCTCGCGGAAGCGTTCAAATTCATCGGCGGGATGCAGGTTCTCGCGGTTGACGTTCTCATCAAGGCTGATCTCTGCCGCGTCGTTCGCGGTGTCGATAACGCAGCGGATCGGCTCGGTCTTCTTGATCTCCTTGCGCTTGACGCGCAGAAGCTGCGCCAGCCTGCGGCCTTCTCCGACGCTGACCAGATAGAAGCCGGTTGGCTCCCCCTCCGCGTTCGCTTCCGGCTCCACCACAAGGTTTTGCAGCATCCCCTTGGCGGCGATGCTCGCCGCTTTCCCCTCGATAGACGCCTCGCTATGCGGGGTCTTGCGGGCATTCTTCGGGTGCTTCTTGAGCTTGTTGAGCGGGATGAAAACCGTTTCGCCATGTTCGGCAACGGTCGTGATCTGTGCATTGGTCGTCATGGTCTTTTTCCTCATTGGTCTGGGTTGGAGCGCAGCGCTGCGCTGCAACCCTGGCCGTCGCCGAGACCGGGGGGTGCAAGGCGCAAGGGCGGACGGGCGGAGGGGGATCACCCGGCCTGCACA